>NZ_JBLWTL010000008.1:0-111906 GCF_048270095.1 Maricaulis sp. | reverse complement strand
ACCGGAAAATCTCGACGGTTTCGTCAGCCGTGTGAGCCCCGAGGCGGGGAATGCCCGTATCGCCGAAGCCACCGCCTCGTTCACCGCCGGGCGGTTTGACGCCGCTTTCGCACAGGCGTCGCCGCTGGTCTGGATCGCGCCGCAATCAATGGCGGTCTGGACGCTGCTGGCCGAGGCGTCCCGGGCGCTGGGCCGCGGCGAATACGCGGAATTCTGTGTTCGCCGGGCCCTGGCGATCACACCGTCCGATGCGCAGGCCTGGGCCCTGCTGGCCCGCCTTGTCGGCGCGGCCGAGGGGCGTTTGCCGGAGGCCGGACGGATCTGGGCCCGGGTCCTTGAACTGGCCCCGCACAATCCGGATCTGATCGCCGAGGCCGCTGCCTTCCATGACAAATCGCTCGATCCTGTCCCCATGCTGGCCCTGCTGGAAAAGGCCCAGGCCGATGGCGTTGACTTTGGCAACCGGCCTGATCTGCTGGATGCGCTGGCCCGCGCCCTGTTGCGTGCCGGGCGGCTGGACGAGGCCCGGGCCATGATCCGTCAGTCGCTGGACCTGCCCGGCGAGCCTGACCAGATCCGCAGCCGTCAATTCACCCTTGGAGCCATCGAGGACAAGCGTGGCCGTTATCACCAGGCCCATGCCGCCTTTGTGGCCGGAAACCGGTTGCGTGAGACGGTTTGGGAGGATGAGGGGCCGTGCGACCACACCATGATCACACGCCGGATCGAGAGCCTGCACCGGCGCTTGAATGCCGAAATCGCTTCCGGGCGCAGTGTCGTGAGCGATGCTGATGCCGGGCCGGGCAATATCGCCTTTCTGGTCGGCTTTCCGCGTTCGGGCACGACCCTGCTCGACACGATACTGCGGTCGCACTCCCGGGTGCGGATTGTCGAGGAGCAGCGCGTGCTCGGCGATGCCTTGCGCCGGGTTGTCGACGGGATGAGCGGCGATGAATCCAATTTCACCGAGGACTGGCTCGACCGGCTTGAGGACAGCGATCCCGCTGCGCTGCGCGCCAGCTATCTGGAGCAGATGGCGCACCATGCGGGCGAGAGGCTCGACGAAAACAGGGTCTATATCGATAAACTGCCGCTCAATATGAATTGGGCGCCGATGATCCATAAAATCCTGCCACGGGCAGCCTTCATCCTGGCCCGGCGGCATCCGCTCGACGTCGCGATCAGCAATCTGGTCCAGGACTTCAAACCCAATAATGCCATGCTCAACATGACCAGCCTGGCGCGGATCGACCGGCTCTATGATCTGAGTTTCTCGCTCTGGCAGGACTTCGAGACCTGGCGGCGCCCGCGTGTCGCACATGTCAGCTATGAGGCGCTGGTCGATGACCTCGAGGCCAGTGTGACGCCGGTAATGCGCAAGCTCGGGCTCGAATTCGAACCGGCTCAGGCGCGCTTTTTTGAGACCGCCCGCCAGCGGGGCCGCATTAATACGCCCAGTGCCAACCAGGTCACCCAGGCGCTCTATACGACATCACGCGAGCGCTGGCGCAATTACGCCTTTGCGCTGGAGGGTGAGGACAGCGCCGCCCTTCGGGCATGGGCGGATCACTGAAATCCTCAAGCCCGCCGGGGTTTTACCTGGGCTACGGTGTTATTCCGTCCCGTCACGGCCCGGCGCGCTGAAGACGGTCATGCCATCGCGGTCGAGGCCCGCCATCCATAACTCACCATTCCACACCAGCGCAGTGGTCGTGCCGTCCTGGGCTTCGGCGGGACCGGTGAGGCCGTAGACAGGTTGACCGTCACGATCGACGGCGATGGCCATGGCTGGGCGGTCAGGCAGGGCAGGGAGGCCGGCAATCTGCAGCCAGCGCCAGACGAGGCGTTTGAGGAAAGGCCGGGCGTGTAGCGCTTCCAGATCAGGTGACCGCAGCGAGGGCATGGCGGCCCAGATCAAACCGGTCTCATTGTCGAATTCAAGATTGTCCGGATAGCCGGGCAGGCCCTCGATCAGGACGTTCATCTCGCCGGTGTCGGGATCGAGCTGCCAGATACGGCCGCTCCAGGTCTCATTGACGTAGACCCGCCCGCTCGCCGGGTCATGATCGACGCCATTGATGAAGGCCAGGCCGCCGGCCAGCTCGGTGAATTCATCGGGAGCCGTGACCAGCAGGATGCGCCCGGTCTGTTCGGACTCCAGGAAGGACTCCATGTGATGGCCATAGGCATGGCGCAGCGAGGCGTCGGTCAAGACGATGCGCCCGTCGGCCAGCACAGTCAGATCATCAGCGAACACCAGCGGCCCGTCGGGTGCGGCTCCGAGCCAGACATCCCAGCCTTCGCCGGTGTGGTGCAAGAGGCCGCGCCGGGCGTCCGCGACAAACAGCGATCCGTCGTGCGCGAAGGACAGGCCGAGCGGCCGCCCGCCCGTATTGGCAAATTCTACCCAGTCGCCGACCGGCTCGCGCACCATGATCCGGCCATCGGCGAGGCTGGCATAGAGGCGTCCGTCCGGGCCGGGTTCGAGGTCTTCGGCGCCGTGCAGGTCAGCGCGCTCGGTGCGCACCGGATCCTGGACAGGCTGGAACAGGGGCTGGAGTGCCGGATCTGCCGGCGTGTTCACGAGCCGCATCGCGTCCAGCGACCCCGGGCCCCAGGCCGCCAATGAGACAAGGGCGGCGAGCGCCGCGACGATGATGAGAATTCCACGCATGCTTATTCCCCCAAGCTGCGGGCAGGGTGACCCGGATCGTTGATCCGGGCAATGGGTTTCGCGATCCGGTCCCGATGCGGCTCGGGTTCGCGGGCGATCACGGCCCGGCCATGATTCCCGCGTCTCATTGAAGTCGGACGGGCGGTGAGGGCACCAGTGCGGCATCAGATTGATCGGCGTCGGGGCCTGCCCGGAAAGGTGGTTTGGCCTGGCCATGGGCGCGCGCCATGAATTCGCGCTTGCATACAATTTGATAATCAGCGAAATATCGAATCATGAACAATGCATTCAAGGCCCTGTCCGATCCAACGCGTCGCCGCGTGCTCGAATTGCTCAAGCAAGGACCCTTGAGCGCGGGAGAGCTCGCGGACCAGTTCGAGGTGTCGAAATCGACGATGTCGGCTCACTTCGCAATCTTGCGCGAGGCCGGCCTCGTGGCGTCTCAGAAGCACGGCAAGTCGGTCGTCTATCATTTGCAGATTTCTGTGCTGGAAGACGCCTTGCTGGGTTTCGCGCGCCTGTTCGGCTGGGAAATGACTGCGACGCCCGACGCGACCGCCGTGCCGGACGAAAAGAAGGAAACCGGGATATGACCCTTGAGCCACACAAACACGGATCACCTGTCAGCCTGGTGCTGATGGGGGGGCTGGTCATCGCCGTATTGGCCATCGTCGCCGCCGGCGAGTTCGACCTGATTGATCGGGAGTGGGCGAAGCGGGGCGTTGGCGCGGCGCTGGCACTCTTGCTGCTCGTGCTCGGGAATTATTGGCCCAAACTGGTCATTCCGGTGGACGCGTGGCGGGCAAATCCGGGCCCGGTCCTGGCGGCAGAGCGCTTTGCGGCGACGATTCTGGTGATCGCCGGGCTGGCGGCGCTGGCGGTCTGGGTCTGGTGGCCTGCGCCCCAGATGATGGCGATTGCCGGCGCGATCACTCTGGCGGGTTTCGGTTTTACGGCAGCCAATTGGGTGCGCGTGATCCTGACCGGTGGGGTCTCGGCGCAATCGGCTGCGCGTGGACTGCTGGCGTCACAACCGCGCCTGACGGTCTTGATGCTGATGCATGCCCTGTTCTGGGTGGCCGTGATCTTCCTGGCGGACACAGTGTGGGGTGATGCGGTTTCGCGTTGGCTGATCGTGCCATTCATTCTGCTGAATGGCGCCCTGGGCCTGCTCTATTCGCGCCGCCTTGATCGGCAGGGCCCGGCGAAGTGATCTGGCGGCAGGGTTGCCTGGGACGCAACCCGATTGCCGCCAGATCCGCCCCCCCAGTTGGGGCCTCTTAGCCCTTACTGCCGGGCAAGTTCGGAGATCGACAAGGTCGACTGGGCATATTCGCCGTTCCGGTAGGACCCGACCCAGACGCTATAGGTACCCGATGGCGGATTGCCGATGGTCACGATCGGGTTGAGGCCGTTGCCGCTGTCATCGTCGCAATACAGATTGCCATTGGGCGCCTGGACCACCAGCGTGGTGTCCGAGGACGAGGTCGAGGAGAAGCTCAGATTGAATGAGCCGGCGGCGTAGTGAACCTGGTAATCCATCGTGTTCGCGATCCAGCCGCGGCAGCTGGATGAAACCGTATTGGCGTTGATCGCTCCGCCGGACGTGATGGACACGCGGTACGGGTCGGGGGTGAAGCCGGCGCGCAGGCTGACGCTGCCATAGGTTTGCGCTTGCGTGGATCCAGCAAGGGCAAGTGTCATGACGGGGGCCAGCAACAGGGCGCTGGCGGTGAGTAAGGCTTTCATGGGATATCCTTTCTGGATCCATGGGTGGAGAAACAAGCAGGCGGCTAGCCGGTCACGGTGTAAACGACGCCGCTACCGGCACGGACGTGCATGTCGCGGCGAGCTTCATGTCCGGCCAGTCCGGCCAGGACAGCCCAACAGTCGGCACCGACGCGGAAGGTGTAGGTCTGGCCCGGCGCGATACGGACGCCGTCGGGCAGGCGGTTGAGGCCATAGGATGGCGCACTGCAGCGGGCGAGCAGGACCGAGGTCAGCGAATAGCCGGACCGGTTCACAACCTGGATGACGCCGGTCTGTTCACCGGACCGGACCAGGGGGCCGCCGGTGACAAAATTATCGACGACGCTGCTGCAGCCGCTCATCGTGATGGCAATTCCCACCAATGCGGCCCGGAGTGTGTGTTTCATTTTTGCCCCCTTTGGGTTGGCCCGGCCCCGCTTGCGCGTTTCAATTCACGCTTGGCTGGGACGGCGATCCTGTTATCTGTGTTGAGTTAATCCGTGTGGTCATCGCTTCGCCATCCCCTGTTCCGGGGAGTTCGCCGGCACCTCCCGCGCGGGTAAGACTTGCCGGTAGCGGGGCGCGCGCGGGTTCTGCAGGCGGTGCGCGCCAGCGGGAGACGGAAATGGGCGAGACGGCGATCAACAAGGCGGCGAACAGCAAAACGGGCCACGCCGCCCAGGACTTGGCGGTGTTCAATACGCCGAGCGCTCGCCTGGCCGGGATCATCCTGTTCGCCGTGGCCATGGCCGCGATCACAATCCGACTGGCCATGGGCCCTGGATCAATGATGCAGCTGCCGCCGATCTTCTGGGCGCAGCTGGCTGTCGGCCTGGGCGCGATGGTTATTTCGGGCTGGGTCTGGGCACTGCGGCCGCGCGAGATGGCGACGGGCCTGTTCGCGCTGAGTGGTCTGGCGACGCTCATCTTCACGCTGGCAGCGGCAAGCCGGTCCGGCGCGGTGATCGAGCCGCGCAGCCTCGCCGTGGTTCTGATGTGGCTCAATGCCGGCGGTGCGGCCCTGTTCGGCGCGACGATGATTGTGCTCTTTCTCGTCTACCCGGTACGCTTGCCCCATTGGCGCCCGCTGGCTCTGTTGAGCAGTGCGGGATTCTGCCTCTGGACGGTGGCGACCTTGCTGGGCCGGATGCCGGCCTGGTCCTCAATCCACCTCGTCACTGTGGTCGAAATGGGCGGGATATTCCTGGCGGTTGGCGGCCAGTTCCTCGCCACCGCACGTCTGCCGAAGGACCGGGCCGTGGCCACCTGGTTCGGACTCTCCGTCCTGTTCGGAGCGGGTGGCTTCATTGGCCTGATCGCCTTGCCATCCGTGCTCGGACAGCCGACGCCGATCAAGGCGGGCTATGCCTTTTCCTGTTTCCTGCTGATCTATATCGGCGTCGCTGCAGGCCTGCGGCAATATCGTCTGTTCGAGCTGGGGGAATGGGCGTTTCGCATCCTGTTCTACGCCCTTGGCACGCTGATCCTGGTAGCGCTCGACGCAGCACTGATCGGCTTGCTCGCCCTGCGGCCGGGGGCTGCGATCGGTATTTCACTCCTTGTCGTCGGTTTTCTCTATCTGCCACTGCGCGATGCTGTCGCGCGGCGCTTCGTGCCGCGTCCCGGACTGAGCGAGCAGGAATTGTTTCACGCCGTCGTCGATCTCGCCTTCCAGTCCTCGCTGCAGGAGCGTACCGAACAATGGCGCAGGCTGGTCACCGAGCTGTTTGATCCGCTCGATTGCCACCGGGCCGAAGCCGCTGTGGCGGAGCCGCAAATTCGCGAAGACGGGCTTGAACTCGTGCTGCCTTCCGTCGGCGACATACCGGGTTTGAGCCTGCGCTATCCCTGGGCCGGCCGGGCCCTGTTTGGTCCCTCGCATGTCAAAACCGCCCAGCGTCTGGTGCAGATGATGGCGCATGCCGATGCCAGCCGTGACGCCTATGACCGTGGTGTCACCGAGGAGCGCGGCCGGATTGCGCGCGACATGCACGACAATATCGGTGCTCACCTGCTCGGGGCCCTGCACAGCCGGGATGAGGACCGCAAGAATTCAATGATCCGCGAAACCCTGACCGATCTGCGCGATATCATCAATGATGCCTCTGGCGGCACGCGTTCGCTCGATGAAACCCTCGCTGATCTGCGCCTGGAAACGGCCGAGCGTCTCGCCGCGGTCGGAATCGCGCTGGAATGGGTCAATCAGGCCCGCGACATGACCGGTCTGCCGCCCCAGACGGGCCATGCCCTGCGTTCCCTGCTGCGCGAGGCCGCCAGCAATGTGCTCAAGCATTCCGGTGCCAGCCTGATGCGGGTCGAGATTTACCCGCAAGGCGAGCAGGTCGAGCTGGTGATCGAGGATGATGGTTCCGGCTTCGACCCGGCCGCTGTGCCGGGCGGGCGCGGACTGGCCAATATGCGCGGCCGGATTGCCGGATTGAAGGGCCAGCTCAAGATCACGCCGTCCGCCGCCGGCACACGGCTGACGGCCAGTTTTCCGATTCCGCGCCGAGGAGCCGTCGCATGACTGCGATATTGATCGTCGAGGATGTCAGCGAGACGCGCAAATGGTTGTGCGAGATTGCGTGCGCGGCCTTTCCCGACTGCCATATTACCGAGGCTGCGACGATGCGCGCCGGCCTGCGTGCCGCTGCCGAGGCGGATTATGATCTGGCGCTGATCGATCTCGGCCTGCCTGACGGATCCGGGCTGGAGGTCTTGCGCAGCTTGCGCCTGGTCTGTCCGCGGGCGGTGCCGATCGTGACCACGGTTATGGGCGATGATGCCTCGATTGTGGCAGCGCTGTCAGCGGGGGCGCAGGGCTATCTGCTGAAGGAAAATCCGGCGGAGCTTTTGACGCGGCAATTACTGCAACTGGCCGAAGGCCTGCCGGCGATCTCGCCCTCGGTGGCGCGCCGGATCATGGAGCATTTCCGTCTGACCGGCCCGGCCGCTGACCCCGATGAAGGCCTGACGGCGCGCGAACGCGATGTGCTCGGCCTGATCGGGCGGGGCCTGCGCAATAGCGATGTCGCTGCCGATCTAGGCGTCGCCGAAAGCACGGTCGCCAGCCATATCAAGGCGATCTACCGCAAGCTGGGCATTTCCTCGCGTGCCGAAGCCTCCTGGCACGCCACCCGGATGGGGCTGACGCCCGGATCGGCATGAGGGTGTGGTTCAGCGCACCAAGGACTGCACAGCGCCATGACGCGGACAGGTGACTTCATGGTCATTGACCATGCCGACGGCCTCCATGAAGGCGTAGACGATGACCGGGCCGACGAATTTGAAGCCGCGCCTCTTGAGGTCTTTTGACAGGGCGGTGCTGAGCTCGGTGTGGGTTGGCAGGCCGGTTTCGCGGCTATAGCGGTTCTGGATCGGGCTGCCATCGACATGGCTCCAGAGGTAGTCGGAAAAGTCGATGCCGGCTTCGCGCATATCGAGCCAGGCCTGGGCATTGGTGATGGCGGCCTCGACTTTCAGCTTCGAGCGGATAATGCCCGGATTGGCCAGCAGGCGCTGGCGATCACCATCATCATAGCGGGCAATGATTTCCGGATCGAAGCCGTGAAAGGCTTCGCGCATGGTTTCGCGTTTGCGCAATATGGTGATCCAGGCGAGGCCGGCCTGGAACCCGTCGAGCATCAGCTTTTCCCATAGCGCCCGGCTATCATATTCCGGCACGCCCCATTCGGTGTCGTGATAGGCGGCATAGATCGGATCCGGGCTGTTCACCCAGGCGCAGCGCTCTGAACTCATTAGACTTTTGCCGCCGGTGCGTCGGGGCGTAGATTGTCCGGCACACGCGCCGTGCACGGCTGGCCACCGGCCTGGAGGGGCTCGCTGGCGGTTTCCAGACGGTCGAGGCGGATCAGGGCGATGGCATGGGGGCCATGCGATGAGGTGATCTCGCCAATGGTGCTTGTGCCGGCCATGACGGGGGTGCCGCTGGCGGGCGCGTCGTCGGAAAAACTCAAGGATAACGAGCGCTTGCGGATGGTGCCGCGGCGTTTCATGCGGCTGACGACTTCCTGGCCGATGAAACAGCCCTTTTTCCAGCCAATGCCGCCATAAACGTCGAGATTGACGTCGGTCGGGAAGGTCTCGGCCTCACCATAATCGCGGCCGAACGCCGGAATTCCGTGCAGGATTTCAATCTCATCGGGCGAAACAGCGTCGCCCGCCTCCGCGCCGATTCCGCGATGGACAGCGCCGCCCAGACGCGGGTCCGGGGCGGAGTTTTCGAAGGGTTTTTCACTCCACAGGGCGGCCAGATCGGTATGGATCACGATCTCCGCCTTGGCGCGCAGTTTGAACATCGACAGGCGTTTTGCGAGGTTTTCGGCTGTCGCGCCAGGCACGTCCAGCCATACGGTTTCCCCATCGGCGAATAGCAGGAAGTCTGCTGCAAGCTTGCCCTGGGGCGTCAGCAAGCCACCGGCACGGCATTGGCCGGCCTCGAGTGTCTCGACATCGGCGGTGATGACGCGCTGGAGCAGCGCGCGCGCCTCCGGACCGGAGACGGAGAGAATGGTCCGGGCAGGGGCGGTGTGGATGCGGGGGGCTGTGGTTTCCATCCCTGTTCTATCGCATTGCCTTGATGACTGGCCAAGTGGGGTGTTGCGCGTTATTTGCGCGTGCATGCACAACGTCCTCCTTATCACATCGACGCGGATCGGTGATGCGATCATCAATTCCGGCGTCTTGCGCTATCTGGTCGAGACCCGGCCCGATGCGCGCTTCACGATTGCCTGCGGGCCGCTGGCGGCACCGCTGTTTGCTGCCGTGCCGCGGCTCGAGCGCGTGATCGTGATGAGCAAGAAGAAGGCCGGCGCTCACTGGTTTGATCTCTGGCGTGATACGGTCGGCACAAGCTGGGATCTGGTGGTTGATCTTCGCTGTTCGGCGACGGCCTGGGCCTTGCTGGCGAAAGAGCGGCGTATCCTGCGCCAGACCAGCGCCCCGATCCACAAGGTCGCCGAGGCGGCCAGTGCGCTGGGGATTGATAGTGTCCCCGATCCGAAAATCTATCTCTCCGATGCGGCGAAGGCGAAGGCTGCCGACCTGCTGCCCGAGGGTGTGCCGGTGCTGGCGATCTGTCCGTCCGCCTCGATGCCCTACAAGGTCTGGCCGGGGGAGCGTTTTGGCGAACTGGTCAAACATCTCACCGCATCCGGCGGCGCCATGGCCGGCGCGCGGGTGGCGATTTTTGGCGGACCGGGCGATCAGGCTGCGGCAGCGCCGATCCATGCCGCTCTGCCCGATGCCGGACTACTCGATTTCACCGGCCAGCTCGGCTTGATGGATGTCGCGGCCTGCCTGCAGCGCGCGCGCCTCTTTATCGGCAATGATAGCGGGCTGATGCATATGGCCGCCGCCATGCAGACCCCGACCCTGGGCCTGTTCGGACCGTCCGACGAGCGCCGCTACGGGCCCTATGGTGCGCATTGCGCCATCGTGCGCGGGGCGGCCGGTTTTGCGGAAATCGATGCCGCCTTTGCCGACCGCCGCCTGCATCCCGAAAGTCTCCTGCTCGATCTCGACGTCGATGCCGCCCTTGAGGCCGCACAGGCGCTTTTGCAGCGTAGTTGAGGCGTCGATCCAGGCTGAGGCGGTCCGCACGATATTGCGCCGCTGACTGGCCAAGCTGATCGCGCCGCGCTATGGGCGGGACCATGGAGCGCGTCCTTTTCATTACGTCGACCCGGATCGGCGATGCGATCATCAATTCGGGCGTTCTCGATCACCTCGTGCGGTCCCGGCCGGAGGCGTATTTCACCATTGCCTGTGGCCCGCTGGCGGCCTCGCTCTTCACCGAGACGCCGCGGCTGGAACGCATCATTGTGATGGCCAAGAAAAAGGCCGGGCTGCACTGGCCGGATTTGTGGCGGCAGACGGTCGGTACAAAATGGGACCTGGTGGTTGATCTGCGCAGTTCGGCGACGGGCCTTTTCCTGCGCGCCAGCCAGCGCCGCATTCTGAAAAAGAGCCAAACCCCCATTCCCAAGGTCGCCGAAGCGGCCAGCGTGCTGGCCCTCGACCCGCCGCCTGATCCGCGACTTCACCTGTCCGAAGCGGTGCGTCGGCAAGCCGCCGATTGCCTGCCTGGCGATGGCCCCTGGCTGGCGATCTGCCCGTCTGCGTCGTGGATTTTCAAGGTCTGGCCGGCGGAGTATTTCGCAGCCTTCATCCGCCGCTTCACCGCGCCTGACGGCGTGATGCCAGGGGCCGGTGTGGTGATGTTGGGCGGCCCCGGTGATGCGGTCTATGCGCAGCCGGTTTTTGACGCCTTGCCGCAGACCCGATTTATCGACCTGGTCGGGCTTGGCCTGCCCGAGACGGCGGCCTGTCTCGAGCGCTGCCGCCTCTATGTCGGCAATGATAGCGGGCTGATGCATATGGCCGCAGCGGTCGGCACGCCGACGCTGGGCCTGTTTGGTCCCTCCGATGACCGTTGCTACGCACCGTGGGGCGGGCATACTGACGCGGTGCGGGGCCCGGCCAGTTTCGCCGAGATTGATGAGGCCCATGATGACCGGCGCCAACACCCGGAAAGCTTGCTTGCGGACCTGACGGTCGACACGGTGTATGATGCTGCAAAGGCACTCTTTGAAAGGACTGCATGACCATGACCCAGACCTTCGATGTGATCTTCAAGGGCGGCGAGATCGTCAATCATGACGGGCGTGGCCATGCGGATGTCGGCGTGATTGACGGCAAGACGGCGGCGATCGGTGATTTGTCCCGGGCGTCTGCCGGCGAGGTGGTCGATTGTACCGGCCTTCTGGTCCTGCCTGGTGTGATCGATACCCAGGTCCATTTCCGCGAGCCGGGCATGGAGTGGAAGGAAGATCTGCAATCGGGCTCGCTGTGCGCGGTGATGGGCGGGGTGACCGCCGTGTTTGAAATGCCCAATACCGAACCGACCACGACATCGCCGGACATGCTGACCGACAAGCTCGCGCGGGCCAAAAACCGCATGCATTGCGACCACGCCTTCTATGCCGGCGCGACCAATGAAAACGCCGACATCCTGCCGGAAATGGAGCGCATGCTCGGCTGTTGCGGCGTCAAGGTCTTCATGGGTGCCTCGACCGGCTCCTTGCTGGTCGCCGATGATGAGGGGGTCGAACGCGTGCTGCGCGCGATCAATCGCCGCGCCGCCTTCCATTCCGAAGATGAATACCGGCTGGTCGAACGCCGCCATCTGGCGGTTCCCGGCGACTGGACCAGCCATCCCGTCGTGCGCGATGCGGAAGCGGCGCTGATGAGCACGAAACGCCTGGTCCGCCTGGCGCGCAAGACCGGCAAGCGCATCCACGTCCTGCATGTCTCGACGGCCGAGGAGATGGACTTCCTCGCTGATCATCGCGATTACGCCTCCGTCGAGGCGACGCCGCAGCATCTCACCCTTGAAGGCCCGGAGATCTATGAGCGGATTGGCGCGCGGGCGCAGATGAATCCGCCCCTGCGCGACGCCTACCACCGGGCCGGCCTGTGGCGCGGCCTGCAGCGCGGCATTGTCGATGTGATCGGCTCCGACCACGCGCCGCACACGCTGGAAGAAAAGGCCAAGCCTTATCCGCAAAGCCCGTCGGGCATGCCCGGTGTGCAGACCCTGGTCCCGGTCATGCTCGACCATGTCAATGCCGGCCGCCTGACGATTGAACGCTTTGTCGATCTGACCTCGGCCGGCGCCCAGCGTGTGTTCGGCATTGCCGGGAAGGGCCGGATGGCAATCGGCTGGGATGCCGATTTCACCCTGGTCGACATGAAGCGGACCGAGACGATTACCGATGCCTGGTCGCAGTCCAAATCGGGCTGGACGCCGTTCGATGGCATGTCCGTCACCGGCTGGCCGGTTGGCACGATTATTCGCGGACGCACTGTGATGCGTGATGGCGAGCTTGTTGCGCCGGGGACCGGGCAGCCGGTGCGCTTCATGGAAGCCCTGCAACACAGCTGATCATCCCGCCAGGCCTGGCTCTCACGCGTCTTTCAAAGGAATGCCCATGACCATGACGACGATCCTGACCGCCATCGCGCCCGGCGAATTGATCGACAAGATCACCATCCTGCGGATCAAGTCCGAGCGTATCGGCGATGAGGCCAAGTTGAAGAATATCCGGACCGAACTCGCCATTCTCAACGAGACACTGGCCAAGGACGTTCCCGCCAGTGAGGCGCTGAGCCGTCTCGATGCGGCCCTGCAAGCAGTCAATGAAGAGCTCTGGGTGATCGAGGATGATATCCGCGACTGTGAGCGGGCGGGCGATTTCGGTGCCGAATTCATCCGCCTGGCGCGCGCCGTCTATGTCACCAATGACAAGCGCGCCGCCCTGAAGAAGGATATCAATGTGCTGCTGGGCTCGAATATCGTCGAAGAAAAATCCTACGCCGCCTATTGAATCGCGTGCCGCGCCTCGTTAAGCGGGGCCACCCAGCCCGTCTGCCGGACGGATGCCAACAAGGATGCCTTCGTGGAACGCCAGAGCTTCTATTTTTTCGATATCGACGAAAACATCCTGCATCTGCCGACGCGGATCCATTTGCTCAACACCATGACCGGCGAAGAACGGGCCATGCGTCAGCATGAGTATGAGGATATCAAGGCCTATCTTGGCGTTCCGGGTCTGTGGGAAGACTGGGCCGATCCGCCGGCGCGCGCCTATCGCGAGTTTTCCGACGGCCAGGATCGCAATGGTGAGGAATACTTGCTGCGCGATGTCCGCCGCGCCCTCGACAGTGCCCACTGGAAGGGCCCGTCCTGGGATATCTTCAAATACGCTGTGCTCAAGCGCCGCCCGATTGCCGTCATCACCGCGCGGCAACATTCGCGCGAGATCATCCAGGAAGGTATCCGCCTGCTTGTGGAGGCCGGCCATATTCCCGAAGAGCCCGATTATATGGGCATTTATCCGGTTTCAAATCCGGAAATCCGCGATGAACTCGGCGCTCACATGACCACAGCCGGCCTCAAGCGGACCGCGATCCGGCGTTGCGTCGAGACCGGTCTCGACAAATATGGCCGCGACCTGCCGCACTCCTTCGGCATGTCGGATGATGATCTCAAGAATGTCGACCTGATCACCTCGGCCATGCTCGAGTGCAAGCTGGATTATCCCGACAAGCGCTTCTTCGTCATCTCCACCAATCGCCGCCGCCATGTGAAGATGGAAATCCTCCCGCCCCACAAGGAGCAGCAGAAGCTGCGCGAGGCCGAGGACGATTATTACGGCTGACCGGTAGCAGGACTGATCCGGCCGGGTGCCCGATCAGTCCTCGATATCCTCGGTCAATTCCTCACGGGCCCGGGCCAGGCGCAGGGCGTAATCGACCCCGGCCACGATGGGCAGCCCGCCCTCCAGCCTGTCGATCAGCGCTGTCGCGGCCTGCGTTTCGGCATCGTCGGACAGCCTGTCGCCATCGACCAGCCGGTTGAGCATTTCGAACAGGACAATCGCTTCGGCTTCGCTCAGCTCGACCTTCACCATTTCGCGAACCCTAGCTCCGGTGGACGGCGAGCAGCGGTACGGTCGCTGCGCGGATCGCGGGGATGATGCCGCCGAGCAGGCCGACTATCAGCGCCAGGGCGACGCCGACCAGAACCGACATCGGCGTGACCGCGAAAGAGAAGACGACCTGGGTGAAGCCGGAGCCCAGCGTTGAGGCGCTGACCCCGTTGAACATCAGATAGACCGCGATTGCGCCAATCAGCCCGCCCGCCCCGGCCAGAACCAGGGATTCCACCATGGTCCCGAAGGCTGCGGCGAAACCGGAGAAACCGATGGCCCGCAAGGTCGCGATTTCGCGCATCCGCGTATCGACCGATGAATACATCGCATTCCAGGCCCCGGCGAGGGCACCGATGGCCATGGCGATCGACAGTGGCACACCCAGATACATGATCAGATCGGAGGTGCCGCCCGCCTGTCCGGCGAAATAATCAACCTCATTCTGGATATCGAGATTGAGCCGGGGCTCGTTCTCGACATAGGCGCGCAGGTCGTCGATTGCTTCCGGGCTGGTCAGCCGGGCGCGTATCGACTGCACGCCGGTGCCGCGTTGATACAGATTCTGGATCACCGTCAGATCGGTCCAGATTTCGCTGTCGAACACGGTGCCGCCGGTGGAAAATACCCCGACAATGACCCACTCATTCGAGCCGAGGCGAACGGTCTGGCCAAGGTCAAATCCGGAGAATTCGCGGATAATGCCTTCCCCGACAATCAGTTCATTGGTGCCGGGTTCAAAAGAGCGTCCCTCGACAATCCCAAAGCCCTGGCGCAGGGACTGGGCTGCGGCGCTGACACCGCGTAACGGCAGGTTGGCCTCGGTCTGGGAGGCACGCTTGATACCGTCGACGATCACGTAAAGCTCGCCGGAAACGATGGGGGTTCCGGCGGTGTCGCGTGCGATGCCGGGCGCTTCCTCGATCAGGCGGACCTGGTCGACGGACAGGCCCGAATTGAGTTCGGTCTGCGAGCCGGTGCGCAGCATGACGGCGACATCGGTCGAGCCCGTCCCCTGCATGGTTTGCCGGAAGCCATTGGACATGGCGAGGAAGCCCAACAGCACCATGACCACCAGGGCGATCGAGAAAACGGTCGCTCCCGAGAGCAGGGCGCGCTGCGGGATGGAGCGCAGATTGATCAGGGTTACGGCTGCGATCTGGTCGAACATCTCATCCGTCTCCTAGAGCTTGCCGAGCGCGTTGACGATGGTCACGCGCTGGGCATTGATGGCGGGAATAATGCCGGTGATGAAGCCCAGGGCCAGCGCCAGGCCGGCGCCGATGAGCAAGACCGTTGCCGGCATGGCAAGACCGGGCAGGAAGCCGGACATGGCCGCGGCGGCTCCGGTGATCAGCAAGCTGGCCAGGCCGAGGCCGAGCGCGCCGCCAACCAGGCTGAGCAGGATGGATTCGATCAGCACCATGCGGAAGATGCGCGGTGCCGGGAAGCCGAGGGTTTTCATCACCCCGATCTCCTTGGTGCGCTCATTGATGGCCATCACCATTGTGGTGCCAACGATCATCAGAATGGTCAGGAAGGCCGCCCCGACGACAAAGAGCAGGATCAGTGCGATATTGCCGAGCTGGGCGATGAAGGCCTCATTGAAGGCGGCTTCTGTGCTGGTTTCGGTCTCGGCCGGCGAGTTGGCGAACAGCGCATCAATCTCGCGCCCGACGCTCTCATTGAGCGAGGAATCCGCTGTGGTCAGAACCATCCAGCCGATATTGTCGCGATTGAAGGCGAGCGCTTCATTGTAATAATCATACTGGAATATCGCGTAGTTAGCCGGAACCTTTTCGTCTTCTGCGTCGAAAATGGCGCAGATGTTGAAGTCCCAACTCGATGAGCCGTCCTGCTTTTGCCAGATGTTCGAGAGCAGCGGGATGCGGTCGCCAACGCTCCAGCCATACTGGCCGGCCAGGTCGGCGCCGACCAGCAGACAGTCGCGCGTATTGATGAAGGCGGCGCGCTGTTCGTCCGGCATGGTCAGCTCGGGATAGACAGCCAGATAGGATTCCGGATCGACCGCGAAGGTCTGAATGAAATTGGCCGGCTCTTGATAATACCCGCCGAACCAGCTGGCATGGCTGACATGGGTCACGCCTTCAACGCCCTGCACCCGGCCCCAATAGGCATAGGGCATGGAGACGGTGAAATTGATCCGGTTGACGGTCACCAGACGGTTGTCGGCGGCGGTCGAGGTGCCGGCGGTCCAGACCGAATAAAAGGCTCCGAGCGCGCCGAAAATCAGGAACGCGATCATGATCGAGAAGATCAGCAGGATGGCCCGCATCTTCTTGCGGAAGAGATTCTTCCTTATCAGGGTGAAATCATTCATTGGGCCAGCTCCGCGGCTTCCACAAAGCGGCCCTTGTCGAGATGCAGTTCGCGGCGGGCGTATTTGGCCGCCGATGGATCGTGCGTCACCATGATGATGGTCTTGCCGAGATCCTTGTTGAGCAGCTGCAGCGTCTCGAGGATTTCGTCGGCGGACTTGCGGTCGAGATCGCCGGTCGGCTCATCGCAGAGCAGGACTTTGGGATCGGCGACGATGGCGCGGGCGATCGCGACGCGCTGTTGCTGGCCGCCCGACATCTGGCGCGGCGAATGCCGGGCGCGGTCGGCCAGGCCGACAATGTCGAGGGCGGTGGCGACGCGTTCCTTGCGCGCCTTGCCCGACAGGTTTGTCAGCAGGAGCGGCAATTCGACATTCTGCGCCGCATTCAGCGTTGGCATCAGATTATAGAACTGGAAGATGAAGCCGACATTGGCGGCGCGCCATTTGGCGAGCTTGCCCTGGGACAGCTTGTCGACCCGCACGCCCTGGCATTCCACCGAACCGGAACTCGGCCGGTCGATCCCGCCGAGCAGGTTGAGCAGGGTCGTCTTGCCGGAACCGGACGGGCCCATGATGGCAATGAAATCGCCTTCCTGGATCGACATCGTCAATTGTTCGAAGATGGTGATGGCCTCGCGTCCGCGCGTATAGCCCTTGGAGAGATCGGTCAGCTGGTACAGGTCAGTCATGGGCGGGTCCTCATTGTCTGTGTCTGGCCGCAAGGGCGGAGGTCTGGTTTCACGGTCACGGTCTGTGGCTTGCGCCGGCCTGGCCTATTCAACAAAAATCACGCGCGCCGCCATATCCGGCAGGATACGGCTGTCGCGCTCGTCGAAGGCGACGCGGACCTGGATGGTGGCGCGGGCGCGGTCGGCGGTCGGGATGATGGCTTCGACATGGGCCGGGATGCGCCAGTCGGGATAGGCGTCGAGACGGGCCTCGACGCGCTGGCCCGCCGTCACGCGGCCGATCTGGCCCTCGCTGACATCAACCTCGATCTCCAGCGATTCCATATCGACCAGGGTGGCCACGCCGGTCCGGGTAAAGCCGCCACCGGCCGAGGAGGGCGACAGGATTTCACCGATCTGGGCGTTCTTGGCGATGACAATACCGGCGAAGGGCGCGCGCACGATATGGCGCTCGACCAGGTCCTGCTGGCTGACGACCATCACCGCGGCGGCCGCGCGGTCGGAGCGTGCAGCGGCCAGCTGGGCGGTCAGGCTGTCGACCTGCGCCTGGGTGGCGCTGACACTGGCCTGTGGTCCGATATTGCGCGCCGCCAGCACGCTGGCGCGGGTTGCGACCAGGCGTGCCTCGGCCAGTTGTGCATCGAGCGAGCGGATGCGGGCGGATGCGGCATTGAGCTGGGATTGCAGGAGATCGAGCTGGATGCGCGCCCGGGTATCGTCGAGCAGGGCCAGCACCTGGCCTTGTTCGACGCGGGTGCCTTCTTCAACCAGTACGTCAAGGATCCGGCCGGAGATTTCTGCCGAGATGGTCGCCTGGCGCCGGGCCACGACATAGCCCGATGCGACCAGTCCCGAAGTGCGCGGGGCCGGTGTCGCGGTGGCGGCTGGTGACGGGGTGGATGTCGATGTCGACGGCGTTGCCGCCGTGGTGACCGGAGCTGCAGCCGGGGCCGGCGCTGGCGGCGTCACGAAGAACCACATCAGGGCCGCAGTCGCGATGATGGCGCCGACGAGCAGGCTGAGCATTGTCACCAGCGAGATGCCCGAACGGGCTTCCGGCTCGTCGCGGTCAATGCTCAAGGAGTGAAGCTGGGCACTGCGGTCGGTCATTCAATTCCCCCCAAGGTCCTTGCGAATGCAGGCCCCGTATACAACGGCTGATCGATCAGCACACCCGGTATTGTACGGTCTCGCGTCCCGCACGGATCAAATTTCGCCAATCGCCACATAGCTTGCGCCAATGACCAGCGGGCGCGGCGGCGGGCTTCAGTCGAAATTGGCGGCGCGCATCATTTCCGACAAATCATGACCGCGATGGGCCAGGGCGCGGCGCTCGATCTCGACTTCCTCGCCGCAAACCGGACGGCGGCGTTGCTGCACCCGGTAGCCATCATTGAAGCTCTCGATCATGCGATCGCGCCGGCGGCCCGGCTCGGCCGCTTCCATCGCCAGCAATTCAATCATGCGCTGGCGCCAGGCCTGGGCATCGAGGCCTTCACAGGCGGAGGCGAGATAGTGCAATTCGCCCAGCGTATAGGCGAGATAGGGCAGGGCGCGCTCGGTATCGCCGACATCGCGCTGCTGGGTCGATGTCGCGGAGGTATGGGTGGCGAGACGGTCAATGCCGCGCTGGACCTCGCGCTCATTGCGTGCGGCTCCGCGCGCGCTGGCGCGGTCCGGCGCACGCCAATTGGGCGCGCCCGGCTTTTGCGCGTCCGCCCAGCCGGCCGCGAACGGCAGCAGGATCAAGGTCGCGAGGAGGGCAGACAGGGTGCGCATGATCGCCATATTGGCGAGATTTATGGCGTGGGCAAGGCAGCGATCATCGCGCGGGCGCGCCCGATCACATCGCGCGTCTTGTCCCAGCGTGTCAGGCGCAGGGCCTCGTCGAGCGGGAAGAAGGCGGCTTCAGTGACATCGTCGGCTGCGACCGGCTCGCCGCCTGTCCAGACGGCGGCGAAATCGGCGAGGATATAATGCCACTCGCCTGGTGCGCCCGGTTCGCGGGCACCAATCGCATCGATGACATCGATCAGACCGACAATGCGCGCCGTGGTGCCGGTCTCTTCCATCAATTCGCGCAGCGCCGCTTCGCGCACGGTCTCGCCAAACTCGACCTTGCCGCCGGGGATGGACCACTCGCCGGTATAGGGCGGCTTGCCGCGCCGGATCAGCAGCACCTCTTCATCGCGCCAGACGACAATGCCGGCACCGGGGACGGGATGTCTGGCCTCAGCCATACTTGCCGTGCAGCGAGTAGATGCCGAGCTGATTGCCGCTTGGATCGGTGAAGAGGAAGCGCCGCCCGCCCGGATAATCCTCGCGCAAGGTGATGGTGCCGCCGGCCGCCTCGACACGCCGTTCGGCGTCGAGAATGTCCTCGGCGCGCAGCAGGATCAGGGCGCCGGTCGGGAAGGGTTTTGCTTCCAGCCGCAGTCCGCCATCAATGCCGGCATTCTCGAAGGCGGCATAGGTCGGGCCGTAATCGAGGAAGGTCCAGCCAAAGGCGGCCGAGTAGAAGGCTTTCGCTGCCGCCATATCGGTGACGGGCAGTTCGTTATAGTCGATCCTGAGCACGGTATCGGTCATTTCGCGGTCCAGCCTCCGTCAACCGTGATCGCGGTCCCGTTGGCATTGGCACCGGCATCTGAGACCAGGTAGAGCAGGGCACCGGCGAGTTGTTCAAAGGTGACGAATTGCTTGGTCGGCTGTGCCGCCAGCATGACATCGCGCACCACTTCCTCTTCCGAGATGGAGCGCGCGCGTGCCGTGTCGGCGATCTGGTTTTCCACCAGCGGCGTCTTCACATAGCCCGGGCAGATCGCATTGCAGGTGATGCCGTCCTCGGCGAGTTCGAGCGCCAGCGTCTTGGTGAAACCGATCACGCCATGCTTGGCGGCGACATAGGCCGATTTGAACGGCGAGGCCACAAGGCCGTGGACCGAGGCGAGATTGACGATTCGTCCGCGCCCCTGGCGCTTCATGATCGGGATCGCCGCGCGAGCGGCATGGAAGACCGAGGTCAAATTGATCGCGATGATCGCATCCCATTTCGCCACCGGGAAATCCTCGACCGGCGAGACATGCTGGATGCCGGCATTGGAGAGCAGGATGTCCAGCCGCCCGAATTCGCGCTCCGCATAATTCACCATATCGGTGATCTCGTCGGGCTTGAGCATGTTGGCGCCGTGATAGCGCACCTCGACGCCATGATCCGCCGCGATCTTCGCGCGCAAGGCTTCAATCTCTGCCGCATCGCCCAGACCGTTGAGCACGATATTCGCCCCGTTCGCGGCGAGCGCCTCGGCCATCGCCTGGCCGATCCCGCTGGTCGAGCCGGTAATGAGGGCCACCTGGCCGGAAAGATCGGTACGAATTGCGGACATGAATCACCTGTCAGGTTTGTGCAAGTGCGAAGAGACGGGATTGGCGCGTTTGGGTCAAGTTGTCGAGATCGGGCGTTTTCGCCAACTACACGCAAGGCGGGTAATTATGCCAAAATGAAAACGCCGGCCACGTTGGGGCCGGCGCAATCCAAGGAGGGAGCAATGTTTCGGTTTCCGAAATGCTGCCTCGTCCTCTGGGTGAGGAGAAGACGGATCGGCGGCTGGACGCTGTTGATCCGTTTCTCCATCGCCTAAGGGCGGCCAAAGGAGGCGGTCGCACCCGTCTCCGGCGGCCCTTGGACCATAACATAGCTCCTCCTTGCGGGGAAGAGTTCGAACGTCAGGCTTCCGCCTTCGCCTTGGCGCCTGCCGCCGCCGGTTGCGGCCGCATGAACAGCAGATCGGTCTCGCTCGATCCGGCCTCATCAAACGCATAGCCACCGGCATCAAACTTCACCAGATCGGCCGGGTCAGTGATGCGGTTTTCGATCGCCCAGCGCGCCATCATGCCGCGGGCCTTCTTGGCGAAGACCATCAGCATGCGCGCCTGGCCGTCTTTTTCTTCCTTGAAGCTGGCGGTGATGACGCGCGCCTTCAATGCCTTGCGGTCGACAGCCTTGAAGTATTCGTTGGAGGCGAGGTTGAGCACGACCGGGTCGGTGTCATCGGCCTGCAGCGCGTTGAGATGCTGTGCGATCTTGTCGCCCCAGAAATCATACAGGCTCTCGCCGCGCCGCGTGTGCAGCTTGCGGCCCATTTCGAGGCGATAGGGGTGGATGCCATCGAGCGGACGCAGCGCGCCGTACATGCCCGACAGAATGCGCAGATGATCCTGGGCGTAAGCGAGATCGTCATCGCTCAACCTACCCGCTTCAAGTCCGCGATAGACCTCGCCGGCAAAGGCAAGGGCAGCAGGTTTTGTGCCCGGCTGATCGGCGTCAAAGGCCTGGAAGCGTTCACGATTGAGCTTGGCCAGATCGGCGCTGATCTTCATCAGCGATTTGATCTTCGACGTCGACAGTCCGCGCGTCGTTGCCGACAGGATGCGCGTTTCATCGAGCAGTGGCGGGATGGTCGCGGTCACCGCGCGTTTGGGCGCGTCGAAATTCATGTTCTTGGCGGGTGAAAGCAGAATCAGCATGGGTGGTCTCCTTGCCCGGAGAGATAGGCAAAGGATCGCTGCGGGGGAAGGGGCGGGGTGTGTGCTAGCCCAGCAAAACCCGCGGGTTCATGATGCCCTTGGGATCCAGCGCCTGCTTGATCGCCCGCATCACCGCGACATCGACCGGTTTGCGCGCCGCCAATTCCTCACGTTTGAGGATGCCGATCCCGTGCTCTGCCGAGATCGAACCGCCAAATTCGTCGACCGTGTCATAGACGCAGTTCGAAATCGCCGCGCCCTGGGCAAGCATGGCCTTCTGCGTGGCTTCGTCGAGGCCGACTATATTGTAGTGGACATTGCCATCACCGACATGCCCGAAGGCGACGACGATGCCGTCGGGGAAGATCGTCTTGATCCGCTCGCCGGCGAGCTTGATGAAGGCTGCCATTTTCGAGACCGGGATGGAGATGTCGTGTTTGATCGCGGTGCCCTGGCCACGTTCGGCCAGCGCGATGCTCTCGCGAAGCCGCCAGAAATCGAGGGCCTGGCTTTCGTTTTCCGCAATCGCGGCATCGCTGATCAGTTCGGCTTCGAAGGCCTCGCCGAGTGCGGCTTCAAGTGTCTCGCGCGCGCCCTCGACGCGGCCGAAACTCATTTCGCACACCACATACCAGGGATGCGAGGCTTCCAGTGGATCGCGTGTGCCGGGCACGAAGGCGAGGACGAAATCGAGCGCCAGGCGGGGCATGATTTCGAACGCGGTGACCGCACCGCCGGAGACTTTCTTGGCCAGCGACAGGAAGGAGACCGCATCCTCGACTGAATTCAGGCCGCAGAATGCCAGTTCCATTTTTGCCGGGCGGGGGAAGAGTTTGAGGGTTGCGGCGGTGATGATGCCCAATGTGCCCTCGGCGCCGATCAGCAGCTGTTTGAGGTCATAGCCGGTATTGTCCTTGCGCAGACCGGTCAGGCCCGACCAGATCGTGCCATCGGGCAGGACGGCTTCCAGGCCCAGCACCAGCTCGCGCGTCATGCCATAGCGCAGGACATGCACGCCGCCGGCATTGGTCGAGATCAGCCCGCCAATCATCGCCGATCCCTGCGAGCCAAGGCTCAGCGGGAAAAGCCGGTCGGCATTGGCGGCGGTGTTTTGCAGGCTCTCCAGGATACAGCCGGCCTCGACCGTCATCGAATCATTGTCCGGATCGACTTCGCGGACGGCATTCATGCGCTTGAGTGTGATCAGCACCTCGCCCTGCGGGGTTGAGGCGCCGCACAGGCTGGTATTGCCGCCCTGGGGTGTGATGGCGATGCCGGCCTCGTGGCAGATCTTGACCGCGGCGGCGACCTCGGCGGTATCGGCCGGCTTGAGCAGGATCGGCGTCTGGCCCTGAAAACGGCCGCGCCAGTCGGCGATGTGCGGCTCCAGCTCATTCGCGTCCTGGCTCCAGCCCTTGGGGCCCAGCGCGGTCTTGAGGCGCTCGATCACATCGCCGGGCAGGGCTTGCGGGCGGGGCAATGTCTGGGCGTCGGTCATGGGCCTGTCCTTGTCATGAACCGTCTCGCGGCGCGGCGGCGCGTTGCAGGCGGTCATTAATCGCTTCGCCCAGACCTTCATCGGGAATGGGCGCGACGGCAATACAGGACGGGCCGAGCGCGTCCATTTCACGCAGGGCGGCGAACAGGCGCGTGGCGGCTTCGGCCAGGTCGCCGGAGGCTGAGAGATTGAGATCACCCGCAATCGCGCCGAAACCGAGCAGGGCTTCGCCGGACCCGGCGCTGGGCGCATTGAGCCGCATCGCGGCGCGCGGCGCATAATGGCTCGCCAGCATGCCCGGGCTGGCCGGTGCATCGGCGTGACCGGCGGCGGCGAGCGGGCCGGTAATGGCTTCAATGCGGGCGCGTTCCAGGCCTCCCGGGCGTAGCAAGGTGGCGCGGCCGTCGAGAATGGCGATGACGGTTGATTCCAGCCCGACCGTGCAGGACCCGCCATCAAGGATCAGGTCGAGCCTGTCACCCAGGCCCTCGCTGACATGCTGCGCCGTGGTCGGGCTGACGCCGCCGGACGGGTTGGCGCTCGGGGCGACGAGCGGACCGCCGAACGCGGCAAGCAGGGCACGGGCGCTGGCATGGCCCGGCGCGCGAATGGCGACGCTGTCGAGCCCGGCATTGGCGAGGTCGCAGATCGGCGCGGCGTTGAGTTTGGGCAGGACCAGCGTCAGCGGGCCGGGCCAGAAGGCGGTGGCCAGCTCAGCGGCCATGCCGGGCCATTCCACCAGCGTGCGCGCCATCTCGGCGTCAGTGACATGGGCGATCAGCGGATTGAAGCGCGGGCGCCCCTTGGCAGCATAGAGCCGGGCGACGGCCGCCGCGTTGTTCGCGTCGGCCGCGAGGCCATAGACGGTCTCGGTCGGCATCCCCACAAGTCCACCCTCGCGCAGGATCGTGGCAGCGCGGGCAATGGCGTCAGGACTGTCGGCAGGCAGGACGGGTGCGGTCATGTCTGTGTGCTAGCGCCCGCGAGGGCGGCCCGGCAAGCCTATTCAGCCGCATTGGCCTCAATATGCAGGACCAGGGTCACATTCGCCGCCGTCGTGCCCCAGCCCGATGCGCCGACACCGTAATCGGTGCGGGCGATGGTGAGGCGTGCATTGGCAATGGCACGGCCATTCTCGATCTCCAGCGTAAAGGGCAGGATGACCGGCTGGGCCGTATCGCGAATGGTCAGGGTGCCATGCGCGTCATAGCCGGTTTGGGTGGCGCGGATATCGCTGGACTCGAACAGGGCCAGCGGATGTGTCGCCGGTGCCAAACCGTCACTGCCGAGCATCGGGTCGTCGACACCATTGCTGCCGGTCGCGCCGGTCGCCGTTTGCACCCGGGCGCTGATCTGCGCGGATTCCAGCGCCGCCGGATCGAGCGTGATCTGCGCCGACCAGTCGGAGAATTCCCCGGCGACCGGGCCGCCAAAGGCCGTGGTCTCGAACCCGACCGAGCTCGCGTCGTGGTCAATACTCCAGTCCTGGGCCGCCGCCAGGCTTGGCGACAGGCAGAGGGCGAGGCAGGCAGTGAGGATACGAAATGTCATGATATTCAGCCTTTGAGGAATGGCAGCATGCGGGCCATCAGCCCGTCCTTGTCGAAGAATTGATGCTTGATCGCTGCGGCGAAATGAAGGCCGGTCAGGATCAGCAACACCCAGGCGCCCTTGCCATGGATATTGCCGACCAGGTCGTGGAAGCCACGCTCCTGCGACACCGGCAGGCGCGGCAGGATAAGATCGGGATTGTTGAACAACATGGTTGGCAGTTCGGTGGTCGAGGCGGCGACCCAGCCGACCAGGGGCAGGCCGATCATCAGACCGTAGAAGGCCCAATGCGTGGCCTTGGCCACGGTCTGCTCCCATGACTTCATGCCGGCGGGCATGCCGGGTGTCTTGTGCATCAGGCGCCAGGCGAGGCGGCCAAAGCTGAGCAGGAGGACCAGCATGCCGACCGTCTTGTGGGCATTATAGGCGAACTGGACCTCGCCGGCACTGACGCTTCCGCTGCCATCGCGCAGGGCGTGGCCCAGATCTTCCATGTACCAGCCATAGAAGACCATGCCGATCAGCAAGATGCCGATCACCCAATGCAGGACGATGGCGACAGTGGTGTAGCGAGTGGATTGGGTCATGACGGGGCTCCCTGCCGCAGAAATTCGGCTTCAATATGAATGCGTATCTCGGTGCCAACGATAGAGGCTGGCAGGCTGCCAACGGCGAAATCTGTGCGGTCGATCACCATGTCGGCGCCGAATCCGACCGTGTCGCGTCCTGCCAGCATGTTGTAGTTCCCGCCGTAAAACTCAATCTCCATAACCGCATCTATTGTGCGGCCATTCAGCACAAGCTGGCCGAAAGCACGGCCGTGCGTGGCATCGATCAGCTCGATCCGCTCGCTGGTGAAGATGATTTGCGGGTGTTGATCCGCGTGCAGCCAGCCACTGGCGAGGTCGCGGTCGAACCCGGCATCGCCAGTGGAGATGGAGTTGGCGTCGATGATCGCGGTCAGCTGCGCGGCCCGGGGATCGGCCGGATCGAAATCGAGACTGGCCTCCAGTCCGTCGAAACGGCCCGTATACCAGGACAGTCCGAAATGGCGTACGCGCCAGATCACGCTGGCATGGCCGGTGTCGAGCGCCCAGCTACCCGCGGGCAGGCGGCGGGGATCCGTGGTCGGCGTCGTACACCCCGCGAGCAGCAGCGCAAACAGGACCATAGCGAGGGGCGCACGGGCAAACATGAGCCTCACCCTAAACCCTGCTGCGCGACCGGAAAGCCACATCTTCACGCTGCGACGAAAAAACACTGTTTCCGCGCTCGCATGTTTGGCCGCGCACGCTATCCTGCGGCCCGGATTTCAGGAGAGATGGCATGACCTATCGCGCACCCGTGGACGAGCTTCGTTTTACCTTGATCGAAGTTGCCGCCGTTGATGTGTTGAAGGCGACCGGCGCTTTCCCGGACTTCACCGACGACATCACCCTCGCCATCCTGGAAGAAGCAGCCAAGCTGGCCAATGACGTGCTCGCGCCGCTCAACAAGGTTGGCGATGCCGAACACTGCAAGCTCGACAAGGGCGTCGTCACCACGCCGGCGGGTTTCAAGGAGGCTTATGCCAAATTCGTCGAGGGCGGATGGCAGGGCCTGCAATTCCCGGCCAAGGTCGGGGGTATGGGCCTGCCGCGCGCGCTCGGAGTTGCGACGCTGGAAATGGTGCAATCGGCCAATATGGCGTTCGGCCTGGGCCCGATGCTCACCTATGGCGCGATCGAGGTTCTGTTGGTGCACGGCACCGACGAACAGCGCGACACCTATCTGCCCAAGCTGCTGAATGGCGAATGGTCAGCGACGATGAATCTGACCGAGCCGCAGGCCGGCTCCGATGTCGGCGCCCTGCGCACCAAGGCCGAACCCAATGGCGATGGCAGCTGGGCCGTGTCGGGCCAGAAGATCTTCATCACCTGGGGCGAGCATGATTGCGCCGACAACATCCTCCACCTCGTCCTGGCGCGCACGCCGGACTCGCCGGCCGGGACCAAGGGCCTGTCGCTCTTCATCGTGCCGAAGATTCTCGATGATGGCAGCCGCAATGGCGTCACCGCGATCGGGCTGGAGCACAAGCTGGGCATTCATGGCTCACCGACCTGCACGATGGAATATGCCGGCGCTAGGGGCTGGCTGATCGGGGCTGAGAATGCCGGCATGAAGGCCATGTTCACGATGATGAATTCGGCCCGTCTCAATGTCGGCGTCCAGGGTGTCGGCATTGCCGAGCGCGCCTATCAGCAGGCTTTGGCCTTCGCGAGGGATCGCAAGCAGGGCAAGGCGATCGACGGCAAGGGGCCGGGGCCTCACCCGATTATCCAGCACCCGGATATCCAGCGTTCCCTGGCGATGATGAAATCCAAGATCGCCGCCTCGCGCGCCATCTGCATGGCCTGCGCCGTCGCTGCCGACCTGTCGGAATATGCCGAGGACGCGGATGAACGCGCGAGCGCCAAGCGCCGCGAGGAATTGCTGACCCCGATCGCCAAGGCCTGGTCGACCGATATCGGCGTCGAGATTGCCTCGCTGGGGATCCAGATCCATGGCGGCATGGGCTATATCGAGGAGACCGGCGCGGCCCAGCATTTGCGCGATGCCCGCATCACCCCGATCTATGAAGGCACCAATGCGATCCAGGCGATGGACCTGGCCGGCCGCAAACTCAACATGCAGGGCGGCGCGGCCTTCACCGAGCTCTATGCCGATATCGAATTGACGATTGAAGCCTGCTCGACCTCAAGCCATCCCGACCTGCCCCTGCTGGGTGAACGCCTCGAAGAAGGCCTCGACTCGCTGCGCGAAGCGGCTACCTGGATGTCCGAAGCCGACCCGGCCGATGTCCTCGCCGGGGCCACGCCTTTCCTCACCCTGGCCGGTGAAGTCATTGGCGGCTGGATGCTCTGCATCGGCGCCGTCGCCGCCCGCCGCCGCCAGAAAGACAAGCTCGGCGACCCGGTCTTCGCCGCCCAGCGCATCGCCCTCGCCGGCTTTTATTGCGAAGCCGTCCTCACCCTGGCGCATGCGCGGGTCGACGACATCACGATGGGCGTGGAGATGATCCAGGATGTGGGGTTCGGGGTGGAGTAGGGGCGGCGTCCTGCGCGCTCCCTAAACCCAATATCCTTCCGGATCCGCATTGCCGCGGCCATCAACAAGCCGGATCAGGCCGATGATTGAGCGGATCAGCACCCAGAGCCAGACGATGCCGAAGCCGAGAAAGCCGAAGGGCGACAGGATCAGGGTCATGATCAGGCCGGTGCTGGCGATAATGCCGAAGATCGCGACCCAGAAGGTGCGGATCTGGAAGACATAGTGAGAGTGGAGCCAGCCCGGGGATGTGTCTTTGCGTGCATAGGCAATGATGACGGCGATCAGTGTCGTGACGCCGACAATATTGCCGAGCAGGATCAGGATATAGCCCAAACCGGCCATCAGGCGCTCGTCACGGTCAGCGGTGCGGTCGGATTCGGGTTCGAATATTGTCTGGGTCATGGGGCAAGCTCCTTCAGCGCACAATCTCCCAGTTTAGCGCTTGCAGGCCAAGGGGGAATGCGCGCGCGGCGGTCCCTGTGGCGCTGTGGCGGGGATTGAAACAGGGTGCGGCCAGGATATCACGCGACCGGGCAAATCATCGCTGCGAGGCTTCGCGGCCTTGGTTGTGCCCTGAATTCGGCGTATGCGGCAGACAGGATCGACTACAGGATGCAGGACGGTATGCTTCAGACTGCACTTATCTGGCTGCGCGATTATGGCCGACTGGCCTTGCTGGCTGGCGGCATGGTGATTTATCTCATCCTGCTGGTGCTCGACCTGTCGGTTGGCTGGCGCTTCGCCTATCCTTACAATCTTGTCTGGGTCGGTGTGGTCGCAATGCCGGCTGCGGGCATCGCACTGATGTATCTGCACACTTGCGATGACGGTGATGATGACCGGCAGTCCTGATGACCGGCACATAGAGGGGAAATGAAATGAGCTTGATCGTAACCATGTCCGACACAGTTCCCGGCCGCGAGATTGACTGCGTGGTCGGTGTGGCGCGCGGCAATGTCGTGCGGGCGCGCTTCTTCGGACGCGATTTTGTCGCCGGTTTGCGCAATCTGGTTGGCGGCGAAGTGCCGGAATACACCAAGCTTCTCTCCGAGACCCGTGAGCAGGCCCTCGACCGGATGGTTCGCCATGGCGAAGAACTCGGCGCCGATGCAATTATCACCTTCCGCCTTGCCACCTCGACGGTGATGGAAGGAACGGCTGAAATCCTCGCCTACGGAACTGCGGTGAAACTGAAATGAGCCCTCTTGTAAAACGCCTGGCGGGCCGTGCCGCCGATGAAGTCGTCGAGACCGGCCGCTTCCTGGTGGGGGTGGCCGCTGTCTGGCTTGGCCTGGTGACTTTCGGCTTTGCTGCCTTCCACATTCCGTCGGAAAGCATGCAGCCCTCGCTGGAAGTTGGCGACCGGGTTCTGGTCTCGAAATGGGCCTATGGCTATTCGCGCCACTCCCTGCCGCTGGGTGTCGGCTATATGTTGCCGGACACCTGGAATGCGCGTCTGGCCTGGTCGGAACCGCGCCGCGGCGATGTCGTCGTCTTTCGCGACGAGCGCCAATCGCCGCCGCGCAATCTGATCAAGCGCGTCATCGGCATTGGCGGCGACGTGATCGAAGTGCGTGACGGGCGGCTCTATATCAATGGCGAAGCCCCGCAACGCGTGCTCGAGGATATCCGCAGTTTCCGCGAACATCCGACCCAGCGCGTCCAGACGGTCACCCATTATACCGAAACCCTGCCGCTTGATCGCAGCCACCCGATCTATGAGCAGGATGATAACCACCCGCTCGACAATTACGGGCCGGTGACGGTCTTGCCCGGAACCGTGTTCGTGATGGGCGATAACCGCGATGCCTCGCGCGACAGCCGCGCCTCGCCGGGCCCGGGTCTGGTGCCGCTGGAGAATGTGGTCGGCCGCGCTGAGACGGTCTTGTTCACCTTTGCCCGCTGCCGCCGCGAAGAGGGGCTGCATTGCCCGAGCGGCCGTGTCTGGCAGGGGCTGTAGGATGAGCCGGCTGGAGGCCATCACCCGGCACTTGCCGGGTTGGGCGCGCCGTGGCCTGGACGAGGCGGGTGAAGCGGTGAACTTCCTCGCCGGCGTGGCGGGGCTGTGGTTTGCCATGACGTCGGTCGCCTTCGCCTTTTTCTATATCCCGTCAGAGAGCATGCAGCCGACGCTGGAAGTGGGCGACCGGATCCTGGTGTCGAAATGGGCTTATGGCTATTCGCGCCACTCCCTGCCGCTGGGGCTCGGCGATCATTTGCCCGACAGCTGGGACGGCCGTATTGGCTGGGCCGTACCGGATCGTGGTGATGTCGTGGTGCTGCGTGATACACGCCAGAACCTGACGCTGATCAAGCGCGTAATCGGTCTGCCTGGCGATGAGATCGCGGTGCGTGAAGGACGTCTCTACATCAATGGCAATGTGGTCGAGCGTGAACGGGTCGGTCAGCGTAGCTACCGGCAATTCCACGGCTATCCGGAAGTCGTCGAGGTCGAGCACTATGTCGAGACCTTCCCGGAGGGTTTCCAACATGAAATCTATGAGCGCGACGACCGTCAGTATCTCGACGAGTTTGGCCCGGTCATCATCCCCGCCGGCCGGATTTTCCTGATGGGCGACAATCGCGACAATTCGACCGATAGCCGTGCCGCTGACGGGCCGGGTTTCGTGCCGATTTCGCACGTGATTGGCCGCGCCGAGACCGTGCCCTTCACCTTCGCGCGCTGTCGCAGCGAGCCGGGGCTGTATTGTCCATCAGGCCGGGTCTGGCGCGGCTTGTAATAGCGCTCTAACCTCCCGTTCAGGCAAACAGACCGGGAGAGCGCCATGAGCCTCAAGAACAAGACGATATTCATCACCGGCGCCAGCCGCGGTATTGGCCTGGCAATCGCCGAGCGCTGTGCCCGCGATGGCGCCAACATCGTCATCGCCGCCAAGTCGGACACCGAACAGGCCACGCTCGAAGGCACGATCCACTCGGCGGCCAAGGCCGTCGAAGCGGCCGGTGGCCAGGCGCTGGCGGTGAAATGTGATATCCGCGACGAAGCCCAGGTCGAGGCCGCGGTGGCCGCCGCGGCGGACCGTTTTGGCGGCATTGATGCGGTGATCAACAACGCCTCGGCGATCTTCCCGCGCGGCACCGGCGACGTGCCGATGAAACGCTATGACCTGATGCACCAGGTGAATGGGCGCGGCACATTCATGGTCACGCAGAAATGCCTGCCCTGGCTGGAAAAGGCCGAGAATCCACACATTATCGCCTTGTCGCCGCCGCTGGACATGCGGCCAATGTGGTTTGGGCCGCACGTCGCCTATACCAGCGCCAAATACCAGATGAGCCTGTGCATTCTGGGCTGGGGTGAGGAATTCAAGGGCCGCATCGCCGCCAATGCGATCTGGCCGCGCACGGCCGTCGCAACCGCCGCCATCTCCAATATCCTGGCCGATGACGAGGCGATGAAATCCTGTCGCAAGCCGGAAATCCTCGCCGAGACGGCCTATCGCGTCCTCAACAAGCCGGCGGCGAGCTTCACCGGCAATTTCCTGATCGATGACAGCTTCCTCTATGACGAGGGCGAGCGCGATTTCGAGCAGTACAGCTATGTGCCCGGGATCGAGCTCCTGCCCGATTTCTTCGTGCCTGAGGATGTGCCGGCACCCCCGGGTGTGAAAATCATGGATGTGTCGCTGGGGCATTGAGGCGTGCCATGGCCCGATGCGCGTCGTCTCGACGCGGCGCGCATCGCAGCTGTGTCATCGGCGATTTTGGCCCCAGGGTCTTGTGCAATGTGAATATCAGAACAGACTGACCCCATGAGAACATTGGTCATCGACAATCCGGCCAGCCAGATGCATCGCGTCCCGCCCGGCCACCCCGAACATGAGGGGCGCTACACCGCCGTCCGTGAGGCGCTGGCGGGATTGGCACAACCGGTCTGGCACTTGGCGACACCGTCCGGGATTGCGGCGGTCGAACGCTTTCATACGGCTGACTATATCGAGCGTGTCCGCGCCGCCTGCCTCACGGCAGGAGCGGCAGAATGGGTCGCGCTGGATCTCGATACCAAGGTCTGTCGCGAGTCCTGGGACGCGGCCCTGGCCACGGCCGGAGGCGCGATCAATGCCGTTGACCGTATCATGGCGGGCGAGGCCGATGCCGCTTTCTGTCTGGCCCGCCCGCCCGGCCATCATGCCGAGCCGGATCGGGCGATGGGGTTTTGCCTGCTCAATTCGATTGCGATCGCGGCGCTGCACGCGCTCGAAATTCACAAATTGTCGCGCGTCGCGATCATCGATATCGACGTGCATCACGGCAATGGATCGCAATGCCTGGCCGAGACCGATGAGCGGGTCTTCTTCGGATCCCTGCACCAGTCACCGCTCTATCCCGGTACCGGTGCCGCCGGGGAGACGGGGCTCAATGGGAATGTCGTCAACCTGCCCTTGATGGCGGGGACACGCGGGGTCGCCTGGCGCGAAGCCTTTGAAGCCGGGCTGAAGCCGGCGCTCGCCGCCTTCCGGCCGGATTTCATTTTCGTCTCCGCCGGATTCGATGCCCATGAACGCGATCCGGCCAGCGGTCTCGCCTTGCTGGAGGCGGATTTTGCCTGGGCGGCCACGGAACTGGCTGGCCTTGCCGCAGAATTTGCGTCCTCGCGGCTTGTTTCCGTGCTGGAGGGCGGATACGACTGCCCGGCGCTTGGCCGCTCGGCTGCTGCCTTTGTGCAGGCCTTGGCCGAGGCATGAAATCTGGTCAGACCGGTCGCGAAGGGGCGCGCCGGCTGAATGTTTCGGACCCCATCAGCCAGTCGATGCCCAGAACCGATTTGACACCTCCTCCGGCGAAACCGGGCCTGATCACCATTGCCCGGCATGGCAGACCCGACGCCGATCGCACAACCATGCTCGACTGGCGTGGCTATGAGCGCTGGTGGGATGACTGTTATCAGCCGGCCGGGCTCCATCCCGACCAGACTCCACCGGACGATCTGATCGCCGTTGCCGCCGCCGCCGAGACCATCTTCGCCAGCACATTGCGGCGAGCCATCGAGACGGCGCGGGCCGTTGCGCCGGACCGTGAACTGGTGATTGATGCCTGTTTCATCGAAGCCGAATTGCCGCCGCCGGCAATGGCCGGCCGCTTCATGGCCAAGACCTGGGGCGTGTTCGCGCGTTGCTCGTGGTGGCAGGGGTTTTCGCGCGGCCGCGAAAGCCGCAAGGATGCGGAAAAACGCGCCGCTCTCGCCGCGCGCACGCTGGTCGAGGCCGCGCAGTCGGGGCCGGTCCTGCTGTGCGCCCACGGATGGTTCAACCGCATGATGCGTCCGCATATGCGGGCGCTCGGCTGGCGTTGCGTCCGGGACGGCGGCGACAGCTACTGGTCCTTCCGACACTATGAATACCGCCCACGGTAAATGCGGATTTGCCGCCCGGAGGGCGGCTGCCTATGTTGCAGACCTTGCAGGAGAGTCGTTATGGCCGACACACCCAATGCCGATATCGAGACGATGAGTTTTGAGCAGGCACTGGCCCAGTTGGAGACCATCGTTCAGCAGCTGGAATCCGGCGAAGTCGAGCTCGAACGCTCGATCGCGATCTATGAGCGTGGCGCCGCACTGCGCGCCCATTGCGATGGCAAGCTGAAAGATGCGGAATTGAAGGTCGAAAAAATCGTCCGCGGTGAAGACGGCAAGCCGGCCCTTGAGCCCGCGGGGCTGGACTGATCCGGTGACCGGTTCGAACGCCACGATCGAGGACTTTCTCAAGCTCGACATCCGGATTGGCACGATTGTTCGTGCGGCCGATTTTCCCGAGGCCCGCAAGCCGGCGATCCAGCTCTGGATCGATTTTGGCGGAGAGCTGGGGGAGAAAAAGTCATCGGCCCAGATTACCGCCCACTACACGCCGGAAAGCCTGGTCGGCAAGCAAGTGCTGGCTGTGGTGAATTTTCCACCGCGTCAAATCGGCCCGATGCGCTCTGAAGTGCTGACTCTTGGCGTTTCTGATGGCAAGGGAGAGATCGTGTTGATGACGCCCGATCAGGCTGTGCCGAACGGATCCCGCCTTCACTAAGCTGATCTGCCGGGCCGGTTGAACGGGCCAGTCATGAAACGGGCAGAACAGGCTGCAACCACCAGGCCGCTAGAAACGGGCCAGAAGCAACAGGACAGGCGAGGGTGATGGACAGTTTCGAGAAACGCCTGAATGAGGCGGCCGATCGGGTCACCGTCGCGCTCGATGCCCTTCTGCCGCGCGCCGAGGGCCCCGAGAGCCAGCTCAATTCGGCGATGCGCTATGCCGCGCTCGGGCCGGGCAAGCGCCTGCGGCCGTTTCTGGCGATCGAATGCGGCCGGCTGGTCAATGCCGATGAACGCGGATTATTGCGCGTCGCCTCGGCCCTGGAATGTATCCACGCCTATTCGCTGATCCATGATGATCTGCCCTGCATGGATGATGATGACCTGCGCCGCGGACGGCCCACCGTGCACCGCGCCTATGACGAGGCGACGGCGGTTCTGGCCGGCGACGCCCTGCAGGCCGTCGCTTTCGAAATTCTCGCCCATCCCGACACCCATAATCGCGGCAGCGTCCGCGCCCGGCTGGTCGAGCGCCTGTCGCGCGCTTGCGGGCCCTATGGCATGGTCGGCGGGCAGATGATCGACATTCTCGGTGAGCGCCAGGAGCTCGATATTTCGATCGTCACCCGCATGCACCGGATGAAGACCGGCGCCCTGATCAGCTATGCCGCCGAGACCGCTTCTATCCTGCGCGATGTCGAGCCACAGATCCGCCGGGCGCTCGAAGGGTTTGCCCATGATCTCGGGCTGGCTTATCAGATAACGGATGATTTGCTCGACGCGACCGGAAGCGCGGCGGACACAGGAAAAGCGGTCGGCAAGGATGCCGGTCAAGGAAAAGCCACCTTTGTCACCATTCTGGGGGTTGAGGGCGCGCAGGACCGTTCGCAGCATCTGGCCGCGCAGGCCAAGGATCATCTCGAACCGTTTGGCGCGCGGGCAGACACTCTCAAAGAAGCGGTTGATTATGTTCTCAATCGCCGCTCCTGAAAGGCTGGTATTCGCATGACCACAAGCACGCCCAATCTCGACCGCATCACCACGCCAGCCGATCTGAGAGACCTTGATCGTGACACGCTGATCGCGGTGGCGGACGAATTGCGCGCCGAGACCATCGACGCGGTTTCGGTGACCGGTGGCCATCTGGGCGCCGGGCTGGGTGTGGTCGAGCTCACGACGGCCTTGCACCATGTCTTCAATACGCCCGAGGATATCCTGATCTGGGATGTCGGCCATCAATGCTATCCGCACAAGATCCTGACCGGCCGTCGCGACCGGATTCGCACCCTGCGACAGGGCGGGGGCCTGTCCGGCTTCACCAAGCGTTCTGAAAGCGAATATGACGCGTTTGGCGCGGCCCACGCCTCGACCTCGATCTCCGCCGCGCTGGGCTTTGCTGCCGCGCGGGATCTCAAGGGCGAGAGCAATAATGTCATCGCCGTTATCGGTGATGGCTCAATGTCGGCGGGCATGGCCTATGAGGCGATGAATAATGCCGGCGGGCTCGACAAGCGCCTGATCGTCATCCTCAATGATAATGACATGTCGATCGCGCCGCCGGTCGGGGCGATGAGCCATTATTTCGCCCGTCTGGTGTCGTCGCAGAGTTATCGCAGCCTGCGCAAGCTCGGCAAGGGCGTTGCCAAGGCTATCGGCGTTGAAGGCCCGGCCCGCAAGGCCGAAGAATACATGCGTGGCATGGCGATGGGCGGAACCCTGTTCGAGGAGATGGGCTTTCGCTATGTCGGCCCGATCGACGGGCATGATCTCGATCAACTGGTGCCGGTGCTGCGCAATATCCGCGACGGCGATGATGGTCCGGTCCTGATCCATGTCGTGACGCAGAAGGGCAAGGGGTATGCCCCGGCCGAGGCGGCCGACGACAAATATCATGGCGTCGCGAAGTTCAACGTCGTCACGGGCGAACAGCAAAAGGCCGCCGGTGGCCCGGCTTCCTATACCAAGGTCTTCGCGCAGCAATTGATCCGTGAAGCGGAAACCGATGACCGGATTGTCGGCATCACCGCCGCGATGCCGGCCGGCACCGGGCTGGACCTGTTTGCCGAGCGCTTCCCGGACCGCTGTTTCGATGTCGGCATCGCCGAACAGCACGCGGTTACTTTTGCCGCTGGCCTCGCTGCCGATGGCATGAAGCCGTTTGCGGCGATCTATTCGACCTTCCTGCAACGCGGCTATGACCAGGTTGTCCATGATGTCGCGATCCAGGGCTTGCCTGTACGTTTCGCGATCGACCGGGCCGGTCTGGTCGGTGCCGATGGCGCCACCCATGCCGGTTCCTTCGATGTTGGCTATCTCGGTGCCTTGCCGGGCATGGTGTTGATGGCGGCTGCCGATGAGGTCGAGCTGGCGCGCATGGTCGCGACGTCGGTTCAGATTGATGACCGCCCGTCCGCCTTCCGCTATCCGCGTGGCAATGGGCTGGGGCTTGAAATGCCGGCCGTGATTGAGCCGCTCGCCATCGGCAAGGGCCGGATCGTGCGGGAAGGCACCAGTATCGCCCTGCTGTCTCTGGGCACACGGCTGGAAGAGGCGCTCAAGGCTGCCGATGCGCTGGGCGCCCAAGGCTATTCGACCACTGTGGCCGATGCTCGCTTTGCCAAACCACTCGATGAAGACCTCATCCTGCGCCTGGCGCGCGAACATGAAGTCCTGGTGACGATCGAAGAGGGCGCGCGCGGCGGATTTGGCGCTTTCGTCTTGCAGCTTCTCGCCGAACGCGGCGCGCTCGACCATGGGCTGAAGGTCCGCACCATGACGCTGCCGGATGTGTTCCAGGATCATGACGCGCCGTTCAAGATGTATGACACGGCCGGTCTCAATGCCCGGCACATCGCGGCCACCGCACTGCAGGCCCTGGGCCGCAATCAGGACCAGGCGAAATCCGTGGTCGCGCCGATGCTGGCCGAATAGGCCGGTGAACCCGCAGTGAGGGCGATCGGGCAGATGCCGCCGGAAATGCTGAGTGGCGACGGCGTTTCGATCCGGCTCTCCGGGTATCTCGAGCCGTGTGCTCCGACCCATGTTCCCACCCTGCGATACGCTATCGAGACGGCGGGGCAAACCGTTGGCGAGCTTCGGATCCGCTTGGGTGAGAGCGAAGACCTCAAACGCTATTTCGGCCAGATCGGCTATGAGGTTTACCCGGCGTTTCGCCGCCGCGGCCATGCCGGCACGGCATGCCGGCTCGCGCTGGAGGTCATGCGGAATCTCGGATATGGGGAGGCCTGGATCACCTGCAATCCGGAAAATCTTGCCTCGCGGCGTGTCTGTGGCCGGGTCTCCGCCGAGTTGGTCGAAACCGTCGATATACCCGTGGATCATGTGATGTATGAGCATGGTATCCGGCAAAAATGCCGCTATCGGGTCGTGTTGTGATGCGCGCCGATCTCTACCTGGTTCATCATGGCCTGATCGAGACTCGCGCCAAGGCGCAGGAGGCGATTGCCGCCGGCATGGTTAGCGTCGGCGGGCAGGTGGTCACCAAGGCGTCACAAAAAATCGCCGAGGGCGCCATCGTGCAGGCCCGTCCGGCTCATCCCTATGTCTCGAGGGCAGCGCTCAAGCTTGTCGCCGGTCTGGACCGCTTCGCGATCGACCCGGCCGGGCGCATTTGCCTTGATGTCGGATCATCGACTGGCGGTTTTACCGAGGTTCTGCTCGAGCGCGGTGCCGCGCGGGTCCACGCCGTCGATGTCGGGCATGGCCAGCTTCACCCCAGCTTGCGCTGCGATCCCCGGGTCGTCTCAATGGAAGGGGTGGATGCGAGAAGGCTGACTGCGGCGGCGTTTGCCGAACCGCCTTCGCTGATCGTCTGCGATGCCAGCTTCATTTCCTTGCTGAAAGTAATCCCCAGACCAATGTCCCTGGCCGCGAACCAGGCCGATCTGATCGCATTGATCAAACCCCAGTTCGAAGTTGGCAGGGCCGCGATCGGGCGCGGGGGGCTGGTGAAAAGTGCGAAAGAGCGCGCCCGCGCTGTCGCGGAGGTTCGTGCCGAGCTGGACGGTCTCGAGGGCTTTCGCGTGCGCGATGTCATCGAAAGTCCGGTCAAGGGTGGGGACGGCAATCAGGAATACCTGATTGCCGCCCGCCGGAATGTTGACCCGGCTTGATCGCGAAGCGGGTCGCCGCTTATTGGGTATAGGTGTCGTAGGGGCGCCAGATGTCGTCATTCCCCTGGCACATATAGACTTGGTCAACGGTCGCCTGGCCGTACTCGTCCATGCGGCGGGTCGAGGTCCACTGACAATTCCAGTCCTGGGCGCCGGTATTGTAGATGCGCGCATCCTGGCTGGCCTGGGCGCCTCCGATCAACTGGGTCGATGAGTAGGAATCATAGCCGTCGACATAACCATAATCGGTGCCGTCATCGCGATAGCCTTGCGTGGGATAGCCGCGATAACCCTGATCCTGGTAGGAATTATCGGCGTAGCCGGGCTTGCCCGGGTAGGCCTCATAATCGTTATAGCTTTGGGTGTAGCCACTGGGGCGGCATGGATCACCGCCGCCGGCAATCCCGGCTCCGATCAGGGCACCAACACCGGCGCCGGCGATCGTGCCAACTTCCTCGGCATTGCCGCGGTCATTGCGGTGATGCCGGCCGCGATAGGGCGTGTGGTGTCTGCGGCCGCCGCGGCGGTATTCACGTTGATTATTGGAGTCATCAGCCAGTTCATTGCCGATGACGGCACCAAGGATCCCGCCAATGATCGCGCCGGCGACCTGCCGGCCCTGACGGTCGGATTCGCAATTGCCATAAGCCTGCGCCGAGGCAGTGGGCGCCACGACAGCGAAGGCTGTGGCGGCGAGCAGGGCGGTTGTCAGCAGTTTCATGTCGGTCTCCTGGCGTGGGCAGGTCATGTCTGACCCGACTTTCACCGACACCATAATGCCGGAGCGATGAGCCGAGGATGAACAGTCTGCCCTGATGACAAAGGCTAGTACCGGAAGCCCTGGCGCGGCAAGCAAAAAGAGGGGCCGGTCCTTGCCGGTCCGGCCCCTGTCTGATCAGCGCTGCAGCTGATTATTGCTGCCGGGCGACTTCCCAGTCGCCATAGGCATCACGGCACATCCGGACCTGGTCATAGCTGAACGTCCCGTCCGGCATGTAGATCTCGGCATCGCCCCAGCGACATTCTGCATTGGCATAGGTGTAGCTGTCGCGGATCACGATACTGCCGCGCACGCCGGAATAGGGATTGCCCCAATAATAGGGTTGCCCGTTCTCGAAGGCGTAATTCATCGCGTATTGATACTGGACCTTGTCGCAATCATCGAGCTGGCTGACGGCGCTGCCGAGCACGGCACCAAAGCCGGCGCCGAGCAGGATTCCGGCCCCGACATTATCGCCATCGGCTGCAGCACCGCCAATGATCGCGCCGAGAATGGCGCCGACTGCCGTGCCATTGCCATTGCGTTCATAGTGGCAAGCCCGGTCGTAATAGGCGAATTGGCGGGTGTTGTAGCCATGGTCATAATAGCGCGAATTATACCGCCAACGGGTCGACGGACCGTAATGGCCGTAATAGCGCGAATTGTTCCAGCCAGCATTCAGATGACGTACCCAGCGAATGTCGCTGCGGTGGTCGGAGCGGTAGAAGGAGTGGCGCCGTTGGGCGTATTCCTGACGGCGGCGATCAACGCGATAGCCGGCCCGGCGGGCGGGCGGGCGGTAGTCGTGTGAGCCGGGGCGGGTGGTCCCGGTTCTCGGTCCACGCGGGTTATAGGCGCCATCGCGACCCGGCCGGGTGCCGGGTCGAGTCGTGCCGGGTCGCGGTCCGCGTGGATTATAGGCACCATCGCGTCCCGGGCGTGAGCCGGGACCGGTGGACCCTGATCTTGGTCCGCGCGGGTTGAGCGCCCCGTCGCGGCCAGGCTGAGTGCCGGGGCGATATGTTCCGGAACCGGGCGTGCGTGGACCACGACCACTACTACCGGGATGGGAATCGGAACGGCCGGTGCGGGTGCCCCGTCCGCCGCTGCCCTGGACCGGCGCCGGCTGCAGGCGAGGATCGGCACGGTCCATGACGGGCGCACCGCGCCCGGGTGTGCGATCTCCGCGGTTGCTGCGAGGAGCCGGGCGATCCGCCCGACGGTCCTGGACGCGGTCGCCGCGTGGTGAACTCCGGTCCGAGCGGCTCGCGGGTGGACGGGCCTCGCCGCGACTATTGTCCGGCCGGTTCGGCGTCGCGGCCGGCTGGCCGCCGCGGTCCCGCGAGGAGGAGCGTGATGCGTTTGAGCGGCGCTCGGCTTGCTGATTGCCGCGATTGCGGCTTTCGGCACGCGTCCGCCGCGGGTTTTGTTCTTCCGACGAAACAGATCGGCCCGACCCATTGCGTTCTTGTCGACTTTGCGCCTCGGCGGCATCCGTGAATGCGAGGCCAGGCAGAAAGATCAGCGCGACCGCTGTGGCAGTGAGCAGGCTGAATTTGGTCATCGTTGGAAGCTCCTTCATGACGGCGTTCCGGGAATCCTCGCCCCAGTTTGCAGAAAGCTTAACCAAATCTTGATGAGCCGGGGATGAACGCGCCCTTCATCTTCGTGAGTCAGAAGGCGGATTGACCGGCATGGCGCAATTTCTGGTCGGCCAGGACGATCGCCGCCATGGCTTCACCGACGGGAACGGCGCGGATGCCGACACAAGGATCGTGGCGTCCACGGGTTTCGATCACGGTCTCGTCGAAATCGCGGTCGAGCGTGCGCCGTTCGATGCGGATCGAGGATGTCGGTTTGACGGCAAAGCGGACCACAAGGTCCTGGCCGGTTGAAATGCCGCCGAGCACGCCGCCATTGTGGTTGGACAGGAAGATTGGGCCGTCCTCGCCCATTCGCATTTCGTCGGCCGCTTCTTCACCGCGCATCGTGGCGGATGCGAAGCCGGCACCGATCTCGACACCCTTGACGGCATTGATCGTCATCATGGCGGCGGCCATTTCGCTGTCCAGCTTGGCATAGACCGGCGCCCCCCATCCAGCCGGCAGGCCGGAAATGACGACTTCGACAATGGCGCCCGTCGATGAACCGTCGGCACGCAATGCGTCCATATCGGCTGCCCAAAGCCCGGCCGTAGCGGCGTCGGGACAGAAAAACGGATTATTGGACACTTCATCCCAGTCCCAGCGCGCGCGGTCGATCTGCCGCGCGCCGACCTGGACCAGGGCGGCGCGGATGGAGATCCCGTCGCCCAGCACCTTGCGGGCAACCCCGCCGGCCGCCACACGCGAAGCGGTTTCACGTGCCGAGGACCGGCCGCCGCCGCGGTAATCGCGGACGCCATATTTCATGTCATAGGCATAATCAGCGTGACCCGGCCGCCATTTGTCGCGGATATCGCCATAATCCTTCGAGCGCGCGTCCTGGTTTTCGATCATCAGGCTGATCGGCGTGCCGGTGGTGACCGGTCCGCCGGTACGGTCGTCGCTGAATGTGCCCGAGAGGATACGCACCTGGTCGGGTTCCTGGCGCGGGGTGACATGGCGCGATGTGCCCGGCCGGCGCAGATCGAGCCAGGGCTGGAGATCGGCTTCGCTGAGCGGTATCCCGGCCGGGCAGCCATCGATGACCGCACCGATGGCCGGTCCGTGGCTCTCACCCCAGGTGGTGACCCTGAATAAATGTCCGAAAGTGTTGTGTGACATAGCCGATCCACGCTTTTTTCAGAGCATAGTCGGCGAAAGGCCCGGCGTCACGCGGCCGACTGTGCCTTGCGAATCCAGCGCGCGAAGCGGGCATTGGCAGACGGGCGCGAAAACGCCTCGATGAAATCATCGAGTGGCTCGAATTCGGCCGGCCCGGCGGTCCGCACCGCACCGGGGGGCAGGGCGATAACGCGGACCTGGACGCTGATATCCGGTTCGCCGACCGCTTGCAGCAAGCTGCCGTCGGTGATGCCGGCGGGAATGCGTACGATAATCGTCCGCTCCCCGGATCGCATGGACCGGGTCAGACCGCGCCGGGCCTGGTCGCTATTGATCTCGACCTCCATGCAGGCGGGCAGATGCTTTTCGAGATATCGGATCGCCTCGACGATGGCGGCCAGCCTGGACAGGGCGTCCGGGCTGGGCTCGGTGGTGTCGGGGTGGAGTGTTTTGACTTCCTCGCGGAACTTGCGCTTGGCTGCGATCAGCCCGGCGCCCGGCTTGAGGCCGAACGCAGCATAGGCTGCAGCAAGGGTCAGAACGCGCGATGTCATCCCGCTTCGATAACGCAAGAAGATTCCTGAAAGGTTGACGCCGCCTGCGACGGGCGTAGGAAAGCACCTTCCCGTTGGAGATCGTGCCATGAGCGACAAGAGTTTGATCCCGCCCAGTCCGGATGCAGCCGCCTATGCCCGGACCAATGAGGCCAATGCCGTCGAGATCTTCGATCGCGACGAGCCGCTGGATCTCTTCGCCGAGTGGCTGGTCGATGCGAAGAAGAAAGAATTGAACGACCCCAATGCGATGGCGCTGGCAACGGTCGATGCGGATGGGTTTCCCGATGTCCGGATGGTGCTTTTGAAGGATGTCGATCAGGGCGGTTTTGTCTTCTACACCAATCTGGGCAGCGCCAAGGGCCAGCAATTGGCGGCCCATTCCGGCGCCGCGCTGTGCTTTCACTGGAAGTCGCTGCGCCGCCAGGTGCGCGTGCGTGGTGCGGTCGAACCGGTCGATGCGGCCGAGGCCGATGCCTATTTCGCCTCCCGGGCCCGCGACAGCCGGATTGGCGCCTGGGCCTCGACCCAGTCGCGGCAGCTCGAGAGCCGTTTCGCGCTTGAGAAGGCCGTCGCCCGTGAGGCTGCCCGTTTCGGTCTCGGCGAAGTGCCCAGACCGGACCATTGGTCGGGCTTTCGCTTGCGACCGACGGCCATTGAATTCTGGCGCGACCGGCCGTTCCGGTTGCATGATCGTCTGGTCTTCACACGGGCCGGTTTGACCTCGCCCTGGGCGACCACCCGGTTGTATCCTTGAGAACCGGCAGCAAGGGAGGGGTGGCGTGGCACGCTTAATCGAAATTCTGCGGATGACGATCGATATCGCCGTCGCGCTGTGCGCGGTGCTGATTTTGGTGACCCCGCTCTGGTTCGGGCTCGCGGCATTCGGCACCAAGTGGGAATTCTGGAGCTGGCAGACCGGGTTGAACAGCATGACCCATGTCTGGGGGCTGCGCCTTCTGCTCATGGGTCTGGTGGCCGGTGTGCTCACGCTGGGCGTGCTCATCCTGTATCGTCTGCTGGCCCGACAGGGGCATGGCAACTGGCTCAGCGCCATTGCCATAACGCTGATCGCCGCGGCCGGGCTGACATGGGCCATTCAGGTCGAGGCGAGCAAATCCGCCGGACCGGCTGTGCTGGATGTCACGACGGATGTTCTGGATCCGCCGCATTTTTCGGCGGGCTTCACCGCGCGCCGCTCCGGCCTGGATGCCAGCCTAGACTATGACGGCAAGACCGCCGCTGACGGGCAAACCCTGCCGGCGCTACAGGCTGGCCGCTATCCTGCGATCAGCACGCTGCGTCTCGATGACCCTGCGCCGACCGCCTTCGCGCGGGCGCTTGAGTTGGCGCGCGAGTCAGGATGGCGGGTCAGTACCGCTTCGGCAGAGGCGGGGATGTTCGAGGCGGGTGCCGAAAGCCTGTGGTACGGGTTTCGCGACGATATTGTCGTGCGGGTCCGCGCTGGCGAGGCCGGTGGCAGCCTGGTCGATATCCGCTCTGTCGCTCGCCAGCCGGTCCATGACCTGGGGCGCAATGCCGACCGGGTGGAGGCCTTCCTGGAGGCACTTGGCGGGGCTCAGCCCTGAGGGCTTAACCGGAACAGATTGGTCAAGCTGGGTTCGCCGTCGCTTTCGATATTTCCGGTCTCGATCAGGTGGATCATGTGGGCGAGTACGGAATGCGCGGCTGCCGGGTGAAGGCGCTTGTCGACATGCTGGTAAATTGCTGCAACGAGCCCGGGGACCGATTGCGGCCCTGCTGCAAGCTCATTGATGATCTGCTGTTCCCGTTTCAGACGGTGATCGATATAGGCCTGGACGAAGTCGGCCGGGTTTTCGACCGCCGGGCCATGGGTTGGCCAGAGGCGTGTGAAATTGCGGTCCCGCACGCGCGCGAGCTCTCTGAGATAATCACCCATATGCCCGTCGGGCGGACTGATCACACTGGTTGACCAGGCCATGACATGGTCGCCGCTGAACAGGACATTCTCTTCCTTGAGTGCGTAGCAGACATGGTTGGACGTGTGGCCGGGCGTGTGCAGGGCTTCTATCGTCCAGCCTGGGCCGGTGAATGCCTGGCCGTCGGAAATCTCGATATCGGGCGTGAAACCGACATCATCGCCGGCTTCCAGGCGCACTTCACCGCCGGCGGGAAGCGCGTTCTGGGCCCCGAAGCCATAAACCTGACAGCCATGTTTCGCCGCCAGCGGGTGGGCCAGCGGGGAGTGGTCGAGATGATGATGGGTCACAAAGACATGGCTGACGTGCTCGCCGGCCAATGCCGCGTCCAGCGACGCCTCATGGACCGGGTCAAATGGACCGGGATCGATCACCGCGACCTCGCCATGCCCGATGATGTAGACGCCGGTTCCGGTATAGGTGAAGGGGCCGGGATTGGGCGCGGTGACGCGGCGGATCAAGGGCGAGAGCGTCTCGCAGACGCCGTATTCGACATCAGGTTTTTGGAGAAACGGTATCTGCGTCATGGCTGGCTTGATGGCTCCAGGGCGGGGGCCGGGCGCAGGAATTCCAGAAAGGCAGCGGCCAGCCGTTGGGTGACCCGTATCTTGTCATCCATCTTCATGGCAATCGGCGGGCCCATATCTGTCTTGTTGACGTCGACCACGTAGAGCCGGCCATCCGCCTTGTCGCGCAATACATCCAGCCCACCCCAGTCGAGCTGCATGGCGCGCGCAAACTCGGCCAGGCTGGCTTGCTCTGCGGCGCTCAGCACAGTGTGGGTTTCAACGACTTCCACGCTTTCATTCGAGTTTGCGAACCGCTCGCTCAGCCGCCGGCGCTTGAGGATGACGAGCGGGATCTTGCCGCCGACAGTGGGGCAGCGCAGGTCTTCGACGCGCTCCCCGGCGATCGAATTGTCGATCACCCGCTGATAGACATAGCCGGCCTCGGCCGCGCACGGCCCCTGGACGATGCAGCCGTCATGGGCGCCATTCGCCTCGGACTTGCGGACCAGGCGACCGGTGAACCGGGCGGGATCTACATTCAGGGCATAACCGAAACATTGCTCGAACACTGCGCCGACATGGCTTTTGGCGATGCTCTGGCAATGGCGATTGATGGCGCGCGGGCCGGAGGGCCAGTCGAGCGCGCCGCAGGTCGTGGAATCGTCAAAATAGAAGACCGCATCGGCATCGCAGGGGCTTTTTGCGATTCGTGCCCCGGCAACGTGCAGGACGGACCAGATGAGATACCAGGGGCGTGGCCGGTCAGGGGCGAACCAGATTCTTGGCCCAGAACGGGACGAGCGGCGCAGGCGCCAGCCCTCGACGACAAGATAGAAGGGAAACCAGGACAGGACTTCGCCGATCAAACCCGGTTCGAGGCGCAAGCGTGCTCCGGTCTTCTTGACCGTGACCATGCCGTCCTGGAACTCGAAATCTCGCCACCAAAGCACGCCCTGCATAGCTATGGCCTTTCCGGTTCACATGCGGCGCATTCTAGGCGCGCCGGGAACACACGCAAATCACGCTCGTTCACAGTCGGCGCGAAAATTGCGTGACCAAGATCTTGGTTTGAGTTCGAGGCAGGGAATTTGGACGTGGCCCGGTTTCTAGGCAAGCGCCTTGTGCGCATCGGATGGATGTTGCTCCTGCTTGCAGCGGCCCAGCTTGCTGGTGCATTGATGGAGCCCAAGCTACAAACGTCGCAAACTGCAGCTGTTCCGCCCTTGTCCGTCGAGGATGCTGCGGTGCAGCGACATAGGCTTCATTGACATCGCGCCTGCCAGCCTGAAACTGCGGCAAAACTCAGATTGAGCACTATATCAGAATGTTTGGTTTTATCTTTAGGCGAGTTCTGATCGCCATTCCCACGATTCTCGTGATCATCGCGGTCGCGTTTTTCATGATGCATGCCGCGCCTGGCGGGCCGTTCGACCTCGAGCGCCCGATGCCTGACGAGACGCGGCAACTCCTCATGGCCCGTTATGGCATGGACCAGCCGGTCTGGAAGCAATATCTCGACTACATGGTGAATCTGTTCCAGGGCGATCTGGGACCGTCACTGAAAGTCCGGGACAAGGATGTCGCCGAAATCATCTCCCAAGGCTTTCCGGTCAGCGCGACAATCGGGATTTGCTCGATGATCCTCGCTGTAGTCTTCGGGTCTTTCCTCGGTTCGGTCGCGGCTCTGCGTCAGAATACCAGCGGTGATTTCGCGGTCATGACCTTCGCCATGGTCGGGATCAGCATTCCCCCTTTCGTGATGGGCCCGATCCTGGCTCTCTTCTTCGGCCTGTATCTCGGCTGGCTTCCGACCGGCGGGCTCGATCCGCGGCTCGGCATGACGCCGGACCGGCTGATCCTGCCTGTTGTCACGCTTGCCCTGCCGCAGATTGCGATCATCGCCCGGCTGATGCGGGCGAGCATGATCGAGGTTTTGCGCTCCAACTATATCCGGACAGCACGCGCCAAGGGGCTTTCGCCCTCCACGGTGATTGTCCGCCACGCCCTGCGGTCGGCGATCCTGCCGCTGGTCAGCTATCTCGGGCCGGCATCTGCCGCGCTGATTTCCGGTTCGCTGGTGATCGAAGTCGTGTTCCAATTGCCCGGCATCGGCAAGCATTTCATCGATGCGGCCCTGCAGCGTGACTACACATTGGTGATGGGTGTCGTGATTATTTACGCCAGCCTCATCATCGTCCTCAATCTGATCGCGGACCTGCTTTATGGCGTCCTCAATCCGAAGGTGAAGTACGAATAATGAACACGCTCGCAACACCCGGTGAAAAGGCTGAACTGATGGAAACGGCGGCGGTCCGAGGCCGTTCGCTGTGGGAAGATGCCCGTGGGCGCCTGATGCGCAACAAGGCTGCCGTCGTCAGCATCATCGTTCTTGGGACGCTTGTCGTGTTGGCCGTGCTTGGTCAGCTTGGCGTCTGGGTCCATGACTACGACACCATCTATCGCGAAGAAGTCTGGATCCCGCCGACCTTTGAAAACTGGCACTTGTTCGGCACGGATGCGCAGGGGCGTGACATGGTCGCGCGGACCCTTGTGGGGCTTGGGGTCTCACTCATGGTCGGTATCGTCGCCACCATCGTCTCGCTGGTGATCGGTGTGACCTGGGGCGCGACGGCCGGTTTTGTCGGCGGCCGGGTCGATCAGGCGATGATGCGCTTCGTCGACATCCTCTATTCCCTGCCTTTCATCTTCTTCGTCATTATTCTGATGGTGGTTTTCGGGCGCAATATCATCCTTATTTTCGTCGCCATCGGCGCCGTCGAATGGCTGACCATGGCGCGGATCGTGCGCGGCCAGACCATTGCGTTGAAGCGGATGGAGTTCGTCGAGGCCGCTGAGGCCGCCGGCGTATCACAATGGATGATCATCCAGCGCCACATCATCCCGAACGTGCTTGGCCCGGTCGTCGTCTATGTGACCTTGATGATCCCGGTCGTGATCCTGGCGGAAAGCTTTTTGAGCTTTCTCGGACTCGGCGTTCAGGAGCCCCTGACATCGCTCGGGCGGCTGATCTCCGCCGGTGCCCAGGACATGGAAGTGGCGCCCTGGACCCTGATCGTGCCGGCGGTGACCATGATGGTGACCCTGTTCTGCCTCAACTTCATCGGCGACGGCCTGCGCGACGCGATTGATCCCAAGGATCGTTGATCGGCCGGGGCGGCATGCCCGGGAGGTCGAATTCAGCCGAATATGGAAAAGGGCCGCCCGATCGGGCGGCCCTTTTTATTGGCGGGGTGTTCCGCTGACCGGCAGGCGTGCCGCCCTATTGCGTCCGGCGTGCCCGGAACCAGCGGCCATTATCGCCAAGGCGCATCATGTAGGAATCCAGCGCTGCACTGCGAATGCTGGCGCCGTCACCGGCATTGATGCTGCGGGCGATATGGGTCGAATCCGAATCCAGCTGTTGCCAGACCTGGCCATTGACGAGCGTCACGACGACCCGGCGGGATCGATTGAAACGGATGCTGGCCACTGCGAGATTGTCGATCCGGTCGATCTGGCCATTGGAATCGCGTGAAACGGCGCGATCGCTTGACGATGTCGTGCTCGCATCAGCCGCTGCCAGATCGCTGGCACTGCCGCGAGGCAGGCCCAGTCGTGGCAGGGAGGGCAGGCTGAGGCCGGGAATGCGCAGGCCGAAGGTGGCCTCTTCCGCGGCCTCGACATCGCCCCGGTTGAGGGCGATGATGCTGCCGGATTCCGTGTCGCTGTGCAGCGCTGCGACGGCCGCATCCAGACAGGCAAGCCGGTCGAGATTATCGCTGATCGCCTCGCAGGCGAAGAGGTCGTCGAGGGGCGCAGCCGGTGCCTGCGCCAGCGCTGGCGCTGGCAAGGAGATGGCGGCGGCGAGAAGGAGTAATCGAGTGTTCATGTTCACACGTCTATCTAGAGGCTGAAACTGACTATGCGCGACCCATCGGCAAGTGTCGACCGGCAGATGATGTTACGCTAGATAGACCATCAGCGAATCGCTTGGATACCTTGGGAGGGGAGACCGAAATCGTGACCCGCACTAAAATACTGTTCGCCATGCTCGCGTCCGCATCAGCTCTGGCTCTGGCCAGCTGTGGTGGCGAAGGGCCTCCGCCATCCGATGAGGTGGTCATCCACCGCGGCAATAATGCCGAGCCCCTGTCGCTCGACCCGCACAAGGCAAGCGGCACCTGGGAAAACAATATTATCGGCGACATGTTCGTCGGTCTCTTCACCGAAGACCCAGAGGCACACCCGGTTCCGGGTATGGCCGAGAGCTGGGAAGTCAGCGAAGACAGCCTGACCTGGACCTTCCGCCTGCGTGAATCCTATTGGTCTGATGGCGAGCCGGTGACCGCAGGCGATTTCGTCTATGCCTGGCGCCGGATCGCTAACCCGGAAACCGGTGCGCAATATGTGTCGCTGCTCTATCCGGTCGTCGGTATGGCTGCGGTCAGCCGCGGCGAGGCGCCGCCGGAGGCGATTGGCGTCGTGGCGGTCGATGACCGGACGCTGGAAATCCACCTGGAAAATCCCGCGCCCTACCTGCCTGGCTTGCTGACCCACTACACGACGTTCCCGCTGCCACAGCACATCGTCGAGCATTTTGGTGATGAGTGGGTTCGCCCCGAGAACATCGAGGTCAACGGACCCTACAAGCTGATCGACTGGCGCACGAATAACTTCGTCCATCTCAGCCGTAACCCGTATTTCTTCGACGATGCGAATTCGTGCATTGACGAAGTGTATTACTACCCGACGGTCGACAATAGTGCGGCTGGTCGGCGGGTGCGCAATGGCGAGCTCGACCTGAATATGGAATTCCCGGGTCAGCAGATGGAATTCCTGCGCCGTGAAATTCCCGATTATGTGCGGGTCCATCCGTATATGGGCACGGTGTATTTCTCCATCAACACGACGCTGGAGCAATTCTCCGACCCGTCCGTGCGCAACGCGCTGGGCATGGCGATCGATCGGGAATTCATCGCCAACGAAATCCTGCGCGCCGGGCAATTGCCGGCCTATTCGCTCGTGCCGCCAGGCATCGACAATTATGCCGGTGGTGTGGAAGCCAGCTGGGCCGATATTCCGGTCGAGCAACGCCGTGTCACCGCACGCGATCTCCTGATCGAGGCGGGCTATGGTCCGGACAATCCATTCCGCTTTGAATATACCTATCGGGCCACTGCGGATAATCCGCGCGTCGCGCCGGTGGTGCAGAATGACTGGTCGGCGATCGCCGACTGGGTTCAGCCGGAACTGATCGTCAACGACACGCAGATTCACTATGACAATCTGCGGGCCTCTGACTTCGAGATCGCCGATGGTGGCTGGATTGCCGACTATAATGACCCGTACAACTTCCTCTTCCTGGGCGAGTTCCGTTCGGTACCGATGAATTATTCCCGGTACAATAATCCGGAGTATGACGCACTGGTCGAGCAAGCCAATCGGGAGCAGGACCTCGAAGTTCGCGGTGGCATGCTGGCCCAGGCCGAGCAGATGCTGATCGACGACATGCCGATCATCCCGCTGGTTTATTACGTCAACAAGAACCTGGTGAATCCGCGCGTTACCGGATGGGTCGATAATCTGACCGATATCCACCGTACGCGTTACCTGTGTTTTGCCGACATCGATCGCACCGAAACTGCGACCGAATAAACGCGCGCTTGTCAGATGAGGGCCTCCCGACCTAGCTTGAACCAAATTCGGGCAAGGTTGGGGGGGCTCTCATGTCAGGCGGCGACAGTATTTCAGACGCGATTATCGCCGATTCAGCGGGCGGTGAGCTGGGCGATTCGATCCACGCATCGCGCCGCAAGAAGCGGCACCGTCCTTCGGCATTCGAGCCAGCCTATCCCGCAGGCCTGTGCAGCAATTGCGGCACCACGCTGGTCGGTCCGGTCTGCCATAGCTGCGGCCAGACTGCCGAAACCTTCCATCGTCCGATCTGGGAATTATTGCTCGACGTCCTCGACGGTTTGCTCGGGCTCGAGGGACGCCTGTGGCGCACCTTGCCACCGTTGATGTTTCAACCCGGCAAGCTGACGCGGCGATACCTGTCGGGCGCCCGCGCCCGCTATGTGATGCCTTTCCGGCTGTATCTGACGGCCAGTGTTCTCTTCTTCCTGATCGTCTTTGCCTTCAACAGTTTCGACCGTAATCCCGATGCATCGCTCCTGTCCCGTGATGCCCGCGAGGCAATGGACGCGGCGGTCGCGGAGATCCCGCTGGATGAGCTCAATGACCAGCTCGCACGGCAGGGCATATCGGAGGCGCAACGCGCCGCGATTGCCGAACAGATCGCCCGCGGATCGGACGCTCTGGGGCAGCCAGGCGATGTGGAAGAGACTCCCGAGGAGCGCGCGGCCCGCGAAGCCGTCGGGCCCGACGAGCTCAAACGCGCGATTCGCGAAGCCCTGCTGCCGCCGCCGGCCGGGGAGCCGGCTGACGGTGCCACGGAGCCGGAGAGTGACCCGTCGTCCGGGGTGGGGGATGTGCAGATCAGTGGCCTGCAGGAGCTGCCGACAGAGACGCGGGAGCGTCTGGCCGACCAGGCTGATCGCATTATCGATGATGGCGGCGCGTCAGTTGTCGCGTCGATGCAGGTTTGGGCGCCCAGACTGATGTTCGGCCTGTTGCCGATCTATGCCCTCTTGCTGGCGATCACCCATTTCTACAAGCGAGGCTATTTCTTCTACGACCATCTGGTCGTCTCGCTTCACTTTCACGCCGTGCTCTTCTTCGGCTTTATCCTGGTCCTGGCCCTGGGGGCCGTGATCGGACCGGCGCCGGCCGGAGCAGGCTTTGTGCTCTGGTCGAATTATTATCTCTACCGGCTCCATCGTGTCGTCTACCGGCATGGCCGGTTTTCCTCCTTCGTGCGGACGATTTTCATGAATTTCGCCTACGGAATCATCCTCTCGATCGGCATGCTGATCCTGTTGATCATCGGTATCCTCTCGGTCTGAGGCACAAGAAAAGGGGCCTGCAGCATGTGCTGCAGGCCCCCGCTCAGTTTTCAATCCAGCGCGCGGGATCAGTTCGGCGGTTGTGCCGTGCTGCGCAGCTGCGCCTGGCCGGAGCCCAGCTGGGAGCGGGCCTCGATGGCCGCCCGGACTTCGGGCAGTTCGAGCAGCGCATTCATCCGTGCCGCCGTTTCCGCCGTTTCAGCAGACATGCCGAACAGGGCCGAGAAGGCTTCAAACGGTGTCTGCTCGCGCGGGAAGCGGACCAGGCGGACATTGCTTTCCGGCGCGAGACCCGCCAGTTCGCGGGCGACGTCGACGGCATCCCGGAAACCACCAATCTCGTCGACCAGGCCAAGGTCGAGGGCCTGGGCTCCGGTCCAGACCCGTCCGCGGGCAATTTCGAGCACGCGCTCGAGCGGCAGATCACGGCCATCGGCGACGCGCTGGGTGAAGTCCTCATAGGTGTCAGCCATCTGGGCACGGAAGGCGTCACGCTGGGTCTCCGTCCAGCTCTGCTGACCGGAATAGGCGGTGGCATATTCGCCGCCGACATAGACCGACTCCGATTGCAGGCCGACCATTTCGAACGTGCCTTCAAGTGCGACCTTGCCGCCCAGTACGCCGATCGAGCCGGTTAATGTGGTGGCATGAGCGAGGATATAGTCGGCTGGTGCAGCCAGGTAATAGCCACCCGAAGCCGCCATTGAGGCCATGGAAATAATCACCGGCTTGCCGGCTTCCTGGGCCCGCTCGATGGCATTCCAGACCTGGTCGGAGGCAATGGCCGAACCGCCGGGCGAGTCGACCCGGACGAGAATGGCGCGAACGCTGGTATCATTGGCCGCTTCGAGAATTGCGTCGGACATGCTGTCGCTGCCGATGCCGGCCCCATTGCTGAACGGGCCCTGATCCCCGCTGCCGGTGACGATGGCACCCTGGCCTTCGATCAGGGCGATGGCCGGACCATTGCTGCGCGGCGTGAGCATGGCACGATATTCCGGGATGGGCAGGAAATGTCCGCCCGAACCGGCGCGCGCGAGGGCCGCTTCGCGGGCCTCAATGACATGGCCGAGACGATCGACGAGGCCGCGATCAAGCGCTTCTTCGGCAGAATGCGGTGCTGTTTCAAACAGGCCGCGCAGGGCATCGGGAAGGATGTCACGGTCTGTGGAAATCTCGGCGATTGCCGTGTCGAAAATGGAATTCATGTAGGAGAGCGTGGCTTCACGATGCTCGTCGGTGAACCCGGTCTGGGTGTAGACATTCGCCGCATTCTTGAATTCGTGGAATTGCTCGAACTGGGGCTCGGCATTGAACTGCTCGAACATGCCGCCGAGGAAGAGAACCTCCGAAGCCAGCCCGGCCGGCGTGAAATTGGCCGTGTCCTGCAGCCAGATCTCGTCGGAGCCGGCCACCGCGAAATAGGCGGTGACGGACGTGCCTTCGAAGCCCTGCGCATGGGTGATGACGAATTTTCCGGCCGCGCGAAAATCTGCGATGGCATTGCGGACTTCTTCGGCCATCCCCGGCGACAGGCCGAACTCATTGGCGCGAATGAAGATGCCGGCGACGTCCGGGTCAGTTTCGGCGCGCTCCAGTGTGCGGACCATGTCGACGACCGAGAGCGGTTCGGCGAAGGCAAAGGGCGAGCGCGAGGGCGAGTCCAGCCGCTCGGCGCGAAGGTCCAGCTCCAGCACAGCGCCGTGGCCCGGCGTACTCGCCTCGGGGCGCGAGCCGGCCGCGGCCGAGAAGAGCATGCCTGCGATCAGGAAGGCGGCGAGCACGACGGTAAGGACCGAACCGACGACAACGCCGAATATCGAACCAAAGAATGTAATCCAGAACTGTTTCATCGAGGGGCCTTCCAAAGCGGGTACACGGTTGACCGGACCATCTGTGCAAGAAGCGGTCCTGTCCAGAGGTTTGATAAAGTACCGGGACGGGACAGATAGAAGGGATTCGCTGGGCGCCGATCCCGGCCGCGCATCCACAGGTCTGGCCGGGAGGCGCAAAACTCGTTGCTGCTGGACGGGCAGGGCGAGCGGGGCAGGGCAAGTGGGGCGGGGCAAGATGGTCGGAGTAGCAAGATTTGAACTTGCGACCCCCGCCTCCCGAAGACGGTGCTCTACCAGGCTGAGCTATACTCCGAACCGAGGCGGGCCTTATAGCCAGCGCCCGTCGCCAGTGCAAACTCGCAATCGCACGGGCACCCTCGCTATGGCAGGCCTGCACGCCCTTGCAGTGCCGGCGCCGCCACCGCCTGGATGGCCGACTGTCGGGCCGCGATAATGGGGCTGTGCCGCCGTGAGCTGCAAATCTGCCCGTCAGTCACCGCATAGAGCCGTTGCATCCGCCCTTCCGACTCGGTATCTAGCCCGCTCCGTCGCAGCTGGCGGATCCGGTTGGGGCGTCGCCAAGTGGTAAGGCACCGGTTTTTGGTATCGGCATTCCCAGGTTCGAATCCTGGCGCCCCAGCCAACCGACTTCAAATCCATCCTTCACGATGCGAATCATCCCGGAGCCGGGCGGCCCGGGGGGCTGTTTTTGTGACTTTTTCGTAAGGTTGGGCGCGATCGCAAACCCCCTGGCTGCATGTCTGGATCACACAGCTGTGACGTAGCCGTGATGGCAAATACCCGCATCGGTCAACAAACCAAAGCCAGGCTGGGAAGTTACTGCTGCCATCGGGCGAGCTGCCACCCCGCTTTAAGCGTGTGAGGGGAAAATAGCTGCTTTAGGGCCGCGATTGGTCCCATTCCGGTCACAATGATGTATTGATCGTAACGCTCGGCTAGTGTTAGCGTCCAACCGGATTTCAATGGCGTGCACGCGTCAACGAGACGATGGAGCCACCATCGCGGTTTCTGGGTGGGCTGTAACAAACAGCTACGGTAACCATCCGTGCAGACTTGAACGCTAATCGGGTTATCCGAGGGCGGCCAGCGCGTCGCTTGAATGTAGGGTAGGGGGCCATTCCGGCAGGGACTTTGTCGGTTTAGCATCGAATTAATGTGGGCGGGGAGCCGTATTGGCCCCCTGCGATTACCATTGTGAGGCGAGAAATGGTGGACTTGAAGAAAATGGTTCGCGCGTCGCTCATGGCGGCGGTTGCGGCGACCGCCGTCGGGGGAGTTGCCAGCGCGCAGCTCGCACCCGTGCTGCAGACCGCACGTGAGGGAACGAACGCAGGTGCGCAAACGCAGGCGCGCATCGATCAACTTGACGATCAGCGTACGGATATCGAACTCGAATATCGTGCTTTGCTCGATCAGATTGAATCGCAGCGGCTGTTCGTTGAGCAGCAGCAGGTCTTTATCCGGTCGCAACAGGCCGAGATGGGTTCGCTGCAGCAGCAGATCGACCGCGTCGAAAACATTCAGCGCGACCTCGCGCCAATGATGCGCGAAATGGTCCAGAACCTGGAGCAGTTCGTCAATCTTGACCTTCCATTCCGCCTCGAAGGCGAAAATGGCCGACTTCGCCGGATCGAGCGTCTCTATGAGTTGATCGATAATCCGGAAATTTCCCCGGCTGAACGCTATCGCGTCATCCTGAACGCCTATGACATCGAGGCGTCCTATGGCCGCTCGCTGAACTCCTACGATGAAGTCATTCTCGAGGACGGCGTTCCGGTCAATGTGACCGTGTTGCAGATCGGCCGGATCGCCATGATCCGCCAATATCCTGATGGCCGCATGACCATGCGCCATGTCCAGGGTAGCGACTGGGTTGCACTTCCGGGCAGCTACGAAACCAATGTGACCCGCGCAATCCGGATCGCTCAAGAAGTCACCACCCCGTCTGTCTTCCTCGCGCCTCTCCCAGGGCCGACGGTAGCGCAGTAACGGATTGGAACGGAGAGTTAAGCGATGAAGACCACCTTTAAGATACTCGCCGCCGCCGTTTCGATGGGTGTGGCGCTCACTGCCGGAGCTGTCGGACAGACGCAGCCGGCCGGATCAATCAGCGAACTTCTGAACCGCGTGCGCAGTGATGCCCGCGAGGCCAGCCAGGAAAATCAGGCGCGTCTGCGTGAATTCCAGGGCAGCACGAACCAGCAGCAGGCGCTGTTGAGCCAGGCTCGCGGCGAAATGGCCGCCCTGGAACGGCAGGCGGCTGCGCTGACCGTTGAGTTCGAAAACAACCAGGTTGAGATCGACGTTCTCGCGGCCGAGCTCCGCCAGCGCCAGGGTGCGTTCGGTGAGCTGTTCGGTGCGGCGCGTCAGGCTGCAGGCGAATTTGCGGCCATCATCAATGCGTCTGTGGTGTCTGCCCAATTCCCGGGCCGTGCCGATGCGCTTGAAGCCCTGGCAACCAATCGTACGCTTCCAACCCGTTCGGAGCTGGATTTCATCTGGCGCCGGGCCATCGACGAAATGATCGGCCAGCAAGGCGTCGTGACCTTCGATTCGATGGTGACGGGTATTGGCAATGGCCAGCCGGTCCCCGTGACCCGCGTTGGACCTTTCCTGGCCTTCACCAATTTCAACAACAACCAGCGTTTCGCACGCTGGAAGGAAGCTGAAACCACCGGTGCATGGGCTTTGACTGATCTGCCAACCCAGCCGCCAGGCAATCTGGTTGCCGCCGCCTCGACCCTGTTCAATGCCGATCCCAACGAGATCGTCATGGGTGTTGTCGATCCGTCGCGTGGTGCACTCCTGGACATCTACAAAGACGTTCCGGATCTGAAAGAGCGTATCAATCAGTCCGGCATGGTTGGCCTGGTGATTATCGGTCTTCTGGCGATCTCTGCGACTTTCGGTCTGTTCCGCATGTTCGCTCTGTTGAGCACGCAGGCTGCCGTCAATGGTCAGAAGCGCAAGTCGAAGGCTGGCAAGGGCAATCCGCTCGGCCGTGTCATGATGGCTTATGAAGCTGCCAAGGACAAAGACGTCGAGACGATGGAATTGAAGCTCGACGAGGCCATTCTTCAGGAATCGCCGAAGCTCGAATTCGGCCTCAACTTCCTGAAACTGGCAGCCGGTATTGCGCCGCTGCTGGGCCTGCTGGGCACCGTGACCGGGATGATCAAGACCTTCACCCAAATCACCCTGTTCGGTACGGGCGACCCGAGAATCATGGCCGGCGGTATTTCCGAAGCGCTCATGACCACGGTGTTGGGCCTTATTGCCGCCATTCCGCTGTTGTTCATTCACAGCTTCGCGCAGAGCTTCGCTCGCGGCGTGCAGCAAGTGCTTGAAGAACAGGCTGCTGGCATGGTTGCACGGCACGCTGAAGAGCGCGGCCAAGGCTAATCGGAGGAAGCGTTATGGATTTCCAGGCCGTAACTACCGGCCTTCAGGAGTTCCTCGAGCGCGGAGGCCCCGTTCTGGTTGTTATCATGATAACGACCTTTGTAATGTGGGCCTTCATCCTCGAGCGCTTCGCCTACTTCTACTTCGCCTTCGGCGGACAAGAGAACGCGGCGTTGCGGGAGTGGTCAGCACGGACAGACCGAAAGTCTTGGTATGCCCATGCGATCCGCGACCAGCTCATCTCGGAGGTTAAGCAGCGTTGCGACCAGAATGTCGAGTTGGTGAAAACCCTCGTCGCGGTCGCTCCGTTATTCGGATTGTTGGGGACAGTGACCGGTATGGTCTCGGTTTTCGACGTCATGGCGATTTCGGGTTCGTCGGATGCGCAGGCCATGTCGGCCGGTGTCTCCCGGGCCACGATCCCGACCATGGCGGGGATGGTTGCATCCCTGTCCGGGCTGATATTCGCAACCCAGATCGAGATTCTCGCCAAGCGCCGTGTTGCGCGCCTGGCTGACAAGCTCGAGATTGGTGAAGGAGGTCAGTCATGAGACGTCGAGCCAATCACACGGACGACCAGGCCGAGGTCAATATGACCCCGATGCTGGATATCGTCTTTATCCTGCTGATCTTCTTCATCGTGACTGCGACCTTCCTCTCGGAAGAGGGGATCGACATGCGGCCGCCAGCGGACACTCCGCCGGAGACCAATGAGCCAGCGGCGCCACCTATCCTGGTGCAGGTTGACGGAGACAATAATATCTTCGTCAACACGGTCCGGACCGATGTGGACCGGGTGCTGTCGGCCGTGAACCGTTTCCGCTCGGAAGAGCCGGGTAGCGCGGTTCTCGTCGATGTCCAGGACGAAGCCGATCACGGGATCATTGTCCAGATCTGGGATGAGATGGGTGCCAATGGCATTCCGGTCTCCCTCCAGCGCAACGAAGAAAACGGTTAGGTCCGGGGAGGTATAATATGGCGCGCCGTGTTAGCCGCGTAAGTACCGGAGGAGAAGAAGTCGAACTGAACATGACGCCGATGCTCGACGTTGTCTTCATTCTGCTGATCTTCTTCATCGTCACCTCCGTCTTCATCAAGGAGCCGGGCGTGTCGGTGGTCCGGCCAGATGCCATGACCGAAGAGCGTGAAAACCCGTCCATGCTGGTTGCCGTCACGGCGACCAATGAGGTCTGGGTCAATCGCCGGGCCTACGAAATGGTCGAGCTGCGCGGGGTTATCGAGCAATTATTGCAAGAGAACCCGAAGGGCAGGGCCATGATCCAGGGCGATGAGACCGCTGATATCGGCATCATTCTCGATGTTCAGGATCTGCTCACGGAAATGGGTGTCGACGTCAAGATCTCGACGTTACAAGACTAGGGAGGACTGATTATGGGTAGCATAATTCGCCTCATCGGCGGGATCCCGATTGCCGCCATTGTGACGGTCGGACTCTTTCTGTTGATGACCCGCCTGATCTTCACTGAAGGCGCACCGCCGGAAACGAATGAAGACGAGTTGTCCTTCTCGATCAATGACGAGGTCCAGGACATCGCGGCACGCCGCCGGGATACGACGATTGAAGACGTGCAGCAGGTCGAACCACCGCCACCGCCTCCACAAATTGACCGTCAGCGGGCCGAACAGCCGACTGAGGGTCTGGCGACGGTGATGGGGGAAATCCCCGACTTTGCAGCACCACAGCTGAATAGTGACAGTGTCAGCTTTTCGGTCTCTGACCGGGATGCCCAGCCACTGGTCCGGATTGAACCACAATACCCGATGCGGGCGCTCGAGCGTGGCACAGAGGGGACTTGTAACGTTCGTTTCGACGTGACCGCAAATGGTACGCCGACGAATATCCGGATTATTGCCTGCGACAGCTCATTGTTCGAGCGTGCCGCCGAGCGTGCAGTTGAACGCTGGCGTTACAGCCCGAAAGTTCAAGATGGCGTGCCAGTGGCACGTGTGAATGTGGAAACCCAATTCGAATTCCGCATTGCACAATAGGAATACGGCGATGGATGAGCGTGGCCCACCACGTTCATCCATTGACGACTGCGGGAGCGGGTGTGCGCCGGAGCGGTGCCACCCAGACAGTTTGTGAAAGCCTGTCCAGGGGAGCGGGACTGGTATGAAGGAGCCATCGATGATCCGTTTTAGCGGTTTCGATCTGACTGGGGTAACCCGCAAGCTTGCCATGCTCGCGATCGCTGTGTCGCTGACCGGCGCTGTGTTCGCGCCAGCGGATGCGCAAAGACGCGAGCGCCGTTCGGATGAACAATCCGACCAGAATGCTGCGGACCGGGTCTTCTCGGCGGCGATCGGGGAGATCGTCCAGGAAGCTTTGGCGCAACAGGAGGCGGAGCAATATGCCGCGTCGATCACGACCCTGAACCGGGCTCTGTCGAACTCCAGCATCAATCCCTATGAGCGGGCCGTTTCGCTGCAATTGCGCGGCCGCGCCTATTACGACACGGACCGGGTCTCCCAGGCGATCCAGGACTGGGAGGGGGCCATTGCGACTGGTGCCATGCTTCCCAGTGAGGTGAACAGCTACCGGATCAATATTGGCCAGCTCTACATCACGATTGATGACTATACGCGGGGCATTGCGTCCCTTGAGCGTGCCGTCGCCGATGGTGGTACCGAGATCGTCAATGCGCCGCTGGCGCGCATGCTGGCCCAGGCCTATGGGCAGGCTGAGCGTTATCGTGAAGGTCTGACCTGGGCCAATCGCTTCTGGGCGATGATCCCGTCCGCCGACCGTCAGCGTGGCGATTACAGCCTGATGCTGTTCTACTATCAGCAACTCGACATGGTTCCCCAGCAAATGGGTATCGTGGAGGAAATGGTTCAGCGCTGGCCTGCCGAAAAGAGCAATTGGCGTTCATACGCTTCATTGCTGGCGCAGGTTGATCGCGAAGAAGACGCGTTCGAAGCCAACAAGATCATGTACATCAATGGCATGTTCACAGAGGGGCGCGAAATCGAGGCGCTCGCCCAGTATTACAGCTTCTTCGAATACCCCTATCGCGGCGCGATCATTCTCGAGCGTGAGATGAATGCCGGGGTTGTCGAGCGCAGTCAGCGTAATCTCAACCTGCTGGCCAATATGTGGCGCCAGGCCCGCGAGTGGGACCGTGCCATTCCAGTGTTGCGCCAGGTGGCTCAACTCTCCGGTGACGGCAATGACTATCTGAAGCTGGCTGAAGCCCTGTTCCAGGAACGCCAGCTCGCTGAGGCCGAAACGGCCTTCGAGGATGCGCTTGACCGCGGTGGTCTCGACCGTCCGGGGACGGCGTGGACGCTGCTGGGCAATGTCCGCCTGGAGCTGGACCGCCGTCAGTCGGCGCTCGCAGCCTTCCAGGAGGGGACGCGCTATCCTTACTCGCGTACCACGGCGAGTGGCTATATCACCTATATCAATAGTGTGATCCGCGCTGAGGCTGATCGTGTCCGCATCCGTGAACGGGTTCGTCGTGATGAGTGTCAGTTCGGCGTTGATGATTTGCTGAATACCGCCCGTCTGCTTGGCACGATGGACGAGAATGGCCGGATCATCATCACGGTGCCGCCGCGCTGTACCGATCTCTATAATGTGTTCGGCGAGCCGATCGGCCAGATTGCTACGGCTGCGGCTGAAGAGGCTACCGAAGGTGACGAGGCCGGTTAAACCAGCCGGGCGCCGGATCGACCCGGTACCCTGCGCGACTTGATCAACGCCCCGGCCACACGGCCGGGGCGTTTTTCTATGGCCGCCCGGATGATCTGACGCAGTGGTTCTTTGTGGCGGTGAACGAACGGGCAGGCGCCCCGAGCATCGCCGGCCACCCTGCGGTCTTGCCCTTGCCTCGGCAAATGACCGCGCAATGGTCACAATCTTTCCCGCTTCCGCCGTTGTTTCGCCCACTGTGCGGGTCAAGGTTTCACCGTGACGCGGGGCTGTGTTGTGGCTCTGCGTCGCACGCGCTCACCCTGGACGGCGGTTCCCGCCACCGGGCGAAGGGCGGGTCGAGAGGCAGTGCCTGTCGGGGCCATCCAGAACACTGTCCAAGGGGAGGTCTGTCCGATGACAGCCAGTTTTCAATCTCTCAGAATGCCGCTGATCATGCCGATCGCGGCCATCATCACGGTGGCGCTCTTCCTGTTGATGCGCCAATTGATTGATATCGGACCGGTTCACCCGGTGGTCGAAACCGATACGCCCGATCTGGTCATCAAGTTTGAGCCCGTCGACACGCCGCCCGATCGCGACCGTGACTTGATCATTGTCGACCCGGTCGCGCCGCCGCCGGCACCACCCGTACTCGAGACGACATCGGGTCCGGTGGATTCGGTCGTATCCATGGGGGAATACGTGATGCCAACCATTGCTCGTGCGGAGATCAGTGGCCCGGGCAGCATGGTTGTCACCGAGCGCGATCCTGTCCCCGTCGTACGGGTGCAGCCGGTCTATCCAGCGCGCGCCGCCGAGCGCAGGCTGGAAGGGCAATGTACGGTGCTGTTCGACATCACCCCCCAGGGGCGGACCGCGAACGTGCGTTCGCTGGATTGCACCAGTTCGTTGTTTGAGCGCGCATCAGTGAATGCCGTCGCCAATTGGCGCTATAATCCACAGGTCGAAGCGGGTCAGCCGGTCATGTATCGCGGTGCGACCACACAGCTGGTTTTCCGTCTCGACGAATAGGCGCTTTCCGGCCGTCTCGGATGGCCCCGTTCGGCCGGAACAGGCCCGCTGCGAGCACGCTCGCAGCGGGCCTTCTTTTTGTGCCTCCGGGTCAGGATGCTCAGCGATCCGAATGCTCGCCAGCTGGCCCCCACAATCCCTTGAGCCCTGTCCATCATGATCCAAAAAAAAGCCCGGATCGATTGATCCGGGCCCTTTTAGCTTGGCGTTGGAAGCCCTTATGGCTGGGCTTCCGCGGCGATTTCCTCGACTTCGGCGTCGGCGAGACCAACCGCCATCAGCGCGAAGGCCCAGTTCATGGCGGTCTCCCGCAGGCTGTCAAACCGGCCCGAGGCGCCGCCATGGCCGGCCCCCATATTCATGCGCAACAGGGTCAGCCCGTCATCCGTGCGCCGGTCCCGCAGGCGCGCAACCCATTTGGTTGGCTCCCAATAGGTGACGCGTGGATCGGTCAGACCGCCGGTTGCGAGGACATGCGGATAGGCCATCTCGCGGACCTGGTCATAGGGGCTGTAGGCGATCATGGTCTGATAGTCTTCAGCGCTCTCGATCGGATTGCCCCATTCGGGCCATTCCGGCGGGGTCAGCGGCAGTTCGGCGTCCGACATCGTGTTGATGACGTCGACGAAGGGCACCGCTGCGATCGCCCCGGCAAACAGGTCAGGCTGGAGATTGATCGCAGCACCGACCAACAGGCCGCCCGCAGATCCGCCATAGGCGACGATATTGCCGCGTGTGGTATAGCCCTGGCTGGCCAGGGCTTCGCCGGCCGCGACGAAGTCGGAGAAGGTGTTTTCCTTATTCTCCAGCTTGCCGTCGAGATACCATTGATAGCCACCCGCCATGCCGCCACGGATATGCGCGACGGCATAGACCATGCCGCGGTCGACGAGCGAGAGCGGCGTGACGCGGAAACCGGCCGGGATGGTGATGCCGTAGGAGCCATAGCCGTACAGCATCAACGGCGCAGAGCCGTCGATGGGGGTGTCGGCATGGTAGAGGATGGTGACCGGTATCTGGGCGCCGTCCGAAGCCGGGGCCATGATGCGGCGGACGACATAATCAGCCGGGTCATGCCCGGACGGGACTTCCTGGCGCTTGCGCAGGACGCGCTCATGGGTGCGCATGTTGTAGTCATAGGTCTCTTCCGGCGTCGACGGGCTCTCATAAGAGAAACGGATCAGATCGACGGCGTATTCATAGCCGGCCGAGACGCCGAGCGAATAGGCTTCCTCGGCGAAATCGATCTGGTGCTCGGCACCGGTCGCATATTCACGCACGACGATCCGCGGCAGGGCGTTTTCACGCTCCATGCGCACTTGCCAGTCGCGGAAACCGATCAGGTCGAGCACCAGCACGCCGGGGCGGCTCGGGATCACATCGACCCAGTTCTCGCGGCTTGGATTGTCCAGCGGTGCCGACATGATCTTGAAGTCGACAGCTCCGTCCAGATTGGTGCGGAAGTAGAAACGGTCGGGCGCTTCAGTCAGATAATATTCGACATTCTCCTGGCGCGGCGCGATCAGCACGGGCTCGGCCGTCGGATCATTGGCATCGATCAGGCGAATCTCGTTGGAGGTGTGACCGCCGGCATTGATGACGACATAATTCTCGCCATCCGACAGGCCGATCGAGATGAAGAAGCCGGCATCGGGCTCTTCATAGACCAGTTCGCTGGCACCACCCGTGCGGGGCTGGCGATAGACGCGCACCGAGCGGCCATTATCATCGCGCCAGATCCAGTAGAGGGTCTCGCTATCATTGGCCCAGACGAAATCACCAGTGGATTCGTCCGTCAGGGTCGAGACGATAGCGCCGGTCGCGATGTCCTTGATCCGGATTTCATAATATTCCGACCCGCGGATATCGACCGCATAGGCGAGATAGCGATGGTCGGGGCTGTGCTCGACTTCGCCAAAATCGAGATAGTCGAAATCGGCGGCTTCGGCATCGCCATCGATCAGGATTTCTTCTTCGCCATTGGCCTCGCCGGTGACCGGGTCAACCGGACGCCGCGAATAGATCGGGTATTGGCCGCCTTCGCGATAGCGGCTGAAATACTCGTAATTGCCGTCGCGCTCTGGGACCGAGCTGTCATCTTCCTTGATGCGGCCGCGGATCTCCTGGAAAATCCGTTCCTGCAGCGCCGCGGTCGGCTCCATCACAGTGTCGATATAGGCGTTCTCGGCATCGAGCAGGGCGCGGATATCGGCGTCGAGCACTTCGGGCTCGCGCATCACCTGCTGCCAGTTTTCATCCTTGATCCATTGATATTCATCGATCCGGGTGAAGCCGAGTTGTTCAATTTCTACAGGGCGTTGCTCGGCGGCTGGCGCCTCGATCCCGCGGGCGCGGTCGATCAGGGCGGAGCGCGTCGTCGCGGCGGTGTTGTCGGCGGTCATGGTAGTCTCCGGGCTGCAGGCGGCGGCGAGCAGGGCGGCAAGCCCTACACCGATCCGAATCACCCGTTGGTTAGCTGTTAGTGATGTCATTATTCCCCCCTGATTACCCGTTGGTTTAGCGTTGGCCATCGGCTCATCACGCGTAAGGTTTGAAATCCAGCACGCCGCCATTGGTACAATAGCGCTGGCCGGTCGGTGGTGGCCCGTCGGAAAAGACATGGCCCATATGAGCGCCGCAATTGGCGCAATGAATCTCGATGCGCGGATAGCGCAGCTTGTAGTCTGTCTTGGTTTCGATGGCATCCGGCTGGGCCGGTTGCCAGAAGGATGGCCAGCCGGAACCGGACTCGTATTTATGGTCCGACGCGAAAGCGGCCTCGCCGCAAACGGCGCAATGATAGGTCCCGGCCCGCTTTTCTGAGTTGAGCGGGTGGGAGAAGGGCGGTTCGGTGCCTTCGGCGAAGGCGATGGCTTCGGTCGTGGCGTCGAGCGCGTCCCGCAGGCGCGCAATCTCTGCTTCATTCAGCCGGGGCATTATCGATGTCCTCGCGAGTGGCGGCCGCGATGGCATGACCACCGCGTCTGACGGATAATATGGGCGTTGTGAGGCTGATGGCCAGCAAGACCAGCGCCAGCCCGCCCATCGGGATCAGCGCAGCAATGTGTGGACCGGTCGCGCCGACGACAAAACCCATGATGACAGCGCCGGCCGGCATGCCGCCGAACAGGCCGAGCTGATAGACCGACATGACCCGCGCCAGCTTGGCCGGGGGAGCCTGTTCCTGCACGACCGAGCGGCTCAACGAGATCGCGACACCGGCGCCAAGCCCCCAGAAGAAGACCAGGAGATACAGCGTCCAGAGCGGCATGGGCAAGGCGAAGGCACCCAGCGCCAGCACCGTGACGCATTGCGCCAGCACGACGGCGCGGCCCGGCCGTTCGATCTGACGGAATTTGACCAGGGCGATATTGGCCGCCAGCGCGCCGAGCCAGAAACACACCATCAGGCTGGCAATCTCCTGGAAACCGCCACCATAGGTCTCGCGGATCAGCAGCGGGATCAGCACCAGGAAGCCACCGCCGACGACGAGAAAACCGATCGCGACCATGATCGCCGTCATCGGCATCAGGACGGGCGAATGGATCACGGCGCGCCAGCCATCGACCAGATCGGCCAACGGGTGGGCGGTGGAGCGGCCACGATTGGACGCCAGGCGCGGGATGAAGGCGGCGGCGACCCCGCCCATGATCAGGCCAAAACCCTGCAGCGCGAACAGGGCGGCCGGTCCGGTCCAGGCGGCGAAATATCCAACGCCCATGCCCGCGATCTGCGAGGCGAATTGCACCGTCGAGGTCAGCACGACGGCGCGCTGCAGGTCAACGCTGCCATGGCGGGTCTGACCGGCGATGCGCACGACCGGATTGATCGCGCTGTCGCGGGCCGGCATCACGAAACCGCCGGCGACGCCGATCAACAGGGCAAAGCCGACCATCGCCCAATAAGAGAGCCGGTCGGTGAAAAGCAGGCCGGCCAGCGCCAGTGCGCTCAGTCCGGCGAAGGTGTAGAAATAGAACAGGATTCCGCGCCGGTCACGGCGTTCAGCCAGGACGCCGGCCACAGGTAGCAGCAACATCATCGGCGCGGTCAGCGCTGCCTGGGCGATGCCCAGCCGTTCCGGACTTTCGCCGAGAGTGAAGGTGATGACGCCGGGGAACAGGGTAGTTTGCAGCCCGAAGCTGAAGAACCAGCAGGCCACCAATGCCAGATAGGCCCCGAAGGGCGGAAGCCGGAGCTTCCGGTTGCGGGCGAGGGTATCAAACAGGGGCAAGGAGAGAGCTTCAATCCGTTTCAACGACGATCACGGTTATATCACTGTTATGGTGAGTGAATGTGACTGGCATCATGGACTGTTTAGCAACATGCTGCCGCGAAGCAAGTTTTCTCGAACCACTCGTGGCCGCCATCACCCAACTCTTCCACAATATCTGGAGCGATTGACATGAAATACCTCCCCGTCGGCCTTGGTGTCCTTGTCGCCGCTTTCCTGCTCTTCATGGGCGCGCAGAAATTCGGGGCCGCCAACCCGGTCTTCGCCTATCTCGCGGCGACGTCAGGTATCGAATTATTCGAGCCGGTGATCCGTATCGCCGTCGGGGTCAGCGAAATCATCGCCGCCGCGCTCATCCTGCTGGCCACCTTCACTGGCCGCCTGCGCGGTGTCGGTGCCGTGATCTCCGCCGGAGCGACAGGCGGCGCCATCGTCTTCCACCTCTCCCCCTGGCTCGGCATCAATGCCCCGGTCGCCTTCGCGCCTGGCGGCGGCTATGAGTTCAGCCCGATGTTGTTCATGATGGCGGTACCGTTTTTCGCACTTTCGCTGGTGCTGGTCTGGCTGGACCGGGATGCCTTGCTCAAGCTGGTCGGGCGGTGACAGGCGCGCAGAAGCCGCGGGAGACTGGGCCCTCTCCGGTACTTTACGGCCCCGGTCCTTTGCCAGCGCCGCGGTTGTAGCGGCAAACACTCCGCCAGTCTGCCATCCTGCCACTATGGGGATGCAGCCCTGTCTGCACAGGCGCAGACGCCATGAAGTGGGCAATGGCAGAGGCTGCCAGCCTGCCATTGCAAAACGGGTCCCACGCCGGGATGGTGCCGGCTCTCTGGCGGCATTTCTCGCGCTGTGCGGGTGCCTTTGTGCGGATCAATCGACGATGTCAAAGAGCGAAAACATCGTGATTATAAACCCGTCCCGCCGGGCGGGGACTGATTGTCTTGAGCGCACTCTTGAATTCCGGAGAGCGGACTATCGCCGCTTGCATCTCCTGGCCCGATGAGTTGTCATCGCGCCTATGATCCAGAATGTGCGCGAGGTGCTGTCCTCGGTTAAATCCCTGCTCGGTGGCACAGCGGCCTTCATGGTTGGCAACAGCCTGCTTGGCGTCCTTCTGCCGCTTCGCATGGAGGCGGCGGGTTTCCCCGTCGCGCTGACCGGCGGCATCATGGCGGCCTATTATTCTGGCTTGGCGCTGGGTGGGCTGGGCGGCAAGCATGTCATTCTCCGGATCGGACATATTCGTGCCTTCGCGGTGTTCGCCTCGCTGACGGCGGCGACCGCATTGGCCTACTCGGTCATGTTCGATCCAATGGCCTGGATGATCCTGCGCATTATCAACGGTTTCTGTATCGCCGGTCTGACCGCCACAATCGAAAGCTGGCTGAACACGCAAAGCAGTAATGAAACACGCGGGCGCGTTCTCGGCTTTTACATGCTGACCTTCTACCTGGCGATCGCCTCGGGGCAAAGCCTGGTCAATCTCACCGATACCGGCACGCCCGATCTCTTCATGCTGGCCGCAGCATTGATCGGGCTTGCGCTGGTGCCGGTTGCCATGACCACATTGGGCGAGCCCAATCTCAGCGAGAGCCGCAAGCTGAGCGTCCCTGAGCTCTATTCGGCGTCCCCGGTCGGCGTCGTTGGCGCGGCAGTCGCCGGTTTGATGGTGGGGTCTTTTTACGCCCTGGGCATTGTTTTCGCGCTCAAGATCGGGCTGAGCCCATCCCAGGCGGCGCTGTTCATGAGCGTGGTGGTGCTTGGTGGCCTGGCCGCCCAATACCCGATGGGGGTGTTGGCAGATCGGTTTGACCGGCGTCTGGTCATGGCCGGCGCCTTGGTAGCGGTTGGCGCGGCCTGGGGGACTCTAGCCAGTTTTGTGGCCTCCGGATTGCCATTTATGGCCTTGCTGATCACGGCTGCGGCGTTCGGCGGGGCCGTGAGCAGTGTCTATCCGCTGTGTATCGCCCAGACTTTTGATCGTTTGGAGCGCCGGTATTATATCGCGGCGTCAGGGCGTTTGTTGATGGTTTATTCGATCGGCGCGACGATCGGCCCCCTATTCGCTGCGACGCTGATGTCGGTCTACGGTCCGTCCAGTTTTTTCCTGTTCGAATCCAGCGTGGCGATATTTTACGCCATGTTCGTTCTGTATCGCGTCGTGCAACGGCCGTGTACGCCGGCTGAACAGCGGGAAAAATATGTGCCGCTGCCTGACGTGACGCCGATTGTCATGGGTCTTGATCCTCGAACAGAACCGGGCAGCCAAGAGAAGCGAGCAGAATGAAGTAAAAGGGGGTGCGGCTGTATCGCGAACGCGAAGTGGAGTCGTTATATCGGCGTAAACTTATGGTGTTAATTCTACCGAGTTTCTTTTTCGCACTTGCCTTCTAGTGAGTCCGCGGGGGTGGCTAAATGCAAAAAAGATACTTATCTATAAGTCCGCGATACTAGTTATCAAAGGCTCGACTGGCGCCGATATCGGCGACTCAGCAGCATGAAGAGGAGACCTGTCGTGGCGTATTTCGGAAAGTATGAAACACCAGCCGAATTGTTGAGCGACGAAAGCTTGAACAAAGAGAAGAAGATCGAAATGCTTGAACAATGGCGCGAAGACGAAATGGCGCTGAAGCGGGCGGCGGAAGAGGGCATGCACGGGGGTGTGCGTGCAGAGCTGAAGAAGGTTCAAAAAGCGCTGACCTCATTGCGCGACACGTCAGCCACGGATTGAACTGTCGAGAGAGTTCACACCGAGATCCCAACGCTGACGTGTGCCCATGGCAAACGTCAGCGTTCACTTCGGGCTGGCGCCGACGCTGCTCAAGGCTGCAATTCGCTCGCAGCCGTGGCTTTGGGCGCATCGCCTGACTGGCTAACGCTTTCCACGGTCAGGCGATGAACCCGGCCGTCGCGCGAGGTCCAGTCAATCGTCTGGCCCGCCTGCAGGCCGATCAGGGCGGCGCCGATCGGTGTAAGGACCGAGATCTTGTTCTTTTCGATATCGGCCTCGCCGGGGAAGACCAGCGTGACGTATTTGTCTTCACCCAGATCGCTGGTGAAGTGCAGGCTGGAGCCCATGCGCACGATTTTGGCGGCAATCTTGTCATCGGCAACGATGCGCGCCCGGTCGAGCTCGGCGAGCAGGGGGTCGGCAACATTGGACGCGCTATCGGGAAGAGAATCCGCCAGCCTCCACAGCCGCTCATGATCGGAGCGGGTCATGGTGATGGCAGGCTTGAGTTTTCGTTTTCTGACGGGAGTCATGATCTGACCTCCTCTTGAGAGCTGAAACCGCACCTGCGCCTCGGGCGTCATTGCGGTCGGATTAAATTGTCCAGGAAAGTGAGTGCCGCGTATCTGGTTGCGTCTTTGGCATTGCGCAAGGGGCAATGCGAAAGGTCAGCCAATGCCCCCGACCAGGGCGCGACGCGACCGGGCCGAGGGTCAGATGCCCGCGATGGAGCACGCCCTGTAGAAAGTTGGAAGCCGGTGTCGGGTCATGGTCATGCTTGTGAAGGTCTGCCTTCGCACCTGCAATGTCAAGCTGACCGGCGCGGACCAGAGCACCATTCATTAACATGACGGCGCCATGGTGGAGCCGGAAACGAGATGGAATGGACCGGTCGGGATGGCAAATGCCGAACCCTTTGAGCTGATTGATGAGGCGCCGCGGCGCGCACGCAATGTGCTGGCGCGCCGGTTGACCGATATTGTCGGCCTGCCATCGAGCCGCCTGACGCCCCGTGAACGCTGGATCGTGGCTGATCTCCTGTATGATATTCTCAGAGCCAGCGATGTGCCGGTGCGGCAGCGATGCGCGCGCCGCCTGGCCGGCTTGCTGGAGGCACCGGGCCGGCTATTGCGCGTGCTCGCCTGCGACCGGTATGAGATTGCCCAGCCCATTCTTGAGGAATCCCGGGCCCTGACCGATTTCGACCTGCTCGAAATTGTCCAGTCCGGCAGTTTGCAACACCGCATGGCGATCGCACGGCGCGAGAATATCAGCGAAATCATCTCAGCGGCCCTGGTCGCTGCCGGCGAGGCGCCGGTGGTCGAATGTGTGCTGAAGAACCAGACCACCTCCCTGGCAGCGCCAACCCTGGACCGGCTGGTCGGGGCGGCGCAGGACGAGACGCGCTATGCGCGCCTGCTGATCCGTCGTCCCGAATTGCGCCCGTCCCAGGCTTTCCGCCTGTTCTGGGATTGCGAGCACACGGAGCGGGTGCAGATCCTCGAGCGCTTTGCCGTCGACCGCACCATTTTGATTGATTCAACCGAAGACATTTTCCCGATGGTTTCGGCGGAAGACGGCGATGACCCGCTGGTCACGCGCGTCCTGCGCTATATCGACCGGCGGCAACGCAATCGCGAAGCCGCCGAGCTGAGCCCCCATGGTTCGCTTGAGGGAGCCATCGATGCGTTTGCCGCCGAGGGCGGGCAGGTGGCGATCGTCGAGGAAATCGCCACGCTCGCCGCCATTCACAAGCGGCTCCTCCTGCGCATGATGGATGATATGGCGGGCGAACCGCTGGCCATCCTTTGCAAGGCGACAGGGCTGAAGTGGTCAAACTTTCACGGGTTATGGACCGGGCTGGGCCGGCATGGCCAGGATGACTCGGTCGAGCTGGCGCGCAAGGTTCATGACAGCCTGTCGGTTGAAAAGGCCCAGACGGTCTTGCGTTACTGGAATCTCTCGGTCGAGGATGCCGACAAGCGCTGAGGCGCCCGGTCTGGCCTTGACAATCCCACCAGATATTTCGCGTCACAGGCGAATTGCGGCGTGCAGATTACGTGCGCGCAATGATCTGCGATTGCCGCCCGGCTTGTCTGGCCAAGCCCGGAATCTCGGGTTAAAACCCGGAGCTAAGCCAAATGCGCGCGGGGAGTTATCATGAGCTATAGCGTCGGTTTGACGGCCGTACTTGTCCTGCTCTGGTTGACCCTGTCGGGTCAGTACACCCTGTCGGGCGATTACCCTCTGGTCATCGGTTTTGGCGTGTTGAGCGTGGTGGTAACTGTCGCGCTGACCGCGCGGATGCGTATCCTTGATCGCGAGACGGTTCCGGTCTTGCCGGCCTTGCCGCTCGCGATGTACTGGATCTGGCTGGGCCGTGAAATCCTGGCGGCCAATCTCGCGGTGGTGAAGCTGGTGATGAAGCCGGAAATCGACGTCGAGCCGCGCCTGGTACGGGTGCCCGCCGAGCAGCGCTCCGGGCTCGGACATGCCGTTTTCGCCAATTCCATCACTCTGACGCCTGGCACTGTGACGATCGATGTCGAGGAAGACGGTTTTCTGATCCACGCGCTCGATACCAGCTTCACCGACCCGGCCGGTTTCGCGGAGATGGGCGCCCGGTCTGACCTGGCATCCGATGGCAAGCGGAAGGTGCGCTGATGGACATGTTCAATTTCATCATGGCGCTGGGCATGGCCTGCGCCATGGCGATCATGCTGGCGCGCCTGTTTGCCGGGCCGACCCTGTATGACCGCGTTCTGGCGGCCAATTCCTTTGGCACCAAAACCATCCTCTTCCTGCTTGTGTTCAGCGCCTTGTCCGGGCGCCAGGATGCGATCGACATTGCCATGCTCTACGCGTTGATCAATTTCGTCGCGACCATCGCGATCCTCAAATTCTTCCGCTATCGCTCGCTGGAAATTTCCCTGGCACAGATGTCGTTGCGACGGGCCGTGGACGGGGAGGACGAGGTATGAGCGGCGCCGAGATCTGGCATCACCTGCTGTTTGCCATCAGTGTCGCGTCAATGTCGGCAGGCCTGGTCTTCGTTCTGGCGGGCGCAATCGGCGTTATTCGCCTGCCCGACTTCTATACCCGCATGCATGCGGCGGGTGTCACCGACACGCTCGGTGCCGAGCTTGTCATCCTCGGCCTGATCCTGCAGGCGGGAGACTGGCAGACGATGGCCAAGCTGGCGCTGGTCGGACTGCTGCTCTTCCTGACCAGCCCGACCGCAACCCACGCCGTCGCCAATGCCGCGCATCGGGCCGGCCACAAACCGGACCTGGCTCACTTCAAGCCGACGCATCCGCGCGAGCTGGCTGACGAGGAGGGCAAGGCATGACCGACCTGACGCAATATCTCGACTATGCCCTGATCGGCATGCTCCTGGCGGTCGCCTTTGCCATCGTCCGGCTGCGCAATCTGTTCGCGGTCGTGATGCTGATGGGCGTTTACAGCCTGCTCTGCGCCGCCTGGTTCGTTTCGCTGGACGCGGTTGATGTCGCCTTCACCGAGGCCGCCGTTGGCGCCGGGATTTCGACTGTACTTCTGCTGGCGGCGATGCTGCTGACGGCACGCGAAGCCGAGCCGAGCAAGCCGCAGCGTCATTGGGCCGCTTTTGCTGTAGTCGTCACGGCGGGCGCCGCTTTGCTCTATGCCGTGCCCGACATGCCGGTCTATGGCGACGCGGAATCCGTCGCCAATGCCTATGTCGGCCGCGATTATCTCGAGCAGACGCCCCATGACATCGCCGTGCCGAATATCGTGACGGCCGTGCTGTCCAGCTATCGCGGTTTTGATACGCTTGGCGAGACTGTCGTGATCTTTACCGCCGGGCTCGGCGTGATCCTGCTGCTCGGCTTCGGTGGCCCCAAGCGCGAGCCGAAGGGCAAGCCCGCAGCCAAGACCCTTCTGCCGGCGCGGACCACCAAAACCCCCAAAGCCACCAAGGCGGCGAAGCCGGTCAAAGAGGAGGGCGCATCATGAGCCCGCACCTGATCCTCCGCGTTGTTTCCAAACTGCTGATTCCGATTATCGTGGTGTTTGGCTTCTACGTGCAATTCCATGGTGATTTCGGCCCAGGTGGCGGCTTCCAGGCTGGTGTGATCGTCGCGGTTGGTGTCATCCTCTACGCACTGATTTTCGGCATGGAGGAGGCGCGCCGCGCCGTTCCTCCGGTGGCTGTGCGTTACGTCATGGCGTCCGGCGTGCTGCTATTCGCCGGCGTCGGGGTTGCGACCCTGTTGATGAATGGGGCCGGCGAGCCGGTGAATTTTCTCGATTACGACGCCCTGCACCCTGATCAGAGCCATCATACCGGACAGCATTATGGCATTTTGCTGATCGAACTTGGCGTCCTGTTCACGGTCTCATCGGTGATGCTGGCGATTTTCTACGCCTTCGCCGGACGGATTCCCGACTTGCCGGACGAGGACTGGTAGTATGCTTGATATCCTCCTGGAACGTTTCAACTATATCCCGATCATCGTGTTGATGATGACCGGGCTGTATGTCGTCTTTGCGACCGGTAATCTGGTCAAGCGTCTGGTTGGGCTCTCCCTGTTCCAGACCTCGGTTTTCCTGCTTTACATCACGCTTGCCAAAGTGTTCGGCGGCCAGCCGCCAATCATCGCTGACGCGCATGGTGATGATCATGGCGCTGCAGCCGCAGGCCATGGCGCTGCCGCCGCCGAGGCGGTGCTCTATTCCAATCCGCTGCCTCACGTGCTGATCCTTACCGCCATCGTCGTGGGCGTCGCGACCCTGGCCGTCGGACTCGCCCTGGTGGTGCGGATCCGCGAAGCCTATGGCTCCATCGAGGATGATGCGCTCAATGCGGCAGACTATTCGCGCGATACGGGAGCGGCTGGGTAATGGATATTCTGGCTCATCTCCTGCCGGCGGGCATCGCCGCGCATGCGCCGGTTCTGCTGGTCGTTATTCCGCTTATTCTGGCGCCGATTGCCGCGCTGATGCCGAGTGGCCGCATGGCCTGGGCGATTTCGCTTCTGGCCGCCTTCCTGGTCGCCATTCTCGCCCTGGTCCTGCTGGGCGAAGTCTCGCAGGCTGGCAGCGTCAGCTACCATCTCGGGGGCTGGGCGCCGCCGCTCGGGATCGAATACCGGGTTGATGCGCTCAATGTTCCGATTCTCTTGCTGGTCGGTTTTGTCGGCCTGCTCTGCACGATTTACGCCCTGCCCAGCGTGGCCGACGAGATTGAGCCCGGCAAACAGCCGATGTTCTATTCTGCCTTCCTCGTCTGCTTTACCGGCCTGCTGGGCGTCACGATCACCGGCGATGCCTTCAATGTCTTCGTGTTTCTGGAAGTCTCGTCGCTCTCGACCTACGCGCTTGTCGCAATGGGCGGCGGCAAGGATCGCCGGGCGCTGACGGCCTCCTATAATTACCTCATCCTCGGCACGATCGGGGCGACCTTCTTCGTCATAGGTGTCGGCTTCCTCTATATGGCGACCGGCACGCTCAACATGGTCGATATCGCCCGTGTGCTGGCGGAGAATGGGCATAGCCGCGTCACTGAAGCGGCTTTTGCCTTCATTGTTGTCGGACTGGGGCTGAAAGCGGCGATGTTCCCGCTGCATGTCTGGCTGCCGAATGCCTATACCTTCGCGCCGAACTTCGTCACCGCCTTTCTTGCCTCGACCGCGACGAAAGTGGCCTTCTACGTGCTGATCCGCTTCCTGTTCTCGATTTTCCACCCGGAAGTCAGCTTCGTGGCGGCCTCCTTCACCTGGATCTTTGCCGTGCTCGGCACGGTTGGCATGATCGTCGCCTCCGCGCAGGCGATCTTCCAGACCGATCCGCGCCGCGTGCTGGCTTATTCTTCGGTCGCCCAGGTGGGCTATATGATGCTCGGCCTCGGTATGGGCACGAAAGCTGGCCTGTCGGCCGGCATGCTGCATTTGATGAACCATGCGATGATGAAGGGGGCGCTTTTCATGGCGCTCGGTGCTTTCGCGCTCAAATTCGGTGTCCGCAGCATATCCAGCCTCAACGGGCTGGGGCGGACCATGCCGGTTTCGGCCAGCGCCTTCACGATCTCCGGCCTGTCGCTTGTCGGGGTGCCGCTGACGGTTGGCTTCACCTCGAAATGGTATCTCATCCTCGCCGCGCTGGATCGCGACTGGTGGTGGGCGGTTGCGGCGCTGATCGGGTCATCGCTGCTCGCGCTGGTCTATGTCGGCCGGATGTTGATGGCGATCTGGATGGAGGAGCCGCCGGCCCATCAGGGCAAGGCTGTCGCGCAAACCCGAGCGCCCTGGGCGGTTGTGGTGCCGATGTCGGTGCTGGCCCTGGCCAATGTGTATTTCTTCTTCAATGCCGATCCGCTGGTCCATCTGGCCAATGCCGCAGCCGAAGCCGTTATGGGAGGGCGCTAGATCATGTGGACCCCCGAACTCGCCCTCGCCCTTGCGCTGGCCATCCCCGCCCTTGGCGGCGTCCTGGTGGCTCTGCTCGGCAATCGTCCCAATTGGCGCGAGGGTGCGACGCTCGTCTCCGGCGTGCTGCTGGCCCTCAATATCGCCTACCTGGTCGAGATCGCGCCGAGCCAGCCGACCCTGATCCTGGCCACTATCGCGCCCGGACTGGAGCTGGCCTTCAAGCTCGAGCCTCTCGGCGCCTTGTTCGCCGCGGTGGCGAGCGGGTTGTGGCTGGTCAATTCGCTGTATTCGATCGGCTATATGCGCGGCAATAACGAGAAGAGCCAGACGCGCTTCTATGTCTGTTTCTGCATCGCGATCGCCGGCGCCATGGGCGTTGCCCTGTCAGGCAATCTGTTGACGATGTTCGTCTTCTACGAAGTCCTGACGCTGTCGACCTATCCGCTGGTGACGCATAAGGGTGATGCAGCGGCCCGGCGCGGTGGCCGCATCTATCTGACCATTTTGCTCGGCACCTCGATCGGCCTGCTTCTGCCGGCCATTATCGCGACCCAATTCCTCGCCGGATCGACCAATTTCGTCGCCGGTGGCCTGCTCGCGCTCAATGATGTGACACCGATGATTGCCGGCATTTTGCTGGTGATGTTTGCGTTCGGAATCGGTAAGGCGGCGCTGATGCCGGTCCACGCCTGGTTGCCCAATGCCATGGTGGCACCGACGCCGGTTTCCGCCTTTCTGCACGCGGTTGCGGTCGTGAAGGCCGGTGTCTTCGCGATGCTCAAAGTGGGGACCTATATCTTCGGCCCGGCACTGATCGCGATTGTCCCGACCTCCCAGCCGCTGGCCTGGATTGCCGCCGGTTCGATCGTGCTGGCCTCACTGATTGCCCTGACCAAGGATAATCTCAAGGCGCGTCTGGCATACTCGACCATCAGCCAGCTTTCCTATGTCACCCTGGCGGTGATGCTGGGATCGCCGCTGGCGATGCTCGGCGGCGCCCTGCAGATCGTCATGCATGCCTGGGCCAAGATCACCCTCTTCATGAGCGCCGGTGCAATCTACACGGCGACAAAGAAGACCAATATCTCCCAGATGCGCGGTCTCGGCCGGCATATGCCCTGGTTGTTCGGGGCCTATACGATTGGCGCCCTGTCAATCATCGGCCTGCCGCCACTGGCCGGGATGTGGCCCAAACTCTTCCTGATGCAGGGCACGTTCGAGGCTGGCCAGGTCGTTCTCGCGACCGCGCTGATCGCCTCCTCCCTGCTCAATATCGCCTATCTCCTGCCGCTTTCGGCGCGGGCCTATTTCGAGCCGCCTGAAGAGGCCAAGCTGAAGAAGCCGGCGCCGATGCTTGTGATCCTGCCGCCCGTGATCACGGCAGCCGGCGTCATCATCCTGTTCTTCCTGATTGGCCCCCTGCGGGATTATCTCCTGCCCGTGTTTGAGCCGGTCGCGATTGTCGAGACAGTGCTATGAGCCAGAAGCCCGCCAAAAAAGATGATCTGGTCCATCCGATCGCACGGCCTTTCCTCTGGCTTGAGTCCAAATGGCTGGCATCCAGCCTCGTCTGGGTGCTGGGGCTTGTGGTGGTCGCGCTGGGCGCGGTGGATTTCTTCCATCCGCGCCATGAATATCTCCACTTCGCCCAGACCCCCGGCTTCTACGTGCTGGCCGGCTTTATCAGCTTTGTCGCCGCTGTCATGGGGGGCTGGTTCGTGATCCGGCAATTCCTGGGCCGGGCCGAAAACTACTGGGACGGGGAGGCTGGCGATGAGTGAGTTGTTCGCCAATATCTCGCCAGCCCTGCCGATTATCATCGCCGGGCTGATTGCAGCGATTGTTCCGAATAATGCTGTGCGCAAGGGCTTGGCCCTGTTCGCGCCTGTGCTCGCCGGCCTGTGCTGGTTCAATCTCGAGATTGGAACCTTTGGTGTCATCGAGTTCGGTGGTTTCACGCTTGAAACCCTGCGCTATGACGAGATCAGCCGCATCTGGAGCCTGATCTTCATAATCGCCGCCTTTCTCAACGGGCTCTACGGCCTGCACGAGAAGGACCGCGTGACCGATGCCGCCGGGCTGATCTATGCCGGTGGCGCGCTCGGCGCGGTGTTTGCCGGCGATCTGATGACGCTCTTCCTGTTCTGGGAAGTGACCGCGATTTCCTCGGTCTTCCTGATCTGGAGCGCCCGCAACCGGGCCGCCACCAAGGCGGGCCTGCGCTATCTGGCGATCCATGTCCTGTCCGGCGTCCTTCTGCTGACCGGTGCGGTGATCCATGCCGGCGAGACCGGAAGCTGGGCCTTCGACAATATTGGCCTGAATTCGCCGGGCGGTTTCCTGATCTTCATCGCCTTTGGCATCAAGTGCGCCTTCCCCTTCCTGCACAACTGGTTGCAGGATGCCTATCCCAAGGCGACGGTGGTGGGCACGGTCATTCTTTCTGCCTTTACCACCAAGATGGCGGTTTACGCCCTGGCGCGTGGCTTCGCGGGCGAAGACAGCCTGATCTATATCGGCGCGATCATGACGATCTTCCCGGTCTTCTTCGCGGTGGTCGAAAATGATCTGCGCAAGGTGTTGGCCTATTCGCTCAACAACCAGCTGGGCTTCATGGTGGTCGGTATCGGGATCGGTACCGAACTGGCGATCAACGGCGCTGCGGCGCACGCCTTCGTGCACATCCTCTACAAGGGCCTCTTGTTCATGAGCATGGGCGCGGTACTGCACCGGGTCGGTACGGCCAAGGCGTCGGAATTGGGCGGTCTGTTCAAGTCCATGCCGGCAACGACCGTGTTCTGCCTGATTGGTTCGGCTTCGATCTCGGCCTTCCCGCTCTTCTCGGGCTTTGTCGCCAAATCCATGATCCTGGCGGCCGTCGCCCAGGACGGGAACTGGCTGATCTGGCTCGTCCTAGTCTTCGCGTCTGCCGGGGTGCTCGAGCATTCGGGGATCAAGATCCCCTTCTTCGCCTTCTTCAGCCATGACCGGGGTCATCGCGTCCGGGAGGCACCGGTCAACATGTTGATGGCGATGGGGCTTGGGGCGTTGCTCTGCGTCTATCTCGGCGTCAATTACGGCAAGCTTTATGATCTGCTTCCGTATCAGAATTCGATTTATGCGCCCTATACCTTCGACCATGTCGTCGGCCAGATGCAGCTCCTGCTGGGGGCGATCTTCGCCTTCGCGGTCTTGTTGCGGATCGGCGCATATCCGGAGGAGAAGCGGTCGGTCAATCTCGATACCGACTGGGTCTATCGCCGTTTTGGCGACGGGCTCGCCCGCTGGACCTGGTTGATGCTCGACCGGCTTTCGTCGTCTGCGGGTAATGCCTGGGGCCGTTTGATGAGCGGAATTGGTGGTCGGCTGTATCAGGTATTCAGTCCTATGGGCGCGCTGAGCCGAGATATCCCCAGTGGGGTGCTCGCGATCTGGACCAGTGCCTTGCTCGCAGTGGTCTTGATCATCGCGTATTTTTCCACCTGATATATCAAACAGGTATCGCATAATGAGAGCGCGCAACACGTATGGGTTGCGCGCTCTTCCATTACCACACAAATAGGAATATTATCCCCGCCTGGGTGTAGCCCTCCTAGCATGGGCGGGCCGGGACGTGATGGATGGCGTCCCGGTTCGTGAACACCGGGAGCGCAAGATGACGCAAGCAATGACCAGAAGCGGCAGCGATGCCGCCCGGGCCCGCCTGGCCCAGAGTGCTGTAGCCTACGCCTTTGGCGTGACACAGGACGAGCTCGAGGCGCCAACCCGGCGCTCGCGCGAGGCCGCCTTCGCCCGTCAGGCCGCAATGTATCTCGCCCATGTCGCCTTTGAATTGTCCCTGACCCGGGTCGCCCAGGCCTTCGGCCGCGACCGCTCGACGGCGGCGCATGCCTGTCACCGGATCGAGGATCAGCGCGATGATCGCGGCTTTGATGAGTATATGGACGCGCTGGAAGCCTGTTTGCGGGCCGCGCCCTGTCCGGGCGAGCCGGTTTGATGCCCGCCACGCCAGACCGGCCCCTGCCTCGCTGGTTGCTTTGCCTGGCGCGCCAAGGTGCCGCCCTGAAGCCCTGTATCACGGGCGGTGGCTATGGCGTGTTCGCGGGCGGTGATCGACGGCGGCGGCCGCTGGCGCGCCTTGATGCCGGCCAGCTGCGCCAGGCCCTGGCCAGTGGCATGCTCGACGAGACGCGCGACGGGATTGCCCTGGGCCGTTCAGGCCGTGCGGCCATCAAGCGCGGGCTGGACGGCGGATTCGCGGCCCAGCACCGCATCATGCGTGATCGGGAGATCCTTGGGCCGAGCGGCCAGATCCAGCGGGTCCGGGCCAATACCCGTGAGGACGTGCCGGGGCGCTGGGCCGTGCAGCTGGACGCGATCGAACACGCCGCCGCCGAACGCTTCTGCAGCGACTATGCGCGATCAAGCTTGCGCCAGCACACCACGCGCAACTGGTCATTGACCGCTGAGGTTCGCCAGGCTGGCTGGCGCGGCGGGCCGGAGACGGCCTCGCTGGCTGCCATCGCCGCGAAGGATCGTGTGATGGATGCGCTCGATGCCGTCGGAAGCGGGATGGATCAGCTGGTCGTGGCGGTTTGTATTCGTGAGGAAAGCCTGGCGGCCGTTGAACGACGCTATGGCTGGGCGCAGCGTTCGGGCAAAACCGTGCTGAAGCTGGCGCTGCAGCAATTGGCCCGGCATTATGGCTTGAACCTCTAGGCTTCTGCGGCGGCCCGGATCCGGCCAATCATCGAAGCCAGACCATTGGAGCGTTGTGGTGAGAGATGTTCCGACAGGCCAATCCGCGCCAGGACTTCCCGGGCATCGACCGAGAGAATGTCCTCGCGGCTGCGCCCGGAATAGAGGCGCAGCAAGAGCGCGGCGAGGCCGCGCACGATGTGGGCGTCACTATCGGCGTGAAATACGAGGCTGTTATCGTCAGCGGGCTCGACAATCAGCCAGACCTGGCTGACACAGCCCTGGACCCGGCTCGCTTCGGTGCGCTGCTCATCGGGCAGGGGCGGCAGGGCCTTGCCCATATCGATCAGATAGCGATAGCGCTGTTCCCAATCGTCCAGCAGATCGAATTCCTCGACCAGCTCCTCGATTTCAGTCTGGATGGGTGTTTGTGTCATCACAGCGACGAGTTAAGGCGCGCTGCCGACAGGATCAAGGCGTAGATGCGGTCAGCGCCGCCGGGCGAGCGGGAAATGCAAGCGTATCAGGACTTGGAGGTCTGCTGGCGGTCTTCGATTGCAGTCTCGAGCCGCGTTGCGGCAAAGCCCGCAAGGAAGCCGCCGAGCTCGACAGCCTCTGTTCCGGCTTCGCAGAGCGCAGGGCGTTCGACGCACCAGCTGTTCACGGCCTGGCCGGCATCAATGCGGGTCGAGGCGCTATCGAAGGACAGGTTCATGGGATCTCCCGCGAAGTCTCGCGGGATGAAGACCGACACAATCGCCAGCCAGAACGCAGCACGTACAAAAAACATCATCGACCTACCTCACACCAATTATCTCGCCGGGGTGTACCGGCATTCATTGCAGGATCGAGGCTAGGGCAGGTTTTCAGCTATTGCACGCGATTACGGGGTTTAGCGGAAACAGCGTGCGAAACTGGAGCAAGGTTTTTATCTAAAATTTGATCCTGTCTCTGTTCGGTACACTTTTTGTTAATCATTAACGGTCTTGAGCGCGGGCTTCAGTCGGTCCCGGTCGCGGCAGAAACGCCCAGGCAGCGGCTGACATCAAGCAGGGCGTGCTCGGCGATGCAGAAACTGTCTTCATACTTGAAATGGCCGGCGGCGACGCATTGTTGCAGGTCGAGCCGGGCCCAGGTCAGGCAGCGCTCGACGACCGGGTCGGACAGCAGGGCATTGACCAGCTCGCTTGACTGGCTCGGGTCGTTGGAGATGGCCTGCAGCGCGGCAACCGAAAGGATGCGTCCGATGCGGTCCCGGTCAGGATCGATGACGGCATCGCCGACGGTCAACGTTAACTGCGGCGTGGTGTAGACGCCCATACGCGCGATTTCCGGATGGTCATAAAGCGCCGAGGCGGGGACCACGCCGTCCAGCCCGGTGTCGAGCGAGAGCAGGAATTCATTGCTCAGGGGCACACTCGGTGCGGAACCGGCATTTTCCAGCGCGGAGAGGCGTACACGGCGGTCGCCGGCCCGCGCCTGGGCCCAGCGCGTCGCCTGCAGGTCATACGCGGCCGCGCGGTAGCGATCACTGACCTCACGAATGCCCGCACTATCGCGCTCGAGCGCGTCGACCACCGAGGCCTCGGCCGTATCGGCGTGGGTGAAACTGATCGCATAGGTGGGATCATAGAGCAGGCCGGACATCGCCGCCTGGGCGCCGTAATAATCGGCCAGCTCACGGACATCATCGAGATATTCGGGATGCTGGGCGGCAATCATCGCTGTATAGGCGATCCAGGCGCGCACCAGGCGGTCGTGAACATAATAAGCCGTCAGGCGATCCATGGCGGAGTCGAGATCCTCGCCTGACCCGATCGGCGCCGAGCGCAGATCCGCCACGACGCCGTGGAAAGCTGCATAATCTCCGGCGGCGGTGCGGAGTGGATCGGCGGCTGCCGGCTCGACCGCATCCAGTTGCAAGACCGGGGCTTGAGCCATGCCGGCATCCTGTCCGTCGCCATCAAGCGCGGTCGTCAGAGCAAGCGCTGCAAGGATGGATATCAACATCAGGTAGCCTCCGTAACCCTGTGAACCGATAGTGTGCCCCGGACGCGCCCGCTCTCCAAGCCTTGAAATGCATAGATTTGAGACAGGCTTTCCCGGCCGAAACGGTAAACGGGATAAGTTTAAGATTCAGTATTTGTTAACGTCGGCGGCAAAGATTACGGCGTGAGGATTGCGCTGAGTCGCAATGGGAAAAATGCAGAAACCTGAACGAGACATAGCTGCTTGGATCGCGCGTCGCGGTGGTCCCGTTACCAATCTTGTCTGGATTGGGACGGTCGCTGCAGCCATACCCCAAATCTGGCCGATTCTCGACGGGCCACTCTGGCTGAAAATTGCCGGCTTCCTCGGTGTGGCGTTTCCGGCAATTGCCGGGCTTGTGCTGGCGCCGCGTCTCGGGCGTTCATTCGAGCGTTTCCTGCTCGCCATGTTGTGGACCTCCCTGGCCGCCGTTGTGGCGCTGTCGGGCGGCGGCGTGACCGGGACGGGCGTGCTCGCCTTCCTGCTGGCCCCGGCCATGGGCGCAGCCGGTGGCGATCGGGATGCCATCGTCAAGGCTGGCGCGATGTCCGGTCTGGCCGCCCTGGTTATCACTGGCTTGCAACTCACCGAGTTCATCCGTCCCCAGCCAAACGCGGTCGAGTATCATCTTCCCTTTATTCTCGGTCTTGTGCTGGTCATCGCCTATGGTTTCGCCTGTGCCGCGATCCGCTCCATCCGCGCCAATGATGTGGCGAACCGGGAAGCCGAGCACGGCCGCGTGCGGGGCCGGGCGTTTGACGCCGCTCCCGCCGCTATTCTCGCCTGTGACAATGATGGCAATATCCTCGCCGTCTCCCGGGGCCTGCGCGAACTTTCACCGGGTCTGCCGCGCGAATTGACGAATTTGCCGATCGCCGATCTCGGTTTTGACGACGAGGATCGCTCCGAACTTGCGCGCGCGGCCCGCCGCGCTGCCGCACGGCCACTGTCCGACCTGCTCAGTATTCGGGGCGACCGGGGCAATCCGGAACGCGTCAAGCTGGACGCCCGCCCGATCGAGGGCGGTTCAGTGTCGGTGATCGCCCGCGATCATCGCGTCGAGACGGAAAACGCCTTGCGCGAAGCTGAAGAAGCCCGTGCCCTCGCGCTGGAGGAGGCGCGCGCCAAGTCCCAATTCCTCGCCTCCGTGAGCCATGAATTGCGTACGCCGCTCAATGCGATTATCGGTTTTTCCGATGTCATGAAGGCGCGCCTGTTCGGGCCGATGCCAGCGCGTTATGCCGAGTATGCCGATCTCATCCACGAGAGCGGCCAACACTTGATGGAATTGATTGGCGATGTGCTCGACATGTCGAAGATCGAGGCCGACAGTTATGATCTTTCGCGCGAGAATTTTGACATATCCGAAGTGGTCGGGCTGAGCGTCAAGATGATGCGCCTGCAGGCCGAAGAAGCGGGGCTGTCGCTATCGGTCGAGACGGGCGACCAACCGATCCTGGTGAATGCGGACCGCAAGGCGCTGCGCCAGATCATGCTGAACCTGCTCTCCAATGCCGTAAAATTCACGCCGGAAGGCGGCGCGGTGGTCGTGATGGCCAGGGCTTCAGGCGCAGATCTCGTTCTGGCAGTGGGTGATAGCGGCGTCGGGATCGACCCCCAGGAAGCAGCCAGGCTCGGGCAACCCTATCGTCAGGCGTCCAGCGCCCGCGAAGTCGATACCCGTGGCACCGGCCTTGGCCTGTCACTGGTGCGTGCACTCGCCGGCCTGCACGGCGGGACAATGTCAATTGCAAGCGCCAAGGGTGTTGGCACGACGATCACGGTGACGCTTCCGGTTCTGGTGCAGGCGATGGGGCAGGTGGGTACGCTGCGCCGGCTCGACGTGCACCAGCAGATCGAACGCGCCCAGGAAGCCTCACAGTCGCTGGTGGCCAGCGCTGGCGCCGGCTGAACGTCACGCCTAGCTTTCTGGAAGCTCAATCTGTGATGTGTCGCTGATCGCGGCGCGCAGGAAGGCGACCGCAGCCGCGAAATCCCCAATCTCGAAATAGTCGGATGCGACCCGCTCACCATTGCGGCCCATCAAGTCGATGCGGGCTGTCTCCCGCGGGTCAAGCCGGCCGAGTTGCTGGACGACCGAGGGGGGGAAGCGGAAAACATGGCCCTGCGGTGCACCGGCCAGGGCATCGGCCGCCGGCCCATTCATCTGATCACTGGCCCAGACGAGCCGCCGCGCATAGTCCGGGGGTGTCCACTGAGCCCAGCTGGCACTGGCGGGTCCGGCGAACATGCCGCCCATTGTCGGGTCATAGAGTTCGGGTGCGCTTTGCGTATTGCGCGTGACCAGGACGGCCGAAATGTAATTGCCGCCATTGGGCAGGGCGATGGTGAAGCTGATATCGCCTTCGACCCGGCTGATACCAACCCGGATGCGGCCCGTGTCCTGGAGGAGGGCCCAGACGGGCTCATCGGTCAGTATCTGACGATTGGCGAACCAGGAAAATGCAATGCCCGGAAAAGTCATATTGCCGACGCGCAGATAGCCATCGAAGGCGGTAAGGACGCGATCACGCATCGCCAGGACTTCGGAAGACACGCAATCCCGTCGCCGAGCCTCCGCGGCGATTTCAGCGCCATAGGCCTGGATCTGATCGGGCGCGATACCGCTGCGCAAGAGGGCACCGCGAGCCTGGAGCCGCGCCGCGTCAAGAGCAGCGCGCTGCCGGTCAGTAAACAGGTCGCAATGGGCGTCCATGGCCAGGGCTGCGGTGCGTTCGCCAAAAATCAGATCGGCATCCTGGGCGCCGGCGGCAGCGGTCAGGCCAAACAGGCCCAAGGCCAAGGCATGGAAGGCACAGCGCATCTCATTTCCCCGAAACTTCGAAGAAATGACGCTAACACGGCAAGTTTTACGACGCGTGAACGCGGCGGCGGCGCCAAATGCCGCGGATCAGCATGATGAAGGCAATCCCGAACAGCATGAAGGCGGCATCACGTGTGTGGTCGAGCGCGAATTCCTGTGCCCGCTCGCGCAGACCCGGTGCCGTGACGCTGTAATCCAGCGGGGTAACACCGCGCACACTCCACACGGCGGCGCGGCCTTCCAGCGCGTGCCACAGGTTCGAGCGCGCCAGACTGCGGCTGGCCGCTTCAAAGGAGGACAGTTCCGGCGAGGTCAGCGTACCGATCCAGCGGTCGGCTTGTTCGGCATCGCGGAACAGCGACGCAACCCCGATGCTCCGTCCGTCTTCCGGTGTTGCAGGTGTGGCCGATTCATCGGCATAGGCGGCGGCGGCCAGGCGCATCAGCCCGCGTTGCCCACGGCTGCGTTCGGCGGCGCGCATGGCGGCACCAAACTCCGCCGGAGCGCTGCGACCGAGGGCTGCGATACTGCTGCTGCCCGGGCCGATAATCAGGAGATTGTGATTGGCGGGTGCGTGATCATGTTCCTCACCATACCAAGCATACAGCCAGGCTTCACCGCTCACGAGGGCGCCTCGGGCCAGCACTGAGAGTGCCCCGAACCGGTCGGCGCGGGTGCGAGTGGTGAACTGGACAGCCGTGCGCGATCCCTGGTCAGCGCTGAAGGGCAGGCCCGAAGCGGCCAGGGTGCGCAAATCTGCATTGGCGCTCAGGCGGCGGGCATCGCGAACCTGCGGGCGGCCAAGCCGCTGCGCCGTGATGGCATCGGCGGCAACGAAGCTGCGGCCATAACCACCAAAGGAGCGTGCGGCGAACAAACGGGCGGCGGCGACCGCTTCGTCGATATTGCGTCCGGTAATGATCAGGCGCGGCGTTGCGCCTTCGCTGAACGCGATTTCCGGTCCCTGACTGCGATTGCCGGTGCGCAGGATGGCGCGGTCAGCCTCGTTCAGGCGATCATTCTCGGCCAGCCGGATGATGAGGTCGGCATTGGCTTCATCGCCGCCGAACAGGGGCACGCTGCCGGCGCGCAAGGCGACGCCCTGGGCGACGAGACTCTCGAGCGTTGCCCGCTCGCGGCTGATATCGGTGACAAGGGCGATCCGGCGCGGCGCAGCAAAATCGGCCGCCAATGCCAGTTCGAGCTCGTGGAGCGACGTGATCGGGCTGTCTTGTTCCAGGGTGAGCCGCAACTGCGAGCGGCGGGCATCGACAATCCAGCCGGTCGTGGCGCTATCGGTGCCATAGGAGACTTCGAGGACGTTCTCGCCTGGCTGGATATCAGCCGAAAAGAGGGCAAAGCGTGCTTCAATCGAGCGCGGCTGCGGCCGGATGATGATGGGCTCGCCGCCATTGATGGCGACCTGGATCCGGCCGTTCGAGCTGTCACTCGCGGGGCGGGCGGCGAGGCGAAGCCAGGCTTCCGAGCTATAGGTGTTGGGGGGGAGGTAAAAGCGGATCCGGGTTCGTGCCTGGCTCGAGGACAGAACAAAGGCGTCCATCCCGGTTTCGAGATCGGCGAGCGTGCGCTCTTCGATCCGGGTGCCTTCGGCGGCATTCTGGTTCACAGTGGCGGGAGACGTATCACCCTGAAACTCTTGACCCAGTGCCTGACCCGCCGCCGACGCACAAAGTGCCATCGCAACCAACGCAACTCGTACCAACATAAAATGCTCCCTTACCCCGTTAATACGTTATTAAGCAATTCAGCGGCCAGCAATGAAAATGATTCAACTGAAGACGAAATTCTGGGTGGATGCCTTGTTGCGAAGGGCTGAATCGGCATTGGCCGCCGCCTATGTGATTCGCCACGGAGACGAAGATGCGGGCGCTGTACTCGTAAAGGTGGCAAACCTGACCGGGCAGGCCGAGCTTTTTGTCCCGGCGCGGGACGAAAACGGGGAACGGATCTGGACCCGCCATGACAAGGCGCCGGTCCCGGAGGCCGAGATCGACGTCTACTGCCAACGCCGGGCCGACGGTGATCCGGATATCTGGGTGATCGAGATCGAGGACCGGCGGGGGCGCCATTTTCTGACGGAGCCGGTGGAGGATTCTTAACGACCCGGCCCTAGAGTGGGGGGTGAGGGATTGTAGGCGCTCGCGGGGATCTTCGATGCTGTTCTTGTTCAACGAAACCGTTTTCGACCTGGGTGACCTGGTCTCCGTCCTCAAGGACGGAACCATTCCCCTGCCGGCGGCACAGTTCGAGACGCTGACCACGGGCCACCTGACCCAGTTGCTGCGCGAGGCCCTGTATGTTGACCCCATGATGGCGACGAACAAGCCGGACCGGACCAAGCATCTCGCAGCCCTGATTGCCTATCGGGCGCCGGGTGCCAATGCTCTGCTGGGCGTGCGGCCGCAAGGTGCGACCGGCCCCGACGATGTCGGGCTGCGATTTGCCAATGTGCCGATGCTTATCCTGACCTATCTCTGGAAGCGCCAGAATGACGGTGTGCTGGGCCCGGACATCATCAATGAAGAAGTCTGGTGCCGGGTGACGGAAAACTTGCACAGCGCCTACTGATCGGGCTAGTTCGGGGCTTGCATCCTCAGCGAGCCAGTTCATGACTTCTCCGACGATTGATGCGCCGGAATGGGCGCGTCGCCGCAGCTTCGCCATTATCTCACATCCTGACGCCGGCAAGACCACGCTGACCGAGACCATGCTGTTGGCCGCCGGTGCCATCCGCATGGCGGGGCAGGTGCGCGCGCGCGGCGAGAACCGTCGTACGCGTTCGGACTGGATGAAGATCGAGCAGGAGCGGGGGATTTCCGTCTCCGCCTCGGTGATGACGTTCGAACATCGCGCCCTGCTTTTCAACTTGCTCGACACGCCGGGTCACGAAGACTTCTCCGAGGACACCTATCGCACGCTCACCGCTGCGGACAGCGCGATCATGGTGCTTGATGCCGCCAAGGGCGTGGAGCCCAGAACGCTCAAACTGGTCGAGGTCTGCCGTCTGCGCGACATCCCGATTGTCACATTGATCAACAAGATGGACCGCGAGGCGCTCGATCCGGTCGATCTGCTGCAGGACATCCAGGACAAGCTGGCGCTTGATGCCGTGCCGATGCAATGGCCGGTCGGCTCCGGCCAGCGTTTCAAGGGCGTGGTCGATCTGAAGACCGATGAACTGGTGCTGTTCCAGCGGCCCGGGGTCGAGCACGACCGCGAAGCGGCGTCGGAACGGCTTGCCCTCGACGGCCCGGAAATCCGTGAACTGCTTTCCGATGCCGAGATCGAGGAGGCCCGCGACGGCGCCGAAGTGGCCCGCGAACTGTGCCCGGCCTTCAATCCGCAAAGCTTTCTGGAGGGCCATATGACGCCGGTCTTCTTCGGCTCGGCGCTGCGCGGCTTTGGCGTGCGCGAATTGCTCGACGGGCTGGCCGACAAGATCCCGGGGCCTGCGCCCATGCCGGTACAGATCAATGGTCAACCCGGCCAGGTCGAGCCCGGCGACAAGGAAGTGTCTGGCTTCGTGTTCAAGGTGCAGGCGAATATGGACGCCAACCATCGCGACCGCGTTGCTTTCGTTCGCCTGTGTTCGGGCAAGTTCCGTCGCGGCATGAAGCTCAAGACAGAGACCGGCAAACAGCTCACCGTTTCCTCGCCCATCCTCTTCTTCGCCCAGGACCGCGAGATTGCCGATGAAGCCTTTGCCGGCGATGTGATGGGAGTTCCCAATCACGGCACGCTGCGCGTTGGCGACAGCCTCTCGGAAAGCGGAAAGCTGCGCTTCTCCGGCATCCCCAATTTCGCGCCGGAAATCCTGCGCCGGGCACGCCTGGCCGATCCGCTCAAGGCGAAGCATCTCAAGAAGGCGCTCGAAAGCCTGGCCGAGGAGGGCGTTACCCAGCTCTTCCGCCCGGTGCTCGGCGGCGATTTTATCGTCGGCGCGGTCGGCTCGCTTCAGATCGATGTGATGCGCGAACGCGTTGCGGCCGAATACGGGCTGGAGGTCGCCTTCGAGGCGGCGCCCTACGAGACGGCGCGCTGGCTGGGCGGCACCGAGCAGCAGATTGAAGCCTTTGCGGACCGGCACAAGTCCGCCATGGCGGTCGATATCGATGGCAATCCGGTCTTCCTGGCCAAGAGCAATTGGGAAGTGTCCTATTCGGAAGAGAAATTTCCCGACCTGGTCTTCCACCGGGTCAGAGAGAGAGCTTTGTGATGCGCGTGCAGGACGATAATGGTTTCCTCGCCCAATCGGGCGAATTATGGACCCAGGCGGTCGCCGTCTGGCAGACCTCCTTCCTGGGCGTCAGCGTCGGGCACGGGTTGAGCGCCATTATTATCCTGGTGCTCGGGATCACGCTGCGATCCCTGGTGGCGGGCACGTTGATCACTCTCCTCAAACGCATGGCTCACAAGACCGAGAACGGGTTTGATGATGCGGTGGTGGAAGCGCTCGCCGGGCCGCTAAAACTCTTGCCGATCACAATTTCCTTCTTCTTCGCGCTCAACATCCTGGAAGCCGGGACCGGCTCAACTGCGTTTTCCGATGTCGACCGGATTATTCCATCCCTGGTCGCGATCGGGATTTTCTGGGGTCTGCACAATGCGGTGGCGCCATTCATCCATCTGATGCGCGCGCTGCAAAATGCGCTGACCCCGGTCATGCTCGACTGGCTGACCAAGGCCTTGCGTATACTGTTCGTGGTGATCGGGGCTGCGGCCGTCCTTCAGATCTGGGACATCCCGGTTGGCGGTATCATCGCCGGGCTTGGCCTGTTCGGCGTCGCTGTTGGCCTGGGTGCTCAGGATTTGTTCAAAAACCTGATCGGTGGCTTGCTGGTCCTGGCGGAGAAGCGCTTCTTGCCGGGCGACTGGATCAAGGTCGATGGCGTTGTCGAGGGCACGGTTGAGGCGATCAATTTCCGGTCGACCCTGGTGCGCCGTTTCGACAAGGGGCCGGTCTATGTTCCCAATTCAAAGCTCTCCGACAATGCGGTGACAAATTTCTCCCGTATGACGCATCGCCGGACCTATTGGATCATTGGCGTTCGCTATGACACCACGGTCGAGCAATTGAAGACCATACGTGATCGCGTGCTCGATTATGTCACCAAACATCCCGGCTATGCCCAGGCGCCAGAGGTGTCGACCTTCATGCGTGTGGATAGCTTCGGCCCGTCCTCGATCGATTTCATGCTCTACTGCTTTACCCGCACGACCAATTGGGGTGAATGGCTGGCGCTGAAGGAAGAGCTCGCCTTCACGATCAAGACGATCGTTCAGGAGGCCGGAACCGATTTCGCCTTCCCGTCCAGTTCAATATATCTCGAACAGGGTGCCGAGCTGTTTTCGCCGCCAACCGCCGTCGACGCCAGCTCAGCCTGACGAAAGCCCGCGAACTGCCATCTCAACTGCTTGCCGCCGATGTCGCAGCAATAGTGCTCGCCGAGATCGCGGCAATCATCGCCGCCTGGGCGGCAATAACCGCGGCGAGCGCGCTGGCGCTGCCTGCCGGGTTGCGGGCCTGGTCGTCGAAAGCGATCAGGCTGGCCAGCCTGGTCCGGCCAAAGCCGACTGATGTCAGCTGTTTCGGCAAAGCACTGGTCAGGTTGGAAATCTGGACCAGATCGACCGGCGTGCGGCCGGCAACGGCCCATTCCATCGTCATGGAGCGATCACTGCGCCCGCGCAGGAAACGGTCAGCCCGCCGTGCATCCTCGAGCGCATTGAATTGCGACAGCACGATCTCCGGTGCCTGGCCGAGCAGGACGCATTGACGGGCACCGTCGCGTCGGTGACCCCTGGCTCGCTGGTCGGCGCCGAACACGGCCTCGGCGTGGGCCCGCGCCTCTACGACCGCCTCAGGGCGGCTGCCTGCGAGGACATGGGCGGCTGCGAATGTATCCGTGACGGAATCATCCGAGCGCCACCAGGGCGGGCGGACGGCCCGCTTCATGGTGTAGAAGGCGTCCACCACACCGGGGCCGGCTTCCCCGAGGCAGAGGATGAGAGCTGCGCGGGAACCGCCGGCATGCAACCGGCCCGTCTTCGAGGCCGCGCATGCCTGCCGCAAGGCGTCGCGAGCGCCGAGGAAGTGTTCTGTGTCGACGCCATGTGCTGCAAGCATCGCCGCATAGACCCACCGCATCGAGCCGTTGGGAGCCCGGAATCCGCCCAGGGCCGATTTCAGGCTTTCATGGTGTGATCGGGTGGCGGCGACAAGCGCTGTGTCGGGGTGTCTGGCGTGCACGAGCGCGACCGCTGCGAAGGCTGCGGCCTGCTGGTCGGGCCGGGGCTTGGTGTCGCGCAGGCTGTCGGCCAGCTGCGTGAAACGGTCGAGCGGAGTGTCCATGAGTCTGTCCCTGATTGCGGCTGGTGGGCAGCCTAACACGCACAGGCCGTGTCACCGCAGGGATTGGGGGGCGCTGTGTCCCGGCTCTAGGCGGCGACGTCCCGGCGCATGCGCCAGAAGCGCATGGCGCGTGCGGCGTCTTCGACCGTGATCCGGTCATACAGCAGGCCGAGCTCCTTGGCGTCCCGGAAGGCGTCCTCGGTGGCATTGCTACGCAGGACCGCGAGGGTCACGAATAGGGCCTTGTCGAATCCGGCTGAGCGACAGATCAGGGCCAGCGGGTCAATGCAGTCCTGGTCGATGGCGCGCCGTGCCGCGACGCGGTCAACGCCGCTCATTTCCGCGAAAGCAACGTGGAAGCGTGTCATCTCACGTTCGCGGAGCAAGCGGGCCAGCAGGCCACCATTGAGCATTTTGCGAACCGCCATGCCGCGCACAAATTTCTCTGCTTCCTCGACATCCTTGTCCTGGCTCATGCGTTCGCTGAGTCGGGCGTGGGAGGCGGCAAGCGCCTGTTCGACCAACGCCGGGTCCATGCCGTCGAACCGTTCGAGGATGTGATCGCGCAGATGATTTTCCACCGTCAGCATCAAATCCCCGAGCAGGTCGGCGGGGGTGTCCTTGCGGGTGATCACCGGAGCCTGGAGAATCTTTGAGTGCTCGGCCCGTTCGGTAACGGTTTCGAAGCTGGCGCGCGACAACTGGGCGCCATCATTGCGGATCAGGACGGCGACGGTTTCGTCATCACCGCGGCGGACGATGGTGTCAGAGAGGCGTTCGGAAACGAGTTCGCGCTGCGAGATCGCCTTGAGTTGCGGCTGCGCGCCCTGTTCGGCGATCGACAGGAGTTCCGCTTCGCTCAATGCGGTCGAGCGAGCCAGGATCGGCGCGGCGACGTCAATCGCGTCACGCGCCAGTTTGAGCAACATGCCGCGCGGGGCCAGTGGCGTGTCGGCGAACCGTTCCGCGAGTTCAGCCCGCGCACCCTGCGCGGTCTGCTCCGCCAGCGCGCTGAGCACGTCATCAAACTCCTGGGAAACCGCTGTATCGCGCTCGGGCGGTTCATCAAAAAACATGTCCGTGACTTCGCGCAACAAGGTGCGACGGCGATCACTGGAGCGTTCTTTCGCGAGTTCGAGCAGGCTGTTCAACTTGCTGATGACGGCCATGAACATACTCTTTCGGTGTCGTTGCCGGGTCGTACACGGTGATGATGCCAGCGGTAGGTAAAAAAATTCTGTTCGCGACCGATCAAATTGAGCGGGCCGGGGCCTGGATGTCAGTGGGGGTCGGGCAGGGTCGCGCGCAGGGCGGCGATTTCGCGCGCGCTGGGGCGCCGTTCGCTGGCAGCCTCGATCTGTGCCGCGATATCGCTGGCGAGACCCGTCACCCTTTGTGGTGCGCGCCGCGGGGCCGGTGTCGACGCCAGCAGGGCGCAGTGGCCGTCGACGCCTTCCAGGCCCGGCGGGGTCCAGACCCATGAGCGGCATTGCGCTTGCTCATCGCACAGCGCCGCGCACATGGCCTGATTGCCTTGCGTCAGGTTGATACGCTCATAGACAGAGCCGATCCGGGTCCAGCCCGTTAGCCTGTCACTGGCATCGGACGGCGCTGCGGCCAGGCCGCAAGCCAGGATGATCAAGATGGGGGCATACCGAAGGTGCATGCTGTCAGTGTGTCGCCGCGGCCCTAATAAATACTTGCGCCAGAGCGGCCGGGCCGCGGTGGTTCAAGCCTTGCGGATTGGACGTTTGACGATGGACAGTTTTGCCGGCTGCGTGTGAGCGGGACGATCGGTGGCGCGGGCCTCTGCTGCGAGATAGGGGAGAACGCACCTGGCCTCCATCGGCTTGCCAAAGATATAGCCCTGGATGAAACGCGCCTGCATGCCCTTGAGGATGTCCAGCTCGGCGATGGATTCGACGCCTTCGACGACGCAATCCAGATCGAGCGACCGGCCCAGATTGATAATGGTCTGGATGATCTTGCTCGCCGAGGCATCCTTCAGCAGGGGGACCACGAAGGAACGGTCGATCTTGATCTTGCTGACTGGCAATTGGTGCAGATAGCTGAAACTGGAATAGCCGGAACCGAAATCATCAAGCGCCAGTCTGCAGCCGAGTGCTGCGATGCGCTCGATCGAACGTCGGGCCTGGTCGATATCCGACATCATAGCGGTCTCGGTGATCTCGAACTCGATCCGGGCCGGGTCGATTCCGCTGTGTTTGACCAGGTCGAGAATATCGCTGACCGCTGCCGGGGACACCAGGTCATGACCGGAGAGATTGAAGGAGACGTGCAGGTGCTCAGGCCAGCTCGTCACCAGATGCAGCGTCTTGCGCAACAGGATCTGGGTGATCTTGCGGATCAGGCCCGAGCTTTCAGCGACGCGGATGAACTGTTCGGGACTCACCGGTCCGAGGGCGGCGCTATTCCAGCGCGCCAGGGCTTCGAACCCGTAGGTGCGGTTGAGCTCGAGATCGAATTGCGGCTGCAGGAAGACCTGCAATTCCGTCTCGAGATCAGCAGCCCGCAAGGCCTGGTCGACCTGGCCCATGCTCAGCATTTCGCGCTCATGGCGGGGTGTGAACAGGACCGCTTCGCCGCGGGTATGTTTCTTCGCGAAGCCGAGAGCGTATTCGCAACGCTCCATCGTCTGGCGGATCGTCAATTCGACCCGGTCGCAGATCACCAGGCCGACCGAGGTCGTCAAATTGGCGGTCACCGTCCCAAGCTCGTAAGGCTGACCGATTTGCGAGCACAAATTGCGCCCGAACTCCTCAACGCTGGTCGCCAATTGATCGCGGCGCACCAGGATCGCAAATTCGTCGCCGCCCAGGCGGGCGATCACGCTACGTCGCGGGACCGCGGCCTTGAGGCGTTTGGCGACCTCGCACAGCAGCAGGTCGCCGGTCGCGTGGCCATAGGTATCATTGACGGGTCTGAAGCCATCCAGATCGATCAGGGTCAGCAATGTGGTCTGGGTGTCGGGACGGACTTTCGCGAGGGCCGTGCCGAAGGCTGTGAAGAAGCTCAAGCGATTGGCCAGCCCTGTCAGGCCGTCTCGTTCGGCCATCTCGCGGGTCTGGGCGGTGAGGGCTTCAGCCTTGAGGGCCAGCATTTCCGATTTCGCTGCGAGGGCTTCGGCCCGGGCACTGTTTTCGTCGGCATCGAGGCGTGCGGTCGTGGCGCGCAGGACCGCACCGCGCATCAACATTGCCATACCGACGGCGCTGATACCGGCAGCCAGCGCCATGAAGAGGTATTCCCCCAGCATTTCGGGCATATGGATCTGAACAAACGTCAACATGGCCGCCACGGTGATCAGAATGCTCGGGATCGTGGATCGCAGACTGATCGATACCGTCGCAAATACCGGCATTGCCAGGACAAAATAGGCCAGGTTCTCGGGCTCGAAATTCAGGGCCATCTGGATCGTGACATTGCCGAGCAAAATCGCATTTCCGGCCAGTCCGTAAAACTCGATCGTGCGCTTGCGGCAGGCCGAGCGTGCCAGCCGGTGCATGATCCCGGCTGCCATTGCGGAACCGCTGATCAGGCCGAACAGGACGCCATAGACCCATAGTGGAAAATCCTGCGGCGGAAATGCTATATAGGCCAGGCTCAACAGGCCGTAATACAAGCCGAGCGCCAGCAGGAAACCACGAACGATCGGCCGGAAGGCGATCGCCATTTCCCGCTCGACAGCGCTGGTCGTGCGTTGCGTCCGCTCCCTGGACTGCTCGCCTTTATTCCCCTGTCTGCCTGCCATGCTTGGTGGGTCCCGCTTTTTGTAAGCGCCAATAGGGACAGTTTGTTGTTAAGGGCCACCTAACGCAGACGTTGCGAAACGGGCTGCTCCACCCTGATTTGCCGACAGGCCCGCTGCGGCCTCGGGCGGACCCTGTTCCCGGGGTGCCCAAATAAAAGCAATGAAATTAGCCGGTTGAGCGCTGTCTTGCCGACCTGCCGACGGTCTGCCTGCCGCGTGTGTCGGGCGCCGCTGGCGCAGGCCGCGAGGGTGTATATTTTATGCAGGGTCGGGATTTGGCCGGTTTCGGGATCGTGGCTGATCAGTCCGGGCTGTGGTAACGGGCTCAAATCACAGTTGAACGTTGTCCCGCGGGGCGTTACCAGATGGCCAGCAATCGGGTGGCGCTATGACATTGACCTCTAACGGCGTTCGCGCGCGGTTGACCGCTTTCGTGGAAAGCGGCGTGTTCCGAAATTCGATCATGGCGGTGATCCTGCTGAACGCCGCCACCCTGGGTCTTGTAACCCTGCCGTTCGAGCCGCCCTGGTTTGCCGCGATCCTGCCGCTGATTGACCGGATCGTCATCGCGGTCTTCCTGGTCGAGCTTTTGCTCAAGCTGATCGCCTACCGGCTGCGCTTTTTCACCTCCGGCTGGAACTGGTTCGACCTGGTCGTGATCCTCGTCTCCGTCGTGCCGATGGCGGGCAGTTTTTCGGTCCTGCGCTCCTTGCGAATCCTTCGCGCCTTCCGGCTCTTCTCGGTGATGCCGCAAATGCGCAAGGTGATCGAGGCCCTGCTCAACGCGATTCCCGGCATGGGCGCGGTGATCGCGGTGCTGGCGCTGATGTTCTATGTTTCCGCGGTGATGGCGACCAAGCTGTTCTCGCTGACCAATCCGGACCGGTTCGGGACGCTGGGTGATAGTGCCTTCTCGCTTTTCCAGGTGATGACGCTGGAGGGCTGGGCGACAGATCTGGCTTTGCCGGTGATGGAATTCCATCCCTGGGCCTGGGCATTTTTCCTGATCTTCATCGTTCTGACCAGTTTCGCCATCCTCAACCTCTTCATCGCCATCATCGTCGACAGCCTGCAATCCAAGCATTTCGACGCGGAAGAGGAACGCGATGCCGAGGTCGGCGAGGATGTGATCGAATTGCAGAGCGAGATCGCCGGCCTGCGCGGTGAGATCGCACAGCTGACCGAACTGGTTCAGCGTTCCCTGGGATCGCCGGCGCCGGAGGATGGATCGGCCAGCAGCGCGTCGAAGGCATCGGACAGGTCCGAATAGAAAGCGGCCAGCCTTTCCTCGCGTTCCGAGCGTGAGCGCGGTGCCGGGGCGCTGAGCGCGTGGACCGGGATGCCTTGATGCACAGCCGTCATATAGCGCTGCCAGATCGTGGCCGGCAGACCGCCGCCGGTGACATTGCTCATCGGACTGTCATCATCATTGCCGACCCAGACGCCGGCCGTGTAATCGGCAGTGAAGCCGATGAACCAGGCATCGCGGAAGGACTGGCTGGTGCCGGTCTTGCCGCCGACGGCGCGGCCGCCGGCCAGGATGGCGCGGCGCCCGGTACCGGTCAGCACGACATCCTGCAACATGGTCGACATCGGCCGCGCGACCTGCGGCGTCAGGGCCTGCACCGGCGCTGTCTCGGGACGCTCATACAACACATCGCCGCGCGAATTGGTGATGCGTTCGATGAACCAGGGATCAAAGCGCTGGCCATCGCGCGGAAAAACCGAATAGGCCGCCGTCAGCTCCAGCAGGTTGACCTCGGCGGCACCGAGCGCAATGGCCGGCAATTCCGGCAGCGTCGAGCGGATACCGAGCCGGTGACCGGTCTCGACAATGCGCCCGAGCCCGACATCGCTGGCGACCTGGGCTGCCACTGTATTGATCGAGCGCCGCAGGGCTTCCTGCAGGGTGACCAGGCCGCGATAGCCGCCGGCGAAATTCTGCGGCTCCCAGCCTTCCAGATCGACCGGCTCGTCCCAGACCGCGGAGGAGGGGTCGTAGCCGGCTTCCAGCGCCGCGGTAAACACGATCGGCTTGAAGGCCGAGCCCGGCTGGCGCTGGGCCTGGATGGCGCGGTTGAACTGGCTGACGAGATAATCGCGGCCGCCGGCAAAGGCGCGGATCCCGCCATCCGGCGCCAGCAGGACAATCGCCGCCTCGCTGGCATTGACCGCAGCGCCATCGCTATCGAGCACGCTGGCAATACTGTCCTGTGCCGCCAGGGTCAGCACCGGATCAATCGTGGTGCGGATCACCAGATCGGGCACATCGTCGGGCAAGAGCCGGGCGGCTTCCAGCACGGCATAGTCAAACACATAACCCCAGGTCACACCCGCCTGCGGATCGAGACTGGCCGCCACCGGAACGCCCGGATTGGCGATCGCCTCGGCATGGGCCTCGGCGGTAATGAAACCGGCTTCGAGCATCGCCGCCAGGACCTGTCCGGCGCGCGCCTGGGCGGCGACCAGATTGACCGTCGGATCGAGCCGCGAGGGCGCCTTGGGCAAGGCCGCCAGCATCGCCGCCTCGGCCAGGCTGAGTTCGCTGGCCGGTTTGGAGAAATAGCGATGCGCTGCCGCCTCGACGCCAAAGGCGCGGGCGCCCAGATAGATACGGTTGAGGTAGAGCTCGAGAATTTCGGTCTTGGTGAGATTGTCTTCCAGCGCCCAGGCGAGGCGCATTTCCTGCAGCTTGCGCCGCAACAGCCGGTCCGGCGTCAGGATCAGATTCTTGACCAGCTGCATGGTGATGGTCGAGCCGCCCTGTACCGAGCGCCCGGCCCGCAGATTGGTCCACAGGGCCCGCGCCACACCGCGATAATCCACCCCGCCATGTTCGTAAAAGCGCTGATCCTCGATCGCCAGGAAGGCCTGCGGCACGTAAGCCGGCAGCGCCTCCAGCGAGACGGCGCGCGCATAGAGGGGCCCGCGCACGGCGAGCACATCGCCATGCGTGTCGAGCACGGTGACCGAAGGCTCCAGCCGCACCGACCATAATTCCGCTGCCGAGCCAGGCGCTGGCGGCAGATCATGGAAGGCCCAGTCCCAGACCAGCAACGCCGCAATCAGCATGCCGAGCAGGCTGACACCGGTGATACTGGCGCCAATAATCAGCGTGCGCCGCTGTCTCTGTTCGCGTTCCATCATGTGATCGGCGCGATACGGCTCGTTGAACATGCTATAGCCACCCAAAATCCGGACCTGCCGTAACACGCGGGGCCGTTGCATTCCTAGGCCCGGAAAACTGGGCCAAATTCAGGCGACAGACATGACACAACCCTTCTGGAAAACGAAAACCCTGTCGCAATTGACCAAGCCGGAATGGGAATCCCTGTGCGATGGCTGTGGCAAATGCTGCCTGATCCAGCTGGAAGACGAGGATTCAGGCCTGCGCCTGCACACCGACGTCACCTGCCGCCTGTTCAACCCCGACACTTGCCGCTGCGGCGACTACACCAACCGCAAGCAACGCGTCCCCGATTGCGTCATCCTGACCCCGAAAAACGTCACCGAACTGGAATGGATGCCCCAGACCTGCGCCTATCGCCTGATCGGTGAAGGCAAGGATTTGTTTGATTGGCATCCGCTGGTGTCGGGCGATCCGATGAGCGTCCACAAGGCCGGCATGTCGATCCGCAACCAGGTCATCTCCGAGGATGAGGTCGACCCGGAAGACTGGGAAGACCGGATCGTGGAATGGCCCGGTGAAGGGGATGAGGAGGAGTAGGGGGGCTCCTTTTTCTCACTATTGTTTTTCAAAAAATCAAAACGTTTGTCATCCCGGATGGATGCCCCGCGTAGGCGGGGCGCAAGTCCGGGACCTAGCCGTGAGACCAGCTGGAAGATCGGGTAGGTCCCGGATCTACGCCCGGATCGCTGGCGCGTCCGGGCATCCGTCCGGGATGACAAATAATTGCTTTGAATAGATAAAGAGCGCGCAACGCCCTTCCTTCTCCCATGGGGAGAAGGTGGCCGAAGGCCGGATGAGGGGGGCAATTCCGACGTCTGGTGATTGGCGCGCCTGGTGCCAGTCCTGCGGCGTGCACATGGCCCGCCTCACCCGCCCCTTCGGGGCACCCTCTCCTCGCGGAGAGGGAAGGCTTGGCGCTGGCCAGTTGTGAGTGAGCGCGACAATTTTCATCCCCCAACCACCCAGACCACCCCCCAATTGCGAGGATAACATCCCCGCTATCCACGCTCCGCTTCGAAAATCCCCCGCACTCACCGCGCCTTGCGTGAAATCTCCCGCCAATAATCCGACCGGGACAGGCATCCGCCTAATATCCGGCATGACCGAAAAACCCCCACCGACCCGGACCCGCAAGAAGCGGCTCGATGCCGTCGACTGGTATCCCTTCTTCCTGCGCTATGAGGCGGGAATGACGGCGTCGGAAGTGGCGCAGATGGTGGGGCGGTCGGTGTCGCAGGTTTATTCGCAGATGGCGAAAATGCGCCGGCTGGATGCGGCCGGGCTGAGCGAATTGCGCGATGAGGCGCTGCGGCGCATGCGGTTGCTGGCCGAGGCCGAGCTTTTGACCGGTGATCCGGCGGCGGCGACCAGGACCTTGAATGGCTGTACCGCCCTGCACCGCGCTGAACGCGAGGAAAGGATCTCACACATGGAAACCCGAAATACCGCCACGCCGGATGAAAACAAGGAGGCGAAGTTGAGCGATGCCGAAGTCGAACGCCTGCGCGATGAACTTCGACGTCGGCTCTTTCCTGGCGAGTCCGGAGCCCGAACAGAGGTCGAGCTTCGAACAGCTGGACGAGAAAGCCCTGATCGCCCTCAAGGCTGATTTCCGCACTTGGGCCACCACGGCCCAGCTCCCGCCCGTCGGCGACTGGCTGATCTGGCTTTTCCTCGGCGGGCGCGGTGCGGGCAAGACCCGCGCCGGGGCTGAATGGGTGCGCGACCAGGTGAGGCGTGGTGTGCGCCGTATCGCCCTGGTCGGCCCGACCTTCAATGATGTGCGCGAGGTGATGATTGACGGGCCCTCGGGGCTGGCGAATATCGGGCGGCTCGATGAGCAGCCGCGCTATGAAGTCTCGCGCAAGCGGCTGGTCTGGCCCAATGGGGCGGAGGCCCATGCCTTTTCGGCGGAAGATCCCGACGGGCTGCGCGGCCCGCAATTCGAGATTGGCTGGGGCGATGAATTTGCCGCCTGGAGCGAGCCGCAAAAGACGCTCGATACCCTGCGCATGGGGCTGCGGCTGGGCGACAGGCCACGCCTGATGTTGTCGACGACACCGCGGCCCATCCCGGCGCTCAAGGCGCTGGTGAAGGCGGACGGTGTCGCGGCGACGCATCAGCCGACCGCGAGCAATGCCGTCAATCTGGCACCGGGCTTTCTGGCTGCGATGCAGGCGGCCTATGGCGGCTCGGCGCTGGGGCGCCAGGAGATTGAGGGCGTGTTGATCGATGATCCGGCCGGGGCCTTGTGGCGCCGCGCCGATATCGAGGCGGCGATTGTGACGAAAGCGCCCGAGCTCGACCGCATCATCGTCGCGGTTGATCCACCGGCCACCGGCGGCGCGCGCTCGGATGAGTGCGGCATCGTGATTGCCGGCGCGGCCGGCGAGGGCGCTTCGCGGCGGGCCTGGGTGCTCGCCGATCGTAGTTTCGGTCCCGCCATGCCGGCCGATTGGGCCCGCGTTGTGGCCGACAGTTTCGAGGCCTTTGCGGCCGATGGCCTGGTGGCTGAAGCCAATCAGGGCGGCGAAATGGTCCGGTCGGTCTTGCAGGCGGCGTCGAGCGGTCTGCCGGTGCGGCTGGTGCATGCCAGCCGCGGCAAGCATGTCCGCGCCGAACCGGTCGCTGCGCTCTATGCGGCGGGGCGGGTGTTTCATGCCGGACGCTTTGCAGCGCTGGAGGATCAGATGTGTGCCTTTGGCGCACCCGGCGCCTCGCAAGGCAGTCCCGACCGGGTCGATGCGCTGGTCTGGGCGATCACGGATCTATTGCTGGAGACCCGGGCGGGGCCGCGGATCCGGTGGCTTTAGGGTTCGCCCCCGCAACAAATACAACGCCTTGTCATCCCGGACGGATGCCCGGACGCGTTAGCGGTCCGGGCGTAGATCCGGGACCTACCCGCTGTTCCAGCTGGTCTGAGGGGTAGGTCCCGGATCTGCGCCCCGCCTGCGCGGGGCATCCGTCCGGGATGACACTGGAAATTTCGGTTTGAATGTGAAATCACACGAAGGAACCCACCATGCCCAACTGGTTCAGCCGGCTGATTGGCCGGGAGGAGAAGGCCTCTGTACCGCCGGGGCTGATCGCCCTGCAGTTTGCCGCCCGCGCCGCCTGGTCGCCGCGCGATATTCCCGCGCTGATGCGAGAGGGTTTCGAGCGCAATGCCATCACCCATCGCTGTGTGCGCCTGATCGCCGAGGCGGCGGCCGCCGTGCCGCTCAAGGCGTCCGACCCGGCAGCCCAGCGATTGATCGACCAGCCCAATCCGGACCAGTCCGGGCCCGAGCTGTGGGAAAGTTTTTACGGTTTTCTACAGTTGGCGGGAAATGCCTATCTCGAGCTTGTCAGCCTGGAAAATGAGCCGCGCGAACTCTTTATCCTGCGCCCGGATCGCTTGCGTGTATTGCCCGGACCGCGCGGCTGGCCGCAAGGCTGGGAGCATTCGGTCGATGGCCATAAACGCCGTTTCGAGCGCGACCCGGTCAGCGGCCGGGCGCCGGTTTTCCACATCAAGCTGTTTCATCCCGGCGATGATTATTACGGCCTCTCGCCGATCCAGGCGGCGGCCCGCGCGCTCGATCTGCACAATGCCGGCGGCGAATGGGCCAAGGCCCTGCTCGACAATGCGGCGCGGCCCTCCGGTGCCCTGGTCTTCAATAGCGGTGACGGGCGGATGAATCCGGACCAGTTCGACCGGCTCAAGGCCGAGCTGGAGGAGAACCATACCGGTCCGGTCAATGCCGGCCGGCCCTTGCTGCTGGAGGGCGGTATCGACTGGAAGCCGATGGCCTTGTCGCCGGCGGATATGGATTTCACTGCCGCCCGCCGCGAGGCCGCGCGCGAGATTGCGCTGGCCTTCGGCGTGCCGCCGCTCCTGCTGGGCCTGCCCGGCGACAATACCTACGCCAATTACCGCGAGGCCAATCTGGCCTTCTGGCGCCAGCCCGTCTCGCCCCTGAGCCGCAAAATGGCACGTGCGCTCGCCGTCTGGCTGCGGCCCTGGTTCGGGTCCGACCTGACCATCGAGGCCGATGAGAGCGGCGTGCCCGGATTGAAGGAGCTTGATCAATGACAGAGACCCGCGACTGGCATCTCCAGCGCCAGGTGACGCTCGGCGTCGTGCTCGCCCTGGTGCTGCAAACCTCCGGCGCCCTGGTCTGGTTCGGCCGCGTCGGCGAACGTCTCGACCAGCTGGAACGCGACAATGCCCGCCAGAGCGCCTTGGCCGAACGCATGGCCGGCCTCGAGGCGGAAATGCGCCTGGCCCGCGAAAGCCTGGTGCGGATTGAACGGCGCATGGAGGAATAGCTTTCGCGTTTTCTCGCGACGTCGGACCCTATGATCGTCACCAGCTCCGTCGGCTTCGCCGCCACCTCTTCCATCAAGGAAGAGGAGGGTGATCGCAATTTTCGCGCTTCGCCAAATCTCGCTTCCTCCTCTTCCTTGATGGAAGAGGTGCCCCCGAAGGGGGCGGAGCTGGTGAGGAACCAAGGGCGTAGCCGCCCGGCGTTCGCTCTTCCCATTCGCACCACAACCAAACGAGGCCCACCATGCCCCAAACCCTGCTGATCGAGGGTCATGCCAGCGTGTTTGATCTCGCTGATCTGGCCGGCGATGTCGTGCGCCGCGGCGCTTTTGCGGCCAGCCTGCGTCACCGGCGAAATGTGCCGATGCTGTTCCAGCACGAAGCGTCTGAACCCGTCGGGGTCTGGCGGGAGCTGCGCGAGGATCATCGCGGGCTCTATGTCCGCGGCGAGATCCTGGCCGAGGGGCCGCGGGCGCGCACCGCCCTGTCGCTGGTACGCTCCGGCGCGATTGACGGGCTGTCGATCGGCTTTCGCACCAAACGCTTTTCCGGCCGCTCCCCGCGCGGGCGCGAGCTGATTGAACTGGATCTGTGGGAGGTCTCCATCGTGACCTTCCCGATGCTGCCGCAGGCTCGCCTGCGGCTTGTTTCCCAACCGGCCCTCGCGGCCTGATGCAACAAGGATCATCATGACCAAGGAAACCAAGATGAGCCCGGTCTCCGGCGAAACCCGGGCGGCGCTCGGCGAAGTGCTCGCCGCCTTCGAGGCCTTCAAACAGGCCAATGACCAGCGCCTCGGCGAGATCGAGGCCAAGGCGTCGGCCGATATCCTGCTCGACGAAAAAGTCGCGCGGATCGACGCGGCGCTGACGGGGCAGAAATCCGTGCTCGACCGGCTCCTGCTCGGCGAGGCGCGTCCTGGCCTGTCCGGGACGAGCGCCTCGGTGGAGAGCGCGGCCTGGTCGCGCTATATGCGGCGCGGTGATCTGGCCGGGCTGGCGGAGGCGAAATCGCTTTCGGCCGGATCCAATGCCGATGGCGGCTATGTTGTCCCGGCCGAGACCGAGGCGCGCATTGACCGGCTTCTGATCGAAGCCTCGCCGATCCGCGCCATCGCTTCAGTGCGCCAGACCTCGGCTTCGGTCTTCCGCAAGCCGGTCTCGCGCGGCGGTGCCGCCTCGGGCTGGGTGTCAGAGACGGCGGCGCGGCCCGAGACCGGTGCGCCGAGCCTCGACCTGCTCGATTTCCCCTGCGCCGAGCTCTACGCCATGCCGGCGGCCACGCAGCAATTGCTCGATGATGCCATGGTCGATGTCGATCAATGGCTGGCGGAGGAAGTGCGCGATGTCTTTGCGGTGCAGGAGAGCGCGGCGTTTGTGTCCGGCGACGGGTCCGACAAGCCCAAGGGTTTTCTCAGCTATACCAAGGCGCTCGACGGAACCGAGGCCTGGGGCGAGATCGGCTATGTGCCGACCGGAACCGATGGCGGCTTCGATGCCGGCGATCCGGCCGATGCGCTGATCGATCTGATTTATGCGCCCAAGACCGGCTATCGCGCTGCAGGGCGTTTCGTGATGAACCGGCGCACGGTCTCGGCGGTGCGGCGCTTCAAGGATGCCGATGGCAATTATCTCTGGCAGCCCAGCCTGTCCGAGGGCGGCAGCTCGACCCTGCTCGGCTATCCCGTCACCGAAGCGGAGGACATGCCGGACATTGGTTCGGACAGCTTCTCGATTGCCTTCGGCGATTTCGCCAAGGGCTATCTTGTGCTCGACCGCCAGGGCGTGGAAGTGCTGCGCGACCCGTATTCGGCCAAGCCCTATGTCCTGTTCTACACCACCAAACGCGTCGGCGGCGGCGTGCAGGACTTCGCGGCGATCAAGCTGTTGAAGTTCGGGGTGAGCTAGGGGCGACGGGGAGACTTTCTCCCGGACTCCATCCGGGAGAAAGTCTCCTGCCTTCGCGGCAGGCTATTGTGCGACAAGGACGAAAGGATCATCGCGATGGTCACGAATGCCAGACCGGCAATCAGCAGGAAAGGTGGGAGCGAAAATACAGGTGTGAGGATCAAGACGATAATAGCGGACCCAATCCAGGAAGCATGGAATCCCACCGCCCGGCCGAATCCAGGGCCATAAAAGCCGCCTCCGAAGACCTTCCAGTCTGGCAAGGCCTCTGCCATTTCCACAGTGACCGATCGGGCACAGCCCATCCGAAAGAGCCAGTGCGTTCGATCCGCGGGGAGGTCGAACCGTTTGCGGCTGAAGTGACGGAAGACCGGGAGCGACAGCATCAGCACCGCAGCGATAAGGGCAATGGGTCCGACCAGGCTGAAGGCGAAGCCCGGGAACAGCCGCATCGCCAGCGTTGTCACACCAATCGCTAGGATAATCGCACAGAGATGGGATACCACCTCGGACCAGAATGCCTTGATCGCTTCGGGTGGAAATTCATCGCCCGCGCCGCCCTCCGTCATTTCCGCCTGATCTCCCTTTGCACCGCCTCGATCAGCGCCGCCTCGGCGGCATCACTCACCGCATCACCGGCCTCAGTGCCATGTGTCGCCTCGACGCTGGCGAGCCCATAGAAAACCCGCCGGATATAATTCTCCACCGGGCGCATCCAGATCGCCGTTCCGACCAGGCCGGGGATGAGCCAGACCAGCACGACAGATTTCGCGGCCATCATCGGCGGATCGGTCAGGCCCGCAGCCTCGAAGCCGGAAAACACCAGGCCCCAGGCCAGCGCCATGGCCGGCAATCCGCACAGGGCGAAAGCCAGGATCCAGGCCTGAAGGCCGTTGAGCCTGCCGCTGGCCACACTCACGCCCGGCTCTTCAACCAGGCGGCAAGCGTGCTGATGCCGAACACCAGGGCCAGGAAAAACGAAAAGCTCCAGCCAGGAAAGCCGAAGGCCATTTGCAGGCCGCCCAGCATCGCCGTCACAGCTGCGGCGGCGCCATAGAGCTTCACCTGGCGCGGCAGGCCTGCGCCGGCGTGTTCGCCATCATCATTGTTTGAACCGGAGTCCGTCATGTCACTCTCCCTCGTCACGCCGCCGGCGGCCGAGCCAATCGCGCTCGACCAAGTCCGGGCGCGCCTGCGCATTTCCGACACCAGCCAGGATGCCCGCCTGACGCATTTGATACGAAGCGCGCGTCAGCGTGTCGAGGGGGATACGGGCCGTGCCTGTCTCTCCCAGACCTGGCTGGAACGGCGCGATGCCTGGGATGGCGATGGCCGGCTGTGCGCTTTCGGCACCCAGTTCAAACTGCCAAAGCCGCCGCTGATCTCCATCGACGCCATCACGACCTATGCCGCCGATGACACAGCGACAAACCATGACCCGGCGGATTTCTTCATCGACACGGCGTCCGAGCCCGGCCGTCTGGCGCTCAGGCCGAACGGGCATTTCCCGCAGCCTGCTCGCAATATTGACGGCATCGAAATCCGCTTCACTTGCGGCTATGGCGAGACAGCCGAAGACGTGCCGGGACCGCTGGTGGAAGCCATCGGCCAGCTGGTCGAGGCGATGTTTGATGGCGGGCTGGAGGTCGGCATGCCGGCTTCCGTCAAGGCGTTGCTCAGCCCCTGGTGGAGGATTTCGCTATGAGCGCCCCGGATCTTGCGCCCGAAGCCGATCTGATCGCGGCGCTCACCACAGCGATGCTGGCCGACGGCGCAGTGAAAGCCGTGCTTGGCGATCCGGTGCGGCTCTTTTCCGAACGTTCACGCAGCGCCGCCTACCCGCATGCCAGCTGGGGCCGCTCGGAAAGCCTGGCCCGAGATGCCGATGACGTGACGCTGATCGAGCATCGGCTGACGCTGGACATCTGGTGCCGCGATGGCGACGCCCACGCCATCACCGGCCAGCTGCGCGAAGCCCTGCGCGGCCTCGATCCGGTCCTGTCCGAGCCCTGGACGCTGGTCCTGCTGGCGCCCGCCTATAGCGATGTCTTCGCAACGCGGGACCGGCGCGTGAAGCGCGGGCTTATTCGCTTGCGGGCGGTGATGGGGCGGGCGGCGGCCTGACTGCCAAGCCCGAAACCACAAAACACCTTCCCCCGGAGGAGCGCAGCGAATTCCGGGGTCTACCGGAAGGCGGAGATTGATCTCCCAGCTCCGGTCGGCCCCGGAACAGGTCCGGGGGAATAGGTGTTTGTGCTTTTTGAGCACGAGCCGAGCCCCAGCGCCCAGGCCCGCAGCGCGCTGATGTGGCCGGGGCATGACAGAAATTTGAGGCAAAACCACAGATCTGCATCTTTAAATCGGCGCAATTCGTCTCTATGTTACAAGGTAACAATAGGCCAGATTGAGCCCTGCTTGGTAACGGGTTCTCAACTAATCTTACCTATTAACGTGTGGGTTGAAATCGGCTAGGAGCGGTGGCCTTCGTGGTGATTGATCTTGCCAGATTGCCCAACCAGTGATTTTGTTGCCCCGGTGAATCGGAGGGGGAAATGATGATGAATTCTCAGATGAAGATTGAAGGCACCAGCCGGATTGAAGGGACGAGCCGCTAGGCCGTCCTGTCCGCATGCCGTCGCAGTGTTGAGTTCCGGGGCCCCTTGTCGGGCCCTTTTTTATTGCGCAAACGGGAGTTTGCCGTCTAGGGTTGTGGCCTTGCTCCGGGGAGGCGCGATTGGCTGGCAATCTATGGACCGCGATTTATGACCGCCGCTTCCATCTTATCTGGATGGGGACCTTGCTGGTTCTCAGCGCGGCAGCGGTCTGGCTGACAGCCCGGCATTGGACCTCACTGGGCGCCGGGCGCTACGATTTCATGGTCCTCGAAGTCCTGGTGATTTCCTTCGTGGCCGCGATGTATGGCTACCGCCTCAACTACCGGGCGACGCGACTGGCAAATTCCTTTCAGCATATCGCCGTGCAGACCCGCGATGGTGATTTGATCGAGATGTTCGAGGAATTCCGCGTGGTGCGGCGCAGCCTGAAAGCGTCAAACGGCACCAAAGCGCTCGACGCCGATATTGTCGAGGCTGCCGAGCCGATCAAGATCGGCGCCCGCAAGGTCAAGCCGTCGGACGTGATCAAGAAAGTGTTCAACTATTACGAGGCCACGGCGATCGGTGTGAAGCGACACGCGCTCGACGAGGCGATGATCCGCAGCTGGTGGCGCAAGAGCTATATCCTCGACTGGATGGATTTTGCTGAATACATCCGCGCCAAACGCAAGCGTGACCGGCTGCCGCGCCTCTTCATCGAGTATGAGAGCCTGGTGAGGCGCTGGGCCAATGAAGAGGAACAGGGCCTGCTCTGACACGCTCGCGCCTGTGCCGTCGCATGAGTCGAACCGCCTTCAGGGGCGGTTTTTTTGTGCCTGATTTCGAGGCGACCTGAACTCAAACCCCAAAACAACACAACACCTTCCCCCGGAGGCGCGCAGCGCATTCCCGGGGTCTACCGGAAGACGGCGAATTCTCTCCCAGCTCCGGTAGGCCCCGGAACAGGTCCGGGGGAAGAACTCACTGTTTTAAAACATCAACCAAACCCCGGAGGACCAATCATGACCATCCAGTCCGGCAAGGACATACTCCTGAAAATCGGCGATGGCGGCGATCCGCAGAGTTTTGCGGCGGCGGCCGGTCTGCGTATGAAGACCATCTCGCTCAATGCGCGCAGCGTTGATGTCACCACGGCGGACAGCCCTGAGGGCTGGCGCGAATTGCTGGCGGGGGCGGGGGTGAAGACCTGTTCCGTCTCCGGCGCCGGCGTGTTTGTCGATGCGGCCAGTGATGGCGCCGTGCGTCAGGCCTTCTTCGACCAGGCGGCGCGCGACTGGCAGCTCATCATCCCGGATTTCGGCGTGATCGAGGGCGCCTTCCTGGTCGCGGCGCTGGATTATTCCGGACGCCATGATGGCGAGGCGGCCTGGTCAATGACGCTGGCTTCGGCCGGGCCATTGAGCTTTGGAGCGGTCTGATGGCCAATCCTGCTCGCGGTGAAACCACGCTGGAGATCGGCGGGGTGACGCATACGCTATGCCTGACCTTGGGTGCCCTGGCCGAGATCGAGGCGCTGTTCGAGGGTGGTGTCAGGCTTGATGCCCGCAATCTGGTCACCGTGCTGGCCGTACTGCTGCGCGGCGGCGGCTCAACCCTCACCGAGGCTGAACTGCGCGCTGCACCGCTGGATCCGCTGGCGGCGACTGCGGCGATCTCCACCTGTTTCGAGACCTCGCTATGAGCCGGCCCGACTGGCTCGCCGCCCTGCGGGCTGCCGCAAGGCTGGGTATTGCGCCAGCCGACTTCTGGCAACTCAGCCTGATCGAGTGGCGCGCCATTATCGGCCCGGCCGATGCGCGTCCACTGACGCGCCGCGCCCTGCAAATCCTGATGGCTGATTATCCGGACAAGAGCTGATGACTGATTTGACTGACCAGACCGAAAGCGCTGGCGAAGCCCTCGACGCGCTCGCCGACGGCCCTGCTGCGCGCGCATCGCAGGCCATCGAGGCGGCGTTCGAGCGCACCGGCGAGACCATCGAACGCGCCTTTGAACGCGCCGCGCGTTCCGGGGAGAGCAGCTTTTCGCGCCTCACCGAGAGCATATTGCGCGATATGGCGCGGCTGGCGGCCGAGCAATTGATCGAGAAGCCGCTGAGCGGCGCGATCCAGTCCGCCCTCTCAAACATGCCCTTCTTCGGCGCCCGCGCCGAGGGCGGCCCGGTCACGCCCGGCGGCGCCTATCTGGTCGGCGAGCGCGGGCCTGAACTGTTCAGCCCGCCTGGCGCCGGAAGCATTGGCAGCGCGGGTGTGCCGAACATCACCGTCAATCTGGCGCTGGGGCCGGGCGGCGATGCGCGCTCGGTCGAACAATCGCAAGCGCGGATCGCCCGCGCTCTGGCCCGCGCCGTTGCCAAAGGGAGCCGCTATCTATGACCGAATTTCACGACATCCGCTTTCCCTTCGCCGTCGCCATTGGCGCGGTTGGCGGGCCGCAAAGACGCACCGAGATTGTCACCCTTGTGTCGGGCCGCGAGGAGCGCAATTCGCCTTGGGCCGACAGTGTGCGCCGCTGGGATGCCGGCCCCGGCGTCAAATCCCTCGACGACCTCAACACGCTGATCGCCTTCTTCGAGGCGCGCCGCGGCCGCCTGCACGGTTTCCGTTTCCGCGACCCGATCGACAACCGCTCCTGTATGCCGTCCCAGGTGCCTGACGCGTTGGATCAGCTGATCGGGGCTGGCGATGGGGTGGCGACGGATTTCCAGCTGGTGAAGTATTATGCCAGCGGGGCGCAGAGCTGGACGCGGATGATTGCCAAGCCCGTTGAGGGCACGGTGGTTGTGGCAGTGGATGGCGTTGAGGCGGCAGTCTCCGTTGATCATGCCACTGGTCTGGTGAGCTTTTCCGAGCCGCCTGGCGAGGGCGCTGCCATCACCGCCGGTTTCGCCTTCGATTGCCCGGTGCGCTTTGACACCGATCAGCTCGAAATCGCGCTCGACGCGATTGGCGCCGGTGAGGCGCCGAGCGTGCCGCTGGTGGAATTGAGGCTCTGATCCACCGGTAGCGCTCGACGACATTCACCAGCTCCGCCCCCTTCGGGGGCACCTCTTCCATCAAGGAAGAGGAGGGTGGTTGGTTGATGCCCGGTGCCAACTCCTGCAACTGAATCACAAGGCGCAGTCACAAATTCCCTCCTCTTCCTTGATGGAAGAGGTGGCGGCGAAGCCGTCGGAGCTGGTGATGATCACAGGGCGAAACGGCCCGCATCGACCGCACCAACGCCCCCCTCCACACGAGGACACCTCCATGCTCACAATCCCCCCTGCGATGCAGGCATCGCTCGATGCCGGCGTGACCACCCATGCCTGGTGCTGGCGCGTCACGCGTATCGACGATGCCATGTTCGGCTTCACCGATCATGACCGCGATCTTGAATTCGACGGCCTCATCTACCGGGCCGGTAGCGGGTTTGGCGGCGGTGAGGCGGAGGCGGCGCTGGGGCTGGCGCCGTCGCAGGCCGACCTCGCCGGGGCGCTCGATGATGCGGTGCTGAGCGAGGCGGATCTGGCGGCGGGGCTGTGGGGCGGTGCGCGGGTGGAGTGCTGGCGCGTCGACTGGTCTGCCCCGGATTTGCGGGTGCTCGTCTCCACCGGCGAGCTGGGCGAAGTCCACCGGCTTGACGGGCGTTTCGAGGCGGAATTGCTCGGTCTGGCGCACCGGCTGGAGCGGGTGACGGGGCGCGTTTTCACGCGGCGCTGTGATGCGCGGCTGGGCGATGCGCGTTGCGGTGTGTCGCCGGAGCATCCCGAATTCTCCGCCGGTTGCGACCGGCGCTGGGCTACCTGCCGTGAGCGCTTCGCCAATACCGTCAATTTCCGCGGCTTCCCGCACATGGTCGGTAATGATTTGCTGCAGGCCTCGGCAGCCAGCGAAGCGATCCGCGATGGTGGGTCGAGAGGACTTTAAATCATGAAACGAAACACGAATTTGCGAAGTCGCGCCCTCATCGAGGCGCGGCGCTGGATCGGCACGCCCTATCGTCACCAGGGCAGTGTGCGCGGTGCGGGCTGTGATTGTCTCGGCCTGGTGCGCGGTGTCTGGCGCGCTCTTTATGGCGATGAGCCGGAAGGCCTGCCGCCCTATACGCCGGACTGGGCCGAGCGGGCCGGGTCTGAGAGCCTGCTCGAGGCGGCACAGCGGCATCTGGTCGAGATCGATATCCGTGCCGTGAAACCGGGCGATATCCTGCTCTTCCGGCCCGATCTGAAAGGTCCGGCCAAGCATTGCGCCATTGTGTCCGGGCCGACCGGGATCATCCATGCCTATTGGGGCCGCGCCGTGGCCGAAACCTCGCTGTCGCACTGGTGGCAGCGACGGCTGGTGGCGGCCTTTGCCTTTCCGCAAAGGGGGCAGTGATGGCGCAGCTCGTGATGACGGCCGGTCGCGCCGGCCTGTCAGCCCTGCAGGCGGCCGGGCCGGCACTGGCCAATGCAGCGGCGAATATGGCGGTCAATGCGCTGCTGGGCGGGACGCGGCGCGAGGGGCCGCGCCTGCCGGAAATTCCCGTCCAGACCTCGACCGATGGCGCACCGATGGCCCGTCTCTGGGGCCGGGCCCGCATCGCCGGCCAGGTGATCTGGGCCTCGCGCTATCTCGAGCACGCCACCAAGACCTCAAGTGGCGGCAAGGGTGGGCCAAGCCAGGTCGATTACAGCTATTCGATCAGCTTCGCCGTTGGCCTCTGTGAGGGCGAGATTGCCGGGATTGGCCGCGTCTGGGCCAATGGGGCCCTGCTCGATACGTCGGGGCTGGCGATGCGGGTCCATACCGGCTCCGGGGACCAGCTGCCCGACGCACTGATCGAGGCGGTCGAGGGCGGCGATGCGCCGGGCTTTCGCGACACGGCCTATGTCGTGTTCGAGGATTTGCCGCTGGATGAATTCGGTCACCGCATCCCCAATCTCTCCTTCGAGGTCTTCCGCCCGGTGCGCGATGGCGTGCAGCTGGAGGATCGTGTCGCCGGCGTCAATCTCATCCCCGGTTCGGGCGAATTCGCCTATGCGCCGGAGGCGGTGATGCGCGTGCTCGGGCCTGGGCGCGAGACGGCGGAGAACCGCAATAATGGTCGCGGCGTTGCTGATTTCATCGCCGCGATTGATGATCTGGAACGTGATCTGCCGCATTGCCGCTCGGTGCAGCTGGTCGTGTCCTGGTTTGGCGATGATCTGCGTTGCGGTGTCTGCCAGATCCGCCCCGGTGTCGAGACTCGTGACAAGGCTACGCGGCCGCGGGTCTGGTCGGTGGCGGGGCAGGACCGCGCCAGTGCCTATCTGATCAGCAGCGAGGACGGGCGCCCCGTCTATGGCGGCACGCCGGACGATGCCAGCATTATCGCCGCCATTGGCGAGCTGAAGGCGCGCGGGTTTTCCGTCACGCTCTATCCTTTCATCCTGATGGATATCGCGGCCGGCAATGGCCTGCCCGACCCCTGGGGCGGAGCCGAACAGGCCGCCTTCCCCTGGCGTGGGCGGATCACCTGTCACCCGGCGCCCGGGGTGGACGGCACGGTCGATGAGAGCGTCGCGGCCGAGGCGCAAGTGGCGGATTTCTTCGGCA
>NZ_JBLWTL010000007.1:0-115219 GCF_048270095.1 Maricaulis sp. | reverse complement strand
GGTCTGGCGGCGGCGTTGCAGGCCGCGCACGCTTGCGGCGCTCTTGCGGGTGACGATGCGATAGGCCCAGGCCGGGAAGGCTGCGGCGTCTGACAGGCCGCCCAGACCGCGCAGGATATCAATCCAGGCGTCCTGCAGCGTGTCACGCGCCAGCTCGGTCTCACCGGTCAGGCGCAGCGCGTGGCGCAGGAGTGCCGGCTGCCACAGGCGGGCGAGTTGACCGCTGGCAGCGCGGTCGCCGGTCTGCGCAGCGATAACGAGGTATTCCCCGAGAACCCGTCTGCTGTCGCGCTGCATGGCTCACGCCCCTCATCTGCCGGACCGGTCAAGCGGCCCCGTTCAGAGTATAGGTGTGCGGCACGACGAAAAGGGTTCAATCGCGACCTGCCCTCAAACGGGCAGACGCGCCGGCTCAACCCTTCTCGGGCAGGCCCTTGTGATAGCTCAGATAGCCGCGCTCAACCATGCGCCGCATCGCTTCATAAGCCTCGGAGAGCTCATCATAGACACCGCGCAAATGCGACAGTTTCGCCAGCTGTTCCGGCTCCAGTGCCTTGTGGAGTTTGGCCAACTCGATCGCGGTCGACACCCAGGCCGTGCGCGCCTTGGCGGCGGTCAGGGCGAGATTGCGGAAATCCTCCAGCGTAACGTGGTGGATATCCTTCTGGATCACCGCCTGATTGGCGGCCGAGACCGTGTAGTCAATCTGTTCCAGATGTCCGCGCAGCTTGCGCTGCTCGCCGGGATCCTGGACCAGGTCGGGCTCAAAATGATCGGATGTACGCCGAAAACTCGATGTCACGGACTTGCTCATGCCTCACCTCTAACGGGCAAACAGGGCTCAAACATGCCACACAACCGATTAACGGAGCCTCTATTGCGCCATATCCTTCAGATGCTGACGAAACTGGGCCATCGTCATCAGCTCGGTGGGCGTCCCCATGGCACCGCCGGGATCGGATTTGCGCCCCGGCGACACCTCGTCATGGCCGAAGACCCGGTCCAGCGAAAAACTGTCGGGGAATTTGCGTGACAGCCAGATGCAGATCCGGGTCAGCGCCGCAAATTGCTCGGCGCTATAGGGCAGATACCATCCCTTGACGATATTGCCGCCCTCGCACAGCCGCACCTCGTAATCGCGATACCATTCGCCATTCTCGTCGCGGCGGGTGCAGCGCCCGTCTGCATCGAGGATGACGCGGCCCTTGTCGTCGCGCTCGGCATTGAACCAGGGACAGAACACGCCAGTCTGAACGGCCGGGTAAAGCCGCCCGGGATTATTGAGCTCAAAGCCGACATAATATTGCGACACGCCCTTGCGGCCCGTCGCCGGGCATTCGCTCTTGCCGGCATGATAGCCCCAGCCTTCCCAGCTGAAGCCCTGGGGCAGGAAGATCCGGCCAGAGCGGCTGATACCGCCGTAATGATAGCCCGCTTCCGCGCCATAGCGCATCACACCGGTCATCGAGGTGTCGCTGGAGGGCTGGGTGCGGGCCGCATCAAAATGCACGATCAACCCTTCCAGCCCGTTCGGCCGGTAACCGCGCACCTTGTGGAAGACATCGTCGAGGGTCTCGAACTCCGGCTGCATCACCTCACCGAGCTCAAGGCGCGACGGGCGGTCCGTGTCGTCGGCATCATCAGGAGGCGGAGCCGGCTCGTCGCGATAGTCCTCGCACGCACCACTCCAGACGAAGACATCGCCGCGGCAGGCATACCAGCGGTCATTGCCACCGACCCTGTCGCCATCGAGCGTCCCGGTGATGAAAATTTCCGTGCCAGAGGCCAGGGTTTCGCGGATGGGTGCCGAAAGTGCCGGCGCCCCCTCCCTGACATTGACCCGTGTATTGGTGCGCGCGCGCGCAATGATCGGATCCGTCATGTGTCCTCCCCAGAACATTCAGCCTCTTTATACAACTGCTTCGCGGCTCAGGTACAGAGCCCCGCTTTCAGGCGTATTACAGCATAAGTCCGCCAGCCCCGGGCGGGGACAAATGCGCGCAAGCCCGGCGCCGGTGGCAAGCAAAACAACGCTATCGCGCGGCTGCGGACAGGCGTAACATTGCCACACGCGGTCCGCCGGACCTCGCTCAAAGGAGCATGCCATGGCCAAGGGTCAGCAAAAATCCAACAAGGAAATCAAGAAGCCGAAAGCGGAGAAGAAGAAAACCATCGCTGCGGCACCATCCACCAAGGGCACAGTCGTTCCGCCTGGGAAGAAATAGGCTTTCAATCCGGGGGACAGGATACGGCCGCAACACCGGCGATGCGTGTCCCCCGTGACTGGATACGCGATGACCGCGCCGGTTATTGCCGCCCCCGACTAGCCCGCCTCCGCCTCACTCCGGTCTGCGATCACGGTGAGGATATTGCGCTGGATACCGCCCAGGATGATCTCGCCCCACACAGCGCTATAATGATTGGCGGGGCTACTCGCACGGTAGCGCGTCATCAGGGTCAGGCGGGTATGTCCATCGCCGAGCGGGGTCAGCGTGTAGCTGCCGGTCTCGATGCCGAGAAAGTCGCTATCGGGACCGATATGCGCATCGGTATGGCGCGCGATTGAATCGTCAGGAAAGACGAAGCGCCAGGCCAGCTCGCTGTTCTGCGACCAGCCCGTCACGTGCTCCTCGAAACCAATATGCTCGCCCCAGCGCGCCAGACGTACGGCGCCAACGCCCTCCCCCACCACCAGCGCCGAGCGCGGCCGCGGGATGCGCAACACGTCCTGGGCAATTGTCCAGACACCTTCATCATCGGAAAGACCGTCGAGCGTCAGAAGATGCGGCCAGATGCGCTCCGCCTCTGCCTCGATCACCACCGAGCGCCGGACCTCGAAATGATGGGTGGGATTGGTCGCAAGCGGTCCCAGCAATAACAGGGCGAAGGGCAGGATAATCAGCCCGGCACTGTGCAGCACGGCACGCTGGCGAAAGCGCGCGTGCAGCCCGCTGACGAGCAGGGCGCCCAGCCAGGCACTGAGCCACCAGGGCACGGCCAGGAAGACGATGCAGACCAAGCCCTCGCGGAAGAAAACGCCGACAATCACCATCACGGCCAGCAACAGAAAACCGGCCAGGGCCGCGGTCCAGCTCGCATCCGTCGTTCCGGCGGGACTGATCACGTATTGAAGGATGGCGCCAAGGCAGAAGGGTAAAGCGAACAGGGCGGTAAATCCGCCGGAAAGGCCCGCCCCGGAATCGGTTCCGCCGAGCGCGTAGAACAGGCCGGCCACCAGGACCAACAGGAAAAAGACCCGCAGGAGTCGCGCGCCAACCCAGATCCAGGCCCCTTTCGGCCGCTCGATTTCGCTCACCCGTATTCCCCCAAGACTGCCAGTACGGCCAGATTGCCCTGTATCAACCGTGGGCGCCAGCGCCAGGTGCGAGCCAGACCGAAGGCGGTTCAGATCAATCGCAGGCGTCGAGCCGGGCAATGCCCAGCCGCATATCGACCGGCTCAGAGCCGGGGCGGTCCGGGGCGGGACGAAAGGGCGCGCTGTGAGATTTCCGGTTTGCAGCGGGCGGTCATGGACCACTTGGTTCTCGATGCCGGTCGCCCGCGGGACGGGTTGGTTTTCGACGCACGCACAGGCCCGCTCTCCAGGCAATCGGCCCGGCGGGCATTGCGGATGATCCGTCCGGTCAGTCTGGTATGGGTATTGAGGTGTCTGCGATCCGGCGGACCATCCACAACCCGGTGAAGCCGATTAAGGAAGCGCGTCCGGCCCGTCAGCCCTTGCGCGTCCAGCGCCACCCGTTCGGGACGCGGCTGTGCACGGCCGCCTCTTGAACGTGACTGCAGTATAGGTCGCCATCGACGGGGGGCGGATAAGTCCCTGCCCGATCAGGCTCCGAGCCAGCGCGTATCGAGCGCCGCAAAACGCTCCAGCGCCGCGGCCGGCCATTCGGCCCGCATATCGTAGAAAACCCTGAATTGACGCGCCTCGTCCGGAATTTCGGTGAAGGGCAAAGCGCTGCGCGTGAAGATGTGGACATCGGGCGGGCAGCGCTCGGGATCATCCAGCGTCGCAACGCGGATAAACACCATTACTTCGCGGCGGCCATAATCGCTCCACACCGCATTGCCACAAGTCTCGCAGCGCCAGATATCATGCGGCTTGCCGCTGCCGGTCTTCTGCTCATGGCGCACCGGCTGACCGGCGATCAGCTCGACCGCATCGCGTTCGATCAGGCCATTGATGGCGAACGGGCCACCGGTCTGTTTGCGGCAATCGCGGCAATGGCAGGCATGCACGAACATCGGATCGCGCGTCAGCCGGTATTGCACCGCGCCGCAAAAGCACGAGCCGGTATGGGCATCCTGTGCCGTGGTATCCTGTATCGGGGCATCCGTCATGATGTCTCCTGTGCGGGTTGGAGCGTCCGCGCCGGCCGCAGGACATCGAAACACAACACATAGCCCAGTGTCAGCGCGATATAGCCGACCACATTGAACCAGTGAAACAGCAGCGCGATGATCGCCGTGCCGGCCACGACCAGCACCACACCGGCGCGCGACCGGTTCCAGTAGGACAGGCTGGGCAGCATCAGCCCGGCGCCGAAAATATAATTCGGCCCGATGGCCATGAAGGGCTGCCAGATCGCCGGCGTCGCGATCAGATGGCCGGCCACCTCACGCTCAAACTCCCCGTCCGGCAGGCTCCAGAAGATGAAGTCGAGCACACACATCCCGACCACGGAGGCGATCCCGACCAGCATCAGCGGGATGGTGATGAGGTGAAGATTGCGCCAGGGCAGACGCGCCACGAAAGGGATCAGGAAGAGCGCGCCGGTCAGTAAGAGCCAATGGGCGAAATCCACCGGGCTCTGCGCCGCCACAAAGTCCTGGCCGAGATTGAGCAGCACCTGGCCGGCGGTGTAGATCACCAGTCCGGCGATGAAGAGGATGCGGTCGATATGGCGCGGGAATGACCCCGCTTCGGCCTGAAGGATCAATCTAGCCTCCCTGTTCTGCGACCGGATCCGACTCCGGCACGGTCCGCTCAATGCGTGGATATCCCACCGATCGCTTTGGCTGCACGATTTCGCTCACCCGGAGTCCCCCGATACCGCCACTGGCCACGACGGCCAGATTGCCCTGTATCAGCCGTGCGCGCCAGCGCCAGGTGATAACAAGACCTCAGGCGGCACGGATCAATCGAAAGCGTAGAGCAGGGAAATGTCCAGCCGCATATCGGTTGGCTCATAGCCGGGGCGGTCCGCGAATTCATGCTCGATGCGAAGGCCGGTCTGGATCGCCCAGTTGCCAAACAGGCGATTGGTCAGGGTGAAGCGCTGATCGATGCGTGAGCCGCCGCCGAGGAAAGCGGTCGTCTCCGAGCCGAAGCGGGAGGTTTCGGAAATCTGGTAATGCAGGCTCGATCCGGCCTCGGCGACCCAATCGGTGTAGGTCTCGCCATTCAGGCGGTCTTCGCGAAAACGCTGGCCGGCGCCGGCGCGCAGCACCCAATCCAGCTTTGGCCCGTCCAGCGCATGCCAGATCCCGCCCCCGGTGATAAAGGCCGAGCGTTCATACAGGCCGATCAGATCGCGCTCATAGGAGCCGCCGCCGTAATAGCCGATGCCGCTGTCGAGTTCGCGCGTGGTGCGGAGCTCGGCGAGCCAGTTGTCGCGTGTGGTCTGGGTGGCGCTTTCCGACAGGAAATATTCGAACTGGCTGTCAATGCGCCAGCCATCCTCAAGCTCGCGGTCCAGCTCGATGGCGAAGGTGAAATCGGTGAGTTCGGAATTACCGCGTTCCAGCTGGACACCGGCGCGGACATGGCCGGCCCAGCTGTCAGGCCGCAGCCTGCGGATCGAGCCGGCCAGCCAGCCGCCGGACCCTTCGGGCGCTTCGCTGAGATCGATCGGCGCGCCGCCGAGATCGCGATGCTCTCGCTGAGGCTCCGGTGCAGCAGCCGGGTCCGGAGGTGCGGCCGGTTCCGGCAAGGGCCAATCGGCGACGGCGCTGGCGCGGTGCGGCAGATGGGCGAGAATATCCGCATGCACAGCGGCGCGGCCGCCCTCGACCAGCACCGCGACCATATCGGCGGTCTCGAGAAAGCGTGCATCATCATTCTGGCGTTCAGCCGCCTCGGCCAGCAGCGCCTGATAGGCTTGCGGGATTTCGGCGGTGGCTGCCCCCGGCGCGGCGGCGGCGAGGATCAGGGCCAGAAATGATAAGACAGGCAGGCGCATCGCGATATTCCCGGCTTGCAGCGGACACGAGCGCACCACTTTCTTCCAGTCCAACCGCTAGAGCGTCATCCTTAATATTTGGTGGCCCGGCACACTATTGCGTGCGCTCGACCGCCAGGACATTGGGGCTGGTGATCCAGCACAGCGATTGCGGATCCGCGCTGGCACCGACCTCAATCCGGGGCCAGCTCTCGCAACGAACCTGGCTCTGTCCGTCAGCGAAGAGCTGAAATGCCGGCGCGGGCGGAAGGGGGTCACCGGGGTCCGGCGCCTCGCCTGCATCGCCATAAATCGAGATTGCGGCGCCCTCGGCATCCCACGAGCCCGTCCCGCCCGGACTGTCGGCGCCGCCAATACCGCTCTCGGTGTAGGAAGAAATCCCCCAGTCATCGAACTCGAAATAGATCGACCCGCCAAACACCGGATCGACATTGGCGAAGCTGACCCGATAGATCTGACCGCTCGGGCTGGCCGCGGCCGAGGCGTCCTGCGCGGCGGCAGCGCCAGCGAGCATGAGCGTGGCAATGGTGGCGACGGCGAATGATTTCAGCATGATATAATCCCCTTGATATCAACGTGCATGGGCAAGGCTTTGGCGTTCACTATTGCGTGCGGGTGATCCGCCAATCCCCTTCGCCGCCCTCGGGGCCGATCCAGCAGACGCCGGTGGCTTCCCAGTCTCCGCCGACGGATTCGATATCGGCGCCGATCGGATAGTCCGGCCAGCTGCGGCAGGTCGGACGATCACCAAAGGGATCCATCCAGAAAATCGAGGCACCATTGGTGATTTCGCCGTTGGATTCCGCTTGCCAATAGCTCGTCCATGGATCCGACCCCATCGCATCCATGACGCCGGACACGGTGATATCGCCGCCAGCCTCGAAACGGATGGTCGCCGTCTGGCCCTCGCGGGCGAAATCGGTATTGCGGGTCGCGACCGCCGTGAATTCCTGTCCCGCAGGGCCGTCATCGGCGAAGGCGACAGGTGCGAGGAGGAGGACACTCAGGCTGGCCAGCAGCGTTGTTTTCATGAGGTTTTCCGTTTCTTGACTGGAGCGGGTTGGACACCGGTCTAGCGGCCGGGGTTTAAGATCGCGCTTGGTGAGCGCGTAGAATTTTACCGATCCCGACGCTCCCGAAGAAACTGGCATCAACCCCGGCTGGCCGGCCCGGCGCCATTGCAGCGAGACCTATTGCAGGAGGAGCGGGCCATAGCTGGCGCCATTATGGCTGAACCAGCAGGTCTCCTCCTGCTCGGAATAATCCGCCGCCCAGCTCTCGCACACAGCCGGACCACCGCCGGGCAGGAAATAGAGCGAGCCGCTGACCGTCACCGAACCGTCCGCCGCCTGGCTCCATTGCCCCAGCATGCCGAATTCCAGGCCGGGCGGTGGCGGGGCGGGTGCGAGACCGAGCTCGGTAATGCTCACCGTCCCTCCGCGCTCGCCACGACCAAACTCGATCGCCAGCGTCGTGGTTGTCTCGGACCCGAAACCGGTCTGATAGACCTGCCCCGAGGGCGAAGCCGATGCCTGGGCTGTCGCGGCCGGCACAGCAAACGGCATCAAGGCCACAGCACAGGCCGCAAGCGCCCCGAAACAGCCGGTGTGGATGGAAATACGCATAGGACCTCCCCGTCGTCTTGCTTGAGGGCCAGCCAAGCACGGCCCGGATTAACGGGCCGTGTTCACACCGGCCGCCAATTTTCCAGGTGCAAATCGCCGCTGACTGGCGTACATCCCGCGCGCTGCGGGCCGGGGTGCAAGGGCGCCTTCGCGCGGCGGGTTTGTCACTTCACATGTCGGATCTGGCGTTTGACTGCGTCGCCTGCGGAGCCTGCTGTTTCAGCCGCCATCCGCGCTATCTCGTCTTGCTGCCGGAAGACCAGGCCCGGATCGGTCCCGCCGCCCTGCCCGCAGACAGCCTGTTCGAGGAGGGCGGCCGCGCTTTCGTCGATTTCAGTTGCGGCCACTGCACCCATCTGCGCCTTGAGACCGGCGAGGCGCTGTGCGCCGTCTACGAACACCGCCCCGAAGCCTGCCGCGCCTTCCGTGCGGGCAGTTTCGAATGCCAAAAGGCGATCCGCGCCAATGGCGTGATGGGGGAAAGGGTGCGCGAGGCGGGAGCGGCCTAGGGGCACGCCTTGGCGGCATTCCGGGCGACCAGAACGCGTTGTCATCCCGGCTCTCCGCCCGGCTCGAGGCCGCAAGGCGGGCGAAGCGGGCTGCGTGCCACCGCCTATTGGCGGCGTTCCACCGAAACGACATCGGGGTTGGTGATCCAGCACAATGTTTGCGGATCGGCGCTCTCGCCAATGGCGATTTGCGGCCAGCTCTGGCACATCGCCAGGTCAGACCCCGCCGCCAGCAATTGCAGATGCTGGAGCGGGTGACTGCCGATCTCCGGCGGCCCATCGCCGCCCGACGCGCCATTGCCCTGTATCCCCACCATTCCCTCAGCCCGCCACGTCCCGGACCCGCCCGGCTGGTCATGCTCGCCAAAGGCAAGCGGGACTTGCGACGAGATCATATTGCCGGTTTCGAAGGTATAGAGGACCGTCTTGCCGCTGACCGGCGGACTATCCCCGAACGTCACGGCATAGACCTGCCCCTCCGGCGAGGCAGCATCCTGTGCCAGGACGTCAACGCCCACACCCGCCAGGGCAGCGAGCGCGGTCAGTGCTGTGATCGTGAAATGGCGCATGAGGCCCCCTCTTCGTCTTGCCTGGCCGACAGCCTGCTCCGGCCGGCATGAAGAGAGCGTGAAGACCACGCACAAGATAAGCCCGGACGCCTTTTCTGCCGCCGCAATGCGGGGGAAGCGCTGGTGCCTCTCCCCGGCAAGGCACCCAAGCCCGCCCTCTCCCTGGGGAGAATGAAGACGCCCCTCCTCTTCCTTGATGGAAGAGGTGGCGGCGAAGCCGACGGAGCTGGTGAGGGTGACGCGCACCACGCCGGTCTCCCGGGCGAGAAAAACGCCTCCCCCCTCACCTTTTCCCCCGGACCTGTTCCGGGGCCGACCGGAGCCTGGAGATCAATCACCACCCTCCGGTAGACCCCGGAATTCGCTACGCTCCTCCGGGGGAAGGTGAGCTTTGATGATTGGGGTGGAAAAGCGCCCCCCACCTGTTCCTTGATGGAAGAGGTGGCGGCGAAGCCGGCGGAGCTGGTGAGGATGACGCGCGCCACGCCGGTTTTGACGACACACACAAACGCGTTGTCATCCCGGACGAATGCCCCGCAAAAGCGGGGCGCAGATCCGGGACCCAGACGTGCCAAGGCTGGTGGGTCTGGGTCCCCGCTCTCCAGCCCGATCAAGTCGGGCTATCCGGCGGGGATGACAGTGTTTTGTATTTGGGTTGTGTTTCGGATGGGAAAGCGAGGCGATTCCGTAACCTCCTTGCCAGCCAAAGGGCCTCAGGGGCCAGGCGCGCGTCCGGTGAATCCGCGAAGCGGCGCCCTTGACCACGCCTGTCCCCTGAGGCGGACTCTCGGCATGGGGTTTTGAGGTGGGGTGTGGGTGGGCACCCGTTTCCGGCACGGACTAAATGGCGTGTATCCCCATTATGCATCATCGATTAGAAATGACGACACACATTCGACGAACCAAGGCAAGTTTACCAAAATTCATTTTCTCGGATTAGCAAGATCAAACCTTCGAGTAACGCGAATACCATCTCGCCAGTTTGCTCAACGTCCGAAACTTCAATTACCGCTTCGCCGATGGCACCATGAACGATTTGGTTGCGTCGCTCTATCCCGGCTGACAAGCGCTTACGCGATTCATTCGCTGCCTCCCGGGCCTTTCGTGTCCCAGTCCAACTCTGGATCGGGGCGAGTTTTCCAAACGCGTCACTGAAAGGCTCGGGCAGACTCAACGCTTCAAACAACCTGATCAATCGATCCGGTGTCACATTGCCGAGTCGGGTAGTAAAAACCTCTCCAACAAGTCGTTTCTTCTCACCATCGCCAAAACTTGCCGATAGACCACCCAAAAGATTGTCGAAGTCGAAGCTGACACCATCAACGCTCCCTTGACCGTAGTACCCCAATAATCCACCGGAACTACGAATGTACTGATTTCGAAACGGCTCAGGTAAATCGCTAAACCTAGTGCTCGTTTTGTCAATCCGCTGAACGTGAGCGATAATCGCTGACGCTACACTACGCTCAAACAGACTGATCAACTGTACATAGAGTCCTCTGTACATGGGAACCGGATCAAAGATTTTGAGTTTGAGCGTCTCGTCCAGCTTTCCGCGGAGCTCGCCGCCGATCGTTCCATATGCATAGAGTTCTCCCGCTCTAGCGACAAATAAATCTCGAAATCCCGTATATACTGAGAGATTTGCATTTATTTCATCGATCGAACTTCTAGCCGTCGCCGATAATCTGTCGAGAGCATCAGCCATTAGATGACACCGTTGATGATCTCCTCGACTCGCTGAATCCGATCCTTGATCGTTTGGGCTGTATTTCCCCGTCCAACAAGAGTCTCGTAGTCATTTGAATTCGGTCTAGTCGCGGCCTCCAGTGCTTCAACAATTTGCGGTTTTGCCCGCAAAACTTCAGCTTCACGGTCCAGGAATTTCTCAAACGCAACCATCTCAGCATCATACAGTGGTCGTGAGAGACGGCGTGTATTGTCTTCGCTAGGTGCCAACCGGAACACCGTCTCCCCGAGGACCTTCCGTACAAAATTTAATGTAGTCGAGAATGATCTAGATAACTCAGCTATCTGCTCATCCGGAGCATTCCGATATCGCTTCATAGTATTATCGAGAATTTTTTTGACGGAGCCGACGATGTACTTGTCGTCCTGACGAAAAGCGAAAAAGCGAAGGACGATTTCACAGTCCATCATTTGTTTATAAAGCGTATTGCTGATCAGAAGGTCTGAAACCGTCCCATCATCAAAAACGTTCTCTGCGTGCGCCGGGATATTCCAGGCATCCGTAAATTTTGCGGTTCCCGATAAATGAACGATCAGATCATTGAACGATCCGCCGAACAGCGAGTTTCGAAGCTCTTGTTGATTTAATCGGACTCCCCCAGAGTTTAGTCGATCAAAGACTTGTGCTCTGAGGTCAATAGAATCCACTTTCTCGCTACCCATGTCGGACATCAACGTGATCGCCGACACCTTCGCCCGGTCCAGACCACGCCGAACTAACGGCGGCAATTGAGAGTATGTCCTACCGTTCAGTTCGCTCCAAATTTCGAGATTTGAAAGCGGAAACCTGTTGGTCATGTACTCCAAGACTGCGTTTAGCCTCTGCTGCCCATCCATCACCTCGAACTTGCCAATTCCATTCTCATACAGAAACACAGGAGGAACTGGAACGTTCATCAGAAAGCTTTCAATAAGCTTCGATTTTTTTCGATTGTCCCATCTTAATCTACGTTGATACTTTGGCCGAAGATTGCCCCATTTTCGCCCCTCAATAAAATCTACGACATGAGGCAGAAAGAATGAATTCTGCTCTTGTACAACGCGAAGCCGACCTGTCTCGAACTTCCGTTCGATCGCTCGGTCACTAGTCGATTTTGCGCTGCCCTCAAACGCCTCAGTCTCATCATCAAATTTAAAATCCGCGTCGTCGCTCATAGCGCAACCCCTATGCATTTGAAACGCACCGCTGGCATACGCGGTTCAGCCATCTGCCTTCAGCATGCTGGTCGAAAAAGCCAAATCAAGTCAATCAATAACCTCCCGAACCTTCCCGTCCTCGCTCAAATAAATCTCCGAGCCCTTCTCGCGGAACTCCGCCGCCTTCTCCGCCATGCCGGCATCGACTTCATTCGGCGCCCGCGCCGAGCCAAACCGGTCGCGGATCTCGCGCGTGATCTCCATCGAGCAGAATTTCGGGCCGCACATGGAGCAGAAATGGGCGACCTTGTGGGCGTCTTTGGGGAGGGTCTTGTCGTGGAAATCTCTTGCGGTTTCCGGGTCGAGGGCGAGGTTGAACTGGTCTTCCCAGCGGAATTCGAACCTCGCGCGGCTCAAGGCGTCGTCGCGGATTTTCGAGGCCGGGTGGCCCTTGGCGAGGTCACCGGCATGGGCGGCGATCTTGTAGGTGATGACGCCGGTCTTGACGTCATTGCGGTCGGGCAGGCCCAAGTGTTCTTTCGGGGTGACATAGCAGAGCATGGCACAGCCAAACCAGCCGATCATGGCGGCGCCGATGCCGGAGGTGATGTGGTCATAGCCGGGCGCGATATCGGTGGTCAGGGGGCCAAGCGTGTAGAAGGGCGCCTCGTGGCAACACTCCAGCTGCTTGTCCATGTTTTCCTTGATCTTGTGCATGGCGACATGGCCCGGCCCCTCGATCATCACCTGGCAGCCTTTGTCCCAGGCGATCTTTGTGAGCTCCCCCAGCGTTTCCAGCTCGGCGAACTGAGCCTTGTCATTGGCGTCAGCGATGGAGCCGGGTCGCAATCCGTCGCCCAGCGAGAAGCTCACATCATAGGCGCGCATGATGTCGCAAATCTCCTCGAAATGCGTGTAGAGGAAGCTCTCCTCATGATGCGCCAGGCACCATTTGGCCATGATCGAGCCGCCGCGGCTGACAATGCCGGTGACGCGGTCGGCGGTCATCGGGACATAGGCGAGGCGGACGCCGGCATGGATGGTGAAATAATCCACGCCCTGCTCGGCCTGCTCGATCAGCGTGTCGCGGAACACTTCCCAGGTGAGGTCCTCGGCGATGCCGTTGACCTTTTCCAGCGCCTGGTAGATCGGCACCGTGCCAATGGGGACGGGGGAATTGCGCAAGATCCATTCGCGGGTGTTGTGGATATTTTTGCCGGTGGACAGATCCATCACCGTATCGCCGCCCCAGCGGATCGCCCAGACCATCTTGTCGACCTCTTCCTCGACGGAGGAAGCGACGGCGGAATTGCCGATATTGGCATTGATCTTGGTGAGGAAATTGCGGCCGATAATCATCGGCTCCAGCTCGGTGTGATTGATATTGCACGGAATAATGGCGCGGCCGCGGGCGATCTCGTCGCGGACGAATTCCGGGGTGACGAATTCCGGGATGGAGGCGCCAAAGCTCTCGCCGTCGGCCATGCGTTCCTTATAGCCGGCCATCGGCGTCTTGCGGCCGAGGTTTTCGCGCTCGGCGACATAGATCATCTCATCGGTGATGATGCCGGCACGGGCGAATTCATACTGGGTGACCGGCGCCTCGCCAGTGCCGCGCAAGGGCTTGTGCAGGCTGGGAAATTCGCGCGCCAGATATTTGCCCGTCGCGCCGCCATTATCGAGCGGTGTGACCGGGCGGCCATCATATTCCGCGACGCCGCCACGCTTGAGGATCGAGGCCAGGCGGATGCGCGGCAGGCCATGCTCGACATCGATCTTGGCATCCGGATCGCTGTACGGCCCGGAGGTGTCATAGACCCGCACAGGCGGCTCATTCGCCGTCGGATGCAGATCAATCTCGCGGTGCGGAACCTTCAGCCCCGGCGAGGCCTTCGGCGAGGTCCAGACGCGGCGCGAGCCCGGCAAGGGCCCGGTGGTGACTTTCGGGGTCTCGAATGTGGCTTGGCCATCTTTTGCGAAATTCATGGGCTTGTTCATGTGCGGGCGTCCGGTTTTGGGTGTGAAATGGGGGAGCTCAATCGGTGGCGAGCCCCAGTTCGCGCTGCAGCTTCTTCGTCAGCCCGGCGGCGACCAGCCTGTGGCTCTCGCCGAGATAGTCGCGCAGCATGTCGGTATCGAGGGTTTGCGGCCCGGTCCATTGCAGCCAGCTCATGCCGCGCGAGGCCAGATAGGGCGCGGGGCGCATGCCCGGCTCGTCCTTGTAAATCTCGAAGGTCAGGGGCGAGCATTTGAAGGAAATGCCGAAGCCGTCGATATCCTTCGACCAGCCACCGACGGCAAACACCTTGCCGCCCACCTTCCACACATGCGCATCGCCCCACTGCACCACCGTGCTGGTGGCGGGCAGCGTGCCGCAAAAGGCATTGAATTCGGCTTCGTCCATATCCCTGCTCCGTCCCGCCGCCGGCATGACCCGGATCCGGTCCTAAGGGTGCTTCTCAGTCCACGCCATCACTGGCAGGACGCCCCCCGGAAAACTGGTAATGAGCATGGAGCGGCGCGGCGATTCTGGCAAGCGGGCGGTCAGGCGGGTGTCATCCAACCTGTTCATTTGCGGTTCACGCGGCTTCGACGCAGATTGTTCGTGATGATCATTGAAAAGGGTGGCGGCAATGAGTGTTGTCCTGGCTGGATTGATCGCGGCGGCGCTTCTGGCGCCGCTGGATGACGGGGCCAGCTTTCCCGAGGGACGCTATGTCGAGCGGACACCCGGCGGGACGCTGGATTGCACGGCAGAGCACGCGGCCTTTATCTCGATCCGGGTGCGCGAGCTGGAGCAAGACGCCGGCGGCGAAGGCATTGAGACCGTCGGACGCGCCGGGCTGGTCTCATTTGACCTTGAGGGCAAAGGCGCTGATCGCCCGCTCTATGCGATCCGTCAGGCGCGATTTGTCCGGAACGATTATTATCCGGGCGACACGCTGATCGAAGCGGGGCGGATCAATGTCGTCGGACACTATGACAATGACGTTTTCACGGGCGGCACTGTCGGCGCGCTGAGCCTGTTCCTGCGACGCCACGGCGATGGCGATATCGAAATCGTGCAATTGCAGGAAAATGACTGGCGCGGCCCGCGCAGTGCCGCTGCCTGGGATCATGACCTTGTCGCGCCCGGCAATGGTCCTGAAGCTGGCGGCCAGCTATTGTCAGCGCCACGCGCACTGCGCCGCTTCGCGCCCTGCCCTTGAGGGTTCGCCGATCGTGACGGGCGCTCAGGCGAAGCCGAGCCAGAGCAGCGCGGCGCCGGCAGCGGTGACAATCAGCGCCATGATGCGCAGGATTTCGGTGCGCGCGAACAGCGCCACCGTCAGCCCCAGAAAAGGAGCGGGCAAGGCCAGAATGGTCACGCCCTTGATCAGGCCGGCCCAGCCAATGGCGGTGACAATGCCCGCCTGCCAGCTGGTCCAGTCATTGTTCAGCGCCAGCACGATCATGCCGAATGTCAGCGCCAGAATGCCGGAGATCAACCGCATCAGCGCGCTCGACTTCAACTCCCCGGCGATGGTCTGGAACGCGTCCGGCGCAGTGAAGAGGCCAATCCCGGCTGCCAGATAATAAAGCCCGAACATGCGAAGCAGGAAATCGGTCATCGATCCGGTATCAAACATGGCGGTCTCCCGAGCGGTGTGTGGAACAATAACCCTAGGCTCACAGCCAGCCAATGTATATGCGGCCACCTCCCCCGTTTCGGGGATTCCCCGCGGGGTATTTCCCGCTAGAGTGGGGACAGACAATCGGGAGACTGCCATGCTTGCCCTATCAGGATTGATCATCGCCGGCCTGCTACAGACCCCGGCCGCCGCTCCGGCTGACGGGCTGCACGGCCTGCCCTCGCTGCCCAATGGCCATTATGTCGAGCGCACCGCGGACGGCGGCTCGGCCTGCGGCGATGCCTCGGCGCGCTGGTTCGATCTCGATGTGCGCGTGCCCGACAATAATCCTGGCGGCGTGGATGGTCATGCCGGTGAACTCGCCCTGGCGCTGGGCGCCGACCCGGTGGTCTACCAGCTCACCTATGCGCTCGCCTTCGCCGAGCCCGACCCGATGTTCAACATGCGCACGATGAATATGGTCGATGGCACTTTCGCCCCGGCGGATGGTTCAGCGCCCTACGTCCTGCGCACCAGCATTCTCGCCAGCGCCAATGGCGATGCCGAGATCGTCAGCGCCACCGCCTCCGATGGCGGGCCGCCCATCCATCTCATCTCAACCGTGCGCACGCCGGAGGTCCATGGCACCCTGTCCAATGGCACCGTGCTCCAGCCCTTCCAGCTCTGCCCGGCCGGTACGAACTAAGGGACGAACAGGATTGCCACCGCGTCCCTGCCAGCGGGTTGGGGCCAGCGGGTTGGGGCCAGTAAATCAGGGAAGTGCCATGTTGATCGCAACCGGACTACTCGCCGCCATTCTGTTCCAGGGCACCAGCACGCCGCCCGAGCCACCAGGCCTGCCCGCCCTGCCCAATGGACATTATGTCGAGCGTCTGGCCGATGGCGGCTCCGCCTGCGGCGATGCATCGGGGCGCAGCTTCGACCTCGACATCCGGGCCACGCCGGACAATCCATCGGGCGTGGATGGCGATGCCGGCCAACTCGTCCTCGCCCTGGGCGGCGAAGCGGCACGTTACCGGGTGAGTTATGCGCTCTCCCTGGCCGAACCCGGGCCCTTCCCGGAGCTCGATCACGGCATGCGCATCATCAATCTGGTCGATGGCCTGCACACACCGGCCGACGGCTCGCCGCCCTACCCGCTGCGCAGCATTATTGTCACCAATGCCAATGGCGATGCCGAACTCGTCAGCGCCGTCCTGTCCTATGACGGTGCGCCAATCATCCTCGTCAGTTCGGCCCGTGCGCAGGGCGTCCACGGCGCCGCGATGAATGGCGCCGTACTGCAGCCATTCGAGCGCTGCGTGGTCGAGGACGTCGAGGCGCACTGACAGCCTGGCCGGTGCATCCGGCAAGCTGAAACGGGACATCGCCCCCAATTCTTCTCGATACGGGAAGCCAATCGGGCGCGCCGGCTTGAGTGCGCCCCGAGAGCGGCGTGCGTTTTTTCAACAAATTCAATTCAATAACGAAAGGTTTCGAGCGCTGCCGGGCGCGGCCCAATTATTGCTACTTCCCTAACACAAACGATCAAATGAGGCCGAAACCATGCGTGCGATCTTTCATTCCGGCCATGGCCGGCTCGAAGACAAATCGAACACATTCACCGCCATGCGGATCGTCTTCGCGATTGTCGTTGTCTATGCCCACGCCATCCTGATCCCGATGGGCCTGCCCTATCACGGTGTCTGGCCGGAATTTGTCGATGCGACGGTACAGCTGGCGCTCGACGGCTTCTTCATCCTGTCCGGCTATATGATCACCGCCAGCCTGCTCAATCGCCCCGACATGCTCTCCTTCACCCTGTCACGCGTGCTGCGCATCTTCCCGGGTCTGGTCGCCGCTGTCCTGCTGATGTGGCTGGTGGTCGGCCCGCTCTTCACCGGCCTGACCCTGGGCGAGTATTGGAGCCATGCGCAAACCCTGCAATTCCCGCTTCTGGTGATCTCGCAGGCCGATCCGCTGGCCGGCCTGCCGGAGGTTTTCAATGCCTCACCGGTTGGCCAGGCGATGGATGGCGCATTGTGGACGATCCGCTATGAATTGCTCGCCTATCTCGGCGTCGGCCTGCTGGCCGCGGTTGGCCTGTATCGCCATCGCAGCCTGATCCTGGTCTGGGCCGGCCTGGCTGCGGTCTGCGGCGTGCTCTACGAGATCTTCGGCTATAGCGGCATTGGCGACGAGACGATCGGCACCATGGCCCGTTTTGGTCCCGCCTTCATGATCGGTGCCGGCTTCTATGCCGCCCGCGACCAGATCCCGCTCTCGGCCGGTTATGCCGGCCTGGCGCTGCTGGCGGCCTTTGCCAGCCAGGGCACCGCGATGGGTCCGGTGATGCTGCAGATCGCACTGGCCTGGCTTTACCTCTGGATCGGCTTCCTCGACGTGCCGGGCCGTATCGGCAAGGCGCTGCGCGAGGTCGAGGATGTATCCTACGGCGTCTATATCCTGCACTGGCCGCTGGGCATGATGGCTTTCGCCCTGATGCCGGGCCTCGGTTACAACGCCCTGTTCGCACTGATGCTGGTCAGCGCCATCGCCGCCGGCTGGGTGCTGCGGGTGACCGTGGAAAAACCCGCCCTGGCCCTGAAGCCCCACCTGCTGAACTTGATGCGCCAGCCGCGCATGGTTGCGGCGGAATAGGGGCTAGCCCTCAACCGGCGTCCCGAAGGCGGTCATCGCCAGTCCGAGCAGGCAAAGGCCGGCATAGCCCGCCATGCGCAAATTCTGACCGCCGGCCCGCCGGGCACCCAGGGCCGCAATCGCCGCCTGAAACGCGTAATAGAGCGCGAAGGCGCGCGAGGCGTAGGCGATGATCTCGAACAGGTTGGCCGTCCAGGTCAGCACCAGTCCGGCGCCAACCAGCACAGCATAGGCCTGGCGCAGCTTGATGCGTCCGCCACTCAATTCCACCATCAGACCGCCTGAACCGCCGGTATCGGCGACGGCGGCGCTGAACTGGGCGCTGAGCGCGGCGGCGACCAGCAGGACCGGCAGAACGGGAGCGACGATCCGCATCATGTCGATGATCGCAGTCTCGCTGAAGGGCAGTTCGCTGGGCGTGAAGACATAGGCGATCAGGCCGATATAGACGATGTAGATCGCCGTCGCGATCAGCTGCGCCCGCCGCATCGAGCGGATCCGGGTGGCGGCGTCATAGCTGGCCTTGAGATAGCGCGAGGTCTCGAAGCCCTGGATGGTGACAATCAGTCCGAAAGCCAGGGTGATGGCCGGCCAGCCGGTCAGTTCCGGCGGGGTGAATTGCAGATCGCCGGCGCGCAAGTGCCCGGCATTGAACAGGATCAGCCCGAAAATCAGTCCGGCAATGATTGCCAGCTTGATGCCGACCGAGATCTGCTCCAGCCGCTCCAGCGCATGAAAGCCGCGCGTCCAGCCCACCACCAGGATCAGCACCAGCACGGCACTGGCCAGCAGGCGCGCATGATAGCGGTCATCGACCTCGGTCAGGCTGACGCCGAATACGCCCAGCAGGTTGAGATAATAGGCCACCGAGATGATGTAGGCGAAGGCCAGCACCCAGGAGGAGGCCGTCTCGATATGGGTTTCCAGCGCGCTGCGCTGGCTGCCCGTCTGGTCGAGCTGGCGGATATTGGCGCGGATCGCGGCGCCGAACAGCCAGGCCCCCAGGCAAAGGCCCGCCATCACCAGCGGGGCGAGATAGCCATAGGAGGTTTCCAGCACCGGACCGAGCACGAGAAAGCCGCTGCCGATGATCGAGGCCAGCGGCGTGATGGTCGCGCGCCACAGCCGGTTGTCGGCGACGCGCGGCGAGGCCAGCACGAGGCCGACCAGCAGGGCCGCGGCCAGTATGAGGGCATTGGAGAGCGCCATTATCGCGTCTCCCCCGCCCGAAGCATCACGCCCGGAAAGGATCCTGCATCAGGATCACGTCCTCGCGTTCCGGACTGGTGGAGACCAGGGCGATCGGGCATTCGATCAATTCCTCGACGCGGCGGACATATTTGACCGCTTCGGCCGGGAGATCGGCCCAGGAGCGCGCGCCGGCGGTCGAGCCCTGCCAGCCTTCAAGCTCCTCATAGACCGGGGTGACCCGGGCCTGGGCTTCCTTGCCGGCGGGCAGATAATCAAGACGCTCGCCGTCGAGCTCATAGGCGACACAGACTTTCAGCGTCTTGAAACCGTCGAGCACGTCGAGCTTCGTGAGGGCGACACCGGAGACGCCGCCGACCTGCAGGGTCTGGCGCGTGATCACCGCATCGAACCAGCCACAGCGGCGCTTGCGTCCGGTGACGGTGCCGAATTCATGGCCGCGCTCGCCGAGCTTCTGACCGTCATCATCATGCAGCTCGCTGGGAAACGGACCGGCGCCGACGCGCGTCATATAAGCCTTGGCGATGCCGAGCACATAGCCGACATCCTTCGGCCCGACGCCGGTGCCGGCCGAGGCCTGGCCGGAGACGGTGTTGGAGGAGGTGACGAAAGGATAGGTGCCGTGATCGACGTCGAGGAGCGCACCTTGCGCGCCTTCGAACAGGATTTTCTGGTCAGCGCGGATCGCGTCCGCCAGCACGCGCCAGACCGGCGCGGCATAGGGGATGATTTTCGGCGCGATCTCGAGGATCTCGGCGAGCAATTGGTCGGCCGGGTATTCCGGATGGCCGAGCCCGCGTCGCAGGGCATTGTGATGGTGCAGGATATCGGCGACGCGTGCTTTCAGCGCCGTCTCGTCCATCAGATCGATGACGCGAATGGCGCGGCGGCCGACCTTGTCTTCATAGGCCGGACCGATGCCGCGGCGCGTGGTGCCGATGGCTTCGCCGTCATCGCGGTTTTCGCGGAAGGCATCGAGCTCGCGGTGGATCGGCAGGATCAGCGCCGCGGTCTCGGAAATCTTGACGACGTCGGGATTGATATCAACGCCCTGGGCGCTGATGCGTTCGGCTTCCGCGATAAAGGCCCAGGGGTCGACGACAACGCCATTGCCGATCACCGACAGCTTGCCGCGTACGACACCGGAGGGCAGCAGCGAGAGCTTGTAGACCTTCTCGCCAACGACCAGCGTGTGGCCGGCATTATGCCCGCCCTGAAAGCGCGCGACGACATCGGCGCGATGGCTGAGCCAGTCGACCAGCTTGCCCTTGCCCTCATCGCCCCATTGGGCGCCCACCACGGTTACGTTCGCCATGTCTGACTCCTGTGCTGTCGCGGGTTTTTGTCACGAAGCCGTGACCCGGACCAGATCAATTTGCATTCATCCGGTGGTCCCGACAACATCGGGCCCGGAAAATCCTCCATCGACAGTTTCATGCGGAGACCATGATGATTTCAGCACGAACACTTCTCGCCTCAGCAGCGCTGGCCTTTGCCATGGCGCCGATTGCCAGTGCGCAGCAAACCCCGCCACAAGGATGCAGCGACGTGATGCATGATGATTTCGATTTCTGGGTCGGGGAATGGAATGTCTATGCCCCGGATAGCGGCCCCTATCAGGGACAGAACTCGATCACCAAAACCCAGGGCGGCTGTCTGATCACCGAGCACTGGAGCGGCGCCAGCGGCAGCAGCGGCGAGAGCATGAATTTCCACGACCCGTTGATGGGCGCCTGGCGTCAGGTCTGGGTCAGCCCCGGCAATTTCATCGATTATACGGGCGGGCTCGATGCCAGTGGCGCGATGCAGCTGACCGGCGAGATCTACTATCCGGGCAATGGCACCCGTGCGCCGTTCCGCGGAGTCTGGACGCCGCAGGCCGATGGCTCGGTGCGGCAGCACTTCGAGCAGGCGGATGCCGACGGCAATTGGGTCGACTGGTTTATTGGCATCTATGTCCGCCAGGACGGTGACCCCCGCGCCGCCGAAGCCGCCGCTGCGCGCGGCGAATAAAACCGCCACTCACCCTGAAACCGGTTGCTTTCCATTGGCGCAAGTCGTGACTTGACGAAATGGAAAGTCATGATCTATAACTTTCCACATTGGAAAGTCGCAACGGATTGTGAGCCCCGGATGACCGAAGAAATTTCCCCGGACGACGCGGCGCGGGCCATCGATGCCGCAAAGCAGGCCAGCGCCACATCGGCTGGAAAGGTCGTCGCACCGATCTGGTTTGATCTCGCCCTGTCCAGCATCATCGCCGGCATGGTGCTCGTGCTCGCCTTGCCGATTCCCTTCCTCAATCTGGCGCAACTCTTTTTGTTCGGCGCGCTGGGCTTGACCGTATGGCTATACCGCAGGCGCTATGGTGTCTGGGTCTCCGGCTGGCGCGCCGGCAAGACCCGTCTGATCGCGCTCTCCCTGTTCGTTCTCTATCTCGGCATTTTGGGGGTGAGCCTTTACAGCTTTCATGTCCTGCACCTGTTCTGGCCAATGCTGGTCGGCGCTGGCGTCATGTTCATCCTCGCCATGATCGGCAGCCGCATCTGGATGGCGACCTATCGTGCCGAAACGGGCACCGGGTCGTGACGCCAGCGTTCAACCCCGTCATCCACGCACCGCACCGGCTGCAGATCTGCGCCATGCTGGCGCCGCTCGGCGAGATCGAATTCTCGGTCGTGCGCGAGGGGCTGGGCGTGTCGGATTCGGTGCTGTCGAAACAGGCGCGTGTGCTCGAAGAGGCCGGTTATCTGACGATCAGCAAGGCGACGGTCGAGACGCGGCAACGCACCTGGCTGGCCTTCACACCGGCCGGCCGCGACGCGTTCAAGGCGCACATGGCCGAGCTTCAACGTCTCGCGAACCTGGCCGGAGTCTAGGACCGGACGCGCTGCTAGAATTCGACGAGGTAGTAATGTTCCTTGTCGTACAGGCCGTAGATGACCTGCGTCGGGAAGCCGTAGCGATGCTGCAGGTAATCGCGTTGTGAGGCGTGGATCTGCCAACCGCGAACCTTCGCCCAGGCCTCGCCCGGCATTTGCAGATTGGGCGCGGGCTGGTTGTCGACGATCAACTGCCCGGTTTCGCCGCCGAACTGCTCCATCATGCGCGGCGGGGCCAGTATATAGGCGATCGCGCGCGGGGCGTTGTCCGGATCAAGCTCGCGCAAACGCCGTACCGCCTCGGTCGCGCCGCGCCCGGCGGTGCGGTGATCGGGATGCCAGGACAGGCCGCTTTCCGGCCAGAAGGTCACCACGAGATCGACCTGCCAGGCCTGCATGCGTTCCATCAGACGTTCGACATAGAGCTCGAAATCCGCATCCGGCAGTCCGCCATCGGGATAATCCCAGACTTCCTGTTCCTCGAGCCCCAGCGCCCAGCCATTCTTGAGCACTTCCGCATGGCGGATGATGCCCAATTCTTCCATCCGGCTGACCTGCGGCAAGGGCGTTCCCGCCTCACCGCGCGTCGCGGTAATCATGCGCGTCACTGCTCCGTCACGCGTGTTCGCCCGGATCAGCAGGCCGGTGACCGACTGCTCATCATCGGGATGGGCAAACACTGCGAGCACGGATTGCGCGCCCACTTCGCCCGCAATCGAAGGAACCGTTCGCGTGCCGGGCACTTCGAACAGGGAGTCGAGCCAGAGCCAGGCCCCTGCGAGCAGCAGCGCCAGCACGCCGGCGATGACGATCAGAAATCGCAAGACCAGCGAGCGCGGCACGGCTTAGCGCCCGAAGCGATAGCTCAGGCGGACACCGGCATTGTCGAGCGCCTGGTTGCGCCCGGATGCGAGGATCTGGCCGTGGGAAATGTGCTCGTAATAGGCCCCGACCGCCCAACGCTCATTGATGTCATAATCGAGACCGAGCGTGGTGTGGAACAGGATATGGCTGCCCATCAAGGCCCGCGTCGTGGCCAGACGGATCCGGTTGGGATCGCTGGCCGGCGCATTCTGATCAATATCGACGACGCCGTCATTATAGGACAGGCCTTCCTTGATCTCGAAATTCAGGCGTTCCGTCAGCGGGATATTCCAGGCCAGGCCGGCCGAGCCGAAATTGGTCAGGCCATTGGTATTGAACGAGCCATAGACGTAAGGCCGCGGCGACCAGATGGCGGAGAGAAAGTCCGGCGAACCGAACAGGATTTCCGCGGTCAGATTGGGCCCGTCCTCGACATGGTCTGCCAGGTCATGCGCCGTCACGCCGAAGCGGAACTCCATCCCGCGGTCTTCCGCCTGCGCCGTTCCGGCCAGCAAGGCGGCGGCAGAAGCCGCCATCATCAAACGTGTCATGATCACCCCTTTGAGCTATGGCCTGATGCCAAATCCCTGTCGTGCAACGGATAGCGCGCCCGTTACGCCGCGTCCAGCGCCTCGCGCCAGGCCCAGTCGAGCCAGGGACCGAGTGCGGCCAAATCATCACGTTCGATCGTCGGCCCGCACCAGATGCGGATACCGGGCACGGACTGGCGGTGCATCGAGATATCGAGCGCCGCATTTTCACGCTCGAGCAGGGAGCAAATGCGCTTGGTCAGCGCCCATTGCGCCTCGGCATCCATGACTGCAATGCGCGGGTCGGTATATTTCAGCGTCACCGAAACCGGCGAGCGCGCTGCTTCGTCCTCGCACAGATATCCCAGCCAGTCCGACTGTCTTACCCAGGCATCGAGCGCGGCGAAATTCGCCTCGCAGCGGCGCACCAGCTCGGGCAATCCGCCAATGCGTGATGCCCATTTCAGGGACGAGACATAATCCTCGACACACATCAGCGACGGCGTGTTGAGGGTCGAGCCCTCATAGATCGCCATATTCGCCTTGCCGCCGGCATGCAGCTGCAACAGGCCGGGAATCGGCCAGGCGGGCTTGTAGCTGTTGAGCCGTTCGATCGCGCGCGGGCTCATCACCAGCATGCCGTGCTGGGCCTCGCCGCCGAGGCATTTCTGCCAGGAGAAGGTGAGGACATCGATCTTCGACCAGTCGATATCGACCGCAAAGGCAGCCGAGGTGGCGTCACACAGGGTGAGGCCCTCGCGTTTCGCATCGATCCAGTCGAGATCGGGCACCCAGACACCGGCCGCCGTGCCGTTCAGGGTGAAGACCGTGTCCCGCTGGCCATCATGCTGCGCCAGATCTGGCAATTGCCCGGCCGGGGTCTCGAAAATGCGCAGATCATCCAGCGGCAACTCGTCGCGGGCATCGAGGATCCAGCGCTTGCCGAACACGTCCCAGCCGAACACATCGACGCCGCGCTGACCGAGCAATGACCACATCGCCGCTTCCATCGCCCCGGTATCGGAGCCCGGCAGGATCCCGACATGATAGCCTTCGGGCAATTCCAGCAGCGCATGAGTGCGGTAGATCGCTTCCTTGATCCGCGCCACCGCCTGGCCCGCGCGGTGGGTGCGCGACAGCGGCGCCTCGCTGAGCCCTTCCCAGGTCCAGCCCGGATGTTTCTTGACCGGTCCACAGGAAAACCGCGGATCGGCCGGGCGGATCATGGGTTTCGAATTGGGGCTGTCGACAGTTGCACTCTTGGGATCGGCCACGTGTATCTCCGGATCGGCGGCGTGAGGGAGTCGGCGACACGTTGACGCCCCGCGCGCAGCGGGGCAAGAGGCTTTGCATGATCGCATCACAACGCGCCCTGTTCGACCTGCCGCGCGAGGTCGCCTATTTCAACGCCGCCTATATGGGGCCAATGCCGATCGCCGCCTCGGGTGCCGGGGCGATCAGCTATGCCCGCAAGACGCAGCCCTGGACACTCGACATCCAGGCCGACTTCTTTGCCGCGCCGGAGGCCTTTCGCAGCCGCGCGGCGGCCCTGTTCGGGGCGAGCCGCAATGATGTCGCCATCGTGCCGGCGGCCTCCTACGGTCTGGCGACGGCGGCGCGCAATCTGGCACCCGACGCCCAATCGGAAATCCTCGTCCTGGACGCGCAATTCCCGTCGAATATCTATGTCTGGCACGGCCTGGCAAAGCAGTATGGCGCCCGCATCCGCACCGTCTCGCGCCATGAGGATCAGAGCTGGACTGATGCCATGCTTGGCGCGATCAGCACCGCAACCTCGATCGTCGCCTGCCCGCATGTGCACTGGGCCGATGGCGGCCAGCTCGACCTCGCGGCGATCAGCGATGCCGCGCGGCGCCAGGGCGCAGCGCTCGTTCTCGACCTGACCCAGTCGCTCGGCGTCCTGCCCTTCGACATGGCGGCGATCCAGCCCGATTTCGCGGTTGCCGCCTGCTATAAGTGGATGCTGGGGCCGTATTCGATCGGCGCCCTCTATGTCGCGCCGCAACACCAGCAGGGCGAGCCGCTGGAAGAGAACTGGATCGTGCGCGACCGGGCCGAGGATTTCGCCCGCCTGGTCGATTATGCCGATGAATACGCACCGGGCGCGCGCCGTTTCGACATGGGCGAGCGCTCGGCCTTCCAGCTGGTACCGGCGGCGAATGTCTGCTTGCAGCACATGCTCGACTGGGGCGTCGCTGAGATATCGGAAACCCTCGGGGCCAGAACGGCAGAGATCGCCGAAGCCCTGGCCCCGCTCGGCCTGCGCGATGTGACACCGCAGCGCGCGCCGCATTATCTCTGCCTCGCCCTGCCCGACGGCGCGCCGGCCGACCTGGTCAAGCGTCTCGCAGCGCGGCAGGTCTATGTCTCGCAACGCGGCGACCGGCTGCGCGTCACCCCGCATCTGTATAATGACGAGACTGATCTGGCCCGGCTGCGCGCCGCGCTGCAGGCCGAGCTCTGATTTGACCCGGCCCGTCCACCACCCGTCCCTGCGCGACTGGGCCATGCTGCTTGTGCTGACCCTGCTCTGGGGCTCGGCCTATGCCTTCATCAAGCACGCAGTGATCAGTTTCCCCCCCTCTGCGCTGATCCTGGTGCGCATTGGCGGCGCGGCGATTCTCCTGACCGGCTGGACCTATGCCCGCGGCCACCGCCTGCCGCCGCTCAATGACAAGCGCTGGCTCTGGTTTGGCGCGCTGGGCCTGTTCGGCAATACCGCGCCCTTCTTCCTGATCAGCTGGGGCCAACAGACCATCGACAGTTCGCTGACCGGAATCCTGATCGCCACCATGCCGCTCACCACCATCGCGCTGGCGCATGTTTTCGTGCCCGGCGAACGGATGAATGGCCGCCGTCTGGCCGGCTTTCTGATCGGTTTCGGCGGCGTCGTTATCCTGCTCGGACCGGTCGCGCTGCAAGGGCTGGGCGGGTCGGGTCTGCTGGCCCAGATCGGGATTTTGTGCGCGGCGATCTGTTACGGGATCAATGCCGTGCTGGCCCGTCTCCTGCCCGACACACCGCCCTCGCTCTCGGGGGCGGGCATGCTGATCATGGGCGCACTGCTGTCACTGCCCTTCGGGGTCTGGGACCTGGCCCACATGCCGGCGGCGCCGGCATCAGCCTGGATGAGCGTCTTGTGGCTGGCGATCGGACCAACCGCGCTGGCCTCGGTCCTGCTGATGCAGATCGCGCGCACCGCCGGGCCGAGCTTTCTGGCGACGGTCAACTACATGACCCCGATCGCGGCCGTTGCGACCGGCGTTCTGATCGGTGAGACCCTGGGCTGGACGGCCCTTCTGGCGCTGGCAATCATCCTCGCCGGGGTCTGGATTGCGCGCAAGAAGCCCCTGCCACCGCCGGTCTGATCACGCGAACTATTCCCGGATCATCCACATATGGTCGACCGGGCCGTGACCGCTGCCATAGCCCGGCGCGCGGGAAATCGCTTCATAGAGATAATCCCCGGCATGCTTGACGGAATCCGACAGGGAATAGCCGCGCGCCAGCAGTCCGGCGATGGCCGAGGCCAGGGTACAGCCCGTGCCATGGGTATGGCGGGTCTCGATCCGGGGGCGCTCGATGATCTCCATGCCGCGCGCCGAAACCAGCACATCACGGGCGACGCTGCCACTGCCATGACCACCTTTGACCAATGCGGCACGGGCGCCCATTTCGATCAACGCCTCGGCAGCACCGATCTGCCCGTCAATATCCTCGATTTTGCCGCCGGCCAGCCGTTCGGCTTCCGGGATATTCGGCGTGACAAGCGTTGCCAGTGGCAAAAGCCGGTCGCGGATAGCCGCTTCGGCACCCTCATCCAGCAAGACATCGCCGGAGGTCGCGACCATAACCGGGTCGAGCACGAAGGGGCGGCCCGGGGCGCGCTGCTCGATCATATCGGCGACGGCCAGCACAATCGCCTCATTGACCAGCATGCCGGTCTTGATGGCATCCGTGCCGATATCGTCGAGCACAGCGGTTATCTGGGCGATGACGATGTCGAGAGGGACCGGGTGCACAGCCGTTACGCCAAGCGTATTCTGGGCCGTGATTGCCGTGATCGCGGTGGTGGCGTAACCGCCCATGGCCGCGATCGCCTTGATATCGGCCTGGATACCGGCACCGCCGCCGCTATCGGATCCGGCAATCACGAGCACGCGGCCCGCATGTTCGATTTCCGTCATCATCTCTGCCATGACCATCCCCTGACCTGAAGCATTATTCCGGCTGTAGCAACTGGGCCTGCCCGCGCGCGCGCAGAGCTTCGGAATCGCTGGTCGCATGGCTGGCGGCGCGCAAATACAGCGCCCGGGCTGCGGCGCGATCACCCTGTTGCAGCCGGAGATCCGCGAGGGCCAGAGCCACGGTGACGTTTTCCGGCTCGAAGGCCAGCATTTGTTCGTAGATGCGGCTGGCCGCGGCCGTTTCACCGGCGCGGGCCAGACAGCCCGCATGCTGCATCAGCCGCGCATCATCCCAGGGGTTCGCCTCGACCGCTGCTGCCGCATCGGCGCAGGCCGTGAGCTCGGCAGGCAAGGCAGCCGCTGCCATGCTGGCGGCCTGGGCCGGCATGGAACTCGCGCGCGACGGCTCAGCTGGAGCGGGCGACCGGGACGGGGTCTGTGGCTGTGGCGTGTGCGGCTCGGCGCGCGCGGGCGGCGGTATGGAGGCCGGCGAGGCTGGGTCATGCCCCGTGGTCGGCGTCGGCTGCCAGCCGGGCGCGGCAGCCGGATAGGCCGGAGCCGCCGGAGCCATCTCGGTCGCCGCAGCGCCTGCAGCCAATTGCACCCGGACCAGAACCCCGCCCAGGCGTAATTCCGCCTCGCTCGCGCTCCAGGCCTGCGCGCCCCGGACCTGGATCCGCACACCGCGTTCGGTGGGCTCGACTTCAATGGCGGTCACCAGTTCGCGGCGGCGCGGTATGATATGGCGGGGGCTGGCCTCGATGCCCTCAATGACAAGATCAAGGCCGGACGCCGTGCGCTCCCGGCGCAAAACGGTCGGCTGGCCGTCAAAGGCAATCCAGATCAGGCCCTCCTGACCGGACAGCCGGGCGCGAAGATCGCGCAGTTCGGCATGGGCGGGGGAGGCCATCGACAGGGCAAGACAGAGATAGATCAGGGCGCGCATCTGCATGCCCTCCACCGCTTCGCGTTAAGGCCGCGTTAAGTGCGGCGGGGCGGATGGCAAATCCTGGCCCGTGCGCAGCCTCAGCCAATACTCTGATCAACACCGCCATCACAGGTATCATGACCCAGCGCGCCAATCAGTCGGCCATCGGCTTCGCGCACGGATTCAAAGACATAGCAGCTCATCATCGCATCCGGCATGGCGGAGCGGACAAAGATCGGATCGCCCTCGCCGAGCACGGCATCGGCAGCATTGATCGCGCGCAGCGAATTGACGCGCTGACCATCCTCGCGCGTGGCGCATTCCCAGCTGCCGCCGTCGCGGTCAACCAGCCGGATTCCGGTCGCGCCGCCAGACAGCGTATAGGCGAGGGAAACATGGTCGGCCTCGCCGGACATCTCCGCGAGGCAGGCATCAATCGCCGGCAGGTATTCGGCGAGATAATTCGACCAGCGGTCGACCGGGGCGACTTCTGCGGCGCAACCATGGATCTCGTCCTGCCCGATGCGGACGGTGGCAAAATATGGCTGGGTGAGGTCAACCCGCTCCTGGCATGGCCCCGCCTGCAATTCGACCAGAACGGCTGTGCCGGCGCCGGTCACGCCCTCATAACGGCGCACACCGCCATCGAGATACGGCATGGCAATCAGCAATTCCGCGCGTGCATCGCCGCTCGCCAGTCCGTCGAGCGCGAGATCGACGCGCGCTTCACCGCCAACGGATTCGAAGACCATCCGGCCCTGCCAGTCGGCACCGGCGAGGCGGTAACCGAAGCGCGTATCGGCGCTGCGGCTGGCCCGAGAGGGCGCGTAATCGAAAGCGCTGTTGGCGACACCACCGCCGATGCCGGCATTCGTGGTCGCACAAGCGGTCAGACCGGCGCAAACCAGCCCCACGAACCATAAATATTTCATCTGATTTCCCCCGAAATCCATCCTTGCCTCGCCAGGCCGTATATCATGAAGCGCGACCAGGCAGAATCCGCAATTTCCCCGCATTTCAGCTGCCTTGAGCCTTGGAGTAATACACAGCTTCCCCACAGGCTTGTCTTCAAATGTCCCACACAGTTTCCACAGACTTGTCCACAGCGTCAAATACTGCTGGTGAAGTGCTCGGCGAGGTGATCCACAAACAGGCGTACCCGGTGGGTGAGATAGCGGCTTGACGGGAAAACGGCCCAGAGATTGCGATGGTCCGGCTCCCAGTCCGGCAGCAGCGACACGACGCGGCCATCCTCGAGTGCGGCCCGGGCGGCATAGCGCGGCGAGCAGGCGATGCCGACACCGGCGGCGGCGGCCTCGATTGCGGCGCTGGCCCCATTCAGGGTCAGACGGCCGGACACGCGCACATCGATCTCCTCGCTGCCGCGGGTGAATTTGAGCTGTTGCGGCGCCGGCTTGTTGCGGTCGATGATGATGTCGTGCGTGGCCAGTTCCGACGGATGGCGCGGCGTGCCCCGTGCGGCCAGATAGGCCGGCGAGGCGACGATGCTCATACAGGCCGGTGCCAGGCGGCGGGCGATCAGGGCGCTGTCATCGAGATTGCCGATCCGCACCCCGACATCAAAACCCTCCTCGACCAGATCGACCATGCGGTCCACCAGCGAAAGCCGCACCTCGACGCCCGGCCAGGCCGCCATGAACCCGGCAATGGGCCTCATCAGCTGGCGCGAGCCGAAATCGACCGAGGCCGTGACCCGCAATAGGCCGGCCGGAGCGGAACGGGCATCGGCGACGCCCTCTTCCAGCGCATCATATTCGCCCAGCCAGGGCCGCACCCGGTCGAGCAGCGCCCCGCCGGCTTCGGTGAGACGGACCGAGCGCGTCGTGCGCTCGAACAGGCGGGCCTGCAGCCGGGTCTCCAGGGCGGTGATCTGTTTCGATGCCGCGCCGGGCGTGATGCCCTCGCGTTCGGCGGCCTGGGTGAAACTGCCCAGTTCGGCGACAGAGGAGAAGAGTCTCAAGGCGTCGATCCGGTCCATTATTTCCTCACGCGAAATAGTAACTCGCCAGTTGCTGTGATTAACCCGAAACGCCCGCCCTGTTAATGCTTGGTATATTCCTTCATGCAGCAAGCGGACAGGTCCGATGACCCTGCCACCACTTTTTATATCGCACGGCGCGCCCGACCTGCTGCTCAACGGGTCGGCAGCCAACCAGGCCCTCAAGCAGATTGGTCTGCCGGACCTGGCCGCAGCGGTTGTGGTCATCTCGGCCCATTGGGAGAGCGAGACCGCAGAGATCACTGCGTCGGAGCGGCCCGCGACCATCCATGACTTCCGCGGTTTCGGCCCGGCGCTGGAACGGGCCATCTACCCGGCCGCCGGAGCCCCGGAGCTGGCGGGCGAGATTCATGCCCTGTTGCAGATGGCGGGAATCGCGGCGCGCCTCAATCGCTCGCGCGGCCTCGACCATGGTGCCTGGATCCCGCTGGCGCTGATGCGCCCCGAGGCCGATATCCCCGTGATCCAGATCAGCCTGCCACGCAGCGATGCCGCCGCCATCGCCCTGGGCCGCGCCCTTGCTCCTCTGAGCGGACGTGGTGTTCAGCTTGTCGGCTCCGGCTCGCTGACCCATGCCCTGGCCGATGCCTTTGGGCCGGTCGAAACCGCCCCGTCAGCGCCATTCGCGGCCGCCTTCCATGATTGGGTCCGGCCCTTGATTGCGCGCGGCGACCTCGCGGCGCTGAGCCAGTGGCGCGACGCTCCGCATGCGGCGCGCAATCATCCCACCCCCGAGCATTTCCGGCCGCTTCTCACCGCCATTGCTGCAGGACAGGGTCAGCCAGGACACTTGCTGCACCATTCCTGGAGTCGCGGCGTTCTGGCGATGGATGTCTGGCGCTTCGGCGAAATCACCCCCGGACCAGCGTGAAATTTTCCCGCTTCAGCCGGATCGGCAGCGAAAAATCGATTAGCTTTGCTGCGCCAATGCTGCGCAGCATTTTCTCGGCGTCCTGACGCGCACCTCCCTGCAATGAAGCGAGATGGTCGGTGACGCGTTGCAGCATCCAGAGCGGATAGGGGAAGATGGCGCGATCGGTCTCGACGGACGTATCACGATGCCCGATCATGGCTTTGTGAAAGCCCAATATACGTGGCAGTTCAGTAAGATCCGGGTTGGCGTCGGCCCATTCCGCCAGCGCCACGGCGGTGTCGAAGAGGACCGGCAATTGCTGCGCCGCGAACATTTCCAGCATCGGTATCAGGGTTGGCGGAATATCGTCATTCCCGAGAAATCCACCCGTCAGGCCGTGTTGCGGTGCATGGGTGCGACGAGCCCAGCCGGCGACGCGCGGCGCCAGTCTTTCCATGATTTCACCGGAGGCCGGATCGCGCAGCAAATGCGCGTAGAGCGGTCCGAGAAAACCGTAATCGCCGATCGAGGGCCGCGAGCCGAACAGGAAGTCATGGCGCTCCAGATGCGCATCAAACGCGGCAAGAAAGGCCTCGAATGAAGCTTCCACGGCGGCGACACTCTCCGGAGCGATGCCCAGAACCGGGAGTGCGCCGGAGAAGAAATCGACCGATTTCTGCACCGCCGCAAAGCGCTCGTCCGGCGGCAGGTCGGGATAGGAAGTGGCGCCAAATTCGGCCTGGGCGAAATCGCGATTATAGGCCCAGCGATAATGCATCGCCGGAATGACCAGCCACTCATCGCCGAACAATTCCAGGATCAGCGCCGCCAGCTTCTGCACCGGCCCGTCCGGATAGACCGAAGGTCCCGGCTCGTGCGCCTCGACATAGTCGATGATCTCGGTGGTGTCCTGCACGACGATACCACGCGCACTACCATCGTCATGCAGCAGGACCGGGACAACGGGCCAGCCAATCCGCGGCAGGATAACCGTCTTATAGGTCTCAACCGTCGAAAGCTGTTCGCGGAACGCCACATTCTTCCAGCGCAGATAGCCGCGCACCTTGCCGGTATAGAGCGAGACTGCGGTGCCGATCAGCGTGTAAGTCATGGCGAGACTCCCTCATGTTTTCAGGAGTCTGGACGCATGCCGCACACAGAGCAAGCGGTAAGCTGTCAACGGGAATACCGCTCGATTCCAGATCGGGAAGACAGGCACAGTCACGGCCCCGGCCGGGGCTTGAACAAGGGCGTACGCCTGCTAGCGCACGACCCGGTCCTTTTGGGCAATAATCTGGGCATCAGTGAGCGAATGCGCTACCCGCGCCACGGTTTCGGTCCGGGCTGAACCGTAACGGGGCGCATGATTGGTTTCCTGGATCGCCGTCCAGGCCTGCCAGCCCATGCCACCGGTCAAGGCAATCGCCAAGACCCAGGAGGCAAGGGCAACAAGCCTCGCGGACGACTGCCACGTCATTCGTTCAAAACGGGGCATGCGCATTTCCATGTCACGACTCACTTAGATGAGACGCCTTATCATCGCCACTTCGCGACGCCACGCATGTCATATTTGATTAATGAAAGGTTTACAGTGAGTTGAAGCGAGTTGCGCACGGGCGCAGAAAAGCCGGCCCGGATTACCGGACCGGCCTTCCCTCACTCAGTCTGCCACTGCCAATCAGGCGGCGGCGGCTTCCTTGCCGAAGCGGCCGTAGAAAGTCTCGCCCTTTTTGGCCATTTCGCGCAGCAGGGCCGGCACGGCGAATTGCTCGCCATAGGCCTTTGCCAGCTCATCGGCACGCTTGACGAAGGCGGCTGCCCCGACCGTGTCGATGAAGCTCAGCGCCCCGCCGGTATAGGGTGCGAAACCCCAGCCGAGGATGGAGCCGACATCGGCTTCGCGTGGATCCTGGACAATACCCTCTTCCATACAGCGCGCCGCTTCGAGCGCCTGGGTGTAGAGGATGCGGTCCTTGATCTCGTCGGCCGATGGCTGGTCTTCCGCGTATTTACCGCCCGGAGCAAACTGCTCCAGCTCGGGCCATAACCGCTTGGGCTGGCCTTTTTCGGCCGGGTAGTCGTAGAAGCCCTTGCCATTCTTGCGGCCGAAACGCTCATATTCCTCAACCATCTTGAACAGGATGGGTTCGGTCGGCGAGGGCTTGTAGGCGGTGCCGAGATCGGCCTTGGTCTGCTTGATCAGCTTCACGCCGAGATCCAGCGCAACCTCGTCCTGCAGGGAAAGCGGACCAACCGGCATGCCGGCCATTTTGGTCGCATTCTCGATCAGGGCCGGCTTGATGCCCTCGGCGAGCATATTCATGCCCTCGCCGATGAAACGCATCACGCAACGATTGGCGTAGAAGCCACGCGTATCGGCAACGACGATCGGGGTCTTCTTGATCCGGGTGACGAAATCGATCGCGCGCGAGAGGGCATAATCGCCCGTCTTCTCGCCCATGATGATCTCGACCAGGTTCATCTTCTCGACCGGCGAGAAGAAGTGGATGCCGATATACTGGTCAGGACGCTTGGAGGCGGTGGCCAGCGAGGTGATCGGGATCGAGGAAGTGTTGGAGCCAAACACGGCGCCTTCGGGAATGACATCCTCGGCCATTTTGGTGATCTTGTGCTTGAGTTCGGAATTCTCGAACACCGCCTCGACGACCAGATCGACATCCTTCAACAGGGCGTAATCGGTAGTCGGGGTGATCATGCCGGCCAGCTTGTCGGCCTTTTCCTGGGAAACCTTGCCGCGCTTCACGCCGCCGGCAAAATAATCCATCGCATGCTGCTTGCCCTTTTCAGCGCCTTCTTGCGTAGCGTCGATCAGGACAATCTCGATCCCGGCCTGGACCGAAACCGTGGCAATGCCTGCGCCCATGAAGCCGGCACCGATGACGCCGACCTTCTTGATCTCGCCCTTGGTCTGGCTGGCCGGACGGCGGCCACCCTTGTCGAGCGCCTGTTTGGACAGGAAGATCGAGCGGATCATATTGCGGCTTTCAGGCCGCAGCATCAGCCTGGTGAAATAGCGGCTCTCGATCTGGATCGCCTCATCCATGGAGACCTGGGCGCCTTCATAAACGCAGGACAGGATGTAGCGCTGGGCCGGGTAATTGCCATAGGTGGTCTTGCGCAGCATGGGGCTGGCAGCGCCGAACATTTGCGCACCGGCCGGATGGTAAGGGCCACCACCGGGGAAGCGGAACTTGTCAGCATCCCAGGGCTGTTTCGACGCGAGCTTGTTTTCCTTGACCAATTCCTTGGCCTTGGCGACCAGCTCGGCCATGGGCACGACGGCGTGGACAATGCCCTGGGCCAGCGCCGTATTGGCGTCGATCTGCTTGCCTTGCAGCAGGATTGGCGCAGCATTCATCAGGCCGACCAGACGCGGCAGGCGCTGGGTGCCACCGCCGCCGGGCAGAACGCCGATCATGGCTTCGGGCAGGCCCAGCTTGGCCTTGGAATTATCCGACGGCATGACGCGGTAATGACAAGCGAGTGCGATCTCGAAACCACCGCCAAGGGCGAGGCCATTGATCGCAGCCGCAACCGGCTTGCCGCAGGTTTCCAGCGCCCGGAACGTCTTGTTGAGACGGAAGCATTGCTCGAACAGCTTGGCCTTCATCTCGTCTTGGGGAAGCTTGGCATATTCGGCGGCAGACCCGCCCAGTTCGGACAGGTCGGCACCGGCGCAGAACGCATCCTTGCCGGAGGTGATGACCGCGCCCTTGACGCTGTCGTCTGAGGCAATCTTGGCCGTCAGCGTGTCAAAATCCGTCATCACGTCGGCGGAAATGACATTCATCGACTTGCCGGGGCTGTCGAAGGTGATGAGAGCAATACCGTCGGCGTCGATCTCGAATGTGAAGTTTTTCATCGTGTTGTCTCCTGATCGATCCGATTAAACGCGTTCAATAATGGTCGCAGTACCCATGCCGCCGCCGACGCAGAGCGTCGCAAGGCCGGTTTCCTTGTCGGTCCGCTCCATCTCGTCGAGCAAGGTCCCGAGGATCATCGCACCGGTGGCACCGAGCGGGTGACCCATGGCGATCGAGCCGCCATTGACGTTCATGATGTCGTGCGGGATTTCATAGGCCTGCATCAGCCGCAGCACGACGGCGGCAAACGCCTCATTGAGCTCCCACAGATCGATGTCCTTGGATGACATGCCGGCCTTTTTCAGAGCCTTGGCGGTGACAGCGACCGGGCCGGTCAACATGATGGTCGGCTCGGAACCAATCGAGGCCATTGAGCGGATGCGGGCGCGTGGCTTGAGGCCGGCCTTGATGCCCGCTTCCTTGGAACCGATCAGCACGGCCGAGGAACCATCGACGATGCCGGAGGAATTGCCGCCGGTATGGACCCAGTTGAGATATTCGATCTCGGGATAGCGCTGCAGCGCCACGGCTTCAAAACCGACGAAATCGGACATGTCCTTGAAGGCCGATTTCAGGCTGCCGAGCGCCTGCATATCGGTGCCGGGACGCATGTGCTCGTCATGGTCGAGAATAGTCAGGCCGAGCTGGTCCTTGACTGGCACGATGGACTTCTTGAACCGGCCTTCGGCCCAGGCCTGGGCCGAGCGACGCTGGCTTTCCATCGCATAGGCATCGACATCATCACGGCTGAAACCATGCTTGGTCGCGATCAGATCAGCGGAAATGCCCTGCGGCACGATATAGTGGTCGAAGCTCATTTCCGGATCGACGCCCATGGCACCGCCATCACTGCCCATCGGCACGCGGCTCATGGATTCAACGCCGGAACCGATCGCGAAATCGGCTTCACCGCACATCACCTTGGCGGCAGCGAGATTGACCGCTTCCAGTCCCGAGGCACAGAAGCGATTGACCTGGAAGCCGGCCGTGCTTTCGGCATAGCCGGCATTGATCACCGCCGAGCGCGCAATATCAGCACCCTGTTCGCCAACCGGTGAGACACAGCCCATGATGACATCATCCACCAGCGCGGTGTCGAGCCCGTTGCGGTCGCGGATCGCCTGCAGCTGCTGGGTCGCCAGCTGAAGCGAGGTGATCGCATTGAGCGCGCCATTCTTCTTCTTGCCGCGCGGCGTGCGAACGGCGTCATAGATGTAAGCTTCGGTCATGTAACGTCCTTTCCCGTGTTCGGGTTGAATGCTCTATCGACTAAGTTGTTTCGACTTCTGAAGGTCGCTTTTGCCCCCGGCTGACCGGGGGAATGGGCCGGACAGTGTCCGGACCGATGGGGTAAATCTGTTCAGGGGCATCATTCTTCCGCCCCGACTTCAGTCATATGGTGGGCCACGGCGTTTTCGCCACGCGCTTCGAGCGCCTTGGCGATCAGCATGCGCTCCTTGGCCGGCTTGTTTTGCGAGAGCTTGGCCTTGCCCTCGAGGCGGACAATCTTGAATTCGAAGGCCTGGATCGCGCTCTCGAGCCGGACGCGTTGGCCGAGCTCGATATTGGTGATGCGCCAATCAGACTCGAAATCGGCGATCTGGGCCGAGAGCGAACGTTCCGCCGCCTCGCCCTCGAGCGGGATGAAATGCCCGAAAGCATGCACGGCCATGTAGTTCCACGTCGGCACATTATTGTCGGGGTCGGAATACCAGGTCGGCGAGACATAGGCATGCGGGCCGGAGAAGATCGCCACCGCCTCTTTGCCGTCACGGATCGCCTGGGCGATCGGATTGGCCTGGGCAACATGGCCGATCAGCATCTGGCGGCCATCATCAAGCTTGAGCGGTATATGCGTCGCCGCCAGATCCGGCTCACCGGGCACCAGGACAATGGCGAAATCATAGGCTCGCATCAGCGCCGAGAGCGAGGCCTGGTCTTCAATCCTGAAATATTTCGGCGTGTACATGGTTCGCTTCCAATAAGCCCTATAACGACCTTGCGATCAGCAGTTTCATGATCTCATTGGTGCCGCCATAGATACGCTGGACGCGGCTGTCGCGCCACATTTTGGCGATGGGATATTCATTCATGAAGCCGTAGCCGCCATGCAATTGCACGCATTCGTCGACGACTTCATTCTGAACGTCCGAGACCCAGTATTTCGCCATCGAGGCGGTCGAGACATCGAGCGTTCCGGCCAGCAGGCGTTCGGAGCAATGGTGGACGAAGACTTCCGCCAGCGTCGCCTTGGTCTTGCACTCGGCGAGTTTGAACTGGGTGTTCTGGAATTTGATGATCGGGCGGCCGAAGGCCTCGCGCTCTTTCACATAGGCAATGGTCTCGATCAGGGCGCGTTTCATGACGCCGACACCCTGGACAGCGATCTGCAGGCGTTCCTGCGGCAATTGCTGCATCAGCTGGATGAAGCCCTGGCCCTCTTCCGGACCGAGCAGGGCGCTGGCCGGCACCCAGACATTGTCGAAGAAAAGCTCGGCGGTGTCCTGGGATTTCAGCCCGACCTTGTCGAGCAATTTTCCACGACGGAAGCCTTCCAGCCCGTCGGTCTCGACGAGGAAAAGCGAGGTGCCGTCATAGCCCTTTGACGCATCGGTCTTGGCGACGACGATGATCAGATTGGCGGTGCCGCCATTGGTGATGAAGGTCTTTGCGCCATTGATGCGATAGCCATTGCCGTCCTTGACGGCAGTGGTCTTGATCGCCTGCAAATCGGAACCGGCACCCGGCTCGCTCATCGCGATGGCGCCGACCAGTTCACCCGAGACCATTTGCGGCAGGATGGCGTGTTTTTGCTCTTCCGAGCCGTAATGCCAGATATAGGGGCCGATGATGGAATTGTGCAGCGAGGCACCCCAGCCGCCAGTGCCACGCATCGAGGCCTGCATGTGGAAGACGTAGTCATGGCGCCAGTCGCCGCCGGCGCCGCCATATTCCTCCGGGCATGACGGCACGAGCAGGCCGGCCTCGCCGCCCTTGTACCAGAGCTCACGATCAACAATGCCGGCCGCTTCCCAGCGATCCGCATTGGGCGCGCATTCCTTGTCGAGGAAGCCGGCAATGGCGTCGGAAAAGATATTGACGTCTTCACGGTCAAGCCAGGCCGGCTTGGGTACGTTCAACGGATCCTGCATATCACCCACTCCCCAGTGTTATGGTGCTCGTATCGTTTCTTGTCCTGGCTGCCCTGCTCAGGCGCGCCCTCAGAAATCCTCCGCCGCCAGCGCCATCATCGCATCGGCACCGGTCTTGACCTTGGCCAGATGCATCGCGCCTTCCGGCACCCAGCGCTCGATGAAATAGAGGCCGGTCTTGAGCTTGTTGGCATAGATCGGGTCACCGTCGCCGGCGGCGATTTTCGCGGCCGAAACCTTGGCCATCTTGGCCCACATATAGGTCAGGCAGGTCAGGCCGAAGAGCTGGAGATAGTCATGCGAGGCGGCGCCGGCATGGTCGAAATTCTTCAAACCATTCTCGACCAGCCAATTGGTGGCCTCCTCAAGCTTGGCCTTGCAATCGGCAACCGCGGCGATAAAGACCTGCTCGCTCTCGCCGCCACCCTCGGCGACAAAGGCGTCGAGCTCGGCGAAGAAGCTCATGATCGGGCGCATGCCATTCATCGCCAGCTTGCGACCGACCAGGTCAAGCGCCTGGATACCGTTCGTGCCTTCATAGATCAGAGTGATGCGGGCATCGCGCAGCAATTGCGAGGCGCCCCATTCCTCGGTGAAGCCCGATCCGCCATGGATCTGCAGCCCGCTGGAGACCATGTCGAAACCCTTGCCGGTCAGATAACCCTTCACCACCGGGGTGAGCAGGGCCATGTAATCGCCGGCCTTCTCGCGGACTTTCGGATCGGAGGCCTTTTCCTCGAGATCGCCCTGCAACGCGGTCCAGAGCGCGAAACACCGCGCGCCTTCAACGAAGGATTTCTGGTCCATCAACATGCGGCGCACATCCGGGTGCACGATGATCGGATCGGCCGGGCCTTCCGGGTTTTTCGGTCCGGTCAGGGAGCGGCCCTGGAGGCGGTCCTTGGCGAAGCCAAGCGATTGCTGGTAGGCGGCTTCGGCGAGGGCATAGCCCTGCAAGCCAACGCCGAGGCGGGCTTCATTCATCATGATAAACATGATTTTGAGGCCCTTGTTTTCTTCCCCGACCAGCCAGCCGGTGGCCTCGTCATAATCCATCACGCAGGTGGCATTGCCGTGAATGCCCATTTTCTCTTCCAGCCCGCCGCATTTCAGCGTGTTGCGGGTGCCCGGATTGCCATCGCTGTCGGGCAGGAATTTCGGCACCACGAAGAGGGAGATGCCCTTCACGCCGTCCGGGGCGCCTTCGATACGGGCAATGACCAGGTGGATGATATTCTCCGCCATGTCGTGCTCGCCGGACGAGATCCAGATCTTCTGGCCGGTAATCTTGTAGGAACCGTCCGCCTGGGGCACGGCCTTGGTACGCAACAGGCCCAGATCGGTGCCGCAATGCGGTTCGGTCAGGTTCATCGTCCCGCCCCACTGGCAGGAAATCATCTTCGGCAGATACAGGCGCTTCTGCTCGTCGCTGCCACCGGTGTGGAGCGCCGCGGCAGCGCCCAGGGTTAGGCCGGGATACATGCCAAAGGCCATATTGGCGGCCGAGACCATTTCGTTGAATGCCAGGTTGAGCACATGCGGCAAGCCCTGACCGCCATATTCGGGATCTGACGAAAGCGCTGTCCAGCCGCCTTCGGACATCTGCTTGAACGCGTCCTTGAAACCTGCCGGCGTTTTGACATTGCCATCCATGTCGCGAACGCAGCCCTCGACATCGCCAATATGCGACAGCGGTGCGAGCACGCCCTCACAGAATTTGCCGCCCTCTTCCAGGATCGCATCGACTGTGTCCGCATCAGCATCGGCGAAGCCGGGCAGGTCGCCATATTGAGCCAGATTGAGCACATCATGGAGAATGAAACGCTGGTCACGAACCGGGGCGCGATAAGGGGTTGTCATGGTGAATCTCCGTCGGGCGAAAGGGGGCAAGGAAAGGGTGTGAGTGTTCTGGTTATTCCGCGTTCAGGCTTGACCAGGGATCGAGACGCGCCGCGGCCAGCGCCTCAAACGCACGGGCGCGGCGGCGCACATCTTCAGACGGTTCGCGGTCTGCGAGCCGGTCACGCATCCAGTCGAGCCCCGCTTGCAGCTCGGCAATGGCATGGTCGACATCCTCGCGCTGCTGCTTGAGGACAGCCACCCGCGCCTCGAACCGTTCAATCGCAGGCTCAAGCCGCTCGCGGCCGCCGCGATAGATCGGCTCAAGGTCAAGAATTTCCTTGATCTCGTCGAGCGCGAAACCGACGCGCTTGCCGCGCAGGATGAGCTCGATCCGGGCATGGTCGATCGCTGAATAGATGCGGCTGGCGCCGCGCCGGACCGGATGGATCATGCCCTTTTGCTCATAGAAGCGCAGCGTACGGGGCGTGACATCGAACTCCTGCGCGAGTTCGCGGATGGTGAATTCGGAATCGGGAGCGACCGGATCAATCATGCCATTCTTATGCGCACACGTTGACGCGAACGTCAACGTCATTTTGATTTTCCGGACCGAGATGCAGGTCTTTTTACCGTCCCCCCTTCCCTCGAGGATCGCCGCGCGGCAATGTTAGCGCATGACCCGATCCACACACTCTTGGCTGCTGGCCCTGCTCGCCCTTGCAGCCGCCCCTGCCGCCACGCCGGCGCTCGCCCGGCAAGCCGCCGACGATCCGTTTTCCATCGTCCAGCGCAGCCCTGTCGCGCCGGAGGAGGCCGCGGCCGAAATTCCGGTCTACGCGCCGGCCGGTGCATTCCTGAACCGCGACGACTATCTCGCCGCCCGCGGCGAGACCGCCGAACAGGTCCTGCGCACGCGCTGGCGCATCGAACGCTTTGACCTCGACGGAACGGAGCAGTCCAGCGAGACGCGCGAAGTCGTCATTGGCGATGGTTATGTCACCGAGGCCACCGACCCCGGCGCAGCCGTGATTGATTTCAGCCAGGAGCGCATCCTGACCCGGGTCGCGACCCCGACCGGACCGGTAATGCGCAACCGCCCGGTGATCGGCTATGTCCACCGGCAGATGGATACCTTTACCTTCTACACGCGTGGCGGCGAACTCGACGAAGTGACCGGCCCCGATGGCAGCCGGTTCGAACGCTTCTGGATTGAAGCAGCGATGGGCGTGCGGCTCGCCGAAGTGCCGATGCAACTCACCACCACGGAAACCGGCGCGCAGGAAATCCGCCGCAATCCCGACGGCGCCGTCATTCTCGGCATCACGCCAGGCGAAGACGGCAGCCCGGCCGATGTCGAACTCTTCCGGCGCTGGCTGCGCCACACGACACCTATCCATCCGGACGCTCTCAATATCATGAGCACGCTGACCGGCATTCCCGAGCGGTTTGGCTTCATCGTCTTTAGCCCGAGCAGCCCGGATGGCCGGCGCGAAGTCTGGAGCCGGCTCAGCGCCGGCGAGAGTACGGCGCGCTTTCCCTGGCCCGAAAACCTGCCGGCCGCGCCAGCCGCCAATTATGACTGGTCTGACCCGGAACTCGCCGCCATTGCCCATGCCGGCCTCAACGCCGCGGCCCACCCGGGCGGCAGCCCCGATGAAGCCGTTTTCCTTGACGCCGCACAGGCCGCTGCCAGCGCTGGCGACAAGCCCGGCGCGCTGCTGATGCTGTACCAGGCGTCCCATCACCTGGGCGCCTGCCCGACGCGGTCGACCGACCCCTTGTGCATACGGATCTCGCAACTCGTTGCCGCCGGCCTCGGCAACGAACAGTTCGAGGCTTTGATGTCGACGCTTGCGGATCTGCAGGGCGACCGCGCGGCCGCGCTGGAGGGCCTGCGCCCCTATCTCGACCGTGGTGATCTGGCTGGAGCGGCCGCCAATCTGCTCGCCGCCGAGACCCTGGCAGCGCTGCGCACCTCTGACGCCGCCCACGCCCCGGAGCTCGATCCCTTGAGCCTGTTCGCCGCCAGCGCCCAGGCCGACCCGCATTGCGCGCTGACCTATTGGCATGCAGGCCGTTATGCGGCGAGCCAGGCCGATGTCGAATCGGCCTGGATGCTGTTCGATATTGCCGTCAGCCTGCCCGCCGCCGCAACGACACCGCCGGTTCGCGAAGCCGGCGTTATGAATGCGCAATTGCAGGCGATTGCGCCCAATTATTTCCGCCCACCCCCGGCCCCGGCCGTGGCCCGGGTTGACACGCCAGTCGAGCCCCCGGTCGAAGCGCCAGCTGAAACGCCCGATGAGGCCTCAGTCGACGCGCCAGTCGAGCCGTTGGTCGAGGCGCCGGCCCAGGCTCCTTCCACGGACCCAGCCGAGGCCGACGCGGAAACTGAACCGCCCACCGACAGAGATTAACGCCATTTACCCACAGGTTTTACGCCGCGTTAACCGAGTCGGAGCCTTGTTCAGACTCAGGATTTCGGCGTTTTGGCGTCGTTTTCCAGCATTGGGTGTGGAAACACTACATATAGCGTTACCAGCCTTGGTTTACACAATATTAACCGCCCGGTAGCTTGAGCCTGGGCAATTAGGTGAGCGATTCGCATGTCGTCTGCAGGTCCTTGGAGCGTCAAGGGAATCGATCCCCGCGCTCGGGCGCGTGCCAAGACGGCGGCGCGTCATGACGGGGTTACCCTGGGCGAGTGGCTCAACCGGGTGATTCTCGACGATTCCGATCCCGCCAATCCGAGCTGGGACGACGCGCTGGAAGGTTTTCCGGGCTTTGGCGGCGGTGCCAGCCCGGTCGAGCCCGGCGAAGACCGTCTGCTGCGCGCCATGGTCAATCGGCTCACCGAACGCATTGAAGCGGCCGAACACCAGTCCTCACAAACACTCGGCAGTCTCGACAAGGCCATCAACCAGCTCGTCGACAAGGTGGGCCGCACTAGCGAACGCCAGGCGGAACAACTCGAGGAAACGCGCGAGGATCTGGGCCGGGTGCGACAGGGCCAGGACGATCTGGCCGGCCGGATCGCGCAGATGGAATCCGGTCAGGTGACGGGCAATCCCGAAGCCGGCAAGGCCATCGAAACAACCATCATGAAACTGGCACGCCGGCTCTATGAACATGAGAACGACGTGGCCGCGCGGCTCCACGACACCGGCCAGCATGTCAAGGATCAGGGCGAGGCCGCCCGCAAATCCGCCGAGGCGCTGGCGCTGAAGCTGGAACGGGCCGAGCACCGCGCCGCCGATCTGGCCGACCAGGCCAAGCGGCGCGATGAGCGCTCGGGCGAGGTTCTCAACGGACTGCACCGCGCGACCGACAGCCTGCGCCTGCGGGTTGAGGGCGCCGAGCGCCAGACCAATGATGCCGCGCGCACGCTCGACACCACGGTCGCGCGCCTTGAAGGCCGACTCAAGACTCTGGAATCGCGCAATTCCGGGGATAATGTCGAACTGGAACGCCGCTTCGACCGCCTGTCCAGCGAAGTCGCCGGCATGATTGCCGAGACCCGCTCCCAGCTCGCCAGCGCCCTGAGCAATGTTGCAGCCGAGCCCCGGGTCGACCGGCTCGAGAACGCGCTTACCCAGGCACTGGGCCGCATTGATGATGCCGAACGCCGCCAGGGTGATGGCATGCACAAGCTCGGCCATGAGCTGACCAAGCTGGCCGGCGCCATCGAACGGCGCCTGACAGAGAATGAGCGCCGCACGCAGGACGCGCTACGCGATACGCGTGCGGAACAGAATATCGACCGCCGGCTGGATGATGTCCGCCAGGAGGGCAAGGAATCGCTGCGCCGGATGGGTGATGAAGTCACCCGTATGGGCAAGGCGCTGGCCGATCGCATCAGCTATGCCGAGGCGCAATCCTCGACCGCCGTCGCCGCTGCGACCGACCGGATGGCCGAGGTCATTGCCCGTCTGGACGAGAAGAAGGCAGCCTCCGACGAAGCATTGGCCGACCGGCTGCGCCAGTCCGAGGAACGGACCGCCCAGCGCATCGAGGATGCGATGAGTGGCGTCAAGGATCGCCTCGCCACGGTGCGTGCCGATACAGAAGAAGTCCTCTCGCCGGTGCAACGCGCCATGTCAGCCTTGGCCGACCGGCTCGAAGCCAGCGAGGCCCGCAAGCAGGAGGACGACGCCGATTCTGGCGCTGAGGCCGAGGCCGAAGCGGAGGCCATTGTCGCTGAAGTCGGCGCGCCAGCACCTGTGGCCGAGCCGATCGACTTCGACACACCGCTGGCACCGCCGCCCCAGGCCGAAACGCCCCGCAGCCACTACGCGCCCGACGATGCCGATCCTTTCCTGACGCCCGAGCCACCAGCGCAGCCAGCCGCGGCCGCTCAACCGCTGGCCGCACCGGTCTTGCGCGCCCCCCAGCCCGCCTCGGCACCGGCGCCTCAGCCGGCACCACAGCCACGCCCGGTCGCCGCTGCGACGGCGCCGCAATCCGCCATCTCACAGCCCGTGCGTCCGCCCGCCGCGCCCGCCCCACAAGCCGCGCCTCACCCCACATTGCAGGCTGTGCCGCAACCGGTACCGGCAAGACCAGAACCCGCGCCGCAGGCCGCACCACAACAATCGGGACCACGTCCGGGCCAGCGGATTGGCGCCACGGCGGATGCCGACTTCCTGGCTTCAGCGCGCGAACGCACCCGCACCCAGAGCTCGACCGTCGATTATGATCAGGGCAGCCGCCCGTCCAAGCTCGGCCGCACCCTGCTCATCGCCTTGCCCGTCGTCGCCCTGGTCATGCTCGGTGGAGCCGGCGCCATCCTGGTTTGGGAAGCCATTCGCGGCGATGCCGCCAGCCAGGCGGCCAATGCTGTGCAAGAGCGCAGTTTCGTTGCCTCGGTCGAAGCCGGTTTTGCCACTGCAGATCTCGCCGCACCAGGCACAGCCGCGCCCGCAACTGCCGCCGATCCGGCCACGACCGAAACGACGCCGAACCCAGCAGCTAATCCCGGCGATAGCGCCGGTACCGAGCCTCGCGCCACCACCAGCGACACGACAGCCACGCGTCAGACGGCGCCTGCCAATGCCGTCGCCGACGCTTCGGGCAATACCATTCCGCTCACCATGCCCACGCCGCAGGAGCCCAGCCGAACCGCGGCACGCAGCACTACAAATAGTGGCGCCAACACGCTCGAAAGTGCCGCTGCCGATGGAAATCCTGTGGCGCGCTATTTGCTCGGCATGCGCAGTCTGGATAGCGGCGATACCGCGACCGCCGCCATCCTGCTGCGCCGCGCCGCCGAACAGGGCGTCCCGTCAGCGCAGTACCGCTATGGCAAATTGCTCGAGACCGGCGAAGGTGTCAGCATCGATCTGGAAGCGGCCCGCCGCTGGACCGAACGCGCCGCCAATGCCGGCCACCGCCGGGCGATGCATAATCTGGCCGTGATGCATTATTACGGAACCGGCACAGCCGTGAATTTCGACGAGGCCGCCCGCTGGTTCCAGGAAGCGGCCCTACTCGGCCTGCGCGATTCCCAGTTCAATCTCGCCCTGTTGTTCGAGAGCGGCCAGGGTGTGCCATTGAGCGTGCCCGATGCTTTCACCTGGTATTCGATTGCCGCCAGCGAATCTGACCCGACCGCCTCCCAGCGCGCCGCCGCGCTTGAGGAAATGATGGAGCCGGCCGCCCTCGTGGAAGCTCGCCGCATCACCTCCTCCTTCCAGCCCCGCCCAATCGATGCCCAGGCCAATGGCCTCTATCGCGATCTGCCGTGGGAACAGGCACCGGTGGCCAATACCGATGACGTCTACCGCGCCCAGGGCTTCCTGGCCGCACTGGGGTATTCGCCGGGACCGATTGACGGCATGATCGGCGGCCAGACCTATGACGCCGTGATGGCCTTCGAAGTCGATCAGGGATTACCGCAAACCGGGCGTGTTGATTCCGGCCTGCTCGACCGGCTCGAACGCGCTGCGGCGGGGTAGCGGGCGGTGCAAATATATCTCCCGATCGCCGAGATCTCGGTAAACATCTTCTTGCTGTTGGGACTGGGTACGGGTGTGGGTTTTCTGTCGGGCATGTTTGGTGTCGGCGGCGGTTTCCTCCTGACCCCCCTGCTCTTCTTCATCGGCATCCCGCCGGCCGTCGCCGTTTCGAGCCAGGCCAATCAGATCGTCGCCTCCTCGGCTTCCGGCGCGCTGGTCCACTGGCGCCGCCAGACACTCGACCCGAAAATGGGCACATTGCTGCTGGTCGGAGGCGCTGCCGGCTCGATTGTCGGCGTCCAGATATTCACCGCCATGCGCGAGCTCGGCCAGATCGACCTGATCATTTCGCTCAGCTATGTCGGCTTCCTCGGCACGATTGGCGCGCTGATGTTCATCGAGAGCGTACGCTCGATCCTGCGCCGCAACCAGACGCCGGAACGGCGCGAGGGTGGAGTGAAGCGTGGCAAGCGTGGCTGGATCGACTCCCTGCCCTTCAAGATGCGTTTCCCGCGCTCGGGCCTCTATATCTCCGTCATCCCCCCCGTCCTGATCGGGTTCTTCGTTGGCGCGCTGTCAGCCATCATGGGTGTCGGCGGCGGCTTCGTGATCGTGCCGGCAATGATCTACATCCTGCGCATGCCAACCAATGTCGTGGTCGGCACCTCGCTGTTCCAGATCCTGTTCGTCACCGCACTGACCACCTTCCTGCAGGCGGCCCAGAACCAGACCGTCGATGTCGTGCTGGCGATGATGCTCACGGTCGGCGGCGTGATCGGCGCCCAGTTCGGCGCCCGGGCGGGCCGCCACGTCAAGGCCGAGGAATTGCGCGCCCTGCTGGCGATCATGGTCGTCGGCGTCTGCATCAAGCTGGGGCTCGATCTGGTCGTGACCCCGGCTGACATGTTTGTCGTTTTGCCGCATGGCGGAGGGGGCAGCTGATGATGATGCTCGCCCTCGCGCTACTGGTGCAGCAGCCCATGGTCAATGAAGCGCCTGGCATCATGGCCGCCCTGACCCAGGAAACGGTGGAGATCCGTGAAAATTTCGCCGGCACATCGCTGGTGCTCTACGGCGCCACGCGCGGCCTGACCTTGCGTGACGAGATTGTGGTTGTTCTGCGTGGCCCCGATCAGGACCTGCGCGTCATGCGCAAGCGCCGCAGTTTCGGCATCTGGGTCAATACGACGCCGGTCGATTTCCCCACCGTGCCCAGCTATTACGCGATGGCCAGCTCCCTGCCGATTGACGTCATCGCCCCGCCCGAATCCCTGGCGCGCAATGGCATCGGACTCGACAGCCTGCTGCATCCGCAGACCGGTCCGGACGAGGACAGCCCCGATGAGGCGGAACTGGAAAACTACCGTGCCGCGGTCCTGCGCGCCGGCAGCCGCGATGCGCTCTACGCGGAAACGCCCGGCGGCGTCGATGTCCTTGATGGCGGCCTGTTCCGCGCCGTGCTGAAAATGCCGCCGCGCACACCGGTCGGCAACTACACAGCCGAGGTCTATCTGTTCCGCGACGGCCGACCGGTCGCCAGCCGGACCACCAGCTTGCGCGTGGAGAAGGCCGGGTTCGAGCGTCTGGTCTATGAATTCGCCCACAATGCGCCGATGATTTACGGCCTGTTCTGTGTCGCCCTGGCGATGCTGGCCGGCTATCTCGCGGCGGTGATTTTCGGCCGCGACTGAGCCCTGTCAGGGATGAGTTTCGCCGCAGCCACCGGGTAGACCGTGTCAGCCCCCATGATCAGCGCGTCCGGCGTGGCACCAAAACAGCGATCATAGGCGGCATCACACACATTCAGCCCGCCGGTAAATGCCCCGAAGGCGGGCATGACCAGACGTGTGCCATTGGTGGCGAAACAACGCGCCCGCACGGCGCGGCCCTTGCCCCTCACCTTGGCACAGGGATGCAAATGCCCGGCAATCTCGCCCGGTGCCGCACTCTCGGCGGGCAGATGCCGCAGGGTCAACGCGTCAATGTTCAACTCATGCATGATGGTGCCGCCAAAGCGCGGCGGCGGGGCGGGGTCGTGATTGCCTTCGATCCAGACCCAGTCCGCAACCGAAGCGACCAGGGCCTGCAGCGCCCCCGCATCGGCATCATCCATGCGGCCATCGGCGCCAAGATCGTGAAAACTGTCCCCCAGCGCGATCACGCGCTGCGGCCGGTGATCGGCAATGCGCTCCGCCAAACGTCGCAGGGTCGAACGTGTATCATAGGGCGGGATGAGCTGGCCGCGCGCAGCATAGGCCGAGCCCTTCTCGAAATGCAGGTCGGAGACGATCAGGGTTTCACTGGCCGGCAGGATCAGCACCCCGGCGGCATCCGCAAGCGCGTCGACACCATTGAGGCGGAAGGCATGGGCCCGGGGGCGGACGGGGTCAGTCAAGGCGCGTCGCCTCCGCGATCAGATCATCAGCGGCATCCACCAGAATGCTCTCCTGCCCCTCACCCCGAACGGATTCGCGGCCGATTTCCAGCATCACCGGCACGGCCAGCGGCGAGATGCGGGCGAGCGCCTGGTGTTCGATATGGCCGCGAACACGGGCCAAGGCTTCGCCGAGCCGGTGGATATCCAGCAGTCCGGTACCGGCATCAATCCAGGCCGCGCGCAACAGGATATGGTCAGGCTCGTGCTCGCGCAGGACATTGTAGATCAGATCGGTCGAGAAGGTGATCTGGCGGCCGCTCTTCTCCTGGCCGGGAAAGCGGCGCTCGATCAGGCCGGCGATAATCGCGCAATTGCGGAAGGTCCGCTTCATCAGATCGCTCTCGGCCAGCCAGGCCTCGAGATCATCACCGAGCATGTCTTCAGCAAACAGGGCGTCGAGATCGAGCCCCGACATATCGCGCAGCCCCCAGACCGCGAGAGCATATTCATTGGCGACAAAGCCCATCGGCCGCATGCGCAGACGTTCCAGCCGCCGTGTCAGAAGCATGCCCAGCGTCTGGTGCGCCAGACGGCCTTCGAACGGATAGCAGACGAGATAGAAATGCGCTGCGCGCGGGAAGGTCTCAACCAGCAGACCGTCGGCTCGTGGCAAGCTTGAGCGCAGGCGCTGGATGTCGAGCCAGTCGCACACCTGGTCCGGCAGGGTGGCCCACCGCGCCGGGTCCTGCACAATCTCGCGCACCCGCGCAGCGAGATAGGTGGAAAGCGGGAATTTGCCGCCATTATAGCTGGGGATTTTCGGCGTCGTATCCTGGCTGCGCGTAACCCGCGCCGTCATCTCCTCGATGGCTTCAAAACGCAGCACCTGGCCGGCAAACAGGAAGGTGTCACCCGGTGCCAATTGCTCGATGAAATACTCTTCCACCTGACCCAGTCGCTGTCCGCCGCGGCCACGCGAGGAGACCACGACGTCCAGCATCGGCGCTTCAACAATGGTGCCGACATTGAGCCGGTGGCGCTGGGCGATTTGCGGCGCGCGCGCGGCCCACAAGCCGTCGCGCGTTTTCACCATGCGGCGGAAACGCTCATAGCTGTTCAGCGCATAGCCGCCGGTCGCAGCAAAATCGAGCACCCGGTCGAATGTGTCACGGTCCAGCCCGGCATAGGGAGCGGCGGTGCGGATTTCGTCGAACAGCGCATCAGCCGCAAACGGCTCGCCGCAGGCACGGCCCATAATGTGCTGGGCCAGGACGTCGAGCGCGCCGGCGTGCAGCGGCTCGCCATCAAGCGCATTGGCAGCGACGGCCTCGCGCGCGGCCTCGCATTCCAGGTGCTCGAAACGATTGCTGGGCGCCAGCAAGGCGCGAGAGGGCTTGTCGAGCTGGTGATTGGAACGGCCGAGCCGCTGGATCAGGCGTGAAGAGCCCTTCGGCGCGCCCATCTGGATGACCAGATCGACATCGCCCCAGTCAATGCCCAGATCGAGCGTCGAGGTACACACCACCGCATCAAGCTGGCCCGCCGCCATCGCCGCCTCGACCTTGCGCCGCTGCTCCGGGGCCAAGGACCCGTGGTGCAGGGCAATCGCCAGCTTGTCCTCATTCAGACGCCAGAGCTCCTGGAAAGTGAACTCGGCCTGGGAGCGCGTGTTGACGAAGACCAGCGCCAACCGTGCGGCCTTGATGCGCTGATAGACATCGCCCATCGCGTGGCGGGCCGAATGCCCCGCCCAGGGTATGCGTTCCTCTGGCTCAAGAATTTCGACCTCCGGCCGTGCGCCGGGTGCCCCGCGGATGATCGCCGCCTGCCGCTCCGGCTCGCCGGGATTCTGCGGCGTCAGCCAGCGCGCCAGCTCACCCTCATCCTTGATCGTCGCCGACAGGCCGACGCGACGCGCATCAGGCGCCCAGCGCGAGATCGCGGCCAGCGCCAGGGACAGAAGGTCGCCGCGCTTTTGCGGTGCGAGGGCGTGGATCTCGTCGATCACGATATGCTTCAGGTCGGCAAAAAAGGTCGAGACATTCGGCGAGGCGCAAAACAGGGCCAGCTGTTCGGGCGTCGTCAGCAATATATCGGGCGGTGAGGCACGCTGACGCTGACGCTTGGACGGCGAGGTGTCGCCGGTGCGAGTCTCGATGCGCAGATTGAGCCCCATGTCGGCGACGGGCGTGGTCAGGTTACGCGCGACATCGACCGAGAGCGCCTTGAGCGGCGAGATATAGAGGGTGTGCAGCCGGTGGGGGCGTTGCTTCGGAGTGGTTTCCGACAATGCGGCGAGTTCGATCAGGCTGGGCAGGAAGCCACCCAGCGTCTTGCCGCCGCCGGTCGGTGCGATCAGCAGCGCATCCTCGCCGCGGGCCGCGGCCTCGATCATCGCCAGCTGATGCGGGCGCACCGTCCAGCCACGCGCGGCAAACCAGGCCTGGAAGACGGGCGGCAGGGACGAGGGCGCGGTGACGGGGCTCATATCTGTGACTTAGCGCGCCAGAGATGGGGGGACAAAGCACAAAACCGTCCCTCTGCCGCACCCGCGCCATGTGCGGCATAGAGTTGGCCTGAACTGGATGATTGAGGGAATTTTCGGCATGGGACATGCGATCACGCAACGCTTTCGGGCCCTCGACGCCGCGTTTCACACGCGCGCACCGCGCGGCGAACGCCTGCAGGCCCGCTTCGCAGCCCTGGCGGTGCTCAATGCCCCGCTCGATCTGGAAACCCTGATTGAAAACTGTTTCCGGACCCGCGATGAACTCAATGCCGGGCTCGGGCCCTGGCGCTCGCCAAACCGGCCGATGCGCCTGGTCTTCGCCGCGGCGCTGGTCGCGGGCGGTCGCACGGCACAACAATTCCTTGAAGCGCGCCGCGCCCTGGCGCTGCAGCGCAAGACCCGCGGCGCACGCAGTCTCGCCCATGGTGGCTCCTGCGCGGCCCTCTCCCTGGTCACAGCCGGCGGGCATGCCTGGCAGGCCGACCAGTTCTTTGATGTACTTGACGCCATAGCCGCGCCCTGGTGGCAGCGCGATGCCCCGCGCGAGGAAGTCCTCGCCGCCGCCTTCACGGCCATGGGCGAAACGCCAGAGGACGCGGTCAATCATCTGACCCGCGCCCGCCAGGCCCTGATTACCGCCGGCGTGCCGCGCCATCATGCCGAAGCGGCCTCCTATGAAGTCGCCATGAGTCAGCCCGACCCGGCTGGACTCGCCGGTGCCTGGACCAGTCTCAATATCGCCGTGCGCGGCCGCCCCGCCCTGCGCCATGGCACCGGCAAGACCGGCCTCGCCATCCTCGCTGCCAGCGGCAATGGTCCCGCCATGGCGGATGCACTGGTGGAGGCTTTTGAAGCCGTCGCGAAACTCAAACCCAAACCGGCAAGCCAAACCGCTGCCCGCCTCGCCCTGCGGCTCGCCCAGGCCCGGGCCGGCACGGCCAGACCGATCGCAGCGGCCGGCGATCTCGCCGCAATCCTGGCGGCCCAAGCGGCAATGGTCGCTGCGGTCACGGCGAGTACAGGTGCAGTGGCTGTGGGGGCGCATTGAGGCGCCAGCCAGGGCGTCAGTCCCCAGCGTTCGCTGATTTTCCATCGACCAGACCGCCCGCGCCATCACGGGCCGCGCGGACCACGCGCTCGAGATCATCGGGGAAGGTCAGCGCGTGTTCGGCACGTTGCAGGGCGAGGCCCGACCGCCGTTTTGCAGCTTCGCGCATACGGCTATCCTGCGCCCTGGCCAGCAGGCTGTAGGATTTCTGCAGCCGAATTCCCAGTTCCACAGCGTTGACGCCGTCCTTTTCGATCGCCGCGAACGCGTCCTCCAACAGATCATCCGGGCTAAGCGCCGGCACACGGATCCGACTGCAGCGCGGCGCGCTCGCCTCCTCCTGCTTCGCTGCACCATCCCGCTCCAGGAGGATATGGGTCAGCTTGTTGAGGATTTCGATCGCCGTTCCGGGATCATTGATCGCCGGGGACAGGGCCCGCGACCCGATCTCTGACAGCACAATCAGCCCGAAGCGCGGATCCTCGTCGAACGTCCGCTTGCTGCCGATGACAAAGGCGCGAACCAGACATTCGCGCTCCGCATCCTCAAGTTCACGCGGCGCACCCGGCCAGTCAATCGTCAGCAAGGCCCGCGCCGGCGAGACAAAGGCTCCCGGAACTGAACGCAAATCGAGCCAGACATCCTGCTCTTCGGCCCAGCTCTGCAAGCCATCCATATCGATATGCTGGATATAGCCGAACGCTGCCGGGCACACCGGCGCACCGCCTTCGCTCATGTCCAGGACCGCCACCCCGCCCAGGGCGGTTGAGCCGCTCCAGGGCCGGAAGGCGGCCCGGGTCGCCGCCTCGGCTTTTTCAATGGTGTTTCCGAGTCGTCCAAGCCTGGCGATATTGTCGACCCAACGTACGAAAGTCAGGACCACCCAGCTGAATATGCCCAGTGTGGTGATGAAGATGGTGAAACGCCCGGCGGTCTCGTAGAGGCCGACCCGGATCGCGACAATACCGACAATCGAGTAGATGAAAGCGCCGATGAAACTCGACAACGCGGTCTGCGACACCTGGTCGGCGATCACCAGGGAGAAAGCGCGCGGCGTCGCGCTCCGGCCAGCGGCTGCATAGGCGGACACCATTGATGCAACGGCGAATGTGGCAACGCCGAGCATGCTGGCGGAGATCACGGTCAGGAGCTTTTCGATGGTGTCGGCGCTGATATCGGGCAGCGGTATATGTTCGGGCAAGCGGTCCGCGGACTGCGCCAGGAAGATCAGGCCGACCGCCATCAACACATAGGTCAGCGGCCTCACCCAGAGACGTTCGCGCAGGGTCTTGAGTGCGAAAAAGAACCGACTTCCAAACATGCTGTCCCCTGACGGCTCGAATAGCGTTCTGTCCACCGTAGGGGATCGCCGGCCAGATACCAACGGGCCGCAGGCGCGGACGGCATCAGCCGGCCAGCCCTCCCCCATTCCCCTGACACGCAAACTTTGCTACCCGTCCGGCGGTAATTACCAAACAGGACACGCCCCATGATTCCCGAAGACTTTTTCAACCCCGAAACCATTGCCGTACTGACCCAGCGCGCGCTTGATGCCGGGACCAGCCTCGTGCTCGCATCCTTGATCCTGATTGTCGGGATGATTGTCGCCGGCACGGTCCGCAAGGCGGTCGTCAAGGCGGTGCACAAGAGCGACCGGATCGACAATACGCTCGGCAGCTTCTTTGCCTCGCTGGCCTATTGGGGCCTGATGATCATGGTGCTGATCGCGGTGCTGGCGCGTTTCGGGGTCGAGACCACCAGCCTTGTGGCGACACTCGGTGCGGCGACCCTGGCGATCGGTCTGGCGCTGCAAGGGACTTTGTCCAATCTCGCTGCCGGCGTGATGATCGTGCTGTTCCGCCCCTACGGGCTGGGCGACTGGGTCGAGGTAGCCGGACAATCGGGTACCGTGAAGGACATCAATCTCTTCACCACTATTCTGGCGACCGGCGACAACAAGAAGGTGATCGTGCCCAATGGCGAAGGCTGGGGCAGTGTGATCGTCAATTATTCCGCCAATGAAACGCGCCGCGTCGATCTGGGTTTCTCGATCGATTATGGCGATGATATCGACAAGGCGATGGCGACGATCACCAAAGTGCTCGAAGCCGACAAGCGCGTCTTGAAGGACCCGGCCGTGTTCACTGCGGTCAAGGCGCATGGCGCCTCCTCGGTCGATATTGTCTGTCGTGCCTGGTGTGCGACCGGCGATTACTGGGGCGTCTTCTTCGACGCGATGAAGAACGTCAAGGAAGCCTTCGACAAGGATGGCATCTCCATTCCCTACCCGCACGAAGTTCACATCACCCGCAAATCCTGAACCCTGCCGGCAATCGGGGCTGCGGCCCCGATTGCGCCGCAATTAGCGCTAAAGTGACCGCATGACCGAACACAATGAAACCCGACCCGAAACGACAGCTCAGCCCCGGCGCAGCTTTGTGCAACGCCTGTTGCGCTTCGCGCCGTCGGATCTGATCCGGCTGATCTTCCTGTGTGTGCTGGCGGGTTTCTTCCTAGCGGCTTTCCACGTCAACCCGCGACGCCTCTGGGTCGACTTTTTCGGCACGCTGGCGGAATCCTGGAGCCGGTTTATCGGCTTCATCAGCGATAGCGCATTGTGGGCTGTGGACTATCTCCTGCTCGGTGCTGTCCTCGTGGTGCCGATCTGGATCGTGGTCCGGGTCGTGAAGGCATTGCGACGCGACTAGGGCCGCGGCATTGTGGGCTCAAATCTGGCCTAAACGCCGGATTTCCCACCTGTTAACCACTCTTCTTGGCAGGTTCGAAACTTCCGTGCGCTAGCCTGCCGGCATGAATATTGAGCCCATCAGACTGACCGAAGCGGACACCGCTCCTCCGGCACCCATTGTTCGCGACTGGAGTCGCAGGCCGACGCTTGTGCTCAATTCCAACAGTTTCATGCGCAATATCCTGATCAATGTGCTGCGTGATGCCGGCGTCCGCGACATCATGGTCGAGACTCACGCCAGCCGCGCCATGCATGCCTTGCGCGAAATCTCGCCGGCGCTGATTGTCGCCGACTGGGCCGAGCAGGCCGATCCCGATGAAGACCGTGTGCGACTATTGCAGCGCATTCGCGCTTCTCAAGGCTCACACTATCGCGAAACCCCGGTGATCCTGATGTCTGCGCCGCGGCCGCGTGCCGATATCGAGCGCGCACGTGACGCCGGTGCCAGCGAATATCTCGTGACGCCACTGGCGCCGATCACGCTGATCAATCGTCTCAAATCCCTGCAAACAGACCAGCGAGCTTTCGTCGATTCCTCGCGCTTTGCCGGCCCCGATAGACGCCGCCGGCCGCGCCGTGAGCGCAAGCCCGGTTTCAAACGAAGCTCCGATGTCGAAGCCGGACTGACCACGCCGATGGAGGCCGCCCGCAGGGCCGCGCTGGCGCTGGCGCATGAAACCCGGCTGAGCGGCGATCCGCTCGCCATTCGTGTCGGGCGCTCCCTGCAACGCTTCATCGCCCTGCAGGACACTTATACGTCTGCCGAGTCGGAAGTGGTTGAAATGCACCGCGCCGCGCTGGCTCTGCTCACCCGTATGGCGGACAATGGCGACCCACTTCGCGATCCGGTCGTGACCGGACTGGAAATGATCGTCGACAAACGCCTTGGCCAGCGCTGAATTGCATCTGGCGAGCGCGTCCGCGCTGCAATAGAAGTGGCGCATGTCCGACCCTGATAATCCCGGCGATCTACAGGCCCTGCTCGACGAGCTGGCGCCCCTGCTCGTCGATGGCTCGCCGCATGCGGTCGCGCTCGGCCTCACCCTGGTCTCGCTAAAGCCCGGCCTGGCCGTGATGCGCGCGCCCTATTCGGCTGATCTGGTCGGTGACCCGGACTCGGGCATCCTGCATGGCGGGGTCATCACAGCCCTGCTCGACCATGTCTGCGGCCTTGCGGCATTCAGTGGTTTTGGCGGGCAGGACACCCCGGCGACACTCGATCTGCGTCTCGATTACATGCGCCCGGCCAAGCCCGGGCTCGATGTCACCGCCGAGGCGATCTGCCTGAAATCCCATGGTCTGGTCGCTTTTGTCCGCGCCACCGCCCATGATGGCGATATCGATGATCCCGTCGCAACCGCCCAGGCCGCCTTCATGGTGACCGGTGCGTCGAAGGCGGCACAGGAACGCGCGGTCGAAGCCCTGCGCTCGGGACAGCCCTTATGAGCCATGCCCTGATCGAAACCCTGCTGGCCGCGCCCTATGTCGCGCGCTTCGGCGTTCGCCTCGAACAAAAGGGCGATGAACTGACCGGCATATTGCCCTATTCCGAAATCCTGGTCGGCAATCCCCTCATCCCCGCCCTGCATGGCGGCGCCATCGGTGCCTTTCTCGAGATCGTCGCATCGGCTTCCCTGCTGGCCGGTCAATCCCTGGAGCGTCTGCCGCGACCGATTGATGTGGCGATAGACTATCTGCGTCCCGGCCGCGCGGCCGACGTCTATGCCCGCGCCATCGTCAATCGCAGCGGCCGCCGCGTCGCCAATGTCCGGGCCGAAGCCTGGCAGGGCCGCAGCGGCGCCCCCGTCGCCACCCTGCATGGTCATTTCCTGATCACACCGGGGCGCACGGACCCGGCAGGCTAAGCCCCGCCGCGGCACCGCGTCACATGCGACCCGATGACCGCTGGCCGCGCCCGGTTCGCCGGTGCAGATTGAACCCATGGACACCACCGGCCCGCTGATCGCCTATTATGACGCTCTTTGCCCGCTCTGCCGCGGCGAGATGGCGCGATATGCCCGTCATGGTGACCACATCATTCGCCTGCACGATGCGAATGATGATCTGCCCGATGATGTCGATCGGGAGGCGGCGCTGGCATCCCTCCATGTCCGCCTCCCCGATGGTCAGCTGGTCGATGGCTGGGCCGCCTTCATTGCGATCTGGGAGCGCGTCCCCGGCTGGGGCCTGCTCGCCTCGCTGACACGCCCGGCCCCGATCCGGATCCCGCTCGACGCCTTGTATCGCCGGCTCGCCCCGCTGCGGCCTCGCGATCAATGCCGCGACGGTGTGTGTGGCGTCTAGCGCCTCGTGAATGGCCGACTTGTGAGCTTTTGAACAACGATACGCTGGCAGCTTGCCAGCTGTCGCGGAGCGGGCTAGTGGCGGATCATGTCCAGCCACACTGAAGCCACCCGGCCTGACCTCACCCGTCTCGAGGTAATCAAGCGCGCCCTGCCGCTGGTCGCAGCCAATGCCACCGTCCCCCTGGCCGGGGTCGTGGATACCTTCGTGCTGGGCCTGTCGGGCGACAAGAGCGATCTCGGCGGTGTGGCGCTGGGCGGCGCGATCTTCTCGGTCTTCTACTGGAGTTTCTACTTCCTTCGCATGGGCACGACCGGGCTGACGGCCCAGGCCGACGGCGCCCATGACCGGGCCGAAACCCAGCGCATACTGATCCGTGCCGTCGCCATCGCCGCCCTGCTCGGCATCGCGGTCTGGCTGCTGCGCCATCCGATCGCCTGGGGCGGCTTTGCCGTCTTGCAGGGGCAGCCTGGCGTCGAGGCCAAGGGCGCAGACTATCTGCTGGCCCGGGCCTGGGGTGCACCGGCCGCGCTGGCGACCTTCGCCCTGACCGGCTGGCTGATCGGGCTGGGCCGCAATAGTGCGACACTGGCCATCTACGCCGTGTTCAGCGCCATCAATATCGGGCTCGATCTCTGGTTCGTCCTCGGGCTCGGCTATGGCCCGGGCGGCGTGGGCGCCGCCACCGCGATTGCCGAATGGGCCGGACTTCTGGTCGGACTTGGCTTCGTCGCCCACACGTTGATGCGCCAGGGTGGCTGGGCCGGCGGCGTGCTCAATCGCGCCAGCCTGCTCGACCGCCACGCCATCGCGCAGATGTTCAGCGTCAATATCAATCTGATGATCCGCACCTGGAGCCTGGTGATCGGCTTCACCTGGTTTGCCAATGCCGGCGCCCGGCAGGGCACCGCCATCCTGGCCGGCAATCATGTTCTGCTACAGGTGATCACGCTTTGGGCCTTCGTGCTCGACGCCTTCGCCTTCGTCGCCGAGACCGAGGCCGGCCGCGCCTATGGCCGCCGCTCGCTGGACGGTCTGCGCCGGGCCGTGCGCCTGACGGGCGAGCCAATGTTCGCCGCTGGTGCGATCTTCGCGGTTCTGACCTGGCTGTTCGGCGCGCAATTGCTGACCCTGCTGATCGAGGATGCCGACGCGCGCGCAGCGGCGATCCGCTATCTGCCTTGGTGCGCCATTGTTCCATTCCTGGGCGCAGGCGCCTGGTTGATGGACGGTGTCTTTATCGGCACGACAAGCGGCAAGATCCTGCGCAATGCGGGGCTCGCATCCCTGCTGGTCTATCTGATCGCCGACGCCCTGCTGGCCACGCCGCTCGGCAATCATGGCGTCTGGCTGGCATTTCTGGTTTTCTATATCGCGCGCGGCGGCACGCTGGTCATCGCTTACCCGTCGCTTGAGCGCCGGTTGCAATCGACCCCGACCGCTTCAGCGACCGAAACGAACCCATCGGCCTGAAGCCGCTTGACCAGGCCGGACTTGATGCGCTGCACCAGGCCGGGACCGTGATAGACCAGCCCGGTATAGAGCTGGATAGCATTGGCACCGGCACGGATCTTGGCATAGGCAGTGTCGGCGCTATCGATCCCGCCAACACCGATGATCGCCAGATCGGGGCCCGCACCGCGGCGGAACTGACGCACCAGCTCGGTCGAGCGCGCAAAAATCGGTGGCCCCGACAGGCCGCCGCCCTCACCCATATGTTTGCTGCTCAGGCTGTCAGGCCGCTGGATGGTGGTATTCGACACGATGATACCGTCGAGCCCGTGGCGAGCGATCGCATCAATAATGGGCCCGACATCCTCATCGGCAATATCCGGCGCGATCTTGAGAAAGACCGGGGCCTGGCAACCGACCTGCGCCACGGCTCCCAGCAATTCATCGAGCGCGCCATGGGCCTGGAGATTGCGCAGCCCCGGCGTATTGGGTGAGGAAATATTGACGGTGAAGAATTGCGCCAGATCCTTCAACCGCTCAAGGCAGGTGACGTAATCGGCGACGCGGTCCTCGCTGTCGAGATTGGCGCCGAGATTGACCCCGACAATCCCGCCGCGACCCTGACGCCGGCGCAGCCGCGCCTCGAATGGGTCCAGCCCCTGATTGGGAAAGCCCATACGATTAATCACGGCGCGGTCGGGGGCGAGCCGGAAGATGCGCGGGCGGGGCTTGCCATCCTGCGCCCGCGGCGTCACGGCCCCCAGTTCAACAAATCCGAAACCGGCCGCCAGCAAGGCATCAGGCGCCTCGGCATTCTTGTCGAACCCGGCCGCCAGTCCGAGCGGATTGGTTAGATCAAGACCGGCGACACGGGTCGCCAGTATGGCCGGATCGCGCGAAAACTGGCGCGGGCCGAGACCAGCCTTCAGCCCCAATACGCCGAAGCGATGCGCCGTCTCCGGCTCGAACACGTGCAGCGCCCGTGCGATCAGATCGTGAATCACCACTGACCTCCCAGATCGGACGGCAAGACCCAGTCGCCTTCTTCATTGCGGCGGACATGGCGCACACCACGCACGGCGCTGGCGGGGATATCGCCATAGACATGGGGGAACAGCGCTCCGCCGCGCGACTTTTCCCATTTGACGCTGTCACCCAGCGCCTCGAGATCGATCTCGGCGAGGATCAGGCGCGGGTGTTCATTATAATGTTTGAGCAGCGTGCCCTCGACCTGGTCGGCCGCCGACAGATGGATAAAACCATCGGCCATATCGTGTGGCTCACCGTGAAAAACACCGGCCATCATCACGGCAGCCCAGCTGTCAGGCGTCGCCAATCGGTATGCAATCTTGTCGCTCATGCGCTGGGGTTAGCGCGCGCCGCTGACCGGCGCAAGCCTGTCTGGCGACGGGGGATATTTTCCTATAGCTTTCCCGCCTTCCAAGGACGCATCGCCATGTTTACGCACGACCAGATCTGGCGCGGGATTGACCGTCTCGCCGCCCATGCCCAGACCAGCCCGTCCGGGTTGGCGCGGCGCGCCGGACTGGATTCGACCACGTTCAACCCGTCCAAACGCGTTTCAGCCGATGGCAGCAAACTGCGCTGGCCCTCGACGGAGAGCCTGACCAAGGCGCTGAGCGCTGCCAATCTCGGTTTCGCCGATTTCGCGGCCCTGGTCAGCGGCGAGGGCCGGACGCAATCCCTGCCGGCGCTCGATCTGGCCGATGGTGACCGCGCCGCCGCCTTTGATGCGGTCGGCCTGCCGACCGGCGCGAGCTGGCGCCGCGTGCCCTTCCCCGATCTCGGAACAAGCGAGGCCTTCGCGCTGACCGTCGAGGGCGAGGCGATGCTGCCGCTCTACCGGCCCGGTGACCGGCTGATCATCGCACCCGACGACAAGCCGCGCCGGGGCGACCGTGTCATGGTGAAGACCCGGGATGGCGAAATTTGCGGCTGGGAGCTGGGTCGCAGTACGGTGCAGGATGTGGTGCTCAAACCGCTCAACCCGGCCGGGCCGGAACGGATCGTCAAGCTCGTCGAGATCGCCTGGATCGCCCGTATCGTCTGGGCCAGCCAATAGGCCTGGCGCTCAGCCCTATTGCGTCATGCGCTCAATCGCCCAGGCCGTGGCCGCCTCGCGATCATCCCTGAGCGCGTGCAATTGTGCGGCATTGTCCAGCAGGCCGGCTTCAAAGGCGTCGCGCGGTTGCAGCTCCAGCGCGAGCTCGACCTGTTCCCAGGCCATTGCGGTACGGTCACGATCATCCAGTGCGATCAGGCCAAGCGCGAGGAAATAGCGCAGCGCCGGATTATAGGGGTCGAGGGCAATCGCCTGGCTGTAATAGCCGGTGCCGGCTTCAACCGAAGCGCCGAGCATCTCCATGCCCCGCGCACCGCCGCGCCGGGCCACTTCGAGATTCCAGGCCCCGAGCGTGCCCAGCGCCCAGACATTGCCCGGGTCTTCCATCACCACGGATTCCAGCAAGGCCCGCCCGCGTTGCGGGACGCGCAGGAAGAGCGCGCGCATGGTTCCGGTATATCGCCCCTGATAGCCCAGCGAGATCGCCAGCCTCAGGCGCGCCTCGGCGCTCTCATTGTCTTCGCGATAGGCGGCCTCGGCGAGACTGACGGCCTGGCGTGTCACGCCCTGGCGGTCGGCGGTGTCGGGCTCGACCATCAGCTGCGCTACGAGGGCGCGGGCGGCATAGGCATAGCCCTCGGCACCACCGGACATTTCTGCCTGGGTGGCCGCTTCCTCCCAGCGCCCGCCGGCATAGGCCTCGCGTGCCTGGTCCATATCGGCCCGGGCCAGCGGGGTGAGCAAAAGAAGGAGGAGGATCAGTGCGGTGAAAAATCTCATCCGCCCAGGTTAGATCAGTTGCGTTACCGAATGAAGCGGGAGTTTTGCGCCGGCGCTGGTGCGGAGCGGAGCGCCATGCCGCGACCATTTGCGCCTTGGCCATCGAAGCGAGAACAGGCAGGGTCTGCGGCGTGGGGCATGGTCGGCGGGAGCGAAGACATGAGCAGTAGCGAAGCCTTTCAGCCGCCCAAGCCACCCTATGCCAATTACAGCCAGACCGGCCGTCTGACCGTGTCCGACTACTGGACCTATTTCCGGGCAATGGGCCGCAATCCACTCGAGATCTGGGGCGAGCATCATTTCGAGTTTCTCGTCGCCCCTTTCCGCTTTCTCGGCCGCAACAGCCTGTTGATCAATGACCCGGGCGCGATCCATCACTGCTTCGTCACCAATGCCGCCAATTACCGCATGAACCCGGTGCGTCAGGCGGTGTTGAAACCCTTTCTGCGCGACGGGCTGCTGACGGCCGAGGGGGAAGTGTGGAAGACGGCGCGCCATGCCGTCGCCCCCGTTTTCACCCCGCGCCGCGTCAATGCCTTCGCGCCCAAGATCCGCACCGTCTGCGATGAGGCGGCCGAGGCTTTCCTTGCCGTCGACGGGCGCACGATCTCGCTGTCCGATGCGATGGTCGATCTGACACTGGACGTGTTGATCGAGACCCTGTTCTCCGGCGATGAAGCGCTCGACAAGACCCGCTTCAGCGCCGCGATCTGCCGCCTGATCGAGATCACCGGAATCCCCCACCCCTTCGATCTGATGGGGGTGCCAGGCTGGATACCGCGGATCGGGCATGGTGGTGCGCGACGCGTGATCGCCGATCTGCGCCGCCAGGTCGCCCATGTCGCCGCGACACGCCGGGCCGGCCCCGATGCCGAGACAGCGGGCCGCACGCCTGACTTCCTCGACCTTCTGCTCGGCGCCGGGCTCGACGAGACCGCGATTGTCGACAATCTCCTCACCTTTCTCGCCGCCGGTCACGAGACCACAGCCCGCTCGCTGAGCTGGACGCTCTATCTCCTCTCCCAGTCACCCGATGTGCTGGAACGGCTCGAGGCCGAGATCGACGCTGCGCCGCTCGACACCACGGACCCGGCCAACTGGATGGAGGCCCCGCCGTGGACGACGGCGATCATCAAGGAAAGCCTGCGCCTCTACCCGTCTGCCCCGATCCTGTCGCGCACCTCGATTGACGCCGATACGGTCGCCGGGCTGGCGGTGGCGCCTGATACCGATGTCCTGGTCTCCACCTGGCTGCTGCACCGCCAGCGGGATTTCTGGCCGCAGCCCGACGCTTTCGTGCCCGAACGCTTTTTCGGCGACGCCGCCAACACCATCCCGCGCCACGCCTGGCTGCCCTTCGGCCTCGGCCCGCGGGTCTGTATCGGCGCCCGCTTCGCGATGATGGAGATGGTGATCGTGCTCGCCTGCCTGCTGCGCAAGCTTCGCTTCGAATTTACCGGCGACCGCCACCCCGTGCCGGTGATGCGCATCACGCTGCAGCCGGACACGGAGGTGCCGATGCGGGTCAAGCGGCGCTAGAGTCTTTTCATTTCAATCACGGTCAATGAAAACGCTCTAAGTTTTTGTTTTGTCGCATTTTCGAACCGCAAAACCGGTACCCACTTTTGCTGAAAATGCTCTAGGTTCCGCCGTCGGGATACTGGAACACCTCGTCAAGGCCGGTGCCGAACGCGTGGGCAATCTTGAAGGCAACCTCGAGCGAGGGCGAATACTTGCCCTGCTCGATGGCGAGAATGGTCTGACGGGTGACGCCCGTCCGCTTTGCCAGCTCGGCCTGGGTCATCTCCCCGGCCTGGAAGCGCAGCGTGCGGATCTGGTTGATGATAGGTGTCGGTTTGGCCATGGCTCACACACCTCCGCGATAGGTCAGGAATTTGACCACCGTACTGACCAGACCGGCCAGCATAGCGCCGACGAATAATGTGTTCGCGGCCCAGAACGGGTCGAACTCGAGAACCAGCAGCATCAGGGCGATGAAGGCCACGGCATGCATGGCGTGGCCGCCCCAGGCATCGCCGCGCCGCTCGGCCGCACGGTCGCGCTCATCATCCACCACGCCAGCCTCCTCCAGCTCTTCCCGGCTGGCGATGGCGCCCCGGACGCTGTCGGCAATCAGGGTGACCACGAAGATCAGCACCGCAATCACCATCGCCCCTTTCCAGGAGACCTCATCGAGCGGCTGGCTGGTGACCTGTGGCACGACGCGTATGAGATACCAGACCAGCGCCAGGACCGTGCCGAGCGCGGCCGAACCGTTCAGTTTTTCCAGAAAGCCGGGCATCACACACCCCTCCGATAGCCGATCAACTTGGAAACGCCTTTGACCAGCTCGCTGGCGACAAGGCCGGCCAGGACCAGGTTGGCGATCAGATAATAGGGCTGGGCGGTCATCGCCGAGGCCATGGCCGCGAGCGCGAACAGGGCCAGAACCAGGCCGCCACGCTGGTCGCCGCGCATCTCGACCAGCTTGTCACGCTCATCGGCGGCCTCTTCGGCCTCCGAAGGCGAAGCGATGGCGAGCGCGATATGGGCGATAATCGAAGCGATGATGACGGCGCCCACCGTCACCAGCATCTTGGCATTGGTCAGCGCGAGCGCCTCCTCCGGGGACACGCCCCCGCCGATCAACACATTCGCGGTGCTGGCGAAATACCAGGCATAGACGCCACCGGTCAGAACCAGCATGGCGATATTGCTTTTCTCGTGAAATCCCATGTCAAACTCTCCATTCTTTATGTCTGATATTTTCGACATTGGGAGATGTAAGGCGAAGCGGACTTAGTGTCAAATTTTTTTTACAACCACGGTGTGACGAGATCAGCCATGATGTCCGAAATTATGGACAGTCATCTCGTAAAACCCTGTGGACACTGCGGAGTGCAGAAAAATCAGGCGTGACGCGACCGGATTTCGGGCTGGGGGCGTTGAAGCCGGGAGAAGCGGGCCCCGTCCCCCCTGTCTTGGGTTCCGTCTCTCACGTCCCATGCCGGACAGGATGCAGGGCGGCGCCCCGCCCCGAGCGCGCGCCCTGCATCCATTTCCGGCACCTGACATTGACCGGTGGCCAATCCGGCCCGATCAACCGGCCGCGAGCAAATCCCCGGCCAGGCCCTTCTCGATCAGGGCCACGGTTTCGGTGACGCCGTAAATCGCCACAAACGATCCAAAGCGCGGCCCTTGCGACTGGCCGAGCAGGATCTCGTACAATGACTTGAACCAATCTCGCAGATTTTCATATTCCGCAGCCTTGCCGGCGGCATAGACCTCGTTCTGGATCGTCTCGCCATCGCGGCAATCAGCGCCGAGGGCTTCAAGCCGTTCGATCAGATCCTGCATCGCTGCGCATTCGCGGTCATCGGCGGCACGGAAAGACTTGGTCGGCTCGACGAAATCCTGGAAATACTTCACCGCAAACCCGGCCAGCTGATCCAGCATGGGATGAGTCTCCGGTGAGGCGCCGTCGCAATAGCGGCCGATAAAGCCCCACATCACATCGGTATTATGCGCACTCGCGGCGGAAGCCAGATTGAGCATCAGGGCAAAGCTGATCGGCAGGGTATCGGCCGGCGGATTGCCGTTATGGATATGCCAGACCGGGTTTTCCAGACGCTGCGCCGGCGTCTGGCCGGGCCAGGCCGCCAGATGCTGCATATATTCGTCGACCGCCTTGGGAATGACGTCAAAGAACAGGCGCTTGGCCGTCTTCGGCTTGACGAAATTGTAATAGGTCAGGCTTTCCTGCGGCGCATATTTCAACCAGTCCTCGACGGAGAGCCCATTGCCCTTCGACTTGGAGATTTTCTCGCCGGCCTGGTCGAGAAACAACTCATAGACAAATTGCGTCGGCGGCTCGGCGCCGAGGATGCGGCAGATGCGCGAATAGACCGGCGCATTGGTCTGGTGATCCTTGCCGAACATCTCGAAATCAACGCCCAGCGCAGCCCAACGCATGCCGAAATCGGGCTTCCATTGCAGCTTCACCGCGCCGCCCTTGACCGAGAGTGTCGTCTCGGTGCCGTCCTCATCGTCAAAGGTGATCGTGCCGGCCTTCGCGTCGATCGACTTCATCGGCACATAGAGCACACGGCCGGTTTTCGGCGAGATAGGCAAAAACGGCGAATAGGTCGCCTGGCGCTCGGCCCCCAGCGTCGGGAGCATCACTTTCATGATGTCCTCATAGCGCTCCAGCGCCCGCACCAGCATGGCGTCATAGGCGCCGGACTTGTAGAGCGCCGTCGCGGATTCAAACTCGTAGTGGAAGCCGAAACTGTCGAGGAAAGCCCGCAGGCGCGCATTCATGTGGGCGCCATAACTGTCATGTGTGCCAAAGGGATCGGGCACCACGGTCAGCGGCATTTGCAGATAATTGGCCAGCATGTCCTGATTGGGCAGATTGTCCGGAATCTTGCGCATCCCGTCCATATCATCGGAGACGCAGATCATCCGCGTCTCATGCTTGCCCTCGGTCAGCGCAATAAAGGCCTGACGCACCATCGTCGTGCGCACCACTTCGCCAAACGTGCCCATATGCGGCAGCCCCGACGGCCCGTAACCGGTCTCGAACACCACCGGTTTGTCGCCCAGCCCGGCCTGCTCGATCCGCTTGAGCAGAAGACGCGCCTGTTCAAACGGCCAGGCTTTTGCGTTGAGGGCGAGTTGGGCGGTCATGGGGGCTGCTTTCGGTGGAGTGTTGAAAGCCTGCGAGGTAGGCCCTGCGGGTTTGGGCGTCAAGCGGCGCGGGCTTGGGGGCTAATCCTCCGCCAGCCCCCAGCCGCCCTTGCCGGTCAGCTTGCGGCCGGTGAGGTAGATCGCCAGACCGACTGGGCCGAACATCAGCGTGAAGAACAGACTCGGGGCCATCAGCCAGTAGGCGACACCGCGGCGCGCCGCGTCGCGGCTGATCCAGGCGCCGATGAAGAGGTCGAAGACAAGATAATGGGTCCAGCCCGTCAGGGCGCCAACCGGGTGGGAAAACAGGGCCATCACGCCGGCGAGGGTCGAGAAGCCGGCGCCATCGCTGGCCTGGCCGAAGAATATCCCCGCCGAGAGAAAGCCGAGATAGGTCGCACCCAGCAGGAGCGGGAGAAAGGCTGTGTGCACCAGCCGCTGCGTCCAGCTCCAGCGCGGTGCGAACAGCAGCAGGGCCCAGGCCGGGAAAATGACCAGGTGCAGGGCGAGATAGAGGGTTTCATACATGGCGGATCTCCTTGGACGCGATGGAGCCTGTGGCGAGGGGCGGCGTCAAGGTTTGTGGTTTGGTGGCCAGACACAAGGGTGTGGTTGAGGCGGCACCCGCAAACGCCGGCGCGAGGCCATCACCAGCTCCGCCCCGGGCTGCGCCCGGCGCACCTCTTCCATCAAGGAAGAGGAGGGTGTTTGATCTGACCGGCCTCGATTATCGCCCTCCTCTTCCTTGATGGAAGAGGTGGCCGCGAAGCGGTCGGAGCTGGTGAGGATGACGGGCGCGACGGTTAGCGATTGGTGACTTATCCCCCACGCCCGACAACTATCCCACGTCATCCTGACGAACGTCAGGACCTCGACGTGACAAGTGCGGAGCCCGGTCGATCGAGGTCCTGACGGTCGTCAGGATGACGATAGATCATCAAACTTATCCCCGCCCCCTCCGGCCGCGCTTATGCTTCAGCTGTTCCGGTCGCACGGGAGGCGTGAGCTCAGTCATTTGCGGCGGTCGGGAGCGTGGAGCTCGTCCGGACAGAGGGGTGACAGCCCGAGTCCCGGCGTGGCCACCGGAGCGGAAGGCGGCATAAAGCTCGACCGTTACTCCACTCCGGTTTCGAGGCGGGGGCCGCAAGGCGTCCGAGTAAATCTCCACGTGTGGGACGTCCCGGATGTCACACTCACTAACCATAGCGCTTAACGGCATTCGCCGGCGTCCCACACACCTCCCACAACGAGGTGACCTGCTCAAACCTCCAGCGGCCCGCCGCGTGGAGATTTTGCCGCAACCACCAACGCTTGTTACTGACTGACCGGTCAGTTATATAATGCGGCATGAACCGTACGCCCAGCCATCGACGTCAACCCGAAGCCCGCCCGGAGCAAATCCTCGAAGCGGCGCTGACCGTGTTCGGCGAACAGGGTTTCGCCGCAGCCCGTGTCGAGGAAATCGCCAGACGCGCCGGCCTGTCCAAGGGCACGCTCTATCTCTATTTTCCGTCCAAGGAAGCCATGCTCAATGCGCTCATCGAGCAATCGGCAGGAGCCTTGGCACGCTCGGTCGAGCAGCATGTTGCCCGCAGCGCCGCGCAGGATCCCGAGGCAGCATTGCGCGGACTGCTGCGCATCCTGTTCACGGCCGTCTCCTCGCCGACGATTTCCGCCGCGCCGCGCCTGGTCCTCACCGAAGCGCATCGCTTTCCGGAACTGGCCGCCTTCTATCGCAGCCATGTGCTCGACATCGTGCGCCGTTCGATGCGGGCACTGCTGGCGGCGGGCAAGGCCGGGGGCGTGTTGCGCGATGTCGATGCCGATGCCTTCATGCGCGTCGTCGGCGGCGCGGGCATCGCCCATATGGTCCTGACCAATATCTTCGATCTGCACCCCGAAACGCTGACCGATCCGGCCGACCTCGCCGATGCCATCGCCGACATCCTGCTTTACGGCCTCAAGCCACGCCTGGAGAGTGAGCCCTCATGACCCGTTTCATCGCCCCCGCCCTGGTTATCGCCGTCCTGCTCGGAGCCTGTTCACCGCCGGTCGAGAGCGGATTGCATGGCTATGCCGAAGGCGATTTCATCGCGCTCGCGCCGGACATGACCGGGCGGATCATCGAAACCGGCCTGCGCGAGGGCGATCCGGTCAGCGCCGGCGCCTTCGCTTTCCGTCTCGACGATACCGATGCCCGCGCTGCGCTCGCGGCCGCCCAGGCCCAGCTCGCCGTCGCAACCGCCCAGTTCGATGATGCCGCCGCCGGCGCGCGGGCCCCGGAGATCGGTGCCGCGCGCGACCAACTCGCCCAGGCCAATGCCGCCCGGATGCTGGCCAATGAAGACCTCGTGCGGGCTCGCGAATTGTTTGCCCAGGGCCATGTCAGCCAGGCCCGGATCGACCAGGCGCAGACCACAGCCGATGCTGCCAACGCCCAGGTCAGCGAGATGCGCCAGCGCCTCAACCTGGTGCAATTGCCGGCCCGTGAAAACCAGTTGCGCGCCCTGCAGGCCGGCATCGCCGCGGCGCAAGCGGCGGTCGACCGCGCTGAGTTTGTGCTGTCCCAGCGCGCCGTCACCGTGCCGGCCGATGGCCGGGTTGAACGCCAGATCCGCTATTTGGGCGAGCAGGCCAGCCCGGCCCTGCCGGTCTACACGCTCCTGCCCGACGGCGCAGTGCATGCCGTGGTGCTCATCCCGGAAGCCAAGCTGGCAGCCACGCCCGTCGGCACCCGCCTCGCCATATCCTGCGACAGTTGCGGCAGCGGCCTGATGGCGACCATCACCCGGATCGATGACGAGGCCCAATTCACCGCGCCCTTTATCTATTCCGACAGCGAGCGCTCGCGCCTGGTCTATCGCGCCGAAGCCCGGTTCGACGCCAACCCACCGCCGCCGGGAACGCCCTTGCGTCTTGAGGTCCGCTAACATGGATGGCGAACTCGTCATCGATGTCCACGGGCTGACCAAGAGTTTCGGCGACACACGCGTGGTCGATGATTTCTCGATCCAGGTCCCCAGGGGCGCGATCTACGGCTTTCTCGGCCCCAATGGCTCGGGCAAGACGACGACGATCCGGCTGATGTGCGGCCTGCTCAAACCCGATGGCGGCGGCGGCACGGCGCTGGGCTATGATATCCGCACCCAGAGCCGCGAGATCAAATCGCGCGTCGGCTATATGACGCAGAAATTTTCCCTCTATGGCGATCTCACCGTGAAGGAAAACCTGGAATTCATGGCCCGCCTGCACGCCGTGCCGAACCAGAAACAAACCGTCCAGGCGACGATGGAAGAATACGATCTCGAACCGCGCGCCCGGCAATTGGCCGGCAATCTCTCCGGCGGCTGGAAACAACGCCTGGCGCTGGCGGCAACGACCATGCACAAGCCCGGCCTGTTAATGCTCGATGAGCCAACCGCCGGTGTCGATCCCAAGGCGCGGCGCGATTTCTGGGACCGGATCCGGCGGCTGTCGCAATCGGGCGTCACGGTATTGGTCTCGACCCATTACATGGACGAAGCCGTGCAGTGCGATTCCATCGCCTATATCGCCTATGGCAAGAAGCTGATCGATGCGCCGTCTGCCGATATTGCCGGTATTGCCGGCCTCATCACCTGGCGTATTGAGGGCAAGGGCCTCCAGCCCGTCTATGACGCCCTGGAACACGCCCCCGGCGTCGACCAGATCGCGCGTTTCGGCTCGGCCCTGCATGTATCGGGACGCGATGAGGCGGCCTTGCAGCGGGCGATTGCGCCCTGGCGTGAACGCAGCGAATTCGAGGTCTCAAAGGCCAAGACGGGGCTTGAGGAAGCCTTCATTTGGTTGATGACCGGTGCCCAGGACAATTTCCAATGAACCGGTTCGCCTCGCTCAATCGCATCATCGCCATCCTGCGCAAGGAATTCATCCAGATGACGCGCGACCGGCTGACCTTCGGCATGATGGTCGGCATCCCGGTGATGCAGCTTCTCCTGTTCGGCTATGCCATCAATACCGATGCGCGCCATTTGCCCACCCTGGTGGAAATGGGCGATAGCGGTCCGGCCAGCCGCGCCATTCTGCAGGCGATGGAGACCTCGGAATTCTTTGACATCACCGGCCTCGCCGCCTCACCGGAGGAGGCCGACATCGCCCTGCGCGATGGCACCGCCTCCTTCGTGGTGACGATCCCGCAGAATTTCGAACGCGATCTGGCGCGTGGTGAACGGCCGCAAATCCTGCTCGACACCGACGGCGCCGACCCGGTCGCGGCCAGTGCCGGCAGCGGCGCCTTCGCCAGCATTGTCCAGCGGGCACTGGTGCCGTATCTGGGCGAAATGACGCCGCCCGTCGAGACCGTCATCCATCGCCGCTACAACCCGGCTGGCCGCACCGCGCTCAACATTGTCCCCGGCCTTCTGGGCACCATCCTGACCCTGACCATGGCGATGATGACCTCGATCTCGCTGACCCGCGAGGCCGAACGCGGCACGCTGGAAGCCCTGCTCTCGACGCCAACCGAGGCTTTCGAGGTGATGATCGGAAAGATCACGCCCTATGTCTTTGTCGGATCCCTGCAGGTCGCCATCATGCTGGCCGGTGCGCGCTATCTGTTCGGCGTTCCCTTCCTGGGCAGTCCGCTCGCCTTCGTCATCGCCAGCGCGCTCTTCATCGTCGTCAACCTAGCCCTGGGTTTCCTGTTCTCGACGGTGGCGCGCAGCCAGATGCAGGCGATGCAGCTGACCATGTTCCTCTTCATGCCGTCCTTTTTGCTGTCCGGCTTCATGTTCCCCTTCGCCGCCATGCCGCACTGGGCCCAGGCGCTCGGTCAACTCATCCCGACGACCCATTATATCCGGGTGGTCAGGGCGGTCATGCTCAAGGGTGCCGACTTGCCCGACGTCTGGCCGAGCATCTGGCCGCTGATCGTGATGTGCATCGTCATCGCGATGATCGCAATCCGGCGCTACCGGCGCACGCTGGACTAGGGCGCGTGTTCATCATCGAAGATGTCTTCAATCTTCAGTTTGAACAGGCGGCCAATCTTGAAAGCGAGCGGCAGGGACGGATCATACTTGCCGGTTTCGAGCGCGTTGACAGTCTGGCGCGAGACATCGAGATGGTCGGCCAGGGCCTGCTGGCTCCAGCCCAGCTCGGCCCTGAGCTCGCGCAGACGATTCCTCATGCTTTACGCCCGCCAAGGACTTGCAGCGCCGCACCATAGACAAGGGCAAAACCGGGTAGGAGCAGAAAGCCCGGAAACTCCGGCAGGCCGAGCAACCGGGCGAACAGGCCCCAGATCGTCGCCAGCACCAGCACCGCTCCGGCTCCCAGGGCGATCGCGCGGATCCGCAACGCCCGCATCATCTCGTCCGACGCCTGGATCATCGCGGCGAATATCCAGGCCCAGCCTGCCAGGGCGAGCGCCGGCAGAGCGACCAGAGCTATGCGCAAAACCGGGTGCGTGGTGTGATCCAGCCAGTGCAACGCCAGGACCAGACTCAGCACATAGGCGAGGATCACCAAGGTCTGGCGCAGGATGAAGCGGCCAAATGCGCGTTCGGTCGCATTGCGCGTGGCTCGGTTGGCACGCCATAACCGCCCAACCCAAACTGCCAGCGATACGGCGCAGACGAGCGTAGCAAGCAACGGCCAGACCAAGCTCTGCGACCGCACGAAGAGCTGGGCCGCCACTACCAGGCTGATGACCCATATCAGCAGGAGGACGGTCTGAAGATTTGTGGACGGGGCGCGATGCCCTTGATCGGCTTTATCCGGCATCTCTGTCACCAATCTGTCCGCCGGAAATGCTCGTGCCACAATCGCGTCAGCACGATCTGGAGCGCGATTCCCCCCCATACGACAAGTATCAGCGAGATTGCCAGAACCAGTTTATCCACACCTGCAACCGGTTCGGCTAGATTGTCTGCAAGCACAATGCCGCCAAAGGAGAGTGACAGGACCAGCGCCGTGATCGTGGCATCCCTCAAGCCGTGAGGCGTGGCGGGGTCTTCTTGAATTTCGATCTCGCGCATATCAGGCGCCCTCCACCTTGCGTGAATCAGGCTTGCGCCCGCGCATACGATCCCAGATCGCCCTGCGTTTCGCGAAAATCGTCCATCCGCCGAGAATGGCGCCGACCCAGACCAAGGCCTCGGTCGCAAGCGCAGCAACGGTTACCGCGAGGGTAAAAATCGCCAGGCTATCCGTTGTGAGTTTGGCGATCACGACACCGGCCCAGGCTCCGACAAAAAATAGAAGCGCGATCCCGATCGTGATTTTTCGCAGTACAGGCCCCATGACAAACACCTCCATGTAAAGGGTACTTGTCATATACATGTAAAGGAAGCTTGTCGTCAAGCGTCGAGCAACCCGACCTGGGCGGGATGGGGCTTCAGCCCTCCTGACTGGCCTGGTAGCAATGTTCCACGAAGCGGTTCCAACCCTTTTGGGTCTGGCTTTCAACGGCCCAGTTGAAGCCGGCAATGGGATGGGGCCAATAGACTTGCCGGGCACGACCGGCCGGCATTTCGGCTTCAAAACAGATCGCGGCCGGATGGATGTCGGGAGCGCTGGCGAGCGTTCCGGTCGAACGTTTGCCCTCGGAGGTGAAGGACCAGAAGCCGATATGGCCATCATCGCCCGGCCCGAACAGCGCGCGCTCGGAATAGGTCTTGGCCGTCTCGGTGTCGCCGATCACCCAATGCGCCTGCAATTCGACGAACTTGTCGTCGAGCACGCGCTCGAAGCTGCGCGTGCAACGGGTTGGGCCCATGACCGAGGCCGAGCTCGACACCCAGCGCCCCAGCAAAGGCTGAAACAGGCCCAGCTTTCCCCTGCCCTTTTTCCACATTGGCGACGCCCTCCGATCAAGTGGGCCAAGAGTGCTGGCAAACCCGGCCCGTGGCAAACCGCGCCGGCATCGCCCAACAACAACAGCGCGGCTCGCCTGCCCGGTTCAAATGCCGGACGAAACACACTAGGACTGGGTGCGCTTGGCGGGCAGCGACGACAGGGTCCCGCCGTGGGCACACAACATTTTGAACCTGGACAGGGCAGGCCTTGATGGACCGGATTTTGATATTGATGCGTCACGCCAAGGCCGTCGACCGGCTTGAGGCCGATGACGACTTCCAGCGCGGACTGACACCGCGCGGGCATGAGGACAGCCGCAAGGCCGGTGCCGGGCTCGCAGCTCTGGGGCTGAAGGCCGAACGGGCGCTGGTTTCACCAGCCTGGCGGACGCGTCAGACCTTCGACCATCTCGCCCCCTTGCTCGGCCAACCGCAGATCGACGACCCGATGGCGCTTTACCATGCCAGTACCGAAATGCTGGAACGTGCGGCGCTCGGCGCTTTCCAGGACGTGTCACAGATTGTGATGGTCGGGCATAATCCCGGGATTGGCGGATTGGCACACAAGCTGGCCGCGCGCTGCGGTGTCCGCGAGGCCCTGCCGATGGGCTATCCTACTGCAACAGTCTCGGTTTTCGCCCTCGCCGATGCCAGCCTCGACGCCCCGACCCTGATTGAGGTTTTCACCCCGTCGGACTAACGCCCGGAAAGAGGGCGATTGACTCCCGCAAAAGTTGCGTCTTGTATGGCAACGACCAAAATGCAACTTCTATGGGTGACGTCATGGATGAGGGCCAGACCGGTCGCTCCGGCTTCCGCCCGGCGGTATCAAACGCGGCGGGAGACGGCGACCCGCACCAAACCGCAACGCCCGACATCCTTGCCCGCCTGTGGGCGAACGATGCGGCCGAGGGTCTGGCCCGGCGCACACCCGGGTTCAGCGCCCGCACCGGTCTTTCCATCTCCCGACGCAGCGCACTGATGATCGGGCTCGGCCTGCTGCTCCTGACAGTGGCCGGCTGGGCGAGCGGGCAGGTCAATCTCCTGGCCGGACTGGCGGGTTTGCTGTTCTCCTGCCTGATCGGCCTGCGGCTTCTGGCCTGTCTGTTGCCGCCCGCCTGGGCCCGACGCCGTGCGCTTCCCGTCTGCGCCCTGCCCCGGGTCAGTGTCATCATCGCGCTTTATCGCGAACGCGCTATCCTGCCCGTCTTGATCTCGGCCCTGGAGGCGATCGACTATCCCGCCGACCGGTTGGAAATACGGCTGGCGCTCGAGGCCGATGACCAAGAGACAATCGCCGCAGCTCAGGCGCTCAGCCTTGATCACAAATACCGCATCGTGCTCGTCCCCGAGGGCGGGCCGCGGACCAAGCCACGCGCCCTCAATTATGCCCTGCGCTTCTGTTCCGGCGAGATTGTCACCATTCATGACGCCGAGGACCGGCCGCACCCGCAGCAATTGCGCATTGCGGCCGAAAGCTTCGCCGCAGCAGGTCCGGAACTGGCCTGCCTGCAAGCCCCGCTCAACTGGTTCAATCGAGGCGAATGCTGGCTGACACGGCAGTTTGCCCTGGAATATGCGGCGCATTTCCACGCCTTGCTGCCCCTCTATGCGCGACTGGGCTGGCCTTTGCCGCTGGGCGGGACAAGCAATCATTTCCGCACCGCCGCCCTGCGCCGGGCTGGCGGCTGGGACGCCTGGAATGTCACCGAGGATGCCGATCTGGGTTTTCGCCTGCACGCGCTGGGCTATCGCTGTGATGTGATCGCGCCGCTCACTCTGGAGGAGGCTCCGACGCGCATCTGGCCATGGGTTTGCCAACGGACGCGCTGGCTCAAGGGCTATGCCCAGACACTGGCCGTACACGCTCGACTGGCAGGCCTGCCGCCGCGGCAGCAAAACCGTATCGCCCTGACCCTGACGCTCGGTGCTGCGCTGATCTCTGCCGTGGCGCACGCGCCGCTCGCCGCGACCTGCCTGCTTGCCCTGTGCACCGGCCCGGACGTGAACGGTGCTCATCTTCTCTATGGCGGGTTTCTTGCGGCCGGGTATGGCGCGTCCGCGGCGACCGCAGCGATCGGCATGCGGCGTGCGGGGCTGGCGGTGCGCTGTACCGACCTGCTCATGATGCCAATCTATTGGCCACTACAGAGCTGGGCTGCAGTGCGCGCCCTGTACCAGCTCGCGACCAGACCCTATTTCTGGGACAAGACTGAACACGGCCTCAGCACATTCACGGACACGGCATGTATCTCTCACTCACCGCCACACTCACCATCTTCGGCGGTTGCGTCGCAGTTTTCCTGCTCGCACGCTGGCGCTCCGGACAACCGGTCCGACCCGAACGCGGTCCACGCCTCATCCCCTGGACCCTGATCGCGATCCTGGCCGCCGCGTTCGGCGTCATCATGATCGCCCACCTGGCCGAGCTGGCCGGACTGGATCTGAGCCAGTTGCGGCGACGCTGAGCGTTGATCAATGGGCCGGAAAATGCGCGTCGAGGAAGGCCTGGCTTTCGCGCAGCAAAGTGGTGCGCGCCTCGGGCGTGCCCAGATAATGATCGGCATCCGGCAAGGTGACGAACCGAACGCTGTCCCGGCCCTCCATTGCATTGCGCAACAGGCGCAACTGCCCATAGGGAACGGTCGTGTCGTCCTCCCCATGCAGGATCAGCAGCGGCATGGTGAGCTCGTCCACGCGAGCAACCGGCGTGATTGTAGCCTGCTCGTCACGATCTCCGAACCGATCACCCATATATTGCTCCCAATATCGCAGGGTGGTTTGCCAGCGGGTGCGGCTGCCGAGGAAGGCGAAGGGATCCGTCACACCGGCGAAAGAGACGGCACAGGCGACATTGTCGGCGTCGCGCAACGCCGTCATCAGTGCCGCATAGCCGCCATAACTGGCGCCGACGACACAGTACTGCCCCGGCCGGACACGGCCGGTTTCCTGTAGATTGTGGGCCCCTTCGATGATGTCATCGATCATCCGTGACCCGAAGCCGCCATAGCCGGCGCGTTCAAATGCATGGCCATAGCCGGTCGAACCCCGGAAATTGGGCTGAAAGACCGCATAGCCTCTCGCGGCATAGAAAGCGGCCCACCAGTCATACTCCGCCGTATCACGGGCACGCGGTCCGCCGTGTGGCATCACGATCAGCGCGGGCGGAGCATCCCCCTCGGCGAATCCGGGCGGCAGGGTCAGATAAGCCGGGACCACAAGACCGTCTGATGCGGTAAATTCCAGATACTCGCGCGAACCAGGAGCCTGACCCTCGGGCAGCACGGTCTCGACATCCAGCAAGCCGAGCCCGCCGGTATTGAGGTCGAGCAGATAATAATTCGCCGGCTGGCCGGCATCGCGCCCTTCGACGACGAGCTTGGTCCGGTCAGGCGTCCAGGTGGAAATAACAACCGAATCCTCGGTCAGAATCTGTTTCAGTTCCGCATGAAGGGAAGCGAGCTCCGGATCGATGAATATCTGGCGGGGCAGGTCGTCTGTATAGCGGAAACCGACAACTTCGCTGGCATAATAATCGACGATAGCGCTCATCTGCGACACGTCTTCCCCGCCGACATCGAACGCACTGAGCGCGCCTGTCTCGATGTCCAGCCGCCGCAGACCGGTTCCGGGAATCCGGATCACGACGGCCTCGCCATGATCCATGACGCCATAAACCTGTGGCTGGTTTGCCGGAAAGATGCCCGAGTAGATCGCGGAGTTCTGCGCCGCGTCAGGTCTGTGCACGGAGTACTGCCCGGTCTGGTCAAACCGCCGGACATCCACGACCACCTCGCCCTCGGGGTCGAGAAGATAGCCGATGGTCGAGCCGTTCGACACTTCCATACGACGGACACGACGGCCATTCTCCAGATTCATTTCATATACCACGGTGCCGCTGTCATCTCGTCCGCCAATGCGCGAGCCGGATCCCGCACGGGTGTCGAGCGCGAATGTAATCTCCATGGCGACGCGCCCCTCGGCCCCCACCATCGGTGAAACCAGGCGTGAATTGACCAGCAGCATCTCCGAATGCCCGGTCGCCATCGAATAGGCGACAGGCTGGGTCAAGGTCCGCGTCCGCAAGCCGTCCTGCGTCGGAAAGGTCTGAACCGTATCGACATAATAGATGAGATACTCGTTGCCCGGCCAATCAAAGGTCGACATCTCGCCGCCATCCGGCGCCGGAATCACGATTGGCGCCGCACCGCCGACCAGGTCGTAAATGCAGATATCGCGCACGCCGCGCGGACTGCAGCCGGTGGCCAGATGCGTACCGTCGGGAGAAAGGTCGGCCGCCCATATCCGCGGCATGGCGGCATAGGTTTCCACCTGCGCCACCCCGTGACCAGAGAAGAGCATGATCACGAAAAGTCCCAGAAATACGCGCATGGATATCCCCCACCGATCGGCGACGACCCCCTCGATCATCGGCCAGACCACGCGATCTGACGCGCATGCCGAACGAGTGTCAATCCGCTATACAGCCATCAATTGCCACAAGTTGCGGCGGCACCCGCAGCGGCGGATCCATCCGGCCAGACCTGAAAGAGAGCGCTGGAGCGGGTGAAGGGAATCGAACCCTCGTCGTAAGCTTGGGAAGCTTCTGCTCTACCATTGAGCTACACCCGCATCGACCGGCACTATACGGGGGCGGACAGGCCACGGAAACGGCTTCTTGCACGCGGCGGCGTCCCGTCCGCAGGGCAGAGCGGGTTTGTGCGCGCATCATCCGCCCGTTTCGCGCTGGCCAAGCCTTTCTCCACGACGCGTTCGCGTCACTCAGCGAAAAATTTGGAGAGCTTGAGGCCTTGCGCCTGATAATTGGAAGCAACAGCGCCATAGGCGGCCGTTGGCGGCGCAAGCATGGGCTCATAGACCAAGCGGGCGATGGCCTGCCCGTGATCAAGCATGAAGGGGACATCATGACCGCGCACTTCCAGCACCGCGCGACTGCCCGTCCCTCCGGTCTCGGCAATCCCGAAGCCGGGATCGAAGAACCCGGCATAATGCGCCCTGAACTCACCGATCTCCGGCGCGATCGGCGCCATTTCCGCGGCCTCGTCGAGACCGATCGAAACGGCTTCGCGTGACGCCAGGATGTAGAATTCACCGGGATCCAGAACCAGGCGGCGATCCGGCGCGGTCATTGGTTCCCAGAAACGCGCGCTGGCATGACCGCCCAGCCTGGCGAGATCGACCAGCCCGGCATGACGGCGCGCACGATACCCGACAATGCCATTTTCAAAGCCGGCAAGGTCAACACTGACCGTCACGTCGCGCAAAGTCTGGTGGGCGCCGCGGCGGAAGCGGATCTGGCTCAACCGGTCGCCTTCGCGCGCCAGAATGGAAAATGTCCGCGGGCAAATCTCGGCATAGAGCGGGCCTTCATACCCCAGCGGCGCCTGGTCGAAGGCAATGCCGTAATCGGTGATAACGCGCGTGAAGACATCAATCCGGCCGGTCGAGCTTTTGGGATTCATCGCGGCGCTGAGACCGGCGGGAAGCCTGAGGCTTTCCTGCAGCGGTGCAAGATAGACGCAACCGGTTTCCAGCACCGCGCCCGCGCTGAGATCCACCGTATGCATGACCAGATCATCGGCCAGCCGGTCGGCGACCGTCATGTTTTTGCCGGGCAGAAAGCTGGCGCGCAGGCGAAACGCCTTGCTGCCCAGCCGCAAATCGATACTGGCTGGCTGGATCTGGGCCCCATCGGGCGGGTTGTCCGCGGCGATGACGCCCTGGTCGAACAAGGCCTTGAGGTGATTGTCTGGAAGAATACCGGAAGCGGACATGACAGGATCTGGGCGGCTGCGGACGGTGCAAAGGTGTCCAACATACGCCGCCTCCTGTCCAGCCATGCTGACCGTAGGGGGTTGAGCGAGACCGCGAGCAGGCGGATGATAGCGAACACACGTACCCGGCTGGCAAGGCCGACGGGCGGCAATGGGCGGATGAGACAGCATGTACGAGCACGAGACCGACGGCGTGAAAATCTGTGTCAGCCCGGATTATCTCGAAGACGAATCCGAGCCCGATGAGAATCGCTATGTCTGGGCCTATACGGTCGAGATCGAAAACACCTCGACCCAGCCAGTGCAGCTGATCTCTCGCCAGTGGGTGATCACCGATTCCATGGGGCGTAGCGAACATGTCCAGGGCCCCGGTGTGGTCGGCGAACAGCCGGTGATAAGGCCCGGCGAGCGCTTTCGCTATACCAGTGGCGCGCCGCTCTCCACGCCCTCGGGCTTCATGAGCGGCAGCTATGAGATGCGCCGCGAAGGCGGCGACAGTTTTGCCGCCATCATTCCCGATTTTCCGCTGGACCGGCCCTATGACCGCCTCAGCCTGCATTAGGCCTCCCCGCGCGGCGCATGCCTGGCGCCCGCATTGGCGGAGCCTGTTGCATTGAATATGTCCCTGCGCCCTGTGGTCTTCATGATTGGCATCATGGTGACCTTCCTCTCGGCCGGCATGCTGGTTCCGGCACTCGTCGATCTCATCGCCGACGAGACCGAGAGCGCGCGCGCTTTCTTCCTGTCCGCTGTCCTCGGCCTGTTTTTCGGTGGTTCGATCTCGCTGGCCAATCGCGGACCGGTTGATTTCATCACCCCGCGCGGCGTCTTCCTGCTGATGGTCGGCGCCTGGATCGCCCTGTCGATCACCGCGGCCCTGCCCATGCGCCTGGCCGACCAGGGGATGAACTGGACCGATGCCCTGTTCGAGGCCGTGTCCGGATTGACGACAACCGGCGCGACCGTGCTGACAGGGCTCGATTTCCGCCCGCCGGGGTTTTTGCTCTGGCGCGCTATCCTGCAATGGCTTGGCGGCATTGGCATTATCGTCACCGCGATGGCGTTCTGGCCGATGCTTGGCGTGGGCGGCATGCAGCTCTTCTTGCTCGAGACCGGCGACAAGACCGACAAGGTCCTGCCCAAGGCGACCCAGATCGCAGCCAATATCTCCGCCGTCTACGCCATGCTGACGCTGATCTGCGCGGTCGCCTATCTGATGTCCGGCATGAATCTGCTCGATGCCACGGCGCACGCCATGTCCACGCTGTCGACCGGCGGTTTTTCGACCTCCGACCAGTCGATGGGTAAATTCATGCACACCGGGGCCGACATGATCACCCTGGTCTTCATGATCGCCGCAGCCCTGCCCTTCACACTTCTCGTGATGGCGCTGCGCGGCAAGCCTCAGGGTATATTCAAGGATGCACAGGCGCGCGGCTTTCTGTTTGTCATCCTGCTGGCGACGGCGCTCCTGACCAGCGTACTCGTTTTCACCGGCGTTCATGGTGACGACCCGGCCTGGCGCATGGCCAGTTTCAATGCGGTCTCGATCATAACCGGCACCGGCTATGCGACCACTGATTATGGTGCCTGGGGCGCGGCCGCAGAGTCGGTGTTTTTCGTCTTCATGTTCATCGGCGGCTGTGCCGGCTCGACCAGCTGCAGCATCAAGATTTTCCGCTATCAGATCGCCGGCACCGCCATCCGGCGCTACCTCGCGCATCTCCTGAGGCCGAACGCGATTTTTCCGATGCGCTATAATGGCAGGCCAGTTGCCGACAGCGCGCTGCATTCGGTGCTGGGCTTCTTTTTCGTCTTCTTCGCCGTGTATGCGATCAGCGCGGCGCTGCTCTCCGCCATCGGCCTTGACCTGACGACCGCCCTCTCAGGCGCCGCAACATCGCTGGCCAATGTCGGCCCCGGCCTCGGGGATATTATCGGTCCCGCGGGTACATTCCAGCCCCTTCCCGATGCCGCGAAATGGATCCTCACCGCCAATATGCTGATCGGCCGGCTGGAGGTGCTCGCCGTGCTTGTCGTGCTGATGCCGCGCTTCTGGAGATCCTGAAGCGCGCGGATCAGGTCTCGATCGCATCGAGCTCGCCGGGCAGGAAGCTCCAGTCGCGATTGCAGTATTCACACGTCATCACGATATTGCCGTCCCGGGTCATGTGCGTCTGGTCGTCGGCCGGGAAGCTGGCGATGATCCGCAAGAGCCGTTCGCGTTCGCACGAACAGCGCCGCTGCAGGACTTCCGGATCGAATAGCCTCACACCGTCTTCGTGGAAGAGCCGGTAGAGCAGCCCGCCCGCGGACAGGAGCGGGTCGAGCAATTCATCATCGCTGATGGTCTCGAACAGGGCGCGGACATGATCCCAGTCATCCTTGGCGTCGCCGCGGCTTTCATCGCCGGCCACGGCCTGTAACAAGGCACCGCCGCCACGCCATTGCCTGCCACCTTCCTGGGTCCAGACCTCGCCGACCGCCATGCGCAGCCGGGTCGGGGTCTGTTCGGACTGGGTGAAGTAGTGCTCGGCAATGATCGCCAGACTATCGCCTTCCAGCGGGACCACGCCCTGATACTGGTCCATGTCGGGACCCTGATCGATCGTCATGGCGAAATAGCCTTCGCCAAGCAGCGTCTTGATCGGCGGAGTCGCCTTGTCGGCAGCGGCCAGCGCCGCGAGAACGGCATCTCGATCCATCTTGGCGAAACCGCGTACGCCCTCGCCCGTGGTATATTCTGCAACGATGAAGGAGACCGGCCCGGTGCCATTGGCCTGGATGATCAAGCGGCCGTCGAATTTCAACGCCGGACCGACCAACCCCGCCAGCACAACCGCCTCACCCAGCAGGCGCGCGACCGGCTCGGGGAAATCATGGGCTGTCAGTATCTGGTCAAGCGTGCCGGCGGAGCGGAGGACACGCCCCCGCACCGCACGGTCTTCTACCTGGAAACCCGCAATGAAATCGCCCGGCTCGCCGGACTGTGCGGGTGCAATATCGGTCATGGAACTCGCCTAAAGAGCGCCGAGTGCCTCGTCGAGGATCGCAATCGCCTCGCTGGCATCGTCACGCGTGATGATCAGGGGCGGCGCCATCCGGGCGACATTGTCACCGGCAGCGCCGATCAACAGATGGCGATCGCGGGCCTTGGCCACAAGCTGTTTGGGATCGAAACCGGGTTTCAGCTTCAGTCCGAGCAGCAGACCCTTGCCCCGCACTTCCTCGATCTTGTCAGGATGACGGTCGGCGAGGCCGTGCAATTGTTGTTGCATGAAGTTCGCCATTTCCACGACATGCTCGAGGAAACCGTTCGAAGTCAGCTCATCAAACACAACATTGCCGACGGCCATGGCCAGCGGGCCGCCGCCATAGGTCGAGCCGTGCGTGCCCACCACCATGCCCTGGGCGGCCGCCTCGGTCGCCAGGCAGGCCCCCATCGGGAACCCCCCGCCAATACCCTTGGCCGACGCCATGATATCAGGTTCGGCGCCATCGACCCACTGGTGGGCAAACAACTTGCCGGTGCGGCCGGCGCCGCACTGGACTTCATCATAGATCAGCATCAGGCCGTTTTCGTCGCAAATCTGACGCAGGCCCCGCAGGAATGCATCAGCACCGGCGCGCACACCACCCTCGCCCTGAACCGGCTCGACACAAATCGCCGCAGTCTCTTCAGAAAGCACCGCGCGGACAGCATCAAGATCGCCGAATTCGACATGGTCGAACCCTTCCATCGCCGGGCCGAAACCTTCGAGGTATTTCGGGTTACCACCGGCATTGATCGCACCATAGGTGCGGCCATGAAAGGCGCCGGTGAAGGTGATGATACGATAGCGTTGCGGATTGCCGGAAACAAACTGGTAGCGCCGGGCGGTTTTCAATGCACATTCCATCGCCTCGGCACCGGAATTGGTGAAGAAGACCCGGTCTGCGAACGTCGCGGCCGTCAGCTTGTCAGCCAGTTCGATACCCGCCGGAACACGGAACATGTTCGACAAATGCCACAGCTTGCCGGCTTGTTCCGTCAGCGCTGCAACGGCTTTGGGGTGTGCGTGTCCGAGACAGTTCACGGCAATCCCGGAGATGAAATCAAGATAGCTGTCACCAGAATCGGTGAACAGACGGACGCCCTTGCCGTGATCGAAAATGAGTTCGGGCGGGGCGTAGGTATCCATCATAGGCGCAGGCATCGGGTCTCTCCGGACTGTGTGAACGGGCCGCTGATCGGCATGGTTACGGTCTAGGCCCGTCCGCTCAGCTCTTCAAGCGCCAGCCTGCACGCAGCAGAAGATAGCAGGCAATCGCGAGGGCGATATTGATCACCGCGACCAGGATGACACCGATCATCACGGAGCCATCGGCAAAGCCGGTAAAGCCGTAGCGGAAACCGTCAATCATGTAGAAGAACGGATTGAACTGGCTGACCAGACGGATGGGTTCGGGCAGACGGCTGATCGAATAGAAGGTGCCGGAGAGGAAGGTCAGCGGCGTGATCACAAACGTTGTCACGGCGGCCATGTGATCGAATTTCTCCGCCCACAGCCCACCGAGAATTCCGATCATGCCGAGCATCGCCGCCGCACCGATCCCGAAATAGGCGACGGCCCAATAGTGCACAGGGATGACATCGACAAAGGGGACAAGCGTGACGGCAGTCACCAGAGCAACCAGCAGACCGCGCGTCACCGCGCCACCGATGAAGGCGATCTCGAGTTCGAGTGCAGACAAGGGCGGCATCAGGAAATCAACGGCATTGCCCTGCACCTTGCTCACCAGAATGGAGGAGGATGTGTTGGCGAAGGCGTTATTCAGCAAGCCCATGAGAATGAGGCCCGGAGCGAGGAATTCCACGAAGGAAACGCCATTGACTGCAGCGCGCCCGGATCCCAGCGCGACGGAAAAAACAGTCATGTAGAGCAAGGTCGTCGCGACCGGCGCCAGCACGGTTTGCGTCATCACCTTGAGGAATCGGCGGACTTCCTTCTTGTAGAGAGTCCACAAGCCGAGCCCGTTGATCGCGCCGAAACTGCGCGGACTGGCGACGGGTCTGGAAGTGGCATTAATCATAACGGATTACCCTTAAGGTTTCAGTAACCATCAACGTTAACCATTTGGCTGGCAAGTGAGCTTTCCACAGGATTGGTGCCAGCCCGATCTTGTGGTTTTTGTCCCATCGGCTACAATATATAGTGTAATTAATCATGAATTGAGGCGTGCGCTGTTTACCATCATCAAGGTGGCTTAGCGCATCCCAACCGGGAGAGAGTTGCGATGGCCTGGACTGACGAACGTGTCGAAGAACTGAAGAAGCTTTGGTCGGAAGGCCTGAGCGCGAGTCAGATTGCCAAACAGCTGGGTGGTGTCACCCGAAATGCCGTCATTGGCAAGGTGCACAGGCTCGGTCTGTCAGGTCGCGCGACACCGTCGCGTCCGGCTCGCCGCCCGGCAAAGCCTTCACGGCCACGCACGACCACCGCGTCGGTCGAACCGGTGCGCGCCGTGCGTCCGGCACCGTCGGCACCAGCGGCGCCACTCACCGCCCCCATGGAACCAGCGGTCCTGCCATCGGGCGAATTCGCAACCGTGCTGACCCTCAAGGACAGCATGTGCAAATGGCCCATCGGCGATCCGTCGCAATCGAGCTTCCGCTTTTGTGGCCGCAAAGCTGATCCCAGCGCAGCCTATTGTGATGCGCACGCCAACATGGCCTACCAGCCAAGCCAGAAACGCCGGCGCACCGGCGAGGCCGCCGCGGCCCTGAATTCAATCACCGCAACACGCCGGTATAATTTCTGATCATCAGAGGCCGACCCGTATGCGGGTCGAACCTTCCGGACTCTTCATGCAGCGACCGCCCCTCGGGGCGGTCGTTTTGCATTCCACGACAGCCCGGTATTAGCGACCGCTGAGATCAAAGGAATAGCCCGCCGAACGAACGGTCCGGATCGGATCGGTTTCGTGACCATTATTGATCGCCTTGCGCAACCGTCCGACGTGCACATCAACGGTTCGAGCCTCGACATAGACATCTGAACCCCACACCGCATCGAGCAATTGTTCGCGGGAAAAAACCCGGCCGGGATGCTGCATTAAATAGTCAAGCAGGCGAAACTCCGTAGGCCCGAGGCGGATGTCGCGCCCGGCGCGACTTACACGGTGGGCCACGCGATCGATTTCAATATCGCCGGCAGTATTGAGGTCCTCGGCCAGCCCCGGCCGGATCCTGCGCAAGACAGCGCGGATACGGGCGAAGAGCTCCGTCATGGAGAAGGGTTTGACGATATAGTCGTCAGCCCCGGTATCGAGCCCACGTATCCGGTCCGTCTCCTCGCCGCGCGCCGTCAGCATGATTATGGGGAGATTGCTGGTTTCGTGCCGGCCGCGCAAACGGCGGCAGACCTCGATGCCAGATACTTTGGGCAGCATCCAGTCGACCAGGACAAGGTCGGGAATAGCCTCGCCCGTCAGCATCAGGGCCTCCTCGCCATCGCTGGCAAGCGTGACGTGGTAGCCCTCTTTTTCCAGATTATACTGCAACAGGGTCGCGAGGGCGTCCTCGTCCTCAACGACCAGAATTCGAGCTTTCATCGCAGGCTCCTCTTCGCTGCATCAACGCGGCGGCTGGTCTGAAGGATCAAGAGCCTCGGCAGTCACCATATAATGGATCGCCTCGGCCACATTAGTGGCATGATCGCCAACCCGCTCGAGATTCTTGGCAACGAAGAGGATGTGTGCACCCGGCCCGACCAGCGCAGGATTGTCCGCCATGCTGAGCAACATCTCGCGGATCAGGCTGTTGTAGTGCTCATCCACTTCATCATCATTGCGCCAGACCCGGATGGCAGGCTCAACATCGAAGGATGACAACGCATCAAGCACTTCGTGTAATTGCTTGGCGACGATTTCGCCCAGCCGCTCGACACGGTCCAGAACAGCCAGCGGCGCGAATGTGTTGAGGTCCTTGGAGCGATAGGCAATATTTTTGGCGAGATCACCGACCCGTTCCAGATCGCTGGCGATCCTGAGGGCGGAAATCGTCATCCGCAAATCCGTCGCCATCGGCTGGCGCAGGGCGAATAGCCGGATCACCCGGCGCTCGATATCAACCTGCATCGCATTGACCTGAACTTCGCGCTTGCGAACATCCGGGATCAGAGACGCGTCGCGCCGGACGACCGCGTCAACCGCGGCCACCAACTGCATCTCGACCAACCCGCCCATCCGCGCGAGTTCGTCAGCGAGCTTGTCCAGTTCCTCACCATAGGCCGTTACGATATGTGCATGCTTGGATAACGCCATTTGACCCTCCTCGGGCAATCGCCTCGTCAGCCGAAGCGGCCGGTAATGTAATCCTGCGTCCGTGACTCGAGAGGATTGGTGAAAATCTCTTCGGTCGGACCCACTTCAATCAATGACCCCATATGGAAGAATGCCGTCATCTGCGACACGCGTGCCGCCTGCTGCATCGAATGGGTCACGATGATGATGCAATAATTCTCGCGCAGCTCGTCGATCAGATCCTCGATCTTCGCTGTGGCGATGGGGTCTAGGGCCGAACACGGTTCATCCATCAGGATGACTTCCGGATTAACCGCGATCGCCCGGGCTATGACCAGACGCTGCTGCTGCCCCCCCGACAAACCCGTGCCCGGATCCTGCAGTCGGTCAGAGACTTCGGCCCACAATCCCGCCTTGCGCAGGCTTTGCTCCACGATGGCGTCGAGCTCGTCGCGGCCGGAGGCCAGTCCGTGAATACGTGGTCCGTAGGCGACATTGTCATAGATCGACTTGGGAAACGGGTTCGGTTTCTGAAACACCATTCCCACACTGGCGCGCAGCACGACCGGGTCGACGGCACGATCATTGACCTCGGCCCCGTCAATCTTCAACGAGCCTGTGACACGGGCACCGTCAATCGTGTCATTCATCCGGTTCATGCAACGCAGAAAGGTCGACTTGCCGCAACCCGATGGGCCGATGAAAGCGGTCACGCTCTTGTCGGGGATATCCAGCGACACATTGAACAATGCCTGCTTCTCGCCATAAGACACGCTGACATCGCGGACCTCGACCTTGATTTCCGAGTCCCCGAGCGCATTCTTGTGGTAGACCGTCGGTTGAGTTTGGGCGTCGTGCATAGGCTTACCACCTTCGTTCGAAGCGGCGGCGCAAATAGATTGCAACGGCATTGAAGCCGATCATCAGCGCCAGGAGGATGAGAATAGCCGCGGCGGTGCGCGCTTCGAAAGCCCGCTCAGCGCCGTCCGACCAGAGGAATATCTGCACTGGCATCACCGTTGCCGGCTCGGTAAACCCGGCCAGGCCGAGGCTGGGCGCATCGGCGATGAAGGCGACCATGCCGATCATCAGCAAAGGCGCCGTCTCGCCCAAGGCCTGGGCCAACCCGATGATCGAGCCGGTCAGGATACCGGGCGCAGCCAGAGGCAGGACGTGGTGAAACACTGCTTGCGTCTTGGACGCGCCAACCCCGAGTGCAGCCTGCCGGATGGATGGCGGGACAGCTTTGAGCGCAGCCCGGGTTGCAATGATCACCGTCGGCAAGGTCATCAGTGACAGGACCAGTCCGCCGACGAGCGGCGCGGAGCGCGGCAGGCCGAAGAAATTGATGAACACCGCCAGGCCCAATAGCCCGAAGACAATCGACGGGACCGCCGCCAGATTGTTGATATTGACCTCGATAAAGCCGGTCACCCGGTTCTTCGGTGCATATTCCTCCAGATAGACCGCCGTGAAGACACCGATCGGGACCGAGAGAAACATGGTAATGATCATGGTGAGAATGGAGCCGTACAAGGCGCCCTTGATGCCAGCCAGCTCCGGCTCTCGCGAGTCGGCATTGGCGAAGAGATAGGTATTGAAACCGGTCTGGATCATGTCACGCTCGACCAGAGAGCGGGTCCAGATGATCAATTGATCGGAGACACGACGGCGCGACTCCGGCGTATCCACAACATACAGGGTCCAGTCTTCCGCACTGCCGACCTCGCCATTCCCGAGCGCCGCTTCACCGCGGGCACTCTGACCGTCGACCGCCAACTGCGTCAGACGGAAAGCCTGCCCGCCGCTTTCAACGATCACGCTGGGCACATCCCCGGTCAGCGGCAAGAAGCCATCCGGCGCGAGGGCCAGCTGCCGCAGATTGACCGCCGCCGCAGCATGCCTGTCGGCTTCGGCCTGCAATCGCGGCGCATCGGCGGCCGGAACCTGGTCAAGAGCGAGGCGAAGCTGCTCGACGCGCAGCTCCAGCGTCCGCGCCTCGGCTGCCATTGATTGTTCGATCTCGCGCGCCAGTGCTGCGAAATCATCCGTGGTGGAGCGTAGCGAAACCATGTCACCATCAGCGCTTGCCGTAAGGTGCCCGGCCGTTGGCAGGATGCGATCCTCCACCAGACGGCCCGTCAGATAGAGATCGAGATCGTCAGCCAGCGGCATCGTGAAGACATGGCTGGTCCCGACCAGGGCGGGCTCGTTAAGCACATCGTCCATCAGGCGTGTTGCGTTCAGCGGGGTGTAGAGGCTGAACAGGGCCCGCAAGTCATTGCGCGCCGTGACGCCTGGGAAGGCCTCACGCAAGGCGTCCTGGAGCACCCGGTTGTAAGACCCGCGGCGCAGGGATGCGACCGAACCATCACCCTCCGGGTCCACTCGGTCGGCATCGAGTTCGACGCGCAACACCAGCTCCTTGACCGTAAAGGCCGGCACGCCCTCGCTGGCGATAGATCCGACCAGGATGCACAAGATCGCTACGGCGACAGCGATTGCGGTCAAGCCGGCCGAACGGAACCGAAGTTCCGCGCGATAGCGCTTGGCCAGTCTGCGCTCGACGTCTTCACGCAGAGGGAATGTTCGGGGGGAATCAGTCATATTTTTCCCGATATTTCTGGACCACGCGAAGGGCGACGACATTCATCAACAGGGTCAGGACAAACAGGACCAGCCCCAGCGCGAAGGCGGACAGGGTTTTTGGACTGTCAAACTCCTGATCGCCGGTCAGCAACATCACGATCTGGACCGTAATCGTGGTCACGGATTCAAGCGGGTTGGCCGTCAAATTGGCGCCCTGCCCGGCGGCCATGACAACGATCATCGTCTCGCCAACCGCGCGGCTGACGGCCAGCAGGATAGCCCCCACAATCCCGGGCAGCGCTGCGGGCATAACGATCTTCGTGATGGTTTCCGAACGGGTCGCCCCCATGGCGAAGGAGCCATCGCGCAGCGATTGCGGAACGGCATTGATCACGTCATCGCTCAAGGACGAAATGAAGGGGATGATCATGACCCCCATCACAAGCCCGGCTGAAAGCGCGCTTTGAGTTACGACGCTCTCAAACCCGAGCGCCGTGAACAGCGTGCGGATCGCCGGTCCGACCGCGAGCAGGGCGAAGAACCCGTACACAACGGTTGGAATACCAGCGAGGATTTCCAGGACCGGTTTGGCAATTTGGCGGAACTTCGGGCCGGCATATTCTGACAGATAGATCGCGGAGAACAAACCGATCGGCACCGCGACTACCATGGCGATCACCGTGATCATCGCCGTGCCGGCGAAGAGCGGCACCGCACCAAAAGCACCGGACTGGCCAACCTGGTCCGCGCGAATGGCGATTTGCGGGCTCCATTGCAGCCCGAACAGAAAGTCGAGCACGGGCACGGATGCGAAGAAGCGAAGGCTCTCGAACAGCAGCGAGAGCACAATCCCGACAGTCGTCAGGATGGCGATGACCGATGACAGCAACAGCGCCGCCGTTACCAGACGCTCGACATTGTTGCGCGCCCGGAACTGGCTGGCGATCCGTGCACGGGTCAGGCCAAATCCAAGAACGCCCAGAGCCAGGGCCAGGGCGGCGGCACCGATTTTGACGCTTTTGTCATAGCCGGCGATCGCCTGCGCTGCGGCGCGCAAGGCTACTGAATCACGACTAGCCAGCTCGCCGCTCGCGATACGCCGACTGTCGGACAGGAAAAGCTGACGGCGCTCATGCGGCGCCTGGGCCAGCTCATAACCGGCCAGCGCCGGTTCGCTGGCACCGTCGGCGACCGCATCGGCCTCGACAGCAGCGACAACGGCTTGCCGCCGGGCGCGCACCGCATCCTCGGCGGCGGTCGACAGGTTCAACGCCTCAATCTGCTCCGCACGCAGCCGGGTGAGACGGTCCGGATCACGGTTGTCACCGCGCGCACTACGCAGGGCGGAAATCTCGTCATTCAAGGCATCGACACGGCCACGCAAATTATCCGCGGCATGATTGAGTTCAATAAAATCGGTGTCAGCGGCGAGCGTATCATCAAGCCGGCTGTTGATTTCTACGGCCTGCACTCGCAATTCGCTGATCGCCAGGCGGTCAACCAGCTGGCCGCCAAAGATGGCGTACAGACCGAGCAGGAAAAAAGCGGGGACGCCCGTCCAGATCGCTACGTAATAACCATGATAGTTGGGCAGCGAGTGCAAGCCCGCCGTCGCGCCTTCCACGGCAGCAATTGCGCGCGACCGCCCGACATAGAAGCCGCCGGCGATCATCACGAGCAAAGCGAGTGCGACGATGGTTATAATCGACATACAATCCGGCCCCAACCCAAACGCCACCGCGGCTCGTCAATTCAGCAGACACCCAACCGGTATCGGCCACCCGACACCCCTTTATGACAGATACGCAACGGTTTTGTGACAGCGGTCCTGCCGGCACAGTTCCGGTCCGTCCGGATCGCTAGTCACTACCGTCGTTGGACCCTCCCGCGGCCTCAGGAAAGAAGGCCGAGAAGACCGAACCCGCTCCCGGCATGCTGTCCACCGTGAATCCGCCACGGTGCCGGTGGACGATGTGTTTGACGATGGCGAGCCCCAGCCCCGTGCCCTCATTCGGGCCGCTCTTCTGTCCGCCAACACGGTAGAAGCGTTCGGCGAGCCTGGGCAGGTCGCGCCGGTCGATTCCCCGGCCCCTGTCCTGTACCCTGACAGTGACATAACGTTCCCGGGAGCCTGATTTGGGTGCCGCCAGTGTCCGCCGGCTCGCCCCCTCGCCGAGGAGCGATGCCGGACGCTCGGCCTCGTCGCGTAGCTGGCCTGGTTCGATCCGTACCAGCACGCTGGACTGCGGGTCAGAATATTTGACCGCGTTTTCGATCAGATTCAGGAACACCTCGGTCAGTTGATCACGATCCCCGATTGCCAGCGCGGTATCCGGCGCCTCAAGTATCAGGCGGATGTCCTTGTCCGCTGTCTGGGGCCGGAGATACTCAATCACCTCGCCCGCGAGCATGACAAGGTCGACCTCACCGTCAGGCGGGACATGCTGGTCCATCTCGACCCGCGAGAGCGACAGGAGATCATTGATCAGCCGACTCATCCGCTCGGTCTGATCGAACATGATGGAGAGAAATTTGTCGCGGGCCTCGGGATCCTCCCGGGCATGCCCGCGGAGGGTTTCAATAAAGCCCGCCAGGGATGCGAGCGGCGTGCGCAATTCATGGCTTGCATTGGCAAGGAAATCGGCGCGCATCCGGTCAGCGCGTTTGATTGACGTCTCGTCCGACAGCACCAGCATGGCTCGCCAGGGGGTCAGCATATCGTCCGAAGCTCGCATAGGTGCAACGAATGCCCGGACATGGCTCTCATCAGGCGCCATGGTGGAATACTCCACCGGCGGGCCGGACTGCCCCCGGAGCGCTGCACTGACCGCGTCCAGCACACCCGGCTGGCGCAACACCGACGACAGATGCCCTGTCAACGCGCCAAGGCCAAGAAATTCGCGGGCGGCGGGATTGGCCATTTCTATCCGGCCGTCGGGGCCCACGAGCACAACCGGGATGGGCAGTTGCCGCAGCATGAGCTCAGCGGTCGCCGGGCCCGGCGGCGGCACGGCTCCGGCGGCTGCCGGAATTGCGCCGGGCTCCGGGTTCAGCGTGGTACTGACCGTCAGATAGTAGAAAGTCGACAGCCCGGCGAAGGTCGCGATTGCGACGACGGTCTCGACAAAGCCGAGTTCGCCAAACAGCCAGAACACCACAAGCACCAGCGAGCCTATAGTTGCGACAGCCGCCGTGTCGCGGCGGCGGATCCGGATTGAGGGCTGATTGTCCACGTCGACCTTTCTCAAGTTTCATTCGCCATCTGGCGATCAATTCGGCATAGAGCGTGGCGCAATTCTGACCGCGTCCGGCACCGACACACAGCTCTATCGCACATTCCAGGTCTGTGCAGAAGCGGATCACCGAACCGTCCCTGCCGACGAATTTTTACATCTCGAAAATCGAGAGGCTTTTCATGTCATTCGCTAATGTTTTAGTGTTTTTCGATAAAAATCTGTTGACATTCGCTATGAGCCGCCTAGTTTGGCGAAACTGTCGATTTCATCACGCGCTGGAACATCGCATGCAGAAAAGAATCCTCATCATCGCAACGGCTCTGACGGCAACGTCCTGCGCAAGCATCCCGACCTTTCAGCCAAACGCGCACCTGCCCTCCTCCCCGGAAAGCTGGTCATCGGCGGCTGACGCCTCTGGCGAGATTGCCGCACAAGACTGGGTCGATTCGCTGGGCGCGCCCCGCCTGGCTGCTCTGGTCGACGAGGCCCTGGCGACCAATCCCGGCCTGGCCCAGTCTCTCGCACGCTATGACGTGGCCCGCGCCAGCGCCCGCATCGCCGGTGCCAGCCACCTGCCGTCGCTGAACCTCGCCAGCGACTACACGCGGACCGAGCCGCATCAAGGCAGCGGAACGGACAGTTTTACCCTGGGTTGGACCTCATCCTGGGAAGTCGATCTCTGGGGCCGGGTGCGCGATGGCTCCACTGCCGGCACGCTGGATGCCGAAGCAGCTGCCGACGACCTTGGTGGCGCCCGCTTGTCGATTGCCGGCCTGGTAGCCAAGGGCTGGCTGGGCCTGATCGAGGCGCGGCAGCAAAGCGAACTTGCCGAACGTGACGTCGAGCGCAGCCAAAGCTCTCTCAACCTGACGGAACGCCGTTTTGCGCGGGGCCTGGCACGCAGTTCAGATGTTCGCACAGCACGCAGCGCACTGGCATCCTCCGAAGCCGCCCTGGCCTCCCGTCAACGGGTCGAGACCGCTGCAGCGCGGAGCCTGGAAACGCTGCTTGGCCGCTATCCGTCTGGACAGATTGCCCGCGACGGTGACTTCCCGGATATCTCCAGCCTTGCCGGTGTCGGCGCGCCGGGCGACTTGCTCATCCGCCGCCCGGATGTCCGCGCCGCAGAACGCCGCCTCGTCGCCGCAGGTCTGCGGGCCGACGCGGCCGGCAAGGCCCTGTTCCCAAGCCTGACGCTTCGCGGCGGGACGGGCAGTGGCGGCACAGATGTCGCCGACCTGTTCGATGTCGACACCCTGATTTCCAATCTCACCGCATCGATTGCGGCACCGATTTTTTCCGGCGGCCGCTTGCGGGCGCAACGCGATCAGGCTGAAGCCAATGCCCGCTTGCAGGTCGCGACCTATGTCTCGACCGTGTTGACCGCCTGGCAGGAAGCCGAGAACGCAATCCATGCCGACGGAATTCTGGCGCGGCGCGTGACCAGCCTCGAACAGGCCTTCAATGAGGCCGCCGAGGCCGAAGCGCTCGTGACCCGCCAATACTCCAGCGGTGTCGCGACGATCTTCGACCTTTTGAATGCCCAAAGCCGGCGCATCAGCGCCGAAAGCCAATACATTTCGGCTCGTCGTGATCGCGCGACGAACCGGGTTGATCTTTACCTCGCCATCGCCGGCGACTTCTCCGCGGCACCTTCCGCAGACCCGGCCGCGCAGACAGGAGAATAGTTATGGGAAAACTTATCGGACGTTTCGCAATCTTCGGCGTCGCCGGAGCCGTTGTGCTGCTGATCATCATCGCCTTGTTCTCCACCCAGCCAGAGCCGCAGCGCGCGAGTGCAACGCCGCAGCCGGTCGCGGCCTTTGTGGAGGAAGCCCGGCGGGAGACTGTGGCCCTGACCGTGCACTCGCAGGGCCAGGCGCGTCCACGCACCCAGATCAACCTCGTGCCGCAAGTCACCGGCAGGATTACCTACGTCAATCCCAACTTCATCGAAGGCGGTTTCTTCGAGGCAGGCGAAACGCTCGTCCAGATCGATGATGCTGATTATCACCTTGCCGTCACACGCGCCGCTGCGCTGGTCGCGCAGGCCCAGCAAGGCCTGATCCGCGAGCAGGCAGAGGCGGAGCTCGCCTTGAGTGAATGGGCGGACCTTGGTGAAGGTCAGGCCTCCGCGCTCACCCTGCGCGAACCGCAACTCGCCGACGCTCGCGCCCAGCTCGCATCGGCCCAGGCCAGCTTGCGGGCGGCCCGTCTCGATCTTGATCGCACCCGCGTTTCCGCCCCGTTCGACGGCCGCGTCCGGGTCAAAGGTGCCGATCTTGGTCAGTTCGTGACAGCAGGCACCTCGCTGGGTGAAGTTTTCTCGACCGATACCATCCTGGTTCGCCTGCCGCTCACCGACAATGATCTCGGCCTGCTCGGCATCCCTATTGCTTACAATGCCGGCCCCGACAGTGAGGGAATTCCGGTCCGTTTGACCGCAGTTCTCGCCGGTGCGCCCCGTGAGTGGCAGGGCTTCATCACCCGAACCGAAAGCGCGATCGACCCGCAAACGCGCGTTCTCTACGCCACGGCCCAGGTCGCAGACCCCTATGGTGCAGCGGCAGCGACCGGCGCGCCCCTGGCCGTTGGCCTGTTTGTCGAAGCGGAAATTCGCGGTCGAGACGTGCAGGATGCGGTTGTGCTGCCAAGGGCCGCACTGCGAGGCGAAAACACAGTCTACGTGGTCAATGCAGGCGGCACGCTGGACATTCGCACTGTCACCGTCGTGACCTCGAATGTTGATCGGCTGGTCGTCTCGTCCGGCGTCTCCGGCGGAGAAATGATTGTAATCTCTCCGATCCGCGGTGCCAGCACCGGCATGCGTCTGCGCTCACTCGACGCCGATGGCAACGTTCTGCCCGACTATTCGGCGACCATCGAGAGCGAAGCCGAAAGCGATGAAACTTCCGATACCGAAACCGACAGCAGCGATGGCGAAGCCGTCGCCAGCGCCGGTTAGTTCGACACTGCGATCAGGAGGCGGCCATGACCGACCCGAACAAGACTCATGACGAAGCGCCCGGCGGTATTGTTGGTTGGTTCGCCCGCAATTCAGTTGCCGCAAACCTGCTGATGATCGTTGCCTTGCTTGGCGGTGTCTTCGGCTATCTCCAGCTCAACCGTGAGGTCTTCCCGACAATCGCCGTGAACGGCGCAACGGTGTCCGTTGCCTGGCCCGGAGCATCTCCGCAGGAAGTGGAAGAACAGCTGATCGTTCGCATCGAGGAGGCCTTGGCCGATCTCGACGGCGTTGACACGATCACGTCAACCGCGCGCGAAGGCAATGGCTTCATCAATGTCGAGGGTCTCCCATCCGTCGATGTCGGCGAGTTCATCGACAATATCAAACTCGAAGTCGACTCGGTGAATAACCTGCCACAATCGGCCTATCGTCCGGTAGTGAACCCGTGGCGCAGCGAGGACCAGGTTATCGGTTTTGCAGTGCACGGCTTCATTGACCGGCGCGACCTGCAGCAAATCGCACGCGAAATCCGCGACGAAGTCGCCCAGCTCCCGGGCTCCAGCCTCGTCAACAACTGGGCAATTCTCGGTGAGGAAGTCGGGATCGAGGTCTCTGAAGACAATCTGCAACGCTATAATCTGAGCTTCGACGAGATCGTCGGCGCGATCCGCGCCAGCTCGCTGAACGCCTCGGCCGGCAGCGTTCGCACCGAGTTGGGCGAACTCAGCCTGACGTCGCGCCAGCTGGCCGATACCCGCGAGGAATTCGAGAGCATCATTATCCGCCAGACATCCGACGGTGGCACTTTGCGTGTCAGCGATGTCGCGAGTGTCTCGGACGGTTTTGTCGATGCGAATCTGGCCGCGACCTTCAATGGCGAGCCGATGTCGCTAATCGTCGTTCTGACAACCCCTGATATCGATGTTGTCGACGTCTCGGCGAGCGTGCGGGCCTATATTGACCGCAAGCAACTGGAACTGCCCGACGGCGTGACCCTGTCGCTGTGGTGGGACAATTCAGAAATGTACGAAGCCCGGATGGCCACCATCCTGAATTCGGCCCTCTTCGGTGGCATGCTCGTACTGATCGTCCTCTTTCTCTTCCTGCGTCCCCTGGTCGCATTCTGGGTGACCGTCGGCATTTTCGTTGCTTTCGGCGGCGCCTTCATGTTGCTGCCGATGCTCGGCGTCACCTTGAACATGCTGTCCCTGTTCGCCTTCCTGCTGGTGATCGGCATCGTTGTCGACGATGCCATTGTGGTCGGCGAGAATATTCATGACCGCGTCGAACGCGGCGAGACCGGGCTGACGGCGTCGATTGTCGGCACCCAGATGGTGCTCAAGCCGGTCATATTCGCGGTCATCACCACGATCATGATGTTCCTGCCATTCATGTTGCTGACCGGCCCCATGGTTCAGTTCACCAAGCAGATTTCCCTGGTCGTGATCGCGGCCCTGGCCTTTTCGCTGATCGAGTCGATGCTGATCTTGCCAGCTCACCTCGCCCACATGAAGCCACAGAAGACGACAGGCTTTTTCGGCCCCCTGATCAGGTTTCAGCGCACGATTGCCGAGAGCATGGTCTGGTTTGCCCGCAGTGTTTATCGGCCAGCCATCAAGTTCGCGATCCGCAATCGCTATGCCACGCTGATCACCTTCATCGGCATCTTTGCTATCTCGATCGTCCTGATGATGACCAATCGGGTCGGGTCGGTCTTCATGCCACAGATCGAAAATGAGACGATCCAGGTCAATATCCAGCTGGCCGAGGGCGCGCCCTGGAGCCGGACCGAGCGGGTCCGCGAACAGCTCGATCTGGCCCAGGACCAGGCTCTGGAATATTACCGCGAGCAATTCCCGGGCGATATCGACATGATTGAAAGCCGCTCAACCCTGGCGACTGACGGCCGGATTCGCGCCTGGATCACGCTGGCCGATCCTGAATTCCGCCCGGGCCTGCTTCCGACGTCAGAGGTTGCCCTGAAGATCCGTGAATTCCTCGGACCGATCCCGGATGCCGAAGAAGTCACGCTGGACTCGACGATGAATGATGGCGGCAGTTCGGTGACCTTCGCGATCTCACACCAGGACCTTGACGTCCTGCGTGCCGCGGCGGACGACCTGAAAACCCAGCTGCGAAGCTATGACACGCTTTATGACATTGTCGATTCCCTCCAGACTTCGACGGAGGAGCTTCAGTTCACCATGCGTCCCGATGCCCGGGCACTGGGCCTGACCTTGTCCGATGTCACACGCCAGGTGCGTCAGGCCTTCTACGGCGAGGAGGCGCAGCGCCTGCCTCGCGACGGCCAGGACGTGCGGGTTATGATCCGCCTGGAGCAAGGGGCACGCCGCTCGCTCGATACGCTGCGCGATTTGCGTATCCGTACCAGTGAAGGCCGCGAAGTGCCGCTTTCCGCGGTAGCCGACGTCAACTTCGCGCCCGGCCTGAACCGGATCAATCGCCGCAACGGCATGCGGACCGTTACGGTCAATGCCGAATTAACGGACCCGTCAGCTCGGGGTGACATCACCCAGAGCCTCACCGCCGAATTCTGGGAGGGCTGGGAGCATCGCTTCCCGGGTATCAGCCGCGACGAAATCGGTCAGTCTGAAGGTGAGCGTGAGTTCATGCAGGAATTGCTGAGCTTGTTCGGCGCAGCGCTCGTGGCGATGTATATCCTGCTGGCCGTCGCCTTCCGCAGTTATGCCCAGCCGATCCTGATCATGGTCGCAATTCCGTTCGCGCTGACGGGGGCCATCTTCGGTCACTTGATGTTCGACATGCCGATCGCCCTCTTCTCCTACTTCGGCGTTGGCGCCGCAGCGGGGGTGGTGATCAATGACAATCTCGTGCTGATGGATTTTGTAAACCGGTTGCGCGCCAATGGCGTCGGTGCCTTCCAGGCCCTGGTCGACTCCGGCGTTCAACGCTTCCGGCCGATCCTTCTGACCTCGGTGACGACATTCCTCGGCATCCTGCCCATGATCGCGGCCCGTTCAACCCAGGCACAATTCCTCAAGCCCATGGTCGTGGCGCTCGGTTTTGCGGTCATATTTGCCTTGTTCCTGACCTTGCTGCTCATCCCGTCCATGTATGCGATCGGCGTTGATATCTCGCGGTTCTTCCGCGGGCTCTGGACCGGTCAGGCTCAGCCTGCGCTTGGCGCAGACTATGTCGACACCGACTTTGCTCACGGCGAGATGGCGGGGCATCTCGATCATTCACCAGCGGAATAGCCAAACACGGCCCCACGCGGTATTTTCGCGCGGGGCCGTCCCATCTGACAAAGTACACGGGGAATTTTGATGAAGAAGCTATTGTTGAGCACAGCGATTTTTGCGCTGCTCGCTGCTTGTGACCAGACAGGCATTTCCGGCAGCGCTGTTGAACTGACCGCAAATACCGGCGCCGAGATGTCGGCAGAGATCGGTGATTGGGGCTTCGACCAGGCCGGTATGGATCTGGCCTACACGCCCGGCGACGATTTCTATCGGTATGCCAACGGACAATGGCTGGAAACAACGGAGATCCCGTCCGACCTGTCCAATTTCGGCATGTTTACCGTACTGGCCCTGGAAGCAGAAGAACAGGTTCAGGACATCATCCTGGAACTGGCCTCCGGGCATCCCGCTGCAGGTACAATCGAACAGAAAGTCGGCGATCTCTATGGCAGCTGGATGGATACCCAGACCATCGAGACTCTCGGCCTGGCGCCCGCTCAACCTTATCTCGACCAGATCACCGCGGCTGACACGCCTGACGCGGTATTGAATCTGTTTGCGACCGTCGGCCACCAGGCACCGCTCGATATCGGCATTATTCCCGACCCCGCCGATACCACACGCTACACCGTCTTCGTCGGTCAGGGCGGACTGGGCCTTCCCGACCGCGACTATTATGTCGATCTTGAGAACGAGAATTACGCCCGCTATCGCGAAGCCTATACCGCTTTCATTGGCCAGATGTTTGAACTGGCCGGCATTGAGGGCGGAGCGGCCAAGGCTGATGCGATCATGCAGCTGGAGACGCAGCTCGCCGAAGTTCACTGGACCCAGGAACGCTCCCGCAATATCACGGAAATCTACAATCCCATGCCGCTCGATCAGCTGGCCGCGCTGGCCCCCCAGCTGGACCTGGCGACCGGCCTGACACAGCTCGGTCTCGACGGCGTGGCCACCTATCTGGTCGCCCAGCCGAGCGCGATCGAGGAAACCGCCCGGATCTTCGAGGAAACCCCTGTCTCGGTCTGGCAGGATTATCTGACCTTCCATTTCCTGCAGAACAATGCCGGCAGCCTGCCTCTCGCCTTCGACCAGGCCAATTTCGACTTCTATGGCCGCACCCTCAACGGCACCGAGGAACAGCGCCCCCGCGACCGGCGCGGCGTCAATATCGTCGGCGGACAGCTCGGCGAGGCCGTCGGCCAGATCTATGTCGACCAACATTTCCCGCCATCCTCAAAGGCCGCCATGGAAGATCTGGTTGCCAATCTGGTGACGGCTTTCGAAGGCCGGCTGACCAATCTCGAATGGATGGATGACGAAACGCGCGCCAATGCGCTGCGCAAATTGTCGACCTTTGAGCCGCGCATCGGATACCCCGATGAATGGCAGGACTACTCGGCTCTGGATATTGAAGCGGATGATCTGTTCGGCAATATGATGCGGATCAACGCCTTCAACTGGAACCAGCAGATCGAAGACCTCGCCGGTCCGGTCGACCGGTCTCAGTGGCCCTATCCGCCGCAAACCATCAACGCTTCCTACAATCCGTTGATGAACCAGATCACCTTCCCGGCCGGCATCCTCCAGCCTCCCTTCTTCGATCCCAATGCCGATGCCGCGATGAATTACGGTGCGATCGGCGCCGTGATCGGTCACGAAATTGGCCATGGCTTCGACGATCAGGGGCGCCGCTTCGATCATGATGGTTCGATCCGTGACTGGTGGTCAGCGGAAACCGATGCCGGCTTCGAGGAACGCGCTGCCCGCCTGGGTGCGCAATACGACAGCTATTCGCCCATCGAGGGCATGAACGTAAATGGCCGTTTCACCATGGGTGAGAACATCGGTGATCTCGGTGGGATGCAAATGGCCTACACCGCCTATCACCAGTATCTGGACTCCTGCTGTGGTGGCGAGGCGCCGGTTATTGACGGCTTCACCGGCGACCAGCGTTTCTTCCTCGCCTGGGCCCAGGTCTGGCGCCGCCTCTATCGTGAAGACAATCTGGTTGCGCGACTGACCACCGACCCGCACAGCCCGTCCCAATACCGCACCAATGGTGTCGTGCGAAATCTCGACGCCTGGTATGCAGCCTTCGACATCCAGGAAGGTGACGCCCTCTACCTGCCGCCCGAAGAGCGGGTTTCAATCTGGTAGCAGGCTCTGTCAGCACCAAACAAAGCAGGCGGCCCGGAGCAATCCGGGCCGCCTTGTCTTTGCCCGCTGCCCGCGAAACCTAACAAAACCGTCAGTTGCTTCCGGCCCGCCCGGCTTTATGATCGAAAGTTAACGTAAAGAACCCTTGGGAAAATCCAGTATGAAAAAGTTTCTGCTCAGCGGCGTATGCGTCGCGATGCTCGCCGCCTGCAACCCGGCCGCCGAGGCCCCCGCACCCGATACCCCGGCCGTCGAAACCCCGGCTGAAACTGCAGCCCTCACCGGCGAGGCGGCCCTGGGCAGCTGGGGTATCGAAACCGCCTATGTCAGCGAGACCGTCAGCCCCGGCGACGACTTTTTCACGCACGTCAATCAAGGCTGGCTGGATACCGCGGAAATCCCCACCGGCTTCAGCTCGGCCGGTGCGTTCCTTGACCTCTATCTGACCTCGGAAGAGCGCGTGAACACCATTATCGCCGAGGCCGCCGCGACCACGGACGCTGTTGCCGGCACGCCGGAACAGCAGATCGGCGACCTGTATCGCAGCTATATGGATACCGACCGGATCGAAGCGCTCGGCCTGTCACCGATCCAGGAAGAGCTCGACGCCGTGCTCGCTTCGACGACGCATACAGAGATCGCTCGCTGGTTCGGCCTTCCTGTCCACCAGTCGATGATGGGGCTCTATGTCGCCCAGGATTCCGGCAATCCACAGCGTTACCTCACCCATGTCTCACAAAGCGGCCTGGGTCTGCCAAACCGTGATTACTATCTCGATGACGGTGAGCGCTATGTCGCTTATCGCGAAGCTTATGTGGCCTATATCACCAATATCCTGACGCTGTCCGGAATCGATAATGCCGGAGAGCGCGCCGCTGACATCATGGCGCTGGAAACAGCCCTGGCCCAGGTTCACTGGCCGGCCGAACTGGCCCGCGAATCCGTGCCGAATTACCACCTGATGACCCTGGCCGAACTTGAGACCTATGCACCGGGCTTTGAGTGGGGCGCCTTCCTGGAAGCCCTCGGCATCGCCGATATCACCGAAGTCGTCGTCAATACCGACACCGCCGTTCAAGGCACTGCGCAGCTGTTCGCCGAAACGCCCGTTGATGTGCTGGCATCCTATCTGGCCTTCCATTTCGTCGACAACCAGACCGGTCAGCTTCCGGCCCGGTTCGACGAAGCGAGCTTTGACTTCTACTCGCGCACCCTGCGCGGCGTTGAGGAACAGCGTCCGCGTGATCTGCGTGCCATCCAGTTCGTCAATGGACGCTTTGGTGAAAACATCGGCCAAGTCTATGTCGAGCGCTACTTCCCGCCGGAGTACAAGGCGCAGATGGAAGAGCTGGTCGAATACCTGCGCGCGGCCTTCGCAGCCCGCATCGCGACGCTGGAATGGATGGATGACGCCACCCGCGCCGAGGCCCAGGACAAGCTGGAAAGCTTCCTGCCGAAGATCGGCTACCCGGATGTCTGGCGCGATTATTCCACGATTGCCGTTGATTCCGGCGATTTGATCGGCAATGTCCGCGCGATCAGCGCCTGGAACTGGGCCGACCAACGCGCCCAGTTGAACGAGTCCAAGCGCGACTGGATGTGGTATATGAGCCCGCAGACGGTCAATGCCTACTACAACCCGGACAGCAATGAGATCGTCTTCCCGGCGGCCATCCTGCAAGCCCCCTTCTTCGATCCTTTCGCCGACCCGGCGGTCAATTTTGCGGCTATTGGCGGCGTCATCGGCCATGAAATGGGCCATGGCTTCGACGATCAGGGTGCCGAACAGGACGGACAGGGCGTGTTGCGCAACTGGTGGACCGACTTCTCCCGCGAGCACTTCCGGGAGCGCACCGGCAGCCTAGTCGCCCAATACGACGCCTTCTCGCCGGTTGAAGGTGAAAACGTCAACGGCCAGCTCACCCTGGGTGAGAATATCGGTGACCTCGGCGGCCTCTCCATCGCTTACCAGGCCTATCACGCCTATCTGGCTGACCATGGCGGCGACGCTCCGGTGCTCGATGGCCTGACCGGGGACCAACGCTTCTTCATGTCATGGGCCCAGGTCTGGCGCTCGAAAATGACCGAAGACAGCATGGTCTCGCGCCTGCGTTCGGACCCGCACAGCCCGGCACAATACCGGGTCAATGGCGTCGTCCGCAATATCGATGCCTGGTATGAAGCCTTCGGCATTACCGAGGACAGCGATCTCTACCTGCCACCGGAAGAGCGGGTTTCGATCTGGTAGTCGGACCCAATAACAAATCAGGCGGTCCGGTCATGCCGGGCCGCCTTTTTTTTTGTACCGGGCTCGTTTCAGGCCCCGCGGTGACGAATTGCCACCGAAGGCTTGCGTCCTGGCCAGCGCGCCCTAGTCTCGCTCCCAATCAGATTTGAACCAGACGGAGAAATGTCCCGTGAAGAAAATCCTCCTCCGCACCGTGTGCCTCGCCTTCCTGGCGGCTTGTAGCCCGGCGGCTGAATCACCCGTAGCGGACACTAGCGCTGCCAGCGAACCGGCTGCCCAGGCCGCGGCCCCGTCGCTTGGCACCTGGGGCATCGAAACCCAGCATATAAGCGAGACCGTCGCGCCCGGTGACGACTTCTTCCGCTATGTGAATGAAGGCTGGCTCGACACGACCGAAATCCCCGCCGGTTTCTCGAATTTCGGATCCTTCTCAGAACTTGCCCTGAGCGCGGAAGAGCGCATCGACGCGATTATCGCGGACGTATCGGCGACAGAAAACCCGGCCGGCTCCGTCGAGCAACAGGTCGGCGACCTCTATGCCAGCTACATGGATAGCGAGCGTCTCAATGCACTGGGCCTGAACCCGGCCCAGCCCGGCCTTGACCGGATCGCCGCGGCACAGAGTTATGGCGACGTGATTGACCTGTTTGGCGCGAGCGGATTTGCCTCGCTGTTTGGCGCCGGCGTTGGCCGCGATGCCGGCAATCCGGACACTTACATCGTCTATATCCGCCAATCGGGCCTGGGCATGCCGGACCGCGACTATTATCTGCGTGATGATGAGCGCTTCGACGCTTATCGTGCCGCCTATGTCGAATACATGAGCGATGTGTTTGGCATGCTCGGCGAAAACAATGGTTCCTTGCGCGCCCAGGCCGTGCTGGACCTGGAAACCGCGATCGCGCAGATGCACTGGACTCGCGCGGAAAGCCGCGACCGCGTCGCCAGCTATAATCCCATGACGGTCGAAGAACTGCAGGCCTACGCCCCGGGCTTTGACTGGGCGCGCTTCATGACGGCGCTGGACTTTGCCGACCAGGACAATGTCGTGGTCTCACAGAACACCGCTGTCCAGTCGCTGGCCTCCTTCTTCCAGGAAATCCCGCTGGAGACCTGGAAGGATTATCTGACACTCCATTATATGGATTCAAACCGCAATGAACTCGATGAGGCGTTCTATGATCGCAGCTTCGATTTCTGGAGCCGGACGCTTTCAGGCACGGAAGAGCCCCGCGCCCGCGATCGCCGGGCGATACAGTATGTCAACGGGCCGCTCGGCCAGGCGATTGGCCGCATCTATGTCGAGCGGCATTTCCCGGCCGAGAGCAAGGCCGAGATGGAAGACCTGGTCGGCTATCTGCGCCGGGCGCTCGGTGATCGGATCGAAACCCTGGAATGGATGGATGACGAGACCCGGGCCGAAGCGCTCGACAAGCTCGCCAAATTCACCCCGAAGATTGCCTATCCAGACCAGTGGCCGGACTATTCGTCGATCGAGATCCGCCCCGATGACCTGTTCGGCAATTCGGAACGCATCTCGGCCTGGTACCGTGCCGAGAGCCGCGCGCGCCTGCGTGGCCCGATCCGTGAGTGGGAATGGGGCATGTCACCCCAGACGGTGAATGCCTATTATTCCTCGACCGCCAATGAAATTGTCTTCCCGGCGGCCATTCTTCAAGGCCCCTTCTTCGATGCCAATGCCGACCCGGCGGTGAATTTCGGCGGCATTGGTGCCGTGATCGGTCATGAAATGGGCCATGGTTTCGACGATCAGGGCAGTCAGTCCGATGGCGATGGCCTGCTGCGCAACTGGTGGACGGATTATTCGCGCGAGCAGTTCGATGCACGCACCGACCAGATCGTCGCGCAGTATGAGGAATTCTCTCCGGTCGAGGGCATGTTCGTAAATGGACGCCTCACCCTGGGTGAAAATATCGGCGATATCGGCGGGCTCTCGATGGCCTATCGCGCCTATCACATGTATCTCGCCGATCATGGCGGCGAAGCGCCAGTGATTGACGGCTTCACCGGCGATCAACGCTTCTTCATGGCGTGGGCCCAGGTCTGGCGCCGGCTCTACACCGAGGATAATCTCGTCGCCCGCATCACCACAGACCCGCACAGCCCGTCCCAATACCGCACCAATGGAGTCGTCCGGAATATGGATGTCTGGTACGAGGCCTTCGGTGTCACCGAGGACGATGCGCTCTATCTGCCACCTGAGGAACGCGTCTCCGTCTGGTAGCCTGTTCGATCCTGTATGAAACGGCCCGGCCCCTGGCCGGGCCGTTTTGTATTGGGGGGTTGCGAAGCAGCGCCGGGCACGGTCATATCAGGGCAGCTTCCGGGGGAATTCATGGAAAACGAACTTGCACCGCTGATCAGCAATGATGCTGTCGTACTGGGTCTGCTAGCCGTCATCCTGGGGGCGGTATTCTGGACCTCGACCTCGGGCGGCCCGACCTTCAAGCGTTTCTACCAGGTTTTCCCCCCGCTCCTGCTTTGCTATTTCCTGCCTTCACTCCTGAACACATTCAATATCGTGGACCCGGAAGAATCCCGGCTCTACTTCGTGGCCTCGCGCTATCTTTTGCCGGCAGCCCTGGTTCTGCTGGCGATGTCGGCAGACCTGCCGGCAACGCTGCGGCTTGGTCCCAAAGCCCTCATCATGTTCCTGACCGGCACGATCGGCGTGATTATCGGTGGGCCGATCGCCCTGCTGATCGCCAGCTCCTTCCTGCCCGACCTGATTGGTGTCGACGGACCTGAAGCCGTCTGGCGCGGGATGACGACTGTTGCCGGCAGCTGGATCGGCGGCGGCGCCAACCAGGCAGCGATGTATGAGATCTTCGATGTTGGCGACCAGATCTTCTCGGCCTGGATTGCCGTCGACGTCATTGTCGCCAATGTCTGGATGGCACTCTTGCTGATTGCAGCGAGCCATGCGGTGGCAATCGACAAGCGGCTCGGCGCCGATGCTCGCGCTGTCGATCATCTGCGCCTCAAGGCGGAAGCCTATGAATCGGAGCATGCGCGCATCCCCGAACTGCGCGACATGATGTTTATCGCGGCGATCGGTTTTGGTGCCGTCGCGATCGCGCACCTGGCCTCCGACTTCCTCGCGCCATGGTTCTTCGAACACTATCCGGAGCTGGAACGCTACAGCCTGCACTCCGGTTTCTTCTGGCTGATCATTGTCGCGACCGCGATCGGCGTCGCGCTGTCCTTCTCGCCCGCCCGCAAGCTGAGCGGGGCCGGGTCGATGAAGACCGGCTCGGTCTTCATCTACATACTCGTCGCCACGATCGGCATGAATATGGATATCACCGCGATTGCGCGTAATCCGGAATTCTTCCTGATCGGCGCCATCTGGATTGCGATCCATGCCTGCCTGCTCATAGCGATGGCATTCATCATCAAGGCGCCGGTCTTCTTCCTCGCCGTTGGCAGCCAGGCCAATATTGGCGGCGCGGCCTCCGCCCCGGTCGTCGCGTCCGCCTTCCACCCCTCGCTTGCCCCGGTCGGGGTCTTGCTGGCGGTCGTCGGCTATATCACTGGAACCTGGGGCGCGTGGCTGACCGGTCAGATCCTGCGGAACGTGGCGGGCGTCTAGGCAACCAGAAACCTCCCTCAGGCGAATTGGGCAGAAATTTTTCCCCTAACCGGTGAATCCCGACATAAAAGTTTAAATTGCCTTAACTCTTCGATGAATTTGGGTTAACCTCTTCTGAACTGGAGTGTCTTGCGGTCGTCGCGAGGCGACGTCCTGAAGGGGGGATGCATAATGCACAGCAAATTCTTGATCACCGGAAGCGCATTGGCGATTCTGGCCTCATCAGCAGCTTTCGCCGGCGATGCCGAATGGTTCCCGCCGGATCCGCCGTCCAGCGCCGCTTCGGGCGAGTGCTATGCGCGTGTCCGGATTGATCCACAATATGACGCCTTCGCCGAACAGGTGACGACGCAGGATGCCTACGAACGCTATGACGTGGCTCCGCCGCGCCTGCGTGACGAGATCCGCGAATACGTGTCACGTGAAGCCGGTGTGCGCTATATCGTGCACGAGCCGGTTTATAACACCGTCACCGAAACGGTTCAGGTCCGTCCGGCATACTCCGAATATGTGGTTCAGCCCGCCGTGCACAACACGGTGACCGAGACCATCATGGTGCGTGAGCCGCGTCAGGTCTGGCGCCGCGGCTATGAGCCGGGCGCATCGATGACCCGCTATGATTCAGAAACCGGTGAAATCTGGTGTCTGGTCGAGGAAGCTGGCGAATACCGCACTGTGACGCGCAATGTCATTGTGACGCCGGCCAGCATCGATGAGATCCACCATCCGGCCGAGTTCTCGACGATCACCCGCGATGTTCTGGTCCAGGCCGCGAGCGTCGAGGAAATTCCGATCGATCCCCGTTATGACAGCTATTCGATCCAGGTCGTTGATCAACCGGCTTCGGTCGACAGCCATCTCATTCCGGCTGGCACCGAGACAGTGACCCGCTACACCTTGCGTTCGGAAGAGCGTTGGGAATGGCGCCTGATGGATTGCGACGATATCGACCTCCCCGGCCACAACCCGCCGATGAGCACGAATATCCCTGCAGTGGCGGCCAATCAGCCACCCGCTCCAGGCAGCAGCACCTACCTCTACGGGACTGATATGCCAGCTGGCGATCAGACCTATTCCGAGGAAATGCCGGTGGCCCAGGCCTCTTATTCCAGCAATTCCTACTCGGCTCGCCGCCGTAACTAGACGGCGACCGGCCTGCCAATTGGCGGGACATGAATACGGACGGCGCGGGACATCCCGCGTCGTTTCCGTTTAGGGTGATCCCCATGAGCGGAACCGATTTTCTTATCGGCTATGGCAGCCTGTTGAGCGCCTATAGCCGTCAGACCTATTCCAACCTGCACACGCCGGTCATCCCGGTCATGGTTTCCGGCTGGCAGCGTGGCTGGTCGACGCGGTATGGCGATGAGGCAGCGACCTACCTGGGGGTTCGCCAGGCCGCTGGCGCCTCATTGAGCGCAGCCCTGGTGCCCACACAAATCACCGACGCATTGCGACATCGCGAGCGGGGCTATGATTTCACGCCGGTCGACGGCGTTGCTGTCCGCCTGCTGCACGAGAATGCAGCGGCGAGCGATCTCGATACGGCCCGCTTCTGGATCGTCGTCAATCGTGAGCAGTCAAGGGCCGATCAGGATCACCCGATCGCACAATCCTATATCGATACCTGCATGATCGGCTGCCTGGAAAACGGCGGCACCCCGATGGCACGCCATTTCATCGAATCCACCGAATTGTGGGACGGTCACCGTGTCGATGATCGCGACTGGCCAACCCCGCTCTATCCGCGCGGCACCCCGGCCAGTCCGGCCCAACGCAGCGAGATCGATGCCCTGTTGCGTGCGGCAGGCGTGTGATCACAGCAGCGGTCAGGCCGGCTGCAAGGCCTCGCCAGAACCCGCCGTCTCCAGCCCCTGTGCCAGCGATTGGGCCGCCGCCAAAGCCGCAACGAAACAAGCTGTGCGGTCGCACGACTCGGCCAGGGGCTCAGCCAACGTGTCCGCCAGCAGCACCTTCGGGAAGCAGACCGGCCCAGACGATGTCGTGCCGCGCCATTTCCAGGCTCCGCGCACTGTATCAAACACATACAGCTCGGCGAAGCGCCAGCCATGCGTGGCCAGGAATTCGACCGCGTCGATCAGGTAGGCGACCTCTTCGGGCTCCATCACCCAATGCAGGCTGACCCGGCACCAACCCGGGCGCAGACCGGCCTCGCCATCCAGAACCGCAGCTCGAATGACTTCCGATTGGGCCGCGTCAATGCCGAGCAATTCATGACCATAGGGCCCGGCACAGGAACAACCGGCACGGGACTGGATGCCGAACAGATCATTCAACAGCGTCGTGACCAGACGCGGATGCAGGATATCGCCTTCAGGGTCGAGAATATTGAAGGCGACAATGCCGATCCGGCGATCCGGATCAGCCTCACCGAGAATATCGATCGCAGGGTTTTGCCCCCAGCGCGACAGGGCGCGTTCGAGCGCCACATGCTCGAGCCGGGCGATCTGCTCATAGCCGATCTCCGCCTGCGCCTGCAGCGCCAGCGCTGCGCGCACGATCTGCGGCACACCCGGCGTTCCGGCGCGTTCGCGCGGTTCGATGTCCTCGATGAAATCATGCCCGGTCTTGGTCACATAGCGCACCGTTCCACCGGCACTCTGGGTCGGCGGCAGATCGCGCCGGTAGAGCGCCTGGTTGAACAGCAAAATGCCGCAAGCCCCCGGACCGCCCAGAAATTTATGCGGCGAAAAATAGACCGCATCGATCCAGGCATCGGGATGCGCGGCCGGATGCATGTCGATCGGCAGATAGGGCGCACTCGCGGCGCAGTCGAGGCACAGAATGGCATTGTGAGCGTGCAACAAGCTGGCCAGGCCAATGACATCACTCTTGATACCCGTGACGTTGGACGCTGCCGAAAAGGCGCCGATCCGGCGGCGGCCGAGCCAGCGCGGATCTCGCAATTGCGCCTCCAGATCCGCCATGTCGATGCCACCATCCGCCGCCAGCTGGATCGGCACAACCTCGCCCAGACTCTCGCGCCAGCTGAGCTCGTTGGAATGGTGTTCATAGGGGCCGACAAAAATGACCGGGCAATCAGCTGCAACGGCCTCGTCGAGCTTTCGACGTCCATCAGGTCCGAGCGCCCCGGCCGCAGCCGTGAGAATCCGGTCGCGACTGGCTGGTGCGATCGCGAGACCGAGAATTTCCTGCAATTTGTGAATCGTTCCGGTCGCGCCAGATCCACAGGTGAGCAGGCAATCCTCAGGCCCGGCATTCACGGCCTTCCGGATGAAGCTCTCGGCCTGATGCATCCAGGCCGATGAAGCGCGACCGGTTGCGCTGTCGACGGTATGCGGATTGGCATACAGCCCGGACAGGCGCTCGATTTGCTGTTCGACCTGGCGCAAGGCGCGGCCACTCGCGGTGTAATCGGCATAGACCATCAACCGCTCGCCGAACGGAGTATTCAGCATCGCGTCGCGGCCAATCATGCCGGCGCGGACGCGGGAAAGCGCAGAGGTTGAATCAATGGCATCGCGCATAAATCGGGGCCTCCGTGAATGAGTGAGCATGAGACCATTTCTGGTGGAGTTAAAATTACTCATCTTTACCCAAAATCATGCATTATGGAGCGAACTTCGCCACAATGAGAGGGTTTCACAGTGCTCGACGACTATGACCGCCGAATTTTGAAGCTGGTACAGAGTGATGCCGACCGTACCGTACAGGAGATTGCCGATCTGATCGGGCTCAGCGCGACACCGACGGCGCGGCGGATGAGGCGCCTCGGCGAACAGGGCGTTATCCGCAAGAATGTCAGCCTGCTCGACGCGGAGGCACTCGGCCTGCACGCGACGCTCTTCGTCTCGATCCGCACCAGCCGCCACGATGCCGAATGGCTGGGCAGATTTGCCGAGGGCGTAAAGCGAATGCCGGAAGTGGTCGAATTCTACCGGCTCAGCGGCGATGTCGACTATCTGCTCAAGCTCTGCCTGCCCGATGTCCGCGCCTATGACGAAGTCTACAAGAAGCTGATCGCCATCGCACCGCTCTCCGATGTCAGCGCCAGCTTTGCCATGGACGCGATCAAGAACACGACCGAATTACCGGTGTGAGGGCGGCAGGCTGAAATATGGCAGGAGAAAAATGGTGCACCGGGAGAGATTCGAACTCCCGACCCCTAGATTCGTAGTCTAGTGCTCTATCCAACTGAGCTACCGGTGCAGGCCATGCCTTCAGGGTCTGGTGCCCTGAAGAGGCGCGGAACCTAACCGCGAGCCCTGGCGAAAGCAAGTACTGCGAACGGGCAAAAGCAGGCGTAACGCACAGGCCCTCAAAGCGGGACAGGCAAGGTGGATTATGCGGCTGCGTGAACACCGCGTGCCACCGCCCGGGCCAGGCAATCGGCGGCCAGTGAGCCGAGCCGGGCGAGGTTGAATTCGGGTGGCTCCGGCAGGGGTCGGGCAGCGGTCGACAGGGCAAAGACGACATCGCCATCAAAGGGCGTGTGCACCGGACGGATGGCCCGCGCCAGCCCGTCCTGGGCCATGATGGCGAGGCGTTGGGCCTGGGCCGGGGTCAGCGCGACATCGGTGGCGATACAGGCGATGGTGGTATTCTCACGGGCGCCGGGATTGATCTTGGCCGCACCCCAATCCTCCGGCTCTGCCGACCAGCCGGGCGCCGGGCGGGCGCCGCCGAACTCGCCATCAATCTCCCAGGGCCAGGCCCAGTAGACGTCACTGCCAGGCATGGTGACCGAGCCAAAACTATTAACGCAGACCAGCGCCGCGATGGTGATACCGTCGGGCGTGACCAGGCTGGCCGAGCCGGTACCGCCGATGCGCGATCCGGCGCGGGCACCATAGCCGGCACCGCTGCGTCCCAGCCGCACCTCGCGAGAGGCGGCCACCAGCGCCGCCTTGCCGAGCTGGCGATAGGGCGGCTCCTCGCCCCAGGCCTTGTCGCCGCCATTGGCCAGATCATAGAGAATGGCCGACGGGATAACCGGCGAGACCGGCACGCCGGGCGTCTTCATCAGGGCAAAGCCGCGCCCCTGTGCGCCGAGCATGGCCGCGACACCATCGGCCGCCGCAAGCCCGTAGGAAGACCCGCCCGACAGCACGACGGCGTCGACGGCGTCGACCAGTGTGTGGGCGGCGAGCGCATCAGTCTCGCGCGTTCCCGGCCCGCCACCGCGCACATCAACGGCGCAGACGGCGCGCGCATCCGGCAGGATGACCGTGACGCCGGTCTGCACCGATACGTCCTCGGCCTGGCCGACCCTGAGGCCGGTGACATCCGTCAATGTGTTGGTTTTGCCCGGAACTGCCATTTAGGGCCTCTCATCTGGTGCCGCTTCGCGCTATCGTGCCCACACTGCGACGAGGGGCAAGTGTAATGATCCGTTTTCTGCTGTCTGCCAGTGCATTGGCATCGATACTCACTGTCACCGCCTGCGGCCAGCCGAGCGTGGTCGAAACCCCGGTGGCGGACACGCCTGATCAGAGCCAGACCCGCCAGGCGATGGTCGCCGCGGCCAATCCGCTGGCGGTGGAAGCCGGGCTGGCCGCCTTGCGCGCCGGCGGCGATGCGGTTGATGCAGCCATTGCGGTTCAGAGCGTACTCGGCCTGGTCGAGCCGCAAAGCTCCGGCCTCGGCGGCGGCGCCTTCATGCTGTATTTCGATGCCCAGACCGGCAGCCTGACCGCCTATGATGGCCGCGAAACCGCGCCGGCCAGCGCCTCGCCCGATCTCTTTCTCGACGAAAATGGCCAAGCCTTGAGCTTTTATGACGCGGTCTTCTCGGGCCATTCGGTCGGCGCGCCCGGCGCGGTGGCGATGCTGGCCCTGGCGCATGGCGATCATGGCGAACTGGACTGGGCCGACGGATTTGATGCCGCCATTGAACTGGCCGAGGACGGCTTCGCCGTCTCGCCGCGTCTGCAAGGCTTCATCGCCGGCATGGCGCCGCGTTCGCCAATCGATGAATGGCCGGCCTCGCGGGCCTATTTCTACCTCGAGGATGGCAGCCCCCTGCCCGTCGGCTATCAATTGCGCAACCCGGCCTATGCGATGAGCGCCCGCGCCATCGCTGCCGACTGGCATAATCTCTATTCCGGCCCGCTGGCCGAAGCGATCGTCGAGGCGGTCCAGGCCGAGCCACGTCCCGGCGGGCTGACCACCAGCGATCTGGCCGGCTATCAGGCCCTGCGCCGTGAAGCGATCTGCCGGCCCTACCGCCAGTGGACGGTGTGCGGCATGCCGCCGCCAGCCTCGGGCGGCGTGACGGTGAATGAGATCCTCGGCCTGATCGAGCCCTGGGACATGGCCGCCACCGGCCCGCAAACCGTCGAGGGCTGGCGCCGCTTCATCGAGGCCTCCCGCCTGGCCTATGCGGATCGCGACGCCTATATCGCCGATCCCGATTTCGTCACCGTGCCGGCCGCGGGCCTGCTGGCCGATGATTACATCACTGCCCGCTCGGCGCTGGTCGGCGGCAATCTCGCAACCCCGCACGTCACAGCCGGCACGCCCGCGGACATTGCTGCGCCCGGCCTCGATGCGACGCCCGACTCGCCCGGCACCAGCCATTTTGTCATCGTCGACAATGATGGCGATGTCGTCTCCATGACGACAACGGTGGAGAGCGTGTTCGGCAGCCACCGCATGGCTGGCGGATTCTTCCTCAATAACCAGCTGACCGATTTCTCACGCATCCCGCTCGATGCCGAAGGCGCGGCCATCCCCAATGCGCCAGAAGCCGGCAAACGGCCACGCTCCTCGATGTCACCGACCATCGTGTTCGATGCAGAGGGCAATTTTGTGCTGGCGACCGGCTCGCCCGGCGGTTCCTCCATCATCGCCTATACCGCCAAGACCCTCGTGGGCATGCTCGATTGGGGTTTGACCCCGCAGCAGGCGATCAATCTTCCCAATGTCGTCGCCAATGGCGATGTCGTGCGTGTCGAGGACGGCATGGACCCCGCGATCCTGGCCGGACTGCAAGGCCTCGGCTTCACGCTCGACGCCAATCGCGGCGAGATTTCCGGCATCCATATCGTGCGGCGGCTGGAAGACGGGAGCTTGATCGGCGGTGCCGATCCACGCCGCGAGGGTGTGGCACTACAGCCCTGACGCCCGCACGAAAATCTCCACGCCGCGAGCGGCTGGAGGTTTGAGCAGGTCACCTCGTAGTGGGAGGTGTGTGGGACGCCGGCGAATGCCGGAGCTGTTATAAGTTTTGGGGGCATCCGGGACGTCCCACACGTGGAGATTTACTCGGACGCCTTGCGGCCCCCGCCTCGAAACCGGAATGGATCATGCGGTCGAGCTTTATGCCGCCTTCCGCTCCGGTGGCCACGCCGGATTACTGGGTGTCACGCCAGCTCTCGGACGAGCTCCACGCTCCCGACCGCCGCGAATGACTGAGCTCACGCCTCCCGTGCGACCGGAACATCTGAAGTATGCGCGCAGCGAGAGGGGGCGGGGATAACATCACTCAAAATTCGTCATCCCGGCGTACGCCGGGACCTCGATATCATAGACTCCGACCCTGTCACGTCGAGGTCCTGACTTTCGTCAGGATGACGTGGGATAGTTGTCGGGCGTTGGGGGATAAGTCGCCAAACCGGTCACCGGCGCGCCCGTCATCCTCACCAGCTCCGACCGCTTCGCGGCCACCTCTTCCATCAAGGAAGAGGAGGGCGATAATCGAGGCCGGTCAGATCAAACACCCTCTTCTTCCGTGTTGGGAGCGGCGCGCCGGACATCAGTCCGGGGCGGAGCTGTTGATGGCGCGGAGCGGAGCAAGCCGATTTTTCGTTTGAACGCACACGCCGGGCACCGTCTAATCGGGGCAGAAGAGCCGCAATGGCGGGTACGTGGCGGGGTTGTGGCGCGTGACTGACGTGGGTCTGGCGCCAGGATGGCGTGGATTGGCAAGCGGTATTTGTGGTCTTGGAAAGCCCTCTCATCCCCACGCCAAGCAGGAGTAAATCATGGCCTACAAGACAGACGCAGACAAGATCAAACGCTGGCGCGAAGAGCGTCACTGGTCGCAGGAACACCTCGCCGAACTGGCCGGGATCGGGCTTCGCACCGTCCAGCGGATCGAAAATGGCGAGCAGGCCTCGCGCGACTCACTGACAGCCCTCGCCGCCGCCTTCAATGTCGAGGCGATCGCGCTGGTGATCGACCCGGAAATCGAGGCGACCGGCATTGTCCAGCGACGCAATGTGAAGGTCAGGGCCGGGGCGAGACTGGTCCTGTGGATCCACCTCGCCGCCTATGGTCTCGGGCTTGTCCTGTTTACCGCCATCTGCCTGGCCGCTGGCAGTTTCGTGATGAAATGGGCCTTGATCTGGTGGACGGTCGGCCTTTCGGCCCATGCCGCGATTGTCGTGACCATCGAGCTTATCACCCGATATATGGACGAGTGAGGGCGGCGTCGCTCTACAGTTTTGACAAGGGACGGCTCGTCCCTCAACCGGGCCACCCGAACTGATCGAAAGTTTGAGACATGACAAAAGCACGCGCAACGATCTGGGTCTTGCGGCTGGCCGCGGCCATCGTCACAGTCGGCAGCCTGTATTTCTTCGCCCCCTGGCGCGCAGCCGTTTCCTACCTGCGTCCCCTGCCCGCAAGCGTCCAGGGCGAGGTCGACCAGGTCCTCGATTACGGGCTGGACGGGATCATCGTCTATGTCGACCGCGCCGGTCATGAGCCGGAATTTCATGCCGCCGGCTGGCATGACCGCGAGGCCCGCATCCCCGCCGATCCGCACGCCCTGTTCAAGATCGCCAGCATCTCCAAACTCTATATCGCGGCGGCCACGGCCATGCTGGTCGCCGATGGCGCGCTGGACCTGGACGCCACCGTTGCGGATTTCTTCCCCGAACTGGTGGGCAAGGTAGCAAATG
>NZ_JBLWTL010000006.1:29519-130586 GCF_048270095.1 Maricaulis sp. | reverse complement strand
CGTCTCGCCGCTGACGCGGCGATCCACCTCCCCGCTTCGCGGGGAGGAAAGCGGCGGGCGCTTCGTGAATGCCGGGCTGGCCTTTCTTACCCGGCCTGCCGGGGAAGTGGCCCCGGCTTGCCGGGGTCGATGGGGCCGGCGCAGCCGGTTTCCGGTCCGAATTCCGCCGCCTCCGGCGTCGCCCCACCGTCTCGCCGCTGACGCGGCGATCCACCTCCCCGCTTCGCGGGGAGGAAAGCGGCGGGCGCTTCGTGAATGCCGGGCGCAATCCTGCATTGCCGGAGGGCTGCGAAGCTGGCTAGTGTCACGGATTGAGCGAATGCGGGGGCAGGCCGGATGAGTGAGCGTGAAGGGGATGACGGGCTGGCGCTTGGCGTGGTCGATGCTTTCATTGGGCGCTGGGAGAAATCCGGCGGCGCGGAGCGCGCCAACGCACAGAAATTTGTCGATGAGCTTTGTCATCTGCTCGATTTGCCGGCACCTGACCCGTCCCAGGAAGCCAACCACCTGAATGACTATGTGTATGACCGGTCGGTCACGCGGCACCATTCCGATGGCCATGAGTCGACGCGCTTTCTCGATCTCTACAGGCGCGGCTGTTTCGTGCTCGAAGCGAAGCAGAGTTCAAAGTCTGGCAAGGCAAAGCCCAGCGCTGCCCAGCGCGAGCTGCACGGCACCGAAGCCGCCGACAGCAAGCTGGGCACGGCCAAGCGTGGCACAAACGCCTGGGTCACGGCCATGCGCAAGGCGCGCGAACAGGCCGAGGGCTATGCCAAGGACTTGCCGCCCGAACATGGCTGGCCGCCCTTCCTGATCGTCTGCGATGTTGGCTATTGCTTTGAAATTTACGCCGACTTTTCCGGACAGGGAAAGAATTACGCCCATTTCCCCGACCGCCGCGGCTTCCGCATCCTGCTCGAGGATTTGCGCCTGCCGGATGTCCGCGAGCGTCTTCGCACGATCTGGACGGCGCCGCATGATCTCGACCCGGCGCAAAAATCGGCCAGGGTCACCCGCGATATCGCGAAGAGTCTTGCTGCGGTGGCTCTGGAACTTGAGAAAAGGCACGATGCCGAGACTGTCGCCATGTTTCTCATGCGCTGCCTCTTCACCATGTTTGCCGAGGATGTGGAGCTGCTGAAAAAAGACAGTTTCACCAAGTTGCTTGGACGACTTCAAAGCATTCCCGACCGGGCGCATCTCGCCCTGGAACAGCTTTGGGAGGATATGAATACCGGTTCTCCACTAAATGGTTGGATTGAAGAAAAGGTACGCAAATTCAATGGTGGCCTGTTCAAGGACGCCAAGGCTCTGCCATTGACGGCGGACATGGTCGCCGACCTCACGCTTGCGGCAAAGTGCGACTGGCGCGATGTCGAGCCCTCCATATTCGGCACCTTGCTGGAACAGGCCCTCGACAAGAAGGAGCGCCACAAGCTGGGCGCCCATTACACGCCGCGCTCCTATGTCGAACGTCTCGTCACGCCGACCATTATCGAGCCGCTGCGCGAGGACTGGCGCGACGTTATGGTGGAGTGCCAGGCCCTGATCGATGCCGGCAAGGGCGATGAGGCGCGCGATGCGGCGCGGCGCTTCCATGAGAGCCTGTGCGATATCCGCGTGCTCGACCCCGCCTGCGGCACCGGCAATTTCCTCTATGTCGCCATGGAGATGATGAAGAAGCTGGAAGGCGATGTCGTCGATTTCATCACCGAGCTCGGCGGCGAGGCGACGCTGGAATTTCGCGGGCACACCGTCGATCCGCACCAGTTTCTCGGTATCGAGCTCAATCCGCGTGCCGCCGCGATTGCCGAACTGGTCTTGTGGATCGGTTTCATCAAATGGCAATTGAAGACCGGCGGCCAGGATGTGGTGGTCGATCCGGTGCTGCGCGATTTCCACAATATCGAATGCCGCGACGCCGTGCTCGATCATGCCGGCCAGACCTTGCGTCTGGGCGAAGACGGCAAACCGCTCTCGCGCTGGGATGGCGAGACGATGAAGACCCATCCGGTGACCGGTGAAAAAGTGCCCGATGAAAGCGCCCGCGTCGAGATTTACGATTATGCCAAGCCGAAACCGGCGGGGTGGCCGAAGGCGGATTTCATTGTCGGCAATCCGCCCTTTATCGGCGGCAAGGATTTGCGCGCCGATCTCGGTGATGGCTATGCCGAAGCCCTGTGGGCGGCGCATTCCGACATGCCGAAATCAGCCGATTTCGTGATGTATTGGTGGCACCAGGCCGCGCGCCTGACGGCGGCGGCGGCCAAAAAGGGCGGCGGTAATCGCCCCCGCCGTTTCGGCTTCATCACCACCAATTCCATCCGCCAGACCTTCAATCGCCGCGTGATTGAAATGGCGCTCACGGGCAAGCCGCCGCTCTCACTCGTCTATGCCATCCCCGATCACCCCTGGATGAAAAGCACCGACAAGGCCGCCGTGCGCATCTCGCTCACCGTCGCCGCGCCGGGCGAGGAGCGCGAGGGCGTGCTGGCGGAGGTGGTCTCGGAGAGCGGTTTGAATACGGATCAGCCGGAGGTGAGGCTGGCGAAGCGTTTCGCGGTCGTCGATGCCGCGCTGCGCGCTGGTGCAAAGACGACAACTGTGCAACCTCTCAGCTCCAATAAGGGGTTGGGATACCAAGGCTTTAAACCCTATGGCAAAGGCTTCATAATTTCGGAAGCTCGAAGAGACAGCTTCGTTCGAATTAGACCCTCAAATGCTGATTTCATCTTTGGGTACAGAAATGGCAGAGATATCGCGCAACACCCGCGAAATGTTTGCGTAATCGATTTTGGCGCACTGAATGAGGAGCAAGCTGCAGCGGCGTCTCCAGAGTTGTTCCAACATCTGAGGGACACAGTGATGCCTGAACGGCAGCACGCGAAAATGGAGTATCGCCGCAAGTACTGGTGGCGCTTTGGCCAGCCGTCCACAGAAACGCGGTTCGCCGTCGCGGGGTTAAATCGGATTGTCGTAACAACCGAAACCGCAAAACATCGGTGTTTTACCTTCTTGGCTGGAGATTTGATGCCGGATCAGAAGCTGAGGGTAATAGCCACCGAGAGCGGCGTTCACTTGTGTGTATTGAGTTCTTCGATCCATGTGCTGTTTGCAACTGCGCGGGGCAATTGGCAAGGCATTGGCAATGACCCGGTTTACACTCACAGCTCTTGCTTCGACCCCTTCCCCTTCCCCGACCTCAGCGGCAAGCCTGCCCTCAAATCCCGTCTCGACGAATTGGGCGAACGGCTCGATGCCCAGCGCAAATCCGTGTTGGCCCGCCATGATTTTCTCACCATGACCAAGCTCTATAATGTGCTCGAACGGGTGCGGGCGCTGGAGGCGGCAAATCGCACATCGCCCCTCCCTCCCCTTGATGGGGAGGGTGGCTCGGCGCGCAGCGGCGAGACGGGTGAGGTGGCAGCGCCGCCGGGTGGTCCTGCCAGCGCTGGCGCTGCCCCCCGCTCCGCCCCGGACGATGTCCGGCGCACCTCCCCCATCAAGGGGGAGGAGGTTGCTCCTCTGACCGACGCCGAGCGCGACATCTACGACGCCGGGCTCGTCGGCACGCTGAAATCCATCCATGATGATATCGATGCCGCGGTGTTCGAGGCCTATGGCTGGCCGTCCGGACTCGATGACGAGGCGATCCTGGAGCGGCTGGTGGCGCTCAATCTGGAGCGTCATGCGGAGGAAAGCCGCGGGCAGATCCGCTGGCTGCGTCCCGATTTCCAGATCCCGCGCTTTGCGCCCAAGGGCACACGCGCGGCGCAGGACGATCTCGATCTCGGCGAGACGGCGGCGGTCGCCGCGCCCGGCGAGAAACTTCCTGCCTTCCCGGCGAGCGACCGCAAGGCCCAGGCGCGCATCGTGCGCGAATTGCTCGAGGCCGCCCATGGTCCCGTCAGCGCCGATACGCTGGCGCGCCGCCTCGCCGGCAAGAATACCCGCGCCAAGATCACCCGCGTCCGCGACATGCTCGAGGTGATGGAAGCGCTCGGCCAGGCCGAGACGGACGAGGCCGGGCGGTATTTTGTGGGCGGGTGATGGCGGGGGCGGGGGCTCATCAAATGCACAACCCTTGTCATCCCGGACGGATGCCCGGACGCGGCAGCGATCCGGGCGTAGATCCGGGACCTACCCGCGAATCAAGCTGGAGCTGCGGGTAGGTCCCGGCGCTGCGCCCCGCCTTCGCGGGGCATCCGGCCGGGATGACACTGTTATGTGACGCAAGAGATGGCGTGCCAGCCCGCCTTCGCCCTCGCGGGCCAGGGCGAGGCATCCTCCGCTCGATCTGGCGGTGGGCCTGCCCGGCCGAAGCTCGCGCAGCGTAAGGGGGGGGGCAGCCCGCTCGATTCAGCGGTGGGCCTGCCCGGCCGAAGCTCGCGCAGCGAGCGAAGGATGGTGGCCCCGGCGCGATTCGAACGCGCGACCTACAGATTAGGAATTAGAATTTCCCCATTTCCGCCAGTGTCCGCAACATTCCCCCAGCGGTACTATACAAGCGATAATCCCCCCTAGACGTTCCGCGAATGTCCGTGACTTTCTGGTAGCACGGTTGCATGGTGGTAGCTCGAAACATGAGCGACCGGGGCCAGGACATGCAAACCAGATTGACCAAGCGGACCGTGGATGCGGCGAAAGCGGCGGGCACGGTATGGGATGGCGACCTGCCGGGCTTTGGGCTTCGCATCGCCAAGGGCGGAACCAAGTCCTACGTTCTCAAATACCGGATGCACGGCAAGCAGCGCTGGTTCACCATTGGCCAGCATGGCCAGCCCAAAGCGGGCGGCGGAACGTGGACGCCGGATGCGGCCCGCAATGAGGCCATATCGCTTATGGGCCGGATCAAGGAAGGCGTGGACCCGGCGCACGAGCTGGCAGCGGACCGCCAATCGGAAACCGTGGAGGAGTTCCAGAAGCGCTATCTCACTGACCATGCCGAAGCGCACAACAAGGCCAGCAGCGTCAAAGAGACAAAGCGGCTTCTGAAAAAGCACATTGTGCCAGCGCTGGGGCATATCAAGGTGAAGGCACTCAGCCGGGCGGAGGTGGCCAAATTTCACCGCTCGCTCAAGGCCACGCCCTATGAGGCGAACCGGTGCCTTGCCGTGATTTCGATCATGCTGACCAAGGCCGAAGCGTGGGGCGTGCGCCCCGATGGCAGCACGGTCTGCCGTAGCATATCCAAGTTCAAGGAAGCCAAGCGCGAACGCTTCCTGACGGCCAAGGAATTGAATGCCCTTAGCGACGCGCTCAAGGCCGCTGGGGAGGCGAAGGCCAATGCGCACGCCCTCGCTATCATCCGGCTTCTGGCGTTCACTGGCGCGCGCCGTAGCGAGATTGAGGGGCTGAAATGGTCCGAAGTGGATTTCGAGCGCAGCGTGTTGCGTCTGGATGATTCAAAGACCGGCGCGAAGCTGATCCCGCTGGCCCCAGCGGCAAAGCTGATCTTGTCAGAAGCGCCAAGGATTGAAGGCTCGCCCTATGTGTTCCCGGCAGCGACCGGCGAGGGCCATTATCAGGGCATCACAAAGGTCTGGATAGCCGTCCGCAAGGCGGCGGGGCTTGAAGACGTGCGCTTGCATGATTTGCGGCACACCTTCGCCAGTTTCGGCGCGGCGGGCGGTCTGTCGCTCCCGATAATCGGCAAGCTACTGGGCCACTCACAGGCCGCGACCACGCAGCGCTATGCCCATTTGGCTGATGACCCGGTGCAGCGGGCGGCAACGCAGATTGGCGATGCCGTTGCGGCGGCGATGGCGGGCGGTGGTGCTAACGTGGTGCCAATGTCTGAAGCCAAGGGAGGCCGCTGATGGTTTGCGCTTTCGTGCACAAAATTCCATCCGCAAAAATCGAAGGTGGATTGGTGGTTTTGGAGTTTCCAAGCGGCGATGGCGTGGTGTCTGTTGCTCTGACGCGTCACGCAGCGCTGGGCCTCCTCAACACACTGCCGCGCTCAATAGAGGTCTTCGACCAGGAATGCGAGCCAACTCATATAGACAAGGGGTGAGTGCTTTGTGGCTTTTGAAGGGCACGCGCTATGAATGAAAATGCATCAAATGACCTGACTGGGGCATTGCCGCCTGAGATGTTGCAGGATTTCTTGGCGTGGCTGCAATCGGACTGGGAAGAGCATCGACATCCGCTAGCACCCTTGGAAGCAGTGCTTATGTGTGACCTTGCAAAGCAAGCGCTCCCCGAGTGGGTGGTAAAGTCTATCGTCGAAGTCTATCGCGAGGCACTCGACGGGGGATTGTGGGCAAAGCCCGGTCGAACAAACAACCCTCGTGCGGCAATGCTAGCGGTTTGGAGAGACTTTTGCCGATTCGATGCGGTGCGGCGAATACGGAACATCGTCGCGCCTAAACCCAGACGAAGCGAACCGGCGAGCGCCCCTGCGCAAGCTGTTAATCAGAACGCGGACGACCTGTTTGGAAAATACGGCAAAGAACCGTGGGTTCTCGGCAGTCGCTGGGCAGACACGTTTGAAGATGCGTCTGCGTTGTTGGAAGGCACCGACGCAGAGGGCGGGGCCGATACGATAAGGCGATCATACAAGAAATTCTTGCGGGGCCATGAGAAAGATAGCTGGGAAAGCGAGATGTTTCTCCCTCTATCTGCGACGGCGCTCGGGATGCGCATTTCGTCCAAGACGCATCAGGGGTAGCAAAACACGGGTTTTGTTGCCCCAGCTCCACGTGGTTCGCGTGGCAATCTCCGTCTCACCCGAAGAAAGTCGGGCACGGACACGGAGTGAAAAATGAGTTCTAGCTATCTCAATACAAAGGCGCTTGCGGAGCTAACAGGTGTTGCAGCAAGCACTTGGTCGAAGCGCCGTTTGACCGGCGATACGCCGCCGTACCGCAAGGTCGGTCGCCGTGTTTTGTATCTGCGGTCAGACGTGGAGGCGTGGCTTGATGGCTGCGCTCGCCAGAGTACGAGCGACGCGTAATGTGCGCTCAATCAAAAACCCCAGCGCTAAGTTTGGCGACCGCGCTGGGGCTTTCTGAAATCCACCCGCAAAACTGGAGAATTCCAATGCGTAATGTACGCAATCGCGCCTCTGTGCGCAATCATCCCGACTTGCCCTTATGGCGCTTCGCCGTTCGCATGGAAAACACGCGCCGCATGTCCCTCGCAGACCGGCACATCATGAGGGCCGCTCGCCTGCGCTTTGCCTCCACAGCCAGCCTCTACGCCGATTTGGCGGGCTATCAACGGGAGGGCGTGTGATGAGCAAATGGATCTACACCGCATCCTTCCCCGGTCACACCGACCGCGCGCGCGTGACGGTCAAAGGCCGCGATGCCTGGGCCTTGCGTTTACTGGTTCAACGCGGCGAGCGCGGGTGCAGTCCGGTAAGCGAACCGACCGGGCCACGGTGGAGCAGTTATATCCACCGATTGCGCAGAGCCGGCTTCTCTATCGTGTCCATTCACGAAAGCCACAAGGGCGAGTTTCCCGGCAGGCACGTTCGTTACGTCTTGCGGGACCGGGTGGAGCTGGCCCGCATGGAGGCGCGCTGATGGCTGCCAAGCACGATCACACGGGGCGAACCAAGGACCGGGGCGACCACGGAACCTATGTACGGCGACCGTTCATGGAGCGGCCCGCATGGCGTGCGCTGAGTCCGAAAGCGCAAATGCTCTACATCTGGCTCAGGCTCGAATGGAAAGGGCCTGACTTCAGCAACAACGGAAAAATCCGGTTGAGCTGTCGTCAGGCCGCAGAGCGCATTGGCATCGGTGTCAACGCCGCTGCCGGTGCCTTTCACGAGCTGCAGGCGAAGGGGTTTATCGTCGTCACTGTCTTAGGAGCGCTGGGGGTGGAGGGCGAAGCGCGCGGCCCTGCATATGAGCTGACGGAGCTGAATTTGCAGCACAGCGAACGCAAGGTGGGGCGCAAGCTCTATCGTGACTGGGCACCCGGTCGGGACTTCCCGATCATCCGGCACAACGTCAACAATCCGGGCGGCAAGAACGGACAATCCAAATCCCCATCATCAAAACAGGGACGGTCCTGTCATCGAAACAGTGACGTTTCACCAATCCCTGTCATCAAAACGGGGTCGCCCCATCATCAAAACAGTGACGTTCCGGCCGATTTTGAGCCATTTCCCATCATCGAAACCGAGACATCCTTAATTGCCATACCCAAGGGGCAAGCGAGAGGCTGATGCTTCTATCGGTCAAGGCGAGCGCTAGACCGCACCTTGTCCGAAACCAGCCCGGCACCAAGCATGACTTGTCGGGCAACTTCACAAATGATTTCGCCAAAAACTCAGGAGGCATGAAATGGGCGGATATGGTTCGGGCGGCCGGAATAGGACGGGACGCCCGCTTTATGGGCAGACAAGCCCGCTTGCTGTGAACCGGGTGGCCAAGGCGGGCGGGCTGGAATCCGGCGCGCGGCTGACTTGGCAATGGACGTGGACCAATGGCCAGGAGTCGACAATCGGGATTATCGGGCACGGGCGGTGCGAGGGCGTCACGCTGGCCTATCAGTACTATCCGTCTTCAGGCTGTGAACCGGTGCCGGTGCGGATCATGGTGCGCGTGGAATGGATGCCCTGTCACTTCGGAGGCGAGCGCGTTTGGTGGCTTTGCCCAAATTGCCAACGGCGATGCTTGAAGCTCTACGGCTGGGGCGGTCGCCATGCTTGCCGAGCCTGCCAACATATCGGCTACGCAACGCAGCAGGAAAAGCACCGCGACCGCATCCAGAGCCGGGCAAACCGGGTACGCAAGAAACTGGGCGGTGAACCGGGCGTAGAGAGCTTTCCGCGCAAGCCGAAGGGGATGCACTGGCGAACCTATGAGCGCTATTGCGATGAGCTGGAAGCGGCGGACAGGGCGTTTTTCCGGGAGTATGCGGCGATGTACGGCTTGTTGTAGAAGGCGGGCGAGCCCGGGGGCAATCATATCTCTGAAGGCAACGGGTGGCGAGACCAGTGAGAGAGGCGCGCTATGATAAATGCCCCTAAAAAAGGTTCGTTGATGAGTGTTTCATTCGAGTGCCGTGACACTCTCCGGAGTCGGTTTCGTTGCGCCTGCCGGAGCATGTCCAACCAGCACCAACTTCACCCGGGGTTCGGCTAGGTGCCTGAGGAAAACAGTCCAAACGAGCAGGCCAGACATGAATGACGGGGTTTCACTAACTCAATAGCGGGTTATTCTTGCTTGCGATTCAGGTGGGTTAAGGATGCAAAATAAATTTTGCCGAGATGAGCATGTCTACACAAGCCATGATTTTGAAGAACTTATCATGGATGCTGTGCGGTTTTTTAATGGCACGCCGGTGCATGTCCTGCCGCCTCCTGAGCGTTTCAGCGGCGTTGGCGTGTACGCGCTCTATTTTATTGGAGCCAAAGGGCGGTACGCAAAATACGGTGCCCTGAATCGGCTTCAGTATGAGTTCCCGATTTATGTAGGCAAGGCGGTTCCCAAGGGGTGGAGGCAATCGCGTGCAGACGCATCGAATCTTCGCATAGGCCATGAGCTGTTCTCACGACTTAGAGAGCATTCGCGGAATATCGATCTGGGGGAGGGCTTAGCTTCCGCAGATTTTCGTTGTCGATTTATGATTTTTGAAGGAGCCGGATCGGACATGATCTCATCAATCGAGGCGTCTCTAATTAAGTCTTTTAAACCATTATGGAATTCGGTTGTTGATGGCTTTGGAAATCATACGCCAGGGGCGGGAAGGTTCAATCAGGCCAAATCGGACTGGGATGTAATCCACCCCGGGCGGCTTTGGGCGGAAAAGTGCCTTGGCAAGGCGAGGGAGCGGGCAGAAGTTGAGGCTCGCATCGCGACGCATTTATTGGGATTGGGCGAATGAAGTCGATTGAGTTGTTTTCCGGAGCAGGTGGGCTGGCGCACGGTTTGAGCAATTCGGGCTTCGATCACGCGAAGTTCGTGGAATTCAACAGAGACGCCTGCGCCTCACTACGGGCGAATTTCGGTGACCAATTGGTTCATGAGGGGGACGTCCGGGATTTCGATTTGTCTCGGCTTTCCGATATTGATCTAGTGGCAGGTGGCCCTCCTTGCCAACCATTTTCTATGGGAGGCAAGCATCAAGCGCACGACGATGGGCGAGATATGTTCCCTCCGGCGATTAATGTGGTGCGTCAATTGAAGCCGCGAGCGTTTGTGTTTGAAAATGTTAAGGGTTTGCTCCGTGAGTCGTTCAGTGCCTATTTTGATTATATCCTTGAAAGGTTGCGCTACCCAGACCTCACCCGCCGGGAGACGGAAGATTGGCAAGAGCACCTTAAGCGCCTGAAGTCAGATGGTCCTGGGGCAGGCGGACTTAGCTATCGGGTGTTTTATCGATTGTTAAATGCGGCAGATTACGGAGTCCCCCAAATCCGCGAGCGAGTGTTTATAGTGGGTATTCGTAACGACTTATCCGTGAATTGGGATTTTCCACCAGCGACCCATAGCCGTCGTCTGCTGGCAATCGACCAAGGCGTGGACGGTTCGTATTGGGACCGTCACAAAATTCCTTTTGCCGAGAGGCAAATTGCGCGCTTGACTCGCGCCGCTTCTATCGAGGGTGATCTGTTCAAAGCTACCAAGCAGGCTTGGCTGACCGTCAGGGATGCCATAGGGCACTTGCCAGCGCCCGAGACCAGCCACAACCTAGCAGACCATTTATACCGCGACGGTGCGCGGACCTACCCCGGCCATACGGGCAGCTACATTGATTCCCCAGCAAAGACTCTGAAGGCTGGTGTTCACGGCGTGCCAGGCGGTGAGAATATGATCCGCTATCACGACGGGTCCGTTCGTTATTTCACAGTTAGAGAGGCGAAACTCTTACAGACGTTTCCGGAAGATTTCGTGATTTCTGGGGCTTGGTCAGAGGGGATGCGCCAAGTTGGCAACGCCGTTCCGGTCAAGTTAGCTGAGGCCATCGGCGCGGCGCTCTATGCCGCTGTAGGTGACTATTCTAGGCCCTTAAAGGGGCGGGTTCGCGTCGCATAAGTGCTCCCAAAGGTAACTGCAGAGGCGTTCGCCTGAATTTTGAAGGACGCCTTCGACGCCTGCCGAAGAATTATCGGATCCCAGTTTCGTCGCCGTGGTAGCGTGTTGGTAGCGCATTCTTTTGTTTTGCGAGCTTGTATTAAGCTAAGCATCTGTAAAAATTGGTGGCCCCGGCGCGATTCGAACGCGCGACCTACAGATTAGGAATCTGTTGCTCTATCCGACTGAGCTACGGGGTCAGCTTGCGGGTCTTCCTGATATAGCCGGGCAGTGAAGGCAAGCCCCGGGCGTCAGGCGATGGATTTCAGCAGGGCGTTGATCTCATCCTTGAGGACCATGCGGCGCTTGCGCATGTCGGTCATCTGGTCGTCGGAGGTCGGCTCGACATTGGTCTCGGCGCGGTGAATATCGCGGTTCAGGGCATGATAGGCCTCGGCGAGCTTCTGGAAATGCGCATTGCCGGCCTTCAATTCATGCAATTGCTCTGCATATTCAGGGAAATCGGCTGCGAGTTCGTGGGGGGTATGGCTCATCGTGATTCTCCTGCAGGTCACCTGCGTTTTTCGGTGCCGGGAGCTTGCCCGAGAACGGGGGGGCGTGACAATTCCGCGGCACAGGTCGGGGCGTTGGCCCGGCGCCTGGCGCCCGCCCGATATCCGGCGCGGCCGAGGCCATGAAAAAGGGCGGCAGGCTTGTCGCCGGCCGCCCGAATTCCCTGGTCCTTCGCGGTGGGCTCAGTGGGCCCGGTCACGCAGGCGATTGAGCTGTTGCGAAACTTCGCGGGTGGCCAGCGTCATCTGGTCGACGGCTTCCTTGCCGCGGGCGACAGAGACGCCGGAGCCGCGCACGCCGTCGAGGATTTCCTTGACCTCATTGTCGAGCGAGGCGATGCGTGCGGCGATGTCTTCGGTCGCCTTGGCGGTCTGGCCGGCCAGCGCCTTGACCTCGCCGGCGACGACGGCAAAGCCGCGGCCGGCTTCACCGGCACGGGCCGCCTCGATCGTGGCGTTCAGCGCCAGCAGATTGGTCTGGCTGGCGATCGCCTCGATCGTGGTCAAAATGGCATTGATGCGCTTGGAGGCATCGGTGAGGGCCTCGACCCGGCGCTCGAGCACCTGGCTCGCTTCCTCGATCTGATCCATCGTGTCGCGCGCGATCTGGGCCGCGTCGGCGCCTTGCGAGGCCCGCGCCGCGGTCTCGTTGATGGCTTCCGCGATCACGCGGGCGTCGTCGGCTGCGCCATGGGCGCTATCCGGTTGTTGTGCGTCGTCATTATAGGCGTAGGCGGTCATGGCGCGAATCCCTGATGAATGTCTCTCCCACAGCTAGCGCCCGAGAATGAAAGGATTGGTAAACGCTGGCGCGGCCCGGGCTGTGCGTGACAGCGATGATGACGATTTGCAGCGTCAGATTGCATCTTGAGAAAACAATCAGACCGTGTATGATGGGATCATCACCCTTCGTCGGAGGCTGCCATGCCCGATGTCCTCAAACTCCTGGCCATGTTGTTCGTAATCGCGTGCGAGGCACCGCCCCCGCCACCCACGCAGATACCGGCTTTCGAACCCGGCGAAAGCGGGCAGGTGACCGCCATTTCCGGACCGCTCAGCCTGGTGGTGGAAACCGCCGATGGCCCGCTTGAGGTCCGGCTGGCGGAACTCGACGCACCCGATGCCGCGGCCGCGTCGAGCTGGTTGCAGGACCGGCTGGAGGCGCAGGAGGTCCGCCTGGGCTATGATGGCGCGCGGCGTGACCGCTATGACCGGGCGATCGCCCAGCTCTATTGGTCATCCGGCGGCGAGGAGATCTGGGTGCAGGCGGAGATGGTTTCGGCCGGGCTGGCGCGGGTGTTGACGCATCCGGCAAACCGGCAGGCGGCCGCGCCTCTGCTCCGGCTCGAAGCCCGTGCCCGCAGCGCGCAAGCCGGCCTGTGGGGCAATCCGGCTTACCGCGTCCGCGACACCCATCCCGATGCGCTGGCCCAGGATATCGGTTCGGTGCAACTGGTCGAAGGGCGTGTGGTCGACGTGACCCGGCTGCGCTCGGGCCGGACCTATATCAATTTCGGTCTCGACTACCGGACAGACTTCACAATCGTGGTCGAGGCGGGTGATGAGGCGGCCTTCGACGAGGCCGGCCAGCCCCTGGCGGATCTCAATGGCCAGCGTATCCGCGTGCGCGGCTGGATCGAGGCGGAGAATGGTCCCTTGATGCGGATCGACCATCCCGAACGGATCGAGTTGCTGGATGGGTGAGGCCGTGACCGGTTCGTCAGGCTGTGAGCGGCCCGGGTCAGACGCTGAACCGGCCAACCCGGCGTCGGGCAGGCCGGGCATGGGCGGCCCGGGCCCGGTGCGAGCCCCGGCCCGGTGTGGCGGCCAGGACTGGGCAGGCACCGGTCAAGGCAGGGCAGGCACCGGTGAGGGCAGGGCAGGTATCGGTCAGGGCAGGACGGGTGTCGGTCAGGGCCGGGCTGGTGTCAGTCAAGGCAGGGCCGGGCTGGCGCCTGTAATCCCGGGGCCAAAGAAAACGTGCGGCGAGGAAAATGCGCCGGGTCGCGAAAAAAACGCCCGGCACAGGGCCGGGCGTTTTCATCAAAAGGATCGCATTGGCATCAACAGAACCATGTCTTCATCAACGCGGCCCCGTTATCATCATCAAGCGACCCCGTCTTCATCAGCAGGGCCCGATCTTCATCACGAGGATCCTTGTCTGCGGTCCGAAGCCGGGAAGCGACTAGGCGGCCTTCTTGATCAGCGAGGCGGACAAAAGATCGCGGGCCTTTTCATGCTCGATATTCTCGACCGCAGCCAGTTCGCGAACCATCCGGTCGACGGCGGATTCATACAGCTGGCGTTCCGAATAGGACTGCTCCGGCTGGTCTTCAGCGCGATGCAGATCGCGGACAACTTCGGCAATCATGATCAGATCGCCCGAATTGATCTTGGCTTCATATTCCTGGGCACGGCGGCTCCACATGGTGCGCTTGACCCGGGCCTTGCCCTTGAGGGTTTTCAGCGCGTCCTTGACGATGCGGTCGCTCGAGAGCGGGCGCATGCCGGAGACGTCGGCCTTTGCGGTTGGCACCCGCAAGGTCATTTTATCCTGCTCGAAGGTCACGACGTAAACTTCGATTTCGAAACCTGCGACCGAATCTTTCTCAACGCCGGATACCTGGCCCACGCCATGGGCCGGGTAGACAATGAAATCGCCTTGTTTGAAAGATCTGTTGTCGTTGGCGGTTTTCTTCGTCATTGATACACTCTCGCTAGGCTCTTCACGCGGTCGCTTGACGCTGATCGCACACAATAAACTGCCGAGCGTTCTCAAAGAGCATCCGTCACCCATCCGGCTTCGAGATCGACAAAATTTGTGTGTAATCCACCACGTAGAAAAGCGGGCCGCACCAGACGCGCTGCCCATCAATGTGACTTACATATCACAAAATTACGTGAAATCCAAACGCTAGCGCGCGCAGGCGGGCAAGATTCAGTCGCCAGACCCCGGTTTTTCCGAGAAATATTTTTCATACTTCCCGCCTTCCTCTGCCATGGCATCGGCGTCGGCGGGTGCATCCTTGCGGATGGTGATGTTCGGCCAGGTCTCGGCGAATTTTGAATTGATCGCCAGCCACTTGCCGTCCGGATCATCCTCGGTGTCGGGCTTGATGGCCTCCACCGGGCATTCCGGTTCACAGACGCCGCAATCGATGCACTCATCGGGATGAATGACGAGGAAGTTCTCGCCCTCATAGAAACAATCCACGGGGCAGACTTCGACGCAATCAGTGTATTTGCAGCGGACGCAAGCGTCAGTGACGATATAGGTCATGGGAACCGGTCATGCAGAGAATTGGCGGGGCCCGGCGGACATGGGCTGCCGCCCCGGTTTTGTCAACGGTGCCGGACTTTGGCTTCTGCACGCGCACGCGCGAAAACCCGCTCACGGTCCGCAATTCCGAGCAATGGTGCAATCCGGCGCACGAAGGCGTCCTCGAAGGGCGATTTTTCGCCATCGGCGAGGGCGACCATCCATAATTGCTCGATCAGCGCGACCCGTTCCTGCTCGCTCAGGCAGACTTTCACCACTTTGGTAAAGCGGTGATGGTCGATCGCGCCCTCGGCCAGTTCCTCGGCCTGGTCGAGCACCCGGTCGACGGCAGCGGGGTCGAGCAGGAAGGCGGCGGAGAGGATTTCCTTGATCTGGTCCTGTTCGCAATCGGCATAAATCCCGTCGGCGAGGGCCGCCTCGACCAGTAGCGCTGTCGCGGCGATATGGGGATCCAGCTCCGGCCGCGCGGTTACGGGGTCGCGGCCAAACATCTGTTTCAGCTTGTCAAACATGGGCAGGCTCCAGGCTATCGAGTGCTGACGCGGTCATCGTTTCTGCGTCCTTGTGCCGAACCGGCGTCCGGCTGCGCCTCGTCCGGCAATTGGTAGAGCGCTTGCGCCTGCGTGGCATTGCCGCGCCGTTCGGCGAGCGCCAGAATGGTGAGGCCGACAATCGAACCGTTTCGCAGCAGCGTCAATGTGTCGCCTGCGCGGACCAGTGTGGCCGGCTTCGAGATGCGGCGGGTCAGCCCGTTGGAGGTCACACGGATGCGTCCCTTGGCGACGGTCGCAGTGGCCAGGCTGCGGGTCTTGTAGAACCGGGCATGCCAGAGCCAGACATCGATCCGTTGCGCTTCGACGCACTCGCTCATGATCCCGCCTTCTGTCTGGGGGGGCGTCGCCGATTGCGCCGTTTTGCTGCACCGGCAGGTGCGCGCCGGGCAGGTGGCGGGCCAAAGCTCAGGCCGGCGAGGGCGGAAAACGGACTATCGGTATCGGGTGGGACCGCGGCAGCGCTGGCCGGTGCGGCGCGCGGCGTGCGGCGCCGGCGGACCCAGACCTCCTCAGGCTCGGCCCCGGCCGGCTTGCCCTTCTGCAGGCGCCGGTAATTCAGCGCTCCCAGAATGCCGCACAAGTCCTCCAGGCTGCAGCCGAGCAGGGCGGTCATCGATGGCGTCAGGGCGAATTGGCCCTTGCCCTTGCTCTTGTCCTTGTCCTTGGCGGTTCTGGCGTCGCGGATCATGTCGGCGAGCCGTTCGAGAATGTCGAAACGGACAGCGCGCGGGCCGCAGGGTTGATAGCCGATGGCGATGTGTTCGCCTGGCGAACGGCTGTGATCGCGCGGCAGGGAGGTCAGGCCCGGCGCGGGTCGCCAGGCGGGGCGGGTGTCACCGGCATGGATGGCGCGCAACAGGGTGTTGAGGCGGGCCGCAGCCGGTTTGATCAGGGCCGGCAGGTAGATCATGTGTTCGCCGATCTCGACGCCCAGCGCGCGCAGGGCGCGGCGTTCGGCGGGTGACAGGGCCTGGATTTCATCGCTGACATCAAGCCGCGGCAGGGCGCCACCCGCTTCATACATCCGCCAGGCGATGCCGCTGGCGAGGCCGGCCAGGGTGTCGCCATTGGCGCTCTCGCGCAGTTTCAGCAGCGGCGCCAGCCGCGCCTGTGCCAGCTGGCCGACCAGGCGTTCCAGGTGTGAGCGCGCCCGGGCGCGCGCTTCGGCGGCGCCAATTTCCGCGCCGACCAGGGTGATGGCTGGCCGTAAGGGCTCCGGCCCGGCTGTCAGCCGGGCCACCGGCTCGCCCAGCCAGCTGATGGCGCCGTCTCCGCGAAAGAGGCCGGCGCCCCGGGTGCCCCGGGCGCGCGCGCCGAGGCGGCGCTTGACCTCGGGGCGCAGCGCCTCGATGCCCGCCGAGCGCAAGGCCCTGGCCGCCAGTTCGCGGCCCTGGGCGTCGGGCTTGAAGGAAAGCCCGGCCAGCCGGCCGACATAATGGCCTTCCACCGTGACCTCGCCCTCGGGCGAGACACCCGCCAGCATTTCACTTTCATCGCGCAAACCCTTCATCAACGCGCCGGTGCGGCGGTCGACAAAGCGTTGCATCAGTCTTTCGTGCAGGGCGTCGGACAAGGCGTCTTCGATTTCGCGCGTGCGTTCGCACCAGTGCTCCGGATCGGCGGTCCAGTCAGGGCGGTGGGCGGCATAGGCCCAGGTGCGCACCTGGGTCAGGCGGGCGGCGAGCACATCAACCTCGCCATCGGTGCGGTCGAGCCTTTGCAGATGGCCGTTGAGCCAGTCATCGGGCAGATGGCCGGCCGGGCCGGTCAGGTGCAGGAAAATCGTCCGCACGAGACTGGCATGGGCGTCGATGGTGACCTTGCGGAAATCAGGCAGACGGCAGGCATCCCACAAACGCCTCACGCCCGCCATGGAGGCGGCGCGGTCGCGGATTTCCGGGTCGGCGGCGAGCAGCGCCAGTGTGCGTTCATCAATCGCTTCGCGGGCCCGTTCCAGCGCCGGATGGTCGGGCGGTTCGGCCAGTGAGATCAGCAGATTGTCCAGCGAGCGTTCATCGAGATCGGGATTGCGCCATTGCAGCTTGGTCACGGGCGCGAATTGATGATTCTCGATCCGTCGCACCAGATCAGGATCGAAGGCGCCGCAATCCGCCGTTTCGCCAAATGTGCCGTCATTGCGGAAACGGCCGGCGCGGCCGGCGATCTGCGCCAGTTCGGCGGCGCTGAGGCGGCGGCGCTTGCGGCCGTCGAACTTGCGGCTCTCGGCAAAGGCGACATGGTCGACATCCATGTTCAGCCCCATCCCGATCGCATCGGTCGCGACAAGGAAATCAACCTCGCCGGACTGGTAGAGCTCGACCTGGGCATTGCGCGTGCGCGGCGACAACCCGCCCATCACCACCGCTGCGCCACCGCGCCGCCGCCGCATCAATTCGGCGATGGCGTAGACGGACTCGGCCGAGAAGGCGACGATGGCGGACCTTCGCGGCAGCCGCGTCAGCTTGGCCGGGCCCGTATGGCTGAGCTGGGAGAAGCGCTCGCGGGTCTCGATATGCGCTGACGGGATCAGCTCGCGGATCAGCGGCCCCATTGTGGCGGCACCGAGCAGCATGGTCTCCTGGCTGCCGCGGCAATAGAGCATGCGGTCGGTGAAGACATGGCCGCGTTCCGGATCGGCGGCGAGCTGGACCTCGTCAATCGCGATGAAGGCGACATTGAGATTGAGCGGCATCGCCTCGGCGGTGCAGATGAAATAGCGCGCTGATTTCGGGACGATCTTCTCTTCGCCGGTCACCAGCGCCACGGCGGCCGCGCCCTTGGCGCGCACGACGCGGTCATAGACCTCGCGCGCCAGCAGCCGCAAAGGCAGGCCGATCATGCCCGACGACCGCCCCAGCATGCGCTCGACCGCCAGATGGGTCTTGCCGGTATTGGTAGGGCCGAGGGCGGCGGTAATCTGGCCGTCCGTGTCGCGATGCGTCGTCACGCCGCTCTCCCGTATCGAGTCGGACAAGTCTGATGAGTCGAGAGATTAGGCCACCCGCTTACCGGCGGCGAGGGCCGGTTGCGGTCAATAGGTCTCGATCGAGCGGGCCGATACGGTCACCCCGCCAAAGCCGGCATTGGTGCGGATCTTCACCGGGACATAGAATTCGCCGCCATTGATCGGGGCAAGCCAGAAGTCGATCGGTTCGGCAATATCCTCGGCGGTCGGGAATTCATCGGCCTCATAGCCGGAGATGGGCTCGTAATAGGCGCGGCAGATCAGCGCTTCGCCGCTCCAGGCCCGGGTGCGGATATCCTTGCGGCCACCATCCTCGAAGCGAAGATTATAGCGGGCGCGGCCATCGAAGACGGGCAGGCGGCCATCGCAGTGCGAGCTGCCGGACGAAACCGCGCCGAGCCCCATGGCGAGCAGGGTCGAGATCGGGTCGCGGGCGCCGGCGCGATCCTCGTCGCTCGCGGCTGGTTCGCCCATATTGCCGAAGGGTGGATTGACGTCGGGCATGGCGATGCCGTCGGGGAAGTCGATTCCGACGATCCGGTTCTTGGAGCTGGCGTGATTGAGATGGCTGTAGCGATAGGGCTGTAATTGTGTGCCGTCGCGATAACCGCTGACGCCGGCCTCGATATCGGCATCGGTGAACAGTGCGGCCAGGCCGGCGGCAGTGAAGCGCGCGGCAGCCTGGTAGGTATCGTCGGCATATTCGGTGCTGATGCTGATATCGGCGACCTGGAATATCAGCACCGAACCGGAATACTGCACCGTGACGCCATGCGTGCCGGCAGCCCGGGGCAAGGCCCCGGCGTCGGCGGCTTCATCGGCGAGACCGGCACTGCCGGAAACGACCAGGCCCAGCGCTGCCGCGCCTGCTAACCACACTTGTTTCACGCCCTGCACTCCTTTTACCAGACCCCGGCGACCTCAATTGACGCCTTCATACTGCAATAATATACCCAAACCCACTGCAAGATGAACGCCGCAAGCTTGACGAGGCGGGCCGCCTCCTCTATCTCGCCCGCTCCCACTCTGGTCGCAAGACCCGAGCGAAAGTTTTTTAATTTGGAAAGGTGCGACTATGGCGCGTCGCTGCGAACTGACCGGTACGGGTGTAATGTCGGGGAATAATGTTTCCCATGCCATGAACAGATCCCGCCGTCGCTTTCTGCCGAATTTGTGCGATGTGACCCTGGCTTCCGAGAAGCTGGGCCGCAATTTCAAGCTCCGCATTGCCGCCAAGGCCCTGCGCAGCGTTGATCATGTTGGCGGGCTTGATGCCTTCCTCCTCAAGGCTCGCGACGAGAAATTGTCGGACAAGGCCCTGAAGATCAAACGCGCACTGAAAAAGGCTTCGGCCGCCCCCGAGGCGACTGCTGCAGCCTGATCCGGCTTCCTTCATTATTCTGCCAACGCCCGCTGCTTGCAGCGGGCGTTGTCGTATGCGTGCAGCAAGGCTAGTTTGGCCCTCTTGATCCGGGGAGGCTGCCATGCGCGCGATGAATTTTCTGATGCCATTTTGCCTTTGGGCGCTGGCGGCCTGCGGCGGCCCGTCGGGCGAGACGGCTGCGCCGGCCCCTGAAGCGGCGCCGCGCGACAGTGCCGTTGATGGCGCCATGCCCGCGGCCGATCTGGTGTTCTGGGGCGGCACTATCCACACCGCCAATGACAATCAGCCGATTGTGCAGGCCGTCGCCGTCCAGGCTGGACGCATTGTGTTTGCCGGGCCCCAGGCCGGTGCCGGCATCTGGGTCGGTGCGGACACGCGTGTGATCGATCTCAATGGCGGCGCGATGTATCCCGGCTTCACCGACAGCCATGTTCATGTGATGGGTGTCGGGGCCCGCGAGCGCACCCTGAACCTTGATGATGTCACCTCAATTGCCGGTCTGCAGACGCGAATCGCCGAAGCGGTCGCGGAACTTGACGCGGGCAGCGTGCTTTTTGGCCGTGGCTGGATCGAAACGCATTGGCCCGAGGGGCGTTTTCCAAATCGCCATGATCTCGACGCCGTGGCGCCGGACCATGCCGTCATCCTGACCCGTGCCGACGGCCATGCCTCGGTCGCCAATTCCCTGGCCCTGCAACAGGCCGGTATCGGTGCTGACAGCGTCGCGCCTGATGGCGGCGAGATCCTGCGCGAGGCCGACGGTGAGCCCGATGGCATGCTGATTGACGCCGCCCAGTACGCCGTTGGCGCCCTGGTCGAACAGCCAAGCGGCAGCGTGCGGGCCGACACCTATGCCCAGGGCGCGCAAGTGATGGCCAGCCTGGGTTGGACCGGCGCGCATGACATGTCGGTGCCCTATGAGGATGTGGCGATGATCGAGGCGCTCGCGGAAGCCGGCCGTCTGCCGATCCGCGATTACATCTCGATCAATCCGGACGGCTATTCCCGCCTCGCCGTGGAGACACCGCGCATTGCGGCGGATGGCCTTGTCATTACCCGTGCCGTGAAAATGTATATGGACGGCGCGCTGGGCTCACGTGGGGCCGCGCTGCTGGAACCCTATTCGGACCGGCCCGAAAGCTCCGGCCTGCTCTTCCCCGAGGGTGATGAGATGCTGGGCGTCATGGCCGAGGCGCTGCGCTCGGGCGTGCAGATCAATGTGCATGCGATCGGTGATCGCGGAAATCGCGTCCTGCTTGACTGGGTCGAGGAGGCGCTTGTTGCTGTGCCCGCCGATGAGCGCGCCTTGCCGGAGCATCGCTGGCGCGATGAGCACAGCCAGATCGTCGATCCGGATGATATTCCGCGGTTTGCCGAACTGGGCGTGATTGCCTCGATGCAGCCCTCGCATGCGATCGGCGATCTCTATTTCGCGCCCGCCCGCCTGGGTGAAGACCGCCTGGCCGGGGCCTATGCCTGGCAGAGCCTGCTCGACGCCGGCGCCCGTCTCATTGGCGGCAGTGATGCGCCGGTCGAGCGCGGTGATCCACGGATTGAGTTTTACGCCGCGACCGCCCGGGCCAGCCTCGACGGCTTCCAGGGTGATGACTGGCATGGCGAAGAGGCCCTGTCGCGCCAGGACGCGCTCAAACTGTTCACGGCCTGGCCGGCCCATGCCTCATTCCGTGAGGATGAGCTGGGAATGATCGAGCAGGGCATGATCGCCGACCTGACCATTTTCTCGGCCGATATCATGACGATCCCCGAGGCCGAAATCCTGACGGTCCAGCCCTGGATGACGGTCGTCGACGGCGAAGTGGTCTTCGAAGCGCCCGACGCTTTCCATCAAAGCGATGAGGGCTAGCCAGTAACGGCAAAGGCCATGAGCAGGGTGCGTTGCTGCGGATTGTAATTATCGTCCGAGACGATCAGCAGGATGGTTTCACCATCGCGATGGAAGGCAGTAATGCCCTCAAAATTATCGACGGAATTGGCGGCGCCGAATTCGGCCAGCAATTCCGGCTCTATGGTCTCATCTGAATCCAGCGCGCCCTGGTCGAAACGGACGATGCGCAGCTGTGAACCGACCGCCGGGGTCCAGTAGCGCTGGAGCGCGTAAACCTGGCCATCAATCATCGTCATGCCGGTCAAACCATACTCGGTGACGGCGGCCAAGCTCGACAATGCCCATTGCTCACCCGTCTGGCGCCAGATGTCATAGGCGGTGTCGGCGGAGAAGGGCCATTCAATGCCGACCAGCAGGCTGCCATCGTCGAGCAGGGTCAGCGCTTCCATACCGCCATTATGGGTGATGGGAAGCTCGGTTGGCGGTAAGTCCCGCAGACTCGGTCGCGCCCGGTCAATCCGCTCCCAGTTCTCGCCCAGATCATAGCTCCAGATGCGGGCCTGGCGTTCGAAACTGACGGCATAATGGCCATCACCGAGGGCGGCGATGCCCTCGCTATCGCCGGCTTCGCCTTCAAGATGATTTCCCTCCCGGCCCAGCAGGGGGGCAATGACGAGATTGTCCACGCCGCTCAATTCGCCCGCTTCGGACCAGATGAGGTCTGTCGTCACCCACCAGGCGCTGTCTGAGACGGCCAGAAGCCGCGCGCCGCCGGCGGAGGTCTCCAGCGCAGACAGGCCGCCAAAACGCGCATCATCATCGGAAATATTGATTCCGCCGCGCCACTGCAAAGCGCCCAGTTGCAGGGTTTCCGGCGAATCGGGGAAAAGGGCGACGGCCTGTGTCGTCGGACCGCCGGCGACAGGGCCAGGCTGCGAACAGGACGCGGTGAGAAGCACAGCGAGCAGCAGGGTGTAGCGTGTCATCAGGATCCCCCCGTTAGCGCCTCGCCCCCATATCGGCGGTGTCGGCGCGCTTCAATGTTGATGTCGGCGAGGCCGGACGAGTACTGGTATAACCGGAGCTTACGGGCATGTCTTCATCGAACAGGCTGGCGAGTTGATCGGTCATCGCACCGCCGAGCTGGTCGACATCATTGATCGTTACCGCCTGGCGGTACCAGCGCGTCACATCATGGCCGATGCCGATGGCGAGAAGTTGCACATCCGAGCGGGTTTCGATCAGGGCGATGGTCTCGCGCAGATGGCGTTCGAGATAGCCGGCTGTATTGGCCGATTGCGTGCCGTCATCAACCGGTGCGCCATCGCTGATCACCATCAGGATACGCCGTTGTTCGGGCCGGGCAGCGAGGCGTTTCCAGGCCCAGAGCAAGGCTTCGCCATCAATGTTTTCCTTGAGCAGGCCTTCGCGCATCATCAGGCCCAGATTGATCCGGGCGCGGCGCCAGGGCGTGTCGGCGGCCTTGTAGATGATATGGCGCAGATCATTGAGGCGGCCCGGCTGCGGCAGCTTGCCTTCGGCGAGCCATTTCTCCTTCGACTTGCCGCCCTTCCAGGCCTTGGTCGTGAAGCCGAGCACTTCGGTCTTGACGCCGCAGCGCTCCAGCGTGCGCGCCAGGATATCGGCGCAGGCGGCGGCAACCATGATCGGGCGGCCGCGCATGGAGCCGGAATTATCGATCAACAGGGTAACGATGGTGTCGCGAAATTTGGTTTCGCTCTCCGCCTTGTAGGAGAGCGGCAGGGTTGGATCGGCAATCACCCGGGCCAGCCGTGCGCCGTCGAGCACGCCTTCCTCGAGGTCAAATTTCCACGCCCGCTCCTGCTTGGCCATCAGGCGGCGTTGCAGCCGGTTGGCGAGGCGCCCCACGACCTGGTCGAGACCCTTCAGCGTACCGTCGAGATACTTGCGCAGCCGGGCCAGCTCCTCGGTATCACACAGATCGGCAGCCTGGATCACTTCGTCGAATTCGCGGGTGAAAACCTTGTAGGCCTTGGCGTCGCCGTCATCGCCGGGCCGCCAGTTGGGGCGCATCGCCTTTTGCGCTGCGCCTTCATCATCCATCGAGTCGACGCGGGTGTCGGCGTCATCGCTGTCGGCATTATTCTCGTCATCATCGCCGGCTTCACCAGCGGCATCGGGTGTGTCCTGGTTATCGTCGGACTGGCCGTCTTCATCCTCGTCCTCGCCGGTTCTCTGTTCGCGCTCGACGCCTTCATCCTCGTCTTCCGGATTCTCGCTCTCTTCGGGATCACCGCCGAGCTCGTCAGACAGATCGAGATCCTTGATCACCGAGCGCAGCATGTCGGCAAAGGCGGTCTGGTCTTCGGCATTGTTGGAAAGGGCGTCGAGCGAGGTGCCGGCCTTGTCTTCAAGCTGGTCCCGCCACAGCGTCATCAGACCCGCGGCCTCGGCGGGCACCGGATGTCCGCCAATACGTTCGCGCACCAGCATGGCCAGCGCCTCTTCCATCGGCGCCATTTCGCGTTCGGTGACGTTCTGCCAGCCCTTTTGGCGGCAGCGATCAATCAGCGCCGCATCAAGATTGGCCGCCATGCCACGCATTTCGCGCGCACCCAGCCCCTCGACCCGGGCTTGTTCAGCGGCGTGGAAGATCGCCCGCGCCGTCGCGCCCGGCGGCAGCGCACGAGCGTGGGCCGCCTCATTGTGATGGGCAATTCGCAGCGCCAGTGCGTCGGCGCGGCCCCGCACGGCGGCGGCGGCCTTGGTGGTTGGCTGGGCCCCCGGATTGGGCAGGACCATGCGCCCGCCATTGAGCCCGGCAATCTCGCCGCCAAAGCGGACATCGAGCTCCTTGTCTCCGGCAATCGCCCGCGTCGTGATGGCAAGGGCGCGGCGGAATGCGTCGGGATCGGGAGGTGGCTGGCTCATGGGTGTAACCTAACCGGCTGGCGGAGAAAATCGAGCCGGGAGCTCAGGACGCGGGCAGCATTGGGAAGAGGGTTCGGCGAAGCCGGCGCGGCGCGCTGTCTCGCTGCTGGTCGACAAGACGGCGCTGATCGACCGTGCCGTAGCCTGGTCGGGGATCTCGTTCTACTCACGCTGCACGCGCCCCAGGTTGAAAGCCTGACGGGGGGCAGTGTGCTGTCATGCGTTAGGGCCATGTTTATGCCCTGTCCGGTCGGCGATTGATTGCAGTACATGGCAATCGCCGATCCGGCCGCTCCCGCAATTGTCGAGCACACGCTGCAATTCGTTTCTGAGTGCAGACAGATGCTGGATACGGGTTGTGATCTCGTCGACATGATGTTTGGCGATGATGTCCACCGCGGTGCACGGGCGGTTCGGGTCAGCTGCGAGACCCAAGAGTTCTCGGATGGCTGTCGGATCAAAGCCGAGTTGCCGCGCCTGTCTGATGAAACCCAGTCTCTCCAGAGCGGTATCATCATAGCGGCGATGGCCGCTCGCCGCGCGTTCGGGCTCGGCGATCAGACCGTTTTGCTCGTAATAGCGGATCGTCGTGACCTTGACGCCGGTGCGCCGGGAAAGTTCCCCGATGGCATAGGTGCGCGGCATGATTTTACCCCTTGCATCTATAGTGGCTGTAGATTGTATCTGGCATCCCTGTTGATAGGTGGCAAGCCGTGTCGGAGAGAAATGCCATGGCCGGGCTCCGCCGTAACAATCAGCTAAAATTCGCCAGCAGGCCTGCGGTCTTTGTCCTCCGGAGAGTTCATGGCAGGCGCCTTCAAAGGCGCGGGTGTGAATTGGCTCCCGATCGGTCGGCCCGCCTTGCACGCCATCCCCTCCGTGCCCTCTGACATCCCGCGCAACACCTCGATCCATGTCCAAGTTCAACAGGTAGATGCCCCCATGACGATTGCCCGCCTCCTCACCGTCCTCGCCTTGATCTCGACCTCGCTGGGTGGCGTCGCCGCTCGAGCCGATGAAGCCGGTCCACAACCGGGTGCGGCGGCCGAGGCCGGACACCATGCCCACCCGAATGAGGGCGACGCTCACGATCATGAGGCGGAGCATGAAGGCGAAGTCATCGTCGTGCGTGCCACGCGCACCGGCCGAAATGTTGAGGACGATCCGGTGCGGGTTGAAGTGATCGTCCGCGAGGAAATCGAGGAAAAGGCGATCATGCGCCCGGGCAATATCGCCATGCTGGTCAATGAGACCGGCGGCGTGCGCGTGCAGGTCACATCGCCGGCACTGGGTGCCGCGAATATCCGCATGCAGGGCCTGTATGGACGCTACACGCAATTGCTGGCCGACGGGCTTCCGCTCTATGGCGGACAGGCGGCCTCTATCGGTTTGTTGCAGATTCCGCCAACCGACCTTGCCCAGGTCGAAGTCATCAAGGGATCTGCCTCGTCGCTCTACGGGGCATCCGCGCTTGGCGGCGTGATCAATCTCGTCTCACGTCGCCCCGCCGAAGCCCCCTATGCAGAGGTTTTGTTCAACGCCACGACGCGTGACGGGCAGGATATTACGAGCTTTGCATCCACGCCCTTGAGCGATCAGTTCGCTGCATCGCTGACACTAGGGACTCACCGGCAGAGCAATGTCGATCTTGATGATGATGGCTGGATTGACATGCCGGGCTATGAGCGGGTCACGGTGCGCCCGCGCCTTCATTTCGACGGCCTTGATGGATCGACCGCCTATATGACGGCCGGCTTCATGACCGAGCAGCGCACCGGTGGCACACGCGACGGTTTTCTCACGCCGGGCGGCACGGCCTTTCCGCAGAACCAGGACACCACGCGTTTTGATGTCGGCGTCGTCACCCAGCACCCACTTTCCGCTTCGCTGGACCTGAATTTCCGGGCTGCCGGCATGGTGCAGGATCACGAGCACCGCTTCGGTGGGCTGGTCGACTCGGACAGCCATGACACGCTGCTTCTGGAAGCGTCGCTCGCTGGCATGCGTGAGCGCACGGACTGGGTGCTGGGCCTAGCATATCAGGCTGACGGGTTTCGTTCCGACAGTTTTGGCGACTTTGACTACCGCTATGAAGCGCCGGGTATTTTCGCCCAGATCGACCATGACTTTACCGACACGATTTCCGCGTCATTGAGCGCGCGCGCCGACGATCACTCCGAATATGGTTTGCAAACCAGCCCGCGACTCTCGGTTCTCTACCGGCCTGGCGACTGGACGATCCGTGCGTCGTGGGGAAATGGATTCTTTGCGCCGACGCCGTTCGTCGAGGCCATCGAAGCTGCCGGGCTGTCGCGGCTGGAACCTCTCGCCGGCCTGGAGGCCGAAACCGCGACGACCGCTTCGATTGATTTCAATTACCGCAACGGGGCAATCGAGGGTGGTCTGACCCTGTTCGGATCTGACGTGGAGGGCGCGACCCAATTGCAGGCGTTTGCAACGGCACCGGGTGGGCCGGACGATGCGGTTCGGCTGGTCAATGCGAACGGCGAGACTGAAATTCGTGGGGCGGAAATTCTGCTCCGGTATTTCTGGCGCGATTTCAAATTCACCGGGAGCTATCTCTATCTGGATACCAGCGAAGCTGACCCGGTCGGATTGGCTCGCCGCCAATTGCCCCTGACCCCTCAACACTCAGCCGGATTTGTGGCGATGTGGGAGCGTCATGGTGAGGGACGATTGGGATTCGAAGCCTATTACACGGGCGAACAAGCGCTCTATGACAATCCCTACCGGACGCGAAGCGATGACTATCTCCATCTCGGGCTGCTCGGCGAAATCGTGCTCGGCAGGGTGAGCCTGTTCATCAATCTCGAAAATCTGCTGGATGTGCGTCAGAGCGACGAGGACCCAATCCTGCTCCCGGCGCGTGCGGCGGATGGCCAGTGGACCACGGATATATGGCAGAGCACAGACGGCTTTGTTGTCAATGGCGGCATTCGGCTTCGATTTGGTGGCTGATCGGGCGCCAACCTGAAGCCACCGGTGAAGATTGCGAGTGTTGATGACGGCGGTGAGCGTAATTGACCCCCGGGTTTGCGGTGCGGCGTGTGCCGTGTTTCCATGTCGGCCCTGTCGCCCGCGATGCAATGAAGGAGCCGGAAATGAGCGTTTCATTCGACTATGACAAGGCATTGGAGAATCCGTCCCTGGCCTTTGATACTCCCGAATCGGTGTTGAGCCAGGCCGGGCTGAGCGACGCTCAGAAGATCGAAATCCTGCGCCGTTGGCTATTCGACGCCACCGAAATCGCCGACGCGGAAGGGGAGGGCATGGAGTCAGACAGACCCCTGCTGGAACGCCGCGTTGCCCTGGCGCTCGAGAGCCTCACGGGCGGCAATGATGTCGAGCCGGCCTGACGGCCGGGTCGGGCGATGAGCCCGGCGGCTAATCGACCGGACGGATCGACGGTGCGGCTTCAAACCAGGTTTCCAGTTCCGCCAGGCTCACAGCCCGCCCATCCGTGACGGCGATTTGTGAATAGGTTGTCGAGAAATCCGCCTGTCCATCGGCAACCGGGTAGGCGCCGAGAAATACGCTCTGCAAGTTCCAGCTGAGGATCCGCCCGGCCCCAAAGCTGGCAATGTAGCGATCATGCGTGACGAGAAATTCCGCACCGGCCTCGCAATCGCCGCGCTCAACCTGGCCCCGGGCATAACTCATCCCGCGCCGGGCATCGGCGCCTTCGACCCAGCGTTCGGCGTCACGGACGAGGCCGCGGCCCGGCTGATACTCGCCGGTCTTGGTGATTTCGACTTCATGGCGGCCCGGACCGCACTGCGCGATCTCGACCCGGTCCAAATGCCGGGGGCGTACCAGATAGTCGCGTAGATCGGTTTGCCAGGGGCGTCTCGCCTCGGGCTCCGCGATCAGATTGCGCACGCCCTGCACCAGTTGATCATTCGCGCCGACGGGCTCGATGGCGAGCACTCTGCCCTCATCCGTGCGGAAGACCAGATAGGTCTGCTCGAGGATCAGTGCCATGGAATTGGCGCAGGTCGGCAGGCTGAGAAAGGCTATGCTGGGCGTTCCGACGGGAAATTCATCCCAGAACAGGGTTTGCGCATGCAGGGCGGCATAATCGGTGCCGTCTGATGCCACGGGTTCAATCGCGATTGCGCCCGCTGCGCCCTCGATCTCGTAACGGCCCTCACCCATCCCCTTGAGGCGTTCATCGACCTGAAGCGTATAAGCCGCGAGCGGGATGCCCCCGAGGAAGGGCCCATAGCGTGCGGGCGGCTCTGCGGGGCGCCAGTCTACGGCGCGCACCAGCTCCACAAAGGCCGAACGGGACAGATAATCATAGAGACGCGGCGTCGCCGAGGCGGCCAGGTTCTGCTCGTAGGAGCGCGGCGGTGGCGGCGGGCAGGCCAGAGCCGGCGCCGCCAGTCCGGCGCTCGCGAGCGCGCAGAGTGTGATGGTTCTGATCATGCCTGTCCCCCGTGTGTCGGGAGGCATAGTCCAGACAGTCGCAATACGGGTCAAGCGGGCGCCGGGCGTCCGCCTTGTCCTTTAAGCAACCGCAGCGGGCTTGATCGGCGCTTCTGCCAGATCGGCTCCGAAGACGCGCTGATACATTTCCGCAATCGTCGGGCGTTCCAGCTCGTCGCACTTGTTGAGGAAGGTCAGGCGGAAGGAATGGCCGAGATCGTTGAAAATGGCGTTGTTTTCCGCCCAGGTGAGCACGGTGCGCGGGCTCATCACGGTCGAGATGTCGCCATTGATGAAGGCTTCGCGGGTCAGATCGGCCAGCTTGACCATGTCCGCGACCTGTTTGCGGCCGGCTTCGGTTTTGGCGAGATCCTTCATCTTGGCGAGTACGATGGCGTTCTCGGTCTCGGCGGGCAGATAATTCAGCGTCGAGACGATTGACCAGCGGTCCATTTGGCCCTGATTGATCTGCTGTGTGCCGTGATAGAGGCCGGTCGTGTCGCCGAGCCCGATCGTATTGGTCGTCGAAAACAGCCGGAAGGAAGGATTGGGGCGGATGACCTTGGTCTGGTCGAGCAGCGTCAATGAGCCGGAAGCCTCGAGGACGCGCTGGATCACGAACATCACGTCCGGGCGGCCGGCATCATATTCATCGAACAAAAGCGCGACCGGACGCTGCAGCGCCCAGGGCAGGATGCCTTCCTGGAATTCGGTGACCTGCTTGCCGTCCTTCAGCACGATGGCATCCTTGCCGACCATGTCGATGCGCGAGATATGGCTGTCGAGATTGACGCGCACCATCGGCCAGTTGAGCCGTGCGGCGACCTGTTCGATATGGGTCGACTTGCCGGTGCCGTGATAGCCCTGGATCATTACGCGGCGGTTGAAGGCAAAGCCTGCCAGGATGGCCCGCGTCGTCGCCGGATCGAACACATAATCGGGATCAATCTTCGGCGTGTGCGCGTCGGGTTGCGAGAACATCGGCACTTCAAAGCCGGCATCGAAGCCGAACAGCGCCATCGTATCGGCAATGGCATCGGGGGCGGGCACGGGGAATTCATCGCTCATGGAACCGGTCTTTTCGCTGGGGGACGTCTGGACTGCAACGCGCACGGGATCATGCATCCGGACTAGCGCAGGCCGCAGCGCGCGGCAAGGGATGGGGTGAGATGGGACACCCTGGTTCCGTTTGACGGAACTGACGCGGCGCGCTATATTGCCAAGGTGATCCGATCCTTTGCCTGCAAAGACACGGAGAAGCTGTTCCGTGACGATAGCGTGCGACGTTTTGCAGCATTCGAGCGTCCTGCGCGACGCAAGCTTCTGATGCTGCATGCCGCGCACCGCCTTGAGGACTTGCGGATTCCGCCTGCCAATCGGTTAGAGGCCCTGAAAGGGGACCGCAAGGGTCAGTACAGCATTCGCATCAACCAGCAATGGCGCCTGTGTTTTCGTTGGCTCGACGGGGCTGCCTGGGACGTTGAAATTGTCGATTATCACTAGCGCGAGGACACCAATCCGATGACCAAACTATCTGCCATTCCTCCCGGCGAAATCCTCCTGGAAGATTTTCTGCGCCCCAATGGGCTGACCCAGGAAAAGCTGTCGCGGGCGATTGATGTGCCGAAGAGCCGCGTCTCGGGCTTGGTGCGTGGCTCGCGCTCGATTACCGCCGATACCGCCCTGCGCCTGTCGGCCTTTTTCGGCACGACGGCGGAATTCTGGATGAATTTGCAGGCCGAATTCGATCTGCGCCAGGCGCGTGCGACCAGCTGGCCGGAGATTGCGCCGAGGATTACCCCGCACAAGGCAGCGTAAACGTCACGCCATCCCGACGCCCTTGAGGATCTGGTAGGACGCGATGACGCGGCCGAGCTGTTCCTCGCTCGAGCGGTCGCCGCCATTGGCGTCGGGGTGGAAGCGTCTGACCAGTTCGGCATAGCGTCGGCGCACGGTGGACGGGTCGACATCAGGCTTGAGGCCCATCGTCTCCAGCGCCTTCGATTGCAGCCGGCCCATGGCCTTTTCGCGTGGCCCGTCTTCGTGGGGCTTGGTATTATCGCCGAATGTGCCCATCGGGTCGGAGAAGCCATCGGCGAAATCACGGCTGGCGCGTTGGGCCTTGTGGCGCGAGCTGGTGGAATTGCGCCAGCCCCAGGTCGGACGGTGTCCATAGGCGGATGATTCGCGATACGCCTGAGCGGCATTTTCACTCATGCCTTCGAAGAAGTTCCACGACTTGTTGTATTCCGAGGCATGGCTCTGGCAGAACCAGTAGAAATCGCTCAGCTGGTCATTCGATTTCGGCGCGCGGCTATTGCCATGGCTGCGGCAACCAGGCCATTCACACACGCGCTCCTCGGCCGAAGGTTTGTCCTTGGGCGGCTTGATGCGGATGTCTTTGAACCGCGGTGTATATTCAAATGCGTCTGTCATAGCGTCCGATTATGGTCATGCTCGGGTAAAGCAGCAATGAAACGGGTGTCAAAAGAGGTGAAATTAATCATGACAGTGAGAGATGAGATTGAAAGCCGGCTGCGCGAGGCGCTGGTTCCGGTCACTTTGCACGTCAGCGATGACAGTCATATGCACGCGGGACACGCAGGTGCGCGCGAAGGCGGGCAGAGCCATTTCAGCGTTGATATTGTCTCCAGCCGCTTTGAAGGCCTGACCCGCGTGGCCCGTCACCGGCTGGTCAATGAGGCGCTGGCCAGCCAGCTCAAGGGTCCGATCCATGCGCTGGCGATCAAGGCGCGGGCGCCGGGCGATTCATGACACGCGCGGGCCGGTGGTCCAATCGCGTATCGCGGGCGTAGACCTTCACAACCCCAGTGGATTTCCGGAGTCACCATGCCCAAGCTCAATGCGTCCTTCTGTCTGATACCTGTCCTCGCGCTTCTCGCAACCGGCTGTGCCGCGAATGGATTGCAGCAGGCCGAGACACTGAGCGATTATCAAAACCTGCAGACCAGCGACCGCCGCTTGCTGCAGGTTCGCGAATGGGTTGATCCAGAGGCCCTGCGCGCCGTCGAGGCGATCTATATCCCCCAGGCCGGCATCGTGCCGGGCGTTGTCGAGGGCAGCGGTGTCGATCCGCTTCGCTTCAATCGCATCGTCGGCAAGTTGAACCAGACCATGTGCCGCCGCCTGGCGCGGAGTGGTTTTCAGGTCACCGCCGATCCGGACATGGCGAGCCACGAATTGCGCATGACGATCACCGGATTTGAACCCACCAACCTTGTCAGTGCCGGAGCATCGCGCCTGATCGGCTTCGCCATTCCGGGACCGCTCAGCCCGCGTATCCCGATCGGTATTGGCGCTCTGGCGGTCGAGGGTGAAATGCTCGACGCCACCGACACCCAGATTGCCGCGCTGGCCTGGTCATCGCGCAATCACCTCGTCTCCAGTGGCGGTTTTTCGGAAATCGGCGATGGTTACCGGCTCGCCCAGGTTTTCGCCGATAGTTTCGGTGATCTCATCGTGAGCGCGCGTGATTCCGTTGACGGTGCTCGGTCCGACACCGGGCGCGGCGTGTGCAGTGCAATGTTCGAGGCGGCGACCGGCGAAGTCACTGAGGCGACGGACGCTCCCTAATCCGGGCTGGCGCTGACGCGTAGCTGCGTGATCTGGTTGCGCCGGCGTTCGACGACTTCAAAGCGCACGCCATGGAAATGGAAGACCTGACCGCGCTCGGGAATAGTCCGCGCTTCGTGAATAACCAGCCCGGCCACCGTCACGGCTTCCTCATCCGGCAAATGCCAGTCCAGCGCCCGGTTGAGGTCGCGGATGGGGACGACGCCATCGACCAGCCAGGTGCTGTCCGCTTCCGGCTTGATGCCTTCGACGGCGATATCATGCTCGTCCTCGATCGCGCCGACGATCTCTTCGAGAATATCTTCGAGCGTTACCAGACCCATCAGCGCGCCGTATTCATCGACGACAAGCGCGAAATGCTCGCGCTTCTCGCGGAAGGCATTGAGCTGATCGAGCACTTCGGTGGTTTCGGGCACAAACCAGGGTTCGCGCACGACGGCCCGGATATCAATCGTCGACGGGTCGCCATCATTATCGTGCATGGCACGCGCCAGATCGCGGGCATGCAGCACGCCAATGATATTGTCGGGCTCACCCTGATACAGGGGCAGGCGGGTATGGGGGCTGTGGAGCGCCTCCTGGGCGATTTCGGCGGCAGGGCGTTCGACATCGATCATGTGGATGGACTTGCGATGCACCATGATGTCGTCGACCGTCAATTCGCGCAGGTCCAGTACGCCGCCGAGCATGTCGCGGTCATTCTTGACCACGCCGCCATCTTCGTGATGCAGCGCGATCGTGCCGCGCAATTCGTCATGCGCTGACAGGACGGGGCCTTCGACCCGGGCACCGAGAAGGCGCAATACGCCGCGCACGATCGCCTGCACCGCGCCGACGATCGGCGCGAAGATGCGCACAATGACCAGGACGGGGCGCGACACGAACAGCGCGAAACGTTCCGGATTGGACAGCGCATAGGTTTTCGGCATCACTTCGGCGAAGACCAAGACCAGCGCTGTCATCACCGCTGTGGCGACCCAGACGCTGTGCTCGCCGCCCAGCATGCGGGCGAATAATTGCCCGGTCAGCATGGAAGCGGCGATATTGACCAGATTATTGCCGAGCAGCAGCGAGCCCAGCAGGCCTTCGCCATCGCTGATCAGCAGATTTACCCGTGCCGCGTCGGGATTCTTGTCGCGCTCAAGCTGAAGGATGCGCGCCCGCGAGGTCGCGGTCAGCGAGGTTTCCGAACCAGAGAAAAAGGCCGACAGCATCAGCAGGCCAATAATCATCAGGGCGGGGCCAATCAGGCTCCAGTCGAGGCTCATGAGAGCGAAGTCTCCAAAAATGCGACAAGGTGTGCCGCGTCAATCCTAGGGTCTATCCACGCTTTGCCAATACCGCGGGCGAGAATCAAGGTGATTTCCCCGGCCTGGTTTTTCTTGTCGTCACGCATGCGAGCTACAAGGCGACTGGCATCCCAGTCCTTGTGCGCCAGTGTTGCGGCATTCCAGGGCAGGCCGATGGTCCGCAAATGTGCCTCGACCCGGTCTGCATCGCTGGCGGGGCATTCGCCACGCGTGACCGAATAACGAAAGGCCAGTGCGATCCCCGCCGCGACGGCTTCGCCATGGCGGATCGCATCCCGGGGCGCTTCGGCTTCGAAGGCATGGGCGAAGGTGTGGCCGAGATTGAGCAGGGCGCGTCGGCCGTGCTCCAGCTCGTCCTGGGCAACGATCTGCGCTTTGAAGGCGACCGCATCGGCAATGGCCCGCGCCAGGGGTGCGCCGTGCAGCACGCCAGCACCGGCGGCCTCAAGCCGGTCAAACATTGCCGGATCGCCAATCAGCGCGGCCTTGACGATTTCCGCATAGCCGGCCCGGCGTTCGCGGTCGGGCAAGGTGGCGATGAAAGCCGTGTCGGCAATGACCAGGCGCGGCTGGTGGAAGGCGCCGGCGAAATTCTTGCCCTGCCGGGTATTGATCCCGGTCTTGCCGCCGACCGAGCTGTCGACCTGGGCCAGCAATGTGGTCGGGATCTGTATGAAACCGACGCCGCGCTTGGTGACCGCCGCGGCAAAGCCGGTCAGATCGCCAATCACGCCGCCGCCCAGGGCGATTATCGCTTCGGAGCGTTCTATATTGCGCTCCAGAAGGGCATCAACCAGCTGTTCCAGACCGGCAAAGCTCTTGGTGGCCTCGCCCGGTTCCATGATAATGGGGTCGCAGGTGATGCCGACGCCGGCCAGTACGGCCATGACGCGTTCCAGGTGCAAGGGCGCGATATGGCTGTCTGTCACGATAATGGCGCGCCGGCGCGGGAACAGGCCGGCCAGGCGCGGGGCAGCGGCGTCGAGCGCGCCATCGCCGATCATCACATCATAGCTACGGTCTGCGAGACCCACCGGCACTGTCAGGACTGCACTCACTTTTGCGTCTCCCGGGTTTGCAACGCGGCGATAATCGCGTCGGCCGTTCCCTGGTGGGTGCCTGCTGAGGCATCGATATGGATATCGGCCTCGGCATAGGCCGGCTGCCGCGTCTCAAGCAGACGCTCAAGGATTTTCACTGGATCGCCGTCGCGCAGCAAGGGGCGGGTATCGCGCCGGGCGACGCGCGATGCGAGGGTTTCGACATCGGCCTGCAGCCAGATTGATATAGCCTTGTTTGCAATAAGCTTCCGTGTTTCCGGGTCGACAAAGGCGCCGCCGCCCAGGGCGAGCACCATGGGCGGCGCGTCCAGCAGGCGTGCGATTACCCGGCGTTCACCGTCGCGAAAGGCCGCTTCGCCGAAATCCTCGAATATCTCGCTGACTGATCGGCCCGCGGCGCGCTCGATTTCATGGTCGGCATCGGCAAACGGGCGGTCCATGGCCGCTGCGAGCCGCCGTCCGACCGTGGTCTTGCCAGCGCCCATCAGGCCGATCAGAACGATTGTGTGGTCACGTAAAGCAGTGCGGGTCATCCCATCGGTATAAAGCGTCTGGAAATCGCCGCAATCGGGGTTACCCTTGTCGCGCGGATGTTTGCCATGCTGGTGGCGCGCCAATTGCACATGTGGAAGGTGAATTCATGCGGGGTTTTCTGGTCGGTCTGGTGGTTGTCGCCGGCATTATCGCAGCGGGCTTCGGTGCGCTGATTGTTATCGCGAACGGTCTTGAGCCGTCGCAGGAGGAAGTACGTGTCGAGCTGGACGATAATTTTCCGCGCTAGCGGCCTGGCCCTGGTCTTGGGGAGTACGGCCCTCGCCCAGGGGCCAATCGAGGTTCAAAGCCTCGACGCACTTGATCCGCTGGAAGTGGGTTTGCCTGGTGCTGCGCTGGGTATTTCGCTTTGGGATGGCAGCGATGCCGATATGGCCAGCCGGGTGCTCATGCTGCTGCCCGAGGCGAGCCGTGATGGCTATGCCTCGCCGGCGCTCGCCGATCTGGCGCGCTCGGTGCTGAGCTCCGGGGGCTATCCGCCTGCCGGCGGGCGCGGCAATCCGGCGCTGCCGGTGCTGCGGGCTGACCGTTTGCTGGCGGCGGGAGGCGTGTTCGAAGCCTATGACCTGCTCGAACGCACGCCCAATCTGAACCAGAATGAAGCGCTGTCGCGCCTGCATGCCGAACTCGCCTTCGCGACGGGCAATACGCGCAGCGCCTGTCATTCGGCCGACGCGCTTCTGCGCGGTCGTGAACAGGCCTACTGGCTGCGGGCCCGGGCGGTCTGCCTGGCGCTCGACGGTCAGGAAAGTGCCGCCGAATTGACCGCCGAGCTGGCCCGCAATTCCAGCGATGACGCCGGCTATGACACCATGCTCTATGCGCTGACGCTCGACAGCAATCCGCCGCCAGCCCTGCCGCCTGTCGATTCCGGCCTGAAACTCTCCATGGCCTTCCAGCTTGATGGCGAGACTGACCTGGACACGCTCGAGGTTGGCACGGCGCCCGGCTGGTTGCAGCGTTTCGTACACGGCCGCGCCATGCCCGCACCGGTGCCGGCCAGCGATCCGGCGCAGGCGCTGGCCGCCGCCCTGGCACTGTCCGGCCCAGGCCGGACCGCGGGGCTCGAGACCGTGCTGGTCCAGGGCGTTGACCGCTCCATTGCAGCGGGTGCGCTTTCCGGTTTGCTCGATGACGCCCTGGCCAGCGACGGCTTTGCCGTTGCGGCCCGGCGCTATGGCCGCGAGGTTCATACCTTGCCGGTGACGCGCGAGACGCTGGCAGATGGGTATCGCTTTGCCCTCGCAGCCCTGCTGAGCGGTGATTTGCGGACGGCCTCGCAATGGCGCGACGCCCTGATGGATGGCCCGCCGCAACCGCAGCCGGTCATGGCCTTCGACGAGACCGGGAAGCCGATTGATCCGCTGGATGACGCGATGATGGTGGAGGTGCCGCCGGCCTGGGTGCCGCCGTCGCCGCGCCGCATGGTCAATCTCGACCTGGCGATCGCGATCGCCCGGGACAGGCTGTCTGGTGACCAGCCCGCCGCCTTGCTGGGCGCGCATTTTGAAGCCTATGGCCCGTCAGCGCTGGCCGACATGCTGGCCTTCAACCGGCTCGGTGCCGGGGAGGTGGCGGGATTGCGCCCGGCCTTGCTGCTCGCGGCGCCCGCGACGGTTGGACCGGAAGTGCTGGCGATGGAAGCGGCGGCCCGCTCCGGAGCCGGTGCTGAAGCCGCCCTGCTGGCCATCGCTGTCCTGGCGGGGGCGCCGCTTAACGCCGAGACGCTGAGCCGCTCGATTGTCGTGCTCGATCAACTCGGCTTGCGCCGCGCTGCGCTCGATGTGTTGCTGGAGCGTCTGGTCGCGAGGGCGGTGTGAGCACGGGTCCGGAGATCGACCTCTTTCTCGACATGATGGCCGCCGAACGCGGCGCGGCCCGCAATACACTGGACGCCTATGCCCGCGATCTGACAGATGTTTCAGCCCGGCTCGCCGCGCGCGGCGTCAAGCTGGAGCGCGCTGCGACGACAGATCTTGAACAGGTCCTGGCCGGGATCGAATCCGATGGCTTGTCGGCGGCCACAGCGGCGCGGCGCCTGTCGGCGATGAAGCGTTTCTATCGCTTCCTGCTCTCGGAAGGCCGGCGCAGTGATGATCCGTGCACACCGCTGCGTGGACCAAAACAGGGGCGCAGCCTGCCGAAAGTCCTCAGCGAAGCGGATGTCGACGCCCTGTTTGCGGCAGCCGCGGATTTGCCGGGGGCTTCGGGCTTGCGGACGCGGGCATTGCTGGAAATTCTCTATGCGGGCGGGTTGCGGGTCACCGAACTGGTCTCCCTGCCGCTCAGCGCCTTTATCCAGACCGAACGCTGCATATTTGTAACCGGCAAGGGCGGACGCGAGCGCCTGGTGCCGCTGACGGCCTCGGCGCTGGAGGCGATGGCCGCCTATCGTGACATACGTGCCGCGCATTTGCCGGCGCTCAGATCGGGCCAGCCAAAAGCGCATCGATTCCTGTTTCCCTCTCGCACGGCGAAATCCGGCCACCTCACCCGCGAACGCTTCGCCCAGATCCTGCAGGAACTGGCCCTGGCGGCAGGCCTCGACCCGGCTCGCGTGTCCCCCCATGTTTTGCGCCATGCCTTCGCGACGCATTTGCTCGCGCGCGGTGCCGATCTGCGCGCCGTCCAGCTTCTATTGGGCCATGCCGATGTCTCGACGACGCAGATTTACACGCATGTGCTGGACGAACGGTTGAAATCCCTGGTCGAGAGCGCGCATCCACTGGCTCGCAAAACCTGAACCCCGCCACCACGCACTTCTGTTCACCGACAGTATTGCGCACTTGTGACGCCCGGCGCGGCTGGTTAGGTTCGACCCCATCTTGAACGTCCACAGGCGTTAAACGGGCATGTCCGATCCTACGCGTACCTATCTCGATTTCGAACGGCCTCTGGCCGAGCTGGAAGCCAAGATCGAAGAGCTTGAAACGCTCTCCGGTGCGGGCGGCGGCGATGCGCCAGATATGGCCGAAGAGACAGCCAAGCTGCGTCAGAAGGCGTCTGAACAGCTCGCGACGCTCTATGGCAAGCTCGACCCCTGGCGCAAGACCCAGGTCGCACGTCATCCAGAGCGGCCGCATTTTCGTGATTATCGCAAGGCGCTGATTGAGGATTTCGAAGAGCTGTGCGGCGATCGCCGCTTCTCGGAAGACGCCGCCATTGTCGGCGGGCTTGGCCGCTTCCGGGGCCGTTCCGTGGTCGTTATCGGCCATGAGAAGGGCCATGATACCGAGAGCCGCCTGCACCATAATTTCGGCATGGCTCGCCCCGAGGGCTATCGCAAGGCGATCCGCATCATGGATCTGGCCGAGAAATTCAACCTGCCGGTCCTGACCTTTGTCGACACGGCGGGCGCCTATCCGGGCCTCGGTGCTGAAGAGCGCGGCCAGGCCGAAGCGATTGCACGCTCGACCGAGCGTTGCCTGACGCTGGGCACGCCCCTGATCTCGGTCATCACCGGTGAAGGCGGGTCCGGCGGCGCCGTGGCGCTGGCCAGCGCCAATGTCGTGATGATGCTCGAGCATTCGATCTATTCGGTGATCTCGCCGGAAGGCTGTGCCTCCATCCTCTGGAAAGACCAGGCCAAGGCCAAGGATGCCGCCGTCGCGATGAAGGTTACCGCACCGGATCTGCTCGGCTTCAAGATTATCGACGAGATTATTCCCGAGCCGATCGGCGGGGCGCATCGCCACCCGGTCGAGACCATGCGCTCAGTCGGCAATGCCATTGAAGCCCATCTCGCCAAGCTCGACGGTCTGTCGGACAAGGAATTGCGCCAGAAACGCCGTGAGCGCTTCCTGGCCATCGGCCGCGCCGGTGGCGGCGCCTTCTAGGCGGGATTCCGCGCGTTCACGATTTATCGAAGTGATACTTCCAGCCAGGGCAATTCCCGTCCCGGGAAGACGTCCGAGCTGCGCATCTCGATGCGTTTGGCGCCCATATGCAGATAGGCCGGTTCGGCGTAGGGGTCTGACAGGATCGTCATCACCGTCTGGCCCAGGGCTTTCAATTGCGCCTTGGCGTGTTCGAACAGGGCGCGTCCGGCACCGCGACCAATCGCTTCCGGGGCAATGAAGAGCAAATCGAGCGTGCCGCTTTTGCCGGACGGGTCGATCTGGCAAACGCCCAGCAAATCACCGTTGGCTGATTGCGCGACGGTCGCATGGCCGGCGCCGATCGCGTCCTCAGTGACTTTCAGGTAGGGGGCGACGGAGGCCAGGAAGGCCGCATCATAGCCCCAATACGCCTTTGACCGCAGGCACAGCGCCGACAATGCCTGCGCCTCACCCGGTCGGGCAGGACGCAGGCGAATATCAGGCCTCGGAGTCGCGGCTGCCAATGGCGCCATGGCATTGCTTGTATTTCTTGCCCGAACCGCAAGGGCAGGCGGCATTGCGTGCCACCCGGCCCCAGGTTTCCGGACGGGTCGGATCGGCCGGCTCGGAGGTCCGGCGCTGGGTTGGCGACACGCGTGATGCGACGGGACCCGAATCCGGCGCCCCCATGGAATTGCGGCCGGTGCGCGGGTCGATATGCGTCTCGGTTACATCCTGCGGAACTTGCGGAGGCTCAGGGGCGCGCTCGAAACGGATCAGCATCAACTGCCTGGTCACTTCGACGCGCAGACTGTCCATCATCTTTTCAAACAGGGCGAAAGCCTCGGTCTTGAACTCATTGAGCGGGTCGCGCTGGGCATAACTGCGCAGTCCGATCATCGAGCGCATCGCGTCGAGATTTTGCAGATGCTCGCGCCAATTCTGGTCGATCGCCTGCAGCAGGAAGGATTTCTCGATCCGGCGCATCAGATCAGGACCGCCATTGGCGGCCTTTTCGGCGAAGGCCCGGTCGGCCGCTTCTGTGACGCGTTCGAGGATTTCCTCGTCGGCAATGCCTTCTTCCTTGGCCCATTCCTGGACCGGAAGATCCAGACCGAAGACTTCGCGCATTTCGGTCGCCAGTCCTTCCACGTCCCACTGGTCGGCATAGACCTTGGGCGGGATGTGCTCGGTGACGAGATCCTCGGCAGTCTGGTGGCGCATGTCCTTGATGACGTCGGCAACGTCGGGAGCGGTCATGAAATCAATACGCTGCTCGAATACGGCCTTGCGCTGATCATTCATGACGTCGTCATATTTGAGGACGTTCTTGCGAATGTCGAAATTGCGCTGCTCGACCTTTCGCTGCGAGGTCTCCAGCGCCTTGGACATCCACGGGTGCGTGATCGCCTCGCCCTCTTTGAGGCCGAGGGTTTTCATGATCCCGTCCAGGCGCTCTGGCGCGAAAATGCGCAACAGGTCGTCCTGTACGGAAATGTAGAATTTAGACCGGCCTGGATCACCCTGGCGGCCAGTACGGCCACGCAGCTGGTTATCGATGCGGCGGCTCTCATGACGCTCGGTGCCGAGGACGTAGAGTCCACCGGCCTCAAGGGCGATTTCGCGCTTGGCGGCGATATCGGCTGCGATCACGGTTTTCTGGGCCGCGATGGCGGCCTCATCCGGCTCGACGCCCTTTTGCGCCTGTTCGGCCTTCCATTGCATCATGCGCATATCGGCATTGCCGCCGAGCTGGATGTCGGTGCCGCGGCCCGCCATATTGGTGGCGATCGTGATGGCACCCGGCACGCCGGCCTGGGCGACGATCAGGGCTTCCTGTTCGTGATAGCGCGCATTGAGCACATTATGCTCGAGCGGAATGAGTTTGAGCATGTCCTTGAGCGGACGCGCGTCGGGGCGACCGGATTTCTTGAACGCCTCGATCTGCGCATCATCCTTGGGATAGAGATGGCCGAGGGTGTCGCGGAAGGTCTTCTTGTCGCTGAGCAGTTTGGATAATTGCTCGGACTTCTCGATCGACACCGTGCCGACGAGGACCGGCTGGCCACGCTCCTGGCAATCGACCAGATCGTCAACGATGGCCGCGTATTTGTCGACCAGGGTCCGGAAGACCTCATCTTCATTATCGATCCGCGCGATCGGCCGGTTGGTCGGGATTTCGACGACTTCCAGCTCGTAGATCGAATGGAATTCGTCGGCCTCGGTTGCGGCCGTACCGGTCATGCCGGCGAGTTTCTTGTAGAGACGGAAATAGTTCTGGAAGGTGACGGAGGCCAGCGTCTGGTTCTCCGGCTGGATCTTTGCGCCTTCCTTGGCTTCGATCGCCTGGTGCAAGCCGTCAGACAGGCGGCGGCCTTGCATCATCCGGCCTGTGAACTCATCGATCAGCAGGACCTCTTCGCCCTTGACGATATAGTCCTTGTCGATCTGGAAGATCTTGTGGGCCTTCAATGCCTGGTTGACGTGATGGACGATGGAGACATTCTCGATGTCGTACAGATCGCCTTCCTTGAGCAGGTCATTCTCGCGCAGCAGGCGCTCGATCTCTTCATTGCCCTCTTCCGTCAGCAGGACGGAGCGGGCCTTTTCGTCGATCTCGAACGTGTCGTCACCCAGCTGCGGGATGAGGGCGTCAATCGTCTTGTAGAATTCGGTACGGTCCTCGGTGCGACCGGAAATGATCAGCGGCGTGCGCGCCTCATCGATCAGGATCGAATCGACTTCGTCGACGAGGGCATAGGCATGGCCGCGCTGGACCATTTCCTCGATCGAATATTTCATATTGTCGCGCAGATAATCGAAGCCAAGCTCGTTATTGGTCGCGTAGGTGATGTCGCAGGCATAGGCCTCGCGGCGTTCCTGGTCAGACTTGCCGTGCGAGATGACGCCGGTGGTCATGCCCAATTGCGCGAAGACCTTGCCCATCCACTCGGAATCCCGCGTTGCGAGATAGTCATTGACCGTCACGACGTGCACGCCGGTCCCGGGCAGGGCGTTGAGATAGCAAGGCAGGGTGGCGACGAGGGTCTTGCCCTCACCGGTTTTCATCTCGGCGATCGAGCTGTCATTGAGGACGATGCCACCCATCAGCTGCACGTCGTAGGGCCGCAGGCCAATGGCCCGGTCGGCGGCTTCGCGCACGGCGGCGAACGCTTCCGGTAACAGGTCGTTGAGCTTGGCACCCTGTTCCAGGCGCGCCCGGAATTCAGCCGTCTTGCCCTTGAGGGCTTCGTCGGAGAGCGCCTTGAAATCGGCCTCGAGTGCATTGATTTTGTCGACAATCGGCTTCATGCGGCGCAATTTGCGGCCTGTTTCGGTTCCGAAGATCTTGCGGGCAAGTGAGAGCATGGTGTCTGGCTTTGCGAACAACGGTTGGGCTAGCAAATGCGTCAGGGGCCAGATCAATGGACCGGCGCAGGCGCTGGCATTGCTTTGAAACGTCTGGCTGACTTAAGGATGGGGACAATCAGTGTCAATCAAGCCGCGCGGCACAGTATGCGTCCGCACGGTCTGGCGAGGTGAAGTTGGTGTCGATGAAACGTGTTTTTGCAGCAAGCTTGGCGCTTGTCGTACTTGCCGGATGCGGGCCCGAGCCGCGCCGTACAGCCGCCGATTTCGGACTGTCCGGTTCCGCGCTGTCATTGGATGAGCGCGATCCGGTCATGGCGCGCGTCGATGGCACATTGATCCGCCGTTCCGATGTCGAGCGCGAAGCGGCGAGTCAGGCGGAGGGCAGCGAATCTCCGCCGGCGGCGCCGGGAAGCGAGGCGTTCACCGCGATTCTCGACGAATTGATTGACCAGCGTCTGCTGGCGATGGAAGCGCGCCGGCGCGGCCTCGACCAGTCGGAGGAGGCGCAGCGGCGGCTGGCGTTGGCCGAGGAGCGGATTCTGGGGAATGTGCTGGTGGAAACCGCGCTCGCCGACGCGGTCAATGAAGCGACGATCGAGCGGATTTACCAGGAACAGGTCCGGCTCATCCCGCTCGGCGAGGAGGTGCGTGCGCGCCATATCCTGGTGGATACCCGCGAAGAAGCCGAGGCCATACGGGCGCTGGTCGATTCCGGGCAGGATTTTGCCGCGCTCGCCGTGCGCATGAGCCAGGACCAGGCGACGCGGCTGCAGGGCGGCGATCTGGGATATTTCACCCGTGAAGGCGTTCTGCCGGCCTTTGGCGCTGTCGCCTTCCGGACCGGGGCCGGCACAACCTCCGAAGCGTTCGAGACCGAATTTGGTTGGCACATCCTGCACGTGATCGACCGCCGTCGCGAACCGCCTCCGACCCTTGAGGCATTGAGGCCGAATATCGTGCGCTTCTACACCTTCGATCAGCTGGAGGGGCTGATTGAGGGGTTGCGGCATCAGGCAGTGATCGAACGGGCGGCCCTGCCGGTGCCGGATATCATGCTGGACGACCGGAGCGATGTCGGACCGGCGGAGGCTGGCGAAACCCGGGTGGAGGGCGCCGAGACTGAAGCCGGTGATCCGGTGGCCGATCCCGGCTAACACCTGCTTAACCGCCTTCCTGCACCTGCCCTTAACGGAGTTTGTTCATAATGGATGCTCGTGGCCCGAAACCGGTCCTCTATGTTGCCGCCTGTGCTTTGCTGGATGCGGATGGCCGTATCCTGATTGCCAGGCGCCCCGAGGGGAAGCCGATGGCGGGCCTTTGGGAATTCCCCGGCGGCAAGATCGAGCCGGGCGAGACGCCGGAGCAGGCTGTGGTTCGCGAACTGCGTGAAGAACTGAGTGTCGAACCCTGTGAACGGTGCCTGCATCCCTTTGCCTTCGTCTCGCATGCCTATCCGGACTTCCACATTGTGATGCCCTTCTTCCTGTGCCGGACCTGGGACGGTTTCCCCCAGCCCAATGAAGGTCAGGAACTGGCCTGGGTGCGCAAGGAAAAGCTGCGCGACTACAAGATGCCGGCCGCCGACATGCCGCTGGCCGCAGAGCTGAGGGATCGGCTGTGATGTCGATGCTGACCAGATTTCTCCGCGATGAGACCGGCGCCACGGCGATCGAGTACGGCATGATTGCCGCCGCGATGGCGACGGTCATCCTTGGCCTCTGGGCGACATTCGGCCCGGCCATGACCCGGCTCTATGAGGATGTGATCGGGGTTCTCTAACGAGCGGGACTGCCCTGGCATTGCCGGCAAGTGCGCCTTGGGTCCGTCAACCCAACAATCCGATTGCGATCAGCATGACGGCAGCCAGCGTGGAAACTCGGGACACAGACATCTGGATGCCGAGATGCAGGAGGGTGGCCAGGATGGGCCAAAACATGAAGGTCATTCCGATCGAGTTGAAGGTGACCTCGAAAACGAATCCCCAAAAGAAAAAATCATCCGCAAGCGGAAAATATGCCTGTGAGTTCAGCGCTATCGCTGAAATCGTCAGCAGCGAGAAGATCGCCAAATTGACGTTCCGCGTCCCGAGCAATCTGGTTGCCATATTCGCCTCCCGCGATATCACAGGCTTCAATCGCCTCGCCGCGTTCCCAATTGGTCTCTCCGGGCGATGAGATTGCTCTCGAGTCTCTGGGTCAAGCAGATTCTCGCCAGTCTGAGAGGTCATTCCCCCACTTCAACGCGCTTCCGTGGGGCGGACGGCAGCGGTCGAGTCAGTCGGTTTGCGCGCCCTCAATGGTGAGTTCGGGCTGGAGACATGTATGACTCTAGCGCCCGGCTTTTTCGCCCGCAGACGTCTCCGTCACACCCAACGCATCGGCGAGCCTGACCGTCGCCGATCCGGGCCGCTTGGCCTTCGGCTGATCGGGATGTGGGGCCCAGCCGGCAGCGTGGACGATTTCGAATGAGGCGCGGATGCGCCCGTCGGGATCGGAGAACCGCTCGGCATAGATTTCCGCCATCCGGACGAACAGGGCCCGTGTCGCCGGACCGCGGGACCGGTCGGCGAGAAGACTGGTTTCGGCCATGCCGCGCAGGTCTGCCATCAGCGCGAAGGCATTGTCATAGCGCACGGTGACGCGATCGATATCGGCGACCGGCATGGTGAAACCGGCGCGCTGGAGCAGGGCGGCGATGTCAAATGTGCCCGCCAGCGGTGAGACACGCGCATGTGCGCCGCCGCTCAACTCGGTCTCGGCCGTTACCAGGCATTGGCGCAATTCGGTCAGGCTATTGCCGCCCAGCAGGGCCGCCGCGAAAAACCCGTCCGGCTTCAGCGACCGGCGCAATTGCACCAGCACGCCGGGCAGGTCGTTGGTCCAGTGCAGGCCCAGTGGCGCGAGAATGAGGTCGAGGCTGGCATCGGCGAAAGGCAGGCGCTCCTCGTCGAGCGCGACGGCGGGGCCGTCAAGCCGGGCCGCGATCGCCGGTGCCAGGTCGCTCTGCGCAACCCAGCCGGTTTTGCTGCCGGCATGGCGTTGGCGAAATTCTGTTTGCAGACCGGGGCCGCCGCCGAGGATCACGGCGTGGTCAAAATCGCGCATGACGCCTTCGACCCGGTCACAAATATCGTCGAATGCCCGTTGCACGAGAAAATTGTATGACTGTATGCTGCGCGCAGCGCGATTGCGGCGCTGGCGCAACAGGCCTCGGTCAAACAAAAGCGGGGGCAGGTCGGGCGACATGCAGCCGATATGCCTTTTGCGGCGCGCCAAGGGAAGGGGCGGTGTGAGCAAGCGCATTCTGACAGCCATTGCCGACGCGATCTGGCCCCCGGTCTGCCCCGTGCGCAGTGTACCGGTCGACGCCAGCGGGCGGCTTGAGGCGAGCGCCTGGCAGGGGCTGGACTTCCTGGCAGCGCCCTGGTGCGATTGCTGTGGCGCGCCCTTCCCCTACACGTCCGGGACCGGCGCCGACACAGGAGTGTTGTGCGCGACCTGCATGGCCCGCCCACCCAAATTCGACCGCGCCCGGGCGCCGCTCGCCTATGGCGATGTGTCGCGGCAGCTGGTGTTGGGGTTCAAAAATGGGGGCCGGCGCGAGATGATCGACCAGTTCGGCTGCTGGATGGCCCATGCCGGCGCAGCCTGCCTGGACGGTGCCGATTATATCCTGCCGGTTCCGTTGCACTGGCGTCGCCTGCTGTCGCGGCGCTACAATCAGTCAGCATTGCTCGGCCAGGCCCTGTCGCGCCAGACGGGTGTGCCCATGCAGGCCGGCTGGCTGTTGCGGACGCGGGCGACGCCGAGCCAGGCAGGAAAGAGCGTGTTGTCGCGGCGCCGCAATATGGCTGGAGCCTTTCATGTCGCCCCCGGTCACCGGCTCGACGGCAGCCATATTGTTCTGGTCGATGATGTCTTCACGACCGGGGCAACGGCCTCGGCCTGTGCGCGCCAATTGCGGCGTGCCGGAGCTGAAATTGTGACTGTTGTCACGCTCTGCCGTGTTGTACGCGCCAGCGATCCCACTATGTAAAAGGGTAGAGGAGTTTCCCAATGGCCAAAGTGACCATCTATACCCGACCCATGTGTGGCTACTGCGCCCGCGCGGTCTCGCTGCTGAAATCAAAGAAAGTCGACTTCGAGGAAATCGATGCCGGCTTCGACCAGAAGAAGCGCGAGGAAATGGTGCAACGCTCCCGCGGCGCTCGCACCTTCCCGCAAATCTTTATCGGCAAGGACCATGTCGGCGGCTGTGACGAACTTGTGGCGCTGGACCGCGCGGGCAAGCTGGACGCAATGCTGAGCCTGTAATGAGCACGATCGCAACAGGGCTGATCCAGATGCGGTCCGGGATCGATCCGGCCGCCAATCTGGCGATGGCCTGCGATCTGATCCGCCAGGCCGCAGCGCGTGGCGCAATGCTGGTTGCGACACCGGAAACCACGCATCTGGTGCAAAAGGATGCCGACCAGGCCTTTGCGGTGATGCGGACGCCGGACGAGGATCCGGCCATCCCGGCCTTCGCTGCGCTGGCCAAAGAGCTCGGCATCACCCTTCTGATCGGCTCGCTCGCTGTCAAACTGGCGGAGCGCCGCGCCGCCAACCGCTCATTCCTGTTCGCGCCGGACGGGCGATTGCTCGCCAGCTACGACAAGGCACACATGTTCGATGTCGGTCTGGGGCAAGGTGAGACCTATCGCGAATCCGCGAATTACCGCGCCGGTGACCGGCTGGTGCTGGCCGATATCGGCGCGGCGCGGCTTGGCCTGTCGATCTGCTATGATGTGCGCTTCGCCTATCTCTATCGCCGCCTGGCCCAGGCCGGGGCGCAAATTCTCTCAGTGCCGGCCGCCTTCACCCGGCCAACCGGGCGGGCACATTGGGAAATCCTTTTGCGGGCGCGGGCGATCGAAACCGGGTCCTGGGTGATCGCGCCAGCCCAGGCCGGGCTGCATGAAGATGGCCGCCGGACCTGGGGACATTCCATGATTGTTGACCCCTGGGGCGCAGTGACGGCGATGCTCGATCATGACGAACCGGGGATCCTGTTGGCCGAGTTGAACATGGACAAGGTCGCCGATGCCCGTTCGCGCATTCCGGCTCTCTTGCATGACCGCGAGCTGGGCGGGCCGGACGAGATGATCCTGCGATGATCCGCTATGCGCTCCTTTGTGATCAGGAGCACGGGTTCGAAGCCTGGTTTTCGAACTCTTCCGCCTTTGACGATCAAAATGATCGCGGCCTGGTCGAATGCCCCCAATGCGGCTCGGTCACGGTGCGCAAGGCGGTGATGTCGCCGGCGGTCGCAACCTCACGCAAACGCGACGCGACCCCGGAAGCGAAATTCAAGGCGATGGCATCGCAGGTGAAGGCGCATATCCGCAATAATTTCGACTATGTCGGCGGTGATTTCGCGGCCGAGGCGCGCGCCATTCATGCCGGTGACAAGCCGGATCGCCTGATCTACGGCGAGACCACGCCCGAGGAGGGTGAGGCGCTGCGCGAAGAAGGGGTTCCGGTGGCGCCCTTGCCGGACGCCCTCGCGCCGACGCCGCCGAAGAAGGCGAGTTGATCGGCCAGGGCCGGCATCAAGCCTGCGGTTTGCGCGCCACCACCATGTAATTCACGCTGGTATCATCGCCCAGTGTCCATTGATCATTGAGCGGGTTGTAGCTGACCCCGACCGCGTCATCCATCTCCATACCGCCTTCATGCAGGGCGGCGGTGAGCTCTCTTGGCTGGACCAGCTTGTGGAAGCGGTGCGTGCCGCGCGGCAGCCAGCCCATCACCCATTCCGCACCGACAATCGCAAGTGCGAAGGCCTTGGAGGTCCGGTTGATGGTGGCGCAGATCATCAACCCGCCCGGTTTGACCAGCGCCGAACAGTCGACGAGGAAAGTGTGTGGATTGGCGACATGCTCCATCACTTCCAGATTGAGCACGACATCAAAGGGGGGCTCACCGGCCTCGATCAATTGCTCGGCGACACCGTGGCGGTAATCGATCTCGAGCCCTTGTTCGGCGGCGTGCACCGAGGCGGTCTTCACATTGGCTTCGGCCGCATCGACCCCGGTGACTGCCGCGCCGAGGCGGGCCATGGGTTCAGACGCCAGCCCGCCACCGCACCCGATGTCGAGCACGCGCAGGCCCTCGAACGGGCGTGTGCCGGCGAGGCCGAGATGGCTGCAGATCGTATCGCGGATGAAGGCCAGGCGGATCGGGTTGAATTTGTGCAGGGGCTTGAACTTGGAGTCCGGATCCCACCATTCAGCGGCAATGCGCGAGAATTTCTCGACTTCGGCCGGATCGACCGAAGGGCGGGAGAGGGTTTCCGGTGCGGCAGTGCTGGCCATGCCTGTTCTCCTGAGGCGCGTATTCCCGCAATATTGCGTTCGAGCGTTGCGTACAAGGCTTCGCCCAAGTAGGAAACCGCGATAACATTGCGGGATCAATCCGCGATATCCTGACAGCCACATTATGGCCCTGCTGGACGGGCTAATCGAGACGGGTGCGACGTTTTGAACCGTCATGGCTTCGAGACTGAGCGAGGGACAGGTGGAATGATACGCGTCGTTGCGAAATTTGGCGGAAGTTCGGTCGGTACGATCGAACGTATCCGCCATGCCGCCGGCCTGGTGGCCGATGCGGTCGCGCGCGGCGAAACGCACGCTGTTGTCGTTTCGGCCATGGCGGGAGAGACGGATCGCCTGCTCGGGCTGGCGGGCGAGTTTGGGGTCGGGCTGGGTGACGCAGAAACCGATGTGGCCCTGGCAGCCGGTGAGCAGGTGGCGGCGGCGCTGATGGCGCTGGCGCTGCGCGAACGCGGCTTGCAGTCGCGCTCCTTCCTGGGGTGGCAGGCGCCGGTCTTCACCGATGGCCCGCCCGGCGCGGCCCGCATTGCCGGTATGGAGGCTTCGGCGTTTGAAGCAGCCATGGCCGCCGGCATTGTTCCGGTTCTGGCCGGCTATCAGGGCATTGCCGAGGACGGGTGTCTGCGCACGCTCGGCCGCGGCGGCACCGATCTGTCGGCGGCGGCGCTGGCTGCGGCGCTGGGGGCACGCTGCGACATCTACACCGATGTCGATGGCGTCTACACGACAGACCCACGCATTGAACCGGCGGCGCGCCGGCTCGATGCGATCAGCCATGACGAAATGCTCGAACTGGCGGCGCAGGGGGCCAAGGTCCTGCAGGCACGTTCGGTCGAGTTCGCCAAATCGCGACATGTGCCGATGCGGGTCTTGTCGAGCTTCCTGGCTGCGGGCCAGAGTCGCGGCACCGATATCGTGGCTGATCGCGATATCGCCGAACGGCGCGTCGTCTCCGGCGTGGCCTACGCCCGTGACCAGGCCCGCATCGCCGTTCTGGGCGGAGCGCCGCAATCGCGTTTCGCCAGCGAGACCTTTGCCATTCTCGCCAATGCCGGGATTGGCGTCGACATGATCGTCCAGGCGCATGGGCGTGAGCCGGATACCGTCAATCTGGAATTTTCAGTTGCGCACCGTGACCTTGATCGTGCCCAATCGGCACTGGAGCAGGGATTGCCGGGGCTGCGGATCGGTTCGGAAACCGGTCTGGCGAAGGTATCGGTCGTTGGCGCCGGTCTGCGTCAGCGCGCCGATGTCGCCCGGTCATTGTTTGGTGTGCTCGGTGAAAGCGGAATTGCGGTAAAGGTATTGGCGACGTCCGAGATCAAGATCTCGGCGCTGATTGACAATGACGCGGTCGAGCGCGCCGTGCGCGCGCTGCATGCAGCCTATGGCCTGGATCGAATGGGGAATTGATGGAAGCGAAAACGCCCAATACCCGTGACCCTCGCCGCCTTCTCAGGCGTATGCGCGAGCTGATGGCGACACGCGAGAATGCGCAGGATCGACTCGATCACCTCACCACGCTGATCGCCGACGAGGCCGGTTGGGACGTGTGTTCGATCTATCTGGCGCGGCGTTCCAGCGCGCTCGAATTATGCGCCACCCACGGCCTGAAGGCTGAAGCTGTCCACCATACCCGCCTGCAGCCCGGTGAAGGCCTGGTAGGCCTTGTGGCGCGGCGGGCGCGCCCGTTTGCGACATTTGATGCCCGTTCGCACCCCGCCTTCTCCTACCGGCCCGAGACCGGCGAAGAACCCTTCAACACTTTTGTCGGCGTGCCGATCCTGCGCGGTGGCCGCCTGGTTGGTGTGTTGACGTCGCAGTCGACAGTGGAGCGCCAGGTCGGCGAGGACGAGATCGACTCGCTGCAGACCGTGGCCATGGTGCTCGCCGAGATCGTGGCTTCCGGCGATATCGTCGATTCCGAGGAAATGGCCGGCCTCGACGTGCGCCAGTCCAAGCCGGAGCGGCTGCAGGGCGGGGCTTTTTCCGGCGGTCTGGTGAAGGGCGTGGCGGTATTGTTCGAGCCACATGTCGGCTCCGACCGGCTGATCTCCGAGGATGCTGCAGGCGAAGAGGCACGCCTCGACACGGCGATTGATGGTTTGCGCTCCTCGATTGACGACATGCTTGAAAGCGGGCGGGTGCCGTTCGGTGGTCCGACGCGCGATGTTCTGCAGGCCTATCGCATGTTCGCCCATGATCGCGGCTGGCTGGAGCGTCTGCGTGAGGCTGTGCGGCTTGGCCTGACGGCGGAAGCCGCGATTGAACGGGTCCGCAATGAGAACCGGGCCCGGTTGATGAAGGCCGCCGATCTGACCTTCCGCGAGCGCTTGCACGACCTTGAGGACCTGGCCAATCGCCTGTTGCGGCATCTCGACGGCCATACGGCACCCCAGATCACCCTGCCCGACAACGCCATCCTGATCGCCCGCAATATCGGCCCCGCCGAATTGCTCGATTTTGACCGGACCAAATTGCTCGGCGTGGCGCTTGAAGAGGGGTCGGCCTCCTCTCACGCGGCGATTGTTGCCAAGGCGCTCGGTATTCCGCTGATCGGCCGCCTCGAAGGCGCGCTTGATCGCGCCGAGAATGGCGATCCGGTCATCCTCGACGCAGAATTTGGCGTGCTGCACATCCGCCCGCCTGTCGATGTGATCGAAGCCTATGACGAGCGTTTGCAGGTCCTCTCGATCCGGCGTCTCTCCTATGCCGAGATGCGCGGTCCGTCGGTGACCCTGGATGGCCAACGGGTTGGTCTGCACATCAATGCCGGCCTGCTGGTCGAACTGAGCCATCTCGAACAGGCTGGCGCCGACGGGGTCGGTCTGTTCCGCACTGAATTCCAGTTCATGGTCGCCGACACCCTGCCCAGGCTTGACGCCCAGGCTGCCGTCTATGGCAGCGTGCTCGACGCGGCCAATGGCAAACCGGTCGTGTTTCGCACCCTCGATCTGGGTGGTGACAAGGTGGCGCCGTTCGCGCCCTCAATGGTCGAACCCAATCCGGCGCTGGGCTGGCGCGCCATCCGGATGGGCCTCGATCGGCCGGGCCTGCTGCGCTACCAGTTGCGCGCCCTGATCCAGGCCGCTGCTGGCCGGCCGCTGCATGTGATGTTCCCGATGATTTCCGCGCCGTGGGAAATGCGTGCGGCCCGCGCCATGCTTGAGCGCGAATTGCAGCATGCCGAGCACAACCGGCATCCGCTCCCGTCCGAGGTCAAGATCGGCCTGATGCTGGAAACCCCCGGCATTGCCTGGGCCATCGAGCACGTGATCGACGCGGTCGACTTCGTTTCGGTCGGTGCCAATGATCTGATGCAATATTTCTTCGCCGCAGACCGGCAAAATGCGCGTGTCTCGGATCGGTACGATGTGCTCTCTCCGGCAGCGCTCGGATTGTTCCGGCAAATCCGCAATGCCTGCGCCAAACATGATGTTCCTGTGTCCGTATGTGGTGAGATTGCTTCCAAGCCCCTGGAGGCTGCGGTCCTGATAGGGCTTGGTTACCGAAGTCTTTCCATGGCCGCCGCCAATCTCGGCCCGATCAAGAAACTCATCTCCGGCCTCGACGCCGACAAGCTTGGCATCTGGCTTGCTAGCCGTATGGATAGTCCGGCCGACAGCTTGAGACCGCTCTTGCTGAACGCCGGTGCCGAAGCCGGATTACCTGGCGAGGCTGTTGAAAACGGGCGCAGAATTTGATCTTATGGTTAAGAGTGATGTGGGGAAGCTCCAATCACTTGCCCTGAGTGAGCATTCTACCCCGGACGGGGGAGGGGTTAAGGGTATGTCGAGTCAAACAGGAATGGCGGGTTTCGTGCCAGTAGATGCGGTGTTTTCGGAGAGTGGCGCGAGTTATGTGCAGCATTCAGCGGGTGACCGGCTGCGCGAGGCGCGCACCAAGGCCGGGCTGACGCTCGATCTGGCAGCGGCCCGTACGCGGATACGCCGAGACTACCTCGAAGCTCTTGAAACCATGGACACACGCGGCCTGCCGGCCCGTGCCTATGCGATTGGCTATCTGCGGACCTATGCCAATTTCCTGGCCATTGAACCGGTTGGCATTGTCGAGCAGTTCAAGCGTGAAGTGGACACCGAGACCGGCCGGGCCGTGCCCTCGGCCTCGGCCAAGACGCGCGACCCGATCAAATTGCCGCGCGGTGCCTTCGGTGCAGTTCTCATCCTGGTTTGCGTCGCTTCTGTCGCCTGGTGGTATGCCGAGCAATCGCCATCATTCGGCGTGATCGCCAACATGCCTTCGCCGCCCGATGCCGCTCCGGAATGGGCCCGCGCTGATTTTCAACCCGCCCGCCGCCCGGCCGATATCGGCACGATCTGGACCGGCGTTCCGCTTGGCGATGCGGCCGAAACCGACCAGCTGACGCTGCGCGCCACGGCGCCGACGACGCTGGAAATCCAGGACGCCTCGGGCCGGATCCTGTACTCGCGTACGCTGGCAGCCGGTGATGTCTACCAGGCACGCGAGGACGGGCTGACCTTTTCGGCGTCCGATGCCGGAGCGATTCTGCTGGAACGTGGCGGTGTCGAACTTGGTACGCTTGGCGCGGCGGGAATTCCCGTCGAGAATATCGCGCTGGCCCAGGCCGAGCCTGCTGTAGTCGTCCCTGAATAATTCCGGTCACTGGCTCGCAAGCCTGCCGCAATCCCGCTATATCACACGCTCATGCTAACGCCTCTCGCGTTATCGGAGCCCGCCATGTCTGCCATAATCCCCGAACGTGCCCACGATCCTCGTACCGTCCGCCCCTGGCGCATGATCGAGCGGCGCAAAAGCCGCACGATCCGGATCGGCAAGCTGGAAATCGGTGGCGATGCCCCGATCAGCGTCCAGACCATGACCAATACGCTGACCTCTGATGCCAGCGCCACGATTGGCCAGATCCGGCGTTGCGAGGAAGCCGGGGTCGATATCGTACGGGTCTCCTGTCCCGATGAGGCCTCGACCGCTGCGCTCAAGACCATTGTCCAGGCGTCGAGCGTGCCGCTGATCGCGGATATCCATTTTCACTACAAGCGCGGCATCGAGGCGGCCAAGGCCGGGGCGGCCTGTCTGCGCATCAATCCGGGCAATATCGGCTCGATGGACCGGGTGCGCGATGTCGTGCAGGCGGCGCGCGATCATGGCTGCGCCATCCGTATTGGCGTCAATGCCGGCTCGCTGGAAAAGCATTTGCTGGAAAAATACGGCGAACCTTGTCCCGACGCGATGGTCGAGAGCGCCCTGGAACATGCGCGCATCCTCGATGATCTCGATTTCCATGACTACAAGATCTCGGTCAAATCCTCCGACACTTTCATGACGGTCGCGGCCTACCAGCAGCTCTCCGAAGCCACCGACGCGCCCTTGCATCTCGGGGTAACCGAGGCCGGTGGCACGCGGATCGGCACGGTCAAATCCTCGATCGGGATCGGCTCCCTGCTCTGGGCCGGAATTGGCGATACGATCCGCGTCTCGCTTTCCGCCGAGCCGGAGGAAGAGGTTCGCGTTGGCTTCGATATTCTCAAATCGCTGGGGCTGCGCACGCGCGGCGTCAATATCATCGCCTGCCCGTCCTGTGCGCGGCAGGGCTTTGATGTCATCCGCACAGTGGAAACCCTGGAAGCCCGCCTGGCGCATATTTCCGAACCGATCTCGCTGTCGATCATCGGCTGTGTCGTCAATGGTCCGGGCGAGGCCCTGATGACCGATCTCGGCTTCACCGGCGGCGGTGCCGGGCGCGGCAAGATGTATGTCTCGGGAAAGCCCGACCACAATACCAGCAATGAAGACATGGTTGAGCATATCGTCGAACTGGTCGAAGCGCGGGCGGCAGAGCTGGGCGCGGCACGCGCCCTTGATGAGGTGAGTGAATAGCGGGTGTGTCTGCACCGGGACTCTCACCCGGTCTTTCCCCGCTGATCGATGCAGCGCGGTCGTATAGACGGGTGTCATTCGCTGGGGAGCGTTTGCACCAGGACTCGACAATCCATGTTCAAGATCATTCTTGCGGCCAGCACACTGGCTCTCGCACCGGCCTGCGCACTGGCGCAGGGCGCCGACCCGGAGACCGTCCAGGTCAATAGCGCCGACGCCCACCGCTTCATCGCCGTTTTCGACGCTGCACAGGGACAGCCCACCGCACAGGCGCTGCAGGCCGGCTATCTCGATGGCGCATCTCAGGCGGTCGATATCTTTACGCCCGACCGGATCCGCAGCGCCGAGCATCTGGCCGGCTATATTGCTGAACACAGCGAGCAGTACCGCCGCGCGATTGATGTCTGCCTGCCCATCGCCGAGTCGATGACGCCGGAGCTTCGCAGCATCTATGCCGCGACCCGCGCGCTATTGCCTGACCGTGAACTGCCGGACATTCATGTTCTGTTTGGCGCTGGAAATTCCGGTGGAACGGCCGGTCCCGGCGCACAGGTGCTCGGTCTGGAAGTGATCTGCGCGATCAAGGACAGCGAGTTGGATATCCGGTCGGCTTTCCGCATGTTCTTCGCGCACGAGACAGTTCACACATTTCAGGATCAGCCTGACCCCCATACCCTTGTGGCAGATCCGCTGCTCTTTGCTGTGTTGATGGAAGGCGTGCCCGATTTCATCGCCCTGCAGACGACCGGGGAATTGCCCTGGGCCGACCGGGATCGCTGGGCGCGGGAGAATGAGGCCATGCTCTGGGCGCAATTTGCCCGGGACCGGGTCAGTGTGCACGATGGCTTTGCGCTCGGCGAGGGCGGTATGTCGTTTGACGAATCGGCCAATGCGGCCTTGCACAATTGGGTCGGCAATTATGGGCAGGCACCGGAGGGCTGGTATTTCGAGGCCGGCTACTGGATCGGCCGGCAGATCGCGCAGGGCTATTATGATCAGGCGGACGACAAGGCGGCGGCACTGGCTGCGCTGATTGCACTTGAGGATCCTGCCGGCATTTTGCAGGCTAGCGGCTATGCCGGGCATGCCGGTGCCATTGAATGAGAGCCCCGCCATGACACTCACCCTGTACGGCCTGAAAAACTGTGACACGTGCAAGCTGGCGCTGAGAGAAATCTCGGCCGCCGGGCTTGAGCACCGCTTCGTCGATATTCGCAGCGACGCCGATCTGGTTGCGCTGGTGCCGCTCTGGGTAAAGCTGGCCGGTGCCAAGGCGTTACTCAATACCCGCTCGACCACTTGGCGCGGCCTTTCGCTGCAGGATCAACAGCTCGCTGATGCCGAGCCGGCGGCACTTCTGATTGCCAACCCGACCCTGGTCAAACGGCCGGTGATCGAAAGCGGTGACGCCTTGTATGTCGGCTGGACAGCGGCCGTGCGCGCGGCGGTGCTGGGCGCAGCGGGATGATCGATATCGAGCTCCGGGCCGGCTGCGATATCAGCCTGGGCTTTCCGCATCATGGCGCCGAGACGCCGGCCGATCACCTGCGCACGGTCGCCGACTACATGGACCGTGAAGGGTTTGCGTCCGAGATGTATCTTGGCGGGCCGATGGTCGCGGCGCTGGAAGCGAAAACCGCTGACCTGCTCGGTAAACCGGCGGCGATGTGGTGCCCCACGGGCACCATGGCCCAGGGGATTGCGGCGCGCATCCACGCCGCTCGCGCCGGGCAGGGCAGCATCCAGCTTCACCCGACCTCGCATCTCGAATTGCATGAGGAGCGCGGCTATCACTACGCCCATGGGCTTGATGCGAGCCTGATCGGCGATTGGGCCGATCCGCTCACCGCCGCCGACCTCCAGCCCGGTTCCGCCTGCGCCTTCATTGAGCTGCCGCAACGGCATAATGGGGGTGCCCTGCCGGCCTGGGACGAATTGCTGGCAGTCAAGGCGCGCGCACGGGCACTCGACTTGCCGCTGCACCTGGACGGGGCCCGCCTGTGGTCGACCCGGCCCTTCTATGACGACCGGACCTATGCGCAGATCTGTGATGGCTTCGCCTCAGTCTATGTCTCGCTCTACAAGGATATTGGCGCCCTCGGCGGTGCGGTGCTGGCGGGCGAGGATGATTTCATCACCGAGGCGCGGCTATGGCTGGCCCGCTTCGGGGGCCGTATCGTCTCGCCGGTGCCAATGGTGCCCGATGCGCTGCGACTGCTCGACCGGCGGATCGATCTGATGCCGGCTTTTGTTGCACGGGCCCGCGGTCTGGCCCTGGCATTGTCCGGGATTGAGGGCGTGGCCGTCACGCCCGACCCGCCGCATGTGAACATGCTCCATCTGCGCCTGCCGTGTGATGCGCCAATCGCGGAACGGGCTCGGGACGAAGCGGCGCGGCAAACCGGAGTCTGGCTCGGAAATCGCTTCTGGGATCTGGAAGGCGGGCCGGTTTGCGCGCTGGAAATCACCGTCGGCGAATATCTGCTCGGCCTCCCCGGTGCCCGTGTGGTTGACGCCGTCACGGTTCTCGCCGGCCATATCGCTGCCGCTATTCGACCAGGGCAAACAGAACCAGGGTGAGGGTCATCGGCTGGCCATTGCGGATCAGCCGAACCACCAGGGTATTGTCCGGCGGCCGGCCGTCGCAGCCGCGCACATCGAGCGAAGCTCCATTGAACCCGGTAACGATATCGCCCGCCTGTATACCGCCGCGACTGGCGGGTGTGTTGGCAATCACCGACCCGACCCGATAACCCTGCGGGTGCGGCTCGAATACCATGCCATGATCATAGTCCGGCTCGAAGGTGATCGGGGTCTCAGGGTGGTGGCGCACCATGCGCACGCGTTCGGTCGCCTGGTCAAAGGTCCACGTAAAATGGCGCATCACTTCGCCGCCGATCAATTCGGTGCCGGGCGTGGATTGCAGGGTCGGCGTGATGAGATGGTTGGGGCCGATGCGGGCATTCAGCCGTGACCGGGCGCCCGACCGTTCCTCGACTTCACGCAGGCGCATCGACGCGCCGGTCGGACGCGGCGGCTCGAAGGTGTCATAGAGATCGATCCGGCGCACAGCGAGGCTGGTCATGGCGGCACCACTGTCAATCAGCATGCGGCGGCGGCGATCAGGAAATTCCACCACCATCCAGGGGCGATAGTCAGGACCGTCCGCGCTGAACACCGTCACGCCATCGGGCGGCGGCAACCGGCCTTCTTCCAGCCGCATCTCGCCATTCTCGTAATCCAGCGTCAGCAGGTAATCGCTGAACGCACCAAAGGAGAGGATGCCGTCGATCGGGTGACCCAGCGCCCGGCCGAGATGATCGAGCTGGCCGACGCGGGCCTGCAAGCGATTGATCGCGATGGGGCCTGCCTGTGCGTCGCGGATATTGGCGCGGTCGCGCGCGCCGAGCCGGATGCCGCTGACACGCTCGATACTGTCAGGGTCGACATAGGAAGACGAGGCGCCGGTATCGTGCAGGAACCAGAGTGTGCGGTCGGCCGGATAACCTTCGCGCGGCGCAAGCGTGATCGGTATCAGAAAATAGCCGCGGCAGATGACGGTGGGTATGACGACCGGGTCGGCGGCGCTTGCGGCGCTGCCAATGCTCAGGAAACTTGCGATGACCAGCAATGCGTGATGGATCGACACACCAAAACTCCGAACCTGCCGGACAGATTACCCGGGTGACGGGTGCCGCCAAGGGGGAATGCATCCGATGAAATCGATTTGCGTCTATTGTGGCTCCAATCCGGGCCGGGATCCGGCGTTTGTGACGGCCGCTCGCGCAGTCGGAACGCGGCTCGCCGGGGCAGGGCTTGATATCGTCTACGGCGGCGGCCAGGTCGGTCTGATGGGCGAAATTGCCGATGCCGCGCTTGAGGCTGGTGGCCGGGTGATTGGCGTCATTCCCGAATTTCTCGCCCTCAAGGAAATCGCCCATCTCGATTTGACCCGGCTCTACGTCGTGCAGTCCATGCATGCTCGCAAGGCAAAAATGGCGCATTTGTCGGACGCCTTCATCGCGCTGCCAGGCGGCATTGGGACGATGGAGGAATTGTTCGAGATCTGGACCTGGGGCCAATTGGGTCAGCACCGCAAACCCGTCGGCCTGCTCAATGTTCATGGCTATTATGATGACCTCGTCGCCTTTCTCGACAAGATGGCCGACCAGAGCTTCCTCGCGGCCGATCATCGCGCCTCACTGATGGTCGCCGACCGGATCGATGATCTGCTCGAGGCCTTTCGCGGCTATGAGGCGCCGCCGGGAGATGTCCGGCTGAAGACGCTCCAGACCTGATCGCTTTTGTGATCATGAATGCATCAGGGCCATTCAGGGCGAGAAAACCATCGCATCACCGATTGAAACCGGTCTAGTCTCATCCCGAACAATCCGGGGATATCGATATGTATGAGACTATTCTGACGCCTGTGCTGGCGATGATCGTGTGGACATTGGTCATGTGGCTGTGGATGTATGCCACCCGCATTCCGGCGATGCAGAAGGCGGGCATCAATGCCGCCAGGATGAAGTCCAAGAGCGAGATGGACGTCCTCCCGATCGAGGTCCGTCGCATCGCCGACAATTATAATCACCTGCATGAACAGCCGACGATTTTCTACGCCCTGGTGGTTTATTGCCATCTGGTTGGTCCGGCCGATCCCTTGATGATCGGACTGGCCTGGGGTTATGTCGCGCTGCGCGTTTTGCACAGCCTGATCCAGGCCTTGTGGAACTTCATCCCGGTGCGTTTCCTCGTCTTTGTCAGTTCGACCCTCGTGCTGATCGTGATGGCGGTGAGGGCCGTGCTGGCGATCCTCTAGCGGAGGCAAGCAGCCGCGCGGCATTTGCAAGAACAGCGTCAGGTGCTAACCGAGCGGCATGCACACTCCCGCTTCCAGACTCGCGCAAGTCATTGATCGCTTCGACCAGGTTGAGGCGCGGCTCGGCGCGGCCTCCGACTCATCGGAGATCGTCAAGCTCTCCAAGGAGCATGCCGAGCTGCGACCGGTTGCCGAAAAGGCCAAGGCCCTGCGTGCCGCCCGTACCGAACTCGACGAGCTTGCCGAGATGATGGAGAGCGGCGATGCCGAGATGGCCGATCTGGCGCGCGAGGAATTCTACGAGCTGAAGGAAACCCTGCCTGCGCTCGAGCTTGAAATGAGCCTGGCCCTCCTGCCCAAGGACAAGGATGACGCGGCCAATGCGCTGATCGAAATCCGGGCCGGGACGGGCGGTGATGAGGCGGCCCTGTTCGCGGGCGACCTCTATCGCATGTATGAGCGCTATGCCCAGCTGCAGGGCTGGAGCTGGGAGTTGGCCTCGGCCTCGGAAGGCGATCATGGCGGCTATAAGGAAGTCATCGCCTCGATCTCGGGCAATGGCGTGTTCGGACGGTTGAAATTCGAGAGCGGCGTCCACCGTGTCCAGCGCGTTCCGGCGACGGAAAGCCAGGGCCGCATCCACACCTCCGCCGCGACGGTGGCGATCATGCCGCAGCCGGAAGATATCGATATCGAGCTTAATATGACTGAAATCCGGGTCGATACGATGCGCGCCTCCGGGGCTGGTGGCCAGCACGTCAACAAGACCGATTCAGCCGTGCGCATGACGCATTTGCCGACCGGGATCGCGGTTGTCTGTCAGGAAAAATCCCAGCACCAGAACCGGGCCAAGGCGATCGAATTGCTGAAGGCCAAACTCTACGACATGCAGCGCGAGGCGGCCGACGCCGAACGCTCGGCCGAGCGCAAGGGGCAGATCGGTTCCGGCGACCGCTCCGAACGTATCCGCACCTATAACTACCCGCAGGGCCGGGTTTCCGACCACCGCATCAATCTCACCCTTTACAAGCTGGATGATATTGTCGCCGGTGACGGGCTGGACGAAGTCATTTCCGCCCTGGTCGCCGAAGACCAGGCCGCCCGTCTGGCGGCCCTGGAGGATTGAGGCGCGCTGCGTCCCGGTTGACGGCGTTGCGGGCCCACGGTCCTCTGAAAGACCGGGCACTTCAGATCCGGCAAGGTTGGAGGTAACGATGTTGAAGTCCGGCATTTTTTTGGCGCTCGGCGCTGCAAGCCTGCTCACGGCGTGTTCCGGAAACGAGGCGCTCGACCCGGCCGCGCTCTGCCATGTCGGTGTCTACCAGACCGCATCGGGTTCGATCATTGATCTGGCACCGGTGGCTGGCGCAGATTTGCGCTGGCGCGCCCTCGATGGCCAGGTCGGCCGGATCGCGTCGGGCGAGGATGGCCTCTGGTCAGGGACAACCGGCTGGACCGACCAGCCCAATCTTGCTCGTTTCGATTTGGGCGAATGCGGCACGACGAGCCTGACTATTGAAGGTCTCGACGGCTATAACGGCGTCGCCGAGCGCATTGCCCTGGACATCATTGATACCGAATTTGAAAGCGACGGACTGACGCTGGCCGGCCGGCTGGTCCTGCCGCAAGGCACGGAACCTGTCCCGATTGCGGTCTGGGTGCATGGATCGGAGCGCGATTCGGCTCGCGACTGGGCCTATGCCCAGCGCATGATGCCGGCGCAGGGCGTGGGCATTTTTGTCTATGACAAGCGCGGCACCGGCGCATCCGAGGGTGACTATTCACAGGACTTTGCCGCATTGGCGGGCGATGCCGCCATGGCCTTGCAGCGCGCTCGCGACCTGGCGGGGCCGCGGGCCGGCCGGGTTGGCCTGTTCGGTGGCAGCCAGGGCGGCTGGGTGGCGCCCCTGGCGGCGACCATGAGCGATGCCGAATTCGTCATGGTCAGCTTTGGCATGATGGTGGCCCCGACCGACGAGGACGCATCGGAAGTTCAGCTCGAACTGCGCGCGGCCGGCTATGATGATGAGGTGTTGGACCGGGCCCGGCAGATTACCGATGTCACTGGCCGTTTGATGGCGTCCGGCTTCACCGAGGGACAAGCGGAGTTTGTTCGCCTGAAACGGCAGTGGGGCAATGAGGACTGGTTTGGTGAGATCGAGGGCGAGTATTCGGGCCATATGCTGCGCGCCGGCGTCACTGGCTTCAAATTCGTCTATCTCAACTTCATCGATGCCGGCACCAGCTGGGGCCATGATTCCATCGCGGTGATGAGCCAGGTCGAGGTTCCGGTCTTGTGGGTGCTCGCTGGGCAGGACCGAGAGGCGCCGCCGGATGCGACACGCGATATCCTGCACACTCTGATCGCCGAGGGCCGGGCGATCGAACTGGTTGAGTTCGCCAATACGGATCACGGAATTCTCGAATTCGTTGAAACCGAAACAGGGCGGGAATCGACGCGCTATGCCGCGGGCTATTTCCGGCTGCTGGGTGATTGGGCCCGTGATGGCCGGCTGGAAGGTCCCTATGGCGAGGCCCTGCTGGCCGGGCCGCCGGTGCAACAGCCGTGACCAAGAATGCCGATCGAGCGGCAGGGTTTGAAGCGGCGGTGGAGTCTCATGCCGCCGACCAGGCCGGCCGGCCCGGCTTCGCGCTGGTCCAGGCCTGGCAGGGGCTGGATCTCGCCGGCATCCGCCGCCATCTGGTCCTGGCCCTGAGGGCGACCGGAATTGATGAGGCCGAGGATGATGCGCGCTTTCTGATCGGCCATGTCCTGGCACCGGTCAGCCTCGCCCAGTCGCTGGCCGATCCGGCGCTTTGGTCGTGGCAGGATGCCGCGCGGCTCGCCGACCTTGCCGCCTTGCGTCTTCAGCGCGTACCGCTGTCGCAGGTGCTTGGAAGCAGGCCCTTCTGGACGCTGGACCTCAAGGTCACTGCCGACGTCCTGACCCCGCGCGCCGATACAGAGGCGCTGGTCGAGGCGGTGCTGGCGCGCTGCTCAGACGCGCCCCTGCATATGCTCGATCTTGGCACGGGTTCCGCTGCGATACTGGCGGCTCTGCTCAGCGAGCGCGCCGCCTGGACCGGGCTGGGTATTGATTTGTCACCGGCGGCGCTGGCCGTGGCCCGGCAAAATCTCGACGCGTGCGCACTGACGGCCCGGGCGCAACTGGCCCAGGGTCGCTGGGGCGAGGGGCTGCGCGATCACAGCTTTGATCTCATCGTCTCCAATCCGCCCTATATCGTGCGCGAGGTGCTGGCTGGTCTGGAACCGGAAGTGCGCGACCACGAACCCGCCCTGGCGCTTGATGGCGGCGAGGACGGGCTCGACGCCTATCGCGTCATTGTTGCGGATCTGCCGCGCCTGCTTCGGCCGGGTGCGCGGTTTGCCCTTGAGATCGGTTTCGATCAGGCCGGCGCGGTTCTGGGGTTGGCCGAGGCGGCTGGTTTGATGGCACTGGAATGCCTGCAGGACCTGTCAGGGCATGACCGGGTTGTGTTCGGACAGGCGGTTTTGCCGAACGGTTAAAATCGCTTGGAAAGCGTTTCGCCGCGCGCTAGGTTTTATCACAACAGGCGGGGCGTGCCACTTTTTGGGGCCTAGCGCGGTCGGATCCACCGCCTGTTTTGCTCCGGCCAATCAAGATCAATCGTTTCATCAGGGTGCAAGATCACGTCCCTGCAACTGAACAACAAGGTCACATTGTCAGATATGAATCGCTGGAAAACAGGGGCGGGCGATAACAAGCGCCAACGCGGCCGTGGGCGGAAGCCGAGCAATCCTTCCAATCGCAGCTATGAGAGCAATGGTCCGGAGGTTAAAATCCGCGGCAATGCTCCCCAGATTTTTGACAAATACGTTCAACTGGCACGCGATGCGATGCTGGCGGGCGACCGGGTGCGGGCCGAGAATCTCTACCAGCACGCCGAGCATTATTTCCGTCTCATCCAGGCCAATCAGCCGCGTCGTGATGCCGGTCCTGACGACCAGGTCGAGAATGACGATGATGATGTTGCTGATGATGGCTATGAGCGCTTCAGCGATCGGGTCGACGAGCGCGACAACAATAATAATTCGGGCGGTAACAATAACCGCGACCAGAATAATCGTGATCAGAATAACGGGGACCGCAATTCCAGCCGCGATGGCAATCGCGATGGCAACCAGAACCGCAATCGCGAGCCGCGCCGGGGGCGTCAGCCGCGCCAGCCGCGCCAGGAACAGCCCCAAAGCGATCCACTCAATGTTGTGACACCGGAGGGCGAGGCCCAGCCGCAAGCCCAGCCACAACAGCCCGCGAGTAATCATCACCCGATCCACGCGCCTGTCACGCCGTCGAGCGTCGCGCCAGCCGCGCCGGACGCTGCAAGTGATGACGAGCCGCCACGCCGCGCCCGCCGTCCACGCCGTCCGCGCAGCGATGAGGGCGATACCGGTGCAGCACCAGCAGCACCCGCCGCTGAAGAGGCCAAGCCCGCCAAGGCGCCGCGCGCGCCGCGTGCGTCCCGCGCCAAGCCAAAGGACGACAAGTCCGATGGTGGCGGCTCGGAGAGCGACGCGGCCTGATCGCGTTGTGCGCGTTTGAAATGGAAAGGACCCGTTGCTTCAGGCATCGGGTCCTTTTTTCATTCGGCGGTGCTTGCTGCCGGCGGCGCAGCTCTGTGGCCATGAAACAGGCCCCAGGCGGCGCCGGTGCGGCGGGCGTTCTGGAAAAGGACCGTGGCGGTCACGCCGAGCATCAGGCATTCGGCCGCCGGATTGACGATCCAGATTCCGGTCTCGCCGAACACCGTCGGCAGGATTAGCGTCAGGGGAAGGACGAAGAGATAGGTGCGTCCGAGCCCGAGAATGGCGGCGCGTGGCGCATCGCCGATCGCCTGGAAATAGGTCGAGATCATGGTCTGCGGTCCGGCGAGCGCGTAGAGCGCGACCATTATCGGCATGATGCGCGCCACCTCCGCGATCACCGCGGGATCATTGACGAACATCCCGCCCCAATGATGGCGCAGGCTGACCAGCAGAATCTCGGCCCCGGCGGTGTAGATCAGGCCGCAGACCATGGCGATGACAAGGATCCTGTTCGAGCGCTGCCACAGACCGGCCCCGAAATTATTGCCGACGATGGCCTGGAGGGCCTGGCTCATCCCCATCAGCACCAGAAAGGCGAAGGAGAGGATTCGCATAACGATGCCGTAGGCCGCGACGGTGGTGTCATAATGTCCGGTGTCGACGGTCTGCAGCATGAAGATCACTGCGCCGGACCCGAGCGACAGGCCGACGAAGGACAGGCTTTGCGGTGCGCCCAGCGCCAGAAAGCCGGGCCAGCCGGTGCCGAGACGGGACCAATCCAGGCCGGCGAGGCGCAGGGGTGAGGTCTTGCCCAGGCGGAAGCCCAGGATCACCAGCAGGGCGACAGCCTGGGCGATGGCTGTTCCCAGGGCCGAACCCGCCACGCCGAGCCCCATCACGGCAATCAGTACGTAGTTGAGCGCCAGATTGGCCAGTGTCACCAGCAATCCGGTCATCGCCATCAGCCCGACCTTGCCCTCGACCCGCAGCGCGGTGGACTGCACCGCCAGGGCAAAGGCGATCGGCGAGCTGAACACGGCAATGCTCAGATAGACGTGGCCCATCTGCGCCAGTGTTTCCGACCCGTTCGCTGCCGCTAGGGTCAGCGGACGGGCTCCGGCGAGAAACAGAACCACCAGGATCAGGCAGACAATCAGTGAAAGCCCGTGGGCGCCGACGAATTCGGCTCGGGCCTGGCCGATGGCATTGGCCCCGAGATGGCGGGCCAGAACCGAGGCCATACCGTTGGCGACCAGTGAAGACAGGGCCACAATCAGCATGAAGAGCGGGAACATCAGCGTCACCGCACTCAGCGCATCGGCGCCGACGAAAACGCCGAGATAGATTGCGTCGACGACGGTCAGCAGACCATTCATCGCCATCAGGAAAATGATCGGCAATGCCGTGCGCACGAAAACCGGCCCGAGCGGGCCGTGGGTGTAGGTGTTGTTCATCACATCAACTCCGGACGCGAAGCTTGGAGGATGGGGCTCGCATTGCCACCGCAGCGATTGCGCCGGGAGGAGAAGATCAATTGCCGGAAATTCACCGTGACCGAAGTCTGCGAGCGGCGGGCATCCGGGGACCGGCGCGCTGAGTACTGCGGTCGGCGGGGCGCGTCAAGTTTGCCCGGAGCCGGAGCATTCGAAATCGTCCCCGAGCGCAATCACACCATTCGTCTCCACGCTCATGTAGATCCCGCAATCGGCATGCCCGTACTGCGCCATCAGCGCCGCCGGCAGGTCGATATCACGCCGGGACGTGGCCGGGTTGACGCTGGTGGCGGCGCAGCGGCGGATACGGCTCTGGCCGCGCAGCCTGGCATTGCCGATCCGGATATCGCGACCGATCCAGCCGAATTCGGCCCAGGGCTCCAGTCCGTCGATCAGGAGATTGCCGCGAAAGCGTAGCGGGTCGATGGCTTGTCCGGTTCGCGCCTCAAGATCGCGCACGGAGGCGGCATTGATCAAGGAGATGTGCGGGTCGGGAATATCAGTCAGGGCCTGGCCGGGGACATGGGCGATCCGAAGGGTGCCACGGACTTCTTCACCGAGCAGGGTCTCCAGCCGGGCGAAAAACGGCGCATGGCTGGCGGCCTCGCCGAGCGTGATGGTGATAGTCTCGCCGTCAGGGAAGCGGACTGCGAAATGCTCGCCCGCCGCATCGAATTGGCAGGCCAGTTGCGCCAGCCCGGCCTGGCGGGCCAGCATCAGGAAATGTTTCTTCTTCACATGCGCCGGGCGGGCCGGGTCGAAATCGCCGGGACCATTTTCGATTGCCCAGGCTCGGTCGAAGGGGAGCGTATGGCCCGCATTAAGTTCGACCAGTTCAAGCCGGTCGGGGCCGAAGCCTTTTACCGGAAAGCGGGTAATTGCGGTAAGCTGCGGCATGGTTGGAAGAAACCCTTGTGGGATTACGGTCAATCTGTCGCGGTCCGGCCTCTTGTGTGACGCATGTGCAACACTTACATCCAGGTCAAGCCGCGATTTCGACGCGCTTTCTTAAGGCGTCGGAGCGCACCCTATCTCGCCTTTCCCGGGGGATCGACATGGAATTCGACAAATACACAGACCGCGCCAAAACGATTGTCCAGGGCGCCCAGACTCTGGCCATCAAGGCCGGCCACCAGCAATTCACGCCCGAGCACGTACTCAAGGCGCTGCTTGACGATACGGCAGGTCTCGCGATCAATCTGATCAAGGCGGCCGGCGGCAGCGCGCACCAGGTTATTGACGGCGTCACCACCGCGCTCGCCAGCCTTCCCAAGGTCGAAGGCGGCGAGGGCAAGCTCTATATGGCGCCACCGACCGCCAAGCTGTTTGACGCGGCCCAGGAGGCTGCCACCAAGGCCGGCGATGAATATGTCACCGCCGAGCGTCTGCTGCAGGCGCTGAGCCTGAAATCGGGCACCAAGGCCTTCGATATTCTCAAGGCCGCCGGTGTCACCCCGCAGGGCCTCAATACCGCGATCAATGATCTACGCCAGGGCCGCACCGCTGACAGCGCCTCGGCGGAAGACACCTATGAAGCGTTGAAGAAATACGCCCGCGACCTCACTGAGGTGGCCCGCGAAGGCAAGCTCGATCCGGTCATCGGCCGCGACGAGGAAATTCGCCGTGCCATCCAGGTGCTGTCGCGCCGGACCAAGAATAACCCGGTCCTGATCGGTGAGCCCGGCGTCGGAAAGACCGCCATTGCCGAAGGCTTGGCGCTGCGCATCGTCAATGGCGATGTCCCCGAGAGCCTGAAAGAGAAGCGTCTTTTGGCACTCGATATGGGCGCCTTGATCGCCGGCGCGAAATTTCGCGGTGAGTTCGAGGAACGGCTCAAATCCGTGCTCAATGAAGTCACCAGTGCCAATGGCCAGATCATTCTCTTCATCGACGAGATGCACACACTGGTCGGCGCCGGCAAGGGTGATGGCGCCATGGATGCGTCCAATCTTCTGAAGCCTGCCCTGGCACGCGGTGAGCTGCATTGTATCGGCGCCACGACGCTGGACGAATACCGCAAGCATGTCGAAAAGGACGCGGCCCTGGCCCGGCGTTTCCAGCCGGTCATGGTCGAGGAGCCGACCGTGGAAGACACGGTCTCCATCCTGCGCGGGTTGAAGGAAAAATACGAGGTGCACCACGGCGTGCGCATTGCTGACAGCGCCATCGTGGCCGCTGCCAATCTGTCCAATCGCTATATCACCAATCGCTTCCTGCCCGACAAGGCGATCGATCTGATGGACGAGGCCTCGGCGCGTCTGCGCATGCAGATCGACAGCAAGCCGGAAGAGCTCGACGAGATTGACCGCCGCGCGATCCAGCTCAAGATCGAGGCCGAGGCGATGAAAAAGGAGGCCGATGAAGCCTCCAGGGAGCGCCTCGCCGCGATCACCAAGGAAGTGGCGGAGCTGGAATCGCGTTCAGCCGAACTGACAGCGACCTGGCGCTCGGAGAAGGCGAAGCTCGCCGGGGCGACGACGCTGAAGGAATCGATCGAGCACGCCCGCGCTGAGCTCGCCGATGCTGAACGGCGCGGCGATCTTGGCCGTGCTTCGGAGATCAAATACGGCCAGCTGCCCGATCTTGAGCGCCGTCTGGCCCTCGCAGAGACCGCCAGTGATGATGGTCAGAACACGATGCAGGAAGTCGTCGATGACGAGCAGATCGCCCAGATCGTCTCGCGCTGGACCGGCGTGCCTGTCGACAAGATGCTCGAAGGCGAGCGCGACAAGCTCTTGCGCATGGAAGAAGCCCTGCATGGCCGCGTCGTCGGCCAGGAAACGGCGCTGGAAGCCGTCTCCGATGCGGTGCGCCGTGCCCGAGCCGGGCTCAAGGATCCGGCCCGTCCGATTGGTTCCTTCATGTTCCTCGGACCAACGGGTGTCGGCAAGACCGAGCTGACCAAGGCGCTGGCCGCCTTCCTGTTCGACGATGAACACGCGGTCACCCGCATGGACATGTCGGAATATATGGAGAAACACTCCGTCTCGCGCATGATCGGCGCGCCTCCGGGCTATGTCGGTTATGAGGAGGGCGGAGCGCTCACCGAAGCCGTCCGCCGCCGGCCCTATCAGGTGATCCTGCTCGACGAGATCGAGAAGGCGCACCCGGATGTCTTCAACGTGCTCCTTCAGGTGCTCGATGATGGCCGTCTCACTGACGGGCAGGGCCGCACGGTCGATTTCCGCAATACGATCATCATCATGACCTCCAATCTCGGGGCCGAGCATCTGCAGGCCGTCGAAAATTCCGAGGATGCCCGCGAGATGGTGATGGAGGCTGTGCGCCTGCATTTCCGGCCGGAATTCCTCAACCGGGTCGACGAGATCGTGTTGTTCAACAAGCTGGCTCGCGAGGATATGGGCGCCATTGTCGATATCCAGATGAAACGTCTGGAGAAACTTCTGGCCGATCGCCGGATGGCGATCGATCTCGACGCGAGCGCCCGCGACTGGATCGCCGCCAAGGGCTATGACCCCGCCTACGGCGCCCGCCCCCTGAAGCGCGTGATCCAGAAGGACCTGCAAGATCCGCTCGCCCGCATGCTGCTGCAAGGCACCATCAAGGACGGTGAAAATATCGTGGTATCAAGCGAGGCGGGCGTGTTGACGATCAATGGCGTCGCAATTGGCGAGAAGCGGCCGCTGAAGGCTGTGGTGAATTAGCTTTCTTTGGAGCCTTGCATAGAGGACGGCCGGAGAGCGATGCGCTTTCCGGCCGTTCTTCTGTCGCTACCAAATGCGATATTTCTCCGTCATCCTGGCGAAAGCCAGGACCTCGACGCGACAAGCGCGGGGCCCGGTCTATCGAGGTCCCGACTTTCGTCGGGATGACGACACGTGTGAGGCAGGCACCCCCGCTCCCCCTAGATCGCAATCACCATTTGCGGCTCGCCATTGCCGGTCAGGGCCGGCGAGCGGCCATCAGCCGCCACCGTGCAATTCACCCGTTTTCGAAACGCCGAGAAACTGTCGAACGTCACGACATCGACCGGTTCGTCGAAATCGATCGTCAGCCGGTAATGGCTGCCGTGATTGAGGCTGGCCAGGGCGATGACCTCGCCCTTGAACGCCTGACCGAGATAATGGCCGGCAATGTTTGCCCCGAGCGTCAGCGGGCTGGCCGGGCGATTGCCGGCTGCGGCGTGCAACGTGTTCCAGTCGCGAAACCCGTGCTGGTGGGCCAGTAATTCGAGCGCTTCGCTATGGGAGATGAAATTGCCCTCGGCCGTCAGGCTCTGGCGCAAGCGTTTGGCCTGGGCCTTGAGGGCCTCCAGCGCTGGGAGGGTCTGGATAGTGGACATGTCGTCGCCTGTCTCAGTGACTGCATGCGTCTTTCGGATGGGGCTCGCCTTGCCATCACACCGCATGACACTGGGTCGACGGAGGAGATCAGTTCGAAGATTTCACCAGGGCTTGCGCCTGCGAGCGGCGGGCATCTCCAGACCCGTGGCGGGGTTTTTGCCGCGCCACGGGGATCAAGTCAAGCTGAAGCCGTGGTGCGGCCGAGCCTATTGTGCGCCGTCGCCGGCTTGTGCCATCAGCGGCGTCTCGCTGGTATTGGCTGGCTGGGCGCCATCGCGAATGGTGATGATGCGGTCGCGTTCGGCGATGAAGGCCGGCATGTCAGCATCGGTCAGCTGGCGGCCAGTCGGCAGGTCGAGCGTCATCGGGTTGACCGGACGGCCGTTCTGATGAACTTCATAATGCAGATGCGGTCCGGTTGAACGGCCGGTCGTACCGACATAGGCGATCACCTGGCCCTGGGTAACGCGGCTGCCTGCCCGGATACCACGGGCGAAACCATTGAGGTGGGCATAGGCCGTTTCGAAACCATTGGCGTGCCGGATCTTGACGTAATTGCCGAAGCTGCCAAACCGGTTGGCGCGTTCGACGACACCATTGCCGGCGGCGAAGATCGGAGTGCCGGTCGGGGCCGCGAAATCCGTGCCGTTATGGGCGCGGGTATAGCCCAGGATCGGGTGACGCCGGCGGCCGAAGGAGGAGGAAAGGCGGGCCCCGTTGATCGGGGTCAGCATCAGCAGGCGCTGGGCGCTGGCGCCCTCGGCGCTGTAATAGCCAATGCCGCCATCGGCGGTTTCGAAGCGGAAGAATTCCTTGGGGTCGCCACGGCCTTCATAGCGCGCATAGAGGATGTCGCCGGTACGCGCGGTATTGCCTTCTTCATTCACGAAACGTTCGAACACGATGTCAAACCCGTCGCCAGGCTGGATCGAGCGCTGGAAGTCGATCGCATAGGCCAGCACGCCGGCCAGCTCGACCACGATGCGGTCGGTGGCACCGGCATTGAGCGCGTCAACATAGAGCGATGAGGTGATGGAGCCGGAGGAGCGCACGACCTGGCGTTCAAACTCGGCAATGGTTTCGCGGGTGCGGTATTCATCACCGCTGACACGCGCGACAGTGATGGAGCGTTCGACATCGGGGCGAAAGGAAATCCCGCTCAGCCGCAGACGGCTCTGGGTTTCTTCATCGGCCTGGATGGCGGCATCGGGCTCGGTCTCAAGATAGAGATTGAGGCTCTGCCCCGCGCGCAGATAGCGCAAATCATAGACCTGGTTCAGCGCCCGGATCGCCCTTGCGGCATCGGTGGAATCCACCCCGGCATCGTCGAGCAGGCCGGCCAGTGTGCCACCGCGGGGCACGACGCGTTCGATCTGGAGATGAACAGGGCAACGCGTACAGGCGGTGAAGGCATTGGTGTCGAGCAGCGCCGGGTGCAGCGGTACCGCAGGCGTTGTGCCCTCGGTGCGCACCAGGGATGTGCCGGTCGCGGCGTCGATTTCCAGGGCGGCGGCATTGACGTCGAGCACTGCCACAGCTGCGACGGGCGCGGCCAGTCCGGCGGCATCGCTGCGTGTGTCTTTCGACGTCATCAGGGCGGCGAGAAGGCCGGCCGAGAGCACCAGGCTGGCGCATACGACGAGGCCGCGGGCACGGCGTTCATCGGCTTGGGTTACATCAAATCCGGGCATGGTTATGTGGACACTCCGAAGCTTCGTTCCATCACGCGTCATCTCAAGCAAATATCGCACCGGAGCAAAATGCGTCCGCATTTGGCGTCCGGGCCCCATAACCCGTCCGAATCATGTCTTGGACGCATTCGGTTGCCAAGTCCTTTCCACGCCTCGAATGGATTTGTGCTGCGAAACCGGGTCGGCGGGTGAGAGAATCGTGTATCGATTGACCGATGCAAGAACAACGCCCCGCCGAAATGGCCGCCGACCAATTAGCCGCACTGCTCTGCGCGCGGCTTTGTCATGATCTCGTCAGCCCGGTGTCCGCACTCGGTGCGGCACTCAGCGTGCTCGACGATGAAACCTCCGCCGACATGCATGAAGATGCAATGGATCTGGTGCGCGACAGTTCGCGCCAGGCCCAGGCCAAGCTGGAGTTTGCGCGTCTCGCCTACGGCGCGGGCGGCTCTGCGCCGGCGACGCTCGACACACGCGAGCTGCAGCGTCTCACCGAGGCGATGTTTGCGGCCTCCAAGCCGGAAATTGTCTGGAAGGTTGAAACCCCCGGGCTTGAAAAGACACCCTCGCGCCTGCTGATGAATCTATGCATTCTGGCGGTCGAGTCTGTGCCGCGCGGCGGCAAGGTGACGGTCGAGGCCACGGAAACCGGTGGCGGTGCCCGGATCCGCATCGTCGCGGAAGGGCCAAAAGCCAGGCTCAATGCCGACGCCGTCATCGCGCTCGAGGGGCAGGCGCCGGAAACCGGCTATGATGGCCGCTCGATCCAGCCCTATTTTGCGGGCCTGATCGCGCGCAATGCCGGCGGGCGTGTCAGTGCCCATGCCAGCGAGGAAAGGGTCGAGTTCGTCGCCCTGATCCAGCCACACCCCTCAACACTTGGCTGAGCGGCTGTAAAAACTGGTCATAAGCTATGAAGTGAAGACTGGATTTCCGCGGGCCTGCACCAACAGTCCGTTAACCAAGCCCGTGTCAACTTACCGTCAAATCACGCCCTGACAGGCATATCGACGGCAAGAGGTTGGCAATGGACGATCTGATCAGTGAATTCCTGACGGAGACTGGCGAAAGCCTTGACGTCATTGATGCGGAGCTGGTCCGTTTCGAGAATAATCCGGAAGACCGGGCCATTCTCGACAATATTTTCCGGCTCCTCCACACCGTGAAGGGCACATGTGGTTTCCTTGGCCTGCCGCGCCTCGAAGCCGTCGCGCATGCCGGTGAAACCCTGCTTGGAAAATTCCGGGATGGCGATCTCGCCGTTTCGCCGCCGATGGTTACCCTGGTCCTGGAATCGATCGACCAGATCAAGGTCATTCTTCGCAACATCGAGGAAACCGGCAATGAACCCGCGGGCGAAGACGGTGAATTGATTGGCCGGCTTGAAGACGCTTCCCAGGGTCGTGTGGTCGAAGCTGTCGAGCCCGCCGCGCCGGTCGAGGCTGTGCCTGAAGGCTGGGACGCTGATCTGGGCCGCGAATTGCGTCCGGGCGAAGTCTCGCTCGCCGATCTGGAAGCGGCCTTCCTGAATACCGATGCCGAAGTCGACGTCCCGCAACTCGCTGAAGAGCCCGCCCCCGAACATCTCGGCGTTGGTGACTTCGATCCGGAACTGGGCCGCGAGCTGCGCCCGGGCGAGGTATCCGTCGCTGAGCTTGAGGCGGCATTCAATTCCGCCGAGCCGGAAGCCGGCATGGCACCGGCCACGATCACCCCGGATATGAGCACGACCGAAGCGCTGCAGACTGCCGTCGCCGAGCTCAAGGGAGCTGATGACCACATCCTGGGCGGCGATGGTGCGCCGCGCATGCAACAAACCGTACGGGTTGGCGTCGACGTCCTCGATGCCTTGATGACGACGGTTTCCGAACTGGTCCTGACACGGAACCAGTTGATGCAGACCATTCGCGGTCTTGAGGACGAAGACCTCAAGGTTCCGCTTCAGCGCCTCTCCGCCGTCACCGGCGAATTGCAGGACGGTGTCATGAAGACCCGGATGCAACCGATCGGCGATGCCTGGCGCAAACTGCCGCGCATTATCCGCGACGTCTCCACCGATCTCGGCAAGAAGATCGAACTGGTGATGGATGGGAGCGACACCGAGCTCGACCGCCAGGTGCTGGAACTGATCAAGGACCCGCTCACCCACATGGTGCGCAATTCCGCCGATCACGGTCTCGAAATGCCGGCTGACCGGATCAAGGCCGGCAAGTCGGAGAAGGGCACGATCACCCTGAAGGCCTTCCATGAAGGCGGCCATATCATCATCTCCATCGCCGATGACGGCATGGGGCTGAACACCGCTCGCATCGGTGAAAAAGCGCTCGAAAAGGGTCTCACCACCCATGAAGAGCTTGCTGCCATGACCGAGCAGCAGATTCATCGCTTCATCTTCGCGCCAGGCTTCTCCACGGCTGCGAAAGTCACCAATTTGTCCGGCCGCGGTGTCGGCATGGATGTGGTGCGCAATAATATCGAACAGATTGGCGGCGTCGTCGATGTCACCTCGACCACCGGCAAGGGCAGCCATTTCAAGATCAAGATCCCGCTGACCCTGGCGATTGTCTCGGCGCTGATCATCGGCAGCCACAAACAGCGCTTCGCCATTCCGCAGCTGGCCGTGCGCGAGCTGGTCCGTGTCGGCGCCGGTTCCGAACATGCCATCGAATCCCTCAGCGGCGCCCGCGTGATGCGTCTGCGCGACCGGCTCATGCCGCTGGTCGATTTGCAGGAAGTCCTCGGGGTCAGCCAGGCTGCCGGCGACGCCAAGGCGGAAGGCAAGGTTGATACCGGCTTCGTCGTCGTGCTCGACGCCGGCGGGCGTAATGTCGGCCTGATTGTCGATAATGTCCTGGATACCGAAGAAATCGTCGTCAAACCCCTGTCCGACTCGCTGCGCAGTGTCGGAGCCTATTCCGGCGCCACCATTCTGGGCGACGGCACGGTCATCATGATCCTCGACCCCAACGGCCTGGCCGGAGAAATCGTGTCGAGCATGGAAGACGAAGCGCATTACGACGCCAGCGCTGCAGCCGCGGCCGAGACACAGAATACCCAGCGCCTGCTGCTGGTCCGTGCCGGCGGAGCCGAGCCGAAGGCGGTGCCGCTGGCGCTGGTCACACGGCTCGAGGAATTTCAGCCGGATGCGATCGAGACCACCAATGGCCGGCTTGTGGTGCAATACCGCGGCCGCCTGATGCCGATCGTGCCGCTGGGCGGTCAGATTGGCGGCACTCAGGGTCAGCGTCAGCCGGTTCTGGTCTTCTCCGAAGGCCATGGCGCGATCGGTCTTGCCGTCGACCAGATTGTCGATGTCGTCGAGGAACGGGTCGATCTGCAGATGCGCTCCGACAAGCCGGGAATTATCGGTTCCGCGATTATCAAGGGCAAGGCCACCGATGTGGTCGATATCGCCTGGCATCTCGAACAGGCCCAGGCGGGCAATATCCAGCGCCGCAGCTCGAAGCGCCGGCGCCGGGTCCTGCTCGTTGATGCTGACGCTTTTGCCCGCCGCATGATCGCGCCGCTGCTCGCCGCTGCCGGTTACGACGTCACCCCGACGGGCGGGATGCATGAAGTCCTCGCGATTGCCGAAGCGGGCGAACAATTTGATGCCCTGGTTGGCGATCCCGCCGCGCTCGAGAAGATCCGTGCCCAAGGGATGTGGGCCAATCTGCCGGCGCTCGCCGTCACCGACTGGCCAGAAGATACCAATGCCGAAGGCCTCACCATGGTGTTGCCGCGTTCGGACCGGGGCGCGCTGATCGCCGCCCTGGATGAAGCGTCTCATGAGGAGAAGGTGGCATGACCGACCATTACGACGAATCATCGGAACTGGCTGCTGACGCCATGATCGAATACGTCTCCGTGCGGATTGGCGATCAATTGTTTGGCGCGCCCGTCAATTCAATCCGCGAGGTTTTCGCGCCGCAATCGGTCACAGCCGTGCCGCTGGCACCGCTGGAAGTGGCTGGCCTGCTCAATCTGCGTGGCCGCATCGTCACCGCAATCGATGCCCGCCGGCGCCTCGGTCTGCCGCCGCGCGATGCCGATGATGCGGGCATGGCGCTTGGCGTGGAACGCGGTAGCGAAATCTTTGGACTTATTGTGGATTCTGTCGGTGAAGTTCTGCGCCGTCCGCGTGCCGAACTGGAGCCCGTTCCCGCCCATGTCGACGCGCGTTGGCGTTCGATGGTGAAGGGGGTTCACCGCCTCGATAAAGAATTGCTCGCGGTTCTCGATGTGTCGGCAGTCATCGGCACAACGGTCAAAAGCGAAGCCGCCTAGGGAAGGGCAAGCGTATGAAGACCTGTCTCGTCGTCGACGATTCGCGTGTGATCCGGAAAGTCGCCCGCCGAATTCTGGAAGAGCTCGAATTCGCATGTGTTGAAGCCGGCGACGGTGCGGAAGCGCTGGAAAAATGCCGGGAGCAAATGCCCGATGCGATCCTCCTGGACTGGAATATGCCCATCATGAACGGGCTGGACTTCGTCAAGGCACTGCGCCGTGAGGAAACCGGGGACCGGCCGATCGTGGTTTTCTGCACGACCGAGAATGACATGGCTCACATCACTGAAGCGCTGCGCGCCGGTGCCGACGAATATGTCATGAAGCCGTTCGACGGCGATATCATCGCATCAAAATTCCAGCAAACCGGTCTGTTGCGAGCGTCATAGGGGAGGCTGATGACAGAGCTCGCCCCCCAAATGAGTCCTGACCACGGCATGGCCCGTGTGCTGGTGATCGATGACTCCGCGGTCGCCCGCGGTCTCATGACGCGCTGGATCGAGGAAGATCCCGATCTTGTCCTCGTCGGCTCTGCTACCGATGGCGAGCAGGGGATCCGCAAGGCTGAGGAGCTGCGCCCTGATCTGATCATCCTGGACGTGGAAATGCCCAAGATGGACGGGCTTGCAGCCCTGCCCATTTTGCTCAAGACCGTGCCGAAATGCCGTATCGTGATGGCTTCGACCCTGACCCGCCGCGGCGGTGAGGTGACGATCCGCGCCTTGTCGATGGGCGCCGCCGATTACGCCCCGAAGCCGCAAGCGGGCCGCCTGGCCGGAGCCGAGGAGTTCCGCCGCGACCTGCTGGCCAAGCTCAAGGCGCTGGCCCCGCGGCCCAAAGTGTCGCGGCCGGCGAACCCGGGCGCTGCCGCCGCGGCACCCCAGGCGCGCACCGCGCCCGGTGCACCGCCACCACCGCCGGCAAAGCGGGCATTCAGCCCTGTCGCCGCCGCGCCGATTTCGCGCGGTACCACGCCTCGGTCAACCGGCCGGCCTTCGATCATTGCTATCGGCTCCAGCACCGGGGGGCCCGAAGCCCTGCGGATGGTGATCAGCAAGTTTTCCGCCGGGCTTGCGGCGCCAATTGTCATCGCCCAGCACATGCCGGCCCTGTTCACCAAAATCCTCGCTGAGCATCTGGCCAAGGCCAGCAATCTGCCCTGCAAGGAAGTTGAGCACGGCGAACGCTTGCAGGCGGGGCATGTCTATGTCGCGCCGGGCGATTTTCACTTCACGGTGCGACGCGATGCGGGCGGCTATTATGCGGCGCTCGACCAAAGCCCGCCGATCAATTTCTGCCGCCCGGCCGTCGATCCGCTCTTTACATCCGTCGCCGAGGCGACGGGCGGAAGCGCACTCGGCGTCATCCTTACCGGGATGGGGCATGACGGGCGTGAGGGCGTGCGCGCGCTGCGCGCGACCGGTGGAACCATTATCGTCCAGGACGAAGCGAGCAGCATCGTCTGGGGCATGCCTGGCGCTGTCGCCGAGGCCGGACTGGCAGATCAGATACTGCCGCTATCGGAAATCGGGTCGGATATCGTCCGGCGCGCCAAGGGTGGAATGTAGGCCTATGCTGGAAAAACAGGAAATTCTCTACGTGGCCGCCGAAGCGTATAAGCGCTCGGGCCTCGTTCTGTCGGCGGACAAGGGCTATCTGCTGGAAAGCCGGCTTGCACCGCTGGCGCGGGCAGAAGGCTATGCCTCGATCGAGGCCCTGATTTCAGCGGCGCGGCGCGAAGGCAGTGACCGCCTCCTCTGGGCCATCACGGAAGCGCTGGCGACCCACGAGACATTTTTCTTCCGCGACAACACGCCCTTTGACCTGTTCAAGCAGGACATCCTGCCCGTCCTTTCGCGTGCGCGGGGCAATACCGGTGTGTTGCGGATCTGGTGTGCGGCCTGTTCATCCGGCCAGGAACCGTATTCGCTGGCCATGCTGCTGGAAGAAGAGCGCGCACGCCTCGGCGGCCTTCGCGTCGAGATCGTCGCGACCGATATGGCACCGCGCGTGCTGGAAAAGGCCAAGGCGGGGCTCTACAGCCAGTTTGAAGTCCAGCGTGGCCTGGCCATCCAGCGCCTGGTGACGCATTTCGACCAGACCGGTGACCAGTGGCGCATCAAGCCGAATATCCGCCAGATGGTGAATTTCCAGAAGCAGAACCTGCTCGAAAACTTTGCGTCCATGGGCAAGTTCGACGTCATCTTCTGCCGCAATGTGCTGATCTATTTCGATGCGGAATCGAAGAAGAAAGTTCTGGCGCGCCTCTCGCAGCAGACCGCGGCCGACGGCTATCTCGTTATGGGTGCGGCAGAAACCGTGGTCGGCCTGTCCAGCGATTATGTACCGGTGGAAGGCCGTCGCGGCCTCTACACCCAGGTGGGCAATGCGGCGCTCAAGACGGCGGCCGCCTGATAACGGCGTCGCAGGCCAGAGTTCAAAATGGAAAACCCCGGCACCAGATTGGTCCGGGGTTTTTCATACGCATCGTGTCAGGGCCAGCCTACTCTGCGGGCGCCGGGAAGATAACGATGCTGCGGGCGATGGCGCCGAGGGCTTCGCGGGAGAAGGCGTCGAGTGTGACCAGCTCGCTCCCTGTGTCGGTTGAACTTACGGCGATGAATTCCAGCCAGCGATAATCGCCGGCCACGGTATCTTCAATCCAGAATCGTCGCACGGATATGGCTTCCGGGTCTTCTGCGGTGGGCGTGCCGGTGCATTGCTGCCAGATGCGCCGGCTCCCGGCCGCATCAATCGCGACATAGGGGGCATCGCGTCCGCACCATTCCGGCGTTGCCGGGCGGGCGACCTCATCGATCCGGTCGAAATCATACCCACCATTGCGGGACAGGACCTGGGCGCCGTCAATTCCGATGCTGATCCCCCAGTGTGCACCGCTCAATTCCATCGACGCCTGCATTTCGGTGGACAGGGCCTCGAGTTCGCGGGCCAGAGCGTCCGGCGCCGCGACGCGGATCAGGCCAGCCTCGGGGTCGTTCAGGCTCTCCACCAGGCCTGGCCAGTCCAGCGCGCTATCCGGGGATGGCGCGGTGGAGGACACGTCCTGGGCCGCCACGGCCTGCCCGGCCGCCAGGAGCGCCATCGCGAGTGTTGCGAGGATAATCTGGGGGTGTTTCATACGGGCTCTCCCTGTTTCCGCAGCGATCATACATTGCCATCGCGTGCCGAAAAGCCCCTGAACAGGGGAGGAGACAAGAAAGGCCTGATCATCGGAACCGGGTTTTTCTCACGGGCGCCGAAGCCTGTCGACCGAGCCTATTCGCCACTCTCCGCAGCTGTCCGGGGAGCGATAATGATGTCATTCGCCATCAGCGCCAGCGCCGCTCGAGTGAAACTGTCCACAGCCGGGAGTTCGGCCGGGGTGTCGGTTGAGCCGAACACGCTGAGTTCAAGCCAGCGATAGGCCCGGCTTGTTCTCTCCTCGGTCCAGATCTTGCGGACGACGAGGGTGTCGGAGTGTTCCTCCGGTGGTGTGCCGGAGCATTGATGCCAGGTGTGGTGAACCCCGGTTGGCCCGGTTGCCGAGAAGCTCACATCGGGCAGGCACCATGCGGCGGTTTCGGGCCGCCTCGCAGCTGCAAGCCTGTCCGGATCAAACAGGCCACCGTCCGCGATGGACTGCGCCCCATCGACCCCGAATGTGAAGCCCCAATCGACGTCCTCTACGCCCGCCTCATCCAGGACCCCGGTCACTGTTGCCGCGAGCGCGAGGGCTAGCGTGTCCGGTGCATTGAAGCGGATGAAGCCGTCCGCGCGCTCCATCAGGCTCTGCAGGGTGTCCCGCCACAGCATCGAGTCCTCCCCGCTACTGGGAGGGTTTGCCAGGACGAGGGCGCGCAAGACATCGGTGGCCATCGCTGACAGGATTTCATTGCCGGAATTGAGCAGGCTGTCCTGCTCGGCGGCTATGGTCGTGACGAGGTGAATATGGAGGGTCTGGCCCTCGAAAGGGGCGTCCAGAAGCTGATCAAGCGTCAACATCGGAATCCCGTCCTGAATCGTATAGAGGCGACAAACCGTCCCCGCCAACTCCGTGCCCTGGCGGGAAACGACCATGACCGGGGTCGGGGCGTCACACGGACGGGGGGCGGGGGCATTGGTTGAGAAGAAGATATCGAGGCCCAGCCCCCACCGGCCGCCTTCGGCATCCGCGAGGGCGGTCAGCCGGTCATGTTTCACTTCAAGACGCTCGAGCAGGCCTTCGGGGTCACGAAAGGCAACGCGCCCGTCGGCTGCAGCCTCCAGCGCGGTGAGCTCTGCGATCAGCTCGGACGGTGAAAAAGTCTCTATTTCCGCCATACGCGGACGCGGCGTTGCCGGCTCGCCGGAGGTTTGCTGGAACGCCAGGGTGGGCCCGGCGGTCAGAAGGGCGACCGCCAGTGCGGTCAGGCTCAATCGGTGGCGTTTCATGGGGCACCTCGCTGTTTGCAAGCCAGATTAGCTGGACCCCAACCTCCGCATAGCCCCTGAACAGGGGAGCTGGACACAAAAAAAGCCCGGTCGCGAGGACCGGGCTCTTCAATCTCGTATTGGCCGTGCGATCAGACGGCGACTTTTTCTTCCATCGGATCGCGCAGCACATAGCCACGGCCCCAGACGGTTTCGATATGATGTTCGCCTTGCGTGGCGGCGGCCAGCTTCTTGCGAAGCTTGCAGATGAAGACGTCGATGATCTTCAGTTCCGGCTCGTCCATGCCGCCATAGAGATGATTGAGGAACATCTCCTTGGTCAGCGTCGTGCCCTTGCGCAGCGAGAGCAGCTCGAGCATCTGGTATTCCTTGCCGGTCAGGTGGACGCGCTGGCTGTCCACTTCCACGGTCTTGGCGTCGAGATTGACGGCGATCGAACCGGTCTTGATGATCGATTGCGAATGCCCCTTCGACCGGCGGACGATGGCGTGGATACGCGCAATCATCTCATCCTTGTGGAAGGGCTTCGTCATATAGTCATCGGCACCGCATCCAAGGCCGCGGACCTTGTTGTCGATATCGGCATTGCCGGTGAGGATCAGGATCGGAGTGTCGATCTTGGAGACGCGGAGGGTCTTGAGAACATCAAAACCCGTCATGTCCGGCAGATTCAGATCAAGCAGGATGATGTCGTAATCATACAGCTTGCCGAGGTCGACACCTTCCTCGCCAAGATCCGTCGTGTAGATGTTGAAGCCATCTGACTTCAGCATCAATTCGATGGACTGCGCGGTCGCCCGGTCGTCCTCAATTAGAAGAACCCGCATGGTTCGCCTCCGGTCTGGTACCCGAACGAATCAATCCCGCCCGGTGTGTAGTCTGATTAACCTTATTCTGACGCTACGAGGAAACCCTTAACGAAAGTTAACTGCGGCTTGACCAGGTTTGAGAATCGTCAGCCCGGCGATTCTTTTCCGCTCCAACTTGATTCGCAATTATCGTTAACGAATAGGGGGTTAGCGCGTGGACTTGAGCGCCATGACTCTGATGAATCTGGTCAGCTGAGAATATTGTCACGTATAAAGTATTCGCCATGAAATGCCGAGATTGCCTGCCAGGCTTGAGAATGGGTCCGAAGTCTGAGTTCGATCCGACCTGTCTTCTTATCCACAGACAATTTTTTGTGCCTACTGGCGCAGGTTCATGTTTCGAGTCCATGCGCACGCAATCCGGACACCTCTCCTTCCTGGATGCGGCCTTGCCCCGACGCCGATGGGGCGCCGACCCCGGTGCGCCTTCAGTCTGGCGTTATCAGACGCGGCCCGGGACGAGCGAAGACCGCCAAGGCAAGGGGGTGATATTGGCACAACACGCCAATTCAATTGCCGTTTTGGGAGATCGCCCGCCGAAATGGTGGGCGACTGAAACGCACAGCAGCCGGAAGGAATGCCACAGCGACGCATCCCCCGGCGATGACCGGCATCAAACAGGCCTCGTCAGAGCCGCAGCCCCGATCCAGGCCGTGCAGCATGTCCCGCATTTGCGCGTCCGCGTTTACGTGGAAGCAACCGCAATAGCGTAGGGTGAAATCGAATCGGCCAATTGGCCCCGCCTGAAAGGCATGATGTCGGCATGATGCAGACCCTCACAGATCGGATTGACGGGCTTGATGCGCGTGTCCTGGAAGGACGCGTCACGGCTCTCAATGGTTTGTTGGTCGAGGCCGAGGGGCCGGTTTCCGGTCTCAGCCTGGGTGCACATGCGACGATCGTCACCGGGCGCGGCACAGCGGAATGCGAGATTGTCGGCTTTCGTGGCCAGACGGCCCTGATGATGCCCTTCGGGCCGCTGGAGGGCATCCGCCCCGGCGCCAAGGTCGTCCTGCAACCGGATTCGGCACGGGTTCGTCCGTGCCTGAGTTGGCTGGGCCGCGTCGTGGACGGCTTCGCTCGCCCGCTTGATGGCGGACCGGCGCTCAGCGAAGGTGCCCACGCCTATCCGCTCAAGGGCGATCCGCCGATGGCGCATGGCCGCGCGCGCCTGGGCGAGCGGATGGATATGGGCGTGCGCGTCCTCAATGCCTTTGCACCGATGCGCCGCGGTCAGCGGCTCGGGATTTTCGCCGGCTCGGGCGTCGGGAAATCGGTCTTGATGTCGATGCTGGCGCGCGCTTGCGATGCCGATGTGATTGTCATTGGCTTGATCGGCGAACGGGGCCGTGAAGCGCGCGAGTTTGTCGATGATGTGCTCGGGCCTGAAGGCCGCGCCCGCTCGGTCGTGATTACTGAAACCTCCGACGCACCGGCTCTGGCCCGCCGCCAGGCTGCGCACCTGACCCTGACTGTCGCCGAATACTTCCGCGACCAGGGCAAGGATGTGTTGTGTCTGATGGACAGCGTCACCCGATTTGCCCTCGCCCAGCGCGAGATTGGCCTGGCTGCCGGTGAGCCGCCGACGACACGCGGCTATACCCCGTCCGTGTTTGCCGAATTGCCGCGCTTGCTCGAGCGTGCCGGCCCGGGCGTGGAACGCACCGATGGCCGCAAGACCGGTACGATTTCGGGCCTGTTCACTGTGCTGGTTGATGGTGACGACCATAATGAGCCGATCGCTGATGCCGTGCGCGGAATCCTCGACGGTCATGTGGTGATGAGCCGGGCGATCGCCGAGCGTGGCCGCTTCCCCGCCATCGATGTGCTCAAATCGGTGAGCCGGACGGCACCGGAAGTCTTCGCGCCTGCCGAGCGGCCACTGGTCGCCGAGGCGCGCAAAATGTTGTCGGCCTATGCCGATATGGAAGAATTGATCCGCCTGGGGGCCTACTCCCACGGATCGAACCCGGCGCTAGATCGGGCAATTGCTCTCAACGATCCGTTGGAAGCATTCCTGGGCCAGGGAAAAGACGAAGCGGCGGATATCCCGTCGACATTCGCGACCCTGGCCGGGATTTTGGATGGTGAAGGAATATCCTCATGACACGCTCACACGAACCCTTGATCCGGCTGGCCCGGTTCAAAGTCGAGGAATTGCAGAAGCAGATGGCCGAACTGGATCGTTCCAAGGGCGCGCTGATCAACCAGATCGAGCGGCTTGAGGCTTCGGTTCCCGAGGAGCAGGCGGTCGCCACGCAATCGCGTGATGGCTATCTGGCCTATGGATCCTACGCCCAGGCGGTGATCAAGCGAAAAGAGAATATCCGCTCATCCCTCGATGAAGTCGAGGTTCAGGCGGATGCCCTGCGCGACCGGCTCGGCGACGCCTTCCAGGAACTCAAGAAGTTTGAAGTTCTGGAGGAACGCCGCCTCGCCAATATCGAACGCGCCCTGCGCGCGGCCGAGCAGGACGAACTGGACGAAATTGCCCAGATCCGTCACCGCCGGCCCAACTGATAGGCTCAGAAATTCTGTGACCAGGTGACGTCGAGCCGCAGCGAACGCCCTGGCTCACTGACGCCCGCGAAGACGCGCTCATAGTCTGTGTCGAAAGCATTCTCGACGCCGGCATTGAGCGACAGGCCGTGCCCGGCGAAGGGCTGCCAGCGTGTGTAGAGGTCGAGCACGCTATAGCCATCGCGGAAGCTCGCCGGGTCACTTGCTTCGTCGAAATCGCCGGCCAGCTCAGCCCGTGCGCCGAGGGTCAGGCGCTGTGAGGCCAGCGTCCAGCGCCCATCCAGATACAGCCGGGTCGGGGTTGATGCACCGACCGGCTCACCGCTGACGGTGTCCTCGCCATCGACGTCGGAGAGGCTGGCATCGAGGGCGAAGGGTCCGCGCTCGAATTTGATTTCGGCTTCAAAGCCCGACAAGCGGGCGGCGCTGACATTGCTGCTCTGGGTCGTGCCAGCCGAGCAGGGCAGGAAGAATGGCGGCGTGAAACAACCGGGATCGAAGGCAAAGGTCACGTCGAGGTCGATCAGGTCCGTGGCATCGGTTTCAAACCAGGCCGCGCGCATTTCCAGCCGGTCGACATTGTCGAAATGGTCGGCCAGATCAAGACTGAAACCGGCCTCGATGGTCTCGGTTGATTCCGGCAGCAAGGCTGGGTTGGCGATGAAGCGGTTCGAGATGAAGACCGGTGGCCCGAGAATGATGTGTGGCAGTGAGAAATGCGTCCCGTCCAGATAGAGCTCATTGATTGAAGGTGCCCGGAAGCCTTCACCCCAGCTGGCGAAGACATTGAAATTGTCCGACGGGGCATAGGTCGCGGCAAACCGGCTCGAGGTCGCATTGCTGGACGTATCGGCAGCCAGGCTTGAGCTGGTCTCGAATGAATCATGGCGGATGCCCGGCAACAGGATGATCCGGCCGGGAAGTCCAAACGGGGCCGGGCCTTCAAGCTCCAGCTGGGTATAGCCGGCCGTGAACTGGCTGGACGCGTCCGGCGCACCGCCGCGGACGCCGCCGACTTCAGCGCTGTCGAATCCGTCCTGTGTGTCCTCGTAATATTCGCCGCCGATCGTCAGGCCTGCATCAAACTGGCCGAGCTGAAACGCGAAGCGCTGATCGATGCGCAGACCCGTGGTTTCCAGGTCGCGCCGCAATTGCCGTCCCGAAACGAGCTCGGCTTCATCAACACCGGTCGCATTGCGGTAGACGGTCAGGTCGAGATCCATCCAGCTCAGACCGGAGGGCGAGGCGCTCAGATTGAAGGCCAGATTATCGCTCGACACGTCTTTCTCAACCAGCGCATTGAGCGAATCCACCCCGGCCACGCCCTGGGCGTTATTCGGCTCGATGACCTCGCTGTCGAAGCCCTGCCAGCTCAACTCAAGGCGGACACCCTCTGCGGCCTCGACCCCAAGCTTGACCAGGCCGGAGGTGGCGGCATCATCGGCGGGCAGATCATCGCCCGATCCCAGCGCGATATCGCCGGACTGGCGGCGCGACATCGAAGCCAGCAGGTCAAACCGGTCTGACTGCGCATACAGGCTCGCCGAGCCGCGTACTTCCTCATCAACACTTCGCGTGCCGGCGCCGAGGCTGAAGCCCCAGCTTTCATCATCGGCCAACAGGTCGCGGGCATTGGCTGTGCGCAGCGAGATCACGCCGCCGGAAGCGCCCGAGCCGTAGAGCGCGGACGCCGAACCGCGCACGCTTTCGACGCCAACCAGCAGGGATGGGTCGACGAAGAGGGCGCCATCATGGGCCGATCCGAAATTCTGGCGGGCGCCGTCGAGCAAGAGGGTCGTATTCTCCCGCCCCTGACCACGCAGGGAGGGGCTTTGTCCGGTGCGCCGCGGCCCGCCAGCGATTTCCATGCCCGGCAACTGACGCAACAAGTCATCCAGATCGGCCGGCCGGCCCAGGTCCAGGGTCTCGGCCGAGATCGTCGAGGTCATGCCCGGGTATTCAAAGGCGTTCAGCTTGGTGTGTGTCGCCTCAACGACGATGACCTCGACTTCGGCATTGGGTGTCGCCGCCGCCGTTTGTCCGAGTGCGGGGCTGGCGAGGGCGATGCTGGCAGCACCGAGGAGGAATGCGGATTTCATGACGCGCCTTTCTGCGAACGATTTGCAAGCGCGCCTCTTGTGCCGCGGCAGTTTAGCGATTGCAAGTCAGAATCAATCGCAATAACATTCGCCACGTTATTTTCTTCACACATGATGAGGCCCTCATGAAACGCCTGACCCTTGTCGCCGCCGCGCTCGCTCTGACCGGATGCGCGGCCACGACCAATCCCGCCGCTGAAATCTACGCCGCGCCGCGCAGCGAAGCCGCTGAAGTGGCCGCTTTCGAACGCGACCGGCAGGCGATTCTCGCCATGCAGGGCGAGTATGATGTGACCTTCGATTTCCGCGAGACTGTGGCGATAGAGCCCGGCTATGAGCTGGCAGAACCCAAGCTGACGCCGGCCCGCGAAGTCGTGATCGTGGCCGAGGACAGCGGCGATTTCATCATGCTGCAGCACTTCCTCCTCGCTGGTGACGGCCCGGATCCCTTCATCGTGAAGCATTGGCGCCAGGACTGGCGCTATGAGCCCTCGCGTGTGCTCGCCTTTGAGGGCCATGATGACTGGCGCATGGATGATGTCGCCGCCGCTGATCGCCGCGGTGCCTGGTCACAGACCGTCTATCAGGTCGATGACAGTCCGAGATATGCTGCGGTCGGGCCGTGGATCCACACGTCCGAAGCCTCGACCTGGGAACCGCCGGTTTCCTGGCGGCCCCTGCCGCGCCGGGACGACACAACCCGCGAGGATTATGATGTCATCGCTGCCGTCAATCGCCACACCGTCACGCCCTGGGGCTGGACCCATGAGCAGGACAATTCAAAACTGGTCGTGCGGGATGGCACAACACAGGAATTGGTGCGGGAAATCGGCGTGAATACCTATCGCCGCACCGAGCTCGAGGGCGCCGCCGCAGCGCACGCCTATTGGGATGCGACTGAAGACTACTGGGTCCACGTGCGTAACCGATTCCTCGAGCTGGAAGACACCACGCGTCGCTTCCATATCGAGGACGACGCCGAAGGCACTCTGCTGTACGGGCCGGTTCTTGATGCCGGCCAGCGCGTCCTGTTCGGGATGGATGATGTCGACGCTGCCTGGGCTGACGCCCAGACCTATCTCAATAGCCAGATCACAGTGCTGGACTAGTTGCATGGCAACACTTCGGTCGGTGAGCGCTAGCCTTGCAGCAGGTTAGCGCTCGCCTATCCGGCGTTTGGAAAAGAAGATGGCGCCGATCAGAACGAAATAGATCGCCAGCCGCAACAAGACGACAACACCACCGCGTTCATCGAGCCGCGAAAAGGCGAATTCAAAGGCGTAATTTGGTGGAACCCCGACGGCCCAGCGGTAGAAAAACGGCGCCACCGCATCGACGACAAACATGACCCCCGCGGCCGCCGGCCATTGCGGCCACTTGCGCATGATCAGCGCAGCCACGAGTGACAATACGATAATCAGCCACCAGTCATAGCCGGTGAAGCCATGGCTCAGCCGGTCGAAAAATGAATCATACATGGCGTTTCAGATCCCCCCTGATTGCCAGTCCCGGCAGTCTACGCGGCTTCGCGGCCTCGCGCGAGTATTCCGGCAAGTGAATGATAATCCTTGGCCGCATCGCAATCCGGCGCGCGAACTGCAACACAGGTCTGGGTCCGGATCGCGGCGGGCACAGTGGCGTCGCGCCGGACAATGCCGGCCAGCGTTGGCGTGAAGCTGAGAAAGGATTCGCAGGTCTTGCGAAACGCGCCGAACGCGTCGCGGGCAGCATTGGCATTGGGGGCATTATTGACCACGACCAGCGGTGATGCGCCTTCATCATGCAAACGCAATGTCTTCACAAAAGCATAGGCATCGGTCAGCGATGTCGGCTCGTCATTGATGACAATGATGACGTCATCCGCGGTCAGGGCGAGACGAACAGTGGCGCGGTCGGCACCGGCCGCCAGATCAAGAATGGCGCGGTCATAGGACAGGGCCAGCGCTGCGACACCCGTGGCAAGCTTGGTCAGGCCAGGTCCGGACAGATTGGCCAGCGCACCCGAGCCGGAGCGGCCCGAGATAACATCAAACCCGCCGCGCTCGGCTGCCCCGCCAATGGCCGGGCAAACCGCGTCCTCCAGCGAAGTCTTGCCGCTGAGAACATTGACGATATCGGCGCGTGGCTGGAGCCCGAGCTGGACATCAATATTGGCCATGCCGAGGTCGCCATCCATCAGCAGGACGCGTTCATCCATCAGGGAGAGGGCCCGGGCCATGCCGACGGCGAGGGTCGTCTTGCCGACGCCGCCCTTGCCGGAAGCGATTGCGAGAACACGCCCGGCGGCGCGATGATGGGGAGCCGAGGCAAGTTTCATGATCAGTCGGTTTCCTCATAGGGGTGAGCGCGGGTTTCGATCAGGGCGCGAGCCAGCCGCAAGGGCGTCGCCGGGGCAAGCCCGCCGCCGATGAAGGGGGTTGATGAGATCTGTGCGAAGGCCAGACCGGTCTCGCCAACGCCCAGCACAGCGCCGAGCCGGCGCGCGCAGTCCAGCTTGACCGGAATGCAACGGCTCGCGCCGATCGAGGCGAACAGCGACGCGGCATCCTCGGCGTCTTCCGGCGTCAGGCCGGCATCGAAGACATAGACGATCTCCGCCTCGCTGGAATCGGCAAAGGCGAGCGTCATATCGAGATCGTCGAGCTCGAACGGATTGACAGCCGGGCTGTCAATCAGAGCCGGCCCATCGAATTCGCGCATCGCATCAGCCAGTTCGCGCGGGTCGTCGACGGCGATGAAGCTGGCGCCCATCTTCTGCGCCAGGGCTTGCAGGCGCGCATCGGCACCGGCCCGCTCGCCATCGCAGGAAATCAGGGTCGGGACGGACCCGGCGGCAATCGAACGCGCCGCGGTTTTTGCGAGGGCCGATGTCTTGCCGACGCCGGGCGTGCCGGCAAACAGGACAGCATGCTCAGGAATCGCGGGCAGGGGCTGGAAGGCGTACCGGGCTTCTATCGCGTGGGCGAGGCGACCAACCGCATGGCCATCGGCAAAATCCTGGGCCGCCTTGATCAGGGACTGGGCTGCGACGCCGGGGGTGCGGTGAAAGCCGAGCGCGCGGATAACCTGGTCGAGGTGTTCGTCCTCAAGGTCTCCGCGTGCAATCTCGGCGGCATCCGCAAGGCGCTGGGTGCGTTCGCGCACCGGCTCCACCGGGTCGGGATGGTAGGCCATCTCGCTCGCCGCCCGCACCTGCACGCCGCCATTGGGCCCATCCGATGTGGCGATGATGACGGCCTCTGCGCCCATCTCCCGGCGGACGTCCGCCATGGCTTGAGTCAGAGTCTGGGCTGCAAAGGTTTTCAAACGCATCGAAGGTCACTACCGGGTCAATTGTTGGTCGGTCAGCCGACATGCCCCAAGGTCTTCAGTCGTGCGCTCGGGTGGATCTCGTTCTGCGACATCACCACCGTTTGCGGGCGGAAACGCTCCACCAGCGAACGCACATACGGACGAATCACGGGGCTCGTCAGCAGTACAGGTACATGACCCTGTGCTGATGCGGTTTCAAAAGAGTTTCTAACTGCAGCGACAAACTCATGAAGTTTGGACGGCGCCAGGGCCAGCTGTTTGCGCTCACCTTCACCGATCAGGGCTTCAAGGAAGGCCTGTTCCCATTGTGGAGCAAGGGCGAGCACCGGCAGATTGCCATTGGGTGCCTTGTTGCTGTGACAAATCTGGCGCGCGAGCCGGCTGCGGACATGTTCGACAATCGGCTCGATGCGGTTGGTCGTGCCGCTTGATTCGGCGATGCCCTCGATAATCGTCGCCAGGTCGCGAATCGAAACGCGTTCGCGAATCAGCGACTGCAGCACGCGCTGGATACCGGCGCGGCTGATTTGCGACGGGGCAATGTCGTCGACCAGCTTGCGGTGTTCCTTGGAGAGCTTTTCGATCAGCTTCTCGACTTCGGCATAGGAGAGCAGGTCCGACATGTTGTCGCGCAACAATTCGGTCAAATGGGTGACCAGAACGGCCGCGGGCTCGACAATCGTGTAACCGCGGAACGAGGCTTCCTCGCGCAGATTCTCGTCGATCCAGGTTGCGGGCAGACCGAAGGCCGGCTCCTTGACGTGTTCGCCGGGCAGCTCGATCTGCAGACCGGCGGGATCCATGACAAGGAGCTTGTGAAGCTGCAGCATACCACGGCCCGCTTCGAGCTCCTTGATCCGGATTGAATATTCCAGATTGCCCAGCTGCATGTTGTCGACAATTCGAACCGCCGGAGTGATGAAGCCCATTTCCTCGGCGAGTGAGCGGCGCAGGGCCTTGATCTGGTCGGTCAGCTTGCGGCCATCGACATCATTGATCAGTGGCAGGAGACCATAGCCGAGCTCGATCTTGAGTTCGTCCATTGCCAGACTGTCCTCGATCGGCGCTTCGCTGCTCTTTGGCGTATGCGCTTCGACCTCGGCCGCGTTCTCGGCTTCTTTCTCCGCCGCCTTGCGTTCGGCGATATCGCGGTTGAACCAGGCGAGAGCGCCCGTGCCTGCCGCCATCAAGGCGAAGGGAATGAAGGGCATGCCTGGCAGAACGCCAATAATGAAGGTGGCCGCCGAAACCAGGCCGAGCCCGGCCGGGTTGGCGACCATCTGCCCGAACAGGGCCTTGTCGGCCTGGCCATCAACACCGGCTTTGGAAACCAGCAGGCCGGCCGCGACGGAGATGATCAGGGCCGGGATCTGGGAAACCAGACCATCGCCGATCGTCAGGCTGGAATAGGTGCCGGCGGCTTCAGCGAAGGGCATGCCCGACTGGGCGACACCAATAATGATGCCGCCGACCAGATTGATGCCGGTGATCATCAGGCCTGCCATGGCATCGCCGCGGACGAATTTCGAGGCACCATCCATGGCACCGAAGAAATTGCTTTCGCCCTCGAGATCCTTGCGGCGCTGGCGTGCCTCATTCTCTGTAATCAGGCCGGAGGAGAGGTCGGCGTCGATCGCCATCTGCTTGCCGGGCATGGAGTCGAGGGTGAAACGAGCCGCGACTTCGGCGATGCGTCCGGAACCCTTGGTGATGACGACGAAATTCACGATCACCAGGATCGCGAATACGATCACGCCGATCACGACATTGCCCTGCATCACGAAAGCCCCGAAGGCCTGGATGACTTCGCCGGCGGCGTCTGTGCCCTCGGCGCCTTTCGAGAGGATCAGCCGGGTCGAGGCGATGTTGAGGCCGAGGCGCAGCAGGGTCGTGATCAGCAGCACGGCCGGGAAGGCGGAAAATTCAAGCGGTCGTTTGATGAACAGGGCCGTCATTAGCACCAGCACCGCGATCGAGATCGAGATCGCTAGCGCCAGATCGAGCAGCATGCTTGGCATCGGCAGGATCAACATCACCAGGATGCCGAGAATGCCGACCGCCAGGGCGACATCGCCCTTCAGAATCCGGTTCAGGAAGGCCTGTGGATCGAAGGCGCCGCTGTTGGAGCCTAACGAGCCGGAGGCTGAAGTATCGACCAAGACTTATCCAATCACGCGACAGAAGCGCCCATGGCGGGCTGGTTGGGCAGGGGAACCGTGACGCCCTGCTCGGTATAGAGTTTGAGCTTGTTGCGCAGAGTGCGGATCGAGATGCCGAGAATGTTGGCGGCATGCGTACGGTTGCCCAGGCAATGATCCAGCGTGTCGAGGATCAGATCCTGCTCAACCTCGGCGACGGTCATGCCGACCATGACGCGCTGGGCTGCATTGGCCGCATCGGACGCCTGGCGCACGGCGGTATTGCCGGAGCCCGAGAAGACCGAGCCATCAGGCATGCGAATGGCGTCGGGGCTGATTTCCCGGCCGGTCGCCAGCAGGACAGCACGGTGCATGGCGTTTTCCAGCTCACGCACATTGCCGGTCCATTCGCGGGCGACGAGATGAGCCTTTGACGCTTCGGACAGCGGCAGCGGCTCAACCTGGTTGGCCGCCGAGTATTTGCGGATGAAGTGCTCGGACAGGGCGAGAATATCGGCCGGGCGTTCGCGCAGCGGCGGCAGCGCCAGATTGACGACATTCAGGCGGAACAGCAGATCTTCGCGGAAGGAACCTTCAGCGACAGCCTTGCGCAGGTCGCGGTTCGAGGTCGCCAGAATGCGGATATTGACCTTGACCGGCTTGGTGCCGCCGACCCGATCGATTTCGCGTTCCTGGATCGCGCGCAGGAGTTTGGCCTGCAGACGCGTATCCATTTCCGAGATCTCGTCGAGCAGCAGCGTACCGCCATCAGCTTCCTCGAATTTACCGATCCGGCGGGCGACGGCGCCGGTGAAGGCCCCCTTCTCATGGCCGAACAGTTCCGATTCGAGCAGGTTTTCCGGAATCGCGGCGCAATTGACCGAGATAAAGGGGGCGCCGGCACGCTTGGACTTGGCATGGACATGGCGCGCCATGACTTCCTTACCCGAGCCGCTCTCACCGGTGATCAGGACCGAGGCATCGGAACCGGCAATCCGGTCGGCCAGGGTGATGACGGTCTGCATCGATGGATCGCGGGCGATCATCGGGCGTTCGTCATCAGAAATCGCTTCGAGGATGGCAGCGATCAGCTCGGCATCGGGCGGCAGAGGGATGAATTCCTTGGCGCCGGCCCGGATCGCGGCCGCAGCCGCCTCGGGACGGACATTGACGCCACAGACAACGACCGGAACGATAATGCGTTCCGCTTCATTCGCGGTGATCAGCGCCTGCACGTCGAGCGACAGATCAACCATGATCAGGTCGGCGCCGCGCCCGGCGCGCAAATGCGACGTCGCTTGCTGGATCGTATCGACCTGCGACACGGAGGCGCCGCGGTCGATCGCAATTTTAGTGGCGGTGTGCAATTGCCCACCCAGGCTTCCGACGATCAGGACTCGCATAATGTCCGCTCCATTGTGTTCATTGTCTCAAGCCGCCGTTTAACCGGCGTCCCCATCCTTGATGATTTCAGTCATGGTCACGCCAAGCCGGTCGTCGACGACGACGACTTCGCCGCGCGCTACCAGGCGATTGTTGACGTAGATATCGATCGCTTCGCCGATCTTCCGGTCGAGTTCGACCACCGATCCGGCCGTCAGCTTGAGCAGGGAATTCACGTCGATCTGTGCCTTGCCCAGAACCGCGGAGATATTGACCGGGACATCGAAAACCGGGGCGAGATCGGCGGCGCTCTTGGCGGCGTCGTCGATCATACCTTCGCGCGGCTGCTGATCCTCGACCGGGACGGGTGTCGCGTCCTTCTCGAGTTCTGGCAGGTCGAAATTCGTATTGTCAGGCATGGTCGGCCTCCTTATGCCGCAGACGCGTTGACGGTCGGGTCGGCCGCCGCGTCTGTCGCGGATTCTTCCTGGGATGCGGCAGCGAGCCAACGCGCCACGACTTCGCCCAGCCGGGCGTCGATTTCTTCCGCCGAGCGTTCAATCGCACCGGTCGCCCATTCAAGGCGAACATCGGCCCCGCTCATCTCGGCATTGCCGCGCACCCGGATCGCGCCTTCAAAGCCAAGATCGCGTGCCGTGCGCTCCAGCCGTTCGGCCAGGTCCTCGACCAGTTCCGGTGCACAACGCACGGACAGTCTGGGTTCATCGCGCAAATCCTGCACGGCTTCGGCGGCGAGCTGCTCGATCGTGTCGATCGGATAAGCGTTCAGCGCTTCGCCGGCGATCTTGCGGGCCGCGGCGAGCGCCAACTGCGTGGCACTGGCCCGCAGGGCGGCCGATTCTCCCGCCAGGCGCGACAGGATGAGCTGCATTTGCGCGCCGATTGTCTGCAGGGATTCAGCGCAGCGGCCTTCTTCCATCTCACGGCCTTCCTCGACGCCCCACATACGCGCGGAGTCGATATCGTCCTGGGTGAAGAAACGCTTATAGCTCTCGCCATCACGAAGGATCTGGCCGTCGTGATCGAACTCGGTGTCGAAATCAAATTTCGTCGGGCTCATGCCTGGGTCATCCTCAATAAATCAGTTCGTCGTCGGCGCCGCCATCGGCGAGAAGAATCTCGCCCTTGGCAGCCAGATCCTTGGCGAGCGCAACGATGCCCTGCTGGGCGGTATCAACATCCTTCAGTCGGACAGGTCCGAGCGCGGCCATATCTTCGCGCATGATCTTGGCGGCACGCTCGGACATGTTGGAGAAGAAGAGATCGCGCAGGCTGTCGGAAGCACCCTTCATGGCGAGGCCCATCTGGTCCTTGTCGATGGCGCGCATCAGGGTCTGGATGCCGCCTGGATCGAGCTTGGAGAGGTCCTCGAACACGAACATCAGGGAGCGGATCTTCTCGGCACTGTCACGATTGCGCTCTTCCAGCGCTGCGAGGAAGCGGTTCTCGGTCTGGCGGTCGAAATTATTGAAGATACTGGCCATCATCTCGTGGCTGTCATGCTTGGAGGTCCGCGCCAGATTGGACATGAACTCATTGCGCAGCGTCTCCTCGATCTTGTCGAGAATTTCGCGCTGGACCGGCTCCATGCGCAGCATCCGCGTGACGACTTCGAGTGCGAAGTCTTCCGGTAGCGAGCCGAGGACGCGGGCGGCGTGTTCGGCCTTGACCTTGGAGAGCACGACAGAGACCGTCTGTGGATATTCATTCTTGAGATAATTGGCGAGTACGACCTCGTTCACATTACCCAGCTTGTCCCACATGGTGCGCCCGGCGGGACCGCGCAGCTCTTCCATGATGGTGTCGACTTTTTCGCCGGGCAGGAATGAGCCCAGCAGGCGTTGGGTCGCCTCGAACGACCCCATCAGCGAGCCCGTCGAGGACATCTGGCCGACGAAATCGACGATCAGCTTTTCGACGGCGGAGGCCGTGACAGTGCCGAGATTGGACATCGCCGACGAGACTTCGCGGATTTCCTCTTCGTCGAGATGATTCCACAGGCCGTGGTCATCCTCGCCCAGAGCGAGCAGGATCACGGCGGCCTTTTCCGGGCCGGTCATTTTGCCGGGATCTTCGATCGCTCTGCTGCGGTCAATGGCCATCATCAACCCTCATGGAGCCAGGTGCGAAGGATCGAAATCGATTCTTCGGGGTGAGACTCAACAATGCTCGCGACCTTCTTCACCGAGGAGGCTTTCACCTGGCCGTCGATCTTGGAGATATCAATCCCGTCATCGGCCAGCGCCGCGGCGCCGCTCGAAGGATTGGTGCCGGCGAGGGCCATCGGCGCGGCTGCGCTGTCAATGCGGGGGGCGCTGCCACCGCCTGTCGCGCCTGCGAGGGCGAGACCGGCCGGCATTGCGCCGCCGCCGGCGCCCTTGATCAGCGGGCGGGCGACCAGGAAAATGACGAGCAGGGCCGTGATGAACATCACAGCGACTTCCGCAATTCGCATGAAATCGCTCTTGCTGAAGTTCAAACCGGATGTCGCGGGTGTGCCCAGCAACGGGTTCGCCCGGGCGAATTCCATTTGCGTGACCGTCACTGAATCCTGGCGGCCGCCGACTTCATTGACATAGCCCATGGCTGAACGGACGAGTGCCTCGATGCGATCAATCTCGTCCTGGGAGCGTTCGCGCCACTGCACCGTGCCGTCGGGCTGGGTTTCGACGATACCGTCCACCGCGACGGCGACCGAGAGGCGTTCGATGCCGCCCGCTTCGGTAATTTGTGTGCGCGTTGTGCTCGAGATCGCATAGCTGACGACATCATTCGAGACTTCACGATTGGAGGTCGCGCCGGTCGCGGCGCCGGCACCGGAGTCTGCGTCGGGCAGGTTTTCCGAGGCCGAGACACGATTACTGTTGGCACCGTCCTGGTCGATACTGGTTTCGTTGCGGCGGTCACGTGACTGAACGACGGCGCCGTCCGGATCGTAGACCTCCGAGCTCTCCGTGACGCTTTGCCGGTTGAGCTCCGCGGTCACCTGGACGCGGGCGGCACCGACGCCGACAACGCCCTCGACGAGATCGAGAAGATTTTGGCGCAACTGGCCCTCAATACCGCTCTGACGCTCGTCCATCATAATGCTGACGGCCGAACCTTCGCCGCCGCTTCCGGCCAGCTGACGGCCGCGATCATCGGCCAGTGAAACATGATTGGATTCGATGCCGGCGCCGCTGGCGACGATATTGCGGATGACGCGGACCTGCTCGCTATTGAGCTGGGCATTGGTGGAGATGGTCACCGCGGCGGTCGGTGCCTGCTGATCGCGGACAAACAGGCGGCGTTCGGGCAGGTTGAGGTGGACGCGGGCGGCGGACACGAAGGCCATCGACTGGATCGTGCGGGCCAACTCGCCTTCGAGGGCGCGCTTGGCATTGAGATTCTGCACGAAGCTGGTCTGGCCGAAGCTGTCTTCGCGATCGAAGATTTCATAGCCGACCGAGGCACCGCTCAGCGGGCCGCCGGATGCGACCCGGACACGGGCTTCATCGACCTGGTCGCGCGGCACATAAATGGCGGTGCCGCCTTCCCGGATTTCGTATTCCACATTGGCCTGGTCGAGCAATTGGGCGGCCGAGGCGGCCGCAGCCGGGGCGAGCCCGGAATAGAGCAGCGATTGCGAGCCGGCACCGACATTGCCGGAGAAATAGACGAGCGCGGCGGCCACGCCGGCCGCGAGACCGAAAATCGCTGCCAGACGGCCAATGCCGAATGCCCTGAACTGATCGAGAAGCGCGTTCACAAGTTTTCCTGCCTGTTCGATCGCACGCATCTTGCGCGAACCACTGGGCAGAATTTTCCTACCGACCTCGTAAACGAGGCCTTAATGCCGGAGCATAGGAGATGCATCCGGTCCGGGAGGGCAGGTGAGACAGGTGTGTTTTGTTATGCGGCACACATGAAAAAGGCGACCCCGGGGGGATGGGGTCGCCATTCTTTCAGGATTTGTCGCGAATACGCGCTATCGGTAGTGCTGCAATCGAGTCGTTCGCAGGCCGGCCAGGCCGTGCTTGTCGATCGACCTTTGCCAGCCGAGAAATTCCTCGACCGTGAGCGTGTATCGCTCACAAGCCTCGTCCAGCGAAAGCAAGCCACCGCGAACTGCGGCGACCACTTCGGCCTTGCGTCGAACCACCCAGCGCTGTGCGCCTGGATTGGGGAGGTCTGCAAGCGTAAGCGGGCTACCATCCGGCCCAATTACGTAGTTTTCTTTTTTTTGAAGGCGCGGCTGCATGTCCGGTCCCCGTTTGTTTGTTTGTTTGTAGGGTCAACATACGGGAGGGGTTTTAACATCGGCCTAAGCTACTGGGTAAATTTGCCTTTAACGTCTCCGGTAAAATACGCTCATATAAATTGACCGCTTTGCGCATAAAAAGACGGGCCCCGCCAGCATGGCGGAGCCCGTCATTTATTCACCGCTACCGGGCGGCTTATCGCTTCATGCGGATCGCTTCATCGAGCATTTCGTCTGCGGTCGTGATGATCTTGGACGAGGCCGAATAGGCACGCTGCGTAATGATCAGATTGGTGAATTCTGTAGCCAGATCGACATTCGAACTCTCCAGGGTCGCGGCGGCGAGATTGCCGGCAGAACCGATGCCGGCGGTATTGAGTGTGTAATTCCCGCTATCGCGCGTAACGCCATAGGCACCGCCGCCCAAGGCTTCCAGACCGTCGGCATTGGCAAAGGTTGCGACCGGGACCTGGTAGATCTTCTTGACGATACCATTGGTGAACTTGGCGTAGACCATGCCGCTGGCATCAATATCCACCCCGGAGAAATCCCCGAACGGCGTTCCGTTGACCGAGGTGGCCGCGAGGGCACTCTGGCTGTCGAACTGGGTCAGGCCACCGGCGCTGTTTGGACCGCCAAGCGCCATATCAATGGTCTGGGCGCTGATGCCTTCGGCCGCAGCCCACTGGACGGCGGTTGCGCCAAGTGGTGCGGCATTGTTGGAGGACAGGAAGCTCAGCGTGCTGGGGATGGTGCTGTTCGCCGAGTCGAAATTACCATTCGAATCGAAGGCGATGATGCCGGTGCTGATCTGGCCGTCGACCAGGCCGGCCCCTGTTGTGACTTCCGAGGCCGGGCTGACATGCAGTTCGGCATGCCACTGGTTGGGTGTCGAGGATTTCAACATCGACAGGGTGATGGTGTGTACGCCGCCTTGCGAATCATAGATCGGGATGCCGAACTCGACATCCGCTGTAACCGCCCCGGAGGACATATTGGTCGCCGACGCGCCTGCGGCATAGGTCGCCTCGGCTGCGGAGACAGCCTGGCTTGCCTGCAAGTTTGCGCTCAGACCAACTTCAGTCGTGGCCTCGGCCGCGCCGCCGACGGAAACCGGGTTGATGATCTCCAGTGAACTCAGATCAGACGGGTCCGCGTTGATCGTCCCGTCGGCCTGGACCGGCCAACCGGCCAGGTAGAGGCCGGCGGAGTTCTGCAGATATCCGTTTGCGTCCGGATGGAAGCTGCCGGCGCGGGTGAAGGCGACCGGATCAGTCGTGGTGAAGCCACGCGTGTTCTCGCTAACCACGAAGAAGCCGTCGCCGGAGACCGCAAGGTCGGTCGGGGAGCTACCCGGTGAGAGCAGGCCGCTCTGGCTGATCTGCAATTTGGTGGAGCTCATGATCCCGCCAGCAGCAAAATGCTGCGACGTGCCCTGGGAGCGGTAGAGCGGGGTAAAAACGGCGGTCGCCCGCTTGTAGCCAACCGTATTCACATTGGCGATATTGTCCGAAATCGCTGCGAGAGCGCTGGAATTGGCGATCAGGCCGGACGCGCCGGCGATCATTGCTGAATTGATGCTCACGATAAGCTCCTTGTTGGTGTTTGTTTTTGGAGCGTTCTGCCGTCTTGTGAGGCCGGGTCGCCTTTCTGGCGGTCCGGGTCAGGCCAGTGGCCTGCTTATGTCTTCTATTGTTCTTCCTGAAGTGCGAGCACGGAGGAGAGGGGAACATTCACCCCGCCCATTTCCACAATCACTTCGGATCCAGAAAGATCGATGCCTGTGACCCGGGCTGAGGCCCGGATTTCAGCGGTGATTTCGGCGCCATTCTGTGCGGCGGCATTGATCTCGAGCGTGTAGACGCCGTCTGGTGCGGTGCTGCCGGACAATGTCTGGCCGTTCCAGTTGAAATCATGCTGGCCGGTCGTCGTTTCCCCGGTCGTGCGGTAGACGATCCGGTCGCTGGAATCGCGGATTGTCAGATCGGCAGCGTTGGCATTTTCGGGCAATTCATACTGCCAGGTCGCGGCCCCGTCCTGCAGGCGGCTTTCCGGGGTCAATGCCGTCGCGACGCGCCCGATATAGCCGACCGACGAGGTCTGGGCTGCGGCCGATTGAACGATCAGCAGGCTCTCCAGATTCTGGTTCTGGGCGATTTGCTGCTCAACGCCGGAGAATGAGACGAGCTGATCGACGAATTGCGTCGCGTCCAGCGGATCGAGCGGATCCTGGTTCTTCATCTGCGCCGTGAGCAGGTTGAGAAACATCTCGTAATTATCGGCAAGGCTGGTCCGGCTGTTTTCAAGCTGCGGGCTTGAGTCGGTTACCGAATTGATCGCGCTTGGCATTTTGCTTCTCCTAAACTCTGAGGTCGACGCCGTCGCGCCGCGACAGACTGAAACCGTATGCGTCGGCCAGGCCCGGAATGATCTCGGCGCCAAGCTCGTGCGCGCTGTCCTCATCCAGTCCATAGACATTGAAATGGCTGCCCTGTTCGGACTCGGCGGATTCCTGCTCGCCGCTGCCCTCGCTGAGCTCGAAAGTCAGCCCGTCTTCTTCAAGCTCAAGGCCTGCATCATTGAGTGCGCGTTCCAGATCGCGCGTCGAGCGTTGCATTTCGGCGAGCGTGTCGCCGCGTTCCACCGTCAGTGTGGCATGCACGCGGTTGTTCTGGCTGAGCTCGAGACGGATATCGACACGGCCAAGCTCGGCCGGGTCGAGCCGGATCCCGAACACACGCGAACCATTGGCGAAGCGTTGTGATATCTGGCCGGCGAGCTGGTTGGCCGTATGTGGCGAGAAGCGCGGGGGCTGACCGGCGCCGGCCTCTGCCGCGCTGCGGGTCGCGCCACGCGCCGCGATCGAGCCTGAATCCGTCATTGTGGTCATCACCGGATCAGAGCTGACACCGGAAATGCGTACGGCATCGGTCGCGAGGGCTGGCAGCACACTTGCGGGAGGTGGAGGCGCAGAGGGCGGCAATTCGCGGCTTGTGACTGCTATATCGGGACGTGAGGCGGCCGCGTTGGCAGTGCCCGATTGTGGCTGGGCCGATGCGCCATTCGCCTGGGGCCTGGCGGCCGCCGTGTTCGCGCTATTGGCAGCCGATTTTCCCTTGCTCCGGCCGATGGCCAGATTGCCGTCGCGTTCATCCACGCCCTGGCGTGCTTGTGCGAAACGGCCTGCCGGTGTGCTCGCCGCCACCGCCGCCTGGGCGGCTTCGCCGGTCTGAGACGGGGGCGAAGCGGGCGCTGCAGGCGCTGCAGCCGTCGGGTTGGCTGGCGAGGCGGCGGGTGTCGCTGCGGATTGGGCGGGCGGTGCCGGGTTGGACGGCGACAGCACAGCCATGACGGGCGGCTTGGCCGTCTTGTTGGCGGTCGCACTGGTGCTGGCAGAAGTCGAGGCAGTAGGCCCGGTGTCAGCCGTTGCGTCAGGATTGCCGGTCGATTTGCCCGCGGTGCCCGCATCGAGACTCTTGGCGGTGGCAGGCTTTTCAATGCCCTGGCCGGACCCGGCCAGTATGGCCGTCTCGGCCGGAGTGGCGGCCGCGCCCGGGACGGGGCCGGGTTGGCCGCCTGTGCCAGTTGCGGTTGAACCGGTCAGGCTCGCCGCCGGCTGCCCGATGGTCACGTTGGCGGACGCGCTCGTCGCATGGGAGGCGGCCGGTGTGCTGGACGCGGAAACTGCCGGGGCTGTCGCCGTTTCGGCCGTCACATGCGGGGTCGCGGAATTGGGTGTCTGGACGTTGGGCGTACTGGCCGAGCCGGCGGCACCGGCCGCGCTCGAATTGGGCGCCTGCGCTGTTGTTGTGGCCGCCGCGGGCGTTCCGGTGCCAGTTGCCGCGACGCGTGCGTTCGATGCGATATCGCCAACAAATTCCGGCCCGCCCTGATTTGGCACTCCGCCGGCTGAGGCGAGATGAATGGCGTCAGGGGCGGCCGTATTGACGGCGCCTGTGGGTCCTTGAGACGGGGTCTCGCCCGCGGCGGT
>NZ_JBLWTL010000006.1:0-29509 GCF_048270095.1 Maricaulis sp. | reverse complement strand
CACGCGTGGCCAGCGCGCCAGGGGGGCCCCGGGCGGGCGCCCCCGGGGCCCCCGGTGCGCCCGCACGCGGCGCAAGGGCGGCGGCAGGCCCGCCAGGTGGTGGCGGCATGTTACCCGCGCCTTTTTCGCTGCCTGCAGCGACGTGCGGTGTGGCGGTGATCATACCCGGCGTCTGGTCGTCGGCCGATGCGCCGGCCTCGCCGTCCATTGCAGTATGACCGACAGTCTGCGTCTGAGTCTGCGTATGAGTCTGATTCTGAGTCTGGGGCTGGGGCTGAGCCGGTGTTGCCAGGCCAAGCATGGCGTCGAAGGCCGAAGGATTCGTAGCCTCGCCGGGTCCGTCCGTGTTGGCCCGCCCGGCATCCGCACGGGCAGACGCACTCCGGGATGCGGTCATTGCCGCATTCGTCGCGGTGAATTCTGCGCCTGGGATCATCATCGGCATGGTCAGATTATTCCACTCACTTGGCACACAATGCGTGCCGTGTCGGTGAAGTGGGTCGCAAGCATCATGCCAGCATCAATGCGCGCTAAATCTTTGAAATAGCGAATTAATATCTGGGTAAGACAGGTAAATGACAACTTGGGCCCGGCGGATTGTGCCCGGTGGTGGGTTGAAGCTGCCGGGCAGCGATGCCGGGCCAGGCTGACGGATGAGGGACAGGTCTCGGCGCGATCAATACCGGATTTGGACCCTTGGCACCGACTTGGCCCGAGCCTTGCGGTTAACCCTGTAGGACGTCCATCAGGCCCGGATGCCAGAAAGACACGAATTCGCATGAATATCGAAGCAAAAACAGGTTGTTGTATGTCGATCCTGGTCACCGGTCCAGGTGTGCCGGCGCGGTTCTGGCTCGGCAAGCCTTGCCGGAGTGTCGGCAGTTTTGACCGTCCGGGCTTCATGTCGTGCGATGTTTCGAGGATGCTATCATGTCGCTGAACGGTATTATCGGAAGTGCCCTGTCGGGCTTGTCTGCGAGCCAGGCCGGCCTCAATTCGGCGGCCAACAATGTCGCCAACGTCAACACCCCCGGCTATGCCCGCACGGAGGCTGTGCTGCAGGCCCTCAATGTTGGCGGTGTCGCCATGGGGGTGCAGGTCGTTGGCATTTCGCGGATTGCCGATGTCTATCTCCAGGCGGCGTCGATCCGGGCCATCAGCGCCGGGGAAGCCGCCCAGATCCAGGCCGACGGGCTGGACAAGGTGCAATCGCAATTCGGCAAGCTCGACGACGAAGGTTCGATGTTTGCGCGGCTGAGCCGCGCATTCTCAAGCCTGTCCCAGGCCAGTGTTGACCCGTCTCAATCGGTTGCGCGCCTGTCGGCAGCGGCTGATTTGCAGGCCTTTTTCGATGAAACCAACCGGCTGTCCCTGATGATCAGCGACCAGCGCAAGGATGCCGACGCCCAGATCCAGGCGGCCGTTCATCGCACCAATGAGATCCTCAGCGAGCTTAGCGGACTGAATGCGAGCATTCAGAGTGTCAGCGTGGCCGGTGGTGACACCTCGGGCATCGCCAACCGGCAATCGGAGCTGCTCGACGAGCTCTCCAGCTATGTCGACATTCGCACAGAAACCAAGGCGGGCGGGCGTCTCGTCATTCGCACGGGCGACGGTGTCGCGCTGGTTGAAACCGGTGTGACCCAGCTCGAATATACCCCGACGGGCAGTGGCGCATACGGCGTATCCTACGGCCAGATTTTCGTGCAGCCACCCAATGGCGCCGAGGCCAAGGAGCTGGGCGGTCATATCCAGAGCGGCAAATTGTTCGGCTTGCTTGACTTGCGTGACCGGATCTTGCCGGAGATCGCCGATGAACTGGCTGAATTGACGTCCGGCGCCGCTGACGCGCTCAACCTGGCGCACAATAATTCGGCGTCCTATCCGGCACCGCAAAGCCTGACGGGCCGCAATACCGGGCTGGTGGCGGCTGACCTGCACAATTTCACCGGTGCGACAACGCTGGCTGTGACCGCGGCCTCCGGCACGCTCGTGAAACGTGTCGATATTGATTTTGACGCCGGCACGCTCAGTGTCGATGGCGGCGCAGCCGTCGCGATTGGTACAAGCGTTGGCAGCCTCACAACGGCGATCAATGCGGCTCTGGGCGGCGATGGTTCGGCGACCTTTGCCAATGGCGTCCTGACCCTGGCGGCGAGCACGGCCGGAAATGGTGTCGCGACGCTTGAAGATGCGACCACGCCGAGCGACCGGGCCGGGCGTGGGTTTTCGCATTTCTTCGGCCTCAACGACCTGGTTTCCTCGAGCCGTCCCGGCTTCTTCGAAACGGGCTTGTCGGCGGCCGATGCACACCAGTTCACCACCGGCACCTCCCTGAGTTTCAAGATCACCACGCCCGATGGCCGGCCCTCGGGCACGGTCGATATTCCGATGGTGACCGGGCAGACGATTGGCGATGTGGTAACGGCGCTCAATAATACAACGACCGGGCTTGGACGCTACGCCACATTCACGCTGGACAGTGACGGCCAGCTGAGCTCGGTTCCGAAAACGGGTTATGACGGGTTCGATCTCAACCTGACCGGCGATGATACCAGCCGCGCCGGCACCGGCGTGTCATTCTCGCAACTCTTCGGCCTCGGCCTGGCTGCGACCGCCGGGCGTTCCGAGGTTTTTTCGGTCAGCAACGTGATCCGCTCGGATTCATCGAAACTGGCCCTGGGACAATTGAATCTCGATGCTGCGACGGTGGCTGGCGACCTGGTCCTGACGTCCGGTGATGCGCGTGGCGGACAATTGCTGCAATCGGCGATGACAACGACGCGGAGTTTTGACGCGGCAGGCTCCATCAATGCCGCCAACTCCAGCCTGCAGGACTATGCCGCCCGGCTGGCCGGCAGTGTCGGGTCGCGCGCCGCCCGGGCCGAGAGCGAAGCGGCCTCGGCCGATGTATTGCGCTCGACGGCGCAGACCAAGCGCTCGAATGTGGAGGGCGTCAGCCTTGATGAGGAATTGGCGGCGATGACGCTCTATCAGCAGTCCTATAACGCCTCGGCGAGAATGCTGCAGGCGGCCAAGGAAATGACCGACACTCTCATGAGTATTGTCTAGGAAGTGATTGACCCATGACGCGGATATCGACTTTTGGCGCTTCGCAATCGGCCCTTCTGGACCTGATGCGCGCACAGCAATCCCTGTTCCAGGCGCAGCAGGAGCTCAGTACCGGCAAGAAGGGGGCGGACCTCAAAGGGGTTGGCTATCAGGCCGAAACCATCGCCGCCAGCCGCGGGGCGCTGGCCCGTTCGGAAGCATTTGAAGAGGCGGCGGTGCGGTCCGGCATCCGGCTCGATGCGCAGAATGTTGCGCTCGAGCGGCTCTCGTCCTCAGCCGGTGAATTGCGTTCGGCAATGACATCCCAGAACGGTGCCTTCATCATGAAGGAGATTTCCGACGCCTTCTACGGTGCCGTAAATGCGCTGAACACGCAGCATCTCGGCGCCTATATGTTCAGCGGCACGCGCGATGACACCAAGCCGATGGCCATCAGCTCACTGGCGGAGCTGGCAGCCTTGCCGGCCGTCGCCGACGCTTTCCAGAACAATAATCTCGAACCCACCGTACGCGTCGACCAGAATACCGAGGTCAAGGTCGGGCGCCTGGCCAGTGATGTCGCAACCGATCTCATGGCGTCCTTCAAGCGGATCGCCGAGTTCGAGGCCGGCCCGAATGGTCCGTTCGTCGACCCGATGACCGAGGTGCAGCAAACCTTCATCATAGGCGAGTTGCAGAATATCGTGGCGGCCCAGGACGGAATTATCTCTGTTGTTGGCATGAATGGCGTAATGCAGGCGCAGATCGAAAGCTCGCAGCAGAGCCAGAAGGATCGGCAGGATTTCCTCACCGGCATGATCAGCGATATCGAGGACGTGGACATGGCCGAGGCCGCAACCAAATTCCAGACGGCGCAGAATGTCCTCGATGTCTCGGCGAAAACCTTTGCCTCGCTGACACAGGTTTCACTTCTCAACTTTTTGAGATAAGCCTCAGCCAACTTCAACCGTTTGCTGCGGGCCTTGACCCCGCTGGAGGCGAATATGACGAATACCGATTCCGGTCGCGCGATGGTGCGTGCCGATGCGCTTCTTTCCGAATTTGGCCTCGCCGGCGATCCGCTCGGCCTGGGCGGCAATCCCGCCGATCACCGCGTCGTTGTCGCGATGTCGGGCGGGGTCGACAGCTCCGTCACCGCAGCAGTGCTTCATCGTGCCGGCTATGATGTCGTCGGCGTGACGCTGCAGCTCTATGATCATGGTGCGGCAATCCAGAAGAAGGGTGCCTGCTGCGCCGGCCAGGATATCTATGACGCCAAGCGCGTCGCCGAGGAATGCGGCTTTCCCCACTATGTCCTCAATTATGAGAGCCGTTTCCGCGAAGCGGTGATCGAGGAATTTGCCGATACCTATCTGGCCGGCTTCACGCCGATCCCGTGCGTGCGATGCAATCAGACGGTCAAATTCGCCGATCTGCTGACGACCGCGCGCGAGCTCGGCGCCGAATGCATGGCGACGGGGCATTATATCCAGCGCGTGGACGGGCCGAATGGCGCGCAATTGCGACGCGCGGCAGATGCCGGCAAGGACCAGTCCTATTTCCTGTTCGCGACGACGCATGAGCAGCTCGATTTCCTGCGCTTCCCGCTCGGTCATCTCGACAAGGACCAGACGCGCAGGCTGGCTGAAGCCTTCGGCCTGATCGTCGCCGACAAGCCCGACAGCCAGGATATCTGCTTTGTGCCCCAGGGCCGCTATGTCGATATTGTCGAGAAGGTGCGCCCCGGTGTCTCGCGCCCCGGCGAGATCGTTCATGTCGATGGCACGGTGCTGGGCACACATGAAGGCGTCATCCACTACACGGTCGGCCAGCGCCGCGGCCTCAAGATCGCGGTCGGTGATCCGCTCTATGTCGTCAAGCTTGATGCCGCTACGGCGCAGGTCGTGGTCGGCCCGCGCGAAGCGCTCGCCGTCGACCGGATCACGCTGAAGGATATCAACTGGCTCGGCGATGACGCCCTGGCAGACGGCGTCCCCGTACGCGTCAAGGTCCGCTCGACCCGGCCGCCCGTTGATGCCGCCTTTGCGGTCGATGGCGATGAAATCACTGTCGTCCTGCCCGGCGGCGAAGAGGGCGTTGCGCCCGGACAGGCCTGTGTCTTCTACTCGGCCGAGGATGAGGGCCGCGTGCTCGGCGGCGGCTGGATTGCGAAGACGAGTGCGAGTGCGAGGACAGGCGGCGGGTATCGGTTGATCGGGTAGTTGTCATTCGCGCGGATTCGGGGGCCCCGGTTCGCGGCGGCGAAGCTGCACTTTGCGGAATTGCTTTGCATCCGCAACCCATTCGCGGAGCTCTGCAAATTATGCTATCGGGTCGAGGTCCTGCTGCTGGCGGGGTGGCCAACCAGTCTGATCGAGTTTCTGCCCGCGATGGACAAGCTTTCCGTCATGCACGCCTACCGCCGCATCGTCGAGCGGGGCAATTTCGCCCGCGCGGCGGAGGATATCGGCGTTTCGCCGGCGCTTCTGAGCCGCGAGATCAAGCTGCTCGAGGAAAGCCTTGGCAGTGTCTTGCTGACGCGGACGACGCGCTCCATGTCGGTGACCGATGCCGGCCGGCTCTATTATGACGAGGCAATCGGCATCCTCGACGCCGTGAGCAAGGTCGAGACGCGCATCCGCGATGGTGCCGGCACAGTGCGGGGCCATCTCAAGGTCAACGCGCCGAGCTCGTTCGGGCAGACTGTGATTGCACCCATGCTGCCGGCGTTTCGCAATGCCTATCCGGATCTTTCGCTCACACTTTCGCTCGACGACCGGATGGTCGACATGGTCGAGGGCGGGTTTGATGTCTCGATCCGTATCCGCGCCGCCATGCCGGACTCGGCTCTGGTGGCGCGCAAGCTCGGTGCGGTGCGGCAGAGGATTTTTGCCGCCCCCGCGTATCTGGACCGGGCCGGCCATCCGAAAACCCCGCAAGATATTGCGCAACACGCGGTGATCGGTTTTCTGCTTGCCGATCACCTGACGTCGTGGTCCCTGCGTGGATGTTCGGGCGCGAGTACGGTTGAGCTTGACCCCCGGGTGCGGGTTGGCAACAGCCTCGTGCTGCGCGATCTGCTGATCGCGGGGCAGGGCATTGGCACCTTGCCGGACTTTGTCTCGAACGCGCCCGAGGCGCGCGGCGAGCTTGTCCGCGTCTTGCCGGACTGGGAGCTGCCCGCGCCGGAAATCCTCGCTGTGACAGCCTCGCGGCTTGGAATGGACGCCAGGGTCATGGCCTTTCTAGAGCATCTGCGCGCCGCCCTGCGGACCTGAGATTATTCAACCAGCGTAAACAATGAAGTCAGACTGGGCCGGTTATTCCCGGCCGGCCACAGCTTCACTCTCCCGGGCATGTCAAACCAGCCAGGTAGACCCCGATGCAGACCTCAACCTTTTTGCCCCTTGTTCTGGGCCTCGCCCTTTCGCTGCCCCTGTCGGCTGCGGCCGAAACCCCCGCGACCGTCGGAACCAGCCCCTGGGGCCGCGACGATCAGCTCGGCGCGCTCAATATGATGACCGAGCGCTCGCGCGCCTCCATCCTGTCCCGGATTACGGGAGGCACCGTCTACGACCTGTCCGTGGAGTATTTCATCGGCATGCCCGGATGGCATGCCGCCGGAGACCCCCGATATCAGATCTGGATGACCCACACGCCGCGGGGAACGGTGACTGACGACCCCTTGCAGGTGGGCGAAGCCGCCAATGGCCATGTCAGTTACACCGGCTCGGCCATCTCGATGTACACCCACACCGGCACCCATCTCGATGCGCTCAACCATTTCGGCCTCGATGGCGAGATCTACAATCATTTCAGCGCCGACGAGCATCTCGGCGATGCGGGCTGGCAGATGACGGGTGCTGAAACCATCCCGCCGATCGTGGCGCGGGGCGTGATGATCGATGTCGCCACCTTCAGGCGCCTCGACATGCTGCCCGCCGGCTACCGCGTGACACGCGCCGATCTCGAGGGCGCGCTGGCGCGCCAGGGTGTCGAGCTTCAGGCCGGTGATGTCGTGCTGATCCGCACCGGTCGTATGGCGCTCTATGAACATGCCAGCCGCTATATGGACAACCCGCCGGGCCTCGGGCTCGAGGCCGCCCGCTTTCTCGCCGACGAGTCGCACGCCATGATCGTCGGGGCCGACAATCTGAGTTTCGAGGCCTTCCCGTCCGAGATCGAGGGCAATTATGTGCCCGTCCACACCTATCTGCTGGCGCAGAGGGGCGTTCCGATCATGGAACTCGTAAATCTCGAAGGGCTCGCTCAGGCGGGTCTGTACGAATTCGCCTTCATCGGCGGCTCGCTGAAATTGCGCGGCGCCGATGCGGCCCCATTGCGCCCGATCGCGCTGCCGATCGATTGATCCCGAAAACAAAAAAGGCTCATCGCGATGTCCCGGATTCTCGTTCTCTACTATTCCAGCTATGGCCATGTTCGCACGCTGGCCCAGGCTGAGGCCGATGGTGCCCGCAGCGTGCCCGGCACCCAGGTCGATCTGCGCCGTGTCCCCGAAACCGTCCCCGAGGCGGTTCGGCGCAAGGCAGGCTTCATCGTAGACGACGCGCTGGTCGCGGCGCCGGCCGACCTCGAAGCTTATGACGGCATCATCTTTGGCACGCCGACCATGTTCGGCATGATGGCTGGCCAGATGAAATCCTTCCTCGACCAGGCTGGCGGGCTGTGGGCGCGCAATGCGCTCGTCGGCAAGGTCGCGGCGGTGTTCGCATCCACCGGCTCGCAGCATGGCGGGCACGAGGCGACGCTGCTGTCCACCCAGATCCCGTTGCAGCATTTCGGCATGTTGATTGCCGGCATGCCCTACACCTTCGCCGGTCAGACGACCGCGGACGGGATCATCGGCGGCGCGCCCTATGGCGCGGGGACCATCGCCGGTGCCGACGGATCGCGCGCGCCCTCACGGCTCGATCTCGCCGGCGCACGCTTCCAGGGCGCCCATGTTGCCCGGATTGCCGCGCGGCTGGCCGGTGCCGGTCTGAATGAGGATGCGGCGTGATGGCGTCCCTCACCATTGATTTCTTCCACGACGTCGTCTGCTGCTGGTGTTTCAACATCTCGTCGCGGATGCGCAGCCTCGCGGCGGAGTTTGCGCTCGATATCCGCCACCGCACCTTCGTCCTGCAGGCAAGCCCTGCCGAGATGGCCGCCCGCTGGGGTTCGCCGGATCAGGCCCGCGAAACCATTCTCGGGCACTGGTCGGCCTGCCGTCAGGCGAGTGACTGGCCGGAGCTCGTCGATATCGAGGCGATGCGCGCGGCCCCCTTCGACTACCCCCACGGGATGGCCGCCGCTCTGGCCTGCAAGGCCGCCGAACGGCTTGGCGGGCAAGGCGCGCATTGGGACATGTTTGACCGGCTCCAGCGTGCGCACCTCGCGGAGGCCCGCAATATCGCTGACCCGGAAACCCTGGTTCAGTTCGCGCGCGAAAGCGGATTCGAGGCCGACGCGTTTGCCCGGTTCTTCAGCGACCCGGCCACCGCCCGCGCCGTCGAGGCGGACCGCCAGCGCGCCCGCACGCTGCACGTCCACTCTGTCCCGGCCCTGATCGTCCGCGAGACAGGCACGCGCCTTGTCAACGGATCACGCGAGGAATTGGCGGCCCAGCTGATTCACGCGATCGGCTGAACCCCTGATCAGGAGATGTGGCCCATGTCACGCACCACCGATATTCTTTTGACAGCGCTCGCCCCTGCGGTTTGGGGCAGCAGCTATCTCGTCACATCCGAACTCATGCCCGCCGGCTATCCCGTGACCATCGCGGCGCTGCGCGCCCTGCCGGCGGGCCTGTTGCTGCTCGCCCTGACGCGCAGCCTGCCGCCGCGCGCCTGGCTCGGGCGGGTTTTCCTGCTGGGTGCGTTCAATTTCGCACTCTTCTGGGTACTTCTATTTGTCGCCGCCTACCGCTTGCCCGGCGGTGTCGCCGCGACGCTGGGGACGTTGCAGGCCATGATGGTCATCATCATGGCGCGCGGCTGGCTGGGTACACCGGTGCGCGCAGGCGCTGTCGCTGCGGCGGCGACCGGCATTCTCGGTGTCGCGTTCCTGCTTATCCGCCCGGGCGCCGCGTTCGATCTGATTGGCGTCGCCGCAGGACTGGGCGGCGCGGCGTCCATGGCGGCAGGCACGGTGCTGAGCCGGAAATGGCACCCGCCTGTGCCGGCACTCAGCTTCACCGCCTGGCAACTCACGGCCGGGGGGTTGATCCTGCTGCCGCTGGCCTTGATCCTGGAGCCACCGCTGCCACCGCTCACACTCCCCAGTCTTGCCGGCCTCGCCTGGCTCGGTCTGATCGGCGCCGCCGCGACCTATGCGATCTGGTTTCGCGGCATTGCCCGGCTTGACCCAGGCGCGGTGTCCATGCTCGGCATGATGAGCCCGGTCATGGCGGTCATTCTCGGCTGGGTTATCCTGGGCCAGTCCCTCTCGCTGCTGCAGGGGATCGGCGCCGCCATCGTGCTGGCTTCGGTCTGGGCCGGCCAGCGTGCCAACCGCCCCGGCCCGGTGCGCACAGCTGCGCCGCCGGCACGGACTGCCTGACAAGCGCTCAAGAAAGGAATTTTCACGTGGCCAAACTCACACTGACCTCCGATCTCGCGCGCATGGCGCGTCTTGCCGGCCTGTTCTATCTCATCATCATCATCGCCGGTCTTGGCGCCGAGCTGGGTCTTCGCGGGCCGCTGATCGATCTCGCTGACGCCAATGGCACCGCCGCGGCCATCCTCGCAGCACCCGGTCAGTTCCGGCTGGCGATTGCCGCCGATCTGGTCATGGTGCTCAGCGATGCGGGACTGGCGATCCTGCTCTATCTGATCTTCCGCGCGGCAGCGCCCGGCCTGGCACTCGCGGCGATGGTGTTCCGGCTGATCCAGACCGTGCTGATTGCCGCCAACCTCATGGCGCTGCAGGCGGCGTGGCTGATTCTGTCTGAAGCGGATGCTCTGGCCGATTCTGCCGCGCTGGCGCTGGTTTTCCTTGACCTGCACGGTCATGGCTATGATCTCGGGCTGGTTTTCTTCGGCGTCAACAGTGTGATGATGGGCGTGCTGGTCTGGCGCTCAGGACTGTTTGGCAAGCTCTATGGCATGGGGCTGGCGGTGGCCGGTCTGGTCTATCTCACCGGCAGCGGTCTGCGCTTCTTCGCGCCGGAATGGTCGGCCGCTTTCGCTCCCGCGTACGGGCTGACGGTCCTGGCCGAGACCGCGTTCTGCCTACGGCTTCTCGTGCAGCGCCAGCCGGCACGGCAGACGGTGTAAATACCGGGCACTATCCGACATCTAACCCCCCGCAAACCCTTTCCACATCACCACCACCGCCCAATGCATCGCCACAGCCGGCCAGACCGAGCCGGAGCGGCGATAGCTGATCGTGCAGGCGAGGCCAAGCGCTGCGGCGATGGCGAGGAAAGCCGGGTCGGCGAAGACGGGCTGGGCCATCGGCAGGTCAAGCCAGAGCTGGGCCGGGTGCCAGAGGACGAACAGGGTCAGCGCCATGCCCGCCCGCCAGACACCGCTTCGTCCGGCGAGCAGAACCCGGAACACCATCTCTTCGGCCAGCGCCGGAATGATGATGGCGACCAGCGCTATGGCGATCAAGCGGGGCCAGTCAGTGGTCCATGAAAACGTGAAGAGACCGGCATTCGTGCCGAGAACCGCCGCAAAAACACACAAAACAGCGAGCAGGAACAGGGCTTCCCGCCAGTCCCGCCAGGTTGGCGACGTCCGCAATGCCAATGTTGCATCTGCGAAAAGACTTGACGCGGTGCCGCATGTTTTCATCATGCGCGCCAGAATTACACACCATCCCTTCCCTGAGGAGACTTCAGATGAGTGCAGTTGATGATCCAATCGTCATTGTCGGTATGGCGCGCACCCCGATGGGTGGCCTGCTCGGCGAGCTGACGACGCTGTCGGCCAATGAACTCGGTGCCATTGCGGTCAAGGCCGCGATGCAAGAAGCCGGCGTGGCCGGCGAAGATGTCGATCAGATCCTGATGGGCAATGTGCTCCAGGCCGGCCAGGGCCAGGCCCCGGCGCGCCAGGCGGGCATCAAGGGCGGTCTGCCCAAATCCGTTGAAGCGACCACGCTGAACAAGATGTGCGGTTCAGGCATGCAGGCTGCGATCATGGGCCGTTCGGCCATCATGTCCGGCGACGCGGATATCATCGTCGCAGGCGGCATGGAATCGATGAGCAATGCGCCGCATATGATGCCGACCCACCGCGCCGGCTTCAAATACGGCCATGACGTGCTCAAGGACCATATGGCCCAGGACGGTCTCGAGGATGCCTATGAGAAAAAGCCGATGGGCGTCTATGCCGACATGATCGCCCAGGAACACCAGTTCACGCGCGAACAGCAGGATGCCTATGCGCTGGAAACCCTGGCCCGTGCCCAGCGTGCGACCAAGGATGGTGATTTCAAACGCGAGATCACACCGGTGACGTTGACGACCCGCAAGGGCGATGTCGTGGTCGATACGGATGAATTGCCGCGCCGCGCCATGCCGGACAAGATCCCGTCCCTGCGCCCGGCCTTCAGCAAGGATGGCACTGTCACCGCCGCCAATGCCTCGGGCATTTCAGACGGCGCGGCAGCCCTGGTGCTGATGCGCAAATCGGAGGCCGAACGCCGCGGTCTCAAACCGCTCGCGCGCATTGTCGCCACGGCAGCCCATGCCCATGAGCCGGCCTATTTTACCACCGCACCGGTGCCCGCCATGCGCAAGGTGGTCGAGCGCGCCGGCTGGACCATCGAGGATGTCGATCTGTGGGAAATCAACGAGGCTTTCGCCGTCGTCCCGATGATCGCGATGAAAGAACTCGGCCTCAGCCATGACAAGGTCAATATCAATGGCGGCGCCTGTGCGCTGGGTCACCCGATCGGTGCCTCCGGTGCCCGTGTCATCGTCACCCTGATCGCCGCGCTTGAAAAGCACGGCAAGTCCAAGGGCGTCGCCTCGCTCTGCATCGGTGGCGGCGAAGCCACGGCAGTGGCGATCGAGCGGTTCTAGCCTTGCAGGACTGCAGCAATCAGGCGGTGGACGGAATCAGGTTTGAGGACCGTCCACCGCCGGTCGCTGACTTCATTGCAATGCGGGCGGCCTGTGGCTGGGGCGAGTTGGCCCCGGAACTGGCGGCAGCGGCGCTCGATGGCTCCCTGCTGGCGATCACCGCCTATGATGCGCGCAACCATATCGTCGGCTTCCTTCGCGCCATCGGCGATCCGCTCTATCTCTATGTCCAGGATGCCATCATCGCTCCTGAGCTTCGCGGCAGCGGTCTGGGCACGCGGATGATGCAGCGCCTGCTGGCGCGAATCGACGCCGGTTTTCCGGCTGCCCATGTCATGTTGATGTGCGCCAAGGGGCGCGAGCGCTTCTATTCAGAACTTGGCTTTGAGGCGCGGCCCAGCCGGGATTTTGGTCCCGGCATGCAACGGCTGCGCTAGAGGCGCGGCGAACCGTTTCAGCCCTGGATATGTCCCAGGGGAAGGCCCTTGGAGTCCTTGATATTGCGGACCTGCACAGAGGTGCGGAAATCGCCGACGATGTCGAGCGGGATCATGCGCTCTGAAATGAACTCGTTATAGGCGTCAATATCCGCCATCACGACCTTGACCAGATAGTCATAGGGGCCGGTCATCATGCAGGCCTCGGTCACTTCGGGGAAGCTCTGGACGGCCTTCTCGAACTTGACATAATTGGCCTTGCGCGCCGGTGATATCTTTACCTCCAGATAGGCTGTAAACATCAGGCCGAGGGCGCGGCGGTCGAGCTCGACCGAACGCCGCTTGATGATACCATCGGTTTCCAGCCGCCGGATCCGGCGCCAGCAAGGGGAGGGGGTCAGCCCCACGATTTCGGCGATGTCGGCAACCGAACGGCCTGCGTCTTCCTGCAGAGCTTCGAGGATGCGGACGTCTATCAGATCAAGGTTTGCGAGCATTTTTCCCTCAAATTCAATATTTGGAGGAAATTAGTCTACATTTCTGCGAAAACAAACCCGGAAATGGCACCTTGTTCCAGTAGTAGACAAGGTGGACGTTTCCGCGTTAGACGCCCTCGCACACGCTTGGTCGTGCGCATGTATTCCCTGGCAGGTTTTGCCGATGTTTTCAGCGAGAGCTCATGGCACACACTGATCCCCGATTTCATGTCCCGGCGCCGCATGTGCGCCCCGGCGATACGCCTGATTTCTCCCATATCGAGATTCCTCTGGCCGGTACGGCGCGGCGCCCTGATGTCTCGATCGCCGGCAGCGAAACCCTCGACCTGGCCCTCGGCCTGGTTCGGGTGCTCGACCATAACCACCAGGCGGTCGGCGAATGGGACCCCAAGCTCGAGCCCGAGATCATGCGCGAGGGCCTGCGCCATATGGTGCTGACCCGCGTCTATGACGAGCGCATGCAGAAGCTGCAGCGCCAGGGCAAGATGAGCTTCTACATGAAATCCATGGGCGAGGAGGCCGTTGCCGTGGCTGCCGCAATGGCGCTGGAGAAGACCGACATGGTTTTCCCCTCCTATCGCCAGCAGGGCATTCTGTTCGCGCGCGGCCGCGATATCGTCGACATGATGTGTCACTGCATCTCCAATAGCCGCGACAATCTCAAGGGCCGCCAATTGCCGGTGCATTACACCTGGGCCGAGGGCAATTTCTTCTCGATCTCCGGCAATCTCACGACGCAATTCCCGCAAGCGGTCGGCTATGCCATGTCGTGCCAGTACAAGGGCGAAAACCGCATCACGGCGAGCTGGATCGGCGATGGTTCGACCGCCGAGGGTGATTTCCATGGCGCGCTCGTGCTGGCCTCGACCTATCGTGCGCCGGTGATCCTCAATATCGTCAATAATCAATGGGCGATCTCGACCTTCCAGGGTGTTGCCGCAGGCGCCAGCGAAACCTTCGCGCTCAAGGGCATTGGGTACGGCCTCGCCTCGCTGCGCATTGACGGCAATGACTTCCTCGCCGTTTATGCCGCCACCAAATGGGCCGCCGAGCGCGCCCGTGCCGGACATGGTGCCACGGTGATCGAAAGCTATACCTATCGCGCCGATGCACACTCCACCTCTGATGATCCGTCCGGCTACCGGCCCAAGGGCGAGGCCGATGCCTGGCCGCTGGGCGATCCTGTCGAGCGCCTGAAAAACCATCTCATCGGTCTGGGTGAATGGGATGAGGAACGTCACGCGGCGCTTGAGAAGGAACTCGATCAGCTCGTGATCGCCTCCTACAAGGAAGCCGAGACCTTCGGGACACTGCATGACGGCCCGCTATCGCCTGTCCAGACCATGTTCGAGGATGTCTATGCCGAGCCCGACTGGCGCCTGCGCCGTCAACGCCGCGATCTGGGGGTATAGGTCATGAGCAAGATGAACATGATCCAGGCCCTCAATTCGGCGATGGACAATATGATGGAGCGCGACGCCAATGTGCTCGCCTTCGGTGAGGATGCCGGTTATTTCGGCGGCGTGTTCCGTGTCACCGCCGGACTGCAGGAAAAATACGGTCTCGACCGCTGTTTCGATGCGCCGATCAATGAAGCGGCCATTGTCGCCATGGCCATCGGCATGGCCGCCAATGGCCTCAAGCCCGTCGCCGAGATCCAGTTTTCGGACTATATATTCCCCGGCTTCGACCAGATCGTCTCCGAATTGTCGCGCCTGCGCTATCGCACGGCCGGCACATTCACCGCCCCGGTCGTGATCCGCACGCCGTCCGGTGGCGGTATTCGCGGCGGCCAGACCCATTCGATGAGCCCGGAAGCCTTCTTCACGCATATTCCCGGCATTCAGGTCGTGATGCCGTCCAACCCCTATGACGCCAAGGGCTTGCTGATCGCCGCGATCGAAAGCCCGGACCCTGTCGTCTTCTTCGAGCCCAAACGCCTGTATAATGGCCCCTTCGATGGTGGTGCCGGCAAGGCGCTGGAAGCCTGGGGCAAGCATCCCAAGGGCGAAGTTCCCGAGGATCACTACACACTGCCGATCGGCAAGGCTGATGTGGTGCGTGAAGGTTCGGCGATGACGATCGTGACTTACGGCACGCTGGTCCACGTCGCCCTGGCGGCGGCGGAGCAGTCGGGCATTGATGCCGAAATCATCGATCTGCGCACCCTGATCCCCTATGACATCGAGACCATCGCCGCCTCGGTCAACAAGACCGGGCGCTGCATTGTCGCCCAGGAGGCGCCGCGCACGTCGGGCTTTGGCGCCGAGCTGGCGGCCCAGATCCAGGAAGACTGTTTCTTTGCCCTCGAAGCCCCGATCAAGCGCGTCACCGGCTGGGATACGCCCTATCCGCATGCGCATGAATGGTCCTATTTCCCCGGTCCGCAGCGTTTCATCAACGCGATGCGCGAACTTCTGGAGGCCTGATCATGAGCGAATACCGCTACAAGATGCCCGATGTCGGCGAAGGTATTGTCGAGGCCGAAATCGTTGAATGGCATGTGAAGGTCGGCGACACCGTCACCGAGGACCAGCACGTGCTCGACGTGATGACCGACAAGGCCACCGTCGAGATCCCCTGCGCCGTCAATGGCACGGTTTCCAAACTGGTCGGCGCGCCGGGCGATATCATCGCGGTCGGCACCGAAATCATGTTCATTGCCGTCGATGGTGCCGTGCCGGCCGAAGAGGCTGCGCCGAAGGTTGAGGTCGACGAGACGAAACCGGCTCCCGTGGTCGAAACCGCCAAGCCGACGCCGGCACCTTCGGTCGCCTCGCGTCCGGTTGGTGAGCGCGCCCTGGCCAGCCCGGCCGTGCGCAAGCGTGCGCTGGAAGCGGAGATTGAACTCGCTGCCGTGCCCGGCACCGGTCCGGCCGGCCGTATCACCCATGATGATCTCGATGATTTCATCGCCTCGGGCGGGCGGCTCGTCGCCCATTCCGGCGGTGGTTCGGCGCTGCGAGCGCCGCGCACCGGCGTCACCGAGGAAAAGCTGATCGGCCTGCGCCGGCGCATTTCCGAAAACATGTCGCACGCCCAGCGCACTATCCCTTCGATCGCCTATGTCGAGGAAATCGACGTCACGGCGCTGGAAGAATTGCGCGCTCATCTCAATGCCAGGAAGTCGGACGACCAGACCAAGCTGACCTTCATCCCCTTCCTCGTCATGGCGCTGACCAAGGCCCTGCCGGACACGCCGCAGGCCAATGCCCATTTCGATGGCGAGGCGAAGCTGCTGACCAAATACCAGGGCGTTCACTGCGGTATCGCCGCGGCGACGCCCAATGGCCTGATGGTGCCGGTGATCAAACATGCCGAAGCGCTCGATATCTGGCAGATCGCTGCCGAGCTCAATCGTCTCGCCGCTGCGGCCAAGGCCGGCAAGGCGTCCAAGGATGAGCTGACCGGCTCGACCATCACCATCACCTCGCTCGGTGCCATTGGCGGTCTGGTCACCACGCCCATCCTCAATGCACCGGAAGTCGCGATCATCGGCGTCAACAAGATGCAGGAGCTGCCGCGCTTTGATGCCAAGGGCCAGGTTGTCGCCCGCAAGCTGATGAATCTTTCATCCTGCTTCGACCACCGCATCGTCGACGGCTATGACGCCGCCATGCTGATCCAGCGCGTCAAGGGCTTCCTGGAGAATCCGGCGACGCTGTTTATGTAGGGTGTGTCCCTGGCCGGGTTCCAAGCGGGACCCGGCCAGGTGAAATCCCCCATGCCCGCAATCTCCGGGTGCGCTAGTATAGCCGCATGAGCAAAAAGCCGATCAGTATCCCGCCAGAACCTGAACGTCAGATCCCGCCGGATCTGGTTCGCGCGGAGCGAGCCGCAATCCTGGTGATTTTGGCTTACGGCTTGGGCTTGATGCTTCTTGTAGGGCTCAGCTTGCTGCTGTTTTGGGCCGGGCCGCGCTGGTTTCCCTACTCAGTCATCATCTACTTCCTGGCTTTCGTCGCGGCCATGATGGCGCCGCTGATCTATCTCGCCCGCAAGACGTCCTGACCGCCTGACCGCCTGATCGACGGGTATCGCGGCAGCCCCCTGCTTGACGCGCACCCCGCACTGGGGCTTGATCGCCGGGCGCATCACGAAGGACTTGTCATGCCCAATCGCCTCTCCCGCCTCGGCTCCATGTTGCGCAATGGCATCGCTGCCTGGGGCGTTGTCGTGTTCGCACTGATGTTCTGCCGCAATGATCTCGGCCTCGCCTCGCATGATCTGCCGATGATCATCTTTGGCGGTTTCGGCATTGTGGTGCTGGTGCAGACGGTGCGGGCGCTGGTGCTGCCGGCAGCGGTGAGCGCCGACGCCGGCTAGCGGGTCCGGATACGGCAGTGCGAGGCCCTCACCAGCTCCGCCCCGGACTGCGTCCGGCGCACCTCTTCCATCAAGGAAGAGGAGGGCGGTAATCGAGGCGGTGGGTATCATCACCTCCTCTTCCTTGATGGAAGAGGTGGCTGCGAAGCAGTCGGAGCTGGTGAGGATGACGGGCGCCGGCGGTAGCCGATTTGGCGACTTATCCCCCACGCCCGACAACTATCCCACGTCATCCTGACGAAAGTCAGGACCTCGACGTGACAGGGTCGGAGCCCATGATATCGAGGTCCCGACTTGCGTCGGGATGACGATGAATCATCAAACTTATCCCCACCTCTGCCGCTGCGCCCATACTTCAGCTGTTCCCATCGCACGGGAGGCGTGAGCTCAGTCACTGGCGGCGAAGGGAAGCGTGGAGCTCGTCCGAGCGCTGGCATGACACCCAGCAATCCGGCGTGGCCACCGGAGCGGAAGGCGGCATAAAGCTCGACCGTTACTCCACTCCGGTTTCGAGGCGGGGGCCGCAAGGCGTCCGAGTAAATCTCCACGTGTGGGACGTCCCGGATGTCACACTCACCAACCATAGCGCTTAACGGCATTCGCCGGCGTCCCACACACCTCCCATCCGGGGAGGCCCACTCAAACCTCCAGCCGCTCGCGGCGTGGAGATTTTGGTGCGGGCGGATATCGGATAGGGTGATGCTCAGCCACAAGGATATCCCATGCCTGCCGAAACCCTGCTTGCCCTGGTCTGCCCCGAATTCGGCCTGGCTGATTATGAGCAGATCCAGCTTTGGCGGCGCGAGCATGATGCGCCGCGCGCCGACCAGTTTCTGCCCCACTTCACCCTGGTGCGACCGGTCGGCGGCTGGAAACAGGGCGCGTTCATTCGCGAGATCCAGGCCCGGCTGGCCGGGCAGGAGCCGTTCGAAATTGTCCTGAGCCGGGCGGTTTCGCAGCCGGATGCCCAAAGCGGTGCTGTGATGGATTGGCTGGTCCCCTCCATTGGCCGCGAGGCGCTCAGTGCGCTGCAGGACCAGCTCTATGCCGGAGCGCTGGCGCCGGAGCAGCAGGCCGGACCGGCTGCAATGCCACACATCACCCTAGGCCGCGGCACGGACGTGGCGGCGTCGCAGGCCCGCATGGCGGCGATTGAAGAGACCGGCCTGTCGATGCGCTGTCTGGCCAGTGCGGTGCAGATTGTCCGCATCAAGGGCGAGCGGGTGAAGCTGCTGGAGCGCATCCCGCTGGGACGCGAGGCCTGAGGCCTCAGTCGCGCCCCTTTCCCTTTGACGCCCGAGCAGCTAAATCCCGCCTCATGATCTGTGCCGCACCGATGGAGCCTTCGAGATGAAACAACGCAATTGCCAGCTTCTCATTGTCGGCGGCGGCCCCGGCGGATATCCCGCCGCGATCCGTGCCGGCCAGCTCGGTCTTGATGTCGTGATCGTCGACAAGGACGGGCTCGGCGGCACTTGCCTCAATCGCGGCTGTATCCCCTCCAAGGCGATTATCCATGCGGCGAGCAAGTTCGAGGATATGGGCGAACATGCCGGCGGCGATGCGCTGGGCATATCCCTCGCTTCCGCCCCGACGCTGGATATGGGCAAGTTGAAAGGCTGGAAGGACGGCATTGTCACCAAGCTGACCGGCGGCGTCGCGACCCTGCTCAAGGCGGCCGGTGCCGAGCATATTTCCGGTTGGGCCAAATTCAGCGGCGCCAAGACCTGTGTCGTTGATTGCAGCGACGGCGAGCAGATCGAGATCACGGCCGAGAATGTCGTCATCGCCACCGGTTCGGTCGAGGTCGAACTGCCCTTCCTGCCGTTTGGCGACACAGTGATCGGTTCAACCCAGGCGCTTGATCTGACCGAGCTGCCGGAAAAACTCGTTGTCGTCGGGGCTGGTTATATCGGGCTGGAACTGGGCATTGCGATGCGCAAGCTGGGCTCCGAGGTGACCTTCATCGAGGCGGCACCGGCCATCCTGCCGATCTATGACAAGGAAATCACCCGCCCGATCACGATGTGGCTGAAGAAGCACAAGGTCGACGTCAACCTGTCCTGCAAGGCCAAGGGCGTGGTGGAAGAGGCGGGCAAGACCTTCCTCGAATACGAAGATACCAAGGGCGCGGCCCAGCGCATCGAAGCCGACAAGATCCTCGTCGCTGTCGGCCGCAAGGCTTGCCTCGACGGCTGGGGTGTCGAGACGATGGGGCTGGAACTGGTCGATGGCCGCTTCATCAAGGTCGATGATCAATGCCGTACCGGCATGCGCGGTGTCTGGGCGATCGGCGATGTCATCGGTGAGCCGCTGCTGGCCCACAAGGCTACCGCCCAGGGCGAGATGGTGGCCGAGCTCGTCGCCGGTCATCGCCGGGTGTTCGATCCGGTCTCGATTGCCGCCGTGTGCTTCACCGAGCCGGAAATCGTCGGCGTCGGCATGACCCCTGACGAAGCCAAGGCCAAGGGTGAGGAGATCATCACCGGCAAATTCCCGCTCGCCGCTTCGGGGCGCTATCTCTCGATGGAAGCCGGCGCGGATGGCGGTTTCGTGCGTGTCACGGCACGGGAGAGCGATCACGTCATCCTGGGCATCCACGCCGTTGGCACCCATGTCTCCGAGCTGTCGGGCGAGTTCGCCCTGGCGATCGAGATGGGCGCGCGTCTGGAAGACATTGCCGGCACCATCCATGTCCACCCGACCCTGACCGAAGGCTTCGCCGAAAGCGTGCTGACAGCGCTGGGCCACCCGATCCATATCTCGGCGCCGAAGAAATAGGTGCGCGCATACCGGCCATACACTTCCCAGCCGGGGTGTGGGGCGCGTATGGATAGGGCCTTGCGAGAGGGTGTGGGTTGAATGACGAACGGGTCGGCAGGTTTCGGCGTCATCGCGCCACCGGAGAATGCGCCGGCGGGCGAGGGCTTTGGCTGTGTCTCGTTCGAGACGGCGCTGGTGCGTCAGATCACACCCGGGGCCGACGATTTCGACGAGCTTGGCCATGTCAATAATGTCGTCTATCTGCGCTGGGTGCAGGATATCGCCGTCACCCACTGGCATGTCGCGGCGCCGCCGGAGATGATCGAGGCCGAGGTCTGGATCGCGCTCAAGCACACGATCGAGTATCGCGATCCGATCCTGCCGGGCGAGCACGCCGAGATCCGAACCTGGCTCGGCGAAGTTCGCGGGCCGCGCTTTGACCGGCATGTCGATATCCGCAAGCCCGGCGCCAAGCGCTTTTCGGCCCGCGCGGTGACGGAATGGTGCCGCATCAACCGCGCCACCCGCCGTCCCATGCGGATCAATGGTAAAGTGCTGGACCTGTTTCAGGTGCCCGGCTAGAGGCGCGCCTTGCAGCCCCTTGCCGCTGCAGCGGCATTGAGTGTTTCGACCAGCTCGGCTGCGACCGGAATTCCGTCCCGCAAACGCTTGCCGCGCAGCGCCCGTTCCGGATCGCCGGGATAGAGGACCGGACTGTCCCAGTCCATCGGCGGCGAGGCGAGGGCGTATTTCGCCAGGGCCTCGATCTCATGCTCCATCCAGTCGGCCTCGCCGAACAGGGCCGGATTGATGAGAATCGCGAACATCCCGTTGCGAACCGCACCCTCGCGTGGATGCTCCGGCTGAATCGTACCGCCACCGGACAACACGCCGCCGAGCAGCTCGCAGGCCAAGGCGAGGCCATAGCCCTTGTGACGCCCCATCGGGGTGAGGGCGCCCCGGCGTACCGGTTCGCTCATCCCCGATGGATCGGTCGTTGGCATGCCGTGTTCATTGATCAGCGATCCGGGCGGAATGTCCTGGCCGCGGGCGGCGGCGATCTTGAGGCGTCCGAGTGAGATGCGGCTGGTCGCCATGTCGAGCACGAAGCTGGATCGATGATCTGTGGCGGGAAAGGCGATGCAGATCGGGTCCGTGCCCAGCCGGGCATCAGAGCCATGAAAGGGAGCCATGACCGGCGCCTGACCGGTGATATTGACGAAGATGAGCGTGGCCAGCCCGGCGGCGGCCGCCTGCTCGCCATAGGCACCGATCCGGCCGAGATCATGGACATGGCCCAGCGTGGCAGCAGCCAGACCGTGTTCAAGCGCCTTGGCGCCGGCCCGTTCGATCAAACGTGTCGCGGCCGGCGCGCCCCAGCCACCATCGGCATCGGTGCGCAGGATGATCGCGGTCTCGGTCAGGTCCCGATCGCGGCTGTCGAGATTGATGGCGCCCTGGTCGAGCTGGTCGAGCCAGGTCGGCAGGAGGCCGATCCCGTTGCTGTCATGCCCCGCCAGACTGGCGGCAACCAGATGCCCGGCGACGGTCTGCGCATCATCGGACCTTGTTCCGGCTGCGCGCAGCAGGGCGGCACAGAAATCGGTCGCGTTCGCGGCGGGCAGGCGGATGTCGCTGGTCTTCATACTGTCTCGCTTCAGCGGTCAGGAAATCGCGATGGTTATCATAGGCCCGGTCGCGCCGGGACCATAGCCGGGCACACCTGCACCGTTCAGGTCTGGCTCAGAGTGAATTTTGTTTTCGATTGAAACAAGAAAAAATCCAGCACTGCCTCAAATTTTCGTCCGCTACTTAAGCGTTTGGCAACTGGTATGCGTCATTGTTGCTCATGCCGGGCAATTGCTGAGCCGGACGTTAAAACACCGCGTCGAACACGGGAAAAATTCCGGGCGGCGCACGCCAAAAATGGATGAAGGGTAAGTCAATGTATAAAACGGGAACAATGATCCTGGCGGTCGCAATGTCCGCCATGGCTTTTTCAGCCGCTCCCGCGCTCGCTCAAGACCGCGAACGCACGAGCGTTGAGGCTCCGGACTATCCGCGTGGGGCCGAACGTCGCGGCGTCGAAGGCTACGCCGTTGTCGAATATACCGTCTCGCCGGACGGCACTGTCGAAAATCCGACCGTCGTCGAGGCACAGCCGGAAGGTGTGTTTGATCGCGCCGTCCTGAGCGCGATTGAAGGCTGGAGCTATGCCCCGGCCGAGGCCTCGACCGAGGGCCTGACGCAGCGATTTGATTTCAGCCTGGGCGGGTAATGCCCCGGGAGGCCCGGTTAGCGGACAAAAGATTCCTGCGATCGGCCAGAAAATAAGGTTTCATTTACGGGCGGCGCGTTAGCGTCGCCTGTAATTTTATGCCCGAGGCCATTAACCATAAGGTGCCAAGCTCATGAACTCCCTACTCGCCGGACTCGGAGAGAAAACCTCCAGCGTCAAGTTTCGTCTCTTGGCCGCCTTCGCTCTGTCATCTGTGATGACGCTCGTGGCTGCGGTGGTGGGTGTCACGGGCTTCAATTCCACCAATCAGGCAGTCAGCCAGATTACCAGTCGCGCGATTCCCGAGACGCTCGCCGTCGATGCCCTCAGTGAAGCCAGCCAGGGCTTGAGCTCGGTCTTGCAGGAACTCGCTCTGTCGTCGACATCGGAAGCCAGGCACGAAAATTTCGAGCGCGCCGTCGAACTACGTGATGAGCTGTCGCCACAGCTGGTCGCGCTGCGCACCCTCTCCGATGGCGGTGAGCTCACGATCCTGAATGATGCGGTCGCTGAATTGTCCGGCATGGTCGAGGGGATGAATACGTCCGTCGACCGGCGCCTCACGGTTCGCAATCAACGCCGCGACACGACAAATCTGGCGCGGCAAGGCCGGGTCAGTCTGGCCAGCAGCATCGAAACCGCGCTCGACAATAGCGAAGAGGGCGATATTGAAAGCCTGCTTCGTGCCCTGCTCGCCGCCAACCAGCTCCTGATCCAGTATAATGAACTCGATATCGCTGCGTCCGACGCCGAGATTGATGCCATCTATGACCGGTATGACGAAGCGGCCGGCGAACTTGATATCAATCTGGCCCTGCTTGAGCGCCCGGCTTCTCCGCTGGTCCGCGACCAGGCCGACATTCTGATCGGCTATGGTGACGGTGCGACCGGCGTCTTCGAATTGCGCAAGGCCGAGCTGGCCGCGATCGCGCAGGCCGAGGTCTTTGCGGCCGAGGCCCGCACGGCCGCATCAGCGCTCGTTGCTCACGTCAGTGCCTTCAAACAACAGGTCGCCCAGCGGGTCGACACTGCGACTCAGGCCGCCAATTCTGCGGTGGTGACCGGTCGCGTCGTGCTGATCGCGATTGCCGCCATTGGCCTGGGTATCGCAGCCGGCATTGGCTGGTTCTACGTTCACATGACCCTGCTCAAGCGCATCAGCGCCATGGCCCGCACCATGCGCGCCCTGGCCGAGGGCAATAGCGACGTCAATCTGGGCTTCACCCCGGGCAATGACGAGATCGGTGATATGGCGCGCTCGGTTGATGTTTTCCGCCAGAATGCGATCGAACGCACCCGGCTGGAGGCCGAAACCCTGGCCGAACGCCGGATGAAGGAAAAGCGCGCTGCGGCGGTGGAGAGCCTGATCCAGGCCTTCGAGGAAGCCTCCGCCGACGCGATCGGTCAGGTCAGTGCGGCCGCCAACCAGATGGAATCAGCCGCCCGCACCATGAGTTCGACCGCGGCCGCCACGACCGGCAAGTCCGCCGCCGTGGCGCATGCTTCCGAAGGCGCATCGCAGAACGTGCAGACTGTGGCCGCAGCAGCCGAGGAAATGGTGTCTTCCATTGGCGAGATCAGCCAGCAGATCGCCCGCTCTACCCAGATTGCCGGCAGCGCTGTCGACCAGGTCGAGCGCACCAATGGTGATGTCCAGCGTCTCGATGATGCCGCCAAGAGCATTGATGACATTGTCGGTCTGATCAATGACATCGCCGAACAGACCAATCTTCTCGCGCTCAACGCTACCATCGAGGCGGCTCGCGCCGGTGAGGCCGGCAAGGGCTTTGCGGTGGTGGCCTCCGAAGTGAAGGCGCTGGCCAGCCAGACCGGAGCGGCGACCCAGAATATCTCCGAACATATTTCGGGCATTCAGAGCGCGACCTCCAAGGCCGTCGAGGCGATGTCCTCGATCGGCGGCACGATTCACGAGATGAGTGAAATCGCGACGGCGATTGCCGCAGCGATGGAAGAGCAGCGCGCGGCAGCCGGCGAGATTACCCGCTCGGCCCAGGAAGCGGCTGACGGCACGCGTGATGTGTTCGCCAACATCCAGGAAGTTGATCGGGCGACCTCGGAGACCGGTGAAAGCGCCGGCGAGGTACTCGAGGCATCACTGGCCGTTTCGCGCCAGTCTGGCAGCCTGAAAACCTCCGTCGAGCAATTCCTCACCGAGGTGCGTTCGGCCTGATCTGCAGACAACTGAAATCAGGGACCGCCCGTGGCTTGTCAGCTGCGGGCGGTCCGCGTATACGGCGTGCCTCTCTGCTTGCAGAGGGTGTGGCGGGGTAGCTCAGCTGGTTAGAGCGCAGGACTCATAATCTTGAGGTCGGGAGTTCAAGTCTCCCTCCCGCTACCATATTTTTCAACCGGGCGGGGCGCGCCCGGTAACCTCAAAATCAAAAACTCCACAATGATGCGGACCGGTCAACCCGGATAGCGGCGGGGCCGTGGCATTTCCGCGCGGTCGCCCGGATCGGGATGACTTTAGAGATGATGGGCGTAGACTGGCGGCGCATAAAAGGATCTGTCCCATGCCTGCTAAATCCTCGAATAAATCGCTGATCGCCGTCGTTGTCGTCGTCATCCTCGCGCTCGCCGCATTCCTGGTCCTGGGCTGGGGTGATCTGCCCGCCATCCACATGAGCAGCCATGGCTGGTTCGCGCTGGGTCTGGGGGTCGTGTTCTCGATCATTCTGGGCGCGGTTCTCTCGGCTGTTCTGATCATTGGGCGCCGCCGCGGCTTTGACGAATCGGCCCATGAGGCCGTGATCGACCACGATCCTGAAAACTGAGACGCGGCTCAGGCGCCGGCGCTGAGCGCTGCGCCCATCCAGGTTAGAAATCCCGGTGCAGATGCCGCCGCATCAATATCCAGTCCCACCGCACAAGGCTCGTCATAGGGATGGAGCGCCACCAGGCGGTCGATCACTGCCGGTGCCTTCTCGGAGCTGGTCTTGAGGATCATGACGGCTTCATTCGCTGTCTCGACCGCGCCCTGCCAGCGATAGACGCTGGTCATCCCCGGCAGGATATTGACGCAGGCGCACAATCCCTCTTGCACCAGGGTGCGCCCGGCGGCCCCGGCGAGACCGGCATCGGGCCAGGTCGTGTAGATCCAGCGATACTTGCTCATGGCCATCCCTTGCTCACGCGATTATAGAACGGCCATGGATACCAGACCGACATCGAACTCTGCCCTGCTACTTTTCTCCGGTGGCCAGGATTCCGCAACCTGTCTCGCCTGGGCATTGTCCCGCTTTGATCGCGTTGAGACGGTCGGTTTTGACTATGGCCAGCGCCATCATGTCGAGATGCAGGCGCGGCTCGATGTGCGTACGGCCATGGTTGATGCTTTCCCCGGCTGGGCCGGACGGCTCGGCGAGGATCATGTCGTCGACCTATCTGGCTATGGCGCCATTGCCGAGAGCGCCCTGACGGCCGACCGGGCCATCAAGATGGAAGCTGACGGTCTGCCGAGCACCTTCGTCCCCGGGCGCAATCTGGTTTTCCTGACCGTCGCCTCGGCGCTCGCCTACCGGCGCGGCCATGGCGTGATGGTGGGCGGCATGTGCGAAACGGATTTCTCAGGCTATCCCGATTGCCGCCGGACCACGATTGACGCGATGCAGGCGACGCTGAGCCTCGGGCTCGCGACGGATATCGCCATCGAAACGCCGTTGATGTGGCTCGACAAGGCCCAGAGCTGGGGCCTGGCGCACCAATTGGGTGGTGACACGCTTGTGGAGATTATCCGCACCCGCACCCATACCTGCTATCGCGGTGATCGCAGCGATCTCCACGCCTGGGGCTATGGCTGCGGCGCATGCCCGGCTTGCGAATTGCGCGCTGCCGGTTGGCAGCAATGGCATGGCGAGGGCGCGGCATGAAGTATTCGGTCAAAGAGATTTTCATGACGGTGCAGGGCGAGGGCGGTCAGACGGGCCGTCCGGCGGTTTTCCTGCGCTTTGCCGGCTGCAATCTCTGGAGCGGTCGCGAGCAGGATCGAGCCAGTGCCGTCTGTAATTTTTGCGACACGGACTTCATCGGCATGGACGGCCCGGGCGGCGGCCGTTTCGAGACGCCGGATGATCTGGTGGTCGCGGTATCGGCTCTGTGGCCGGGCGGCGGCAGGCCCCTGGTCGTCTGTACGGGCGGTGAACCCCTGCTGCAGCTCGATGCGCGTCTGATTGATGCGCTCCACGCTGCCGGCTTTGATATCGCGGTGGAGACCAATGGCACGCTTGCCGCGCCCGACGGGATTGACTGGATCACGGTCAGCCCCAAGGGCAAGGCACCGGTGGTGCAACGCAGCGGGCATGAGTTGAAACTGGTCTTCCCCCAGCCCGGCCTCGATCCGGCCGATTATCTGGGTTGGGACTTCAAGCGGTTTTCGCTACAGCCGATGGATGGCGATGCGATGATGGAGAATGCCCAGGCGGCGTTCGAGTATTGCATCACGCATCCGCAATGGACGCTCAGTCTGCAGACACATAAATGGATTGGCGCGCCCTGAGGGGGCTATTGGCGTTCGAGGAAGCCGCAGGCGGCACTCATCTCAGCCTCTGAATCCTGCAGGAAGCGCGCGACCCGCAAAATGTCGGCAGCCGCATAACCGCCATCGCGGACCAGGCGTGCCACTTCGGTTTCCATCCCCGCCGGGTCACTGGCGAAGCGATAGATGCGACCGACGACATAGAAATCGCGATAGTCCAGCTGGGCTGATAGCCAGCCGGCGGTACAGGCGCAGGATGGCACCGGATCCTGCAATTGTGTGCCGACCTGGGCGACGCAGGAACGCACGATCTCCCGCGTCATCGTCTGACGTGATGGCGCATCGGCGGCGTCTGACACCAGGGCCAATGCCATCAAAGAAATAATATTCGTCACTAACATGCCGCTTCCCCCCAGACCGGCTTTGGCTGGATCATCGCGCCCCGAAGCGCTTGAGTCCACCAAAGAAAAGGCGCGCCATCGCCGGCGCGCCTCTCATGATGCAAGTTCCGGACCTGTTGGGACGGTCAGGATCCGTCCGAAATCCCGGTATCGATACTGGCGCCGACCTCAGCGGCAAAACGATCAAATGTGCGGCGCGCATCACTCCATGTGCTGGCATAGGCCGCGTTGGAGATGGTGTGCGAATGCCAGGCATAGCTATAGGTCTGCAGCGTGGCTCCGGATGATGAGACCAGTTCGGCTGCGAGGCTGGCCCCGCCAAGGCTGAAACTCTCCATGCTCAGTCCTGGCCTCGCGGTCATGGCTGCCATGGTCGGCCGGTTTGGATCAGCATCGATAATTGTGACGTGTAGAACGGACCCATTCTCGCCGAGATGCCCGGCCAGCTCCCGCTCCAGATCGCTCTGCAGGATTTCCTTCAGGCGATCAAACTCCCGCTCACCAATTTCATCGGCCCTGGCCGCCAGGGCGTCGCCGATCTGGATCGGTGCAATTGAAACGGGCTCGTCCGCGAGCGCCGCTCCGGCACTCAACGACAGGGTCGCCGCTGCCGCCAGGGAAAATGTCTTCGTCATTTGCCGCAACATGTAGGCCTCCATGAAAACAGGTCAGTGCCCCTCGCAATCAATATAACAGCTGGCGGGCCCGATTGTTAGGGGCGTGGCGTCGAGGGCGGCTGAAATCCGCCCAGACACGCCCGGGCCTAGCGGTTATCGTCGTCACCATTGTCGGAGTCGGGCAGGACCAGATCGACGGCAGCGCCGCCAACAGCGCCGACAGTCTTGACGGCTGTGCCAGCCGTTCCGATCGCGACATCGGCGACCAGGGCCGTTGCGCCGATCACCAGGCAACCCGACAGGCTGGGCGCGATCAGGGCGAGGAGCAGGATGGGGCGAAGGTATCTCATGGCAGTCTCCAGCTAACAGCCTGCCACCCTTCGCCCACAAGCCTTGCATTAGGGTGAATGCCCCGGACTATTCCGGCACTTCCACCATCACCAGTTCGAGCGCACTGGCCGCTTCGATCGTGACGACCGCCTCATCGCGGATCGCTGCACCATCGCGGGCGTCGAGTGCGACCCCGTTGACGCTGCCACTACCAATGGCCAGCGTCAGATAGGCCCGATGGCCCGGCTGCAGGCGGTGGCTAACCGACTGACCCGCCTCCAGCGTGGCACCGAATACCCTGGCATCCTGGCGGATCATCAAGCCGCCATCGCGCTCCGGATCTCCCGAAGCCAGCACGACCAGCTGGCCGGTGCGCTCACCGGTTGGAAAGCGCGCTGTCTCCCAGCGGGGCTCGCCGCCGGTTTCGCGCGGCAGGATCCAGATCTGGAAGAGCGATGTGGTTTCGGCTTCCTGGTTGAATTCGGAGTGGCGAATGCCGGAACCGGCCGACATGACCTGGACATCGCCCGCCATGGTGCGGCCGGCATTGCCCAGATTGTCGCGATGGCTGATCGCGCCCTCGCGGACATAGGTGATGATTTCCATGTTCTCGTGGGGATGCGGCGCGAAGCCGCCATCGGCGGCAATTTCGTCATCATTCCACACCCGCAAGGCCCCCCAACCCATTCGCTGTGGGTCGTGATAGCCACCGAAACTGAAATGATGACGGGCATTGAGCCAGTCATTCCTGAACCGGCCGAGACTGTCGAATGCGCGTTTCTCGATCATGATCGATCTCCATCTGTCTGTGTTGCAACGACAGATAGGACTCGCGAGCGGCGGCAAAAACGGGGGCGTCAGATGTTGAATTATTCCGTAGCGGCACTAATCGAGCGGCGTCGCAGCTCGGCCTATTTACCTTCACGCCACCAACCCAGCCCCATGAAGGCGGCGATCAGCAGGGCGATGATCAGTGCGGGCAGGACGGGGCGAGCCTGTGAGGCGCGCACGATATAGCGTTCATTGCGCTGCAGCCCGAGCCAGCCGCGCCCCGACTGGTCGGCACCCAGCCGTGTGCGGCGCAGATCGGGCAAACGGGCATCAGCGCCTTCGCCCAGGGCGAACAACCCACCACCACTGGCATCGAGCACGGCGTCAAGCCGGTCACCGGTCGGGCGTAGATCGGCATATTCCAGCGGATTGAGCGGTCCGAGTGCCGCAACCGTGGTCAGATCGCCGGAGCGCAGGCGAACAAGGCCGGAGCCCTCCGCCGGGAGCGC
>NZ_JBLWTL010000005.1:0-153492 GCF_048270095.1 Maricaulis sp. | reverse complement strand
TCCCGCTGGCCCAGGGGCGGGCGTATCCTCGGGGCGAGATTGCGCTCTTTGACATCGCCCGCCCCCGCAATACCCCGCCCGCAGTGGCGGCCGCTCGCATGACAGACAGTGACAGGGTGACAGTCTGCCGGCCATCCGGGCGCAACCCGTAATTCCCTGCCCTGCAAGGCTGATCCGCACGCCGGTCGCCAGAATGACAGACTGGCAGACAGCGGTTTTCAGTGACAGTCAGCATTGTAGTAGACGTCGTAGCAGACGCCCCGTTTTTACCGGAAAAAATCTACGCCGCCGTCCGCGCCTATTTCAGCGTCGCCATATCGACCACGAAACGGTATTTCACATCGCTTTTCAGCATGCGCTCATAGGCGGTATTGATGCCGTCCATCGGGATGATCTCGATATCGGAGACCAGGCCGTGTTGCCCACAAAAATCGAGCATTTCCTGGGTCTCGGCGATACCGCCGATCAGGGATCCGGCGATGGTGCGCCGGCGTCCGATCAAACGGCCCACGGAGGGCGATGGATGCGCCACTTCGGGCACACCCACCATCACCATCGTCCCGTCGCGCTTCAGGCAATCGAGGAAGGGATCGAGATTGTGTGACGCCGCCACCGTGTTGAGGATGAAGTCGAGCTGGCCGCGCATGGCCTTCATCGCCGCGCGGTCTTTGGAGATCACCACCTGGCTCGCACCGAGCCGTTTCGCGTCCTCGGCCTTGCCCGGCGAGGTGGTGAAGAGCACCACTTCGGCGCCCATCGCAGCCGCCAGCTTGACGCCCATATGGCCCAGCCCGCCCAGACCGACCACGCCAACACGCTGGCCCGGTCCGACCTTCCAGTGCCGCAGCGGCGAAAACGTCGTGATCCCGGCACACAGGAGCGGTGCCGCCCCGGCCGGATCCATGCCCTCGGGCAGGCGCAGGACGAAATCTTCTTTCACCGTCAGGCGCTGGGAATAGCCCCCGAACGTGTGGCTGCCATCGGCCAGGCGGCCATTATAGGTGCCGGTCATGCCGGTTTCGCAATATTGCTCCAGCCCGTCATGGCAGCTCTCGCACGCACCGCAACTATCGACCATGCAGCCGACGCCGACCTTGTCGCCGGTGTTGAATTTGGCGACGCCCTCGCCGACCGCCGTCACCGTGCCGATGATCTCGTGACCCGGAACGCACGGGTAAAGCGTATTGCCCCATTCGCCGCGCGCCTGGTGAATATCGCTATGGCAAACGCCGCAATATTCGATCTCGATCAGCACTTCGCCCGCGCCGGGCTCGCGCCGGTCGAAACGGATCGGTGCCAGGGCAGCGTCGGGCGCAGAGGCGGCATAGCCAAGGGATGCGGGCATGGGGAGAATCCTTTTGGGTGCGATTTGCGGTCAATCTAGGCACTCGCGACCGGCGATGAAAGCCGCCGCCCTCAGCGCAGGCCGATAATCCCCGCCTGGCCGCCGAAAATCCCGCTCTGCCCGCGGTGATGCGCGCGGCGCGCCGAGAAGAGGCGGCCCTCCTCGGCATAGGTACACAGTTGAGAACGCTCGATTTTTTCCGCCTGGAGACCCGCAGAGAGAAGCTGTCGCCGGCAAGCCTCGCCGACATCAAGCTGCGCCCCGCCCTCATCGTCGCGCGCGGAGAGAATGCCGCCCGCATCGGCGAAAACCGCTTCAAATTGCGCCACGACTTCCGGTCCGACCCGGTAATTCGCCGCCGAAATCGAGGGCCCGATCGCCGCGATCAGGTCGCCGGGCTCGCTGCCATATTCGCGGGCCATCGCGGCAATCGTCTCGCCAACAATATCGAGCACCGTGCTGCGCCAGCCGGAATGGATCGCAGCGACGGCGCGGCGTTTGGGATCAAGGATCAGGATCGGCGTGCAATCCGCCGTCTGGCACACCAGGCCAATGCCGGGCCGGTCGGTGATCATCGCATCGGCCTCACCGGCCGCCTGATCACCCTTCGGCGCTGCGTCAACACGCACAACCGCATTGCCGTGCACCTGGATCGCGAAGGCGAGATGGTCCAGCCCCAGCGCCTCGCGCACGCGGCCCCGATTGGTCGCAACATGCTCAGCGCTATCGCCGCGCGACCGCGTCATGTTGAGGCTCGCATAGGGCCCTTCGCTGACCCCGCCGGCCCTTGTCGTGAAGGCGTGCACCAGGCCGCTCTCGCCGGCCAGCAAGGGCGAGGTGAGTAGATCAAGGCTCATGGCAAAAACCCGGTCCGGCCCGCCCCCTGATCATCCCGGCCCAGATCATAACCCTGCCGCGCCAGCTCGATATCGGCCAATGCCGCATCAAGCGCCGACCAGTCATCATCCCCGGCGATCCGCTCCCAGATCGCCTCAACGACATCAATCGTCATCGCCACCGGTTCAGCCCGCGCGAAATAAGCATGCTCCAGCCGCTCCGGACGCACGGGCGCATGCTGGATCAGCAAGGCGTGCCAGGCCTCGAAGGCCTCGCCTGCATAGACGCTGGCGCGCGGGCCCTGCATCGCCCGGCCCTGCGAGGCCGGTCCGCCAAACCAGTCGAAAAACGCCGCCTCCCAGGGCAGGCGCGAGGCGAGCATGAAGGCGAGGAAAGCGCGCAGCATGGCTTCGTCATTGTCATCACCGCGCGAAGCGATTCCGAACCGGGCCAGGAACATGTCCAGCAAGGCCTGGCGATACAGCGCCGGGAATGTATTGAGCGCCGCCTCAAGGCTTTCGCGCTCGCCCGCCAGCGACAAGGCGCCGGCCAATTGCTGCAGCGCCCAGAACACCGCCTCGGGCTGGCGCGCATAGGCGTAAAGACCGCTCTCGTCGAAATAGGCCGCTGTGAAACCGGGATCATAATGCGGCAGGAAACGCCAGGGCCCGTAATCAAAGCTCTCGCCGGTGAGATTGAGATTATCGGTATTGAGGACGCCGTGCACAAAGCCCGCCGCCATCCAGCTCGCCGCAAGCCGGGCGTTCGCCGCGACCACCGCTTCGAGCAGCGCCGCCGGGCGATCCTCGCTCTCGGCCAGCGCCGGATAGTATTCTGCGACGGCGTGATCGATCAGCGCATTGATCCGTTCCGGGCTTTGCTCATAGGCCTGGCGCTGGAAGCTGCCGAAGCGCAAATGCGAATGCCCCAGCCGCGTCATCACGGCCGAGCGCGTCGGCGACGGCTCGTCATGGCGCTGCAAGGGCACGCCGGTCTCGAATACGGCGAAGAGTTTGGACGTGTACACGCCGAGCGCTTCGAGCATTTGCGCCGCGAGAATTTCGCGCACCGCGCCCTTCAGCGTCAGGCGCCCATCGCCGGCGCGCGACCAGGGCGTCTGGCCGGAACCCTTGGTCGCCAGATCGAGCAGACGCCCCTGCCCGTCGCGCAATTGCGCAAACAAAAAGCCGCGACCATCGCCGATCTGCGGATTGTAATTGCGGAATTGATGCCCGTGATAGCGCATCGCCAGCGGCTCGGGCTGATTGCCGGGCAAGGGTTCGAAGCGCTGGAAATGCGCGATCCGGGCCGCTGCATCGAGCGTCTCCAGCCCGGTCGCAGCCGCCCAGCGCCCGTTCCAGAAACGCTCAATGGCTTTCGGGAAGGCGGCTGGCTCAACCGGGTCGGCGAAGTCAGGGCCCAGAGCCATGAAGCGCGGATCGGGCGTGTAGGGCGTTTTGTTCGACATGGTGACGAGCTAAGCACTTGCCGGGCAAAACGCAAATGGCTCAGTCGCGCAGGGCATCGCCGAGCGCCAGCGCCGCCTTGTCGATCAAGGCGCGGGCTCCCGGCAGGATTGCGGTAAGGTTGAAATAGCCATGCGGCAAGGCTTTGCCCAGCGTATAGCTAACCGGCACACCAGCGGCGATCATCCGGTCACGATAGGCTTGCCCCTCATCCATCAACGGATCGAGTTCGGCTGCAGCGATATAGGCCGGCGGCAATCCGGCCAGATCATCCTCGAGCAGCGGCGAGGCGCGTTTGTCGCTGGCCTCGCTTTCATCGGCGAAATAATAGCGCGCGATCTGATCCAGCGTTATGGCGGAAAAGATATGCCCTTCTAGGGCCTTGAGCCTGGATTTACGGCGCTCGACCATTTGCATCAACGGATAGATCAGCAGCTGAAAACGCAATTGTCTGCGCCGGGCCTGCGCCAGCATCGCTGCAAGCCCGCCCCCGGCTGAATCGCCTGCAACGGCAAGCCGTTCGGGGTCCGCGCCGACAATATCAGCGCCCTCACCGGCCAGCCAGTCAAAGGCCGCGAGGACATCATCGGTCGCTGCAGGGAAAAGATGCTCCGGCGCCAGGCGGTAATCGACCGCCAGCACCCGCACACCGCTGATCGCCGCCAGGCGGCGACACAGCGCGTCATGACTGTCGAGATCACCGATGACATAGCCGCCGCCATGGCAAAAGAGCAGGCAAGGCGCCGGTGCCGTCGATCCATTGGGAATATACAGCCGCGCCGGCATTGCGCCGTCCGGACCGGGAATCGTCAACTCGCGCACGGCCTCGACCGGGGGCGGCGTGACATCGAGATGCGGTGCGGCATCGCGCAAGGCCTTGCGCATATGCGTCGCGGTGCGGCCCGGCTCAAACGGGTCGTCGAGACCGAACTTGCTGAGCGCCCGTGTCCAGGGAGAAGTGTCCATGGCCCCGAGTTAGCACAGCCGTTTCGGGCCGCAAACGGATAGATTGCCGCGGGCGCGTAGCGCTAGTGGATCGACAGCGAACCGGTACGGCCCAGCCGCCCGGCCAGGGCATCTTCCATCACCGAGCGCAGGGCGCGCCAGGCGTCAGCGCCCTCGACCTTGCCTTGCCCGTCGAGATCGAGAACCGCCTCATCGGCATAGCCGATGGCCTGTGGCCCGTGCAGATCGACCAGGGTCCAGGCGATCTGGCGGATGTCTTCGACGGTGATATGGACGTGCGGCGTCATGAGCGGGCTCTCCGGAGCATTGAAGTCTTGCCAGAGTATCAGCAAGCCCGGGGCCAGATGCCGCGTTCAAATTGTGATACAATTACAATGACTTGAAGATCACCCGGATAGCGCACCCGCGGTCAGGTCTGCCCTCAGGTCTTTTTTGCCGAGTCGATCCGGCCCGGTGCATAACCGCCGCCCTGGAGATAGTCGGCTTCTTCCGGTGTTGTTTCGCGCTGCAATGCCTCATTGCGATAAGGGAAACGACCGAAGCGGCGGATGACGTCGCGATGCTTGACGGCGTGATCATGCGTACCCTGGGAGGTCAGTCTCTCGGCCGCCAGCTCGACGCAATAATCCTGATCGCCCAGGGCTTCCGAATGCATGAAAGGCATATAGACAAAAGCCCGTTGCTCTTCGGGGACGGCCCAGTCGAAGCCACGCTCGATCATGATGCGCGCGACCTGGCGGGCAAGCGCATCGAAGGCAAAAGCCTTGCCGGAACCGCGCCAGATATTGCGCGGAAACTGGTCGAGCAGGAGGATCAGGGCCAGCGCACCTTCGGCCTCATCCTGCCAGGGATGTTCACCGGCGCGCAGCGCAGCCGCCTCGCGCTCGACACTGGCTGCGAAACGCCGCCGCATCCGGGCATCGAATTCCGGGGAGACTCGATACCAGGCAGCCGGCCCGGCTTCGTCAAACCAGAATTTGCGGATACCCGCCGCGGTGACGGCCGGCGCCGTCATACCCGCAACCGCCCGTCCACGATCTGCTCATAGAGTTCGCGCGTCAGCCGGACATATTTGCCGATCACCGGATGATCAATATAAAGCGGATCCTCGATCTGATCCGGATCGAAGCCCTCCTTGACCAGCTCGACCTTGCGCAGCTTGAAGGTGCCGGTCGTATCGGTCTGCTCCTGCAGCCGCAGGAAAAGCGGACGCGCGAAGGCCGGCAGGGCCCGGTGAATATGGTCGTGCAGTGCTTCCAGATCGACCACATGATGTCCGGCCACCAGCGCCGCCATCCCGGCCCGGCCCGCATGGCCCTGGACCTCGACGCCATAGACATTGGCCTGTTCGATGCCGTCGAAATTGAGCGCCTCGGCGACTTCACCGGTCGAGACATTCTCCGATTTCCAGCGATAGGTATCACCGACACGGTCGACGAAATAATAATAGCCCAGCCGGTCGCGCGTCATCAGATCGCCGGTGCGGAACCAGGCATCGCCGGGTTTGAAGACATTGCGCAGGATCTTCTTCTCGGTGTCTTCCTCGCTGCCATAACCGTCAAAGCGGAAGCGGGCATCCTCGGGATCGATCCGGCCGATGGCCTCACCGACTTCATCGGGCGCACACACGACACAATGCCCGTCGGCGCCGCGCAGCGGCATTTCGCTCTCAAGGTCGAACTTGACCAGATCTATATTGAAGCGATTGCGCAGATAGGACGGCACCCGCCCGATGGCGCCGGGCTGGTTGGTGGCATTGACGAGACCGACATTGCCTTCGGTCGACCCGTAGAATTCGACGATTTGGGGCAGTTTGAACCGTTCCTGGAATTGTTCCCAGACATCGCGGCGCATGCCATTGCCGATCGCACAGCGCAGTGTGTGCTGATGCTCCTCGGGCACTTCGGGCGAGTTGACCAGGAAGCGGCAGAGCTCCCCGACATACATGAACAGGGTCGCGCCGAATTTCACCGTATCGGGCCAGAAGGCGGAGGCGGAGAATCTTGGCCGAATCACCAGCGCCCCGCCAAAGGAGAGCGCACAGCCGACGCCGCACAGCCCGCCGGTCGCGTGGTAGAGCGGCAGCACCATCATCATGCGGTCACGGTCTGTGCATTTGGCTGCGATACCGAAAATGTTGAGATAATATAGCGCCCGCACATGCGTCATCAGCGCCGCCTTGGGCAGACCGGTCGTGCCGCTGGTGAACATTTTCAGCACCGGCTCGGACGATTTGACCGATGCGCGCACCGATGGATCAGGCCGCGCATCGCTCTGACGCTGCAGCGCCGCGTTGAAATCGCGCGAGCCGGCAAATTCGCCATCGACGCACCAGGCCTGAGCCTCGACATTGCCGGCCGCTTCGGCGGACATATAGGCGTCAGCCAGCGACGCCTCGACAATGGAATGGCGTGTCTCGCCAATCGTCAGGCAATGCGCGAGGGAATTGCCCTGCAGCTGGTTATTGATCAGCGAAGTCACCAGACCGACCTTGGACAGACCGAACCAGACGGCGATATATTCCCAGCGGTTGGACATGAAGAGCGCAACGGTCTCGCCGGGCTTCATACCCTGTTCCAGGGCCCAGTGAGCGACTCGATTGGCATAGGCGTCGAACGCCGCATAGCTGACCTCACCCTCATCGGTGAGCGCCATCGGACGGTCCGCGAAACGATCCACGGTCTTTTCGATATGATCGGGCACGCGCAGGCCTGACGCCGGCCCGACCTTCTTGATCTGACCGAGCACGCGCAGCATCGCCGTCAAAAACCCGGCTTCACGCGTGATGCTGGTGAATACTCCCATAGGCCAATTCTCCCGATTGGTTTTCACCAGAGTATGTGCGTCCGGGTTACCGTCAAGCAAAGGGCGTCATTGCGCAGGTGTTGTGAACGAAGTTTCACAAGGTTACGCAGGAAATCTGCGGCAAGCGGCACGCTGGCGGGCGCTACCATGGCCGTTTTCTACTGATCCGCCTCGAATCGACTGCGTACGCGGTCCTCGAATGATTGCCGCTTCAGGCTGTTTTCAAGCCGCTCCAGGGCCGCGATCACGCCGCCCGCCTCCGCCTCGATTTCCGCGGCCACGGCCTCGAAACTCTCCCATAGCGGATTCAATCGGTCGACAAGCGCCTCACCCGCAGCCGTCAGCGCCAGCAATGTCCGCCGGCCGTCGCGCGGGTCGGCTTCTGCGGCAATCAGCCCGTTCAGTTCGAGCGATTTGCGCGCCTGGCTGACCGAGACATGAGTGACGCCCAGCACCGCGGCAATCTCACCCACCGACATCCGCCCTTTGAGCCGGAGCTGGTTCAGCGTGCCGAACCAGCGCTGCTCGAATTTCAATCCGGTCAGCGCATAGCATCGGGTCGCATCCAGATCGATCGCTTCGGATATGCGGCGCAGTCTCGCGCCGAGGGCGCGGCTGCCGCGATCGCGGATATAGTCAGTTTCGGACATGACGGATCCTTAGGGTTTCGGACATGACGGAGCTCGGTCGCGTGGATATATGTAGGCACCTACGTAAATGCCCGCTTGTTCAAGGATCTGCAATGACCAACCTCCCACTGCACCGCCGCAACTTCCTGATGGCTGGCACGGCGGCGCTCGCCGCACCGGCCCTTCCCTTCACGAGCCGGGCGGATCCGGCCCGGCTTGACGCCCTGATGGCGCGCGCCACGGTGATCAATGGCAATATGCTGCCGGCGTTCGAAAGCAACCCGGAAGACGAGGCCTTCGGTCGGCAATTGAGCGCCACGGGTCTGACCGCGGTCAAATACAGTCTCGGCGGATCAGGTGCCGGCTTCGAAGGTGCGGTCGACCATATCGGCTGGATCAGCAATGAGATCACCCGTCATGCGGCGCACTACCTGCCGGTCTTGCAGGTGTCGGATATCGCGCGCGCAAAGGCGAGTGGGCGCATCGGCATCATCTATGCGTTTGAAGCCGCCACCATGTTCGAGGGCGATATCGAACGTATCCCTTTCTTCCATCGGTTGGGCGTGCGCTCGATGCAGCTCTCCTATAACGGGAGTTCGCCCTGGGCCTCCGGCGTGATGGTTGCGGATGAAACGGCCGGCCTCAGCGAATCGGGGCATCGCGCCGTCAATACGATGAATGCCGTCGGCGTCACCATTGATGCCAGCCATTCCAATGACCGCTCCACGCTCGACATCATCGCCGCGTCCAACCGTCCGGTTATGCTGTCCCATGCCGGCTGCAAGGGCGTCTATGATCATCCACGGAATCGGTCGGACGCGGTACTCCGGGCGATCGCCGACCAGGGCGGGGTCGTCGGCTTGTATGAGCTGGCCTATCTGACGCCGGGCCTCGAGCAACAGACGCTGGCCGACTATATGCGCCACCTCCTCCATGCGCTTGATATCTGCGGCACCGAGCATGTTGGCATTGGCAGCGACGCCCTGATGCTGGAATTCGACACCTCGCCCGGGGCGATGGAGGACTGGAATGCCAGCATCGTCCACCGGCGCGAGACCGGGATTGCCGCCCCTGGCGAAGGGCCGCCCCCCTTTGTGACCGGACTCAATGGTCCGCAGCGCATGCGGCGGATCGCCGAGGAACTCCTCGCCCATGGCTATGGAGAAACCGTGGTCGAGAAGGTGCTCGGCGGCAATTTCCTGCGCGTATTCGAAGACAGCTGGTAACGGGCCGGGCGGCGGCCTAGCGGTAGCGCCGCACCCGGGTTTCGGTGATGAAAGCGAAGCAGACCGACAGCAGTGCCAGGTCATTGAGCAGGAAATGACCGCTGCGCGAGAGCGCCGGGAAGCCACCGAGATCCGCGTCCCAGGCTCCGGGATAGGTGACCAGGAATGACAGCGTCAGCACGAAGGTGATGATCGACATCAACAGACCGATCCGGAACAGGCGCGGATTGAACCAATATCCCAGCAAAGCCAGCGCGGTGAACAGCTCGATCACCCCGATCAGACCCGAGATCACGCGATCGGGGATGAAGGCCTGCATCCAGGAAAACAGCGGGCTACTGGCGATCAGTGGCGCGATACCGGCGGCTTCGGCAGCGGTGAATTTCATCAGGCCGATCCAGACCAGCACGATAAACAGTCCGCACCACATCACCGGCAGGCTGATCGCGCGCGTCTTGCTGGTCCGGTTTGAGAATATCCGGGAATTATCGAAACTGCCGGCCCACAGGGCAAGGCCCAGAATGGCGATGTATTTCAAAATGCCCTGCCCCGACCCGATCGCCGGAAACCCGCCCTCGGCCGCGAGCCAGACCGGATTGGTCACCAGCGCCGTCACCGCCAGACCTGCGAAGATCCCCAGCAGGACGAAACCGATGCGGCGGAAACTGCCCAGCGGCAGCGGCGCACCGATCAACACAGCCATCACGATCTGGTAAATCCCCAGCGCCCGGGCAGCAGAGGCGGCCTGGTCTTCAAGTCCCGACAGGAAGGCATGGCCGCTGATCCACGAGCCTGCAATAGCTTCGCCAACCGGCGTGAAACCCATCGCACCAAACCAGATAAAGATGACGGCAAGGCTCGCGCGGGCGAACAGCAAGGCATTGGTTGTGGATGGCACGAACCGGTCTCCTGAGGGGTGCCGGCAAAGGCTAGCACCGGTGCTCTCCGGTGGCGAGAGTACCGGCCGATTCGCGTTGAAACCGGTCTGTCGAAAAATGGTGCCCCTGGCCAGACTCGAACTGGCACTCCGTGAGGAAACGGATTTTGAATCCGTCGCGTCTACCAGTTCCGCCACAGGGGCTAACCGTGGGAAATGCAGGAGGCGCAAGCTGACGATCCGCGCGCCCGCTGTCAACGGCCCAATGCGCTCGACCGGCAGCCCTCGTACAGCTAGGTTTGCGGACGCTTTTCGATCCAGGAGGCCCGATGACCGAAACGACTGCCTCGCGCGGGCTGATTGGCGCTCTCGAATACATCGCTGATGGCGCTGGCGAAGACGGGATGAGCCTGGGCGAATTCGTCGACGCGCTGGGCGAACGCGCCTTCGGGATCATCCTGTTTGCGATGGCGCTGCCGGTTTCTATTCCTTTCCTCTATGGCGTCCCGCAAGTGATGGCGCTGCCGATGATGGCGCTTTCGGCGCAGATGCTGCTCGGACGCGGCGAACCCTGGCTGCCGGCACGCTTCAAGGCCAGCCGGCTGGAAAAGCGCGGATTGATGCGGATGGCGCAAGGTGGCCGCAAATGGTTTGGCTGGCTGGAAGCGTTGGCGCGGCCGCGGCTGACCGCCCTGTCGGGCCCGACAGCGGAACGCCTGGTCGGCGGTATATTCGTGGTTTTCTGCACCTCGATCCTGATCCCGCTACCCGCGACCAATACGACACCGGGCATTGCGCTGGCGATTGCGGCGCTTGGCCTGCTGACGCGCGATGGCCTGCTGGTGATCGCCGGTCTGGTGCTGGGCATGGTCTGGATCGCCCTGCTGCTGGTCTTTGGACATGCGGTGATTGATGTCATCAAGACTTACCTGCAATCTGTCTTCTAGAAATCGTTTTCCTGTGTGCGCATTCGTCACGGTGCGAGCCCAATCAAGGTCGGTAATCATGCCCGAGATGAACCCTGTCCTGTCCCGCTTTCCGCTGACCCGATGGCCGCTCCTGCTCGCGGGTGGCTCGCTGCTGATGATGTTCGGCGCCTGGGGATTTCAATATATCGGCCATTACGACCCGTGCGCGCTTTGCTATGACCAGCGTCATATCCACATGGCTGTGATCGCCTTTGGCTTCGCCGTCGGATTTGCGCTGATGATCAAGCCCGACCTTGCCCGCTTCGCGCCCTGGGCGCTTTTCGCGATGGCCGCGCTGCTGCTGTATTCAGCCGGTTTTGCCGGCTGGCATGCCGGGATCGAAAACGGCTGGTGGGATGGCCCGGCCAGCTGCACCGTGTCCGGCGGCGGCAGTATCACCGCCAGCGACATCATGGCGGCCCTCAATGGCGAACGGCCGGTCGTACTGTGCGACGAGGCGGCCTGGCGCATGCTGGGTATTTCGATGGCCGGCTATAACGCGCTGATCTCCGCCGGCATGGCGGGCGTCGCGGCCTGGGTCGGCTTCCGGGGGTTGAAGGCATCATGACCACCCGCCCCGCCGACAAGGCCGGCACGCCCGGCGAAATCATTCCCCAACCCGGCATCCCCCTGCCCGGCAAGCGCCGCGATCCGGACCGGATCGAGCAAATGCTGCGCGTCGACCATGCCGGTGAATACGGAGCCGTGGCGATTTATGGCGGCCAGCGGGCGATTTACGGCAAGCTGCCGCACAAGGCCCGCATCGCCCGCCAACTTGAAGAGATGGAAGCCGACGAACAGGCCCATCTGGACGCATTCGACGCCCTGCTGGTCGAACACCGGGCCCGCCCGACTGCACTGGGTCCGGTCTGGAACATGGCCGGCCACGCGCTCGGCGCCGTAACCGCCCTGATGGGCGACAAGGCGGCCCATGCCTGCACCGAAGCGGTCGAGACGGTGATCGAACAGCATTATGCCGGCCAGATCACCGAGCTGCGCGCCATGGGTGAAGACGCACTCGCCGACCGGTTTGACCAGTTTCGTATGGAAGAACTGGCCCATCGTGACCTCGCCGTCGAGGAAGGGGCCAAGGACGCTCCGGGCTATCCGCTCCTGTCCGGACTGATCCAGGCCGGTTGCCGTCTGGCGATCAAGGTCAGCGAAAAAGTCTGAGCACATTCAGAAAAAGCGGGACGCGGTTTTGCGGGTCGACCATGCGGCCACCCGAAATCAGACCGGCAGACGCACCGCAAACACCGTGCCTTCAGGGCCGGTCGAGACCAGTTCAATATCCCCGCCATGCGCCCGCGCCAGCTCCCGCGCAATCGACAGGCCGAGCCCGGTCCCGCCACGCTTGGTCGAGCCGGCGAAGGGGCGAAAGAGCTTGTCCCGCGCACGTGACGGCAAGCCCGGCCCGGTATCACGCACGTCAATGCGACAGAATCCGGTCTCGGCGCTGGCACTCACTTCGAGCACAGCCGGCGCATCACTGCCGGCCATCGCCTGGATCGCATTGCGGAACAGGTTGAGGAAGATGCGGTGCCCATGATCGGGATCGGCGTGGATGGTCTGGTCAGGCCCGGCCTGATTGCGCCAGTCGATCCCGGTCCCGCCCTCGACGAGAAGCGCGTCATCGGCGGCCTCCTCGAGCAGATCAGCGAGGATCACGCGCTGGCGCACGGGCGGGCTTTCCTCGGCCCGGCCGAATTCCAGCGTCGCCTCACACAGACGCACCCCGCGATCGACCGCCCGCACCAGACGCTGGCCCATGCCGCGCACGCGCTCATCGCTGTCGGTCGCCAGCCGGTCGGAGACGAGCTGGGCACTGGCGAGCACGTTGCGCAAATCGTGATTGATGGTGGCGACCGCTTCGCCAAGCGCGGCGAGCCGCTCGCGCTGGTGCAGCGCCTGACGGATTTCCGTCTGCATCCGCGCCAGTTCGGTCTCGGCCTGACCGATCTCATTGCGCGCGCCGCCGGGACGGATGGTTCGGGCCGGATCATGGGGCGCATAGCGGAAGCGAATCATCGCTGTCGCCAGCCGCCGCATCGGGCGCACAAAGAGGTAGAAGAGCGACAGATAGATGATCACCCCGACGCCCAGCGCGATCAGGACGGAATAGGCCAGATAGCGGCGCGAGAAGTCAGCCAGCCCGGCTTTAAGCGGCGCTTCCGGGACGATGACGTCGATCACTTCGTCGCGGCGCCCCATCGGCGTGGCGCGAATCCGCACGAAGCGGCCAGGCCCGGCGGTGAGCGTGCCGACCGTGTCGCGCACATGCCCGACCCAGCCGGTGGTGCGTACATCGCTCTCCACCAGGGGGCCGTCGATCGGGCCGGCGTAAAGCACGAGCTCATTCATGCCATTGCGCACACGCGACACAGCGACCGCGTCAGCGCCCGCCAGCAGCGCCCCGACCTCATCCTCGCCCAGCGCACCACCCGGTGCGACATCGGCAGCGAGCGCGGCCAGGTGCGCCGCCTCGGCCCGGCCCATCATCCATTGCAGGCGATAACTCGCCGAAGCGGGGAAATAGACCAGCACAACCCCGATCGCGATCAGGCCAACGGTCAGCATCAGCAATTGACCCGGCAGGCTCTCGGTCAGCCCGCGGCAAAGCACGGCGACAGCGCCGCCCAGCCGGTTCAGGGGATCGCGCTTGGCATCCGGGATTGGGGGGGCAGGATCATTCATCTCTGGCGTGCCGCATATCCGAGGCCCGGGATTGCGGCAAGGCTTCGCGACTCCGGCGCCGGACCCGGATCCGGTGCCCGACCGCGACGCCCACCATCAGCACAACCATTGCCAGCGCCACGAGAAAAGCGGGACGCGTCAGGTCGGACAGGCCCGGGCGCACGCCGGCCTCGACCAGTTCGCCAAGCCCTGCCCCCAGATTGGCGTAGAGAATGATGGAGGGCAGAGAGCCCAGCAAAGTGCCCGCGACATAGGGCAGGAATCGATGCCCGAGCAGGGCCGCGGCCAGATTGACCAGGAAGAAGGGCAAGGGCAGCACGCGCAACAGGACGATATAGGCGAATTCATCGCGCTGAAATCCGGCCGCGAACCGGGCAATGCGCGCGCTGAAGCGTTGCCGCAATTCCGGGCCGGCGAGATAGCGCATGATCAGCCAGGCATTGGCCGCGCCGAAAACAATCCCGAAAGCCGAAGCGGGAATCGCCGCTGTACTGCCCAGCAGAAAACCGGCGCCGATGGTGAACCAGAGCGCGCCGGGAAGCGAGATGGTGACGGCGAGCATGTAGAAGACCGCATAGATGATGCTGACCAGCAGGAGGTGATCGTTCGCCCAGCTTTCCCATCCATCCGCGCCCATCGCACCGAGCAGGGCCTGGGGCGAGGCACCGAGAAAAAGCGCCGTTAGCATGACGCCCAGCAAGACAACTCCGGCCACAAGCCGCAGACGCACCGGTGTCTTCACGGTTGCTGGATCGATTGATACCGGTTCATGCATTGGATATTCCTACACCGTCACTGCAATTTCGGCACCCTGCGCTGATGCGAATAACTGCCCGCGCGCTTGACGCCTGCTCCGCATATGCGTATTAGCGCCGCTCTTGAATTGATCGCCGATGGAGCGCGACCGTGAAACGCACTTTTCAACCGTCCAAGCTCGTCCGCGCACGCCGGCACGGCTTCCGGGCCCGCATGGCCACCAAATCTGGTCGTATTATCCTGGCTCGCCGCCGGGCCAAAGGTCGCAAGCGGCTCTCCGCTTAACGATCATGGACACCACGCCGCCAGCCATTGACCGGCTGAAAAAGCGGCGTGAATTCCTGTATTGCGCGCAAGGCAAAAAAGCCGTCCGCTCTGGTGTTGTCATTCAGGCACGCCAGCGGGACGGCGCTTTGCGTTTGGGCGCCGGCTTCACAGCCACAAAGAAAGTCGGCAATTCGGTTGTACGCAGCCGGGTCAAGCGACGCCTGCGCGAAGCGGCGCGGCTGCTACTGCCCCTCCACGGACGGCCCGGCTTTGACTATGTATTCATTGCACGCGCGACCACCGCCGATCGGGCCTGGCCGTATTTGCTGCAAGATGTTGAAAGTGCATTGGTGAGCCTCGCGTCTGACGAGGCCCCGGGCAACGCGAAACAACGAGCCTGAGAGGCCTGAACGTCATGGGCGGAGAACAACGCAATCTCTTTATCGCGCTGGGGCTGATGCTGGCCATCATGCTCGGTTATCAATTCCTGGTCACCGGGCCGGCGCAGGAGCGCCAGCGCGCTGCGCTGGAAGCGGAACAGGCCAGCCTGATCGACCAGGGAGTCGATCCCGACCTGCCCGCCTCCCTCACCGCAGAGCCGACAGTCTCCGCCCTGGACCGTCCCGAAGCCCTGGCCACGGCCCAGCGCGTCGAAATCGATGCGCCGAGCGTTGAGGGCTCCTTCTCCCTGACCGGTGCGCGCTTCGATGATTTGCGCCTGCGCCGTCACACGGTCGAGGTCGGCGGCGACGAGCTGATCTCCCTGCTCAACCCGATTGGCAGCGAGGATGTGTTCTATGTCCGTGACGGTTGGCAATCGCCGACTCCGGGCTTCACCGACCTGCCAGGCGGCACCACGGTCTGGTCGCTGATTTCCGGCGATGTCCTGACCACCGAGACCCCGGTCGTGATCGGCTATGACAGCCCGTCGGGCCTGCATTTCGAACGCACGATCAGCATTGACGAAAACTACCTCTTCACCGTCTCCGACAGCGTCACCAATACGACCGGCAGCGATGTCGAACTGCAGCGCTACGGCCTGGTTCGCGATGAAGGCATGCCGACCGACCTGACCAATAATATGGCCGTGTTCGAAGGCGCCCTCGCCGTGGTCGACGGCCGCCTGATCCAGCGCAAATTCTCCAAGCTTGAAGATGGCGAAGAAGACGAAGCCAGCGGCATTGGCGGCTGGTCTGGCATCACGATGCGCTATTGGATGGCCGCCGCCATTCCGGACCAGGACCGCAGCTTCACCGCCCGTTTCCGCACCATCGAGCGCGCCGGCATCACCGCCTTTGAGTCCAGCTATGTCGAAACCGCGCAAATCCTGCCCGCCGGTGCTTCGCTCAGCTCGGTCACGCATATCTTTGCCGGCGCCAAGGAACTCGATGTGCTGCAGGCCGCACAGAATGACCAGGGCATCCAGAAGCTCGATATGGCGATCAATTGGGGCTGGCTCTGGTTCCTGGCGCGGCCCTTCGTCTGGCTGCTGCACCATCTGGAAAACCTGACCGGCAATGTCGGCCTCGCAATTCTCGCCCTGACGCTGATGGTCAAGATCGTGATGTTCCCGCTCGCCAACCGCGCCTTTGCCTCGATGGCGAAGATGAAAACGGTGCAGCCGAAGGTCGCCGAGATCAAGGAACGCTACGCGGCCGACCAGCAAAAACAGCAACAGGCGATGATGGATCTCTACAAGAAAGAGAAAATCAATCCGCTCGCCGGTTGCCTGCCGATCCTGCCGCAGATTCCGATTTTCTTCGCCCTCTACCAGACCCTTTTCAATGCCATCGAAATGCGCCACGCGCCTTTCTTCGGCTGGATCCGCGACCTGGCGGCACCCGATCCGACCAATATGTGGAATCTGTTCGGCCTGCTGCCCTTCGATCCGTCGAGCTGGCCGATTCTCGGCGGTGTTCTTGCGATCGGCATCTGGCCAATTCTGATGGGCCTGACCATGGCTGCGCAGCAGGCGCTCAACCCGCCGCCGCCCGATCCGATGCAGGCGAAGATCTTCGCCTTCCTGCCCTTCGTCTTCACCATCATGCTGGCGGGCTTCGCCTCAGGCCTGGTGATCTACTGGGCCTGGAACAACGCCCTGTCGGTCGCACAACAATATGTCATCATGCGCCGCCACGGAAATGAGACCCAGCTCGACAAGCTGATCGCCCATATCCGCGACCGCATGAGGGGAGACCGGAGCTGACCGCGTCCGACGATGATCTGGATCTGACCACAGGCCGCCGCCTGTTTGCGCGCCCGTGCAAATTCCTCATGGGTGCGGTTGATCTCGATCATTTGCCGCCGCCAGACCGGACCGAAGTCGCTTTCGCCGGCCGTTCCAATGTCGGCAAGTCGTCGCTGATCAACGGGCTGACCAACCAGACCGGGCTGGCCCGTGCCTCGGGCGAACCGGGCCGCACGCGCGAGCTCAACTTCTTCAATCTCGAGGGCAGCAATCTGCGCCTGGTCGATCTGCCTGGCTATGGCTTTGCCAAGGCGCCCAAGGATGTGGTCGAGAAATGGACCCGGCTGACGCGCGCTTTCCTGCGCGGCCGCGTCAATCTCAAGCGTGTCTACCTGCTGATCGACAGCCGCCACGGGCTCAAACCCGTTGATCATGCGATCATGGACGTGTTCGACGAGGCCGCCGTCAGCTATCAGATCGTGCTGACCAAGTGCGACAAGATCAAGCCGCCACAAGTCGCGCGCACGATCGAGGAAACCCTGGCCGCGATCCGCAAGCGCCCGGCCGCCTTCCCGCGGGCCGTCGCGACTTCCAGCAGCAAACACCAGGGGCTGGACGATTTGCGGGCCGAGATCGCCGCGCTTCTGCCGGATGCCGCAGGATAGGACGCCGACTACCATGCTGATGCGATTACTGATCCTCCTCGGCCTGTCATTTTGCGTCACCGCTCCGGCCCGGGCCTATGATATCTGCAATGAAACCAGCTATATCGTGCATGTCGCGACCGGCTGGCCGGTTAGCGGCGGTGTCGCCATCCAGGGCTGGATGCGGCTCCGGCCCGGTGCCTGCGAGGCCGTCGCCTCCGAGGTCGAACTCGCGGACGATCAACCGCTCTATTTCTACGCCAAGACCAGTGACGCCTATCTCGGTGGGGTGCGCGAATGGCGCGGCAATACCGCCCTGTGCGTCGATGAAGCCGATTTCGAGGTCGTCGCCAATACACGCTGCACCTCGCTTGGACTGGCCTCGCGCGACTTCATTGTCCGGGAAGGCGCCGCCCGCGACCGGACCGTACTGGTCGGGCCCGACAGCTTCGGCAGGCGTGCCGAGATCGCCGGGATCCAGCGCCTGCTACAATCGGCCGGCTATCCGATAACCGCCGTCGATGGCTATGACGGCCGCGGCACCGACCGCGCCATTACCCGCTTCCTAGGCGATGCCGAGCTCGCCTCAAGGCCAGCCAATACCGCCCTGATCGATGCCCTCGAATCGCGCGCCATGACCCGGAATGCCCAAAGCGGTCTGACGGTTTGCAATCAGTCGGACGGTGATATCGCGGCCGCGATCGGCTACCGCACCGGCGAGATATGGCAGTCGCGGGGCTGGTGGCGACTGCATGCCGGCGAATGCGCCCGGCTGCTGGCGGCGCGGCTGGAAACGGTGAATAATTTTTTCTATGCCGAGCGCCTGACGCCAACAGCACGCCGCCCGATCAATGGTGGCCAGGACGCCTTCTGCATCGCTCCGGCCCGCTTCCTCGCCGAAGAACGCACCAGCTGCGCCGAGCGTGGCTATGCGACAGCAAATTTCCGCCGCATCCCCGAACCGGTCGATGGCGGTGTGCGCGTGACGATCGAGGAATCCGATTTCGAAGGCCCGCGGCGTGACCGGTAACCGCCCCGACCTGACCCATATCGATCACTGGGTATTTGATCTCGACGACACGCTCTACCCGTCCGACGCGCCGGTCATGGCCCAGGTCAGCGCCCGGATGACCGAATATGTCGCCCGCCTGCTCGACCTGCCGCAGGACGAGGCGCGCCTGCTGCAGAAATCCTACTGGCGCGAATATGGCACCACTTTGCACGGGCTGATGGCCAATCACCCGCTCGATATCCGTGAGTATCTCGACTACGTCCATGATATCGACCACAGCGTTATTCCGGCCAATCCACTGCTGATCCGCAAGCTGGAGGCCCTGCCCGGCAAGCGTCTCGTCTACACCAATGGCTCGCTCAAACATGCCGAGAATGTCCTGATCCATCTCGGCATTGATCATTTGTTCGACGATATTTTCGACGTCGAGGCCGCCGGCTTCACGCCCAAGCCGCACCGCGAGGGCTTCGACCGCTTTGCCAGCCGGTTCGACCTGCCCGTGCCGCAATCTGTCCTGTTCGAGGATTCGGTCCGCAATCTGAAAACCGCGCATGAAATGGGCTTCACAACCGTCCTGATCCGCGCGAAGGAAGGCCTGCGTACCGAAGACCACACCGCACCGGGCGAACACCCCGACCACGTCCACTTCGCCGCCGATTGCCTGACGACGTTTCTGGGTGAAATGCGGACATCGACGACACCGGAGACTTCCGATGACTGACCCCCTCCAGACCATTATCGAATCCGCCTGGGACAATCGCGACAACGTCTCCACCGAAACCGGCGGCGAAATACGCGATGCCGTCGAAACGGCAATCCAGCAGCTCGATAGCGGCCAGGCCAGGGTCGCCGAACGGCAGGCCAACGGCAATTGGACGGTCAATCAATGGCTGAAGAAAGCCGTCCTGCTGGGTTTCCGGCTGAATCCAATGGGTTTGATCGATGGCGGCGTCGCCGGCGCCGGCTGGTGGGACAAGGTGCCGTCGAAATTCGAGGGCTGGGGCGAAGCCGAATTCAAGGCGGCGGGCTTTCGCGCTGTGCCGCCTTGCGCCGTGCGGCGCGGCGCCTTTATCGCGCCGGGCGTGGTGTTGATGCCGTCCTATGTCAATCTCGGCGCTTATGTCGATGAAGGCACGATGGTCGATACCTGGTCGACGATCGGCTCCTGCGCCCAGGTCGGCAAACGGGTGCATATCTCCGGCGGTGTCGGCATTGGCGGCGTGCTGGAGCCCTTGCAGGCCGGCCCCGTGATCATCGAGGACGACGTCTTCATCGGCGCCCGTTCCGAAGTCGCCGAAGGCGTGATCGTGCGCACCGGCGCCGTGATCTCGATGGGCGTCTATCTCGGCCAGTCGACCAAGATTGTCGACCGCGCCACCGGCGAGATCACCCGCGGCGAAATCCCGGCCTATTCGGTCGTGGTGCCCGGCACCTTGCCCGACCCAAAGGGCGGGCCGTCACTCGCCTGCGCCGTGATCGTCAAGCGCGTCGATGCCCAGACGCGCTCGAAAACCTCGATCAATGAGCTGTTGCGCTAGCTTCGCCTGACGCGGGGGTTTCCGTCACGCGTTAGCGGGTATGGGAGCCGGGCCGTCCGGGGGCATGGTGGAATGCGCGCCCGTCATATCCCCGGATATCGGGGACGGGTAGATTGTGCCAGTCCCGGAGGGTCGGTGTCCCGCTTGGGCGGATTTTGAATTTTTCGTGGGAAACACCCTGCCAGTCTGCCACTCTGTCATTACGGGCCTGCAGCCCTGTCTGCACAGGCGCGGACGCCATGACAGGGCGGGTGGCAGAGACTGCCACTCTGCCATTGCCGGGCGGGCTTCCGGCACGGCGTGGGCGCGTTGGTGGGGATCAATCGACAATGTCAAAGAGCGAAACCGCCGCGATTATAACCCCGCACCGCCGGGGGGCGGACAAGTTGTACCGCAGGGGATGCGGGCAACATTTACTTTCGGTATAAGTACAGGTCGCTGCCGGGACGTGGTCCCGTTTCCCCGAAACGGGTGCATGTCCCGACCTGGGTCGAGCGCTACCTGCTGCCGGTATTGTCTGGATTGAAGCCGTCCAGCCGCAGTCGTCGAGCACCCAGCAAGTCGGGACATGCACCGGTCCGCAGGACCGGACCACGTCCCGCGCGCGTGCGCTTATTCGGCCTTATGTATCAAACGCACCAAGTGTCATGATGCTTTGAGCGCTGGTTTCCGGCACGATGCCGGGCATGAAAGCTCTACACCAGAAGCGCGATGAACTCCGCGCCATCATCAAATCAGCTCAGGCCGATCTACGCACTATTGAAGCCGCTATCCGGGTCATGGGCGGAAATGCTGCACCAACCCAGCTATTCGCCCGTGGCCAGCTCAAAGCGCTGGTCTGTGATGCCATGAGAGCCGGGGCAGAAGGCAATCACGCCATCGCCCTTGCTGTGATCGCCCGGATGGAATGGGAAGCCACTGACGAGCGCGTCAGAGACGTGACCGGGCGAGTTAAGGACGTGACGAAGCGGTTTCGGTGAGTGGATTAAGCCGCCCGTTGCCAGTACCCAGCCCAAGCCCTGCTAACCGGCAAAGCCATCGCCAGTGAGATAACCCGGCCAGCCTGCGCGCCATTGGCAACGCTGCGGTGATCTTCTTTCCAAGCTGCTTCACTGGCGTACTGGTGCAGGTATTGCGGGCTGACCTTGTGATGCTGGCCACGGATCATGCGGCGCAGGCGGGAAAAGAAGCTCTCGACGTTGTTGGTGTGCTTGCCGTGCAGGCTGTACGCCTCGGAATGGTTGATGCGGCCCATCGGGAAGTCACGAACCAGATCATCCCAGTGTGCCGCCTCGTCAGCGAAGATGGTTGATCCGTCCGCCACAATGCGCGAAGCAATCTCGACACCCTCGCCCTCACGGCGGGCAATGAATGGCAGTGTGCGGCCACCACGTTGACGCAGGGCGACCACAACGCGGCGGGTGCCGGTCTGGTGCTTGGCCAAGCGGCGGTCAACGCGATCTTCTTTCAGGTTCGACGGGCGGATATGGCCACCGATATAGCAGCCATCAATCTCGACCTCGCCTGACAGCTCAAGGCCACGCATTTCAGCGGCCAGAACTTCGCGCAGCTTGTGCATCATCACGAAAGCCGTCTTGTACTGGACGTCCAGATCGCGGCTCATTTGAAGCGCGCTCATACCTTTCACGCCGTTGACGAACAGGCAGATCGCGGCAAGCAGGTCAGAGAAGTCCATTTTGCGGCTGGCGAAGATGGTGCCGGACGTGACCGAAAACTGGTGATGACAGGCCACGCACTTGAACTTGCGGCGGGTGGCAATGTCATAGGTCTCTGTGCAGCCACAGCGCGGGCAAACAGCCTCGCCATGCGTGTCAGCCCAGCGCATCGCCCGGAACGTCTCATAGGCGGCCTCTTCGCCAGCCTTGTAGATGTCCTTAAGCGAGAGGGTGCGCGCTTGAGCGGAGAGGAGAAAATGTTGAGCCATGTCACTATGTCCGTTACCAATGTAACGTATATAGTGCGTTGACGTATCTAATGCAAGGGCATAAGTATCGTTTACAGTACTTTTTTACACAAAGGCGATACAAATGCCCGAACAAACCGACTTCGAGACCCGCGCGGCCAATATCCTAAAGGCCGAATTGAAGCGCCACGGCGTGACCTATGCCCAGCTTGTCGAAAAACTCGCTGCCATCGGAATCGACGAGAAAGAGGTCAACATTCGAAATAAACTCTCGCGCGGAAAGTTCAGTGCTGCTTTTATGCTGGCATGTCTAAGCGCGATAGGGACGCAAGCCCTCCACATCTGATCGCTTTTGCGATCATTGTTCTGCTGATCGGCGTCACCGCGACTTGGGCCGGCACCGCCTCAATAGATTATTTCAGTCAGAAGCAGCGAGAAGAACACCAGGCAACCGACCAGTACGCCCATTACTCCCGCGCCGAAGAGATATGCCGCGTTATCGATACCGCTACGGCGCGCCTTACCTGTTTGGCTGAGCGCATAGATGCCGAGCAAGAGCGCCAAGCCACCATAGCCGATCTTAGCGCTCAAAGCGATATGGCGAAGTGGACCTTCGCGATGCTGTGGGTTGGAATGGTTGGCCTGATTGTCAGCGTGGTGGGCATATTCGTTATCTACGAAACTCTGCGCGAGAGCCGAAAAGCGGCTGTCTACGCCTTTCAGGCGCTCGAACAGGCAAGGCGTCAAGCGGGCATTGCAGAAAAGCAGTTCTTGCGCGAACAAAAGCCTTATCTGCGGGTCCGAGTGCCATATGCTGAGATAAAAATAGACCTCGACAAAGCGCGCGGGGATGAAAACCCCAGTTGGCCCTTTGACGCCAATATCGTTGTGCGAAATGTTGGCCGTGTCCCGGCTTTGATCGTCGCTGAGTCCATTTCGGTGGGCTACGAACACGACATCAATGAGCGAGAGCGGGATCTCCGATTTCTGGAAGCAGAGCTTGAACTGCCTCCGCAGGCAGGGTCCGAGCGCAGCTTCTCCTCCCCATATTGCGTGCACGGATGGCGGCAGTATGAGCGTCTTGCCCAAGGTGAGCGACTTATACTGTGGGGCCATTTCATTTATGAGGACATTGCCGGGGAGCGATGGCGACAGTCGTTCGCGTTCGCCTGTAAATACAACCTTCCCGGCGTGAGCCGATGGGGTGGCGAGAGTTACAATTACGACCGCAAACAACGCGGCGATGAGGCGGCGAACTGAAGGAGCCTTAATCATCATGACACTTGGTGCGTTTGATACATAAGACCGCGCTTATTCAACGGCACAGCGAGGGACAGGTACCTCGGGTACCTGTCCTCAGGGGAAGCTCCCCTTTTCCCCGGGGACGCGTACCAGAGGTACACGTCCCTCTTTGATGGCCGGTGAATGCGGTCGACAAAATCGACGCCCCCGCCGTTTCGCGTCCCACCAAGGCCGGCCCGCATCGGGCAGGCCGAAACTCGGTAAAGGCAATGAATTTAGCGGAGTAGGATCGAATTAATTGTGTGTGCCCCTATTTGTCCTGCAGCCGCGATTACCGCCATGTCCCCGTTTATTCGTTTGCCTATTCGTTTATTCCACATTTCACCATCTATTACGTGCGTCCGTCTTTTCATTTGAGTATGGATCTCCAATGTAATCAATAATTCTGCTTTTCATTGACTTCTCAGCAATTAGAAGAGTTCTAAAAGTTATCGAAAACTCGCCCGTAGGAACAAAAAGCAAGTTGTGAACCCATGCCCCATCATTATTGTATACAAACTCACTCGCCAAAATTTCCGACCGTCTATCCCGGACAACGGATTTACATTTTGTTTCGTTGCTTACGTGTCCATCAATATACTTGACAGTGACAAATCGATAACCAATCTGAAGATCTCCAATTACATACGCGATTGAAACTTCAGACCCATCCACCGAAATTGACGAAACAACCCCGTCATGGAACGGCACTCCAGCGGCCAGCTTTACAAGAGCTTCGTCCATGTACTTCATGCTAAGACCTAGACTTTCTTGATATCGGTCATGTGCACTTTCGTAGAGCTTGTCGCTCGCGAGTGGACCTACGCTCCGTCGAGTTAGAAACTTCATCTTGTTATCCTACTTGTCTAATTCGGGGGCACACGCCAGCCATTCGCAATCAGCCAATCTCGTTGTGCGCGCAGAACAGACGGGGACCCGTACCGTTTTTCAGGCGGCGCCTGGAGGGGACCATGTCCCGCCGGTGCTGTATTGAACCGAGCATCCGGCGCCGGATGTGCCCAACCTCCACCAAAACCTCATGCCGAGATGTCGCCCTGCGGGGTTCAGCGTGTCAAGGCGCATGCCCGCGAAGCGGCGCCGAAGGCGGCCTTGACACGCTGAACCCCGCAGGGCCCGCTGCTGGCAAGCGGTTTATGGGAGGCTGTGCGCCGGGGCGCAGATATGTGAATTGAAACGGGGAAGTGGGGGCTGACTGTGTCTGTCCCAGTTTATTCGATAAGAGTTATTTCTTTCGTCGTCCTGTAGGTGAAGCACTTCGCAACCCCGCACCCACTTCATATTCAATTCCATGATAATCAAACGCTCGGAGCTCTATCATATCTTTATTGGTTCGCTTAATGATCGTCCCGATATAATTCTCGACGTCAGAATCAAACGGAAATTTGTATTTCAAAAACCAACCTTGATTGTCCCACAGAGAAAGCACTTCAATATTTCGGATATCTCGCCCGACCCTGACAAGACCTTCATCGTCCGGATTTCTCACAATCAACTTAAATTTATCTCCCAAAAAGAATTCATCGCCCACTCTGTAGCTTTTTTTTAACCCAAACATTTTGCCCTCCAGGAGTTCCGGTACTTGGTATTGGAAAGCTTGGCCCGAAACTTGAGTCCGGAATGCGCGAATAACTGGGACAGCCTCCACTAAATCGCCGGAAACCTTGTCCGTCCCGGTCTTTTCCACCCGGAGCGATTATTCGCCGTCAGTGCCGTCGCCAGCCGCATCCTCAGACACCGCCGCGCCTTCCGGCTCCGCCTGCAACCCCATCCAGACCTCAATCCCGCGCGCCGCAGCGATTCCCGTCGAGAAACAGCCCTGCAGCAGATAGCCGCCGGTGGGCGCTTCCCAGTCAATCATCTCGCCGGCGACGAAGACGCCCGGCATAGCCTTGATCATCAGGCCGATATCGAGACCCTCGCGGGCAATGCCGCCGGATGAGGAAATCGCCCGTGCCAGACCGGTTTGACCGGTGATCGTGACGGGTGTGGCCTTGATCCGCCGCGCCAGATCGGCCGGGGCTGTCGGCAGTTCGCCGCTTTCGCGCAACAGACTGATCGCTTCGGGCGAGAGGCCGGCCTTGCGCAGGGTGTTGGCCAGCGACTGGCCCTTCTTCGCGTCGCTGAGGCGGGCAGTGACTTCGGCGATCTTGTGATTGGGGCGCAGATCAATCGTGGCGGTGACCGGATAACCGGTCGCCAGCGCCTTGCGGATCGGGGTGGAGAGCGCATAGACCGCGCCGCCTTCCAGCCCGTAGGCGGAAATCATCGCCTCGCCGCGCACGGTCTCGCCATTGAGGCTGATCGAGATCGTTTTCAACGGCTTGCCAGCGAAGCGCGATTTCATGATCTCGCTCCAGGCGATCTCGACGCCGCAATTGGCGGCGGCGAAATCATCGATCTCGACATCGCGCGCGCGCAGCATATCGACCCAGCCGGCATCGGAACCCAGTTTCGACCAGCTCGCGCCGCCGAGCGCCAGCAGGACGGCGTCAGGCTTGTCGACAACCCGATCCCCTTCGGGCGTGTTGAACATGAGCGCGCCGTCCGCGCTCCAGCCCGCCCACTGATGGCGCAGGCGGAACTGCACGCCCTGCCGCTCGAGCCGGGCGATCCAGGCGCGCAAGAGCGGCGAGCCTTTCATCGCCTGCGGGAAGACACGGCCGCTGGTGCCGACGAAGGTCTCCTGCCCCAGGCTCTCGGCCCAGGCACACAGATCAGCCGGCGTAAAAACTTCCAGCCAGGATGACATCCAGCCAGCGGCCTCGCGATAGCGCGCCATGAAAGCCTCGCGGTCATCGCTATGGGTCAGGTTAAGCCCGCCGCGTCCGGCCATGAGGAATTTGCGCCCAAGGGTCGGCATGCGTTCATAAACGGTGACGCCATGGCCATGGGCGCTGAGGCGCTCGGCGGCGATCAGGCCGGCGGGGCCGCCACCGATAATGGCGATTTGTCTGGAAGATTGTTGGGTCATGGCGGTCTTCTAGTCTTTTCCCGGGACAACAGCCAGAAATCCGCCCAGTACGCTGATGCGGCCCTGTCGCGGGGCGCTCGAATCTGATGCAATACCCGCCAGCGAAGAACCATGAAGGATATTGCCGTGAGCGATGTGAAAGCCAAGACCAATCCGGATGCTGCCGATCCGACAGCGCCCTACGGCTCCGCCAACAACCCGTCGGAATTCGATGTTCTCAAGCGGCTCGATGCCAATGAGCCCTATTTCATCATCCGTGGCGGCGATCCGTTGTCGGATGCGCTGGTCGAGCTGCACGCCTATATCGGCGCCGGCCAGAGCGGTGCCGCCCACGACACCCTGGAACGCATCCTCGCCCTGACCGCCCAGCACCCGCCGCGCCCCGTCGGCTCGCCCAAATACCGCGAGACCTTCAAGATCTCGATCTCGATGGAACGCTTCCGCGAAACGCACGGGCGCTCGCACTAAAGCTCAGTAGGGCGTGCCGTCCTTGTGCACGAATGTGCCCGCACCCGGCCGGTCATAGCGTTCCGGCAGGGCCTTCATGTCGATATCGGGGTATTCGGCGCCATCGGCATCAATACGGGTGCCAATGGCCAGAAAGACGCAATCCTCCCGCGAGCGGTTGACCAGATGATGCCCGTCCTCGACACCGGCACGGAAGCCGGAGCAATCGCCCGGGCGCATCACGGTCTCGCCGCCATCCATCACCAGCACGACCTCGCCGGAAATCACCTGGACGAATTCATCTTCATGCGTGTGCCAGTGGCGCTGGGATGACCAGGCACCGGGCTCGAGCCGAACCTGGTTGACGCCAAACTGGGTCAGGCCGGCAAGCTCGCCAAGGCGGCGAGTGTGGCGTCCGCGGCACGGCTCACTGAACGGCGCGGGATAGCTGCATTTGGAAGTTTCTTCGACTTCGCTGATTGCGAACGTGCTCATTGCTGCATCCTTGTTCTGGCGCGCCCGGACGAACCGGCTATGTTTCGATTATGAACACTGAACTCGATCTTTCCAATCCACTGGCGCTGGCCCAGCGTCTGATCCGCTGCCCCTCGGTGACGCCAGCCGATGCCGGGGCGCTGGATGTGGTGCAGCAGGCACTGGAAAGTCTCGGCTTCGCTTGCCGCCGCCTGCCCTTCGGCGAGATCGACAATCTCTATGCCCGCCGCGGCAGCGCCTCACCCTGTTTCATGTTCGCCGGCCATACCGATGTCGTGCCCTCGGGCAATGACGCCAAATGGACCCACCCGCCCTTTGCCGCCGAAGCGATAGACGGCGTGTTGTGGGGTCGCGGTGCGGCTGACATGAAGGGCGCCATCGCGGCCATGGTCGCCGCCGTCCAGCGCTTGCTCACCGATCAGGGCGAACCGGCCGGCTCGATTGCCTTCCTGATCACCGGCGATGAAGAGGGCATGGCGATCAATGGCACCAAGGCGGCGCTGGAACAGCTCGCGGCCGAGGGCGAGAGCTTCAATCACTGTCTGGTTGGCGAACCGAGCAATCCAACCGTGATGGGTGAAACGATCAAATCGGGCCGTCGCGGCAGTCTCAATTGCCAGATCAACGTGACTGGCCGCCAGGGCCATGTCGCCTATCCGGAACGGGCGGAAAACCCGATCCCGCCCTTGTTGACCCTGCTTGGCCGCCTCACTGCGCGTGTGCTTGATGATGGAGCGGAGAATTTTCAGCGCTCGAATCTCGAAGTCACCAGCATTGATGTGGGCAATCCGACCACGAATGTCATCCCCGGCCATGCCGAGGCGCGGTTCAATATCCGCTTCAATATCGCCCATACCGGTGATGAGCTGCGGCGCTGGATCGAAGCCGAAGCGGCGCTTGTTGCCCTGACCTTCGATGGTGAGGTCGCCTGCGATATCCATGTCACCGGCGAGGCCTTCCTGACCCCGGCCGGGCAATTCACCACATTGCTGCAGGACGCCATCGAGGCGGAAACCGGACGCCGCGCCGCGCTGACCACAGGCGGTGGCACCAGCGATGCCCGTTTCATCCATAAATACGGCCCGGTCGCCGAGTTTGGCCTGGTAGGTGCCAGCATGCACCAGATCGACGAATGTGTGCCCGTCGCCGATATCGAGACTTTGACGCGGATCTATACCCGTATCCTGAGCGCCTATTTCGCGGACACGCCGGCATGATGCGTCTGGTCGCCGAAGCCTGGCTGGCGCTGCAGGGCAGCTGGCGCATTCTCACCTTCAAGGATGGCTGGGAAACCAGTTTCGACACCTCGATGGGCGGGCTTTGGCATTCCTTCTCCGCCGCGGTCTTCGCCCTGCCTTTGGTCGCCCTCATCCTGCTCAGCGCCTGGCATGGCTCGGCCGGCGAGCGCAGCTACGGGCTTGAGGATTTCCTCGTCTATTCCCTGTCCTGGGTCGTGTTTCCGCTGGCCGCCTCGCTCGCAGCCCACATCGTTGGCGCGCGCGGACGCTGGGCCGCCTGGGTGGTGCTGCACAATTGGAGCTCAATCCTGCTGTTCGCCGTGCAGGCGAGCTTCTGGACACTCTTCCTGGCCGGGCTGATCAATCTTCAGGTCCTGGGTATCCTGTCCGGCCTCTATGGCTATCTGCGGATACTGGTGCACTGGCGCATCGCCTATATCGCGCTGGGCACGCCGACCATCACATCAGCGGCAGCCTGCGCGGTGCCGATCCTGGCCGCGAAGATCATGGTGATCCTGATCAGCCTCGCCATGACGCCCGCAATTCCGGCGGGTTAGTCACCGGCCTCAGTCCGGATAGTCCACCGCCACCAGATAGAGCCCGTCAGACGGCGCTACCGGGCCACAGCGCTTGCGGTCAGCGGCATCAAGCGCGGCCTTGAAATCACGCACTGACCATTTGCCCACACCGACCTCGACCAGGGATCCGACGAAGGAGCGCACCTGGCGGTGCAGGAAGGAGCGGGCCGAGCAGGTCACTTGCACTTCCTCGCCAATGCGCGAAACGCGGATCTCGTCGAGCGTCTTGACCGGGCTCTCCGCCTGGCATTGCGCATCGCGGAAGGTGGAAAAATCATGGCTGCCGACCAGCATTTGCGCGGCGGCATGCATGGCATCGCCGTCGAGCTGTTGCGGCACGCGCCAGATCTGGCCCTTGTCCAGGGTCAGCGGCGAGCGGCGGTCGATCAGGCGGTAGAGATAGTGCCGCTTCGTCGCCGAGAAGCGGGCATGAAATTCCTCCGTCACCTTTTCCGCCTCGAGTACCGCAATCGGGTCGGGGCGAAGGTGGTGATTGAGCGCATCGCGCACGCGGTCGCAGCGCAGATCCTTGTCGAGATCGACATGCGCCACCTGCCCCAGCGCATGCACGCCGCTATCGGTGCGACCGGCGCCCTGTACGATTGCCGGTGCGCCATTGAGCGCTTCGACAGCGCGTTGCAGCGAGCCCTGGACCGAGGGGCCATGATCCTGCCATTGCCAGCCATAGAAGGGCGTGCCGTCATATTCCAGGATGAGTTTGTAGCGCGGCATCAGCCCAGCACCGTTCCGGCCGGCACCGCCGTGCCACGCAGGAAGTCCTCCGCTTTCATCGCGCCCTTGCCCTCGCGTTGCAGACGGCTCAGACGCAGCGCACCGGAGCCGCAGGCGATCAACAGCGCGTCATCGAGCGCTGTACCCGGCGCGCCTTCACCGGCTTCGCTGGTCGCGAGCAGAACCTTCACCCTGACCGGCCCCTTCTCGGTCGCCAGTTCGAACCAGGCACCGGGAAAGGGTGAGAGGCCGCGAATGTGCGGGGAGAGCTCGGCAGCCGGGCGCGACCAGTCGATACGGGCCTCTTGCGGCGTGATCTTGCTGGCGTAGGTGACGCCCTCGTCCGCTTGCGGCACGGCTTGCAGCGAGCCGCGCTCCAGCGCTGCCAGGGCAGGTCCCCACAGGCCCGCGCCGGCATTCATCAGCTTGTCGTGCAGGCTGGCGGCCGTGTCGGCATCACTGATCGCAACGGTTTCGGAGAGCAGGATCGGGCCGGTATCGAGGCCGGCTTCCATCTGCTGGATCTGCACGCCCGTCACCGCGTCACCCGCCATGATGGCGCGCTGGACCGGCGCCGCACCGCGCCAGCGCGGCAGCAGGGAGCCGTGCAGATTGAGGCAACCCAGCCGCGGCGCATCGAGCGCGCGCTGTGGCAGGATTTGTCCGAAGGCCACGACAATCGCAGCGTCAAGATCAAGCGCCTCGAACTCCTCGAGCACCGCATCATCCTTAAAGCTGACAGGGGTGGAAACCGGGATTCCGAGCACTTCGGCCAGCTGGTGTACCGGCGTTTTCTGCTCCGACTGACCCCGCCCGCGCTTGCGTGGCGGCTGGGTGTAGACCCGCACGATCTCATGCCCCGCTGCGGCGATCTCGGCGAGCGAGCGGACGGCAAAATCAGGCGTACCCATAAAGGCGAGGCGAAGCGTCATGCGTGGCTTATTCCTGTCAAAATCAAGTGCATTCTTCCCGCTGTCTTAACTTTGATATAGGCTCACCGCCAAGCAGGAGCGACATCATGACCAAACCAGCCGGCATACTGATCACCCTCGTTTTCGGACTCCTGGCGCTGGGCGCCTGCGCCACATCAGACCCGTCCAGCCCGGCAACCGACCCGCGTCCGCAGGCGGAAATTGGCGGCATGTGCGGCGGAATGATGGGAACCGGCTGCGCCGATAGCGGCGCCTATTGCCGCTATGAGCCGGCAGCTCAGTGCGGCGCCGCCGACCAGAGCGGTATTTGCACGCCTCGCCCCCAAGCCTGCACGCGCGAATATCGCCCGGTCTGCGGCTGCGATGGCCAGACCTATGGCAATGCCTGCACAGCGGCGGCGGCCGGCGTCAGCATTGCGCAGAATGGTGCATGTGCACCATCAGATGATGACTAGAGCGCAGGGCAACGGGACATGCGCCAAAGGCACATGTCCCTGAAAGCCTACTCGAAACCCCAGGGGGCTGGCGGAACATCCACCGGCCGGGTCAGATCGAAGCTGACTTCGAAATGGCGCTCCGGGCGATCCAGCGCATAGGTCAGCGCCTCATCGGTCAGCGCAAGCGTCCAGACATTGGTGACCGAGACGGCAAGGCCCTCACGCTCGAACAAATCCTTCGAGAACTGATCGGCGGGGAACTCAGCGCGCCCATTGGCGGGCGGCGTCACCGTCGAGCCACCATACATGCTCACCGCATCATCGCTGCCATCTTCATGGCGATGATCATGCTGCAAGCGCAGGCCATCACCCTGACGGCTGATGATCCAGGTGCGCGACCGGTTCTCGCCGACATGCAGCGGAATGCGGACCTCGTCCTCACTGCACTCGCGGAAATGGATGGTGAGCACTTCCGCCGCCCAGTCGGCATCGCGCGGATCATCGCTGACCACGCCGCCTTCGAAGGCCTGACCGCAATATTGCGACAGTGCGAGCAGCATGTCGTCGCTGGCTGGCGTTGATTGCGGTGCGGAACAGGCTGCAAGGCTTATCAGGCCAAGCGCGGCGCTGGCATGGATCAGTTTCATGTTGGCAATCTCCCTGAAATTCTTCCGGTCACGATCCTGTGCCCGCCTGCCCGGGTCAAGCAACAAGTCATCCTCTCCACAGGGGAAAGAATGCTTTTCGCGGTGGCGGCTGTTTTCCGCTCCGGCAAAATCCTAGTTTGAGCCTCAGGACAGCGAACAGGAGCCCGTCATGAGCACAATCGCAAAGACCAGAGCCCGCCGCATCAGCCAGATCTCGCGCGGCCTGCCGACCTCCGACGGAGCCGGCGTCAAACTGACCCGTATGCTCGGGCATCAGGGGCTGGATTATCTCGATCCCTTTCTGATGCTCGACCAGTTCCGCTCCGATAATCGCGATGATTATATCGCCGGCTTCCCGAGCCACCCGCATCGCGGTTTTGAAACCGTCACCATCATGCTCGATGGCCGCATGCGCCATGGCGATAACAAGGGCCATAAGGGCGTGATCGGGCCTGGCGGCATCCAGTGGATGACGGCCGGTCGCGGCATCGTGCATTCCGAGATGCCGGAGCAGGAAGACGGCCGCATGTGGGGCTTCCAGCTCTGGGTCAATCTGCCGGCGAAACAGAAGATGACCGCGCCGCGTTACCAGGAGTTCTCCGCCGGGCAAATCCCAGTCGAGGATCGCGAGGGCAGCCAGATCCGCGTCCTGGCCGGCAGCAGCGCCAGCGGCACCACCGGCCCGGTTGAACAGATCGCGACCAAGCCGCTCTTGCTCGACATTACCCTCGAGCCGAGCGCCACGTTCAGCGAAGCCGTACCCGCCGGACATACCGTCTTCATCTCGGTCTACAAGGGCGAGGTCTCGGCCGGCGGCAAGAGCGTCAAGGATCCCGACCTCGCCGTGCTGAGCGACGGCGATACGGTGGAGTTGAGGGCCGGGGCCAAGGCCGCCAGCTTCCTGCTGGTCGCTGGCCAGCCGCTCAATGAGCCAGTGGCCCGCTATGGCCCCTTCGTGATGAACACACAGGCGGAATTGCAGCAAGCGGTAACGGATTTCCAGGCTGGACGCTTCTAACCGACCGACCTGACAGCGCCGGGCGCACGGTTAATAGCAAAACTGGTTTACATTATAAACTAGTCTATGATATCTGCTGATCTTCGAACAATCGGAGACTGCCCGTGACCCACCCTCAAACCGAACGCCTGCACGCGCTGGACGCGGTTCGCGCCATGGCCTTGATGCTTGGAATTCTCCTCCACGCCTCAATGTCCTTCCTGCCGGGCCCACAAATCTGGGCCACCCAGGATGTTGCCGCCGGAGAGGGTTTCGCCTTCGCCTTCATGGTCCCGCACATTTTCCGGCTGACGCTGTTCTTTTTCATCGCCGGCTTCTTTGCCCGCATGGCGATAGAAAAGCGCGGCGTGATCGGTTTCCTCCGAGATCGGAGCAAACGGATCGCCCTGCCGCTCGTGATCTTCTGGGGCCCGCTCTTCGCCATGATCACGGCCGTCTTCATCTGGGGCTTCCTGAAGGCCAATGGCGGGGTGGTGCCCGAAGGCACACCGCCGCCACCGCCGCTGGAATTGGCCACGCTGCCGCTCACCCATTTGTGGTTTCTCTATCTATTGCTGATTTTCTACGTCGCGGCGGCTGCGCTCTATCTGGTGCCCCGCCTGGGCGACCGGTCGGAAGCGCGACAAAACCCGGTCGACCGCCTGGCCGCATTGATCCTGAGAACCCCGATCGGCATTCCCGTCCTGGCAGCGCCCATCGGCCTCTGGTTCTGGCTCAACCCCGCCTGGTACGCCTGGTTCGGAATTCCCACACCCGACACCGGCTTCGTGCCCAATAATGGAGCCTTGATCGCTTACGGCATGGCGTTTGGCGCCGGCTGGCTGGTGCAGGGGCAATCGGGATTGGTCGATGCCTGGCGGCGCTGGTGGCCCGTCAATACAGCGCTGGCGCTGGCGGCGACCATGATCTGTGTGCGTCAACTGGGGCTGGTCCCGGATTTTGTCCCACCGGCACCGGGACCGGACAAGGCCATTCTGGCCGCAAGCTATGCGATTGCGAGCTGGGCGTGGACCCTGGCGATCACCGGTCTGGCGCTGCAATTCTGGTCCGGACACAGCCGTATCCGGCGCTATCTCGCAGACTCGTCCTACTGGCTCTACATCATGCACTTGCCACTGGTGATGGCCCTGCAGGTCATGGTGTCGGATCTCGCCTGGCCGGGTGAGGTGAAATTCGCGCTGGTGCTGGCCATCACCCTGATCATTTTGCTGGGCAGTTATCAGCTTCTGGTCCGCAATAGCTGGCTTGGAGCCTGGATCAATGGCCGGCGGTACGGGCGCCAACCCGCCAAGGATGAACCGGCCCTCGCCCCACAAGCAACGCAGTCATGACTTCCCTTCCGGGCTGGGGCAGGATCGCCCCGGCCCGCCTGCCGACTCAGAGGACACCATGAATCAGGACAAGGAAAACGCCCACGCCGACCTCGCCTTCATGCGCGAACTGGTCTCCGACACCACACCTCCGGGCCAGACGACCGGAAAGACCCTGTTTGCGGCCGGTCTGATTTATGGCGTCCAGACATTGCTGCAATGGGCCGAGTTCAGCGGACGGCTCGAAATCACCGGTATCGGGATGCTCGCAGTCATCCTCGGACCGACCCTGGTTTTCCTCGGCGTCCTGGTGGTCATTCTGCGCGGGGCGGGCAAGAACGGCCCCAAGACGATGGCCGGGCGCGCGCTGGACTATGCCTTCTCGGCCATCGGTGCCACCAATCTCTGCCTGCTCGCTATCTTCTGGATTACCGCGGTCAAGCTCGACAGCCCCGATGCCTGGTTCAGCTATGGCGCCGCGATCTTTGCCGTTCAGGGCATGGTGTGGTTCATCGCTTTCCGGATCCGGCAGAGATTATGGCTCGGCGCCGTATCGGTGGGCTGGTTTGTCACGGCGGTGCTGCTGGCCTTGACGGCCGGCACTCCGGAATTCGTCCTGGTCGCCTCGTTCGGGATGTTCGCCCTGATGGCCTTGCCGGGCTGGATCATGATGCGATCAGGCCGGAAGGCGGAGTCCTGATCCGATGAACGAACCGGGACCAGAATCGGGAATCGGCCAGATCAACGAAGTCATTCACGGCAGGCTCCGGCTCGGCGTGATGACCTATCTGTCGAATGCCGAAGTGGCCGAGTTTACGGAATTGAAGTCGGTGCTCGATGCGACGCAGGGCAATCTGTCAGTGCATTTGCGAAAGCTGGAGGAGGCAGGCTTCGTGACGATCGAGAAGAGCTTCCTCGGCCGAAAGCCCCTGACCCGCGTGCGCATCACGAAGGCCGGGCGCACCGCCTTTCGCGCGTATGTGCAGGCGATTTCCGATCTTCTCGGCACGCCGCCGCCCCAATAGGGCAGGCCGGTGCCTCAGGCTGCGTCTTCGCGGGTCTTGTCTTTTTCCAGCTTCTTGACCCGGGCCACGGCGCGCTGGCGCTTGAGGCGCGAGAGATAATCGATGAAGAGAATGCCCTCGAGATGGTCCATCTCGTGCTGGATACAGACGGCAAACATGCCTTCGGCGATCTCTTCGCGCGGCTGGCCGTCATAATCGAGATACTCGATCTTGATCCGGTCTGGACGCTCGACTTCATCGAAGACGGTCGGCACGGACAGACAGCCCTCTTCATAGGGCTGCAGTGTATCGGACGGGTCGGACAGGACCGGATTGACGAAATAGCGCGGCTGCGGCGCCTCGTCAGCCTTGGCCAGATCCATAACGATCACCCGCTTGGGTTCACCGACCTGGATGGCAGCCAGGCCGATGCCATCGGCGGCATACATGCTCTGCAGCATGTCATCCATCAGTTCGCGCAAATCGTCATCCACCCGCTCGACGGGTTTGGACACCAGTTTCAGGCGCGGATCGGGAACGGTGATAATTTCTCTGACAGCCATGGGCTCTAGATAGGACGTGCCGGTTAGCGAATCAAGAATTGGACGCTTCGCCCGCCGCCTCCGGGGCGGTGAGGGCAGGCCGTGTGGCAGTTTCCTCCTCGGTGTCGAGGCCAGCCGCTTCGAGATAATCATCGGGCAGTGATTTCTTGGTTCCGGCGCCAAGCTGTTTGAGCATCTCGGTCTGGCGAACGAGATTACCGCGCCCCTCGGACAGCTTGCCCTTGGCATCGTGCCAGGCAGTCTTGGCCGCATCGATGCGCTGACCGACCTTTTCCAGATCGCCGATAAAGCCCTCGAACTTGTCGTAGAGCGAGCCGGCGCGGCTGGCGATTTCGCGGGCATTCTGGTTCTGCCGGTCGATGGTCCACAGATTATGCACGGTGCGCATCGCCATCATCAGCGTCGTCGGAGTCGCGATCATGACATTGCGTTCGCCCGCGAAGATCGAGATCTCCGGATCATTCTGCAGCGCCAGCGAGGCCGCACCTTCAAGCGGGATAAACATCAGCGTGAAATCGACGCCTTCGTAGAATTGGGCATAGTCCTTGTCGCCCAGCGCCTTGATGTGCGTGCGCACGGAATTGATGTGCTGTTTCAACGCGACGCCGCGCGCGTCCTCGTCCTCCGCATTCACGCAACGCTCGAAGGCGGTCAGGCTGACCTTTGAATCGATCACCAGGCGTTGCTTGCCCGGCATTTCCACCACGACATCGGGCCGGCGGCGGGCACCATCATCGGTGGTCTCGCTCTGCTGGGTGAAGAATTCCTGGCCCTCGCGCAAGCCGGCACGTTCCAGGATCGTCGCCAGCACCATCTCGCCCCAATCGCCCTGCACCTTGCCCGAGGAGCGCAGCGCATTGACCAGCCCCTTGGCGTCGTCGGACATCTGGCGGGCATCCGAGTGGAGGGTCTGGATCAGGGTCTTGATCTCGGTGGTCTGGCCCATCCGCTTTTCAGCATCATCGATCACCCGCTTCTGGAAGCCGTCGAGCTGTTCTCGCAAGGGCTTGAGCAAGACCTGCAGGCCTTCGGCGCCCTGCTTGTTCATCTCCGCCCCGCTGGTCTTGAGGATCTCGGCGGCGGTCGACTTGAAGGTCTCGGTCAACTTCTCGCGGGCCTTTTCGAGCTCGGCGAGTTTTTCGTCATGATGGCGGATGGCGGCATCATGTTCAGCGCGCAGGCTGGCGAACTGGGTGTCCAGCTTTCCCTTCTCCGCCTCGACTGCCTCGAGCTTCACGCGCAGACGATCACGCTCCTCGACTGCAGTCTCGATGCGCGCCAGCGCCTGGCGAGCTTCTGACAGCGCCGCGGACTGGCGATCCGACTCGTTGCGCAGCTCATCGCGTTCGAGCTTCAGCTCCTCGACCTGCACCGCCGTTGCGGCGCCGCTATCGGCCGGCTTGCGAACCAGAATGAGAACCAGAAGTACGAGCACGATGCCGAGCCCGGCGAGTAAAAGAAGCGTGGCGATATCCATGGCGTCGATCCGAATCTGATGGGTGAGCTGAAGCCTAGCACAGTGGCCCGGACAAAAACTGTCGCCTGCAATTAGGCGTGATCCATCCGGCCCGCAACTTGCGTCTCCCCTCACAGGCGAGAACGGGGAAGCTGAGTGCACGTGAGAATCGTTTCAATCGGGGACATCGACGACGCAATGGTCTCGCGTTGGAACGCCTGGGCTTCGCCCGGTGGCCGGCTTGTCAGTCCCTATCTGAGATTTGAATTCACCCGGTGCATCGCCCGCGTACGCGACGATGTCCGGATTGCCGTCTTCGAAGATGCCGGGCAGATCATCGGCTTTTTCCCGCATCATGCGGCCCGCGAGGGCGTGATCCGGCCGATCGGCGCGCCAATGAGCGATTATCAGGGCATTATCGCTGCCCCCGGCCAGAGCTTTGATCTCAGGGCAGTCCTCGGAAGTGCCGGTGGTTCGGCGCTTGTCTTCGATAACTGGTATGGCCCGCTCACGGATCAGGCGGCACCCATGCGCGACATTGACGGCTCGACAATTGTCGATCTCGCGGGTGGCGCCGACGCCTATTTCGCGGCCCGGAAGACGGAATCGCCGTCACACTTCCGCAAGACGGCACGCCTGCAACGGAATGCGGAGCGGGATCACGGTCCGGTGCGCATACAGATGGGTGATCCCGACGGGCGCCTGTTCGAGACATTGAGCAACTGGAAACAGACCCAGTATCGCGCGACCGGCAAGCTCGACGTCTTCGCGATTGACTGGGTCCAGGCGGCGCTGACCGATTTACGCCAGGGCGAAGGCTCGGAATTCGGCGGCCTGACCGCGGCGCTCTGGTTCGGCGACCGGCTCGCCGCAGTCGAATTTGGTCTGGTTGCGGGCGAAGTTTACCATTCATGGTTCCCGGCCTATGACCCGGAACTGGCGAAATACTCACCGGGCCTGCTGTTGATGCAGGGCATTTTCAGACACGCAGCCGAACGCGGTATTGAGCGCGTCGATCTGGGCGCGGGCAGCGCTCACTACAAGAAATATTATCGCAGCTATGATGTCCCGCTCGGGCAGGGACGGGTGCTCGGCCGCGGACTTGCAGCGCTGGGTATACGCAGCTGGGAAATGACGGAATCTGCAGCCCGCATCATGCCCGGAAAGCTGGGTGAAATCCCGGCCCGCCTGCGCCGCCGCTGGGCCCAGGCCTCGGCGTTTGAATCCGGCCTGCCGCCACGACTGGCCAGCATGGCCCGGGCGCTGACGCTCTAGCCACGCAAGTCGAGCAAGCGCCGGCCTTCAGCGAAATTGCGGATCAGATAGATGGCCGGCGTATCGAACGCCGCCACCACGATCTTGACGACGATCTGCCCCAGGATCAGGCTGCCGATCGCTGCCATCGGTACCGCGCCCAGAAATCCGGCGCTGATGAAAATGACGCTGTTGAGGATTTGCGACGTAATCGTCGAAAAATTGTTGCGGAACCAGAGCCGGTTCTTGCCGGCGTCCCGCTTCTGGAAATAGTGAAAGATCAGAACGTCAGCGCAGGCGCTGATGCCGAAGGCGATCATGCCTGCAATATTGAGCCGGATGCCGGCCCGAAACACCGACTCGAACGCCGCCTGACGTTCCCCGGTCCAGTCCTCGGTGGCGGAGATGAAGGGGAAGACCTGTTCGGCATAGAGCGCATACATGATCAACAACATCATCAGCAAGCGCATCACCAGGCCGACCAGTACGACGCACAGGGCATAGCTGCGACCCCAGACTTCGCTGATCGCATCCGTTGCCAGATAGGTGAGACCGAAGGCGATGGTCCCGGCCGGGACCAGGACGGCAAGCCCGCCGATATGAAACTGCTGGAGCTTGACCGAGGTCAGCGCAGCCATGACCAGCGAGACCATGAAAAGGCCGATGCAGAAGAACAGGGTGACGGTCTTGCGCGTCAGCCGGATGTCCAGGTGCAGACTACGCTCCGCTTCATCGTCCATTGCCGGTCGCCTCTTCCTTGGTGGGTGAGTCGACAATAGAGCGATTTGCCCGGCTGAACAGGGCTGGTTAGACGGCCGCCCGGCTGCGGAAGGCTGCGGCCAGCGTCCCGTCATCAAGATAGTCGAGCTCGCCGCCCACCGGAACGCCGCGCGCCAGCGAAGTGACCGAGACACCCGTTGGCGCCAGCTTGTCCGCGAGGTAGTGCGCCGTCGTCTGACCATCGACTGTCGCGTTGAGCGCGAGCACGATTTCGACGATCTCCTCGCGCGCCGCGCGTTCGATCAGCTTGGCGATATTGAGATCGTCGGGCCGCACGCCATCGAGGGCTGACAACACACCGCCGAGCACGTGATAACGGCCCTTGAAGGCGCCGGCGCGTTCGAGCGCCCACAGATCGCCCACCGTCTCGACGACGCACAGCGCCGCCGGCTGCCGGCCCGGTGAGGCGCAGACCGCGCAGGGATTGGTGACATCGAGATTGCCGCACTCGCTGCAGGCGCCGATCTTGTCGGCGGCATCGCCCAGCGCCTCGGCGAGCGGACGCATCAGGCTGTCGCGCCTGCCGAGCAGATGCAGGGCGGCACGCCGTGCCGAGCGCGGGCCCAGGCCCGGCAATTTGGCGAGCAGCGCCATCAGGCGTTCGATTTCAGGTCCGGCAGAGGCGGTGCGCATCGGGTCGTATCCAGTCCGCTCAGCCCGGCATCGACATGCCGGGTGGCAATTGCAGGCCGCCCGCGACGTCTTTCATCACGTCCTGCTGCAGCGCTTCCATCTTGCGCTTGGCGTCATTATGGGCCGCCATCACCAGATCCTCGACCACTTCGCCCTCGGTGGGATTGAGCAGGGATGGATCGATCGACAGGGCGCGCATTTCGCCCTTGCCGCTCAAGGTCAGCGTGACCAGCCCGGCACCGGCTTCACCGACCACCTGGCTGGCGGCGAGCTTTTCCTGTGCTTCGCCCATTTTCTGCTGCATGGCCTGAGCCTGCTTCATCAATCCCATCAAATCGGTCATGCGCGATTCTCCGCTTGGCTGGTCTCGTCATCGGGTTCGGTGGTCGCGGCTTCAATCACGCGGACAATCTCGGCACCGGGGAAGAGACGCATCGCCTCTTCCACAGCCGGGTCGCTGCGAATATCAGCCATTCTTTCCTGTTTGCCGCGCTGGCGGCGTTCCGACCAGGTCTCGCCGCCCCTGGCATTGGCATCGGCGAGGATCATCCAGCGCGTCTCGGTCCATTCCTGCAAACGCTTGGACAGGCGTTGCGCCAGATCCGATGGTGCATCCTCGGCCGGCTGATAGGTCATCGCACCGGGTTTGAAGGAAACCGGGCGCACACAGCGCTCGACATCGAGTTGCAGAATGATATCGCGGCGTTCCTGCAGCATGGCGATCAGCGCTTCAAATGTGTCCGGGCCCTGCTGTACCCCGGGCGTATCAGTGGTGCCGGCCTCAGCGTCGAGCGCGGCTTCGGCACCGGCCGGCGCAGCGGCCGGCTCAGGCTTTCCCGGCGCCTCCCTGTCGGGAGCAGCCGGTGGCTGGCTAGCCAGGAGGCGAGCCGCATCTTCCGGTGGCGGCAACATCGAGGCCGCGACCAGACGCAACAGCGTCATCTCGGCAGCGGCCAGCGGATCGGGCGCGGTCCGGACGTCATCGAGTGCGGTCAGCAGGATTTTCCACAGACGCGTCAGCTGGGCCAGGCTCTGGCTTTCGGCGATCGCCGCGAGGCGTTGCACCGTATCGGCGGCCTCACCGAGATCGGCGCCGGAGCCGACCGCCTTCACCCGCGAGGCGGCATGGACATAATCGAGCAGATCACGTGTCACCACGACCGGGTCGCCGCCCCCATCATAGAGCGAAGTCAGTTCGGTCAGGGCTTCCTTGGTGCGGGCCCCCAGCGCATGTTCGAGCAGATCGAGCACGCGGGCGCGGTCGGCCAGACCGAGCATGTCGCGGATCTGGATCGCGGTTACCGGGCCATCAGCCTCGGCACCCTGGACAATCGCCTGGTCGAGCAGGGAGAGCCCGTCGCGCACCGAGCCTTCTGCAGCGCGGGAGATCAATGACAGCCCTTCGCGTTCCACCGCAGCCGATTCGAGGCCGCAAATCCGCTCAAGATGATCGGTCAGCACTTCGCGATCAATCCGCTTGAGATCGAAACGCTGGCAGCGCGACAACACCGTCACCGGGACCTTGCGGATCTCGGTGGTGGCGAAAATGAATTTGGCGTGCTCGGGCGGTTCCTCCAGCGTCTTCAACAGGGCGTTGAAGGCGGAGGTCGAGAGCATATGGACCTCATCGATGATGTAGACTTTATAGCGTGCCGAGACCGGAGCGTAGCGCACGCCCTCGAGGATTTCGCGAATATCGCCGACACCGGTGCGCGAGGCGGCATCCATCTCCATCACATCGACATGGGCCGAACGGGCGATGGCATCGCAATGCTCGCCGCGGATATCGAGCTTCATCGACGGCTGATTGATCTCGGCATTGCGGAAATTCAACGCCCGCGCGATCAGGCGCGCCGTGGTCGTCTTGCCGATGCCGCGCACGCCGGTGAGCATATAGGCGTGGGCGATGCGACCGGCCGCAAAGGCATTGGTCAGGGTGCGCACCATCGCCGCCTGGCCAATCAGGTCTTCGAACGTGTCGGGACGGTATTTGCGCGCCAGTACCTGATATCCGGGAACCGGGCCGGCCTTGGGCAGATCGAGCCCCGGCATCAGCGCCTCCGCTGCGCCTGTCTCGTCGGATGGCAGCGGCGTATCGTCCATATCGGCTCGCTTGACTGAGATTCGGGTGCCTGAAAATTCAGGTGACTGAAATCCGGGCTGCGCGGGGCTAATTGCGCTGGTGCGCGTGGAAGACCGGACAGCGACCCGTGCGAAAACTCGTTACGGCTGCTTCCTTCCGGACCTGACCGGGTTGGCGAGGAGCTCGTCCACCGCCGATCTTCCACGCTCTATATCGCAAGCCGGGCGGCATGGTGCAAGTCATGGCTTCACAGCGAACGGCGAAAACTCTCCGCGGCGATGCGCGCCTCGGCACCGGGAAAACTCGCATGGTCTTCGCGCGCGGCAACCAGGACGTCGTCTCCGATCACACAAGCGGTCCGATCGCGCGCATTCCGGTCAACCCGTCCGACCCTTGATCGATATCGTGCTTCCCGGTGTCGCTCCGCTACACCCCCGGGTCACGCCTCCGATTTCGACCGTCGATACTCACTTGGCGTTTGCCCGGTTTCCCGTTTGAACGCTTTGTAAAACGAGGACCGTGCGTTGAACCCGACCGACATCGCGACTTCGAGAATGGTCTCGGATCCCGCGGAGATGCGTGGTTCGGCCGCGCGAATTCGCCACTTGTTTATGTAATCAAAGAAGCATTCGCCGATGGTCTCGTTGAGAGTTTGCGAAATATGATTGGTCGGCGCTCCAATGTGGCGAGCCAATACGGGAAGTGAAATCGTCGGGTCGAGATAGATTTGATCCCGGACCATCGCAGCCTCGATCTTCGCCGCGATCCGTCCTGCCTGCTCCGGGGTCAATGCCGATCGGGTGTATTTCGCGTCTGAGCCGGAGATCGGTGAAGGTGCGGCAGTTTCGTCTGTCTCGTCATCAAGATAACGGCCCTCAAACCCCGGCTTTTGCCGCAAGCCCCAACTCGCCAATGACCAGACCAGGACAAGTGACATCAGCGCTGCGGTCTGCGGCCCCGCAAACGAACGCCCGGTGAAATTGTCAAAGACGAGGCTGACGAATGACAACAGCCATGTCGTCCCCATGATCAGGAGGAGCCCTCCGACCCATCTGAGTTCACTGTTTTCGGTACTGGCGAACAGCATTCTGAGACGACGGCGATAGGATGTCAGGCGGGACAGGATGCGAACCACATAGTAAGCCGACTGGATCATCCAGCCCAGCACGAGCGCGAAGATGAAAATCACGACGACGGCCGGAAAAAGCGCGCCGCTGGTCTCCCCGACAACAAAGATTTCGTGGCGTTCGGACGCCGGCAGCGAGTTCGCCAATACCATGGCCGCCAGACCAAAGCCGAACGGAATCAAATGGCGGGCTTCGCGACGATTCGGGCGCCAAACGCGCTCCGATGTCAGCGCCTCCACATACAAATAAAGCGCCGGACCCATGAGCAGATAGGCCGGAATGGTTATCGAGAAATATCGCGACTCCAGGGCCGGCAAGAATGCTGAGACAAGCGGGCCGGCACTGACGATACCCATTGCAATGAAAAACGTCGCCAGCGCCCAATACCCCGGCCATTGCGCAGATCGCATCGCCAGAATCGTCGTGCAAAGCGCGACCTGACCCAGTGTGGCCGTCGCAAGTGCCAGTGTGACGGTCTCGTTCAATGCTATCCTCCAGTTCGCGTCGCAGCGGCCCTCCCCCGATTCGGAAACCGGCACCGGCGATCTGCGAGCTGTCCTGCCCGACAGGCGTGAACATGTCCATGTCTCAGCCAATAGGCGCGGGCGACAGCATGTGCCGGTTCGGGCAGACATCGAGCAGTTCAGCCGTTCCTTTCAGTCATCACCTGACTGTGGCGGCACCCATCAGTTCACGAGGGCGGTCCTTGCCGGTCTCGTGTTTCGTTCGAGCAGGATAATCACCGGTATGATCAACTTTCAACGTCTTGGCGGCGCGGCAGCTATCCTGGCTGCTGGCACCTATCTCATTGGCTTCTGGTTTTATTTCACGGTCCTTGGGCCGGCGCGCTTTGGCAGTGGGCAGATCGATCCGGCGCAACATGTCTTGTTCCTGGTCGAGAACCAGTCGGTGATGCATGCGTGGAATTTGATCATCTACGTCGGCAATGCATTTTGTCTTGTCATCCTTGCGGTTGCCCTCCACCAGCGCGTGAAATCAGGCTGTGCCGGGTTGGCCCAAACCGCCACCAGCTTTGGCCTCATCTGGGCCGGACTGCTTCTCGCCAGCGGCATGCTCGCCAATGTCGCGCTTGGCAGAGTGATCAACCTGCAGGCCGCAGACTCGCCACTGACCACCACCGTCTGGCAGGTGCTCGCAATCGTGCAAGAGGGCCTGGGCGGCGGCAATGAGATCGCGGGCGGCCTCTGGATCCTGTTGCTGAGCTGGGCGGGTCAGTGGTCGAAATCCCTGCCAACCGGACTCAATGCGCTGGGTGCCATTATTGGTACAGCCGGCCTGCTGACTGTCGTGCCGGCGCTGGGCGAGGCGGGAAGCGTCTTCGGGCTCGGCTTCATCGTCTGGTTCATCTGGGTCGGCGGTGTGTTGATGTTCAGCCGCTCCCGACACGCGTGAACAGTTCGAGCTTGACCCGGCTCGTCCCGAACACACAGAGAGAGAGAGTTGGCCAATGGAAATCCCGCAGATAGCGCTTGTCCACTTGATAACCGGTTCGGTCACGGTCCTGGCCGGATCGGTAGCGATACTGTCTCGCAAGGGGCATTTCGTGCACCGCTTTGCCGGAAACCTTTTCCTGGGCTGCATGATCGCCCTGGCATTGAGCGGCATCTATTTGAGCTTCACGCGCGAGATTATCTTCACCGGCTTTCTCGGTGTTTTCGCCCTCTACCTTGTGGCCACTGGCTGGGTTGCAGCAAAACGAACTGATGGGACAACGGGTCGGTTCGAAACCATCGCGTTTTCTGTCATTATCGTCTGTGCGTTTGCCTGTGCGATCAGTGGATTCTTCGCACCGGCCAGCCTTGGGGAGCCGGAAGACCTCCCACCACCGGCTGCGTATTATGTGCTGGCCGCGCTGGCGATGTTCTTCGGGGTGCTGGACTTTCGGCTTATCAGGCGCCGCGGCCTTTCAGGCCGCAACCGCATCGCGAGACACCTCTGGCGGATGGGCTTTTCCATGTTCATCGCCGTGACTATATTCTTCCTGGGAAACAGCAATGTCTTGCCGGAGTTCCTTCAGCACCCTCCTTTGCTGGTCGCGCCGATCCTGGCTGTCGTGATCCTCACAGTGTTCTGGCTCGGACGCGTCTTGCTTTCGGGCTGGCTGGCACCCAATCGCGAATAGTTCACCGGACAAGGCACGAGTGCCGGATATTTCTTTCGACAGCCCGCAGCATCTTGATACGATTGGCGAACCCGCCGCCCTCGGGCGCCGCCGAGAATGAAACGGAGCCCCGCCTTGACCGAGATGAGCCTGACCTGCATGGGGGCCGCCGGCACCGTCACCGGTTCGCGACACCTGATCGAGGCGGATGGCAGGCGTATCCTGCTTGATTGCGGGATGTTCCAGGGCCGACGCGATGTGCGGACCCGCAATTGGGACCCCTTCCCGGTCGCACCGCGTTCGATCGACAACGTCGTTCTGTCGCATGCCCATATGGACCATTCCGGCTATGTGCCGCGCCTGATCCGCGACGGCTATGCGGGCGAAATCCTGTGTTCGCCGCCGACAATTGATCTGTGCGGGATATTGCTGCCCGATAGCGGCTATCTGCAGGAACGCGATGCCGAATACGCCAATCGCAAGAAATTCTCCCGCCATGAACCGGCCCTGCCGCTCTATACCGAAGATGAGGCTGAAGCCTCGATGGAAAGCTTCCGCCCGGTCGAGTTTGGGGTCGAGACCGATATTGGCCATGGCGCACAGCTGCAGCTGCGCCGCGCCGGCCACATCCTCGGCGCCGCAACGGTGACGCTGAAATGGCATGATCGCACGATCGCGTTTTCCGGCGATCTGGGCCGCTATGATGACCCGGTCCTGTTCGATCCCGAACCCATCGGGCACGCCGATTATCTCCTGCTGGAATCCACCTATGGCAATCGGCTGCATCAGCAGGGGGATGCGAGCGAAGTACTGGCCGAAATCGTCGAGCGAACCACCGCACGCGGCGGCACGGTGGTCATCCCTTCCTTCGCCGTCGGACGGGCGCAATTGCTGACCTATTATCTGTGGAAGCTGAAAAAGGCCGGCCGGCTGAGAGCCGTGCCGGTCTATCTCGACAGCCCGATGGCCATCAATGCCAGCGCCATTCTGCGCCATCATTTCGGTGACCACAGGATATCGCCCGAGGATGCCCGGGAGATCGGCGACATGGTCAATTATGTCCGAGACACCGAGGATTCCAAGGCGCTCACCGTAGACAAAATGCCGAAAGTGATCATCTCGGCAAGCGGTATGGCGACCGGCGGGCGCATCCTGCACCACCTCAAATCCTATGCCCCGGACCCGCGCAACACGATCGTCATCTCGGGCTTTCAGGCCCCGGGAACACCCGGCGCGACCCTGGTCGCCGGTGCCGACGAACTGCGGATCCACGGCCGCAATGTGCCCATCCAGGCCGAGGTGGAAGAGATATCCATGCTGTCAGCCCATGCCGATAGCAATGAGCTCATGCGATGGCTTCAGGGTTTCAAAAAGCCGCCACGCAAGACCTTCCTTGTGCATGGTGAACCGGCCTCCTCGCGCGCCTTGCGCGAACGGATTGAGCGCGAGCTGGGCTGGTCCTGCGAGACACCCGGCCATCTCGACCGCTTCATGCTTTGAGCCGGGCGCCCGTTGAAGCGCGTCCGGAACCCGAGTAGACCCTGCGACTTGCCCCTGCCCCCGGGAGTTAGCCATGAGTGACCGTTCCATCCTGATTAATCGGCCGCCGCTCGTGTTTGCCGGGTCGCCACTGGATCGCGGTGAACTCTTGCGGCGTGACCCTGACAAGCTCGCCGCCCAGGCCGGCCGCGAGAATGCCTGGACCATGGTGCTGTTCCGGGGCCTGCCGGCGATTGCGGGGGGCGACGGGCTGGGCTGGATGAAGCTCGACGAATGCGCCCGGCTCTACGGCCCGGCCCTGTTGCAGGTCTATCTCGGCGAATTGCGTGGCGATCCGGTCTTCGCCACCGAACTGGCCCAGGAACCACCAGCCGAGGCCGGCCTCGCCTTCATGGATGCGCGCCAGGCGGCAATGGCTTTGAGCCAGAGCGAGGCTGCGATTTTTGCCCACGCCAAGGCACTGCTCGCCTGGCATGAGCGCCACGGGTTTTGCGCCAATTGCGGCCTGGCGACAGAGATCGTCTGCGGCGGCGCGAAACGAGTGTGTGGCGGCTGCCAGGCCGAGCACTTCCCCCGCGTCGATCCCGTCGTGATCATGCTCGCCATTGATGGCGAAAATTGCCTGCTCGGACGCCAGGCCAGCTGGCCCCCGGGCATCTGGTCGGCCCTGGCCGGCTTCGTCGAGCCGGCCGAAACCATCGAGGAAGCCTGCGCCCGCGAATTGCAGGAAGAAGCCGGCGTCGTCGCTGACACGGCCGCCATCCGTTATGTGATGACCCAGCCCTGGCCTTTCCCCTCCTCGATGATGATCGGCCTGGTCGCGCCGGTCACCGATGCCACCGTGACCGTCGACGAGAACGAGCTGGAAGATGCCCGCTGGTTCAGCCGCGACGAGGTTCGCGCCATGCTCATCGGCCAACATCGCGAGGCCCAGTTGCCGCCATCGGTCGCCATCGCCCGGCGCCTGGTGGAATTATGGGCTGACGGGGAAATCTGAACCCCAAATGCAAAAAGGGCCGCACGCTTGGCGTACGGCCCCATTCTGCGGTCTAACGGGGGCGCTTAGCCGCCGAAACGGCGCACATAGCTGATGCCATAGACATCAGAGCTACCACCACCATCATAATCGAAATTGGTGTAGTCCAGGCGGACACCATTGCGGCTGTCGAACAGGTATTCGCCGCCAATGCCATAGGCCCAGGCGTCGGAGTCGGCACTGCCGGAGAAGCCGGCGACGCTCGCGTCGATCTGGGAATTGGTGTAGCCGGCGCGCAGGAAGACATTGCCGTATTCATTGCTGAACGGGCGGACAACGCCGAACACGCCAACAGCGTAGTCGAGGCTGACATCGGCGGTAACGCCGAGCTCGGTCACGCTGTCATCGCCAACGCCGATATTGGCCTGACCCTCTACGCCGAAATACCGATTGAAGTCGTAGCGACCCCGCAGCACGACTGAATCAAGGTCAACACCGTCACCACTGAAGCGCTCATAGCCGGCGCCGAGAGTATAACTTGTATCCTGGGCCTGCGCGACCGAACCGATCGCAAGAGCCGAGAGAGAAGCGGCAATAATGGTACGCATCATTTTGTCATTAACCTCAGGTAACAATTTCGTAATGCACGCGAAATGCGTGCGGCTTAGAGGTCTGATCTCGTCCCGCAATCCGGTGTTTTCAAGGCATGGATTAAGGCGCTTCCGTGGCAAATGCAGCGTCCGGCGATGGATCGCTTGCCGGCGTGGTCAGACATGTGGGGACCGGCTTTTGCGCCCGCAAGCGCGCCACAGATATTGCACCCCGGCTCCAGACAGCACAAAATGCGGCGCGATACCGCATGCACAGGAACGCGCTAGCCTGTTGCCTGCAAGCGCGGCGCATGCCAAACACGGCTCAACTTTCGGCTAAATCATAACGGGGGCGTCGATGGGCGATCTCTTCTTCAACAAGATTGCTGGCGTCATTATTGGCGGCATTCTTGCCATCCTGGCGATCACTGAACTCGGGCACATGCTGGTGAAATCCCATGCAGCCGACGAGCTGACAGCTGAGAACACGGCGTATCCGGTTGACTGGGCAGCGCTTGAGAGCGACGGGTCCGCCTCGCAGGAAGCCGTTGTGGAAGGCCCAACCGATTACGGACTTCTGCTGGCCAGTGCCGATATCGGTGCCGGCGAACGCGTCGCCCGTCGTTGCCAGTCCTGCCATAATTTCGAGAATGGCGGCGCCGATGGTACCGGCCCTCATCTCTGGGGCGTCGTCGGACGCGCTGTCGCATCGGTTGCGGGCTTCAGCTATTCGGAGGCTCTCAACAGCCTGGGTGGTGATTGGGGCTATGCCGAGCTGGATGGCTATCTCGAACGCCCATCCGCCTATGCACCGGGCACTGCGATGACTTTCGCCGGCTTGCGCGATGAAGGCCAGCGTATGGACCTGATCGCCTATTTGCGCAGCCTGTCGGACACACCAATGGCCCTGCCTGATCCGCTGCCCGCCGACGCGCCGGACGCTGTCGAAGCGGCGATGACCGATGCCATGGACGCGGTGGACATGCCGGCGGCGCAGGATGCGACCGAGCCCATGGAGGCAGCCATCGACGAGGCAGCCCCTGCCGAGCTCCCGAACGACGGCCATTAAGGCCTGATCGGACTGATGACAAGAAGGCCCCCGGAACGCATGTTCCGGGGGCTTTTTTTGTCTGAAAAGCGGAAATCAGGCTTGGCGGTATATCGCGCGGACCGGGGCATGGGCTTCGCGAATGCGGCGTTCAGCCGCTCCGAATTCCTCGAGCGTGACATCCATCCAATGGCCATTGGCGTGCAGCAAGTGTTCGCTGTCAGTCATGATGCCAACATGCCCCGGCCAGAAGACGATGTCGCCGCGCTGGCGTTGCGGGTTTCCGGTCACATCACGCCAGTGCTTGGCCAGATACGCTTCCTGCTGATCGGAATCACGGGGCAAGGCTGTCCCCGCCGCAAGAAGCGCCATCTGCACCAGGCCGGAACAATCGAGACCAAGGCTCTCTTTCCCGCCCCAGAGATAGGGTGCGCCGAGAAAGGATTCGGCGACGGCGACAAAATCGGACGCGCGCTCGTCAAGCGAGCCACAATGCGGCACGAACACCCAGCCCAGCCCGATCGCCTCGACATAGCGGCTTTCGCGACGGCCGGCCCTGAAACTGCAATTGAGCGACAGCAAGAGGTTAGGCTCGGATTTGAGGTCCGGTTCGGAGAAGGCGTAGGTGCGGAGCGCCGTCACCCGGTGGTCCACCGCTTCAACCTCACGGCTCAGGGACAGCAAATCGACCCAGCCAACAAAACCGTCAGCGCGGGAAAAGCCCCACCCCCAACCATCCTTCTCCTCGAGCAGGGCGAAAATATCGCCGGCCAATAGCTGGTCATCCACGGCGCCGTCAGCTTCCGGCGTGCGGCGGATCGCGACCGAGGCGGCAATCGCCTGATAGTCCACCGGTTCAACAAAACGCGTCGCCTCGACCTGCCCCTTCAGATGGGCAGCGGCAAGGTCGGGGCGTGCCGGTGTGAGGCGGGGATCCAGAGCGGGCATGAGGCGGTCTCCTCGGCGCGGTGAGCAACGGTTTCGCCGTAATCGTACAGAAACACGGCCCCTTTGACAGTGCGATGCACCGAGACATCGCGCCGGTCGGTCTGGTCGCGCTTGCGCCGGATGAAGCCAAGGCGTTCGAGCACGTCGAGCGCCCGGGTCACCGCCGGTTTTGGCAGGTCGAGCGCCTGCGCCAGTTCACGCACGCTATGGGGTCCCGGGCGCATGAAAATCGCCAGCAGGAGCGCGAACTGGCGCGCTGTGAGATCGGCCGCAGCCCCGCGAACGGCATCCGCCGAGACGCGTCTCATCATCTCAAGCGATGTCATCGCCTGCGAAGCCATATTGCTACCCTGAAGCCCGTGATCGATTCGGGCCTAGTTTACGAAGCGCTGTTTGAGCATTTGGTAAACGGCACGCGCGCCCTGCATCTCGCCGCCCTTGGGCCGGCCGGGGCGATCCTTCAGATTCCAGCCAAAAATGTCGAAATGCACCCATTTGGATGTCCCGACAAAGCGGCGCAGGAAGAGCGCGGCGGTGATCGAGCCGGCCAGCGGGATGGCGGCACTATTAACGATGTCGGAGATATCACCCTCGATTTCGCGCTCATAACCATCCCAGAGCGGCATGCGCCAGAGCGGGTCAGCGACGGCATTTCCGGCCGCGAAAATCTCCGCTGCCAGGGCCTCGTCATCGGTATAGAAGGGCATGACTTCCGGGCCGAGCGCCACGCGGGCCGCACCGGTCAGGGTCGCGAAATCGATCAGCAGGTCCGGCTTGTCCTCAACGGCGCGGCTCAGCGCATCGGCCAGCACGAGGCGGCCTTCCGCATCGGTATTGTCGATCTCAACCGTGATCCCCTGGCGCGAGACCAGGATATCGCCGGGCCGGAAAGCATCAGCACCCACCGCATTCTCGACCGCCGGCACCAGGACATGCAGCCGCACGGGCAATTTCGCCGCCATCACCAGTTGGGCCAGCCCCATTGCATTGGCGGCGCCGCCCATATCCTTCTTCATCCAGCGCATGCCGGCGGCCGGCTTCAGGTCGAGCCCGCCGCTATCGAAACACACACCCTTGCCCACCAGGGCCAAACGCGGATGCGCCGGATCGCCCCATTCCAGTTCGAGCAGGCGCGGCGCTTCGCCGGCGGCGCGGCCGACGGCATGGATCATCGGGAAATTCTGCTTCAAAAGCGCGTCGCCCTTGGTGACGGTGAGCTTGGCGCCATGCTGCTTACCCAGTTTCCGGAAGGCCGCTTCGAGCCCCTCCGGGCCCATGATATCCGCCGGGGAATTGACCAGGTCGCGCGTCAGCATCGCCGCAGAGGCAATCGACGTGATTTCGGCGATATCGGTCCCGGCAGGCGGCACAAGGCGCGCAGGCTCGCGCTCAGCGGCCTTGAACAGGGTAAAGCGATAACTGCCCAGCGCCCAGGCGAGCGAAACGAGGCCGGGATTGAGCGCGTCAGGCATGTCATCGATCTGCCAGTCACCCTCGGGCAAGCCAAAGGCTGCTGCGCCGAGGGCAAACGCATCCTCGCCATTGCCGATCCCGAACAAGGCTCCCGAAATACTGTCGGATGGCAGCAGAACGATCTGGCCAGGCTTGCCCGCGAAACCCGCCGCGAGCGGGCGCTCGGCGGCCGGAAGCTGGGCGACCACATCGTCGCGCTGCGCCTGGCTGACCAGACGAACGGTGCGCGCCGAAGCCGAGGACGAGAAAAACGAATTCATGGGGCTGACCTTCCCTGCGGGATCATGGTGCGGCGATATCGCCGGCGCCGTGTGTATTAACGCATTCTTGACCGGGCGGGCGCAGATTCAAGCCAGGCTCGCAGTAAATGGTCCCGTCATGCGCATCTCATTCCTCGCCATCCCCCTTGCCGCCCTTGTTCTGACCGCGTGCGCGACGACAGCGCGCACCGACGAGGAGCAGGCGCTCGCCGCCGAACTCGATGCGCGCAGCATCGTGCCCGCAACCAGTCAGGAACGGGTCGCGATCCGAAGCCAGGACATGTTGACCCAAGCGACATTCTGGGCCGAGGCGCATGAACTCAACCCTTCCGATCTTGAAGCGGCCTATGAATTGTCCAATGCGCTGCGCCAGCTGGGCAATCCACAGCGGGCCATCGAGATTGCGCAGCAGGCCCTGGCCCTCCATCCGGGCAGCCCGCAATTACTGCTCGCCTATGGAACCGCCCTCACCTCAACCGGCCGCGGCACCCGCGCCACCGAGCCGCTGCGCCGGGCGGCGCAGGCTGATCCGACCAATTGGCGCGTCTTCAACACGCTCGGCGTCGCCTATGAGCAGGGTGGCCAGCCCGACCAGGCCCGGCAAAGCTTCCGCAGCGCCCTGGTTCTTTCACCGGGAGAGCCAACGGCAATGTCCAATCTGGCGCTGTCCCATGCGCTGTCAGGCGAAGCGGAAACCGCCGAGCGCATGTTGCGCGAAGCCATGATCCGGCCCGGCGCCGAAGCCGCAGTACGCCAGAATCTCGCCCTTGTGATTGCCTTGCAGGGCCGGTTCGCGGAAGCCGAGGAAGTGGCACGCTATGATGTCACACCGGCGATGGCCGAATCGAATATGGCCTATGTCCGCGCCATGCTGACCTCACGACGCAGCTATGATTCGCTGCGCGGGGACTGACGTCTTCGGTTCCGGGATTGAAGTCGGCTGATCGAAACCGGAAGTCCGGGATCAGCTTTCGACAAGCGGAATGGCGGGCGGCGGCGGTGGCGGCGGCGCGATCTCGGCATCATCCATTTTCTTGAGCGGAAAGTCCTTGCGCAGCAAGGGCGTCACCATGGTGTGATCGAAGCGGAAATCTTCCACAAGAATCCGCATTTCCATCGGTGCCTTGCCGCCCTTGGAGGCTTCGCTGGCTCGATAGAGCGCGTACAGGCGAAGATAATTCTTGTCGTCGCGGCCCATCGAAGTGTCGTCGAGACGGGCACAGACGCTGATCAGCTTCTGGATTCCCTGTTTGTGACGTCCCGTTTTGAGCTCGATCATCGCCGTGGCGAGATCCACCTTCCAGCCCATATCCGCGAAATGGGTTTTCGGCGCAGCCGCCAGCGCCTTGCGCGCTGCCGCAACATCATCCTCAAAGATCGCAGCCATGGCTGACGCCACAGCCAGATCCGCTGCATCGATCTGGTCGCGGAGCTTGTCCGCCGATTTGCGCCCGGAAAACATGGGCTGTGTCCACCTGTCCAACATGGGGCACACTATTCAAATAGCGCGCCAACTGAGGCCATCACATGCTGTTGAAGCGAATGATGGCCGGTCCGAGGATAACCACGAACAGCACGGGCAGGAAGAAGACAATCATCGGCACTGTCAATTTTGCAGGCAGTGCAGCGGCTTTTTTTTCGGCATTGGCCAGGCGCATGTCGCGATTTTCCTTCGCCATGACCCGCAGGGCCTGACCCAGGGGCGTACCGTAGCGCTCGGCCTGGATCAGCGAGGTACAGACGGCCTTGACGCCGGGATGATTGGTGCGTTTGGCGAGATTTTCGTAGGCGACACGGCGATCGGGCAGATAGGCGAGCTCGGCCGTGGTCAGGGACAACTCCTCCGCCAGTTCGAGCGACTGATTTCCAATCTCGGTGGCGACCTTGTGGAAGGCAGCCTCGATCGACATGCCCGCCTCGACGCAGATCAATAGCAGGTCCAGCCCGTCGGGAAATGATCCCATGATGGATTGCTGACGGTTGGCGGCGGCGTTTGAGAGATACAGGTTCGGCGCGTAGTAGCCGAGCATGCCAAAGCCGAGCGAGAAACAGACCCGGGTGATCGTCGGCAGGCCGAAATCATTGACCATGAAGACATAGAACAAGGCCCCCGCCAGCAGGATGAAAGGCATGGTCAGGCGGAAGAAGTAGAAGGTGACCGCCGGGCGGCTGCCGCGGAATCCGGCCTGTTGCAGCTTCATCTGCAAAGCGGGGTCTTCGAAGGCCTTTTGCAGGTTGAGGGAATCCACCACCTTGCGCATCACGCCCTTGGCTTCAACACTGCGGATCGAACCGCCGCCGCGCCCGCGCGAATTGGCCTCGAGCTGTTCGCGATTGCGCTTGCGCAATTCCTCGCGCCGGTTGCGAACCGACTTGACGCGCTTGTCGAGATTGTCGCCGCCCATCATTGGCCCGGCGAGGGTGACGATGGTGGCGAAGACCAGGATGGCGGAGATCGCCATCACAAGCATTTCCGGGTCGGTCAGAAAGTCGCGCAAATCGTTGAAGCTGATGCCGAACATGCCCATCGCCTCACATTTTGAAATTGATCATGCCGCGCATGACAAAGATCCCGATCGCCATCCAGGTCGCGCCGCCGAGCAGCATGAGCTGGCCGGTGGGGTGGATGAACATCTGGCTCATATAGTCTGGCGTCGTGGCGTAGACGATGGCGAGCACGCCTGGTGGGAGCGAGCCGATGATCGCCGCCGAGGCCTTGGCCTCGCCGGACAGGGCGTCGATTTTTTCGCGCATCATCCGGCGTGCGCGCAGGACGCCAGACAGATTGCCCAGGGTCTCGGCCAGATTGCCACCGGTCTTTTGCTGGATGATCAACACGGTACGGAAGAAGTTGAGCTCGGGGAGCGGCATGCGCTCACACATTTTGTCGAGCCCGTCCTCCAGTGACTGACCGACCCGCAAGCCTTCCGTCAACAGCTGGAATTCCGAGCAGATCGGCTCCGGGGATTCGCGGGCGATAATGTTGAGGCACTCATTGAGCGGCAGGCCCGATTTGACGCCGCGCACGATGATGTCGATGGAGTTTGCAAACTCGCCAGTGAATTTGCCCTGACGGCGGCCTCGCAACAACCCGAGCGTCCAGCGCGGCATGCCCAACCCGGAAACCAGTGCAATGCCTGCCGAGACCAACAGGCTTTGCCCGGTCACCAGAGCGATCAGGAAGCCGGCCACACCGAGGCACGCCGAGGTAATCCAGAACGCGGTCGGGGTGAAACTCATCCCGGCCTGCTGGATTCGCGCCTTCAGGGTAATGGATTTCTTCCGGATATCCTTCTGGCGTTGCTCCATGTCCTTGAGCGAATCCTGGACCTGGCGGCGCCGTTGAGCGGCGCTGTCGAGGGTCGCATTCGCGCGCTTGGAACGGGCAGGCCGCCCGCCGACCGCCCGGTCGAGACGTTTTTTCGACTGGGCATCGCCCATCGCACCCAGAGTGACCCAGCCGACGCCGCCAACTGCGAAGAAGGCCGCGGCCGCGGCGAGGATAAAGGCAAGGTCGGGGCTCATGCTCAGGCCTCCGACGCGTCGAGGGCAGCGGCCAGTTCGCGGTCAAGACCGAAATAGCGGGCGCGGTCCCAGAATTTCGGACGCGCGATACCGGTCGAGACATGGCGACCGGTAATGCCGCCATCATCATCCTCGCCCTGGATTTCATAGAGGAAGAGATCCTGGGTGACGATGACATCGCCCTCCATGCCGATCACTTCGGTAATGTGCGTGATCTTGCGCGAGCCGTCGCGCAGGCGCGCTGCCTGGACGATGACATCGATCGAACCGACGATCATTTCGCGGATCGTGCGGGTCGGCAAATTATAGCCGCCCATGGTGATCATGGATTCGATCCGCGCCATGGCTTCGCGCGGTGAGTTGGCGTGCAGCGTGCCCATCGAGCCGTCATGGCCGGTATTCATCGCCTGCAGCAGATCAAAGCTTTCCGGCCCGCGGACCTCGCCAACGATGATGCGTTCAGGGCGCATACGCAGGCAGTTCTTGACCAGGTCACGCATGGTGACCTCGCCACTGCCTTCCAGATTGGGCGGGCGGGTCTCGAGACGGACCACGTGCGGCTGCTGAAGCTGCAGTTCGGCGGCATCTTCGCAAGTCACGACGCGCTCATCGAGTTCAATGAAACCGGTCATACAATTGAGCAGCGTCGTCTTGCCGGAACCGGTACCGCCGGAGATCAGCACGTTACAGCGGCTGGCACCGATAACGGCGAGCACCTTGGCGCCTTCCGGCGTGATCGAGCCGTAATTGACCAGATCGGGCATGGTCAGCTTGTCTTTTTTGAATTTCCGGATGGTGAGGGTCGGGCCATCCAGCGCCAGAGGCGGCGCGATGACGTTGACCCGGGAACCATCGGCGAGACGCGCATCACAGATCGGCGAGCTTTCATCAACCCGGCGGCCGACCTGGCTGACGATCCGCTGACAGATATTCATCAGCTGGGCATTGTCACGGAAGCGGATATTGGTCTTCTCGACCTTGCCATTGACTTCGATGAAGACGGCATCGGCGCCATTGACCATGATGTCGGAGATGTCATCCCGGGCCAGCAAGGGCTCGAGCGGGCCATAGCCGAGCACGTCATTGCAGATGTCCTGGAGCAGTTGTTCCTGCTCGGCGATCGACATCGCAACATTCTTGATCGAGATAATCTCGGTGACGATGTCGCGGATTTCCTCCGCGGCCGTCTCCTGGTCGAGACGCGACAACTGGCCCAGATCAATCGTATCGATCAGGGCATTGAAGATCGTCGTCTTGATTGCGTAATATTCTTCAGACCGCCCACCAACCGGGTCGGCCGCGACACGTGCGGTGCGCGGCACGGCTTTGGCGGCCGGCTTGTTGGCTGGCTTGGCAGCCGGTTGCGGCGCCAGTTTGGCGGCCAGCTTGCTACCTGAATTCGCCGCTGTGTCGGATGCGGTACGGGTCGCAGAGCTGGCAACAGGCGCGGCGCGGGCCTCGGCCCGCTTCGGGGCCGGTGCCGCCGGTGCCGGCGTCGGTTTTGGACCTCCAGCCCGTTTTCCGAACATGACGGGTTAGCCTCCGAACAGTTTCGAAACGATGGAGCGCCTGCGCATCGGGCCTGCCGTGCGCCCGGTCACCAGTCCGGCGAGATGAGCGAACCCGTCCGCAGCCTTGGATTTGGGATCAAGCTCGTGGATCATTTGGCCATTATTCGCTGCCTTGCCAAATAATTGCGGCTCGAATGGCAAGACCAGCGCGGGCTGGGTGCCCAGCGCATCGGCAAAATCCTTGACGGGGATTTCCGGACGTTTCGGCATACCGGCCATATTGATCACGACTTTGGGCAGCTCATCATTGGGGCGGGCGCCGGCGATCAGGTCAAACAGGTTTTTGGCATTGCGCAGCGAGGCGAGGTCCGGCGTCACGGTGACGACGACCTGGTCTGCCGAAAGCAGGGTATCGCGAACCCAGGGCAGCCAGAGATGCGGCAGGTCGAGCGCGACGAAGGGCGCCTGGCGGCGGACCTTGTCGAGGACCATTTCGTATTCCGTCGGGGTGAACTCCCAGTCCCGATCGAGCGTCGCGGGCGCCGAGAACAGGCTCAGGCGCTCGGTGCAGCGTACCAGAAGCCGGTCGAGCAATGCATCATCCAGCCGGTCCGGTTCGTTGAGCGCATCGCCCAGGGTCTGGGCCGGGTCCTGGTTGAAATCGAGGCCAGCCGTGCCGAAAGAAAGGTCGAGATCGACCAGAACGGCATCGGTCTGCAGGCCTTCCGACAAGGACCAGGCACAATTATGCGCGATGGTCGAAGACCCGACACCGCCCTTGGCACCGATGAAAGCGATGGTCTTGCCGGCAAAGGGTTGTTCGGGATCGAGAAACAGGTCCGAAATCGAGCGGATCAGGTGAAGCGGCGTCATCGGCGGCACGAGATACTCGCTCACGCCGCGCTTCATCAGCTCACGATAGAGCGCAATATCATTGGCAGCACCAATGATGATGACCTTGGTGTCCGGGTCGCAGACGCTGGCGAGTTCCTCAAGCTGTTCGAACAAGCCCTGCCCGCGCATGCCTGATTCCACAATCAGGAGATTGGGCGTGGTCGCGTCATGATAGCGTTCGATGGCCGCAGGCAGTCCGCCAAGCTCAACCGCGATATGCGCCTTGGCGAGCCGGCGGTCGCCGGCCGCGTTATGCACCAGCGCCCCGGTTTCGGGGCGCTCGCAAAAGGCTGCGATCGAGATACGCGGCACCGGCTGATCGGCAATCTCGCGATCGATCTCACCATACAGGGCCTCGCCGGCCGGCATCGAGGCCTGGCTCGCCATGAACTCGTCCTGCAGCTCTGCGAATTCGGCGTCGAGAGAGCTTTGCGACTGCGGTGCCGGTGCCGGGGTTTCCGAATGGTAGCTATCAAGGAATTCATCGGCCTCGGGCGTCGAGCCGGCACCAAAACGCCGGCTCCCCCTGTCGACATCCGCCGGGGCAGGTTTCGCGGCGGCCTGCGCAGCCATCGGCGCCGCCTCGCCGAGCATCAGCCGCTCGATATCCGAAGCATCGAGAAAGGGATCATCCCCGTCCAGAATTGCGTCCCTGTTCAGGGCATGTTTTGCGTCAGCCATGATCGCTCCTTCCGCCCCTCAACTAGTTGCCGACATTGCTAACGGAGCCACTTTCGTGCTCGCTACGTTCGCTCGTCGTTGATTGCCCGGCCCGGTACCGGTCGAGAATGGTCTGTCGGCGTCCGGCATCGGAGGCATCCATATTGCGCGGCGCAACGAGATCGCGCGGATCGCTGATCATGGCCGCCAGATTGGTTGCGAGTGCGCAGCCGAAACGCGCCGAATGACGATTGTCGAAATCGGGGCGCTGATTTTCCCAGCCCTGCGGGCAGTCAGGCGCAATGGCGCGATAGCGCGTAAAGCTGAAAATGACCGCTGCATTGACCTGCCGGCTTGCATCATAGGCGCCGCCGGTAATCTGGCGCCAGTCCAGCCCCTGCTCGTAAAGGAAGGTGCGCGAAGCGGCGATGGCGCCGATCGCGGCATCTTCATTGGCGGCGCCCTGGGGATAGCTGATCACCAGCGGCCCGTGGCCCCGCACCTTGTACTCGGTGGCGATGGCCCGGAGCATGTCCTCCTGGGCCCAGCTCAAACCATTATCGCGCGGATCAACAGGCATGTCGGCCCGGAAAGTTTCAGCAACCGCGCTCGGTTGCGGCAGGCCAAGACCAGTCGGCGTCGTCGTGGAGCAGGCGGCCAGCACCATCGACCCCAGAAGGGCGATGACGAGGCATTTTGCGCTGAGTTTCGACACGATCGGATACTCCACTAATCGAACAGGAAGCCAACGGGACCATTCCAGCGCCGCTCGCCGGTATCGGCGCCAGGCACGGAGTAGATCCGGTTAAGGCGGCCAAAGAGCATGGCATCCATCTCATTGGCATTTTCATAGCCGTCCGCCGGCGTCGCCAGGGCGGCGGGATTGGTCGGATCGACGAGGTATGGCGTGACCAGAATGACGAGTTCGGTCTCCTGGTTGAGGAAGTCGCGCGAACGAAAGAGCGAACCGAGGATCGGCACATTGCCAATACCGGGGACCTGGTCGAGATTCTGGCGGGTCTCCTCACGGATCAGGCCGGCAAGAACAAGGCTGCCGCCCGATGGCAGCTCGACCGTGGTCTCGGTTCGATTGACCGTCAGCCCCGGGATCGTCATGCCGGGGATCACAATCTGGTTGCCCGCGCCGTCTGTGCTGACGGACTGGTTCAAGACCAGTGCGCCGTCGGAGGAAAGCTCGGACACCTCGGTCGAGATCCGCATGCTGATCCGCCCCTCGGACAAGACAACGGGTGTGAAGCCGAGCCCGACGCCGAAGGGTTTGTATTCGATGATCACATTGCCATCGCGGTCGCGGCCGGTTGGAACCGGGAACTCGCCGCCGGCAAGGAAATTCGCCGACTCGCCCGTGATTGCGGTCAGATTGGGCTCAGCCAGTGTGCGTACCAGGCCGACACGCTCCAGTGCGTTTAGGGTTGCACCGATCGAGCTCTGAAGGACGCCGTCGACCAGATTATTCAACGTGCCGCCCATGACCAGCCCGCCCAGGGCCCGCCCGGCGACGCCATAGCCATTGTCCGTGCCCACCGTGGTCTGGCTGGCATAGGAGCCTTCATTGATCGTATCGAAGACATTATTGCCGTTTGAATCGACGACAGGAATGTCGATCCCGTTGATATTCTGGTAGCGCTGCACGCGCACCGGCGGCGCGAACTCGCCAAAATTGGTCGTGCCATTCAGATTGACGCCCAATTGACGCACGATGGAGCGCTGCATTTCGACAATGCGCACTTTCAGCATCACCTGGTCGCGCCCCTCGACCGTGATCATCGACAAGATGTTCTCCGGCACATCGACCCAACGCTGGGCAATGCTCAGGGCGGTGTCGGCATCGACGGCGCTCGGTACAGAGCCGGACAGGACAATATGGTCATTCATGGCTTCGGCAGTGACGCGGGCATTGGGCAGGAAACGGGTGAGCGATTCCCGCAACGGACCCAGATCGCGCTCGACGCGCAAGTCGAGATCGAGGATCAGCTGACCGTCAGCATCAAAGAAGAAGGCATTGGTCTGCCCAACCGAAATACCGAGCAGATAGGCCCGACGCGGCGTCCGGATCACAGCCTGTACAACTTCCGGATTGGTCACGAGAATATCGACAGCATCGACCGGCAGATTGATGACGGCAGCCTTGCTCAGGGGCAGAAGCAGACTCTCGGAAACCGGGCCATTGCCCGGTTCGCGGATATAGACCTGCATCGTATTTCCGCGCTCGCTACCGGGCGCCTGCGCCAGGCTGGGCGCAGCCATCGCGAGGGCAGCGAACAGGAATATTGAGCGGATCATCACCTCAGACCTCAATTATCGCCGGCCAGAACAACGGTCTGTGAATGTCCGTAACGGATCAGGGTCACACTCCTTTGCCTGGAATTGTCGGAATCAGCCTCTCGGCCCATGGCTGCAGCCTCGCCGCCATTGAGCAGGACTGGCCCACCCTCATTGTCGAGCAGGCTGCGCAGGACGAGTGCAATCTCACCACGCGCGACCGCCAGCGACACGGCCCGGGCCTGGTCAGGGGTCAGCTCCAGCGTTGCCGTTTCACCGACTACACTTTCCTCACCCTCACCATAGGTCTGGTCAATCGCAAGCACACGGGCATTCTCAACGATGGTGCGGGCCACATAGGACCGCATTGTGCCGCGTTGGCTTGCGACATCTTCCTCGAACGACACGATGACATCGACGCGGTCATTTGGCAGGATGAAGCCGCCCGCGCCGCGTTCGGCAGAGATCGGGACCGCAACCGCCCGCATTCCGGGCGACAGGACGGCAGCCATGAAGCCGGCATCGCCAGGCTGCACCAGGCGGCGCCCGGTAATGGGTTCGCCCTCGCCAATCGGCGCGCGCACCACCGAACCGGCAAAATCTTCAATTCCCGCACCGCGGTTTTCAGCGATATAGCCCGGGCTCATCGCCTCATCGGGCCAGGATTGCCAATAAAAGTCCGCCGCGCCGACTCGTTCGCCGATCGCAAGATCGCGCCGCGCAGCCAGAATCCGGATTGCCGGGCGCTCTTCGACCACGACCGCTTGCGGCGCTTCAGGGCGCGACATCGCCTGTCTGACAAAGAATGCCACGGCGATCGCAGCAAAGGCTGCGGCAACAAGAATGGCAATACGGACCGCGTTCATTGGACGCTTCAAACCTCTCAGGCACACGAATATATCCGTGATGAGACGTCCAATTCCTCAAAGCCTCGTTAATTCTATCCGAACATTGCCGCATTTCCTGCGTATTTTCCGGCGCTTCAAAATTGAAATGCGAAGACCGTTGCCGGCAAACTCCACAGCGCACCGCCCGCAATTGCGATGCCATAGGGCACCGGTGCCGCTGGTGCGAGCGCACTTCCGTCCAGCTTTTCCGGGGAGATACCCGCCATCGGCAGCGCCTTGCGCGCAATGAGCAGCACCAGGACCAGAACGCCGCCAAGCAATACGGTGTGAATCAGGAAGCCGGCGAGACCCGGCCATCCAAACCAGAGTGCCGTTGCTGCAAACAGTTTGGCATCACCGCCACCGATCCAGCCGGGTGCAAACAGGGCCATGCCCAGAACCAGCGCCAGCAATCCGGCCAGAAGATGATTGCCCGCATCGGCCCAACCGAAACCGGCCAGCACCGCGGCAACCGGAAACAGCACGGCGACGGCGATTGTCAGCCAGTTCGGGATGATGAAGCGGGTTGCGTCGGTGAAGGCACCGTACAGAAGCAGCGCCACAAGGCTCAGGCTGGCGATTTGAACAAGCATGAATTCATTCCCCGGTCTGCAGATCGGGGCAGCCTAGCGGCAGAGCATTAATGGCAGGTTGGCGAAAATGGCAATCTGCACAGTACAGAGGCTATCAAACAAAACAAAGGCCGCTCCTTTCGGAGCGGCCTTGCTTTAACCCGGTATTTCGGGTGCGGTTTAGATCGCGGCGGTGATCGCAGCGAAATTACCGGAAAGCTCGGTGCCCAGCGCAGTGACAGCGCCGATAATCACGACCGCGATCAGAGCGGCGATGAGGCCATACTCAATTGCAGTTGCACCAGATTCGTCTTTGAAAAAGCGAGAAATCATTTTCATTTTTTTTACTCCCGTAAAGGTCCACACCACCAGGAGACGATCCGTCCCGACCCCTCCTGAACGCTGACCAATAGACACGAGAAGAATTTCCATCCAGTAAATAATCGTGATTAACAAAATCTATATATCAGCAAGTGCTCGCTATAGTAAACCAAATGACAATATTGGCGCTTTGATTTCCATTCGAACAATTGCATCAGCGTTTAGAAAAGATTCAGACGCGCGCGAGATGATGGGTCATACACGGATCACCCGTGCCCACGGAGCGCCTCCATGATCTGCCGATTTGCATCCATCATGACCATCGCCCTCGTCTGCAGCGCACCGGCGCTCGCCGAGGATCTGACGATTGCTGTCGAGCATGCACAAGTCGTGCGCCTGCCCGGCGAAGCCTCGGCCATCATTATCGGCAATCCTTCCATCGCTGATGCGCTCGTCCATGACGGTCGCACCCTGGTCCTGACCGGACGGCTGCAGGGCCGCACCAATGTCATTGCCATGGATCGCATCGGCCGGGTGATCTATTCGCGCGACATCGCGGTCACCAATCCGACCGAAAACCAGGTGGCGCTGTATCGAGGGGCGGAGCGCTCAACCTTTTCCTGTGCGGAAACCTGCGATGAAGTGCCTCGGGTTGGCGATGATTTCGGACGCACAACCCAGCTGACGGATGGGCAATCGAGTCGCCTGGCCATCGTGGAAGCGGCCGTCAGCGACCCGTCCTGACGGCACACGATCCATACCTTCATCCTGTGGAGTCACGAATATGAGCTGCCCGACGTCGAAGACTTCCGGCCAGCCGCTGCTGCGGCTGCTGCGCCGCGCACGGCGCGATCGCTCCGGAGCGACTGCCGTCGAGTTCGCACTGGTGGCAGCGCCCTTCTTCTTCCTGCTCTTCGCGATGATCGAGATTGCCGCGGTATTCTTCACCAGCACAGTGCTTGAAAATGCTGTGCTCGAAACCGCCCGCGAGATCCGCACCGGCCAGGCGCAGGCCGCCGGCATGACTCGCGAAGGCTTTCAGGATGAAGTCTGCGCCCGTATCGAAGTCGTTGGTGATTGCGACCGGCTGGAATTTGACGTTCGCGTCTTCCAGGGCTTCGACACTGTTGACCAAGGCAGTCCGGTCCTGCCGGACGGCACGCTCGACAATGCCAGTTTTGGCTGGGACCCGGGCGAGGCCGGGGACATCGTGCTGGTCCGCGTCTTCTACCGCTGGTCACTGCTGACGCCGAATTTCGGTGGCGCATTGTCGAATATGGGTGGCAATCAGCGGCTATTGTCAGCGGCGAGCGTGTTCCGAAACGAGCCTTTCGATGATTAATGCCCTCAAACGCGCTGTGAAACGGATCTGCGGCGATCACCGCGGCGCGTCAGCGGTCGAATTCGCGCTGATCGCGCCATTCATGATCCTGCTCTATCTCGGGGCGGTCGAGATCAGCCTCGCCTTGTCCATCGATCGCAAGATTACCAGTGCGGCCAGCGCCCTCGCCGACCTGGTGGCGCAAGATGATGTCATCACCGACAGCGAGATGGACGACATCATGAATGCCGGCGGCGTCATCATCGCCCCCTTCAACACCGCCCCGCTCCAGGTACGCATCACAAGCGTGCTGATGAATGGCTCCGACGAAGTGCGCGTGCAGTGGAGCGATGCGGTAGGCATGACGGCCTATGCCGCTGGTGGCACCGCGCCTGTGCCCGCGGGCGTCTTGCAGCGGAACCGGTCGGTCATCATGGTCGAGGTCAAATACCGCTACGACACGATGTTCAGCGAGCTCGGCGTCAGCCAGTTCGACATTAGTGAAGTCTTCTATCTGCGCCCGCGCCAGTCGATTGTCGTCGCACGCAGCTAGTCCAGCACAGCCTTGACGGCCGCAGGCACAGCTTGGCCGGCCCCGGCGGGCCCGCCATCGATCCGGCTGACCGCCACCGCACCCATCAGCGCATTGGTCACAAAGACACATTCGGCCGCGGCCAGACTGTCCGGGCCGAACCCGCCCTGTTCGACATCCATCGCCGCGATAATCGCCGCCCGGGCCGTGCCGGGCAAAACCGCACATTCCAGTGCCGGGGTGAAGAGCCGGCCATCGCGCAGCCAGAACAGATTGGCGCAGTCGGCGCCGGACAACCGGCCCTGCGTGTCGAGCAGCAGCGCCATATCGGCCCCGGCCCGCCGGGCCTCGCGCCGCGCCATCACATTATCAATATAGCTCAGAGTTTTGTGCCGCGCCGCGAGACTGCTGCCCGACCGTTGCAGGCCAATACTGGCCAGGCTGAGCGAGGCGGGCCGCGCGCCCAGCGGCGCGGCGGTAATCAGGCAGAATGGCTCGTGCGCGCCCGTCCGCGCCAGACCGCGCTCACCGCGACCGGCGGTCAGCGTCAGCCGGATCGCCGCCTCAGGCAGACCCGCACGCCCGGCCAGTTCCGCGATGACCGGCCCCAGCGATACCGCGTCCAGCGGGCAGGTCAGATCGAGCGCCTGGCAGCTGGCGCGCAATCTCTGCTCATGCGCCTTAAGCCGGCACACGCGCCCGCCGCTATAGCGCAGCGTCTCGAACAGGCCGTCACCGAGCAGAAAGCCGCGATCACCGGCGCCGGGACCAGCCGCTTCATCATTGAGCCATTCACCATTCAGCCAGACCGTCATGCCGGCCCCTCCACCGCCCGGCGCAGGGCCGACGCCTTGGTCAGGGTTTCCTCATATTCAGCCTGAGGGTCGGAATCGGCGATGATGCCGCCGCCCGAGCGGATGGTGGCGTGCCAGGCATCGCCTTCCAGCCGCATTGCCGCGGTGCGGATCATCACATTGAGGTCCATATCGCCATCCTGGGAAATCCAGCCGAGCGCTCCGCAATAGGGTCCGCGCGATTCGCCTTCGAGCTCGGCAATGATCTGCATCGCCCGGACTTTCGGTGCGCCGGTGATGGAACCAGGGGGAAAGCTGGCGGCGACCAGGTCGAACACGTCGAGGCCCGGGTCCAGCACGCCTTCAATCACCGAGACCAGATGATGCACATTGGCATAGGTTTCCACGGCGCAGAGCACCGGCACATTGACGGAGCCGGCCGTACAGACGCGCGAGAGATCATTGCGCATCAGATCGACGATCATCAGGTTTTCGGCGCGATCCTTGGCGCTGGCGGCCAGTTCACGCGCCAGCGCAGCGTCTTCGAGCGCATCGCCGGAGCGCTTGCGCGTCCCCTTGATCGGCCGCGCCTCGACATGACCGCTGCGCACCGAGACGAAGCGTTCCGGCGAATTGGTCAGGATCACATGGGCTGGATCGAGGCGGAAATAGGCGGCATGAGGCGCCGGGCTGGCACGGCACAGACGTTCAAAGACCGCATAGGGATCATCGCCCGGATTTAGTTCAGCCTCGAAGGCCTGGGAAATATTGACCTGGAAGACATCGCCCGCATGGACATAGTCGCGCGCGCGGGCGGCGGCAGCGAGATAATGCTCGGGCGACCAGCGGGGCGACCAGCCGGCTGCCGGCGGTGCCGCCATGGGACCTGACCCTGTCGGGCTGGTTACCTGTCCCGAGGCCAGCAGGTCGGCAAAACCATGCATCAATTCCAGATCGCGGCCGCGCACGATCAGCGTCCCGGCCGTGTGGTCAAATTCGGCCCAGACCGGATAGCGCGCGAAGGCAAGCGCCGGCCAGCGTGCCGGATAGGTCGGCAGGGTTTCAAAGGCGGATGCCAGATCATAGCCGAACAGACCGGCCAGCATGCCCTCCGTGCCGGGCCTGCGGAATTCAGCCTGCAGCGTCTCGAAACCGGCGCGCGTGCCATCGTCGAAAACGCGCGACGGGCGGGCGAAGATGCGCGCCCGGCCACTGCGTCCATCATGCAGGAGCAGCGCCCTGTCCTCGCCGGCCAGCGGGGCAAAGGCGGCAATCGGATCACGCCAGGGCCGGGTGATCTCGAGCAGGGGCCGCGCCCCGGCCTCCAAGCCTGCCTGTCCGGCGAGCGGGCTCATCGCTCCAGCCAGCGCTCCCGCAGCGCGGCACGCTCGTCATCGGTAATGCCGAGCACATCGCGCAGATACCGGTCCTGATCGCCGATCGTGGTCAGCGCGGTGTGAAGCAGATCGGCCTCGACACCGAGAAAGGCGCGCATCACTTCATCCGGCATGACATGACCATAATTCTCCTGCAGGCGCTGGCGCACCATCGGAACAAGACTGTCGAAATCAACCGCCGTATTGGTCAGCAGATAGTCCTCGATAATTTCGTCCCGGCTGACGCCGAGCTCGCCCAGCACCAGGGCACAGAATATCCCGGTGCGGTCCTTGCCGGCCGCGCAATGGACCAGAAAGCCGCCATCGGCCTCGCCCGAGGCCAGTGCCTTGAAGCCCTCGCGGAAAACCGATTGATTGCCCGTCTCCCGGGGAATGCGGCGATAAGCGCTTTGCATATACGCCCGCACGGCTTCGAGCGAATGATCGCCGGTGCGCAGGAATTTGAGGTGTGGCGGCTCGCCATCATCATCGGCATCAGAGGAAATTACCCGCAGGACATGGTCAGCCGGCCAGGACGAGGGCTCCAGCTTGCGTTCGCGAGGACGGCGCAGATCGGCCACGACGGTAATGCCAAGCGCGCGTACAAGATCCCGGTCGGCCTCGCTGGAGCGCGAGAAATGGCCGGAACGATAGAGGCCGGGGCGCACACGCGTGCCATCGGCGGCTTCATAGCCGTGGAAGTGGCGAAAATTGTGAACGCCGTCGAGGGGTGTGATCCGTGTCATGGCTTGGAGGTACGCAATCGTGGGCAGCGCGGCAAGGCCCGCCGCCCACAATCTTTGCGCCTTCAGGCCTAGCGGAAGGGGGGTTCGTCAAAGCTGCGCAGCTTGCGCGAATGCAGCGCCGCGCCGCGATCGCGCTTGAGGATCTCGACCGTCTCGATACCGGCCGCCAGGTGTTCGGACACCGAGCGCTGGTAGAAGAGATTGGCCGCGCCCGGCAGTTTCAGCTCGCCATGCAGTGGCTTGTCGGAGACGCAGAGCAAGGTGCCATAGGGCACACGCAGGCGCAGACCATTGGCGGCGATCGTCGCCGATTCCATGTCCACCGCGATGGCGCGCGACTGATTGATGCGCCGCGCCTGGGCGGCATAGCGCAATTCCCAGTTCCGGTCGGCGAAGGTCGCCACAGTGCCGGTGCGCAGGCGCGCCTTGAGCGCCTCGCCCTTGTCACCGCTGACCCGGGCAACGGCACTGGCCAGAGCAATCTGGATCTCGGCAATCGGCGGCACCGGCACTTCGATCGGCAGGTCCTCGTCGAGCACGCCATCATAGCGCAGATAGGCGTGGGCCAGCACATAATCGCCGAGACGCTGGGAATGACGCAGCCCGCCGCAATGGCCGATCATCAGCCAGCACTGCGGGCGCAGGACGGCGAGATGGTCGGTGATGGTCTTGGCGTTGGACGGACCGACGCCGATATTGACCAGCGTGATACCGCGCCCGCCCGGTGCCTTGAGGTGATAGGCCGGCATCTGGAAGCGGCGCCAGGGCGCGCCCTCGACAATGGCATGGGCATTGGGTGTGTCGGCATCAACTTCAACAAAACCGGCGGCCGAGAATGACTCATAGTCATTGTCTTCCTTCAATTGCCGGATCGCCCAGGCCGAAAACGCATCGACATAGCGGTGATAATTGGTGAACAGGATAAATTGCTGCGTATCCTCATAGGGCGTGCCGGTATAATGGCGCAGCCGCTGCAGCGAAAAATCGACGCGCGGCGCGGCAAACAGGCTCAGCGGCCGCACCTCGCCCGGGGTCGACGGGCTGAGGCCATTGGGCAGATCATCATTGACCTTGCTCAGATCGGCATAGGGGAAATGGCTGACGAGTTCGGCCGGGCTGGCCGCATTCATGTCGAGATGATCGGTATCATCCAGCGCATAGGAAAACGGCATTTCGACCGCCGACAGGCCGGTCTCGATCGTGATCTCATACTCGTCATTGAGCAGGGTCAATTGGTCGATCAGGTAATCGCGGAACAATTCGGGATGGGTGATCGAAGTCGCGAACACACCGGCATCGGTAAACTTTCCGAACGCCCGGCTGACCGGCGGCGGCGGCCCTTCGGGCAGGTAGGTCACGCGTAATTCCGGATAGGCGAAAGCGCCCTGGGCGCGGGCTTCGGGACTGGGTGGAGGACCGCCATCGAGGAAGGCTTTGAGGGCGGTCTGGAGGCGTTCAACGGAGCCCTGGTACAGCACAACAAGCTGATCAACGGCGTCGGAAGGCGTCTTGGCGATCTGAAAAGGCATCATCGCCAGTCTCTTGCACGAATTGCCGCAAGGGTAAACGCGAAACTCCGGGCGTCGGGCAGCGCCGCAGAAAAGCAGGCTGACCGGCAACTATCCATTGGCCCCAAGACGCCAAGCCTGTAAGGAGCCAAGCGCCCTTTCGCGGGCAGGAGATGATCATGGACAACGCGCAAAACTGGATCGTACTGAAATTCGGCGGCACCAGCGTCAAATCGCTGGCCGATTGGCGCATGATCTCCAAACGCATCCAAACCCTGCGCGACGACGGCAAGCGCGTCTTCGTGGTCCATAGCGCGCTGGCCGGAATCTCCAACCAGCTCGAAGCCCTGATCACCGCCGCAATGGCGGGCCAGGGCGAGGCCGAACTCGACGCGATCAAGGCACAGCATATCAAGTTCGCGGCGGAGCTGGCGCTTGAAGGCGAGACCGTGCTGGCACCCTGCTTCGCCGAGCTGACCCAGCTGCGCGCCGGACTGGCCCTGACCGGCGATGCCTCGGCACGTTCGCGGGCCCGCATCATGGCCCAGGGCGAGTTGATGGCGACCAGCCTCAGCGCCGCCTGGCTCAACCAGACCGGTGTGAAGTGCCAATGGCTCGACGCCCGCGACCTGCTGACCAGCCGAACCGGCGGTCCGGTCAGCGGCTATCTCAGCGCCGATTGCGCGTACGGCCCCGATGCCGGTCTACATCAACGCCTTGATGACGGCGGATTCACGGTCACCCTCACCCAGGGCTTCATCGCGCGGCGTCCCGATGGCGATACCGCCCTGCTTGGCCGCGGTGGGTCGGACACGTCGGCGGCGTATTTCGCCGCCAAGCTCTCTGCCGAACGGCTGGAAATCTGGACCGATGTGCCCGGCTTCTTCTCCGCCGACCCACGCCTGACCGGCGCGGCGCGCCAGATCAAGGCGCTGAGCTATGACGAAGCCCAGGAGATTGCCTCAATGGGCGGCTCCGTACTGCATCCGCGCGCCATCGCGCCGGTGCGCAAGGCCGGGATCGAGATGCAGGTCCTGTGCACGCATCGCCCGGAGATGAGCGGCACCACGATCAGCGCCACACCGTCCGAAGATGCCCCGCGCCTGAAAGCCGTCTCGGTCAAGTTCGGTGTCCGCCTGATCACGCTCGAGAGCGACGGCATGTGGCATGCGGCCGGCTTCCTTGCCAGCGCGTTTGAGCCCTTCGCCCGTCATGGGGTCTCGATCGATCTGGTATCGACCTCGCAGACCTCGGTCACCGTCTCGCTCGATGCCGATCCAAGCCTCACCCCGGCCGTCCTGGCCGCGCTGCAGGACGAACTCGCCACCATCGCCCGCGTCGAGATGATCGAAAATTGCGCCGCCGTCTCCATGGTCGGGCGCGGGGTGCGCGCCCTGCTGTCCCAGCTCGGACCGGCGATGGAGGCCTTTGCCCATTATCCCGTCCGCCTGATCAGCCAGGCGGCGAATGATCTCAACCTCACCGTTGTCGTCGATGAAGACCAGGGCAAGCCGCTCTGCCGCCGCCTGCACGACCAGCTGATCCAGCCCAAACCTCTCGACCCGACCTTCGGTCCGAGCTGGCGCGAGATTGGCCAGAGTGACTCCGTCGCCGCCGCCGGCCCGGCCGTGTGGTGGAAGACGCAGCGCGACGCCCTGCTAGCGCTCTGCCCGATGGATGCACCGCTCTATGTCTATGATCTGGCAACCGTGAAGGCGCGGGCCGGGGCTGTCGCCAACCTGCCGCATCTGGACCGCGGCTGGTATGCGATGAAGGCCAATGGCCATCCCGATGTGATCCGCACGGCGGTTGCCGCCGGGCTTGGAGTGGAGTGTGTCTCGATCGGCGAGGTCCGCGCCGCGATGGCCGCCGTGCCGGGCTTACCGGTCGACCGCATCCTGTTCACGCCGAATTTCGCGCCGCGCAGCGAATATGCCGAGGCGATCGAGCTGGGCATTCACCTCACCCTGGACGGGCTGCACCCGTTGCGCCACTGGCCGGAGATTTTCGCCGGTTCGGAGATCACCTTGCGGGTCAATCCCCAGCGCCCCGAGGGCCATCACAAGCATGTCCGCACCGCCGGACCCGACGCCAAGTTCGGCCTGCATGCCGACGAACTGCCTGAGGGCATCGAACTCGCCGCCAAAGCCGGTGCCAGAATCATCGGCCTGCATGTGCATTCCGGCAGCGGCATCAGCGATCCCGATCACTGGCGCCGCGTCGGTGTCTTCCTGGCCGAGACGGCGCGCGTCCTGCCCGATGTGCGCATTCTCGATCTCGGTGGCGGGCTGGGTGTCGACGAGGCCTCAGGCGCCCGCCGCATTGATATGGACGCGCTCGGCGCCGTGCTGAGCGATCTCCACACCGCCTTCCCGCAATACAAGCTCTGGCTCGAGCCAGGCCGGTTCATCATCGCCGAGGCCGGCGTGCTGCTGGCCCGCGTCACCCAGCTGAAACAGACTCCGGATGCGCGCTTTGTCGGCATCAATGCCGGCATGAACAGTCTGATCCGCCCGGCGCTCTACGGCGCACGGCACGAGATCTTCAACCTGACGCGGCTCGATGATGCGCCGGCTTATGTCGCCGATATTGTCGGCCCGATCTGCGAAACCGCCGACAAGATGGGCGCGCAGCGGCTCTTGCCGGAGAGCTTTGAGGGCGACGTGTTTCTCATCGCCAATGGCGGGGCCTACGGACGCGTGATGGCCTCGAGCTATAATATGCGCGAGCCGGCGGGCGAGGTTGTGATTTGAGGCAGTAACTCAACCGGCGCCTATTCGCACCGGCCTGGCCCCGGAACGCAACCGGTAGCATCCATGTCAACCGCGGGCGCGCGGGCAGGCTCGGCGAGTAACGCGCCGATCTGCGCCCCGAGGCGAATGTCTTCGACTGACCCGAAATGCTGTGCCCTGCGGCGGCCGAGCTGGTCGATCAGGACGAGGGTCGGCGTGCCCTGCATCTGGTAAGCCTGCATGGTGCCGGGAAGCAGGCCACCATCGCCCGGGGCATCGATACCAACGGGAAAGTCGAAACGGTATTCATGCAGGAAGGCCTCGAGTGCAACGCGGCTGCCCTGAGCCTCATGATGTTCGAACACGGTGTGAAGGCCAATCACGGCGACATCCTCGGGAGCGAAAGCGGTAGCGATGCGCCGTGCCTGGGGCAGACCGTGACTGACACAACCGGGGCAAAGCATCTGGAATGCCTCCAGCACGATGATGCGCCCCTTGAGAGCGTCGAGACTCAAGGGGTTCGGCGTGTTGATCCATTCGGATACCTGCCAGGGCGGTGCGGGTCTGAGCGTCATGTCGGGCCTCTTCGTGAGCGTGCGGCGCATTGGCGGCGGTAGCAATGGGCCGGCGGGCGCAGGGCTTGCCCCGCCGGCCGGTTTGTCAGTGCGGCTCGCTGGCCATGATCACACCCGGCAGCGACAAGTCTCCCGAGGCGATGTCATGCACACCGGAGACACAGAGCAGCGGTGCCGTTCCGGCATCATTGACGTGCAGGCTGGCGGTGACGCCGTCGAAGCTGACGGATTCACCGTCGGCAAGCGGCACGGTGATCTGGGCGAGATGACCATCGATCACCGGGCTCATGCCAGGGCTGTCGAGGGCGATCGGCAAGTAGGGCGCCGTGGCCGGTAACAAGTCCTGGCCCGGCGAGACATCGCGCACCTTGAGGCCAGCGCCGCAGGCCTCGTCCGCAGTCAAAACCACCCAATGGGAATGCCAGCCAGCGCCATCATTGGCCGGATCGCCATCACCATTTTCGTCGAATAGTGGCGTGTCATCGAAATCGGGGTGGGCTGTGATCGCCAGGGCGAGAGTACCCGATCCCGCGTCGAAGCCGACAACAGCCGGATCGAGGTTTGTTGGCCAGACATAGGCCTCGACATTGGCGCCGGCCAGCTGGCCCGTCGGTTCCGGCGTCACGCTGCCCGCCACCCCGGCGACTTCCATCATGAATGTGACCAGGCGACCATCGGTTGTGGCCGTCACGCGGGTGATGTCAAAGGCCGGATCGACAGAAGTATCCTGCGGGGAATTCACAGGATGGGCGCCGGCGGAGGCGGTAAGTGCGGTCAGCGCGGCGCAGGCGAAAAGACTGTGTTTCATGGCGTTCTCCAGTAAGTATCGACTCGATGCTAATTAGCTAACTGATCTTGCCAGGGCGCGCAAGTCGGTATTTAGTCGACACCATTGGAGATGAAATGACACCGTTGATGAATTATCTCGAGCGGCTCAGCCGCCTGATGCTCAATGAGGGCCATGCCGATGGTCTCAAGCCGGCGCAATGGGAAGCCTTGCGCTTTCTGGCCCTGGCGAACCGGTTTTCGCGCACCGCTGGCGGGCTCGGGGCCTATCTCGGCCTCACCAAGGGCACGGTCTCGCAGACGCTTAATGCGCTGGAACGCAAAGGCCTGGTCGCGCGCAGCACAGACGGGCAGGACCGGCGGCGCGTGCAGCTGGCGGTGACGCCGGCCGGCCGCGCCCTGATAGATCGCGACCCGCTGGGCGAACTGTCCGACGCCATCGACCACCTGCCCCGGCCCGAGCGCGACCGCCTGGCCGCCAGCCTGGAGACAGTATTGCGCGCCTGGCTGACCCAGCGCGGCGGCCGCAGCTTCGCCCAATGCCTGACCTGTCGCCATTTCCGCGACCGTGCCCCGCTTGGAGCGCCGCACTATTGCGCCCTGCTCAATCAGCCGCTGCGGGGCGCTGACAGCCTGGAGCTTTGCATCGAGCATGAGGTGCCGGCAGCCGGGCAGGATCGTGCAGGCGGCCGGCCGACGCCTGTCCCTTGAGGCCCTCGATATTCCGGCAATGAGGGCAATCGCTTGCCTCGCCGCGCCGGCAACTTGTCCCCGCCCTGCCAGGTGCGCCCATAATAGCGCCACGTTCAAAACCCGGCGGTGCACAGCTGGCGATTGATCGGGTGGCGCTGGGAGCGCAGGGGCTGACGGGCCGGACGCGCTTCCTTAATCGGCTTCACCGGGTTGCGGACAATCCCTCGGGAGACCTTCAAATACCCCCGCATACCAACGCAGACTTCCCGCTGGATTGTCCGCAATGCCCGAAAGCGCAGGACCGGGACATGGTCCGGCCTCAATGAGGCCGGTGCGTGTCCCGTTTTGGGTAGAGCGCGCTCGCAAGTAACTGTGACCAGTTCTGCGCTACTTCTTATTCCGCCGCTGGGACAGGGCAGACGCGGCCGCTCACGCGGGACCATGTCCCCAAGATTCCCAAGCCGCTTCCCTCTCCGTGAGGAGAGGGTCCGGCGAAGCCGGGGGTGCGGCGGGTGAGCGCCAAGCTGGCAGACGGAACCATTGCCCGCCTCATCCGCCCTTCGGGCACCTTCTCCTCACGGAGAAGGAAGGTTCCCCTACTCCGCCGGCTCGACCTTCTTCGCCTTGCCCTGGTCGAACATCGACCAGACACCCTCATCGCCGTGCCAGTCGCCCTTGGTGGCGCCCTTGGAATATTCCGTGGCGCGGGCTTCGAAGAAATTCGCGTGCTCGACGCCGTTGAGGATTTCTGACAGCCAGGGCAGCGGGTGTTTCTCGATATTGTAGATCTTGGGCAGGCCGAGCTGGCCGAGACGCCAGTCGGCGATATAGCGGATATAGGTCTTGATATCGGCCGGGGTCATCCCCTCAACCTCGCCCATTTCAAAAGCGAGCTCGATGAATTTGTCTTCCAGCGCCACGACGGTGCGGCAGCATTCAACGATATCATCCTTGACCGCCTGGCTCAGGGCACCGGTCTCTTCAGCGAAAGCGTGGAAGAGCTTGATCATGCCTTCGCAATGCAGGCTCTCATCGCGGATCGACCAGGTGACGATCTGGCCCATGCCCTTCATCTTGTTGAGGCGCGGGAAATTCATCAGCATGGCGAAGGAGGCGAACAGCTGCAGGCCTTCGGTGAAAGCGCCGAACATCGCGACCGTGCGCAGAATGTCCTCATTGGTCTCGACACCGAATTTCTGCATGAAATCATGCTTATCGGCCATCGCCTTGTAATCCATGAAGGCGGAGAATTCGCTATCGGGCATGCCGATCGTCTCGAGCAAGAGCGCATAGGCCGCGATATGGATCGTCTCCATATTCGAGAAGGCCGAGAGCATCATCTTCACCTCGACGGGTTTGAAGACGCGCGCATAGCGCTCCATGTAATTGTCATTCACCTCGATGTCGGACTGGGTGAAGAAGCGGAAGATCTGGGTCAGGAGATTGCGCTCATTATCATTGAGCTTGGTCGCCCAATCCTTGCAATCCTCACCGAGCGGAACCTCTTCCGGCATCCAGTGAACCTGTTGCTGCTTCTTCCAGAAATCATGCGCCCACGGATAGCGGAAAGGCTTGTAGGCGTGGCTCAGGGTCATCAGGCCCGGAATTTCAGCGGATTTCTCGGTCATAGCGGCTCACCTCAGGCAAATGGGAATCGGTTTCGACCCGACACACAACATATTGCGTCTGTGGTTAGCAAAACGTCTACAGCTAGATGCGGGCTGGACTCAGTTTGTCCGGGGAAAAGTGAGTCTACCAGCGCCAATTCACGGTCACGGCGCCAAAACTCTCATTCTCCCGAAATTTGTCGACGCCGACGACATAGCGATAATTGCGCTGCACATAGGCGAGCGAGAGATCGACTTCGCCGACCCGCATGGCGACACCGGCCTGGGCATCGCCGATCACTTCACGATTAGTCATATAGACCGCGCGGTTGAAATCCATGCCCTGGGCAGGATCATACATCAAGGCCCGCCGGTCGGCTCCGGCAAAGACATACCAGCTGGGATAGTCGTCAGCGAGATAACGGCCGATCCGGACCTCCGCGCCGGCACCGGCGGCCGAGCCTTCGGGGCCGAGACTGACTGCGGCCCGCGGGGTCAGCGAGACATCGAGCTGTTCGCCCTCGCCGCGCGATACGAAAGGCCGTTCATAATTGACCGCGACAATGGTGCGGTGATCAGCCGGGTCGACCACGACCGGAGAATGCTCGCCGCGGCCTGGCCGGGTCGTCCCGAAACTCGCATCGCGCGCGACATCATCAAGAACCGCCACCTTGATGGTACCAGCCGCACCCATATCAAATTGCGCAGCGGGCTGGACGGTCATCGCTGCGAAGGCGTCATGATCGGCCTGGCCGGAATTGAGCGCCAGTGCGGTGAGTGCGACCCGGGCTGCCGGCGCGGAGAGCGGGCGCACCGGGGCCTCGACCGGAAACTGCCCCTGAATCATCTGATTGGCGGAGGCCCATTCAGATCGGGCCTGACCGGGTGCCGTCAGCACATAGCTGGCCCCGGAAAACGCGACAATGCCCGCGCAAAGCAATTGTGATGTCCGTCCCAGTCGCATCGCACTCTCCCCAGAAGCGATACAAGCAAATACGAGGTGCCGAAGCACCCGGATTCACCCTTAACGAGAATATTGTTAACGGGTTTCGCGGGGATGTGTCCACTCAAATGCAATGGGACCGGTCGGTTTTCTGACGATACTGGCCGCCAGCGCGTCCCGAAAGCCGACATGAAAACGCCGGCGCTTCAAGGAGAAGAACCGGCGCTTTCAGAGACTTGCGATGCGGCGCCTATTGGCAGGCGAGGCATTCCTCGTAATCGGTCGGGGCTGCGGCCGCGAGCGATTCCTCGATCTCGGACTTGTTTTGCGAACCGGCATAGGCGGTGCGCTGGACCGATTTGGAGCGGCAATAATACAGCGATTTCACGCCCCGCTCCCACGCCGTCCAGTGCAGCATGTGCAGATCCCACTTATTGATATCGCCCGGCAGGAAGACATTGAGCGATTGCGACTGACACACAAACGGCGTGCGGTCGGCGGCATGCTCGATCACCCAGCGCTGGTCGATTTCAAACGCGGTACGGAACAGCGCTTTCTCGTGCTCGTCGAGCGCGTCGAGATGCTGGACCGAGCCTTCATGCTCGAGAATCGATGACCAGGTTTCCGGCTCATTCAGGCCCTTGGCCTCGAGCAGGGCTTCAAGCTGCGGGTTCTTGACCGTGGTCGAGCCTGACAGCGTCTTGTGGGTGTAGACATTGGCCGGGATCGGCTCGATGCCGGCGGAGACGCCACCGCAAATGATCGAGATCGACGCGGTCGGTGCGATCGCCAGCTTGTGCGAGAAGCGCGCCTTGACGCCATTCTCTTCGGCATCGCGGCAGGCGCCGCGCTCTTCGGCCAGCACCACCGAGGCGGCATCGGCATGGGTGCGGATATGCTTGAACATTTTCATGTTCCAGCTTTTCGCCATCGCCGATTCAAACGGGGCATTCATCTGCTGCAGGAAGGTATGGAAACCCATCAGGCCCAGACCGACCGACCGCTCGCAGATCGCCGAATAGACAGCGCGGTCCATTTCCGGCGGCGCGCGATCGATGAAGTCCTGCAGCACATTGTCGAGGAAGCGGAAAATATCCTCAATGAAGGTCGGATCATCCTTCCATTCGAGATATTTGGTCGCGTTCAGCGAGGACAGACAGCACACGGCGGTGCGGTCCTTGCCGTGATGATCGAAACCGGTCGGCAACATGATTTCCGAACACAGATTCGACTGGCGCACCTTCAGGCCCAGCTTGCGCTGGTGGGCGGGCAGATTGTTATTCACCGTGTCGGAGAAAATGATATAGGGCTCGCCGGTCTGCAGGCGCAGCTCCATCACTTTTTGCCACAGCTTGCGGGCATTGACGGTTTTGACGACCTCTTTGCTCTTCGGCGAGAGCAGTTCAAACTCGAGATCATCGCGCACCGCTTCCATAAAGGCATCGGTGATGTTGAGGCCGTGATGGAGATTGAGTGATTTGCGGTTGAAATCGCCGGACGCCTTGCGGATTTCGAGGAATTCCTCGATTTCCGGATGGTGGATGTCGAGATAGACGGCAGCCGAACCGCGGCGCAAGGACCCTTGCGAAATCGCCAGGGTCAGGCTGTCCATCACGCGGATGAAGGGGATGATGCCGGAGGTCTGGCCATTGACGCCGATTTTCTCGCCGATCGAACGCACATCGCCCCAATAGGTACCGATGCCGCCACCATTGGAGGCGAGCCAGACATTTTCCGTCCAGGTGCCGACAATATCGTCGAGGCTGTCACCGACCGAATTGAGGAAGCAGGAGATCGGCAGGCCGCGCTCGGCGCCGCCATTCGACAGGACCGGCGTAGCCGGCATGAACCAGAGATTCGAGATATAGTCATACAGGCGCTGGGCGTGCTCGGCATCGTCGGCATAGGCCGTCGCGACGCGGGCAAACATGTCCTGATAGCTCTCATCGGGGAGCAGATAGCGGTCTTCCAGCGTGCGCTTGCCAAACTCGGTCAGCAGGGCATCGCGACTGCGATCGATACGGATCGATTCCACCACGCGCAAATGCGTCGCCGCGTTTGATTTCGGCTGTCCACGGCGGGGCGCACGGACGATGTCCGCGCCGCTGTCTAACTGGCGGCTGGTGGCCGAATCCGGTGGCGTCATGATGGTCATGCTCCTCAACTCCGAGACAATTCTTCCCTGCGGTGCGCGGAAGTCGATTCGCGTACCCGGCAGACCCGAATGGTCGGAAAAACCTGTATAGTGTGCCGCTGTCTCCAGCCGACCCAATATATAGTGGATCAACCTTGGCCTCGTGGTCAACGGGGCATACCGGTCGAAAGTGGTTTTTTTAGTTAATGACCGGTTAACCACGAAGGCAAGCCGGCACACCCGGTTAATCTCTGAGACAGCCCTTCAGGCAGGCCTCAAACGGGTTTGAGACCTGCCTGCAGACGCTCGAAACCGGCTCAGGAAAGATTGAGCAATTCGGGGTCGCCGCCCTGGGCCGCGATATTGACGGTGACCACGCGCTCGCCGGCGAAACGGTGCAGATAATGCGGTCCGCCCGCCTTTGGGCCCGTGCCCGACAAGCCCTCTCCACCGAAGGGCTGGACCCCGACGACAGCGCCGGTCATCGACCGATTGACGTAGACATTACCCGCCGGCACCGCCGCCTGGATTTCCCTGTGGAAAGACTCCAGCCGGGAGTGAATACCGAGGGTCAAACCATAACCCTTCGACGCGAGGGCGGCGGCGATATCGTGCAACTGGTTCCGCTTGTACCGGATGACGTGCAGAATCGGGCCGAACACTTCGCGCTCGAGCAGGTCGACCGAGGGCAACTCGACCAGAGCCGGTCCGAAATAGCAGCCGGCCTCACCCCAGACACCGGAATCAAGGTGACGGATCACCGTGCCCTGGGCCTCCATTCTCTCCATGTGCCGCAGCAGGATCTCGCGCGCCTCGCCATCGATCACCGGCCCGATATCGGTCGCCGGGTCGGCCGGGTCACCAATCGCCAGCTCATCCATCGCACCGGCCAGCGCCTTGATCGTCGCATCGGCATTATCGTCCGGCACCAGAAGGATGCGCAGCGCCGAACAGCGCTGTCCGGCAGAGCCGAAAGCCGACAGCGTTGCATCATCAACCACTTGCTCGCGCAGGGCCGTGGTATCGACGAACATCGCATTGAGTCCGCCCGTCTCGGCGATCAGCGGGCCGATGGCGCAATCACGCGCCGCCAGCGACCGATTGATCATGCGCGCGACATCGGTCGAACCGGTGAAGGCGACGCCCGCCGTGCGCGGGTCATTGGTCAGCGAAGCGCCGACACTCTCGCCGCGGCCGGGCAGGATGTGCAGGACATCAACCGGCAAGCCGGCCTCGAAGAAGAGCCGCGCCGCTTCATGGGCGATCAACGGGGTTTGTTCCGCCGGTTTGGCGATCACGGCATTGCCCGCCGCCAGGGCGGCCGCGAGCTGGCCGGTGAAGATCGCCAGCGGGAAATTCCACGGGCTGATACAGACGAAAACGCCACGTCCCTTGAGGCCGAGATGATTGGTCTCGCCGGCCGGTCCGGGCAGGCGCACCGGCGCGTCGAATTCGCGCTCGGCCTGGGCCGCGTAATAACGGCAAAAATCAGCCGCCTCGCGCAATTCCGCCACGCCATCAGCCAGGGTCTTGCCCGCTTCGCGCGCCATCAGCGCCAGAAAACGATCACCATCGGCCTCCAGCGCATCGGCCATCTGGCGCAGGATGGCGCCGCGATGCTTGCCGCCGCGCGCATCCCAGATCCGTTGTGCCGCCACAGCCAGCTCGAAGGCCGCGTCAATATCCTCGGTCGTCGCCTCCAGCACAGTCCCGACAATACGCGAGCGGTCGACCGGGCTGGTGACCGGCAATTCCTGGCCGGCCCGCGCGGCGCCGCCGAGGCGGGCAATGCCGCCGATCAGCGGTGCGGAGACGATAGGCCCGGCATCGTCGAGCGCCTCGACCGCCCGGGCGATGCGCTCGCGCACGGCGTTCTGGGACAGATCAATCCCGGCAGAATTGGCGCGCTCCTCGCCATAAAGCTCCATTGGCGTGGCGATGGACGGGTGACGCGCTGATGGCGTCCGCGTGCCGAACGGCCCGCTGGCGACATCCTCCGCCGGCACGTCGGGATCCAGGAAGGAGTGGACGAAGGAGGTATTGGCCCCATTCTCCAGCAAGCGGCGCACCAGATAGGGCAAGAGGTCTTCATGGCTGCCGACCGGGGCATAGACCCGCACAGCGGTCTCGCCATAGGCTTCATCGGCGGCGAGATAGAGCGCTTCACCCATGCCGTGCAGGCGCTGGAATTCATAGCTTTCGACCCCGGCCTGTTCGGCCAGTTCGCGCACGGCACAAAGCGAGTGCGCATTATGGGTTGCGAACTGACCATAGATCGCATCCGGCGCAGCCAGCATGGCGCGGGCACAGCCGAGGAAGTTGAGATCGGTCGCCGGCTTGGTGGTCCAGACCGGAAAGTCCGGCCAGCCCATCTGGTGGGCCAGCTTGATCTCGGTATCCCAATAGGCCCCCTTGACCAGACGCACGAGCAGGCGCCGTCCGGTAGCCCGCCCTAGCGCAATCACCCGTTCGATCACCTGCGGTGCGCGCTTCTGGTAGGCCTGGACTGCAAGGCCGAGCCCGCCCCAGCCTTCCAGCTCCGGCTCGCGGGCCAGCCGGTCGAATAATTGCAGGCTGAGGACCAGGCGATCGCTCTCCTCGGCATCAAAGCAGAGGCTGATATCATGCGCCTTGGCCGCGCGCGCCTGTTCGAGCAAGAGCGGATAGACCTCGGCCATGACCCGCTCGCTCTGCACCGCATGAAAGCGCGGATGCAGGGCCGAAATCTTCACCGAAACACCGTGGACCTGCTCGATCGAGCCCTTTCCCCGGGCGGCGCCAACGACAGCAATCGCGTCGAGATAACGCTGCTGGTAGCGGGCCGCATCGGCGGCGGAACGGGCGCCTTCGCCGAGCATATCGAACGAGCACAGGCTATTGCCGGCCTTGCGGCCGCGCTTGAGCGCTTCCTTGATCGTGCGGCCAAGCACGAATTGCTCACCCATGATCCGCATCGCCTGCATGACGGCGGCGCGAATGACCGGCTCGCCGAGCTTTTGCGTCATCTTGCGCAGATAGAGCGAGGGGTTTTTGCGCGCTTCCGGGTCAACTTCGATAATCCCGCCGGTCATCATCAGCCCCAGCGTCGAGGCATTGACCAGCCAGTTTTCCGACTTGCCCGCATGGCCGACCCAGTCACCACCGGAAATCTTCTCGGCAATCAGCCGGTCAGCGGTCACCGCATCGGGCACGCGCAGCAGCGCTTCGGCCAGGCACATCAGGGCCAGGCCCTCACGGTTGGACAAGCCAAATTCCTGCAGGAAGGATTCCATCAGCCCGCGATTGCGACTGGAAGTGCGGGCGCGTTGAACCAGCTTGACCGCGGCGGTCTGGATGCGCGCCTGGGCGTCAGCATTCAACCCGGTACGTTCAGCGAGATGGACGACTGATTCGTCCTCATCGGCGAATTTCACTGTATCCAGGCTGTCCCAGTTCATGCTGTCGCGAGGCTGTGTATTCAAGGCGTGCCCTCCATTGCCGACGGGCCCGCATGGCCTGCCAGGGAATGGTCCGGAGAATGATCCGGGCTTTCCGGCGCGGCAAGCCCAGTCCTCTGTTTCACCGCCGAAGCCAGCGCGCACGGGCATCGCCGCCCATGCCGGCGCAGGTTCGCCGAGACGAAAGTTTGCAGCACGCCGTCTGATTCGGCCGCGAGGCGATTGAATTTTCCGCTGCAACCCGGCGCGAAGACGGAATCTTCGCCTTGACCGGCACTGCTTTTCGAGCCCTTTTCCCCGGACGCCCGGTTCGCGATGCGCGGCGACTGACCCACCCCGGCGGAGCAACCGCTATCGCCGCTTCATTGCCCGCAAATGCCCGCTATGCTGGGCCAGAGACAGGACGAGCCTGCCAGTGCCTGGCGCCGCCCGTAGCAAGAAGGCAGACGACAACGCGATGACCGAACAAACAGAACGCCCCGACGCCGACATTGATGACGATGACGCTGCTGCTGCGGCCGATACGGAAAATGGCGGCGACGACCAGCCGCAACGCATCATGCTGGTGACCGATGCCTGGGAGCCACAAATGAACGGGGTCGTGCGCACCTTGTCGCGCACCGTCGCCGAATGCCGCGCCATGGGCCATGAAGTCGAGGTGATCCATCCCGGCCTCGGCTACAAGACCATGCCGCTGCCGACCTATCCGGAAATCCAGCTCGCCTTCGGCGCCCGCAAGGATATCGCGCGCCGCTTCAAGGAATTCGAGCCCGAAGCGATCCATATCGCGACCGAGGGCCCTCTGGGCATGGCCGCACGCGCGATCTGCGTGAAATGGAAACTGCCCTTCACCACGAGCTATCACACCAAATTCCCCGAATACATCAATGCCCGCTTCCCGATCATCCCGCTGGCGGCCGGCTATGCCTTCATGCGCTGGTTCCATAATGCCGGCGGCCGGATGATGGTGACGACGCCGTCCATGCGTGACGATCTCGCCGCGCGCGGCTTCAAGAATCTGACCCCCTGGGCGCGCGGCGTCGACACGGTCCAGTTCAACCCCGACAAGCGGATGGTTGATGGCAAGGATGTCTATGAGGGTCTGGAACGCCCGATCTGGGTCAATGTCGGACGCATCGCGGTCGAGAAGAATATCGAGGGCTTCCTGGAGCTCGACCTGCCGGGCACCAAGGTCGTGGTCGGCGACGGGCCGCAGCGCGAATCGCTCGGCGTCAAATACCCCAAGGCGGTATTCCCGGGGTCGAAGTTCGGCGATGAGCTGGCGCGCTATTTTGCCGATGCCGATGTCTTCGTCTTCCCGAGCTGGACCGACACATTCGGTCTCGTCAATCTGGAAGCCATGGCCTGCGGCACACCGGTCGCGGCCTTCCCGGCCCACGGCCCCAAGGATATTATTCCCGGTTCGGGTGGCGGCTTCATCAATGAGGATTTGCGCCAGGCCTGTCTCGATTGCCTCGAGATCGACCGCGCCGCCCCGCGCGCCCACGCCGAGAAACATTCCTGGCAACAGTGCGCGATCGACTTCATCATCAATCTCAAGCCTCAGCCCAAGCCGGAAAGACGACGTTTCTGGCAACGCCTGCGCCGCCGGCGCGTCGAGGACTGAAGCTGAATAAAAAACGCCGCCCCTCGGGGCGGCGTTTTCCATGTCAGTCTGCGGCGTCGACTATTCCGGCGCCTGCGTCATGGCGGTCAGCGAGCGGGCCGCTTCGCCGACCGTTTCACGCCCACCATCGGGCAGCGGGATCAGGCCGCGATCCGTCAGATAGCCAAACTCGCCCCAGGCATCGTCCGAGGTGAACTCACCGACATACTCGGCCAGACCAGGCACGAGGCCGGCATGCTGGTTCTTGACGTAGAAGTAGAGCGAGCGGGACACCGGATAGGACCCATCCGCAATATCATCGAATTCCGGCGCCACGCCATTGATGATGGCACCGTGCAGGCGATCCGAATTCTGATCGAGGAAGGAAAAGCCGAACACGCCGAAAGCATCGGGCGTATTGATCAGCGTCTGGACGATCGCATTGTCATTCTCGCCGGCATCGACCCATTTTCCGTCTTCGCGAATACGGCTGGCAATACCTTCGAAACGATCGCTGTCGCTGTCCTTGAGCGCGTCCATACAGGCAATACCGGCTGCCCCGCCCTGCATGGCCAGCTCGACGAAAGCATCGCGCGTGCCGGAGGTTGGTGGTGGACCGAAGACTTCGATGCGTTGGGCCGGCAGGGAGGCGTCGATATCTGACCAGCGATTATTCGGATTGGCGATAAAGCTGGTGCAGGTGTCATCGGCGGGCACTTCTGCCGCGAGTGCAAGCCAGAGCTGGGTCAAGGTGAGTTCCAGCGGCGGATTGCCGTGATCAGCGGAGCCGAGCACGATACCGTCAAAGCCGATCTGCACTTCGGTGATCTGGCGCACGCCATTGGCCTGGCAGCGCTCATACTCCGAGGCGTGCATGCGGCGCGAGGAATTGGTGATGTCCGGCTGGTCAAGGCCGACACCGGCACAGAACAGACGGAAGCCGCCGCCCGAACCGGTCGATTCGACAACCGGCGTGGAGAAACGCGTCTTGGCGCCGAATGATTCTGCGACCGCGGTCGAGAACGGGAAGACCGTCGAGGATCCGACGATACGGATCTGGTCGCGTTGCTGGGCCTCGGCGCCGGCGCCAAGCGCCAGGACAGCGGCGAGGGCTGCAAGATGGGTGGTGATTTTCATGCGTCTGATTCCCTTTTCAGTCAGAGACGATGATGCAGGCCACAGCCTGAACCGGTGATGTCTAGAAGTCCCACTGGACGCGCACTTGCGGCCCGGACACATCGGTATTGGCTCCGCCGGCGACAGCCAGCTCACCGGTGACGTAATTGGCCATCACCCGGAAATGATCTTCCACATACCAGTTGAGCCCGACCGTCCAGGTCGTCAACGCGCCGGCCGCGACGTCGTTGAGGTCGGAATAATCATATCGCGCCGCAATCTCAACAGCCCCCGTCCCGCCTTCCGAAACCGGCCTGGCCGGACGCGTGCGGCTGAATGTGCCGCTCGACGTGCTGTAGCTGCGCGTCTCGCCAGTGATGAAATAGCCCAGATTGACGAAAGCACTGTCGATCCGCGGATTGCCCGCCGGCCCGTCCAGCTCCATCGTCATGTATTCGGCATGGGCATGGAAGGAGCCGGAGACCGTCGCGGCTTCCAGCCCGATAAAGGTCGAGCTTCCGGCTTCGCCAAGCGCACTGCCCGGACGGAAGTCGGCAGTCACAATGCGGTCCGTGATATGGGTACGCGGACGGGCGCGGACGCGCGTGCCGGCATCGCCATAATCAAACTCGCGCACCGAAGCGCCCAGATGCACAAGAAGGGCATCGGTATGGACCGGCGTATAGGTGACGCGGGCCGCGATGGCCGAGCTGTCATCGAGTTCGAAGCTCTCGCTCAGATCGCCCGGCGCACCGCCATAAAGGCCTGCCTTGACGGTGTAGTTTTCGCCGTGATGGGCAATGGCGACGCCAACCCGGCGGCCGAGCCCGAAAAGTTCAATGCCCGTCCCGCGTTCCATGAAGGTGATATAGCGCGAGGATGTCTGCTCCTCGAGCGAGTTCGGCGTCTTCATATTGCCGGCCAGGATATCAAAGCCGTCAGCATGGAAAGTGAGATAGGCATCCTTGGCAATGACCGCCTCATCGATCAGATCGAACTCGGCGACATAGCCGACGCCGGAATACTGGCCGGTCACGCCCAGGCGCGCTGTGCGGATTTCACTGGCATTGAATGAAGTGGTCGTGCCGGCGCGTTCGAAATCCACATTGGCGGCATCGAGATAGATGCGGCCGCGGAAGGTGAAGCTGTCGCCGCTCGCGGCATTGCTCCAGCCGGGCACGCCGTCAAATTCCCAGCCGCTCGCAGCGTCCGCATGGGCGGATGTCAGTGCCGTGGAAGATGCCAGTGCAGCCAATACAGTGCTCGCCAAAATACGTCTGATCATCGGGCTCTCGTCTCTGATGGGCGCCAACCATCAGAAGCGATGGTTTGGTCGTACAGCCCGAATGTGACAATCGGGCGATTGTTTCGTGAAGCTTGTTTCTCGGTTTCGGTAATTCCGGAATTAGCGATATTCCGAAGCCATGACGCTTTTGCGACGCCTGCATGACAGGTTTGTTGCACTGGATGGACGGCAGAAAAAAACCGCCGCGCGAGAGCGCAGCGGTTTTTCATTCAAACGTCGTATGCGCCAATCAGAGCAGGCGTTTACGCAGAAGCTGGGACATCATGTCGATCGCACTGACGGCGAGAATGATGACGATGACGATCGCGGCAGTGCGCTGATAATCAAAGGCGCGCACGGCCTCGAACAGGATCTGGCCGATACCGCCGGCACCGATCAGGCCCAGCACGGTCGCGGAACGCGCATTCGATTCGAAGCGATAGAGCCCGAAGGACGTCCAGAGCGGCGCGACCTGCGGGATCACGCCCCAGATCACCTCATGCAGTGGCAGGGCGCCTGTCGCCCGCACACCTTCGACGGGACCGTGATCGATCGCTTCGACGGCTTCGGAGAACAGCTTCGCCAGCACACCTGTGGTGTGGATCGCGAGCGCCATCACCCCCGCCAGCGGCCCCAGACCAACGGCGGCGATAAAGATCAGGGCGATGATCAGCTCATTGATCGAGCGGAACACATCCATCAGACGCCGCACCGGCTGTACGACCCAGCCCGGTGCAACATTGCGGGCGCTGAGCAGGCCGAAGGGAATCGCCGCGATGACCGCGATGAAAGTACCCCAGATCGCGATCTGGACCGTGATGATCATCTGCGGCACCGCTTCGGCGATGCCGGCGCGCAATTCGGTCCAGTAAGCCCCGCGCGATGCGGCGCTGGAAATATCGTCGGGGAAGAAGCCGGCGAGGAATTCCTGCATATCGCCGAAATTCTCGACCAGGAGATAGCTGCGGTCCATGTCGGCCGGATCAAAGCTCCAGACCAGGATGATGATCACGCCGGCGGCGATGAAGGCATTCGCCAGCCGCTCGGTCAGCGGAAGCTTGGGTCCGGGGCCGCGCGGGGCACCAGCCCAGAGCAGGCCCGCCAGCAACAGCCCGGCGAGGAAGACCAGACCGCCCATCAGCGGCCAGTTACGCGTCGACTCCAGTTCCGCATCGCCGCCATTGCCGGCCTGCCCGGTCGCACTCGACAGGCTGACAAGCTCGGTATTGCCCGCTTCGACCTCGGCCAGCCGGGCTTCCAGCTCGGCAACGCGCTGGGCGCGCTCGGCATCGGTCAGGTCGGTATTATTGCGGGCCAGGATCAGGTCGCGAACGATTTCCAGCTGCACGATCGGATCGAGATGCGTGTTGGAGGCGGGCAGGAAGAGACCAAAGAAGAGCGGCTCAAGTACCGCGCGGGCCTCGGCAATCTCTTCCGGCGTGCCGCGGCGGCCGTAATTCATGAAGAAGGATTGCAGCCGCAGCTTGGCTTCCTCATCGAGATCATTGCGCCAGATGATCGGATCCGTGCCGATCGCGGGCGAGGTCCAGATCGTGCGGATGCGCGAGGCGATTTCCGGGCGCGAGCCGTGCAGCACGGTCAGGCTGGTGGTGTTATTGGTGCCGACATCAATCAGGCCATTGGCGACCGCGACCGCATTGGCCTCGTGATTGGCATTGCGCACCGAGTTGAAGCATTCCGCCGGATCGATATTGCGCGGCGCAAAGATGAAGGCCGAGGGCACAAGATAGCCGGAGGTCGAATTGGGATCGCCCATGCCGAAATCGAGCGAGCGATCACAGGTCAGGATATCGTCGAGCGAGTAGATATCGCTGTCGGCGGGCACGATGAGGACGGAATTATAGCCCTCACTGCCATCGGGATAGGTGGCCTTGGCGAAGACTTCACCATCGGCGAGACGCACGGCCTGCAAGCCGGAGAAATTGGAGAACCAGGCAAATTGCACGCTGTTATAGCGCATGCCCTGGATCATGCCGGCATAGTCGGAGGCATAGAAGGGCTGGATATCATAGCCCGTCCACTCCGACATCGCATCGATCAGGGGCTGCCAGTTGGCCGACTGATTGGAGGAGGATTCAGTCGCGATAATGCCGAAATTCAGCGTCCCGCGCGACGCGGCAGAGCCGCTGCCGGTGGTCTCATCGGCATCCGGCGTCGACGCCGGCGCGCAGGCGGCCAGCATCAGGCCAAGACCGGTGACCAGCGCACGCAAGCTCTTTGTTACCCAGCCGCTCATGCGTCATCTCCCCCGTAGAAGGCCTGCTCATACTCAGGGCCGTAGATCTCGATCAGCTTTTCCTGGGTCAATTCCAGGCTGGGTCCGTCAAATACGACGCGGCCCTTGTTGAGTGCCACGATGCGGTCGCAGAACTGGCGCGCATAATCGACCTGGTGCAGCGTCACGACGACGGTGAGATTATCCTTGCGGTTCAGCTCGCGCAGCAATTCCATCACCGTGCGCGCGGCGACCGGATCGAGCGAGGCGATCGGCTCGTCAGCGAACAAGACCTCGGCGCCCTGCACCAGGGCGCGGGCGATGGCGCCGCGCTGCTGCTGGCCACCGGAGAGTTTGGAGGCGCGGCGGGCGGCGAAGCCGGCAATGCCGACCCGCTCGAGCGCATCCATCGCCTTTTGCTTGTCAGCGGCCGGGAATATTCCCAACGCACCGCGCCAGGGCGAAATCCGGCCCAGCGCACCGATCAGCACATTGCCGAACAGCGACAGACGGCCGACCAGATTGAATTGCTGGAAAATAAAGCCGAGATGCGAACGGTGCTCGCGAACGCCCGAGGCAATCTTGCCCTTCGACTGCATGCGATGACCGAGCACAGAGACCGGCCCGCAATCGGCATCGGCCACTTGCAGGGCAGCGGCAACGCGCAGCAGAGTCGATTTTCCCGAACCGGAGGGTCCGATCAAGGCCACCATCTCGCCACGTGCGACGGACAGGCTGACATGGTCGAGCGCTTTGGTTTCGCCGAATGTCATTTTCAGATCTTCGGCGTGGAGCGCCAGAGCGGCGTCTGTCATCTTGGGCGTCCCCCTGTTTGGTCACGGCTTTGTGGCGTAAGGGCATGACACATTTGTGACAAGAGGAAGATGATGCTGATTCACGCTGCGACCGTAATTTTGTTTTTCACGCTCGCGGCGCTGAGCCTGATTGACGCGCGCACACAAAGGCTTCCGGACGTTTTGACCCTGCCTCTGATCGCCGCAGGGATTGCAGTGAACGGACTGATTTTTTCTGATCTTTGGGCAGCGATCATCGGCGGAGCGCTCGGATATGGCGTGCTGGTCGCGCTGGAACTGGCCTATAAACGCTTTCGCGGCCGCGACGGCCTCGGCCGCGGCGACGCCAAATTGCTCGCCGCCGGCGGCGCCTGGTGTGGCGCCTGGCTACTGCCAATGGTCCTGCTGGCGGGCAGCGTCAGCGCCCTGCTCTATGTCCTGTCCCTGGCCCTGATCCGCCGCCGCGCGCCGGACCCGCACCAGCCCCTGCCGTTTGGCCCCTGGCTGGCACTGGGCATCGCGCTTTGCTGGATCTGGCGTGCTTACGGGCCGGGGATGGTGGTGGGGTTTTGATCTGCGGCTGGATCGGTGGCGCCCGAAGGCATGAGCGGGTTCAGCGCGACAGAGCGGTCCGCGGGGTCTGACGCGGCCGATGCGCGTAATTTGATGAATGGGGGCCCGGCGCCAATTAGTCCGGACGCCCCCCCGCCACGCGGTTTTGCGTTTCTCGCGGCAAACACTCTGCCAGTCTGTCATCCTGTCATTGCGGGGCTGCAGCCCTGCCGGTAAATGCCCGGACGCCATGACAGGGCGCATGGCAGAGGCTGTCAGTCTGCCACCGAAGCACCGGCCCTGCGCCTGGACACTGCCGGCCGTCCGGCGGCATTCCGGCGCGGCGCGGACGCGTTTGTGGTGATCAATCGACGATGTCAAAGAGCGAAGGCGGCCACGATTATAGCGCCGCACCGCCCGGGGGCGGACAAGTTGGACGGCGGCGGAGACGGCAGCTGTGCTGCAGGTGCGGTCGCCGTCGGCGTGTTGATGTGAGGCGGCGAGCGGATCGGGCCAATGCGGGGCCAGACCCCGCCCGGAAAACCATGCCGGCATCCGGCCAGGCTGGACTTGTCTCGTCAAGGGTCCTGACCGCGAAGCGGCGCTCCCGCGCCCTTGACGAGACAAGTCCAGTCTGGCGCCCTGCTTGGCAAGGGTTTCAGGGATGGCTCTGCCCGGCGCGGGTCGGGGCAAAACTGGAAATTCAAACAATCTTATAGAGGCTTGGCTTGCGGGAATGGGTGCCGGCACCATTTATTCCGAGGAAACGCTATTCGTTGATTTCACGCAGACAGGTTACCCACTCTGCGACGATCACTGGGTCACAGACTTGGCAACCAAATCCGCCCGCCGCCGCCCCGGCCTCCCGGGGCGTCCGCGCAGTGAGCCTTGATGGAAAAACGGTACGTGTCCCCGTTCATTCCACCATTGCAAGCTTCGGGACCGACCCAATCATAGCCGCCGAATAATCTTCAAAAGTGCTTCTCCAGCCTCCGAATATGGTCCATTTGTCCTGTGGGGTCGAATACCCCCCTCAGCCTGCATATGGCGGTGAACTTGCGCCCTTGCGACCTCCGCGTCCTCCCGAAGGATAGTCATCATTTCAAGAATTGCCGGTCGCGCGAAACTCGCATCGGAAAAATCCGTAGAGGCCAAGCCTTCCCACCGCGAATCAATTGCAAAATCTTGTGCCACTTGCCGTGCCCGGTCATGGTTAAGGTCTAAGCGCCCCGCTGGGACTTCATCACCAATCACAAACATTGCGTCCATCAAGCCATCGAATAAAACCGCCTTCATGAACTCGCTTTCCATGCCGAGCATACCTGACAGAGTTGCAATCAAGTCGCCGGAAACCTGATTTGAGATTCCGACCAACGCCGCGACTCTAGGTCTACGGAGCTTGAATTCTTCCAGACGCGCGCTGAGGTTTTCAGGGCTTGGCGGCGCACTGAGCGCGAACTGCGCATCGGGTGGAAAATTTTGGGTTAGACGACTTGTCTCAACAAACTCAGATGAGGCAGCCGCCCACCCCCGCAAACGAGCCAGCGTCGATATATATTCGGCAAGAAACCGCCTATGCGAACAAATTAAAGTCTCGCTTCCCAGCCGAAAATAATCGGTCGCGGGGTCCCATATTTCGGCATATCTTGCATATTCAGCATCCGTCAGTTCATTTGATTCTGTTGACTCTGCGTTCAGTGCCAGACACTCCCTGTACCCAACCCTAATAGCTTGGGTGGCCCTCTCGGCATTTCCATTGTCAGGGCTTAGAAACTCAGCAAGCACCAGCACGCGGAAGGCCTGAACTGCCTCGGCCTCTAACCGAGAGGATGCTGATGGAAGCGATATGTCGCTTAGATGACCAAAGCTGCGGTCGACATGCTGACCACCAATCGACATAATTCCCAAGAAAGCGAAAGCGGTTGAACAGGTTGCGGCATATTTAGAAATTTTACCCGCCCATCGGAGAGTGACTGCGCATCCAAGAGCAAGTGATATTACACACAACACAAAGAACGACGCAGAAATAAGATTCATTGGAAAATTGACGTTAAGCCAAGAACTTACCCTAAACAATAGAGTCGCCGTCTTTATAAAAACTGTCGAATAACCAATGCTTGCAAATGCCGCGATAATGCTTACTATAGTGAGGGAAAAAATTGACACCAACAATATTGAATCGAAATTCCTCTTAATGACGACCATCGCCAATAGAGAGGGAGAGGTTTTATGTGATTGCCCTTCGAAACTTCTCGACCGTGAGAAAATGTTTCCGACAATCCCTTTAGCGGGACCATTCAATTTCAGCGCGAGGCCGAAATATCTGCTATCTCTCACAATAACATGAATCATAAGCAAGGATAGGTAGGCAAAAAATAACGCCGAAACCGACGAGTATGTGGCAACAAACGATATTGAAATTATAGCCATAGATACAATTGAAACGACCCAGCTGAAAAACCTAGCAGGTGGCTTGTCACTATAAAAAAGAAACGCAATAGACCTAAGAACTAGAAATGCATAAAAGAGAATTACTGGAGCGGCAAAAAATGCACCAGATGCCATAGACGAATCAAGCCGCAATACAATGTCACTGGCACTATACTCGACCATAGCTACGGTCGAGTATAGTAAAATATAAACAAAGGCAAAATTGTGCACTATATAGTTATCCACTCCATTATCAGCCGGCAGAATCCACCTAAGAGGCTTATTTTTTGAAGCTGGGTTTGCGCTCTGATCGTCGCCCTTGTGTACCATTATCGCACCCCAAACCTGAGATTAGCTGTTGTGTCTTAAAGCAGCGGGTCACGTACCGTTTTTCCCGGCGAGCATCGATTAAAACGAGGCGCCTGTCCCCGTTTATTCGGCGCGCCCCCGCTCCGCCCGTTCAGCTCTCCTGCACGAGCTCGAATCCGGCGAAGATCATGCGTTTGCCGTCGAAGGGCATCTCCATCGCCATCATGCGCCCGTCCTGCATCAGGGCCTCCCAGGCCTTGTCGCGGGTCGCCCGGTCGGGCCAGGTGATCCAGCCCACGGCGACGGTCTCGCCGGCCTTGAGATTGACCGCGCGCTTGAAGTCGGTGACCTCGCCGTCAGGCACATCATCGCCCCACGCCTCGGTGACGGAAATCGCCCCCTGTTCCTTGAACAGCGGCGTCGACTGGCGCGAATGCTCCAGATAGGTCGCCTTGCTGGCGGTCGGCACGGGCATGACGGTAATATCGAGAAAGGGCATGGTCGCTCGCTATGGCTGGCTCTATGGCTCGGTTCGGGGGCCCGGTTCAGCGGCCCGGTTCAGGGGCGCCGCTCGGGCACGGGCAGGATTGCCGCAAGGCATTTTGCCCATCATGGACGATAACACACGCGTTTTTCGCGGCCATCCTGACAGAATTCGCGCGCCAGCCCGCGCCTGCCTGCACGAAATTTCCGCGTCCGGAGCACCCCCACACCCCCGCCCCGCGCCTGCCCCGGCAAGCCTCCTGCAGCACTTTCTGATATTTTTTTCTTTACACGATCGGCAATAGGCCCTACTCGCGTTTTCCCGGCGGAGGTGACGATGCCGGATTGGGTAAACAACTAACAGGGGGTCACGTGAATTGCACACGTACCATACTCCCCTGGACCTGGTCCGCTTACGGCACCTAGAAAAGCCGGTCGTCTGTGCACGTCCGGATCGTCTGGCCCGAGCTAGCCATTGGTTTCAGGAAAATTTTCCGGGTGAAGTGCTCTACGCCGTCAAGGCGAATCCCAGCCCATGGATTATCGACGGTCTGTACGCAGCCGGCACGCGCTTTTTCGATGTCGCGTCGATCCCCGAGATCGCGCTGATTTCCGAGCGTTGCCCGGACGCGAAGAAGGCCTTTCTGCATCCGGTCAAGAGCCGCGAGTCGATCCGCCGCGCCTATTACGAATTTGGCGTGCGCATCTTCGCGCTCGATACCGAAGCGGAATTGAACAAGATCCTCGAGGAAACCAATCACGCGGACGATCTGACTTTGATCGTGCGCCTGGCGGTGTCCAATGAGGGGGCCGTGTTCTCGCTGGCCGGCAAGTTTGGCGTGCCCGCCTTCGACGCCGCCGAGCTGATCCGTAGCTGCCGCGCCCATGCCGATGAGCTGGGTGTGAGCTTCCATGTCGGCAGCCAGTGCATGCTGCCTTCGGCCTATCGCTCGGCGATGATGGAGGCCTCGCGCCTGATTGCCCAGGCCGGCGTTACCGTCGACATCGTCGATGTCGGTGGCGGTTTCCCGTCCATCTATCCCGGCCTGACCCCGCCGCCGCTGACCGAATATGTCCGCGCCATCGAGGATGCCTTCGAAGAGATGATGGTGCTGGAGAATGCCGATCTGTGGTGTGAGCCCGGCCGCGCCCTGGTTTCGGAAGCGGAATCGGTGCTGGTGCGGGTCGAATTGGTCAAGGGCGATGCGCTCTATCTGAACGACGGCGCCTATGGGCGCCTGTTCGATGCGGCGCATTCCAAATGGCCTTTCCCGGTGCGCCATCACCGCGCCAGCGGCGCGAGCCAGGCCGAAACGGCGATGTTCCGTTTCTTCGGTCCAACTTGCGATTCGCTCGATGCCATGCAAGGACCATTCGAGCTCCCGGCCGATACCGCCGAGGGTGACATTATCGAGATCGGCATGCTCGGAGCCTATGGGACGGCGATTGCGTCGGACTTCAACGGCTTTGGCAGCACGGAGCTGGCCATGGTGGCGGACGCCCCCTGGCCCTCCATGTTCGATCAACAACCAGACCGGGCGACCGGCGAGGACTCGACGGTCATCAATCTGGCCCGCGCCCGCCGCCGCCGTCCGAAATTGCGGAGACGTGCATGACTGATCAATCGAACCGTAAAGCGGAACTCCTGTCCTCCCCTGTCGAGCATATCGACATTACGGCTTTCGATGGTCGTCCCCTGATCGACGCGTGGGAGAAGATGTCCTTCACCTCGCGCGATGCCGCGCGCGCCTCGCGCATCCTGCAGGCCGCCGTGGCCGATCCGGATTGCAGTGTCATCCTGACGCTGGCCGGATCGACCTCGGCCGGCGGCTGTATGGATGTCTGGCGCGATATGGTGCGTCACAACATGGTCGACGCCATCGTCTCGACCGGCGCCGCCATTGTCGACATGGATTTCTTCGAGGCCCTCGGCTTCAAGCATTACCAGGCGAAGGAAATCCCCGACGACCGCATATTGCGCGATCTCTATATCGACCGCATCTACGATACCTATATCGATGAGGAAGAACTGCAGGCCTGCGATCACGCGACGCTGGAAATCGCCGACATGCTCGAGCCTGGCCCGCGCTCCTCGCGCTCTTATATCAAGGCGATGGGCAAATGGCTCGCCGACGGCAATGCCAAGAAGCCAGGCTCCCTCGTGCAGGATTGCTATGAGCACGGCGTGCCGATCTTCTGCCCCGCCTTCTCCGACTGCTCCGCCGGCTTCGGCCTGGTCAAACACCAGGTCGAGCGCATGAAGGCCAAACAGCCCTATCTGTCGATCGACAGCGTCGCCGATTTCCGCGAACTCACAGAGATCAAGATCAAGGCCGGCAAGACGGGCCTGTTCATGGTCGGCGGCGGCGTCCCGAAAAACTTCGCCCAGGACACCGTCGTCTGCGCCGAAATCCTCGGCGAAGAAGTGCCGATGCACGCCTACGCCGTCCAGATCACCGTCGCCGACGTGCGCGACGGCGCCTGCTCCTCCTCAACCCTCAAGGAAGCCTGCTCCTGGGGCAAGGTCGACACCGCCCTGGAACAAATGGTCTTCGCCGAAGCAACCACGGTGGCGCCGGTGATGGTGTCGTCGGTCTATCATACGCGCGACTGGGAAAAGCGGCCGCGGCACAGGTATGCGGATATGTTTGCGGACTAGCGTTTGCGCCAGGCTGAACGGGAAGAGCCCTGGCGGGGACGCTGGGGCTTTTTTTTGTGGGGTGCGTGATTGAACTTGCTAGAAATACTACTTTCAACACTTCTCAAGTGTGTCTGGGTCAATGGTCGACCAAGGATTTTTCTCATAATCCAATAACGGTCGCCCCAACACACAAGTTTTTCCGCTTGTCCGATCCGGCCAGTACACTCCAAATGGCACAACATTGGAGTGCCGATATATCTTAACGAACTGGAGAGGCCCGCCTACAGTAGGATGCTTTGCCTCGCGGATAAGATCGCGCAATACTTCAAATGGTTCCATATCCAGAGACCCGCTATCAATTTTCCCTCTGCTTTTGAGGAGAGCAGTAAGTCGCTCCTTCGCCTCTGCTACCACGGTCTCATCGCCAACAAACTTTACAACTTTTCGTGCTTCCGCTGCTTGACCCCGCCATGCTGATACCGGTCGAAATGTGAACTTTTGGATGTTGGAGTCAAAATGCAGCTCCCAAATTCGAAACTTTCCCTGTTTCCATGAATAGCCACTCAAAAGGAAAACTGCCTCTGGGGGATCTGCTTCAACTTGTCCGAACGGCAGGTTCTTGATGAAAGACTGAGTGTCGGTAAACACTCTCACCAAATGCCCCTTGAGATCCGAGATATCCATCACCCTATTGGAAGCCGGATTATGCATGTTGATCGCGTTCACTGCCTGAAGCATCAGGGGGTAGGCATCATGAGTTGCGCCGGCAAATGAGATTACAGCATCAGATCGAGGGAGGAGAACGATCTTAGGATTGCAGTCCCATGCGCGTCCGCCAGACAGCCGACTATCTGACGCCACAACGAGTTCGGTCGTTTTTTTTTACAATGCGCTCCCAAACAATTCCCAGCGTCATCACAATCCCAACTCTATGGTTGCGTAAAATCCTATCACTAGCCATTGTGTTAGCACAAAAGGTATTGTCCCAATTAGCTTTAACTATTGGTGACGGAGCCCCACTATTTCAGCACCAAGGCAGCGCGAGCGAGCCAAGCGGGGCCATGGAAAATTAGAAGCGGGCACAACATTTGGCAGAATCTGCTTCACTGGCGCAACATCGGACGGCATCAATGTTCAAAAATCTCCAAAAAGAGCTGCGAAGACTCGAACTCACAACAGAGATTTCGGTACCAATAGAACAAGATCCCGAGGGATTCTACGATAAAGAGTGTCCCTCTGAGCAGTGCTATTTTCTCTTTAAAATACATGGCGATGATTGGTCGGAGATCGTCCGTGACGAGGAAGTTTTTTGTCCTTCCTGTCGGCACTCCGCGCCAGCCAAGTCATGGTACCCTCGCGCTCAGCTCAAGGCAGCTCGCGACTACGTGCTCGGAACAATCGCCAACTCGATGAATCGGGCCATGCGGGCAGACGTTGCAGCTTCTAAAAGACGGCAAAGCCGAGAGTCATTTTTGAGCATTACGCTTGATGCAAAAGGTGGGCGGAATGCAGTGCTGGTGCCAGTGAAAGCTGCGGAACCACTGCGTTTGAGAACAATCTGTGAGGCTTGCGGATGTCGATATTCGTATGTCGGTGCTGCCTACTTCTGCCCAAGCTGTGGTGCGAATTCTGCCGACCACACTTTCAAGCAAACGTTGAATACGATTCGCACCGCTGCCAGCCTGGGTGAAACGCTCAGAGCGACTCTCAACCCCGATGAAGCCGAAGTGATTGCCCAAGCCCTTCTTGAAAAGGCGATCCAGGACGCGGTCATGTCGTTCCAGAGACTTAGCGAGCAGTTATATGAAAGACGGACGGGGAGGTCACCGCGTCGAAACGTTTTCCAGAACCTAGATTCTGGCTCCGAATTGTGGAGAACGGAGATAGGACGGGGCTACTCCGATCTAGTTGATGCATCCAGTTTGCGGAAATTGAGGATTTATTTTCAACAACGTCACCTTTTGGCTCATCAACAGGGGATTGTGGACCACGACTACGTGGATCGAAGCGGAGACAAATTCTACAACCTCGGCCAACGTCTGATTATCCGAAAGATCGCTGTGCTAGAATTTGCGGATTTAATCGAAAGTCTCTGCACAAAACTGATGAAAAATGCGAACAGCTAAAACGAGGAAATAGTCAAAAACGGGGACACACCATTATCCGCCGTGATTTCGGCGACGATAGCGCCCCGCCCCTCTTCCCCAATTAAAAAGCCGCGCCCCGGCGCACTCCACCCCATAAACCCATGCCAGCCAGCGGGCCAGAGGGTCTCAGCGCCGTCAAGGCCGCCTTCGGCGCCGCGTAGCGGGCATGCGCCTTGACGGCGCTGAGACCCTCTGGCGAAATCCCGGCAAGGAATGAATGGGTGGGTGTGGCGCGCCTGGCGCCCGCCTTTTCACGACGCCCGCACACCCCGTCCTTCTCCCTCAGGGAGAAGGTGGCCTGCAGGGCCGGATGAGGGTGGTGGCTTGGCAGTTGGGGGCGTTGCCCACCTCACTCGCCCGGAGCCTGCCCCGGACGGGCCGAAGGCCGGATCCGGGGGGCCCCCTCTCCTCAAGGAGAGGGACGGGCTGTCGCGGGTCGCCCTCCATCCTGCATCTTTGAGTTGTATTGCCTCCCCAAAACCCGCATCATCGCTACAGAGCTCGCACACCCGTTGACATTTGTTCACACGCCCCTTAATCTCAGGACAGATCATGGCCCGCCGCCGCAGACACCCGGACAAGGATGTTGAGGCGGCGATTCAATATGCCGAGACCCGAGGCTGGCGCATCGAGAAACGCAAAGGCCATGCCTGGGGCCGTCTGTTCTGTCCCTGGGCGGATCGTTCCGGGTGTATGATCTCTGTCTGGAGCACGCCGAGGAGCGGCGCCAATCATGCCCGGCAGATCAGACGCGGCGTCGATCAATGCGACCACAGGGAGGCGGATGATGCAGGCATATGAATTCACAGTGATCGTGTCGGGCCTTGATCCGGCGGCCGATGATTTCGAGGATCGCCTGTTCGAGGCGGGCTGCGACGATGCCACGGCGATGCTGATGCGCGGCGCTGTCGCGATCTGTTTCATCCGCGAAGCCGGGGATTTCGCCTCTGCCGTGCTGTCGGCCTGCCGGGATCTGGTCCGGGCCGGCGCCCGCCTTGAGCGGCTTGAGCCGGATTTTCTGGTCAACCAGTCGGAGATTGCCGTGCGGGCCGGGCTGACGCGCGCCGCGATCTCCAATTATGTCAGCGGGGAACGCGGCAACGGTTTTCCGCCGCCGCATGCCCGCGTGACGACGAGCAGCCCCTTGTGGGACTGGGTCGAGATCGCCGGCTGGCTGCATACGCATCACGCCCTGCCCCTCGAAACCGTCAACGAGGCGCGCATCATCCGGTCCGTGAATATGGCGATCCGGGATAGCGCTGACCTGGATATCGCCAGGCTCGAACGCATTCTCGACCTCGCAGCGCGCGGGACGGCGGCTGCGTAGGGGCTTCGCGCGTGAGCGCGGGGCCGTCCATTGATCCCTTGTCAGCCAGCAGGCCGTATCCGGGCAAGGGATGAATGGGTGGGTGTGGCGCGCCCGGCGCCTTGTTGCTCACAACCGCTGTTTCAGCGTCATTCCAGCGCAGGCTGGAACCCAGTTCACAGAGCACCATCGCTGGCCGGGCGGGCGCCTCCACACTTCAACTCATCGCTGAATCTGGGTCCCAGCCTGCGCTGGGATGACGATGGGTTGGCCGGTTGAGCTAGCTGGCCAGCGGCCACTTATCCCCGCCCTCAACAACAATCCCACGTCATCCCGGCGCAAGCCGGGACCTCGACGTAATCGCGTGTGACGCCTGCGATATCGAGGTCCTGACTTTCGTCAGGATGACGGCGCTGAAGGGCTGCCCGAAAAAAACTTATCCCCGCCCCTGTCCGCTGCCCCCACAATCGGCCCGTTCCTGAGCCACTCGAGGCCCGGACCGGTTATCCGGGGGCGCAGGGAGTACGGAGCTCGTCCGGGTTGGCTGGTTGACCGCAGCACGAACCCCGGCGTGGCCACTGGAGAGGAAGGCGGCATAAAGCTCGACCGCACAATCCTTTCCGGTTTCGAGACGGGGGCCGCAAGGCGTCCGACCAAATCTCCGTGTGCGGGGTGCCTCCGGTGCCACTCACATAGACTCACCCGACCGGCCCCGGCCGGCACCCCGCACTCCTCATCCCGCCAGGTGGCGACACCGTGGCGCCAATCGGCCTGCCGGGCCCCGGAAACACGAACAAGGAGACACGCCATGAGCCGACGCTCGCAATCCGCACAACGCACCCACTACCACCCCGCCAGCCACCTGGATGACGCCACGCCGCCCGACCCGGGGCAGACCGGGCATACGGCGCTGGTCGCGGCAGCCGGGGCGATGCGGGCCGGCAATGGCCGCGCGGCGCGGCAATTGCTCGGCTTTGCCCGCGACTTTTTTGCCCAGACCCGGGCCGAAATGGCCTTGACGCGCGACCGCCTGAGGCTCGCCGCCGAGACCGAGGCGGCCGAACGCCAGGCGCTGGTGGCCCTTTATGCCCGGCCCGGTCTGGGCGCCGCGGCGTTCGAACTCAACATGCAGATCAAGGAAGACGCCGAGGCGATGCGCGGCGCGCGGGCCGTCGGCGACCCGCTGCCCGAGCCGCGCTGGGAGGAGAGCTGGGAACTGGCGGGCGAGACCATGCCCGACGGCTGGCAAGGGCGCGGTTGCGGCGGCGCGTGAAGCGGGGCGGGCAACAAGGCGGTGTTCGCTCCCCGCGTTTGTGCATGACAAGCCTGCACACCCATGCACAAGAAAAGCCGTGACGCCCGCGCCAAGCCCCGCTAAGCGGGGGGCAGAACAGGATTGACGCCATGACCGAACTCTTTCTCTCCGCCCTCGTGACCTTCTTCGTCGCCATTGATCCGCCCGGTGTGGCGCCGATCTTCTTTGCGCTGACCGATGGTTCACCCAAGGCTCACCGCCGGGCGATGGCGTATAAATCGATCATCATCGCGACCGGCGTCTTGCTCGCCTTTGCCCTGGGCGGACGCTATCTGCTCGACGCCATGCATATCAGCCTCGACGCGTTTCGCACCGCCGGCGGGGTCTTGCTCTTCCTGATGGCGCTGGAAATGATCTTCGAAAAGCGCACCGAGCGCCGCGAGGAACGGGCCGAGAAACTGACCGAGGAACATGAGGCGCATCCGGAAGTCTGGGACGATATCTCCGTCTTCCCGATGGCGATCCCGATGCTCGCCGGCCCCGGCGCCATCGCGACAATCATGCTCTTCATGTCCGAAGCGCCGACCATGGCGCATCAGGGCGTCGTCTTCGCGGCCGTCGGGATCAACCTCCTGCTCTGCCTTGCGGTTTTCCTGGTGATCGGACCGGTGATGAAATTCGTCGGCGCCTCGATGGCCGCCATGATCACGCGGATTCTCGGCGTCATCCTGGCTGCCCTGGCGACCCAGTTTATCTTCGACGGGATCCACGGCGCCTTCATGGCCGGCTAGGCGACAACGAAAAATTAGGCAAAATCTGTCAGTCTGCTCGCCTAAGGGTCCGTCAAAGAGACCCGCAGGTGATGGAGAATTGGATGGGTTTTCGTCTCGCCATGACAGTCGCCGCAGCCCTGTTGACCACGGTCGGGCTGACCGCTGCCGCTTACAGTTTCACGCAAGGACAGACCGATCAGGCGATTGCCTTCGGCTGGCCGGCGATCGCGATCGCCATTGCCTTCGCCATCGTCATCCCGTCGCAATCACGGGCAGATGCGCAGATTCAGGACTTGCTCGAGAGCGGTTTGAAAAACGGCTCGTAGAGGTCGGGCCGGCGGTCGCGGAACACACCCCAGGCGGCGCGATGCGTCTGCAGGAAGTCGCGGTCAAAGCTGGCCGACACAATGCCCTCTTCGGTCTTGTTCAGCTCGGAGACCTTCTCGCCGCTATGGTCGCAGACAAAGGATGAGCCGTAGAAGACCTGGCCGTCTTCATTGCCGATCCGGTTGGCAGCCAGCACAGGCATCACATTGGCCACGGCATGACCCTGCATGGCGCGTTGCCAGCGGGCCGACGTATCGAGGCTGTCATCATGCGGCTCCGAGCCGATCGCCGTCGGATACATCAGCACTTCGGCCCCCATCAGCGCCATCGCACGGGCCGCTTCGGGGAACCACTGGTCCCAGCAAATCCCGACACCGACCCGGCCATGGCGCGTGTCCCAGACCTTGAAACCGGTATTGCCGGGGCGGAAGTAATACTTCTCCTGATAGCCGGGGCCATCGGGAATATGGCTCTTGCGATAGACACCCATCGCGCTGCCATCGGCATCAATCATCACCAGTGAGTTATAGTAGGCCTGCCCGTCGCGCTCATAGATCGAGACCGGAATCACGACGCCGAGCTCGGCGGCCAGTTCCGACATGGCGATAACGCAAGGATGCTCCATCGCCGGCCAGGCACGGGCGAAATTGGCCTCATCCTGGGTCTTGCAGAAATACGGCCCCTGGAAGAGCTCGGGCGGCAGGATGATTTGCGCGCCAGCGGCCGCAGCCTCGCGGATCATCGCCGAGACACGTTTGATATTGTCGGCGATATCCTCGCCGAACCCGGTCTGCAGGCCGGCAATGGTGATGGTGTTGGTCATAGAGGTCAGGCCTTGGGAATATGGGTCGTGACGCAGTGGAAGGCACCGCCGCCGCTCAGGATAGCGCTGGAACGGCAGCCGACAACCTCATGGCCTGTAAACAGGGCGCGCAAGGCGTCGAGCGCCGCGGCTTCACTGGCGGTACCATAGGTCGGGACCACAAGATTGCGCGGCCCGATCACCCAGTTCATATAGCTCGCCGGCAGCACATCGCCCGCCTTGTTGACGACGCGGCCCGGCGACGGGATGCGGTGCACCTGCAACTTGCGGCCACGGGCATCGGTCATGGCCGCCAGCTCACCCGCGATCTGCTCGAGCATTTCGGCCTGCGGGTCATCCTCGCCATAGGCTTCCATACACACGACTTCGCCGGGACGGACGAAGCGGGCGATATTATCGACATGCCCATCGGTGTGATCGCCGACCAGACCTTTATCGACCCACAACACCGTCTCGACGCCGAGCGCGGCTTTCAGCCTCGCCTCGACCACGGCTTCGGTGAGGTCGGCATTGCGGTTCTTGTTGAGCAGGACATCGCGCGTGGTGATGACCGTGCCTTCGCCGTCGAATTCGAGAGCGCCGCCTTCAGCGATCATCTCGACATCGACAATGCGGGCCCCGACCATGCGGGCGATCGCGGTGCCGACGGTCTGGTCGCCGGGGATCTGGAATTTGCCGCCCCAGCCATTAAAGGGGAAGCGGGCCGCAACCAGCTCACCATCGCGGCGCAGGAAAACCGGCGCTGTATCGCGGGTCCAGACATCACCGTAATTCTGGCGGACCAGGACCGCCTTGTCGCCCATCGCCGCGCGTGCCGAGGCCTCGGTCTCGTCATTGGAGACAAGGATCGTCAGCGGCAGGCGCGCGCCGCCGGGCACAGGCTCGGTGACGGCGGTCAGGAAGGCCGTGAACTCGACCCGGGCGGGCGCGAGGTTTTCCAGCCAGATACTCGCCTCGGCGGGCCAGCAGGTGACGATCTGATCGGGGGTCTGCGATTCGTGGGAAATGGTGTGATTGCTCATCGGCGCGCCTCTATCGTGCAGCGCGCCTCTATCACGCGTTTGACCGTGATGCGAGCGCAAAAAAGCAAGCCTCCCACGCAAAAAAGAAGGGCGGCCCGAGAGCCGCCCTTCCACTGTGTATTCACATGCTATGCCAGTGCTTAGAAGTCGTACTTCACACCGAACAGAACCTGCCAGGTCGACGCGCTGGAGACGCGGGACTCTGCGGTCAGAGGGTTGAAGCTCTCGAACACATACTGGTTCGTACCCGCATCATATTCCGCATCAACGATGCTGCGGATTTGCGGATAGCTCGCCTGGGTCAGGATACCCCATTCATCATTGATGAAGTTGCCGAGGTTTTCGATCACCAGGTAACCGGCAGCGCGATGGCCCGGCGCAAAGGCAGGGAATTCCTGCTCGACACGCAGATCCATCTTGGTCCACCAGCTGCCTTCATGCGAGTTGCGTTCGTCGATCGCACCGCGGCCCAGGCCTTGAGCGTCGGTGTAGGCAAAGAAGGCTGCCGTATCGAAGCCAGGCGCGAACCGGACCAGCGGATCGCTGGCATCGGTCGGCACGTAGAGGAGGTGACGACGGTCAATGATATCGCCGAACATGTCGCCGTCATCATTGTCGAACGAGAAGGAGTAACCGCGCGACTGGCTGACCTGGCCGAACAGGGTTGCCCGGGTGGTCAGATCGTCGAAGAAGTCATGCTCCCAGGAGACCCGGCCCGTAAAGCGATGCGGAATCTCATAGTTGGATGTCGCAGCTTGCGGGTTGTTCGGGTCGGACACAGCCACACCGGCATAGTTCGAGAAGGCCACCGAAGAGGTCATCGGATTGGCATCTTCAGACTGGGTGTAGGCATAGGCGGCCGTCCAGCTCAGGCCGAGATTTTCATGTTCACGGCTGACCGCCAGCGACATGACGAGCGATTCGCCACCATCGAAATTGGTCAGGATGAAGTCCTGGTTGAAAATACGGCTGGAACAGGCTCCGGCGGTCGGGACGACACAATCCGGGTCGCTACGATCGATCGAACGGTAGATCGGACGACCGTCCGGTGCCGTATCGACCTGCTCGAGCGTCGCGTCGACGATGCCGGCTGCGTCGCGGCTTTGCGAGTACAGCAGGTCACCCATCACCGTATAGCCTTCACCGAGGAATGGCAGATCGCCATCATAGGTGAAGCCCAGTGCGGCTTTCCATTCGGCCGGGATTTCGAAATCCGGGTCGATGGCATTGACGCTCGAATTGGCAGCGCCGCCGGCGACATTGTCATACATGCTTTGTGGAACGCCGAAGATCGGACGGCCCGCGCCGCCTTCGTCTGCGACATAGGTTTCTGTGCCGGTCAGCAGGTTTTCCGGACCGAAGTCCGTCAGCTGAACAGCGGTCAGGCCATCATTTGCGAAGTTGTTCGACACCCAGACGTTCGGGTTTCCGCCGGAGTAGAGACCGAAGCCACCACGAACCGTCAGATCGCGACGGGCATCCCAGGTGAAGGCCAGGCGTGGCTGAACCAAGCCACGTCCGTCCAGGGAGTCAGCATTGGTGTAGCCGTTGCGTGCGATGAAGTTCGCATTTTCGTTCGGCACATCATCGGTCGTGTACCAGTCGTAACGCAGACCGGCGATCAGGGTCAGACCATTTGGCCCAGACCATTCGTCCTGCGCGTAGACGGTGTTGATGTCGTAGGTGAAGGTCGCGCCGGCATCGGCAGGATTATTCGAACCGCGGGCATTGCCGTAATAGATGCGGTTCACATCGCCATTGCGGAAATCATTGATGGAGTTGAAACGCCACTCACCCTCGGTGTGCTGAACAAAGAGGTTGAAGATGTCGTAGGTCAGACGCTCGGCACCAAAGGTGAAGTAGTGGTCGTTCCACTGATAGTGGGCCACACCCTTGAGGGTCATCGTCGAGTAATCGAGGGCGTTGGACTGACGCGAGTCATCGGCACCAAGATAGACGGTGTTGCCGCCGACGCGGATCTGGACTTCACCGAAATCGGTCCCGTTGATCGAGGCCTGGGTCATCTCGACTTCCTGGTAGGAAGCGCGCAGCTCGGTGGAGAAGTTGTCCGTCCAGTTGGAGAAGAGCTGGGCGGTGTAGGCGGTGAGGTCGGAACCACGATTATACAGGTGGTTCTCGTACTCGAACTCATTGTTGTCGCCGTCAGACTCGGTGCGGTTGGCACCTTCCGACTGGTTGTAGGTCAGGGCGAAACGATGGTCGTCATTAATGTTCCAGTCGACGCGAACCAGGATGCTCTCATCGATGACCGGTGCATTGCCTGGAACACCACCGGGCTCATAGCCGTAGACGTTCTGGGCGATATCGAGAATGTCGGCATAATCGGCCTGGCTGAAGCCGATGATTTCGGTCGGGGCGCCGGAACCTTCTGGACCGCGGTCGAAGATGTCGATGCCTTCAAAGCGCTCATAGGCAGCAAAGAAGAAAAGCCGGTCCTGGATGATCGGGCCACCGAAGGTGATGCCATAACGCTTCTGGTCGTATTCAGGAACGGTGAAGTTCGAACCTTCCAGCGAGTGCCCCTGAAGGCCATCGGCGGTGTAATCGTAGAAGACGCCGCCGTGGAATTCATTGGTGCCGGACTTGGTGACGGCATTGATGTTACAGGCGGTGAAGCCACCGTATTCGACGTCAAAAGGTGCCAGCTCGACGGAGACCTGTTCGATCGCGTCATAGGAGAATGGCATGCGCTGGGTTGGGTAACCGTTCGAGTTCAGACCGAAGCCGTCATTCAGCCCGAGACCGTCAACGGTGAGGCTGTTATAGCGTGGGTTGGCACCGGCGCACTGAATGGAATCGTTGAAGGATTCGTCGATATAGATGCGCGGATCCTGGCGAACCACATCAGCGAGAGCGCGGTTGATCGCCGGCGTATCCTGAAGGTCGGCAAGGGTGAAGGTCGAGTTTGGACCGACGGCGGTATTCATCGCCTGGATCGCGGAAGCGGTCACAACGACGATGTCGCTGGAGCCGGCAGCAGCCGACATTTCGAGATTGAGCGACATGCTCTCGCCGAGGGCGAGGAAAACGCCTTCAACCCGGCGTGGCTGGAAGCCATCGGCGGTGACAGTCACATTGTAAGGGCCGCCAACGCGCAGGCCCGAGGACGAAAAGCCGCCATTGACGCCGGTCGACGTTCTCGAGACCGAGCCGCTCGGCGTGTGCACGATGGTGACACCGGCACCGGACAGCGAATTTCCGGCACCGTCGGTGACCGAACCGCGAAGCGAGGAAGAAGTTTCCTGCGCATAAACCGCGGCGGGCGCGGCTGCCAGCAAGGCGATAGTCGCCGCGCTGAGTGAAAGTTTTTTCATGAATGTCATTTGGAGGTGTCCCCCTAGGATCGACCAAACGAGGGAGCGGGTCCCCCAACGAAGCAAGCGCCTCGTACGCTGGACGTTCGAAGAATCCAAGACAGCTGCGCGAAGGTTTTGTGACACTCGCCGTGCCCGCACCCAACCTGAATCCGCGCCTCAATGGCTGAATCGCGCAAGATATGTGTTTGCAGGGCGGTATTTGCTCAACATACGGGGGGCGAAGCCGGTGAGGTCACGACAATCCCTGTCCACAGCACCCTTTACGGGCCGCAGCGGAAAGGGCATAGCCTGCGGCGAAAATGTTACACTTTCTTAAGACCTGTGAGCCCTCAATGGTTGAGTTCAGACAAAATAACCCGCAATGGTCGTGGACATGGGGACGGGCGGCCCTGGCCCTGATTCTTGGCATCGCCCTGACGCGGATTGTGGCGCTCGCACTCAATCCAATTGAGCTCTACGCCGACGAATCCCAGTATTGGGTGTGGTCGCTACAACTTGATTGGGGCTATTTTTCCAAACCGCCGATGATCGCCTGGCTGATCAGGCTGATGACGACAATATTTGGCGATACCGAGTTTGGCGTTCGGCTCGCATCGCCCCTGCTGCATTCAGCAACCGCGAGTTTCCTCTTCCTCAGCGCCCGCAAGCTCTGGGACGCGCGCACCGGTTTCTGGGCCGCGCTGATCTATCTGACCATCCCGTCCATGTGGATTTCCGGTGCCATCATTTCCACCGATGTGCCGGCCATGTGCGCCTGGTCTGCAGGCCTTTATGCCCTGCTGCGTCTGCGCGACGGCGGCGGCTGGGGCAGCGCGGTTGGACTGGGCCTGGCGATCGGTCTCGGCTTCCTGTCGAAATATGTGCTGATCTATTTCGTGCTGGGCCTCGGCATTTGTCTCGTGATCGACGCACCGACACGCCATGCCCTGCTGAATCTTCGCGGCGCCCTGGCGATGCTGATTGCCGCCGCGCTGCTAACGCCGAATATCCTGTGGAACGCGGCCCATGACTTCGCCACCGTGAGCCATACCGCCGCCAACGCAAACTGGGGTGGCGACCTGTTTCACCCTGCCGAGTTGTTTGAATTTCTCGCCGGCCAGCTGGGTATTTTCGGACCGGCATTCTTTATCGTCTTGCTGGCGATTCTGGGCGGGATTGTCTGGCGCTTCCGCGCGACCTTGCCAGACTCGCGCCTGCTCGCCGCTTTCATCCTGCCAGCCCTGCTGACGGTATCCGCCCAGGCCTTTATCAGCCGCGCTCACGCCAATTGGGCCGGGGCGGCCTATATCGCTGCCACCTTGCTCATCGCCGCCTTCCTGTTGCGAGGTCCAGCCTGGCGGCGCGGCGTTCTCTATGGCTCGATCGCCTTTCATACGGCGCTCGGCCTGTTCATGACGGTGGTCGTGGTCAACCCGCCCCTGGTCGAAGCCTTCCATCTGGAAAACTCGACCAAGCGGATTCGCGCCTGGCAGGAAACAGCCGACGCCATCAGCCAGGCCAGCACCGCCGCTGACTACAGCGCCATCGTGTTCGATGACCGCAATATCTTCCACCAGATGCAGCGCTATGGCAGCGACACCAATCCGTCCCTGGCAATGTGGTTGCGCTATTCCGGACCGGTCAATCATGCCGAACAGGAATGGCCACTGGATGACGGGCATCTGGCGCCCGTCCTGATCGTCTCGCACCGGCCACTGGAAGTCGCGAAAATGCGTGAGGATTTCGACCAGTTCGACGCTGCCGGAAGCGTGTCGATCGCGCTTGATGGTGACAAGACGCGAGAATTCACCCTGTGGCGGGCACAGGGCTATCACCGCATCGAGCGTGACCAGGCCTATGAGGCGTACTGGCAGGCAGTTGACGCGGCAGTACAGGCCGGGGACGGCTGATTATTCGGGCAGGTCCAGCGCCAGACAGAGATTTTGCATGGCCTGAACGGCGGCACCCTTGAGCAAATTGTCGAGGGTGGACACGATGACCACGTGGCGCCCGTCGGCGCTGACACCGAAACCGCCAACCACAGCGCCGGGCAGGTCTGCCCCGTCACGCACCTCCGGCGTTTCTCCGGTCACCCGCACCAGCGGCTCGCCGCGATAGGCCGTCTCGTAGAGCGCAATCAAGGCATCACGCGTGACGGGTTCGGCAAGAGACAGATGGACCGTCGCCACAATGCCGCGAAAGAAGGCGGCAACGTGTGGGGTAAAACGAACCTCGATGCCCATGTGCCGAGACATTTCGCGCTCATGCAAATGCCCGGTCAGGGCATAGGGCATGAGATTATCACGCAGGGCCTCAATGTCATTCTTGCGCGAAGGCGTGGTGCCCGCACCGGAATATCCGGAAACACCGAACACATGCGGTTGGGCCGCCAGCCGATCGCGCAGCGGCGCAATCGCCAGCTGCCCGGCGGTCGCATAACAACCCGGATTGGCGATCCGTTTCGCCCCCCGCAGGGCGTCGCGGCCATGAATTTCCGGCAGTCCATAAGTCCAGTCATCGTCGAAGCGGTAGTCCGCGGACAGGTCGACAATCACGGTATCCGGCCTCGCCGCATCAATTGCGGCAACGAATGAATGGGCCGCCCCGTTTGGCAGGGCGAGAATGACCGCATCGGCCCCGCGATCAGCGACCGCGTCGGGCGAGAGCGACTCGAACAACAAGCCGCTCGTGATCTCTGGCGCCATATCGCACACAGGCTGGCCGGCCAGTTCGCGTGAGCTGGCAAAGACGAGTTCGAGGCCATCGCGAGCCGCAATCAGGCGCAGCAATTCGCGCCCGGTATGGCCACGGGCCCCGACCAGACCGATCCGCTGCCTCATGGCGCAGGCTCCAGCGTCGGCGGCAGATCAAACACCCGGGTGACGACGCCATCGATCTCGGCCGGACGAATGTCCTCGCCGCGCCAGAAGACCGTCCACTCATCGCGCCGGATCGCGCCGTCACATTCGTCGAAATAGAAGCCGTTGACCGGGTTGGCGGTGCGCGAGCGCCAGATCAGGCGTGGTGCATAATCAACCAGGCGGTTCCAGACGGTCCGGCCCAGCCCCTCACCGCGCGCATCGTCGAGCACGGCAAATTTGTCGAGATAGATCCAGTCGTCGAGCCGGGTCGTGATTGCGGCGGCGCGATAACTGTCCGTGACGAACGCGTGGTCGAGCACAAGATTGTCCCAATAGCCGGCGATGGGCGCGCGCCCGAAGGCCGTCGTTACCAGCGAATTGAGGCGGCCAAGGTCGAGATCGGCCTTGGAAGCTGTCGAGAGGATGGTCTCGCCGCGCCGGATCAGCGTGCCCGCACCGGCATGGGTAAACAGTTCACGCGCCAGTTCTGCCGGGCTGGTGATCGAGACCGAACTGGATAGCGGCAAATCGTCGAGCAGACGCTTGATCTCCTCCAGTTTCAGCCGCATGCCGCCATTGACCCATTCGGCTTGCATCAGGCCCGCATAATCGGTCGCCAGATTGATCGAGGACAGGACATCACCCCACTCATCGAGCAAGCCGCCGGTGCCGGTCAGGAAGACAACCTTATAGGGTTGCAAGGCATGCACGAGGGCGCGCACAGCGGAATCGGCATTGATATTGACCAGGCGTCCATCATGGGTCTCGCCCAGGCACCCCAGGATTGCCGCCTGGCCGGCCCGCGCGGCAGCAGCAACCAGCTCAAGATGGACTTTCGTCGGCTCGCCGACACGGCCAAGCTTTTCCTCATCGACCAGCCGGGCCTCGAACACGCCGCGCGGCACAGCCGCAGCGCGGCCGCCCGCTTCGCGGATGGCGTCGACCAGTTGAAGATTGGCCTGGGTCAGCGTCTCGCGAATGATCGGGATCGCATTCTCACGCGTCACCCGCAGGCCATTAATGCGTTCCGTCCCGATACCCGCCTCGGACAGCGCAGCATCGAGTTGCGGTCCGCCACCATGGACCACGACCGGTGACAGACCCACCGATTGCAGGAAGGCCAGTGCCGTTGCGAGGCCGTCAAGATCCTCCTGGATCACCGCTCCGCCAACCTTGATGACGGCAAAGCGTTCCTGATCCACACCCGAAAAGCGTTGCAGGTATTCGCGGATCTCCTTGCCATCGCGCATATGCGACAGCAGGCGGACAATCGTCGGGCGAACGCCGGGGAGTTGCGACGTCACTTGACGCCTCCCTGATTGGCGAGCGCTTCCATCACGGCCTGTTGCACGGGCAGGCGGTTGGCTGCCTCCTCAATACCGAGGAAGGCGGGACTGTCGACAACTGCATCGGCGATTTTCACATTACGCCGCATCGGCAGGCAGTGGCTGACGGTGGCGTTATTGGTGAGAGCCATCTTCTCCGGCGTGATCATGAAATCCCGGCCCTTGGCACGGAAGGGCGCCTCGTCGTCCCAATGGCCGTAGAAGGGCAGCGCACCCCAGCTCTTGGCATAGACGGCATCGGCGCCGGAATAGGCTGCCTCGACATCGGTCATCATTGTCACCGAGCCGCCACCCTCGGCGGTGAAGCGTTCAGCGGCGCCCATATAGCGCTCATCAAGGCGGTAGCGCTCATCGGGCACCAGGAGGCGCACATTCATGCCGAACTTGGCCGCCATCAACAGGGCCGAATTGGCGACCGCCGTGTTGAGGGGTTTGGGGTGTGGCACCCAGGTCAAAAGGAAGGTCTTGTCCTGAACCGCACCGATCCGCTCCTGCAGCGCCAGCATCATCGCCAATTCCTGACAGGGATGGACGATGGTCTCCATATTGATCACCGGCACGGTGGAGTGTTTGGCGAAGGCCGAAATCATCGGGTCCTCGCGCTCGCTCGGCCAGTCCTTGAATTCAGGGAAACAGCGGATGGCGATCAGATCGACATAACTCGACAAGACCCGCGCCGCCTCGCGGACATGCTCCTCGGCGGTTCCGTCCATCACGGCGCCATCGGCGAATTCCAGCGGCCAGGTCGCCCCCTTGGCGTCAAGCACGATTGCATGGCCGCCCATCTTGTTGGCGCCAATATCGAAAGAAGTCCGGGTGCGCAGCGACGGATTGAAAAACAGCAAGGCAATCGACTTGCCTTCCAGCGCACGACTGACCGTGCCCGATTTGAAGGCGGAGGCGCGGTCAAGCAGGCCCTGCAATTCGGGGCGGGTCCAATCGGCAGTGGACAGGAAATGGCGCATCAGCTCTCTCGGCAATCATGATCGGGTAAACAGGTGTCATCGCCCATAGGGCGCGTGAGGCCACCTGTCCACATCTTGCGTGGAGAATGAAAGCAAAAACACCTGCGAGAACAGAAGCGCCCGCTGATTTTCTGCACAAGGCAGCACACACGCCACTGTGATGCGGTAATAACGTCCAAACTGGTAGTGGAAATCCGGCTGGTGATGTGGAACAAGCCGATAGCCTGTCAGGAGCCCTGTCAAATGTCCGTCATCGCCATCATTCCCGCCCGCTACGCATCCGGTCGCTTTCCCGGTAAACCGCTCGCGAAGATCGCCGGGCAGATGATGATTGAACGGGTCTGGCGTTCGACCAGTGCCGCGCCCGGGGTCGACCGGGTTGTGGTCGCGACCGACGATGAACGCATTGTCGCGGCCGCCGAGGCCTTTGGCGGCGAAGCCGTGATGACTGATCCGGCCTGCCGCAATGGCACTGAACGGGCCCTTGATGCCGTGAAGCGGCTCGGCAGCGACGCCGAAATCATCATCAATGTCCAGGGGGATGCGGCCCTGATCCCGCCCTGGGTGATTGGCGATGTCGCAACCGCCATGCGGGCCGACTCGGATCTGGCCATGGCGACCCCGGCGGTCAAAATGCCCGAGGAGACCGCCATCCGGATGCGCGAGATGAAGGCCAAGGGGATTGTCGGCGGCACCACCGTCGTCTTCAACCGGGCGATGGACGCGATGTATTTCTCCAAGGGCGTCATCCCCTTCCAGCGCCACCCCGAGGCCGGCACTCCGACCTGGCAACATATTGGCCTGTATGGCTATCGCCGCGAGACGCTGGAACAGATCGTCGCGCTCGATCCCTCGCCGCTGGAAAAGGCGGAGAGCCTGGAGCAATTGCGCGCCTTGGAAAACGGCATCCCGATCCGCATCGTACCGACCGATTATCGCGGCCGGTCAGCCTGGTCTGTGGATGCGCCGGAAGACGTGCCCGTGGTCGAGGGCATTATCGCCCGCGAAGGCGAGCTGGTGCCATGAGCAAGGTCCTTCTGGCGCGTCACGGCAATACATTCGGTCCCGGCGACAAGGTCGTCTGGGTTGGCGCCAAGGAAGACTTGCCGCTGGTCCACAAGGGTGAGGAACAGGCCGCAGCACTGGGCAATGCCCTGCGCGAAGCGCGCCTGACGCCGGAGCGCATTATCACCGGCCCCTTGCTACGCACGCGCCGCGCCGCCGAACTGGTTGCGGTCCTGTGCGGATTTCACGGACGGATTGAGATCGATGAACGCCTGCGCGAGATCGATTACGGCTCCTGGGGTGGCAAGTCCTGCGACGAGATCATCGCGGAGTTTGGTGCCCGGGCGCATCGCACCTGGAACGAAGAGCATCGCCGCCCTGACGGCGTTGACTGGTCACCTGACGAAGCGACACTGCGGGCCAATGCGCTGGCCGTGATGCAGGAGGCTGCGCTGAGCCGCCGCTTTGCGCTGGTCATCACATCCAATGGTGTCCTGCGCTATATGCACGGCGTGCTTGGCGGGGACGCTCATGACGCGAAGGTCAAGACCGGCAATATCTGCGCCGTCGATATCAAGGCCGGGCAACGCCTGTTCTGGAATGAAGCTCCCAGCGCCGAGCGGCTGCGGACGAGTTTAAATCCGACCCCCAGACCCGGATTTTAATTCAGTGCGCCGTCCCATGGCAGGCGGCTACCACCCTGAGCCAATGGGTTTTGCGCGCGCCAATCCGCCAGTTTGGGGAATGCAGAATCTAGAACCCGCGCAATCGACGGATCGCATATTCGGTCTGCCGCTCTTCGCGCTCGGCCTGAAAGCGACTCCTGCACCGTCGCTCACGCATATTGCTGCCATTGCGCCGACGCCAGCTACAGACGACATCGTCGGGCCGCCGGGCCGTCACGGAGATCCTGTCTCCATCCGCGGTCTCCGGCACCGGTTCTGACGGGTTCGCCGGATTATTCGCCGCCTCGCGCAAGGCCTCCAGATAGAGGCGTTCCGCGACCGCGTCGTTGGCCCCCGGCAAGGGGATGACCGGATCGCTGGACTGGCCCAGAGATGGCCCCGCCAGGAGCACAATCCCGCTGATCGCAGCGATCCGAAACATTCCGAACATCACCACATCTCTCCCGCACCGCGCACCGCCGACTGACACCATCCCAGGGCCGCGCTGAACAATTTCATGGCAGGGCGCGGCGGGGCATAAAGCGGCCAGCCGCGCCCAACATGGGAACGCTCAGGCAACGCGTTGCATGAAGGCCTCGATCGCCGTCCACGCCTCGGGCTCGGTCATGAAGGGCGCATGGCCAACATCAGGCACTTCGACATAGTCCAGGTCTGGCTTGCGCCGCTTCATTTCAGCGACGGTTTCCGGGGTCAGCAAATCACTGATCCCGCCCCGAATGAGCAGAGTCGGAAAAGCCTGGAACGGTTGCCAAAATGGCCACAGATCCGGCGCCACATCGCTCGAGTCAATCTGGCTGACGATCGGGGCGTCATAGGCGAGCTCGATCTGCCCTTCCTTGGCCTCAACCCAGGTCTTGTGGGCAAAATCGAGCCAGAATTCGGAGTCTTCCGAGCGCTTTGGGAAAGCGGCGAGATTGGCTTCGCGCGAACGCGCCGCCGCATCGTCCCACCGCGTCACGGGTTGGCGCACCGACACATTCGCCTTGATCCGGTTGAGCCCCGCCTCGGCGATTTCGGGACCAATATCATTGATGATGGCGGCTGCAATTCGTTGTGGTTGCTGTGCGGCAATCAACATGGTCATCAGCCCCCCCATCGAGGTGCCGACAAAGACGGCCCGTTCGATCCCCAGGGCATCGAGCAAGCCAATCATGTCGACCGCGTAGGTCAGCGGCTGGTAGCGCTCCGCTCGCGGATCAGCGTCGGAGCGCCCGCGTCCACGCTGCGACACCACGATGACCCGCCGCCCCAGCATGGCCAGGCGCGGCGCCAGGTCTTCGAAATCGCGAACATTCCGGGTCAATCCATGCAGGCAAAGGACCGGCACGCCACGGGCAGCTCCGACAGGCGCGTAGTCACGATAATGCAGACGTGGCCCGTCGACTGTCGAGAAGAAGTGATCGCTATAACCCTGTGTCATCAAGCCGGCTCGACGGCCCGATCCGTCTGATCAAGCGCTACATGCTCCACCCAGTCGCGCGCCAGATAGCGCGCGGCCCAGAACATGAAGCCTGCGGCAACGAGATACAGGCATGAGCCGATCAGGATGGAGATCCGCAATGAGCCCTCGCCATAGGTTGGCTCCAGAATGGTCGACAAGCGGCCCAGCACATAGACGCCGCCGCCAATTCCGAGGAGATTATTGACCAGCAGGAAGACCGAAGACCCGCTGGTACGCAGATGCGGCGGGAAAAGGTGCTGGAAGGCCGAGAGAACGGGCCCGAGCCATGCCAGACCCAACGCCGTCGGAACAAACAGGATGATCACCGCCATGGTGGCCGATGGCGACATGATCCCGGCCCAGTAGAGCGGCGCGGAGACCAGGAAGGCGATCGCCGGCACAAAGGCGAAAGCCGCCCGTTTGCGCTTGCCGATCCAGTCGCCCATCACACCGCCAAGGATAATCCCCAGGCTGCCGGCGAAGAAGAGAATGCCACCGAACAACCAGCCGGTTTCGGTCAGGGAGAGCTGGAAGCTGCGCGCGAAGAAGGATGGCAGCCAGAAGAAGACGCCATAGCCCATCATCGATGAGGCCGAGGCGCCCATGATCATCAGCCAGAAGCTTGGCTTCTCGAGCGCGAGATTCATGAATTCGCGGAAGAAGACGAAGAAGACACCAATCAGCGCCCCGGCGACGGCACGTCCGATCAGCCAGGCAATCGCGCCCATCCCAAAGCCCTCACCGGTCATCAGGGCGGGCACGCCCCAGGCGACGAGACCCGGGATCAACATCAAGGCGCTGGCGCCCATGGCGAGCACGGTCCAGTGTGCACAACGGCTGACCCACTGACCGGCAAGCCAGCCACAACCAGCGCCGACCACGGCTGCCAGGGCCAGCAGGCCGACCGACTGGATCGCCCCGCCGCCAAACACCATGACACTGAAAATCGCCAACAGGCTCGGCAAGGCAAACAAGACGGAACCGGCAATCGACAGGATGCGCGCCTTGGCGGGCGGATAGGCCGCTTCAGTCTCCAGGGCTGTCGGTCGCTTGGCGGGAACGCCGTCAAACTGGCCACGCCGGGGCTCGCGCACCAGAAGTTTGAAGACCGGTGCCAACAGCACACCGGCCAGGCCGACGATAATAAAGGCCGAGCGCCAATCGAGGCTGTCGGAGATGCCGCCGCCGGCAATCTGGGAACCGGCGATCACGCCGAAGGCGCTGCCCACGGGGATGCCCAGCGAGTAAATCGCCAGGGCCCGGGCACGCTTCTCTGGAGGATGATAGTCGGCGATGATGGTGTAGGCCGGAGCGACGCCCCCCGCCTCGCCAATCCCCACGCCAACACGGGCAAGGAAGAGTTGCATGAAATTGGTCGCCAGACCGCTGACAGCCGTGAAACCGCTCCAGACCAGGAGCGACCCGGTCATGATCCAGGTCCGGTTGACCCGGTCTGCGAACCAGGCGATCGGCACGCCCAGCGTTGAATAGAGCAGCGCAAAGGCGATGCCGCCCAGCAGACCGAGTTGCTCATCGGTCAGACCCAGGTCTTCCTTGATGGGGATGGCCAGAATGGAAATAATCTGACGGTCGAGAAAATTGAACGCGTAGACCAGAAACAGCAGCAACATGACCAGTTTGCTGTAACCCGCACTCGGCAATGGGGCCGCTTTCGACCCGGCTGGACTATCCGTCATTGTCTCTCCCCTGATATCATCCGGTCACATCACTGTGCCGGCTATCTCGATTTACACCAAACCTGAACCCTCATTCATGTTTGGTCAAACCCCAATTCCCTCAATCCTCTGCAAGCCGCAGCTTGCGCAAGCCTTGCCCGGGAGCAGGATGTGCCACACAATTGCATCGAAGCCCAACCGAATAGGGGAAACAGGGATGAGAAATCTGGTTATTGCCGCTGCGCTCAGCGGTCTGGCCCTCGCCGGCTGCAGCCAACCGGCAGACGAAACCGCCACCATTGCCACCGCCACCGCGTTCGAACCCGCCGTCATGGCGACGAGCGCAGAGATCAATGAAGCCGATTTGCGCTACCGCATTTCAACCCTCGCCGATGACGGGTTTGAGGGGCGCGCACCGGCCGCGCCCGGCGGCATTGCAGCCAGTCAGTGGATTGCCGACGAAATGGCCCGCATCGGCCTCGAGCCCGGCAATCAGGGCAGTTTTTTCCAGCCGGTCTCGCTGCTCGAGATAACCCTCGACACGGCACGCTCCGCGTTTGACGTCTTCTTCAATGGTGAACCGCTCGACCTCGCAATGGGGGATGATGTCGTCTACTGGACCAAACGCAACCAGCCCGAAGTCTCGGTCGATGCCAGCGATCTGGTTTTCGTGGGCTATGGCGTTGTCGCCCCGGAATATGGCTGGGATGATTATGCCGGCGTCGACGTGACCGGCCGGACTGTGGTGATGCTGATCAATGATCCCGGCTTCACCAATCCGGACGGCGGCATCTTCAATGGCAGTGCCATGACCTATTATGGCCGCTGGACCTATAAGTATGAAGAAGCCGCCCGGCAGGGTGCTGCGGCCGTGATCCTGATCCACCAGACCGCGCCAGCCTCCTATGGCTGGAATGTCATAACCGGCTCCTGGTCGGGCTCCCGCCTATCCCTCGCCCGCGAACCTGGCGAAGGCACATTTGCCGGGGTCGAGAGCTGGGTCACCGAGGATGTGGCACGGCACTTGTTCGAGCTCTCCGGTCTGGACTTCAACACGCTGACCGCCAGCGCGGCTCAGCCCGGCTTTACGGCCGTTCCAATGACCGGCCTGAGTTCAGCCGGCACGCTGTACAACACCACGCAGACCATGGATTCGCGCAATGTCGTTGGTGTCGTTCCCGGCACCGAGCGGCCCGATGAATACGTGCTCTATACCGGGCATTGGGACCATATCGGCATCCGGGACGTGCCGGATGACGAAGACGGCATCTATAATGGTGCGGTCGACAATGCTTCAGGCACGGCCGCCATTCTGGAAATCGGCCAGGCCTTTATCGCCAATCCACCCGAGCGTTCGGTCATGATCCTTGCCGTTACAGCGGAAGAATCCGGCCTGCTGGGTTCGGCCTATTATGGCGAACATCCGCTCGTGCCCTACAGCCAGACAGTCGGTGGCATCAATATTGACGCCATCATGCCAAAGGGCCGCTCGCGCGATGTGATTGTGGTTGGATATGGCGCTTCCGAATTGGAGGACATCCTCACCGAAGAAGCCGCCGCCCAGAACCGCTATATCGTTCCGGATCCAAATCCTGAGGCGGGCTATTTCTACCGCTCCGACCATATCTCGCTCGCCAAGCACGGCCTGCCAATGCTCTATGCCGATGGCGGGATTGATCTGATCGAGGGTGGCCGTGAGGCCGGCGAGGCCATCGGCGCAGACTACGGCGCGAACCGCTATCACGGTCCGGCTGACGAGTATTCGGTCGACTGGCAGATGGATGGCATGGTCGAGGATGTGACGCTGCTCTATAATGTCGGCGCACGCTTGGCCAATTCAGACGCCTGGCCGAATTGGTATGAAGGCAATGAATTCCGTGCCCTGCGCGACGCTCAGCGCACGCCGTAGACATCCTAGCCTGAACGGCAAAAAGGGCGGCCCGGCGGGTCGCCCTTTTTCGTACCCCGCTTTGGCGGGATCAGAATGTCTGGCGGGTGACGATCTTCTGGCCGCGCTGGTCGAGACGGCGCTGATACTTCTCGTCATCGAGCACAGCACCCGAATGGACGCAGAACACGGCCCGCACCTCGGAAATGCGGGGCCAGTGGATAAAGTCGCACAGCACTGTCCGCGGCGCGGCGCCATTCTTGAGCTCGATCCGGCCGAGGCTCTGGGCAAACACCAGATCGCTCCGGAACATGCCCTTGCTGCGCAAGGTCTCCTGAGTCTGCGTGAAGTCCCCTCCCAGGAAACGATCAGCCGGCCGGCCTTCGACCGCCTCGCGGGTGACACCAAATAATTCGAGGGCGCCGGCGGAAACCGCCTTCAGCACCCCCATTGAATCGGTTACGAATTCGATCCCGGGATTGAGCGAAACAAGGTCGATCCAGGTTGGGGCCGGCGCCACAACGAAGGCGTCCTGCACCAGCTCGGCCATACGGCGTTTGACCCGGTCGGGCGGATCCGATTCACCATTTTCCCAGCGCGAGATCATGGCTTGTGTGACCCCGAGATCAGCCGCGAGCGCAGCCTGTTTCAGGCGCTTCGACATCCGGAAGTTTCGGATAATCGACGGCCAGTTCACTTTGCTCGAAGACCCGGCGAGATTTATGTCCTGTACCAATTGAGCCCCCCTGGGCTTGATTCCCGTTGTGGTCGTCCGACTTCCCACTACCGAAATTGCGGCTGCGGGCGATGTCAGATGCTAACACGCGTATCGACACAGGCATCTACGGCATTTCCCGCGATTATGCCTCGTGGAAGGCCAACCAGATCGTCACGGCCGGGGCTCCACGAAGCCTCGCAATCATGCTGACGCAATAACCTCTGGTGCACTTTCAACGGTTTCGCGCATCGCGTCAAAGAATCCCGCTGCCTTGGGCCAGGGTTTTTGGGGCAATCGCCGCCGACACGCCGGGTCTTGCACCCGGAAAACCGACTAGCGCTCGAAATCCTTGCGATATTCAAGTCGGTTACAGAAAATTGCCCGGTTGCACGAAAGGACTGCATGAACTCCCGCAGCAGCGAACGGGCATGACTTCACCGCTGGTCTGTACCGAAAGCAACCGAGCCAGTATGGTCTTGGCAAGACTATGTCACGCCCCGGGGAAACCGGCCGGCGGCAGTGCGGGTCGAGTTTCAGTGGTGCCGAAAGCTCTGACCAGCCAAACGGGAGAGATCATCAGTGTGTAAGGTGGTTTTTGGCCTGACGCCGCGCAGGACACGTGCCGTTCTGGCCGAACATCTATGCCGGGAAAACACTGATCACGCATGGGGAGACTGGCGTGTCGAAGAAAGATAGGGAAACGGTGGAACAGGTCTGTGCGTGGTATGGTCACCGTGCCGACGCCCTGATCGAAATTCTCCATGACGTCCAGCGAGCACACGCGTGCGTCAGCGATGAAGCCGCCCGGACCATCGCCGCAAGCCTCAATATTTCCCGTGCCGAAATCCAGGGCGTGCGCAGTTTCTACGCCGACTTCTCGACCGCCCCGCGTGCAGAGCGCCGCATCCGTCTGTGCCGGGCCGAGGCCTGTCAGGCGGTCGGGGCAGACCAGCTTGCCGCAGAGCTGGACCGTGCCGGCACGCCGCATGAAGCGGTCTATTGCCTGGGCAATTGCGCGCTCGGTCCCGCGGCACTGATCGGTGAGCGCCTGGTCGGGCGGGCAACCCCTGACCGCCTTGCCGCGGCCAGCGCCGGGAGCGGTGATGATGACTGATCCCCTCACCCTCTTCCTGCCACGCGATGCCGCGGCCCGTTCAGTCGGTGCGGACGCGGTCGCCGAACGCCTGCAGGAGATCGCGCAGCAACGCGGCATTGTCCTCAATCTGGTTCGCACCGGTTCGCGCGGCATGCTCTGGCTGGAACCCATGCTGGAGATTGAGCGCGATGGCGTACGCCACGGCTTCGGGCCGCTCTGCGAGGACGATCTCGAAGCCCTGTTCGAGCAAGACTTCCGCGACGGACACCCGCTCGCGCTGGGCCCCGTCGAGGCGCTGAGCTGGATGCAGGCGCAGACGCGGCTTCTTTACCGGCGCTGCGGCGTTCTCGACCCGCTCGACCTGGACGGCTTTGAACGGATGGGCGGCCTTGACGGTTTACGGGCCGCGATCGCGCAAAGCGCCACCGACACGATCGAAACCGTCACGGCCTCGGGTCTGCGAGGCCGCGGCGGCGCCGGCTTCCCCGCCGGCATCAAATGGAAAACCGCTGCCGATGCGCCCGGCGAAGAGAAATATATTTGCTGCAATGCCGATGAGGGCGATAGCGGCACATTCGCCGACCGGATGTTGATCGAAGGTGATCCGGGCCAATTGATCGAAGGCATGATCATCGCCGGCCTCGCTGTCGGCGCGACCCAGGGCTTTATCTATCTGCGCTCGGAATACCCCGACGCTATCCGGACGATGCGCGCCGCCATATCGGCCTGGGAAGCGCGTGGATGGCTCGGCGAGGACGTACTCGGATCAGGCCGCAGCTTTCACCTCACCCTGCGACGCGGGGCCGGCTCCTATGTCTGCGGCGAAGAGAGCGCGATGCTCGAAAGCCTTGAGGGCAAGCGCGGCCAGGTGCGGGTCAAACCACCCATCCCGGCGATCTCCGGCCTGTTTGGCAAGCCCACCATCGTCAACAACGTCCTCACCCTGGCCAGCGTGCCGGACATTCTTGCCAAGGGCGCTGCCGCCTATCAGGCACTCGGCAATGAACGTTCCCGCGGCACACAGGCTTTCCAGCTGGCCGGCAATATCAAACGCGGCGGCCTGTTCGAGGCACCCTTCGGGCTCTCCCTGCGCGAACTGATTGAAACTCATGGCGGCGGCACGCTGTCGGGCCGCCCCGTGCGCGCTGTGCAAGTCGGCGGGCCGCTCGGTGCTTATCTGCCCGCGTCCATGCTCGACTTGCCAATGGAGTATGAAGCCTTCGCCGCTGCCGGGGCGATGCTGGGCCATGGCGGGATTGTCGTGTTTGACGACACCGTCGACATGGCACGCCAGGCCGAGTTTGCGATGGAGTTCTGCGCCGAGGAGAGTTGCGGCAAATGCACGCCTTGCCGGATCGGCTCGGTGCGCGGCGCCGAGACACTGGCCAAGGTCCGCCGCGGCGAGGATGTCGAAGCCAATCTCGTCCTCGTCGAGGAATTGTGTACCGTGCTCACAGACGGCTCGCTCTGCGCCATGGGCGGGCTGACGCCGATGCCGGTGATGAGCGCGCTGCGCCATTTCCGAGAAGACTTCCAGGCCGAGCCGCTACAGGCCGATGAAACGGTGGTAGGATAGCGCCATGGGTAGCCGCAAAGCATCAGATTTTGGAACCCCGGCGAAGGCCGGCGAAGCGAGCGTCAGCCTCGAGATCGACGGCAAGCGCGTGCAGGTTCCCGCCGGCACATCGATCATGCGGGCTGCAGCCCAGACCGAGGCCCGGATCCCCAAGCTCTGCGCCACCGACAGCCTTCAGCCCTTCGGCTCTTGCCGCATGTGCCTGGTCGAAATTGAAGGCCGCAAGGGCACGCCGGCTTCCTGCACCACGCCGGTCGCGGAAGGCCTGAAGGTCACCACCCAGTCGCCGCGCCTGGAAGCCCTGCGCCGCGGCATTATGGAGCTTTATATCTCCGACCATCCGCTCGACTGCCTGACCTGTTCGGCCAATGGCGATTGCGAGTTGCAGGACACGGCCGGCGAAGTTGGCCTGCGCGAGGTGCGTTATGGCTTTGATGGTGAGAACCATCTCGATGAAGGCGTTGACGCCTCCAATCCCTATTTCCAGTTCGACGGCTCGAAATGCATTGTCTGTTCGCGCTGCGTACGGGCTTGCGACGAAGTTCAAGGCACGCTGGCGCTGACCATTGAAGGCCGCGGCTTCGATTCAAAGGTCACCGCCAGTCTCGGCGAGACGTTCTTCGACAGTGAATGCGTCTCCTGCGGCGCCTGCGTCCAGGCTTGCCCGACCGCGACACTGATGGAAAAGACCATCGTCGAACACGGCCAGCCACGGCGCGAAGTGAAAACCACCTGTGCCTATTGCGGCGTCGGCTGTTCCTTCATCGCCGAGCTGCAGGGCGATGAAGTGGTGCGCATGACGCCGGACCGCGAGGGCGGTGCCAATGAAGGCCATTCCTGCGTCAAGGGGCGTTTCGCCTGGGGTTATGCGACGCATCAGGAGCGCATGCTCTCGCCGATGGTGCGTGAGAATATCACCGATCCATGGCGCGAATGCAGCTGGGACGAGGCGATCGATTTCGCCGCCACCCGCCTGCGCCGCATCCAGGCCGAACATGGCAGAGGCGCAATCGGTGGCATCACATCATCGCGCTGTACCAATGAAGAGGTTTATGTCGTCCAGAAAATGGTTCGCGCTGCCTTTGGCAATAATAATGTCGACACCTGCGCCCGCGTCTGTCATTCGCCGACCGGCTACGGGCTAAGCGTTACGCTGGGCACGTCCGCCGGCACACAAGACTTCAAATCGGTCGAGCAGGCCGATGTCATCCTGGTGATCGGCGCCAACCCAACCGATGCGCACCCGGTCTTTGCCTCTCGCATGAAGAAGCGCCTGCGGGCCGGCGCAAAGCTGATCGTGATCGATCCGCGCCGCATTGATCTGGTGCGCTCGCCGCATATCAGCGCTGCACATCATCTCCAGCTGCGTCCTGGCACCAATGTCGCCGTGATCAATGCCCTCGCCCATGTCATCATCACCGAGGGTCTGGCCGATAGCGCCTTCATCGCCGAGCGTTGCGAGGATGACAGTTTCAAACGCTGGGCCGATTTCATCAGCGATGCCAGTAATTCACCGGAAGCTGTCGAGGCCGTCAGCGGCGTGCCGGCGCAGGACTTGCGCGATGCTGCCCGGCTCTATGCCACTGGCGGCAATGGCGCGATCTATTACGGGCTGGGTGTGACGGAGCATTCCCAAGGCTCATCCATGGTCATGGGCATGGCCAATCTGGCGATGGCGACCGGTAATTTCGGACGCGAGGGCGTCGGCATCAGCCCGCTGCGCGGTCAGAACAATGTCCAGGGCTCCTGCGATATGGGCTCCTTCCCGCATGAATTCCCAGGCTATCGCCATGTCTCCGACGACATTGTGCGCGGTGCCTTCGAGCAGTCCTGGGGCCGCGATTTGCTGGCCGAGCCCGGCCTGCGCATCCCCAACATGTTCTCCGCCGCCCTCGATGGGTCTTTCCGTGGCCTCTATGTCCAGGGCGAGGATATCGCCCAGTCCGATCCGGACAGTCATCATGTACTGGCGGCGCTGCGGGCGATGGATTGCGTCATCGTGCAAGACCTCTTCGTCAACGAAACGGCAGCCTATGCGCACGTCTTCCTGCCCGGCACCTCCTTCCTGGAAAAAGACGGCACCTTCATCAATGCCGAACGCCGCATCAATCGCGTCCGCCCGGCCATGCCGGAAAAACAGGGCCTGTCGGAATGGGAGACGGTCTGCCGCCTCTCCACGGCGATGGGCTTCCCGATGCAGTATGACAATGCCGCCGCCATCATGGACGAGATCGCGACCCTGACGCCTACCTTCGCCGGGGTCAGTTTCGACCGTCTCGACAATGGTCCCTCGATCCAGTGGCCGTGCAATGAGGCCGCGCCGGACGGCACGCCGGTCATGCATGTCGGCGGTTTCGTGCGCGGCAAGGGTCATTTCATGATGACGCAATACGTGCCGACCGAGGAACGCTCCAACCGGCACTTCCCGCTCTTGCTGACCACCGGCCGCATCCTGAGCCAGTATAATGTCGGCGCCCAGACACGGCGCACGGCCAATTCTTCCTGGCATGACGAGGATTTGCTGGAAATCCATCCGGCCGATGCGCAAATGCGCGGCGTCGCCGATGGCGATATGGTCTCGCTGTCCAGCCGCAAGGGCGCGATCACGGTGCGCGCCACGATCACAGACCGGGTGCCGCCGGGCATCGTCTACACGACGTTCCACCACCCGGAGACGGGCGCCAATGTCGTTACGACCGAGCTCTCTGACTGGGCCACCAGCTGCCCGGAATACAAGGTGACCGCCGTCCAGGTCTCGCCCTCCAACATGCCGTCAGACTGGCAGGCCGAACGCGAGCGCCGCGCCCACCGCGCCGTTCGCGTCATCCCGGCTGCAGAATAGGGCGCAGAGGTGGCGAGTCCTTCTTTCCCCGTGAGCCGGCGCGCGAATGTCCATTCCTCGGCCGAGGGGGCGCACGAGTGGGGCATTGCCGAAGAGGTTCCGGTCGAGATCGGCTTCAACGGCACCGCCTGGACCGTGATGATGGCCAGCCCGACCGATGTCGAGGATCTCGCCATCGGCCTGGCCCTGACTGAGGGGGCGGTGGCGAGCGGCCGCGATATCAAGACCGTCGCAATCCGCCAATGGCCCGAGGGCCTCACGGCCGATATCCGCATTGCGCCGGATTTGGTGCGCAGCGACCGGATACATCGCCGCGCGCTGGATGGCCGGACCGGTTGCGGCCTGTGCGGTGTGGAGCAGCTTGCTGATCTGCACGCACCGCCGAGCGCCCTGCCGCCCGGGCCGAGGGTCGAAGCGGCGGCCATCCGCGCCGCGCTCGACTCCCTGCCCGGTCACCAGCATCTCAACCGCGAGACCCGCAGCGTTCACGCTGCCGCCTGGTGCCGCCTGGATGGCGAGATCATCCTCGTGCGTGAAGATGTTGGCCGGCACAATGCCCTCGACAAACTGGCCGGCGCCCGCCTGCGAGGCGGCGAGCCGGACGATGCGGGCTTTGTCGTGATGAGCAGCCGCTGCAGTTTCGAACTTGTCTTCAAGGCGGCACGGATGCGCGCGGCCCTGCTCGCCGGCCAGTCGGCCCCGACCGGCCTCGCCCTGAACCTGGCCACCCGGCTCGCGCTGCGGGTTGCGGCGGCCGGTCCGGATGGCGCCATTGTCTTCTTCAGCCCGGAGTCTGCCGATGAATGATGCCAGTCTCATCCGGATGGCCCATCAGATTGCCGATTTTTACGCCCCCTATACCGAGGCCGAAGCGATCGAGGGTGTGGCCGTCCATATTCGCAAATTCTGGGATCCTGGCATGCGTGATCGCCTGATCGCGCTCTCGCAATCTCCCGATGCCGGGCTGCGCCCGACCATAACCGCCGCGATCACCCGGCTCATCGCCCTCAGCTGACACCAGACTGGATCGGACTGCCCTCATGACAACCGACATCGAAATCGCCCGCGCCGCAACCCTGCGGCCAATCACCGAAGTCGCCGGCCGGCTCGACATCCCGGCCGATGCCATTGCCCAGTATGGCACCGACAAGGCCAAGCTGACGGCACCCTTCCTGGCCAGTCTGGAGGACAAACCGGACGGGCACCTCATCCTGGTCACCGCGATCAATCCGACCCCGGCCGGCGAGGGCAAGACCACGACCACGGTCGGGCTCGGCGATGCCCTCAACCGGATCGGCAAAAAGGCCGCGATCTGCATTCGCGAACCCTCGCTGGGCCCCTGTTTCGGGATGAAAGGCGGCGCGGCGGGCGGCGGCCATGCCCAGGTCGTGCCGATGGAAGATATCAATCTCCACTTCACCGGCGATTTTCACGCCATCACCTCGGCGCATAGTCTGCTCTCGGCGATGATCGACAATCATATCTATTGGGGCAATGCGCTCGAGATCGACCAGCGCCGCATCGTCTGGCGCCGCGTCGTGGACATGAATGATCGCGCCCTGCGCCAGATCACCACCTCGCTCGGCGGTGTCAGCAATGGATTCCCGGGCGAATCCGGTTTCGACATCACCGTCGCCTCCGAAGTGATGGCCATCCTCTGCCTTGCGACTGACCTGGACGATCTGCAACGTCGGCTGGGTGATATCATCGTCGCCTACCGGCGCGACAAAAGTGCGATTACCTGCCGCGATATCAAGGCTGACGGCGCCATGACCGTATTGTTGAAAACGGCGATGCAGCCCAATCTGGTTCAGACGCTGGAGAATAACCCGGCCTTTATCCATGGCGGCCCCTTCGCCAATATCGCCCATGGCTGTAATTCCGTGATCGCGACAAGGTCGGCGCTCAAGCTGGCCGATTATGTTGTCACGGAAGCCGGGTTCGGCGCCGATCTCGGGGCCGAGAAGTTCTTCAACGTCAAATGCCGCAAGGCCGGGCTGAAGCCGAAAGCCGTCGTGCTTGTGGCGACGATCCGGGCGCTGAAGATGAATGGCGGCGTCGCGAAGGAGGATCTCGGAGCCGAGAACCTCGAGGCCGTCCAGGAAGGCTGCGCCAATCTCGGGCGCCATATGGAAAATCTCGCCAAATTCGGCGTGCCGGCAATCGTTGCGATCAATCACTTCACGGTCGATACCGACGCCGAAATCGAGGCGGTGAAGGCTTATGTGGCGGAGCGCGGCGGCGAGGCCGTGATTTGCCGGCACTGGGCAGACGGCGGTGCCGGGGCAGAAGAATTGGCCGGCAAGCTGGTGGCCTTGATTGATACGGGCAAGGCAGATTTCAAACCGCTTTATCCGGACTCAATGCCCCTGTTCGATAAAATCGAGACGATTGCCCGCGAGATTTACCGCGCTGACGGCGTCACCGCAGACAAGGCCGTGCGCGATCAATTGGCGGCCTGGGAGAAAGCCGGGTTCGGGGATTTGCCGGTCTGCATGGCCAAGACGCAATACAGCTTCACGACGGACCCGACACGGCGCGGCGCGCCCGATGGACACACGCTGGAGGTCCGTGAAGTCCGACTCGCTGCCGGGGCCGGTTTCATCGTCGTGATCTGTGGTCAGATCATGACCATGCCTGGCCTTCCGCGTGTGCCCTCGGCCGAGAATATCGGGCTGGATGATGCCGGCAATGTCGTTGGGCTTTTCTAGGCGGAGGCGGAAGCCTCATCCTCGTCCGGGACGGTGAACTGCAGTTCGATATAGCGCGCATAGAGCCCGCCGCGGGCGAGCAATTCGGTGTGCGTGCCCTGGTCGACAATACGGCCGCCCTCGAGCACGACGATGAAATCGGCCTTGCGCACGGTGGCCAGACGGTGGGCGATGACCAGGGTGGTGCGATTGCGTGACAGGGTCTCGAACGCGGTCTGGATCACCGCCTCGCTTTCGGAATCCAGCGCGCTGGTCGCCTCATCAAGCAGGAGGATCGGGGCGTCGCGCAGGATGGCCCGGGCAATCGCCAAGCGTTGGCGCTGGCCGCCCGAAAGCGTGCGGGCATTTTCGCCAAGCTGGGTTTGATAGCCGTCCGGCAGCGCCATGATGAAGTCATCGGCATTGGCAGCCCTGGCCGCCTCGATCACGTCCTCAAGCGAGGCTCCGGCGCGCCCGAAGCGGATATTGTCGGCGACCGAACCGCCAAATAGCGGCGCATTCTGTTGCACGATCGAGAGCGCATTGCGCAGTTCAGTCGGATCGAGCTGGCTGATATCGACACCGTCGACGCTCAACCCTCCGGAGGCCGGGTCATAGAGGCGCAGCAGGAGCTGGAACATGGTGCTCTTGCCGGCACCCGACGGCCCGACCAGGGCGACGGTCTGGCCCGGCTCCACCTTCAGGCTGATCCCCTCAAGCGCCAGCGCGTCGGGGCGCGTCGGATAGGCGAAGGAAACATTGTCGAACGCGATCTCCCCGCGTACCGGTGTCGCGAAATGCTCCGGCATTTCCGGCACATCGATATCGGGTTTGGCCGCGAGCAATTCCATCAGGCGCTCGGTCGCACCGGCGGCCCGCATCACTTCGGTATAGGTCTCGGTGAGCATGCCGACGCCCGAAACGGCGACGAAGGCATACATCACAAACTGGGTCATCGCGCCGGGCGTGATGCTGCCGGCCTGGACCTGGACGGCACCAAACCACAAGACCGCGATCAGGCCCGACAGGATCACCGTGAAGATGATCGCCGTCATCCAGGCGCGCACTTCAATGCGGGCGAGCGAGACCTTGAAAGTGGTCTCGACGGCCTCAGCAAAGCGCGACCTTTCCTCGGGTTCGCGGGTGAAGGCCTGCACGGTCTCGATCGCCTGCAGGCTTTCGCTGGCGCGGGCCGAGGCATCGGCGAGATTGTCCTGGCTGGAGCGCGACAGGCGCTGTACCCGGCGGCCAAACAACATGATCGGACCGAGGATAACCGGCCCGAGCGCCAGCACCATCAGGGCGAGCTGCCAGTTGACCACGACCATCAGGATCAGCGCCCCGGTCGTGGTCGCCACGGTGCGCAGCGCGACGGAGACCGAGGAGCCGACCACGGTCTGGATCAGCGTCGTGTCCGTAGTCAGGCGCGAGAGCACTTCGCCGGTGCGCGTGCTGGCGTAAAAAGTGGGGCTCAGGGAGAGGAGGTGATCGAACACATTGCGGCGCAGGTCAGCGACAACGCGCTCACCGAGCCGGCTGATGAAATAGAAGCGCATGGCGCTGGCGAGGCCGAGCAGGGCGGCGACGGCAATCCCGGCGAGGAAATAGGCCGACAGGCCGTCGCCAATCGAGAAGGCGCCGCAGATCGCCGAATCCGAGGCGCCGGCAAAACCGCAATCGACGACGAGGCGAAAGGCGCCGGGCAGGATCAGGGTGAGGGTCGAGGCGAGGACAAGAAACAGGGTGAAGGCCGCCAGCAGACCGGGATAGGCGAGCACATAGGGCAAGAGCCGGCGCAGTGGCTGGGCACTGCGGGCCTTTTCCCGATGCGCCGCATCGCGCTCAAGCTCGGAAGCAAAGCTGGAGCCCCGGTCGGTATCGGCGCGATGTTCGGCGGTTTGCGATGTCTCGGCCAAGGGGATCTCCGGGGTCATGGCGGGGGCGTATCAATCTGGTCCCTGCATATAGGATGTTCGGCGCCCGCTTGCACCGGGCGATACCGTGCGGGATCAGTTGGCCGGCTTGCGGGCGACGATGAAAACCGCGACCGCCTTGTCCGGGCGCCATTGATGCTCAAGCTCAAATCCGGCCTGACGCAGGCTCTCCGCCAGCTGGACCTGGGTGAAGACGCGCAGCATAGGCAACAGGCCCAAGGCGCGTCCGATCGGTGCGATCAGACTGAAAAACCACATTTTCTCGCCCAGACAGGCGGTGCTGGAGATAAACACGCCCCCCGGCTTGAGCAGGGAATGGACGCGGGCAATCGCGGCATCGCGGTCCTCCAGCAAGTGCAGAATGCTCAGTCCGAGCACGACGTCGAAACGCCCGGGCGCCGCATCGATATCCTCGAAGCCAACGCGTTCAAAACTGATATTCCCGACCCCGGCCTCAACCGCGCGGCCCCGGGCAATCTCCAGCATTTCGCCGGACAGGTCGGTGGCGTGGATATGTTTGACATGGGGCGCATGGCTGACCGCCGTCATGCCGGTGCCGCAGCCAAATTCGAGTACGTCCGAGTCCGGCGTGAAATGCTGGCGCGTGATCTCGAGCTTTTTCTGATAGGCCGCCTCATCGCTGATCGGGTCAGTGGCATATTTCTGCGCCAGACGGTCCCAGAAACGCCGGTCATTGTCCGGTTTGCTTGCATCGGTGGGCATGGAATTTCCTCTCTGAAGCCGCCGGAACGGTATGGCCGGATCCTTTGGGCAACCTGTTTACCCATACACAAACAGAAGGTATATTGTCGAATACTGCGGCTTTGGTATACGTAAATAGATGAACTGGCCCGCCATTGCCTTCGACTGGAATCAGATCCGCGCCTTTCTCGCCACCGTTGAGGAAGGGTCGTTTTCGGCTGCCGCCCGTGCGCTGGGTCAGACCCAGCCAACCCTGAGCCGCCAGATTTCCGCCCTCGAGGACGCGCTCGGCATCACCCTGTTCGAGCGCGGCCATCGCGCCATGGTCTTGACCGAGCCGGGCCGCGCCCTGCTCGAGCCGGTGCGGTCCATGGCCGAGGCGGCGACCCGCATTTCGCTGACGGCGTCCGGCCAGTCCTCGCAGATCGCCGGCCGCGTCACCCTCACTGCCACCGACTCCATGGCGATGCATGTCCTGCCGCCAGTGCTGCTCAAGCTGCGGCAACTGGCACCGGAGATCGAACTCGACATCATCGCCTCCAATGATGTCCGCGACCTGACCCGGCGCGAGGCCGATATCTCGATCCGCCATGCCCGCCCGGAACAGGGTGAGCTGATCGGCAGGCTGCTGTGCCAGACCCGCGCCTGTCTTTATGCCAGCCCGGACTTCCTCGACCGCCATGGCCGCCCGAAATCCGCTGCTGACCTCGCCCGCTATGACTTTATCGGCTTTGACCGCGATGAGCGCTTCCTCGCCGCCCTCCAGGGGATCGGCCTGCCACTCACCGAGCGCAATTTCAAACTCCATACCGCCAGCGGTCCGGTGATGAACGAACTGATCCGCAACGGGCTGGGTATCGGCGTCCTGACCGAAGGATTCGCGGCTCTCAATCCGGGCCTCGAGCGTGTGCTGCCAGGCCTGCCGGTGATCGAGGTCCCGGTCTGGCTGGTCACTCACCGCGAATTGCATACCAGCCGCCGGATCCGGCTGGTTTTCGATCTCCTGGCGCAGGAACTGGCCCGACCAGAACCTGCATAATCCACGCGAAATTGCCCGATTACCGGTGTGGCGGGCACAATCAATTTGATAAGTCCGGCCCCCAACCCTATCTAGAGATCATGGCCAGCGGCATGAGGCGCTGAGCCGGCAAATTCACCCGCCGCCAAACCATTGGCGCCCGCACAGGAGACAGACATGTCACTCAGGATTGGCGATACCGCCCCCGATTTTACCATTGCCACCACCAAGGGCGAGATCAGCCTGCATGAATGGGCCGGCGATAGCTGGGTCTTCTTCTTCAGCCATCCGGCCGATTTCACCCCGGTCTGCACCACCGAAATGGGCCGCACCTCCCAGCTCGCCGATGAGTTCAAGAAGCGCAATACCAAGCCGCTGGGCCTGTCGACCGACACTGTCGCCGAACACGTCAAATGGATTGATGACGTCAACGACACCCAGCACACCGATCTGCAATTCCCGATCGTCGCCGACGCCGATCACAAGGTCGCCCAGACCTTTGACATGATCCATCCCGGCGAGAGCACCACGGCCGCCGTGCGTTCGGTCTTCATCATCGATCCGGCCAAGAAAATCCGCCTGATGATGACCTATCCGATGAGCGTCGGCCGCAATTTCGATGAGATCCTGCGCGTCATCGATGCGCTGCAGACCGGTGACAAATACAAGATCGCCACCCCGGCCGACTGGACACCGGGCGACCAGGTCATCATCCCGCCTTCGATCACTGATGATGCGGCCAAGGACATCTTCCCCCAGGGCTGGACCACAGTGCGCCCCTATCTGCGCCTGACTGATGTGCCCAAGGGCTGATCAAGCACAAGCCGGGACGGAGGTCGCAAGGCCTCCGCCCCGGTGCCTGATGATACTTATGCCATAAACGACCGGAATTGACCGCCGAACGCGCCGTCTTCCGCTCCACCGGCACTAATCAAATTCCTTGTCTGCCAGTCTGTCACTCTGCCATTGCGGAGCGCCCGGCCGCGTGAGGCCTTGCGATCCGGCCGTTTTCCGGACTGACAGGGCCTGTCATGGAATGGCAGAGTCTGCCATGGCGGAGCATTGCGCTCTCCCGTCCATCACGTCCTGTTGCAAGGCGATTTCCGTCCCCGGAACCAGTCCTGGAGAGGGTAGATTTTGAAATTTTGAAAGGGAAAGGTTTCCGGGCGCCGGGTTCCGGCTGCACGGATATTCTGACGAAGCCAACCATGTCAAAGAGCGAAATTCGCCCGATTATAACGCGGGCCGGGTGGGGGTGGATTAGTTGGGTGCGAGCCCGTGCCCGTCATGATTGAAACTCCCCGCCTCCAAGCAACACACCATTTTCCCCCGGAGGAGCGCAGCGAATTCCGGGGCCTACCGGAGAGTGGCGAGCAATCTCCAGGCTCTGGTAGGCCCCGGAACACCCGCATGCGCGGGTGCAGGCATGTCCGGGGGAAGAGGTTTGGTGATTTGGGAAATGCGGAGCGCCGAAACACCCTCACGTGCAAGACGGGCGGCGGCGCCCGGTCCCCGCCATAGACCTCATGCCGAGATTTCGCCAGCCGGGCTCGACGGCGTCAAGGCGCATGCCCGCCAGCACCAAAGGCGGCCTTGACGCCGTTGAGCCCGGCTGGCCCACTCGCAGGCAAGAGGTTTATGGGGTGGTGTTGGCGGGAGGCAGACTTTCTGCGCCCGCAACACACTACCTCTTCACTCTGACAAAGACTGATTTGGAAATGTGTTACGAAAGAAGGCGTCCGGAGCGCCGTCACACCATCCATGCCATTCCGAGCCGGATCATGAGTTGCGCCGCCGCCACAACCGGAAGAACCGAAAATGTGACATGTAGGAATGCCAAATTCATCCCGAGAACCAGGGCCAGCGCGAGGGTCACTGACACGGCGAGAACCATCGCCACCAACAGACAATACGGCAGGACTTTGCGCCAACTTTTGGTGAGCCACAGCAGAGCCCAGGAAATCGATATGTCGGCAAACACGAAAAGCGCCAGCAGCGCAATTTTCCCGATTGACAGGTCTTCTCCGATGACAAAATTGAGCGCCAAGATGTAGATCATTACCATCACGGTCGCGAGACCCAATAGCTGGACCGAGATCGACGTCGCGCTCGACACTGACCCCCCCCCCTACTTCCACCGCCCCTGCAATTTCGCCAGCGCCGCCCGCCCCGGCGTCAACGCCTCATACGGCAGCGCATTCAGCGGCGTCTTCGGCAAATGGTTGGCGGCGTGCATGTCGGCCATGTCCTCGTTGACATAGAGCAGGCCGGTGCGGATTTCGCCGGAGCGGTCGCCGAGCAGGAGGGTTTCGATGGCCTGGGCGCGGTCGCGCGGGTCGTAGTCGTCGTCGGTTTTGCGCAGTTTGAGGATGCCGCCATCATGCATGGTGACGGTGATGGCGCCGCCCTCACTGGTGTCGGCGGTGATTTCCTCGTGATGGGCGACGAAATCGGTGTGCACCAGCGGATGGTAGTATTTGAAGGTGTGGGCATAGCTCTTGGTCGAGCCGGCATGGTCATTGAAGGTGACGCAGGGCGAGATGACGTCGATCAGGGCGAAGCCCTTGTGCATCAGGCCGGCCTGAATCAGCGGCACCAGTTGCGACTTGTCGCCGGAGAAGGCGCGCGCCACGAAGCCGGCGCCAAGCGTCAGGGCCTGGACGCAGGGGTCGATCGGCGATTGCTCGTTGGCGATGCCCTTCTTCGACTTGGTGCCGATATCGGCCGAGGCCGAGAACTGGCCTTTGGTGAGGCCGTAGACGCCATTATTCTCCAGCACATAGAGCATGTTGAGATTGCGGCGGATGGCGTGGGCGAACTGGCCGAAGCCAATGGAGAGACTGTCTCCATCGCCGGAGATGCCGATATAATGGAGGTCGCCATTGACCGCATTGGCCCCGGTCGCGACCGAGGGCATGCGCCCATGGACGCAATTGATGCCGTGCGACTGACCCATGAAATAGGCTGTGGTCTTGGACGAACATCCAATGCCGGAGATCTTGGCGGCGCTGTGCGGCGGCAGATCGAGTTGCCAGAAGGCCTGGACCAGGGCGGCGGTGACGCTGTCATGACCGCAACCGGCACACAGGGTCGACATCGAGCCTTCATAATCGCGCACCGTGAGGCCGAGCTTGTTGCGCGGCAGATGCTTGTCGATCAGGGGTTTGGACATTGAGGTCATGTCAGGCCTCCTCGGCCACGAGGTGTGCGGTGACGCCCTCGATGATGAAAGCGGGGTTGGCGGCCATGCCGGCATAATCAAGCACGGGGATGAGCTTGGTCTTGTCGACCGCAGTCTCGTTGATCAGCAGGCCGCGCAGCTGGGCATCACGATTCTGCTCGACAACGAAAATCTCGTCATGACTGTCCATGAAGGCTTCGACCTCGGCGGAGAAGGGGAAGCCACGCACGCGCAGATAATTGAGCTGGATGCCCTGCTCCGCCAGGCGGTCGAGCGCTTCGCGCACGGCACCGTCACAGCCGCCGAGCGAGATGATGGCGCGACTGGTCGGCTTTTCCGCCTCGATGATAATCGGGCCGGGCACGGCGTCAGCGGAATCTTCCCATTTGCGGGTCAGACGATCGAGGACTTCCTTGTATTCGGTCGCGTCCTCGGTATAGCCGCCCTTCCAGTTATGGCCCGAACCGCGGGTAAAATAGGCGCCCTTGGGATGCACGCCCGGCACGGTGCGGTAGGCGATATTGTCGCCGTCGCGGTCTTCATAGCGATAATATTTCGGCAGGGCCTCCAGCTCTTCGGCGGAGAGGATCTTGCCGCGATCGGGGGTGTAGCTGTCATCCCAGTCGAGCTCGGGGATCATCCAGTCATTCATGCCGATATCGAGATCAGTCATGAAGAAGACGGGGGTCTGGAAGCGCTCGGCGATGTCGAAGGACTGCACCGCCATCTCGAAGCATTCGGCCGGATTGGCGGGGAAGAGCATGATATGCTTGGTATCACCATGGCTGGCATAGGCACACAGGGTGAGATCGCATTGCTGGGTGCGCGTCGGCAGGCCGGTTGAGGGACCGGCGCGCTGGACGTTGAACAACACGACCGGCACTTCGGAATAATAGGCAAAGCCGATGAACTCGCTCATCAGCGAAATGCCCGGTCCGGAGGTTGGCGTGAAGGCGCGGGCGCCATTCCAGCCGGCACCGACGGCCATGCCGATCGAGGCGAGCTCGTCCTCGGCCTGGATGATGCAGAATTTCTTCTCGCCGGTTTCCGCGTCGACACGGAATTTCTCGCAGAAGGATTTATAGCCATCCATCAGCGAGGTCGACGGCGTGATCGGATACCAGGCGCCGAAAGTCGCGCCGGCATAGACGCAGCCCAGGGCGGCGGCCGTATTGCCATCGATCAGGACATTGCCCTTGGTCGCATCCATCGCCTGCACGCGCAGCGGCAGAGGCTCGGAATAAGTCTGCCGGACATAATCAAGGCCGAGATTGATCGCCGTCATATTGGAGTCGATCAGCTTGGGCTTGGCGCCGAACATTTCCTCGACCAGGCCCTTGATGATGCCGACGTCCATCCCCGTCAGACCGGCGACGGCGCCGACATAGGCCATATTCTTCATCAGCACGCGGGTACGGGCATTGTCGAATTTGGCATTGCACAGGCGCGCCAGCGGCACGCCGATCGCCGTGATGTCGGTGCGCGCATGCAGTTCCGGCCGCGGCCAGGTGTCGTCATACAGGAGATATCCCCCCGGCGAGACTTCGGCGAGATCGCGCTTATAGGTCTCGGCATTCATCGCGACGACCAGATCGGCCGCGCCCGAACGCGCCATATAGGCGTCCTTGGTGACACGGATCTCGAACCAGGTCGGCAGGCCCTGAATATTGGAAGGGAAGAGATTCTTGCCGACCACGGGCACGCCCATGCGGAAGATCGCCTTCATCAACAGGCCATTGGCGCTGGCCGAACCGGTGCCGTTCACATTGCCGATCTTGATGACAAAATCATTGATGCGGAGATCCGCCATGGTGTCCACGATGTCCTTCATTCTGCCGCCACCCGTCGCGCTTCATCATCGACATGCGGGATGAGGATATCGCCGTCCTGCATGTCCCAGGCGGCGGTCGGGCAGCGCTCGGCGCACAGGCCGCAATGCAGGCAGAGATCCTCATCCTTGACCATCACGCGGCCGGTATCCTTCAGCGGCGCCGAGACATAGAGCGCCTGGTCGAGATTGTCCGCCGGGGCCTTGAGCCGCGTGCGCAGATCGCCCTCATCGCCATTCTCGACGATAGAGAGGCAATCAACCGGGCAGATATCGATGCAGGCATCGCATTCCTTGCACAAGGGCGGATCGAACACGGTCTGGACATCGCAATTGAGACAGCGCTGCACCTCGGTGTGAATCTGCTCGGCGGTGTAGCCCATTTCCACTTCAATCTTGCGATTGCCGAGCCGGGCCTTGAGTTCGACCAGCGGCATCACACCGCGATGGCCGCGCTCGTAATCATTGGAATACATCCACTCATTCACGCCCATCTTGGCCGAGGCGAGATTGACGCCGCGTGGCATGCGCTCGCTCAGATCCGTTTTCTCGCAATGCTTGTGGATCGAGATCGCCGCCTGATGGCCATGCTCGACGGCCCAGATGATATTCTTGGGACCAAAGGCACTGTCGCCGCCAAAGAAGACGCCGGGAATGGTCGATTGATAGGTGGTGGTGTCGACAATGGGCACGCCCCATTTGTCGAATTCCAGCCCGATATCGCGCTCGATCCAGGGGAAGGCGTTCTCCTGGCCGATCGCCAGGATGACATCATCGCAGGGAATGATGGTGGTGCCGGTCATGCGGGTGGCGGTGATTTCGCCGCGCGGATCGAGATCATACTCCATCAGCTCGAATTCCATACCGACCAGCTTGCCATTCTCGGTCACGAACCGCTTGGGCGAGTGATTGACGAGGATTTCGACATTCTCGTCCTCGGCGTCTTCCAGCTCCCAGGGCGAGGCCTTGAAGAATTGCCGCGGCTTGCGCGCCATCACCTTGACGTCATCAGCGCCGAGGCGGAGCGAGGAGCGGCAGCAATCCATCGCCGTATTGCCAACGCCGATAATCAGCACGTTTTTGCCGATCTTCTCGATATGCTCGAAGGCGACGCTTTCCAGCCAGTCAATGCCGATATGGATATTGGCGTCGGCCTCCTCGCGGCCCTCGATCTTGAGGTCCTTGCCCTTGGGCGCGCCGGAGCCGATGAAAATGGCGTCGTAGTCCGCCTCGAGCATGGCTTTCATGCTCTCGATGCGGTGGTTGAGCTTCAGGTCGACGCCCATATTGAGGATATAGCCGATCTCCTCATCGAGCACTTCCTCGGGCAGGCGGAAGGAGGGGATGTTGGAGATCATCAGCCCGCCGGGACGGTGCATGCCCTCAAAGATGGTGCATTCATAACCCAGCGGCGCCAGATCATTGGCGACGGTCAGCGAGGCGGGGCCCGCTCCGATCAGCGCGATCTTCTTGCCGTTCGAGTTCTCGGGCTTTTGCGGTACGAGGTGAGAGACCTCGTCGCGATGATCGGCGGCGACGCGCTTGAGGCGACAGATCGCGACGGGTTCTTCCTCGACGCGCCCGCGGCGGCAGGCCGGCTCGCAGGGCCGGTCACAGACGCGGCCAAGAATGCCGGGAAACACATTGGAGCGCCGATTGACCATATAGGCCTCGGTGAACTCTCCTTGCGCGATCAACCGGATATATTCCGGGACCGGTGTATGGGCCGGACAGGCCCACTGACAATCGACAACCTTGTGGAAATAGTCGGGATCGCCGGTATTGGTCGGCTTCATTGCGAGCTTCCCCCCGGGGCATTGCCCCGTTCATGACTGAGGCCCGATGTCTGGCATCCGCCCCTTATTGGGAGACATTCTCACATTGTCTTAGCTATTGGGGTCAAGCAGTTTCGCCCGAAAACAGCCCTGCAACGCGCAGTATGTATGCGGCTGCGACGCGTTCGCACGCACGAGCCCGCCGGACGGGTGGCGACACAAGGCGGAAATGGCCGGACGCGCTCCTCTTTTCGCCAGCCGAATCCATGTTAGTTTTCCGCGTCACCCGGACATACATAAGGGCCCCGCATGTCGAAACCGACCATCATCCTCACCTATGCCCGCTCCCTGATGGCGCTGACCGTTGGCCAGTCGCTGCGGCCCATCGCCGGCAAGCTGATCGGCGTCGACAGTGTCGAATGGACGGTGCTGGGCTTTTCCAAACTCTGCGACGATATCCGCCGCGTGCCGGATCCGGGTGAGGCTCCGGAGGCGTATGTCGAGGCGCTGGCGAAACTGAGCCGGGAATTTATCGATGAAGGCCCGGTCCTGATCATGCCGGTCTTTGAGGACGCATCGCTGCTGGCCCAGAATCGCGACCGCTTTGCCGACGGTGTCGTCATCGCGGCCTCGCCGGCCGAAGCGATCGACCAGGTCGACCCCAAGGACCGGCTGGCGCATTCGCTCGAGACCTGGGACGTGCCGGCACCGGTCACCGATGTGTTCGAAGCCCCGATCCAGCCCGGCGAACGCGATTTCCGCAACACCCCGCCGCTGATCATCAAGCCGGCGCAGGGCAATGGCGGACGCGGCGTGTTGATGGTGGAAACGGCCAAGGCCCTCGAACACGAACTGACCCACCGCACCGGTACGCAATTGCTGCAATCCCTCGTGCCCGGCGAGGATTACTGCGTCACCGCGATGGCCGACGGGAAACGTGTCTTCGCCCTCTCCGCCTATCGCAATCTGGAGCAATACCCGCCGCATAATGGCGCCGGTGCCCTGCGCGAAACCGTGCTCGCCACCCCGTTCGAGGCCGCAATGCAGCGCCTCGTCGAATGCTCCGGCTGGACCGGCACACTGCAGGCCGATTTCCGCTGGACCGGGGAAGACGATCACGCACCGGAGCTGATCGAGATCAATCCGCGCCTCTGGGCGGGCATCACCCATTCGGTCCATTCCGGGATCGACTACCCGCTCCTGCTCGCCCTGCAAACACTCGGCGAGCCCCTGCCCGAGCCCGGCAAGCCGCAAATCGGCTATCGCTCCAAACTCCCCCTCGTCTGGCTGGCCGGTCTCACAGGGACCAGCCTGGATGAGGCCGAGTATTTCGCCCAGATCGAGGAGAGCTGGCACGCCATGACGCGCTCCGACACCAAGCTGCATGCCCGGATCGGCGAGCTCTGGGAAAACATGACCGATTTCGAGACCCTGAAGGACGATATCCACGCCGCACTGGAGCGCGGTGAGCGCGGCAAGCACGCCCAGGCCGACATCCGCGCCGGTGAAGCTGGCAGCGTCGCCCTGGGCACGCTCTTCATCCTCTCCCACCTCCTGCGCCATGGCCGCCTGCCGGCCGAGGTCAAATAATGAGCGACGGCCGGGCGCGCTCGCGAAAGCCGCTGATCGGCTTCACCGCCGCCACGCGCGGCGATCACGGCGTCGCCTGGCTATTGCGTCTGGCGATCTTTCTCGGCGGCGGCCGCTCGACCCGGATCACGGCACCGTTCGAGGACTGGCATGGCGAGCGGCCCGACGGCCTGTTGCTCAGCGGCGGGCTCGATATCCACCCGACCCGCTATGACGGCGATGAGAGCCTTGAATCGGAGTTCGATCATGACCGCGACCATCTGGAGTTTTCCTGGATGGACTGGGCCGACCATGCCGGCGTGCCGGCCTTCGGCATTTGCCGCGGCCTGCAGATGCTCAACGTCCATGCCGGTGGGGATTTGCACCAGACCCTCGACCCGGACCTGATCGCAACCTGGCCCACCACCGCCATCGAATACATGATTTTCCGCAAGCCGATCCGCATCAAACCCGGCTCACATCTCGAAGCCGCTACCGGCGCCACAGAGCTTGAGGTCAACAGCCTGCACCGCCAGGCCGTCCGCAATCCGGCCCCCGGCTTCACCGTCGTCGCGCATGAACGCGCCAGCGAAGGCATCCAGGCCATCGAGGCCGACGCGCCCGCCCTGCGCATGGGCGTGCAATACCACCCCGAACTCCTGCTGCATGACCGCGCCGCAAGATCGCTGTTTCGCTATTTCGTGGGTCGGTGCCGCCAGCCTGGCTAGCCCTTAACCCCGTGCAGTAGAGGGCGAATTTATTGCCGTCGAGATCGCGGAAATAGGCCGCGTAGAAGGAGCCGCCGCGCAGACCGGGATCACCCTCATTGCTACCACCGAGCGCCAGCGCCCGTGCGTGCAGCGCGTCGACCTTGTCATGGGCGTCGAGCGGCATGGCCACCATCGAGCCATTACCTGCTGTCGCCGGCTGGCTATCATTCGGCTTGATGATCGAGATCGCCGGCGCGCCCATGCCGGTGCCCCAGGCGATGAAGCCATCCCCCTCATCAGACGCTTCGCGCCAATCTCCGCCAGTAAGGCATCATAAAAGACCGCCGCCTCATCATAGCGATTGGTGCCGAGGGTTAGGTAACCGATCATCTTGCTTTCCCGATCCTGGCGCAGGCTAATCGAACGGGCAGTGCCGAGCCAGAGCTGCGGCTACACAGGCCCGCGTGAGGAGGCGGGTCCCTGGGGCCTCAACCTGGCCCGAGACCATGCCTGGATGGTGTAAAGGGGCGAGCGGAATTGGTGCGCCCCCGGGATGATGGATACGGGATCAAGGACAGGCTCCCTCGCTCATTGTCAGTCGCCGCGGGACATCAAGCCTGTCCGCCTGTTGGAGTGACACCACGCTGGCTAGTTCCGGCATTTGAACGCCGAATTCCAATCGATGATAGATCGCTCTGCCCAGCTCAACACGTCGTCATCGACCGACAGAAGTTCGTAGTGGATCTGTTGGTTCTTGATTTCGATAACGCGGAGGCAGACGCCCCAAAGATTGTATGTCGTCCCTGCGTCTTCTGGCAGAATTTGGATACCCTGCCCTTCGGCACCACGATTTATTGCGCCGTCAAAGTGCCGCATCCGGACTATGACTTCCTCGGGGTGCTCGACGGAAGGAAAGCTGCCATCGGCGTTAAACAGCTCAAAGCCGAAGCGGTATTGATCAACGTCATGACTAATCACGTACGGGACCGGCTCGTTGAGTGGCACTGGTGACGCTGCGGCGACAACCAGCGGCCCGGGAGGCGCAATCGGTGATGCTCGCCCCATTCGATGGTCAAAATATCCATCGGCGTCACTATCCACGAGGCACCCATGGAGGGCTACGCCCGATGGCGCGTTCTGGAGCGCACGCCCGCAATAGACGATCCCAGGGACCCCACCGCCGCTTGATTGCAGCAGCACCATGCCCGCGCCCACCCGGGCAATCCCGCCCTCATCCTCGACATCCAAGCTCAACACCACGGTTGAGACGGGGTGGGCATAGCGGGTCAGGATAGGCGCACCGTACGCGGCAAAACCACTCGTCAGGGGCTCGTCAAGCGCCTCGAATACCAAATCTGTCTCTACATAGTACAGGCCCGTCTCAGGCCAGGCGGCCCGAGTTTGGCCTTGCGACACAGAGCAAGCAGTTATTGCCAGTATGCTTGAGCTGAAAATTGTACGGAGCTTGCTCACATGGGCCTCAATATTTACGTCGGGGTCGAATTTATCGGCGAACCTCATGCAATCAAGCCGGGAACAGTTGAGAATTTTCCCATTTCCAGCACTCACGGACGGATGTAGTCCGGATATGCTCCGGACAGGTACAATTTATGCCAACCCAGGGGCTCAATCTTCGAGGGGCAAGCACCTCGAATACGCGTCGCCGGTAAAGGGGTGCCCTACCTGGGGACTGACAGTGAATACTCCTGCCCCAACTCACAACTCATCCACCGAATGCTCGTGATGCCGCGCCTCGGCTTTCAGCCAGGCGATGAAGCTCTGCGCGTCGGGGCTGAGCGGGCGGTTCTTCGCTGTCACGACCTGATAGGCCGAGCGGACCGGTGAGGCGCCGTCGGAGAAGAGGGCGACCAATCTTCCCGCCGCGAGATCATTCTGGACCAGGGTGCGCTTGGCGAGCGCGACGCCGCGGCCGGCCACCGCGCTGTCAATCACCAGCGCGGACTGGTTGAAACGCACCCCGCCGGAGACATCGACGCCGCGCACGCGGCGGGCCTTAAGCCAGGAGGCCCAGTCGGCGCCGTCGACATCGCTTTCCGGTGAGGCGTCGTGGAGCAGGGTATGGCCGGCCAGATCGCGCGGACGCACCAGCGGTTTGCCGTCCTGGAGCAGGTCGGGCGAGCAAACGGGCAGGACTTCCTCGGTCAGGAGGCGCTCCTCATTCAATGTCATATCCCCGCCCGGGCCATAGCGGATCGCCAGATCGGCCGCGCCGGCGGCAAGGTCGACCTTCTCGCTGGCCGCTGAAATCCAGACCTCGATGCCCGGGTGCGCGTCCTGGAAACGGTGCAGGCGCGGGGCGAGCCATTTGCCGGCGAAAGAGGGCGAGACCGAGACGGTCAGGGAGCGTTTCATCGTCGGACGCCGCATCAGGGAGACGGCGCGCTCGAGCATGTCGAAGGCATCGCTGGCCGTATTGGCGGCGGCGCGGCCGGCCTCGGTGAGGGCCAGGCCGCGTCCCTGACGGGTGAAGAGCGGCGTGCCGACATGGTCCTCCAGCAAGCGGATCTGCTGGCTGATCGCACCGGGGGTGACGGCCAGTTCGTCGGCCGCCCGCGAGAAGCTTTCAAGCCGGGCGGCGGCCTCGAAGGCGCGCAGGGCATTGAGCGGGGGAAGGCGAGAGGTCTGGGCCATGATCACTGTTTAGTTTTTCTAACCTGAAATGGCAATTATCATCGTTTGAATTCAGCCCACCCAATAGAAATATTGCAGGTGTCGCGCCATGAAGGCGCAGGATTGGATTTGTCAGATGCGTGTTTTCCCAGCCTCCATGCCCTTGGACGGTCGAACGGTGATTGTCACGGGCCATGGCCCGATGGCGCAAGCCAAGGCACGCCTCTTCGCAACCTCCCCCGCCCGGTTGAAGTGGTTCACCGGCCATGGGGCCGATCCTGTACCTGCGGATATTGCCCAGTATGCAACGGTTATAGACCGGGAGCCGATCCGGTCTGACCTTCATGGCGCGATGTTGCTTTTCATTGCCGGCGGCGAGGATGCGGCGATTGCCGACCTGGCCGCCACTGCCCGCGAATTGGGCGTGCTGGTCAATATCGTCGATTCCCCCGCCGCCTCTGATTTCCAGACTCCGGCGATTGTCGACCGCGACGGCATCGTGATCTCTATCGCTTCGGGCGGCGCCGCACCGGTCCTCTCAGTCGATATCCGCGCCGCCATCGAGACCCTGGTTCCGGCCCGCATCGGCGTGCTCGCCGACCTGGCCCGCGAGCTGCGCGGCACGGTGAAGTCAGTCATCAGGCGCTTCGATGACCGCCGCGCCTTCTGGGAGAGCGCCCTGCGCGGCAAGGCCCGCGATCTGGCTCTTTCCGGCGACAAGGCCGGTGCCCGCCGCGAAATGCTGCGCGCCCTCAATGGCAAGGCCGAGCCGGCCACGGGCATCGTGCATCTGGTCGGTGCAGGCCCCGGCGATCCCGATCTATTGACCCTGAAGGCGGCACGTCTGCTGCGCGAGGCCGACGTGATTGTGCATGACCGTCTCGTCAGCGCCGGCGTGCTCGATCTGGCCCGCCGCGACGCGATCCGTATCGATGTTGGCAAGACCAAGGGTCACCACCCGGTGCCGCAGGACTCAATAGCCGAAATCCTGATCGAGCAGGCCTCCCAGGGCCTGCGCGTGGTGCGTCTCAAGGGCGGCGACCCGTTCATCTTCGGTCGCGGCGGCGAAGAACTGGAAGCCGTGCGCGCCGCCGGGATCGAAGTCCAGGTCACGCCCGGCATCACGGCCGCCATGGCCTGCGCCGCGTCCGCGGGCATTCCCCTGACGCATCGCGATCATGCCCAGTCGGTCACCTTCGCCTCCGGCGTCGTCAAACAGGACGGGCCAGACGCCGATTATCGCGCCCTCTCCGCGCCCAACAGCACGGCAGTTTTCTATATGGGCGTCGGTGCGGCGCCTGAGATCCAGGCCAAAATGCTCGCCCATGGCCGCGCGCCACAAACACCGATTGCCCTGATCGAGAACGGATCGAGCGATGGCGAACGGCGTTTCACCGGCACGCTGGCCAGCCTGGCTGACCTGGTGGTGCGCGAAAACATCAATGGCCCAACCATCATCATTATCGGCGAGACGGCGGCCTTCTCCGCCCGCCTGCCCCAGCGCCAGGAGCAATTCGCATGAAAGCCATCACCGCCAATCGCCTCACCGATGGCCGCGTCATCTATCGCACCGCTGCCGCTCAATGGTCGACCCGGTTCGAGGACGCCCACCCCCTCACCGAGGACGAGGCCGAGGCGGGGCTCGCCCTGGCCGGGCGCGAATCCGCCATTGCCGTCGGCCCCTATCTGATCGAGCTGGGCGAGCATGCCCCCGCCGGCCAGAAATGGCGCCGCGAAGGCATCCGCATTGACGGGCCGACATCGGGCACGACCCGCCAGATCGCACCCGCACTCAATGATCGGGCCGCCTGATGTATCGCTATGATGAATACGACGCGACCCTGGTGCGTGAACGCATCGCGGAGTTTCGCGACCAGATCGAGCGCCGTCTCGATGGCCGGCTGAGCGAGGACGAGTTCAAGCCGCTGCGGCTGATGAATGGCGTCTATCTCCAGCTGCACGCCTATATGCTGCGCGTCGCCATTCCTTATGGCACGCTCAATAGCGCGCAGTTGCGCACCCTGGCCCATATCGCCCGCAAGTATGATCGGGGCTATGGCCATTTCACCACGCGCACCAATATCCAGTTCAACTGGCCGGCCCTGACCGATGTACCCGCCATTCTGGAAGAACTCGCCGCCGTCGAGATGCATGCGATCCAGACCTCGGGCAATTGCATTCGCAACACGACGGCTGACCCCTATTCCGGTGCCGCCGCCGACGAGATTGAGGATGGCCGCCCCTGGGCCGAGATCATCCGCCAATGGTCGAGCCTGCACCCGGAATTCACCTTCCTGCCGCGCAAGTTCAAGATCGCCGTCAATGGCGCTGCCGAGGACCGCGCCGGTCTGCGCGTCCATGATATCGGCCTGCAGATCGTGCGCGATGAGACCGGCCGGACCGGGTTTGAAGTCTGGGTTGGTGGTGGTCAGGGCCGCACGCCGCGGCTGGCCGTCAAGACTCGTGACTTCCTGGAACCGCGCGACCTGTTGAGCTATCTGACCGCGGCCTTGCGCGTCTATAACCAGCATGGCCGCCGCGATAATATGTACAAGGCGCGGATCAAGATCCTGGTCGAGGCGCTCGGGGCCGAGGCCTTCATCGCCGAGGTCGAAAACGAATTCGAGGTCATTCGCGAGAGTGAATTGCGGCTGCCCGACGCAGAGATCGCCCGCATTCGCGGCTTCTTCGGCACGCCCTCGATCGACAATCCGGCCCCCCTGCCCGAGGCCGGCGAGCCGGGCTTTCGCCATTGGCTCAAGCGCAATCGCCGCGCCCACCGGGTTGAAGGCCTGTCCAGCACGGTCATCTCGCTGAAACCGATCGGCGGCACGCCCGGCGATGCCACCGCCGACCAGCTCGACATCATCGCCGGGCTGACACAGCGCTATGGCCTCGACGAAATCCGCGTCACGCCGGACCAAAATCTGCTGTTGCCGCATGTCCGGAACGAAGATCTTCACCCGCTCTGGCTGGCGCTCAAGTCCGCTGGCCTGGCGACACCCAATGCCGGGCTGGCAACCGATATCGTCTCCTGCCCCGGCATGGATTATTGCAGCCTCGCCACGGCGCGTTCCATACCGATTGCCCAGGCGATCAGCAAGCAGCTCGAAGCCGCCGGGCTCAGCGAGGCGGCCGGCCAGGTCACAATCAAGGTCGATGGCTGCATCAATGCCTGCGGGCATCACCATGTCGCCAATATCGGCGTGCTCGGCCTCGATAAGCGCGGCGAGGAATACTACCAGATCACGCTGGGCGGCGCCTTCGGCAAGGATGCGGCAATCGGCGGCATCGTCGGCAAGGGTCTGGCAGGTGACGATGTGCCTGCGGCTATTGCGCGGATCCTTGAAACCTATCTTCAAACTCGACGCGGCAGTGAGACTTTTATCGACACGCTGCGCCGCACCGGTGCCGAGGCGTTCAAGGAGGCCATCTATGTTGGGCAATGATTTCGCGCCCGAGTCCGACCGCAATGCGATGGCGCAACTGGCTTCGGGCGGCGGTGTCGTGGTGGAACTGCCGGGCGAGGCCGACTGGCGCGCAGTCGGTGAACAGATCAAGGGCGCCGTGCAGGTCGATATCCACTTTGCCAGCTTCAAGGACGGGCGCGGCTTCACGCTGGCGACGCAATTACGCACCCGGCTGCACTATCAGGGACGGCTGCGCGCGACCGGCGATCTGATCCCGGACCAGGCCCGTTATCTCAAACGCGTCGGCTTTGATGCCATCACCCCGGACCGCAGCGATCTCGCCGCTGACTGGGCCAGGGCGGAGCAACGCTATTCGGTCGTCTACCAGCCGGCCCATGACGCCGTCGCCACCATCACAGACTTGCGCAATTCCGAAGGCGATGAGCTTGAGCGTCTCAATGCGCGCTACCGCCAGAGCGATGCGCTGGAGATTCTGCGCGATGCGATCGAGACGACCTGGCGCGGCCGGATTGCCCTGCTCTCCTCCTTCGGGACCGAGGCGGCGGTCAGCCTGCACCTGATCTCCCGGGTCGACCCGGCAACCCCGGTCTTCTTCCTCGATACCGGCCGTCACTTTGCCCAGACCGAACAATATCTGCGCACCATGACCGAGCGCCTGAAACTGACCGGTCTGCGTGTCCTGAAACCCGATGTCGACGAAGCGCGCGATGAGGATGGCGATGGCTATCTGTGGCAGCGCGATGCCGACGCATGCTGTGCCTTGAGAAAAGTGCGGCCATTATCGCGAGCGCTGGATGGTTTTGACGCCCTTGTGACCGGCCGCAAGCGGTTTCATGGCGGCGCGCGGACGGCGCTGCCCGTGGTCGAACGGGTCGCCGACGGCCTTCGGGTAAACCCGCTGGCCAATTGGTCGGCAGAGCAGATCCAGGCCTATTTCCAGACGCATGATTTGCCGCGTCACCCATTGGCCGATATGGGGTATAGCTCGATTGGATGCTGGACCTGCACGGCTCCGGCCTATGGCGGCGGCGGATTGCGCGCTGGGCGCTGGCCCGGCCAGGACAAGACAGAATGCGGCATCCACGCACCGGCGCAGGGCGCTGCGGTTCGACCAGAGAGAAAATAACCATGGCCTATTCGCATATCCTCGATCTGATTGGCTCGACACCGCTGATCCGGCTGGACGGTCCATCGGACGCCACCGGCTGCGAGATTCTCGGCAAGGCCGAGTTTCTCAATCCCGGTGGTTCAGTGAAGGATCGCGCCGCCTTCAATATCGTGCGTGAAGCCGAGGCTGACGGCACGCTCAAGCCCGGCGGCACAATTGTCGAAGGTACGGCCGGCAATACCGGTATCGGCCTGGCCCTGGTTGGCGGTGCGCTCGGCTATCCGGTGATCATCGTGATGCCGCGCACCCAGAGCGATGAGAAGAAGCAGGCGATCCGGTCCTTCGGCGCCCGCCTGATCGAGGTCGATGCCGCACCGTTCTCGAGCCCCAATCATTTCGTCCACTATTCCCGCCGCCTCGCCGAAGAGCTCAATGCGAGCAATCCGGCCGGCGCGATCTGGGCCAACCAGTTCGACAATCTCGCCAATCGCCGGGCCCACGAGAAATCGACGGGACCAGAGATCTGGCAACAGACCGGCGGCGGCATTGACGGCTTCATCTGCGCGGCCGGTACCGGCGGCACGCTGGCTGGCACCGCCGCCAGCCTGCGGGCCTTCAAGCCGGAGATCGCGATCGGCGTGGCCGATCCGGCCGGCGCAGCGCTGTACAGCTATTACACTCAAGGCGAGCTGCGCGGCGAAGGCTCCTCGATCACCGAGGGTATTGGCGTCAACCGCATCACCGGCAATCTGGAAGGCTTGAAAATCGACCATGCCTACCGGATCGAGGACGCGGAAATGCTGCCCATCCTCTATGACCTGGTGCGCCATGAAGGCCTGTCACTGGGCGGTTCGGCCGGGGTAAACATCGCCGGTGCGATGCGCCTGGCGCGTGATCTCGGCCCGGGCAAGACCATCGTCACCATGTTGTGCGATGTCGGTGCGCGCTATGCCGGCAAACTGTTCAACCCGGAATTCCTCGCCAGCCGGGGCTTGCCGATTCCGCCCTGGACCGATACCGAAACCTCGCCTGCCACGGCCTGACGCCGGCACGCCCCCGACATGAAATTGCGATAAAGACGATGACGATGACCGCACCCGTGCCTGCCACACCCGCTCCGGCAAAGAATGCCATCTCCGCCAAGCCCGGCCCCTTCACGGTCGAGACGGTGCTGGAGGTCAAGCATTACACCGACCGGCTGTTTTCCTTCCGCCTGACGCGGCCGGCCGCCTTTCGTTTCCGCTCCGGTGAATTCGTCATGATCGGCCTGCCCAAGGCAGATGGCAAACCGCTGCTGCGCGCCTATTCCATCGCCAGCCCGTTCTGGGATGAAGCGCTCGACTTCTATTCGATCAAGGTCGCCGACGGTCCGCTGACCTCACGCCTTCAGCATATCCAGCCGGGCGATGAAGTCCTGCTCGGCCGCAAGCCGACCGGCACTCTGGTGCTCGACGCGCTCAAGCCCGGCAAACGCCTCTACATGATCTCGACCGGCACCGGCATCGCCCCCTTTGCCAGCCTGATCCGCGATCCGGAAACCTATGAGAAGTTCGACGAGGTCATCCTCACGCACACCTGCCGCCAGCTCGACGAGCTCACCTATGGCGAGGAACTGGTTGCAGCAACCCGGCAGGACGAGCTGATCGGCGAGATGGCGCGCGAGAAACTCGTCCACTTCACCTCGGTGACCCGCGATGACGGCCCGGTCAAAGGCCGCGTCACCGACATGATCCGCTCCGGTGAACTGGCGACCCGCCTCGGCGTGCCTGCCCTGGATCCCGCCGTGGACCGCGTGATGATCTGTGGCTCGGAAGGGCTCTTGAAGGACGTCAAACAGATCTGCCTCGACGCCAGTTTCATCGAAGGTTCGAATGCCGCTCCGGCCGATTTCGTGATCGAGAAGGCGTTTGTCTCCGCGGATTGACATCACATAAACATATCTTTATATGTGAAGTCGCGCCGATTTGATGTTCAGCTTGCGGGCGCGGAATAAATGCGGCTAAAGCGGATCGAATGGGCGTTGGGGTTTCTCCCCCCGGATCTTCCTCGCGCCCGTTCGACCCCCATTCGGCGCCCGCTTTATTCCGCCAGCGGAATCCAGCATGCCGATCACCCTTGAACGCCCTGTGGACACGCCCGTCCACGATATCTCCGCCACAATTCGTGGCGCCGATGGCGCGCCCGTGCGTGTCAGCGGCCGCCTGACCGGACCCGACAGCGCGCCCGTCTGTCTCGTCCTCGGCGGGATCTCCTCGGACCAGACCGTAGCCTCGAACGGGCATGAGACCGGCTGGTGGGCGGCCCAGGCAGGTCCGGGCTGTGCGCTCGACACTGATCAACTTCGCATCCTCTCCTTCGACTTTATCGCTGACCAGCTCGCCCCCTTCCCGACCACGCACGACCAGGCAGTTGCCATTCTCGCATTGGCCGACGCCGCAGGGATAAAGACCTTCTCCATTGTCGGCGCCTCCTATGGCGGCATGATCGGACTGGCGCTGGCGGTGCGGGCACCGGAACGGATCGAAAGGCTTCTGGTCATCAGCGCCTGCCACCGGGCTTCGGCGATGGCCAGGGCGTGGCGTTCGATCCAGCGCGACACGGTCGAGCTGGCCCTGCAATATGGCGATGGCCGCGCCGGTCTCGACCTGGCCCGCCGCCTGGCCATGACCACCTACCGCACGCCGATCGAGCTGGAATCCCGTTTCTACGACCCCGAGCCCGATTGCCGCGACGCCAATGGCGTGGTCGCCTATCTTGAGGCCCGCGGCTGTGAATTCGCGGCCCGGGTGACACCGCAACGCTTCCTCGCCCTGTCGCGTTCGATGGACGAGCACTGCGTCGACCCCGGCCGGCTGGAATGTCCGGTCACCTATCTCGCTGTAGTCGAGGACCAGCTGGTACCGCCCGAGCAAATCGCCGAAGCGGCGCGTGCGACGCCGATGGGCACGCTGCAGCGCATTCACTCGCTCTACGGCCATGACGCCTTCCTGAAGGAAGACGCCGCGATCTCGGCTGCCATCACCCGCTTTCTCGGAGGCTGACATGGCCCGTGACCCACGCACCGCCGCCATACGCGCCGGCCTCAATACCGACGCCACATGGAATGCGGTCATCCCGCCCCTCTCGCTCTCGACCGCCTATCGGCGCGAGGACCCGGCCGTGCAGCCGGCGTTTGATTATGCCCGCACCGGCAATCCGGGACGCTCAACCCTGGCCGCCGCCATCGCCGAGCTGGAACACGCCGCCGGCGGCGTCGTCACCTGTTCCGGCATGGCGGCCATTGACCTCCTGCTACACGATCTGCCTTTCGGTGCCCGCGTCATCTGCTCGCATGACGCCTATGGCGGCACCCGCCGTCTGCTCGATGCACGCGGCCGCGGCGGGCGGCTGATCCCGGTCTATACCGACACAACAGACCTCGAGGCCGTCGCCCATGCCCTGACCGAGCCGGCAGCCCTGCTGCTGGTGGAAACGCCGTCCAATCCGCGCCTGCGGATCTCCGATCTGCGCGCCCTGGCCGACCTTGCCCATGAGGCTGGCGCCGAACTGGCGGTCGATAATACCGTGCTGTCGCCGGCCTTGCAGCGGCCGCTGGACTGGGGCGCCGATTATTCCGTGCAATCGGTGACCAAGCTGCTCAATGGCCATTCCGACATGGTTGGCGGCGTCGTCTGTGTCGCCGATGCCGACAAGCTGGCCAATCTCGTCTGGTGGAGCAATTGCGCCGGGGTGGGCGCCGCCGCCTTTGACAGCTATCTGGCCCTGCGCGGTTTGCGCACCCTGGCCCTGCGGGCGAAAGCCCAGTGCGAGACCGCTACCGTGATTGCCACCTGGCTTGAGGCTGATCCGCGCATCGCCGCGGTCGACTTCCCCGGACTGCCCGGCCATCCCGGCCATGAACTGGCCCGGCGGCAGCAGGACGGGTTCGGGCAATTGATCTCGATCCAGCTGGCAGGCTCGGTCGCCGACGCACGCGATGTCGTGCAACGGCTCAAACTCTTTACCCTGGCCCAGTCGCTGGGCGGGGTGGAGAGCCTGGCCAATATCCCGGCCCTGATGACCCATGCCGCGATGACACCTCAGGCCCGCCAGGACGCCGGTATTTCCGACAGCCTGATCCGGCTCTCGATCGGCCTGGAAGCGCCGGCCGAGCTGATCGCCGATCTCGACGCCGCACTCGTCCCGTAGCCGGGCCTTTCACTCGGTCACGCCTCGCCTTATACCTTGGACTCCAACGAGTTTGACGATCCGCAATGCGGGCATGGGGTCCTGATGTCGAGACGCAATGAATGGATTGATGCCTTTGCCGGTGTGAAGCTGGTCGTGTTCGGCGATGTCATGCTCGACCGCTATACCTTCGGTGATTGCAATCGCATCTCGCCTGAAGCCCCGGCCCCGGTCTTTCTCGCCCAACGGGTCGAGGAAATGGTCGGTGGGGCCGGCAATGTGGCGCGCAATATCGCCAGCCTCGGTGGCCGTGCGGCCCTGATCGGTGCCATCGGTGATGACAGCGCCGGCCTGGCCCTGATCGCCGCCGCTGACGATACAGCCGGGCTCACCGCGCACCTGGCCAGAACCGATATCGCCCGCACCGCGGTCAAGAACCGGTTCATCGCCAAGAACCAGCAAATGTTGCGGGTCGATGAGGAGGATATTGTCGATCTGCCCGAGGCCAGCACTGAAGCCCTGTTTGCGCATCTCGAGCGCGAACTGGAGGACGCGGCCGCGCTGATCCTGTCCGATTATGGCAAGGGTGTCCTGTCGCGCGCCACGATCGCACGTGCCGCCGCCCTGGCCCACGCCCGTGGCCTGCCGGTGATCACCGATCCGAAATCGCGCGATCTCGCGCGTTATCGCGGTGCCACCGTCCTCACCCCCAATGCCAAGGAAGCCGAGGAAGCAACCGGCCTGTCCTGCCAGAGCGATGCCGGCGCGGGCGAGGCCGCCGCCCTGATCGCCGGGCAGACCGGATGCCCCGTCGTCGTTATCACGCGCGGTCCGCAGGGCATGACGGTGCGCGCCGCCGATGGTGTCATCCATCACATGCCGACCGCGGCGCGCGAAGTGTTCGATGTCTCCGGCGCCGGCGATACCGTCGTTGCGGCGCTGGCGCTGGCGCTGGCCTGCAAGGCGCCAATCGAGATCGCCGCCGAACTGGCCAATCGCGCGGCCGGGATTGTCGTCGGCAAGGTCGGCACGGCCACGGTCAGCGCCGCCGAACTCCATCGCAGCCTGCATGCCGGCAATACCGCAAGCGGCAAGATCGCCGACCTCACTGGCGCCGCCAAGGCCTGCCGTGACTGGCAGGCGAGCGGCCAGCGCTGCGTCTTCACCAATGGTTGTTTCGACCTTCTCCATCCCGGCCATGTCAGCCTGCTCGCCTTTGCCCGGGCCCAGGGCGACAAGCTGATCGTGGCGATCAATTCGGACGCCTCGGTCAAACGCCTCAAAGGCCCTGATCGCCCGGTCCAGAATGAACATGCCCGCGCTGTCGTGATGGCGGCGCTGCGCGATGTCGATCTGGTCGTGGTGTTTGACGAGGACACGCCGCTTGAAGCGATCACCGCGATCCAGCCCGACGTGCTGGTCAAGGGCGCCGATTACAGCGTCGACGCGGTGGTGGGCGGCGATGTCGTGACAGCACGCGGCGGCAATGTCGTCCTGGCCCCCTTGCTCGACGGTCATTCGACGACCGCCGCGATCGGCCGCGCCGGCCGCCATGCCGATGCCTGAGCCCTTTCTCGTCCTGCTCGACCGCGACGGCACCATCAATATCGACCGGCATTATCTCGGCGACCCGGCCGGCCTGGAATTCCTGCCCGGCGCCCTCGACGGCTTGATCGCATTGCGCGATGCCGGCGCCGTTCTCGCCATCGTCACCAACCAGTCGGGCATTGGACGCGGCATGTTTGATCGTGAGCAGGCCGACACCGTCAATGACCATCTCCTCGCAATGCTCGGCGCCCATGGGATCGCGATCGCCCATATCGCCCTGTGCCCGCATACTCCCGATGAGGGTTGCGATTGCCGCAAGCCCGCGCCGGGTCTGGCGCGGGAAGTCGCAGCAGCCACCGGCCTGCCGCTCGACCAGGCCTGGGTGATCGGCGACAAGACCAGCGATACCGGCCTGGCCGACGCGGTCGGCGCACGCGGCATCCTGATCACGGCGGACCGGCTGGCCTCACCGGCGGAACATTTCACAGCGCGGGATCTGGTCGAGGCGGCGGCGATTATTCTCGCCGAAAGATAGCGCATCTCCGTCACCGCCCGCACGAAAATCTCCACGCCGCGAGCGGCTGGAGGTTTGAGCAGGTCACCTCTTGGTGGGAGGTGTGTGGGACGCCGGCGAATGCCGGGTTTTGAGTAATTTTGGGGGGCATCCGTGACGTCCCACACGTGGAGATTTACTCGGCCGCCTTGCGGCCCCCGCCTCGAAACCGGAGTGGAGTAACGGTCGAGCTTTATGCCGCCTTCCGCTCCGGTGGCCACG
>NZ_JBLWTL010000004.1:0-170225 GCF_048270095.1 Maricaulis sp. | reverse complement strand
CGATGGTGTCATCGCCGGCATCGCCATGGATCTCGTCGCGCCCGTCATTGCCATAGAGCCGGTCATGGCCCTCGCCGCCATGCATCAGATCATGGCCTTCATTGCCGTGGATCTGGTCGTTTTCGGTCCCGCCGTCGATCTCGTCATTGCCGTCGCCGCCATACAGCCAGTCAGCCCCGGAACCGCCCGCAATGATGTCATGGCCGGCGCCACCGTAAATCTCGTCGCGGCCACCGCCGCCGGTCAGCGTGTTGGCTGATCCATTACCGGTCAGGGTGTCACTGGAGCCTGAACCAACCAGATTCTCGATCCGGCTCAGCGTGTCGCCCGCCGCGTCGCCGCCGCTTCCAGTTCCGGCATCGAGGTCAACCACGACACGGCGACCGGATTCGGAATAGTCGGCCACATCAGTGCCGGCGCCACCGTCCAGGATGTCGGCCCCGGCGCCGCCGATCAGCGTATCATTGCCATCACCGCCGGCGAGCGTGTCGTCGCCCGCACCACCGCGCAGGACATTGTCGCCATCATCACCGGTCACCACCACACCGGCATCCGGCGTGACGCCATCCGGGAGGACCAGCCGGCTCCGGTTGTCACTGTCCTGGACATTGCGGGCCTGGGCAATGCGGCTCGGTTCAGCGTCGTGCTCGGTGCCAACGAAATCCTTCATCTCTTCTCTCCTGAACACCACGCGCGTCAGCACGCCGTCGCCAATACATCTCTGAGGACAGAAGAATATGCCCGCCCACCTGCGTCAATGCTCCGACGGCACTATTCGCCCGCGGTCACTGCAGCACTCGCCGCCATCACCGCATCATACATAGCCCGCCCGGCATAACCATCGGCAGCGTGCCCGTTCGCACGCTGGAAGGCGCGCAGGGCCTCGCGGGTCCGTGGCCCGGCGAGACCGTCCGGTGTGCCCGAATCATGGCCCAGCGCATTCATCGCCGCCTGCATTTCGCGGGTCTGCGTGCGGGTCAGCGGCACGTCATCAGCGGGCCATGGGCCGACAAACGGTACAGCACCGGCAATCCGGTCGGCGAGATGAGCGACGCCGAGGGCGTAAGCGGTGGAGTTGTTGTAGCGCTTGATGACGCGGAAGTTCGGGAAGGTGAGAAAGCCCGGCCCGGCGATACCGGCGGGCAATTCCAGGCGCGCTGTCAGCATCAGGCCATCGGCGCTCCAGCCATGACCGTCGGCGCGGCTGATACCACGCATCGCCCATTCACTGACGAGGCGGTTCTGGTCGGGATTCCAGCGGCTGACGTCAAAATCATCCGGCACCGCGACCTCGATCACGGTTGGCGCACCGGTCTGCCAGCCGGCGCGGGCGAGCAGATTGGCGGCCGAGGCCAGCGCATCGCCATTATTCGTCCAGATATTGCGGCGGCCATCGCCGTCAAAATCGACGGCGCGTTCCAGATAGGTCGTGGGAATGAATTGCATCTGGCCCATCGCGCCGGCCCAGGAGCCGGTCAGCTGGTCGCGCGTCGCATAGCCATTATCGATCATGTGCGCGACGGCGATCAATTGATCCTCGGCCCAACCACGGCGGCGGCCTTCCCAGGCCAGGGTAGCGAGCGCCTGGATGATGTCATTATTGCCGGGAATCTGGCCATAGGAGCTTTCAAGCCCCCAGATTGCGATCAGCGTTTCGGCGCGCACACCATATTGTGAGGCCACCGCATCGACCAGCGCACGATTGCTCTCATAGGCCGAACGCCCATTGGCGATCCGCAGGTCAGACGCGGCGATCTCGAGATAGGACCAGATCGGCCGCACGAATTCCGGCTGGCTGCCATCGCGCTCGATAATGCGCATTTCCGGCGTCAGCCCGTCGAGCATGGCGGCAACGGTTTCAGGGCGTGCGCCGGCCTCGCTGAGGCGTCCACGGAAAGCATCACGCCAGATATCGAAGGTCTCGCCCTCGGGCTGGGCGTGAACGGTCGGGGCAAGAAGCAGGGCCATCAGGCCAATTATGAGCGCGCGGATTATCCCCTCCTGAGGAATTGCGCCGGATCGAGCCCGGCGATTTCGATTATAAGTTTGCGCTTCAGCGCGTCCACGAAATCCTCATGCTCATTTGTGGGCGAAATGAAGGCGCCCGGCCCGGCAATCACCTGTTTTTCGAAATAGTCCGCAACATCAATGCTGACCGAGGGTCGAAACGGACTTTGCCGCTCGGACTGGATCGGCAGGCCATTAATGGTGATCAGCGCGGTTTCGGCGCGCGAGCGCGCCTGCGACAGCGAGGAGCCGGAATTCTGCGGCCCGTCTCCGGACAGATCGATCACCTGGCGCATGCCCTGGTAATTATTGTCCTCGATCAGGGAGATCGAGCTCTCGATCGCAGCACCGATCGCCGTGCGCCGGCCTGAGATAAACGGGGCCGTCGCCAGGCTGGCGGCAAAAATGCGGGCATCGGCCTCGGTGCCGATCACCGTCCAGGGCGCAACGACACGCTGGAAATCACCATCGGCCCATTCCAGATACACGACCGCGATACGGCCATAGCCACCACCCTGGATCGCCGAAATCACTTCGGGATCAGCCAACGCCGCGACATGACCTTCGCGCTGGCGCCGCGCCTCGACCTCGTCGATCGAGGAGGAGACATCCACCGCGAGCACAAGTTCGAGATCAACATATTCGCGGCCATCGGCGGTGTATTCCACCGGCCGCGGCGGATAATCGGCCGGCGCTGCACGGCCACCGATCAGCAGCGGAGCAAGCACGAGGGTGGCCAACGCCATGATCGGCTTCACGGCGCGCGCCCCAATTCACCTTGCACCGCGTCCGGCAGGGCAAGCTCGGACCGCGACGGCATGGCGCCGGCGATCTCGAGCACAAGCTTGCGCAATATGGCGACACGAAACTCGTCCTCGGCCCGGGCCGGCAATACGAAAGCTCCCGGACCCGTAATGACATTTTCGCGGAAATAGCCTTCGAGATTGACCTCGACCGGTCTGACCCAGCGCCCCTCACGGGCCGAGATGACGGGCAGACCATTGACGACGATGCCGGACTGGTCAGCGAGGGCGTGGGCGCGATCCAGTGGCAGGCCCTGATTTTGCGGACCGTCTCCGGAAATATCGATGATCAGGCGCGGGGCCGTGTAATCATTTTCGTCGATGCGGCGGACGCCATCGGCGATTGCCGAGCCGATTGCGGTATAGTGGCCACGCTCGAACGGCGCCGCGGCCACCCGGGCCGCGAATCCCAGCGCATCATCCTCATTGGCGATTACGGTCCAGTCGGCGGCGGCGCGCTGAAAGCCGGCATCGGCCCACTCGACGTAGGTGACGGCGATCCGCCCCAGCGGGCCACCCTGGATCGAGCGGATCACATCTTCATGCGCCAGGGCCGCGACATAGCCCTCACGCTGGCGATGCGCCTCTTCTTCGTCGACGGAATAGGAAATATCGACCGCGAGCACGAGTTCGACATCAACATCGACGCGATCATCCTGCGCGGCGGCATTGCCCGCCAGCCCGCTTACACAAACGGCCGCGAGGGCGGCCGAAACGCAATTACCAAAATGGATCATGCGGGCGAAACTATGGGGGCGGCCGGGCAAGGGCAACTGACGATGTTGTAAGCCGGGGAAATTGGCCGGCGCGGACGCCGGCCAATCCAGTTCGGAGGTAGTAAAGTGAGCAGGAAGTTTCGCATCGACCTGGAGCTGCAGGCACCGAGTCCATGCGACCTCGTGTATTCCAACCCGGACACAGGATATCGGGCACACCGCCGCCTCGCGACGGCTTGGCGACCAACGGCCGGAAGACTGCGACCAGTCGCGTCAAAACCGTTCAATGCATGAAAAAAAGGGGCGAACCAAACAGGCTCGCCCCTCTCATTTACTCAACTTGCAACCGGGATCCGGTTGAAGCTGCTACTAGAATGCCCAGTCGAAACCGATCCGGACCGAGCGTGGCGCCTGATAGGATGTGACAGCCTGGTAGTTCGGGTTCGCTGCGCCCGAGCTGAGATCACCGCTTTCGTTGAAATCAACACCGGCATGGCTGTCGAACAGATTGAAAACATCTGCCCGCAGAACCAGATCACCAAACTGCGAGTTTGGCACCGTGTAACGCGCCGACATGTCGAAGCGGGTTTCCCATTCAGCCTCGAACTCGGAACCACGACGCGAAGGTGTGCCTTGGCAATACCAAGACGATGCACCGTATGCCGCTGCAGATGCATCAGTCGGGTGAACACCGCGGCACCCGTATTGGCGTGGCGAGGTGATAGCCATGTTTGCACCCAACAACACATCCTGGGTCAGTTGATAGGAACCCCAGACCTTGAAGGCGTGGCGACGGTGGTTCGGCAGGAAGCCATAGGCATTATCCGCCAGACCCGGGTGATCATAAAGGATCGTCGTACCCGCATCCGTCTGACCATTATCAGACAGGACAGTGCCTTCATAATTGCCGATCGAAGTCGACCAGACATAGGAACCACGAAGCCCCCAGACACCGTCGAAAGCGCGATCGAAGGTCAGCTCCAGTGCCGCATATTCACGCTCGGCAACGGGAAGGTTCAGCTGATCGGCCGTCAGGTGGATCAGGCTGATATCAGTATCGCCAGGAAGCGGTTCACGCGTCCAGACATCGATAGCCTCGCCTGGATTCATGATCACGTACTGGTGATCACCCGTCCAGTTCGCCGCACAACCGACGATCCCGTTATCGGCACAGTAAGCGACGATGGCATCATCAATGGCGACGTCCTCGGAGACGTCATTCAGCACACGCCACGTCGCGCGTAGACCCAGGGTCCAGTCATCATTGAGCTGGTGTTCAAAGCCGAGCGCGAACTCGTCTTCGCTGGTGGCGGTGAGCTGCTGCGAAGTCTTCGAGATCGCCTGCTCCTGACTACCGTCCCCGAAAATCGAGCAGCCGAGATCGCCTGCCGCCTGGAGAACCCCGGCCGGACAGGCAGAGCCGCCGCCGATCGCCGTGATGTCGGAGTTCAGCGCGGTGATCGCGGCACCGGGAACAATCGAAGCGTTGGCGATATCAGCCGAAGCCAACTCGAAATACTCACGGACGTAGAGGTCGGCTCCACGATAGTTCATGTTCAGTGCTGGCGGAATGAAATAGCGGCCGAAGCTACCGAAAAAGCGCGTCCCGCCATCGCCAAACACGTCATAATTGAAGCCGAGACGAGGGCCCCAATTGTTTTCGAGGTCGATCGGCGTCTCACCAATGAGATTGTGCGTGACGAAGTGATCATTGCGCAGACCAATCTGCAGGTTCAGCTGATCTGTAACGTCCCAGGAATCCTGGATATAGAAGGATTCATTCTCACCCTCGACAAGACCACCAAACCGGCCGGTTTCGCTACGGGCCACTTCAGCGCCTGCTGGCAGGCCATAGATCGCCGACGTCGCTGCGCTCACCGTGAACAGGCGCCAGTAGACGCCGCCCGTGCGATTGCTGAGGTGATTCAGGGTCAGAGCCTCATTATCATAGCCGATACGCAGATGGTGCTCGCCCATGAAATCGAAGAAGAAGTCGCCATCGATCCGGTAGAACTCACGACGGGTATCGTTGAAATCATTGCTGAACGTGGTCTGTGGACCAACCCGTGTGGCCGTGCCGGAACGCACATCAATGATGTAAGGCAGGCTCGGATCGAGCGCAGTTGTGGTGCCCGAATCCTCACTGACGCCATACGCGGCGGAAATCGTGAAGTTATCCGTGATATTGCCGGTGTATTTCGCGACGTAACTGACGCCGCCATTCTCGAAGGTCGTCCCACCGATCACGCCACCGATCGTGTCCACACCGTCGAACGCAAGCGCCGTCCGGGAGGTCGTGCGCGTTGTGTCGAAATAGGTGAACTCAAGGTGATGATCGTCGGTAACATAACCATCGAGCTTGAATCCGAAGAACGGATCGTCCCGCTCGTCGATGTCAACCGATCCGCCCGAGATGGAAGCGTTCGAGTTGTAATAGTCATTGTGCTGGTAGAGGCCATAGGCGAACAGACGGTCAGGAATAAGTGCGCCGCCCGCTTCGACCGTGACATCCCAGGTCGTGTTGTCGTCAAGCGCATTGCGCGAGAGATAGGTGTCCGGGCTCTGGGCACGCAGGGACTGTGGCGTCCAATTGCCGTGAATCGCGAACATGAACTCATTGGTGCCCGACTTGGTGACACCGTTGATCACGCCGCCAGTCGCACGACCGAACTCGGCCGGATAGCCACCATTCTTGACCTCAACCGTCTGATAGAAGTCAAAAGGCACGGTTGCGCCACCGACATAGGTGTCGAAGTTCGTGATGTTCAGACCGTTGATATAGAACGCATTTTCAGCAGACGAACCGCCGCCGATGGCCGGTACATTCGATGCACCGCCGACCGCACCAAACGCGCTGTCGCCCTGAACGACCGTCGGGGCCAGCTGGACCAGCGCCTCGATCGAGCGTCCGATTGGCAGGGTGGCCATCATCTCCCCGACATCCATATTCAGGCCGGACGTGGTCTGCTGGAATTGCAGCTGCTGCACCGCAGAACCGGTCACAGTGATGACATCACTGGAGCCGGCCGGCATGGCCTGGAAGCTGTAATTGGACTGGCCGCCGACCGTGATGCGGATCGTATCGGCCATGTCGGCGAAACCCGGGGCCGTGATCGTCACGGAATAGTCGCCCTGAGGCAGCAGGGTCGCGCGGAAGACACCGTTGGAGCCGGTGGTCAATTCGCGCGTGAAACCCTGGGACTGCGACACCAGCGTAACATTGGCGCCGGCAACCGGCTCGCCGCCTGGCGTTGCCACGGTGCCCGAGATGGCGCCCGTCGTGTAATCCTGCGCGCTGGCGACCGGCGTCAGCATGGGCACTGCGACAACCCCCGTCGCGAGCGCCATTGCGTAGGCGGTCGAGCCCAGCAAGGCATGTTTGATACGTTTCATGATATTCCCCTTGGATTATGCCCTGCATCACTCGATGCGCGGCCATGAAGAAGGGGGTTTCTAGAGGCCGTCCCGGAGCCGTCACCGGGCGCTGCGACGGACGCATGATGTGCATCGACCAATGTTTGCGATTTTCGACGAAGCCGCTGTTTGGCGCATGAAAACCCACTCGCCCCGGGCGTTTTTCTGTAAGCTCACGGCATGAAGATAACGCTCGATACCTTGACCGCCCCGCTACAACGCCTCGATCCCGTGCTGCAAATCCGGTTGTGGGCAGTGGCGTTGATTCTGGCGCTCACCCTCACCGACACGCTCGGCGCCCTCAGCATGCCTCGCGCCGATGGGTTGGGCGACAAGCCACACATACTGGCGCACTTCAGCGTCTATACATTGAGCAGCCTGGCGGTTTGCCAACTGATCCTCACGCCATTCCTTCACACAGGCACACCGGTAGTCTGGCGATGGCTCGCGGTGATATTCGGTGTCCTCGCCAATCCGGCAGTGGAGGTGACGTCCTACGGGATTTTCATGGTGCCGGACATCCTGTCGTCGACGACCCGCTTCTGGAACACCTATCTCTTCAGCATGCTGGCGACCGCCGGTCCACGGGTCATTCTGTGGCTCGCCCTGATGCTGGTGCTTTTGCACCAAATTCGACGCCGCCAGGAGGAGGCCCGGGTCCGGGGTCTGGAGATTTCCTTTACCCGGGCGCGCCTCGCGCGACTGGAGACCCAGATCAACCCACATTTTCTGTTCAATGCCTTGAACACCATCTCCGCGCTCGTCACGCTGGAGCGCAAATCTGATGCCGTCGACGCGGTCGCCTCGCTGGGTGAACTATTACGGCGCAGTCTGAAGCACAGCGCCAGTCCGCTGGCCTCGATTGCCGACGAGATTGAATCAACCGAGCTCTATCTGCAGATTGAAGCCTTGCGCTTCCCGGACCGCCTGACCGTCGTCTGGAACATCCCGGACCGCTACCTCAACGTGGCGATCCCGCGCTTCACGCTCCAGCCTCTGCTGGAGAATGTCGTCAAGCATAGCGTCGCCAGATCCGTCACCCTGGTGACCGCAACGGTCGAGGTCGCCGACGCACCCGGCTCGAAATGCTGCATCAGCGTCCGCAATGATGGCTATGTGCCAGCCGGACCGGAAGCCTGCGACGAAATGGCCAGCGACGGGATCGGCATCGCCAACCTCAAGCAACGCACGGAAATCCTGTTCTCCGGGGCCGGAGAGTTGACGTGCGGCCCGCTCGGCGAAAACCAGTTTGAGTGCCAGCTCACCATCCCCGTCAGCCGGGCCGAACCCTCAGACTCTTCGGAGGATCACGCATGATAAAAGTACTGATCGTGGATGACGAACCGCTCGCGGTCGCCAATCTTGAGCATTTGCTGGCCTCGTTGGAAGGCATCACCGTGGTCGCGACAGCCAAGAATGGCCTGGCCGCACTGCACGCCTTTGATGCAAGGAAGCCCGACCTGGTACTCGTTGATATCGACATGCCGGGTATGGACGGCCTCAGCCTGGCGCGGGAATTGAGTACTCGCGGTGCGCCGCAGGTGATCTTCGTGACCGCCTTTGATCAGTTTGCGTCGCAGGCCTTCGATGTTGCGGCAACCGATTTTGTCCTCAAACCCATTCATCCGGAGCGTTTGTGCGAAGCTCTGGAGCGTGTGCGTCAGCGGCTTTTGGTGGCACCGATTCTCAACGCGGTCCGAACTGCCGCCCGCGAACTCGACCAGGCGTCACCGCCCAACGGGACAGCCGGCGCACCGGACAGGTTCTACTGGGCCAAGACAGGTAATCGATCACAGCGCATCGCGATGGCCGACGTCACGAGAATCGAAGCCTGCAAGGACTATGTCTTCATCCATACACGGCACGAGAAGGTGATGGTCCGAGCGACGATGGCGAGTCTGGAGAAGGAATTCTCAGGCACATCAATCCGGCGCGTGCACCGGTCCCATATGGTCAACCTGCAGGATATCAGCGAAGTCGTCAGCGACGGTAATTCGTGCACCGTCAATCTTGCCAACGGTGCCGAGATTCCGGTGGGCCGGCACTATCGCGCGCAGCTCGGCGCGATGCAGGAGCACAATTAGGGCGGCATCCAGGGCCTGCCCTGCAGAATACCCATCCTGCCGGCGGAACAAGATCAGGCCGGCAAAGCCATCAGATCGTATCCGGGCCTGACGCCCGGATACGATCTGGCAGTCTCAGTTCAGTCTGCCCCGATTACTGGGGTTCGTCGGTCGCTGGCTCGTCGGCTGGCGGTGTGACCGCATCTTCAACGGCCTCGGCCGCGTCCTGGATGGCATCGCCGGTTGCGTCGGCTGCATCCTGGAGCGCTTCGCCAGTTGCGTCGGCGGCGTCCTGCAGGTGATCGCCAACGGTCTCTTCTTCGACAATGCCCATGTCTTCGCCGGCCTGTTGAGCGGCGTCGCCCATAGCATCAGCGGCGTCTTCCATTTGCTCGGCTGCCGAATCCATATTGTCTTCGGCGCTCTCGCCCGTACCATCGGAACAGGAAGCGAGCAGTAGTGCTGCGGCCGAAGCCGCGATCATCAGTTCAAAACGCATGTCAGTCTCCTTGTGACCGCGCACACATAGCAGATTTTTCGGGCGGGGAATGCTGTTTTCTTAACCATATGTAATAAATTTCGCACCCGCCGCATCGCACCCGCCGCAATTGCCGACTATCCTGCCGTCCGACGCCTCGAACCGCACGTCCCCGTTGACACTGCACCGGCCCTCGGCTACTTCGCGCCCTCCTTATTCAATGCGTGTCAACACGAAGGCCTTGCCATGAAAGTCCGCAGCTCTCTAAAGTCGCTGAAAAATCGTCACCGTGATTGCAAGGTCGTGAAACGTGGCGGTCGTGTCTATGTGATCAACAAGACCGATCCTCGCTTCAAAGCCCGTGCCGGCTAGGCTTTCACAGTCGATGGCTCACAAGGCTGTCCTGTGGGATCTGGGCAAAGTCCTGCTGGACTGGTCGCCTGCCTATCTCTATCGCAAGATTTTCAGAAATGAAGACGCGGTCCAGGACTTCCTGGGCCGTGTTTGCGCGATGGACTGGCACCAGGCGCATGATCGCGGCGTGCCAATGGCCGAGAATCGCCGCGCCCTGATCGCGCAATATCCCGAGCATGAAGCGGCCATCACCGCCTGGGAAACCCGCTTCCCCGAAATGCTCAAGGGCTCCGTCCCCGGCACCGCCGAAGCGATCGAAGCCCTCGCCGCACGCGGCGTGCCGCAATACGCCCTCACCAATCTACCCGCCGAATGGGTTGAGCCCGTCAACCGGCTCTATCCGGCCATGCGCCATATGCGCGATACCATCGTCTCGGCGCATGAGGGCGTGATCAAGCCGGACCGGCGCATTTACGAGATCACCGCCGCGCGTTTGCGCCACGACCCGGCCGACGTGGTCTTCTTCGACGACCGCGAGGCCAATGTCATTGCGGCGCGCGAATTCGGCTTTGATTCCGAGCTGTTCACCGGCGAGACCAAGCTACGCGAAGACCTGGCGGCGCGCGGCCTGCTCTAGCGCCCGGCCGGTGCGGCAATTTTCCGGACCGCGAGAGTCAGCATCCCCCTATCCATCCCGCCCCGCTTGGCCTTAAATACATACCGGAAACACGAAAGCACCGGAGACCGGCATCAGACCGGCCCCGCCCATTGGTCGATATCGAGGAGCACAGCATGGATCTCAACTTCACGCCCGAGGAAGACGCCTTCCGCGCGGAAGTCCGCAGTTTTCTCAAAGATAATCTTTCGACAGAAATCGCGACCAAGGTTCGTAATGGCGAAGAGCTTGGCAAGGCCGACATCGAAAGTTGGCACGCGACCTTGCAGAGCCGCAACTGGCTCGCCGCGACCTGGCCGGTCGAATATGGCGGCCCGGGCTGGAACGCCGTGCAGCGCCATATCTTCGACGAGGAATGCTGCATGGCGAATGCGCCGCGCATCGTCCCCTTCGGTCTGGGCATGCTTGGCCCCGTCCTGATCAAATTCGGTACCGAGAAACAGAAAGCCGACATCCTGCCGCGCATCCTCGATGGAACGGATTGGTGGTGTCAGGGCTATTCCGAACCCGGTGCCGGCTCCGATCTCGCCAGTCTGAAGACCCGCGCCATCCGCGAAGGCGATGACTACATCATCAATGGCCAGAAGACCTGGACCACGCTGGGCCAGTATGCCGACAAGATCTTCTGCCTCGTGCGCACCTCCACCGAGGGCAAGCGCCAGGAAGGGATTTCCTTCGTGCTGGTCGACATCAAGACCCCTGGCATTGAAGTGCGCCCGATCAAGCTGATCGAGGGCGGCTATGAAGTGAATGAGGTCTTCTTCTCCGATGTCCGCGTGCCGGTCTCCAACCTGGTTGGCGTCGAGAATGAAGGCTGGACCATCGCCAAATTCCTCCTCACCCATGAGCGTACCGGCATTGCCGGCGTCGGCGCCTCGACCCAGGCGCTACACGAGCTCAAGGCGCTGGCCCGCAAGCTGAAGCGCCACGGCAAGCCGCTGATCGAGGACCCGCTCTTCGCGGCGCGCATTGCCGAGGCCGAGATCGATCTGGAAGCCCTGCGCATGACCAATCTGCGCGTTCTGGTCGATGCCTCTGGCGGTGCCGCCTCCAACACCATCGCGTCCATGCTGAAGATCAAGGGTACGGTCATCCGGCAAAATCTCGACGATCTCGCCCGCCGCGCCCTCGGTCCGGCAGCAGCCCCCTTCCCGCTGGATGCGCTGGCCGGCAATCTCGCCGTCGCCCCGCCGGAAGCAGCCGCCAGTGCCGCCAGCTATTTCAATAATCGCAAGCTTTCGATTTTCGGTGGGTCCAATGAGATTCAGCGCAATATCATCGCCAAAGATCTGTTCGGAGTCTGAGCCATGAATTTCAACCAAACCGACGACCGGCGCATGATCTCCGACAGCCTGCGCCGCTATCTGGCCGACCAGTATCCGGTCGAGCACCGCATCAAAATCGCCTATGACGCCCCCTTCCACGACCCCAAGAAGTGGGGCGAGCTGGCCGAGCTCGGCATTCTCGGCGCGCTTGTCTCCGAGGAACAGGGCGGTTTCGGCGGCGAAGGCTTCGACATCACCGTAGTGTTTGAGGAATTCGGCCGCACACTCTGTCCGGAGCCCATGCTCGGCAATCTGATGGGCCTGCGCCTCTATGCGGCTTTTGGCCAATCCGAGAAAGTCGACGGCATCATCGCCGGCACCGCCCGAACGGCGCTCGCCGTGTTCGAAGCAGACGCCTTCGCCGATACCAGCGAGATCGCAACCGCGGCCAGCAAGTCCGGCGACAACTGGACGCTGAGCGGCCGCAAGAGCCTGGTCTATGGCGGCCATGCGGCCGACACGCTACTCGTCGCGGCCCGCACCGCGGACGGCAAGGTCGGCCTGTTCGAGATCGACGCCTCGGCCGCCGACATCCACGCCTATGCCATGATTGATGGCGGCGGCGCGGCCGAAGTCGGGCTCGACAATACGGCCGCCAAATGCCTGTCGGAAGACGCCGGCGAGGCCATCGAAGCCGCCCTTGATGCCGGCCGCCTGGCGCTGTGCGCCGAGGCTGTCGGTGCCATGGATGTGCTGCAGAACATGACCAAGGACTATCTCATGCAGCGCCAGCAATTCGGTCGCCCGATCGCGACCTTCCAGGCCCTGCAACACCGCCTCGTCGACCTCTCGATCGAGATCGAACAGGCCCGCTCCATCACCATCCACGCCGCCGGCAATCTCGACACGGCCGAGCGTGCCCTGGCCGTGGCAAAGGCGAAAAACCTGGCGGGCCGCGCCGGCAAGCTGGTCGCCGAGGAAGCCGTGCAGATGCATGGCGGTATCGGCATGACCTGGGAATATGCCGGCTCCCACTACGCCAAACGCCTGACCATGATCGACGCCCAGCTGGGCGACAAGGAAGATCAATTGCGCCGGGTGATGGAGCTGATGTCGGCTTAGGGGATTGGGGCGCGTGCCGGTGGCGCGCGCCCTCACTCCGCCAATCCATACCCTGTACTGCGCCCGCCACCCGCCAGCTTCACCAGGACGCCGCGCGCGACCAGATCCTGGATATCGCGCAAGGCCGTATCCGCTGAGGTTTTGGTGAGCGCCGCCCATTTCGAGCTTGTCATCTTGCCTTCGAAGCCATCGAGCAGGCGATTGATCGCCTTGCTCTGACGCTCATTGAGCGGTTGGCCGGCGAGCTTTTCCCAGACCCGGGCCCGGGTCAGCACATGAGCCAAGGTGGTCTCGGCGCCGTCGAAGGCACGGTCGAGCACATCGAGGAACCAGATCAGCCAAACTGTGATGTCGAGATCGCCCTTCTGGGTGCGTTCGAGCATGGCGTAGTAATCACCGCGCTCCTGGCGGATCTGCGCCGAAAGGCTGTAGAAGCGCTGGGCGCTGTCCTCCGAGCGGGCCAACTGCATGTCGGCGAGGGCGCGGGCGATGCGTCCATTGCCGTCCTCGAAAGGGTGAAGGGTCACGAACCATAAATGCACGACCGCTGCCTTGAGCACCGGATCGAGCGCTGTCTTGCCATTGAACCAGGCCAGAAAAGCCCGCATCTCGCCCGGCAAACGGTCAGCGGCCGGGGCCTCGAAATGCACGGTCTCATGGCCGACCGCGCCGGAGACGACCTGCATCGGACCGGACGCCGCCTCGCGCCAGGCACCCGTGACGATCCGGCTCATACCGCTGCGGCCGGCCGGGAACAACGCCGCGTGCCAGGCGAAGAGGCGGTCGGCGGTCAGCTCGGTGCCGAAATTGCGGGTCGCATCGAGCATCATCTCGACGCCCCCATCGACATTGCGGTCCGACGGCACCAGCCCGGCGACATCCAGGCCCAGACGCCGTGCCACGGAAGAGCGCACCTGCGCCCGGTCGAGGCGCTCGCCCTCGATCTCGCTCGACTTCAACACGTCCTCTGTGAGCGTGACGAGCTGCGCCTCGCCGCGCAGCGCGAATCCCAGCGCCCCCATGCGGCCAAACAGCCGCCCCTGGCGGTGACGCACCGCCGCCAGCTTGTCGGCCAGCGCGGCCTCGCTCCAGGTGAAGCGAGGCCAATCGGCCAGATCATGGATATATTCCGTCATTCACCGCACCTCATGCGGCGAACATGCCGACTATTCACTGCATGAGCAAGCATATTCGCCGCATGATTTGCGGTGAATATGCTCTCTATTCACCGCGCGGCAAAGGAACGGGCACTTTCGGGACGCGTCCCACGGGGAAAGAGGTGTCTTTCCCCGGAGGTCGCGCAGCCGGTGTTAGGAGGCCCGGCGTATCAAGCTGAGCAGCAAGAGCACCACGACAGCGCCGACGGTGGCGCCGATGATCGCGCCGAGAATGCCCGGCATCAGCGTGACGCCAAACTGGCCGAACAGCCAGCCGCCGACGAAAGCGCCGACAATCCCGACGACGATATTGCCGAGCAGGCCGAAGCCATAGCCCTTGACGATCTGCCCTGCGAGCCAGCCGGCGACCCCGCCGATCAGCAGCCAGATCAGTAGTCCGGTCAATGTCATGTGTTCGCCTTTCCGCCTGCCCGGCCAATCATTCGCCGGGTCTGGTTTTCGAGTTCGGGTCACGACCCATGCGGCGCTGAAGTCTCGAAATCAACGCCTGTCGAGACCCAACGCATAGCGCGCATCGACCTGCAAGTACACGCAAATCCGTGAAATCATGAACCCTATCCGGACAATCGCGGCCCGTCTCCGCACCGGGTGCAGCCTTTGGCAGCGAGAGCGGTGTCATCGGTCGGGGCTTCCCGAGGGCGGCTGTCGGGGATAGATCTGGCTCCTCCCAACCCGCACAGGACACGCGCCATGACCCAGCTCCGCCCCCTCGGCTCCAGCGGCCTTTCCACGCCCGCCCTCGCCTTCGGCGGCAATGTGTTTGGCTGGACGCTGCAAACGCCAAAAGCTTTCGACGTGCTGGACCGGTTCGTTGAAACCGGCGGCACCATGATCGATACCGCCGATGTCTATTCGGCCTGGGTGCCCGGCCATGTTGGCGGCGAGTCGGAGACGGTGATCGGCGAGTGGCTCAACCGACGCGGCAAACGCGATGATGTCCTGATCGCGACCAAGGTCGGCATGTTGCCGATCGACGGCCCCAAACCGCTCGATCCGGAATTGATCGCGCGCCATGTCGAGGCCTCGCTCAACCGCCTCCAGACCGATTATATCGACCTCTATTACGCCCACCAGGATGACCCCGACACGCCGATGGACGAGGTGTTGCACGCGTTTTCCGAACTGGTCGACGCCGGCAAGGTCAAGGCGCTCGGAGCGTCGAATTTCTCCGCTGAACGGCTGCGGCAATCGCTGGAGATGAGTGCTGCGCGGGGCTGGGCCGCGTATTCCGTGCTGCAGCCGGAATTCAATCTGATCCGCCGCGACCGCTTTGCCGGCGCGCTGCGCGATTTGTGCATCGAGAAAAATATCGGCGTATTGAGCTATTTCGGCCTCGCCTCGGGCTTTCTGACCGGCAAATATCGCTCAAAGGCCGATCTCGGCAAGAGCTCGCGCGGCGATAGGATGACAGCCTATTTCACTGAAGCCCACATGGCCCTGCTCGGCGTGATGGATGATATCGCCACTCAGACCGGCGCCAGCCTGTCGCAGATTTCCCTGGCCTGGATCGCCGCCCAGCCCGGCATCACGGCGCCGATTGCCAGCGCCACCAGTGTGGAACAGCTCGACGAGCTGCTCGGCTCGCTGACGCTGGAGCTTTCACCGGACCAGCTCGCCCGCCTGGATGCCGCCCGTGTCTAGAGCCGCCGTTGAATTCCTGTAATTCATGATCGTGCTGGCACGTGTCCGCGACACCGGCTACATGCGAACAACTTGTTCCTTTCACGCCGTTTGCGGCCCCATTCAGTGAGACATTCCATGGCAGCCTATCCCTTCACCATGCTCGGCACGCTTGGTGCCGTTTTGATGACGATTATTTTCATGGCGCGCGTCGGCATGGCCCGTGGCAAGACCGGGATCAAGGCGCCGGCCATGTCCGGCTCCGAAGAGTTCGAGCGTGCCAATCGCGTTCACCTCAACACGGTTGAGCAAATGGTGCTCTTCCTGCCCGTGCTCTGGATTTTCGCCACTCTGGCCGGCGACCTCTATGCCGGCATTGGCGCCCTGGTCTGGCTGATCGGGCGTGTGCTGTACTCGCAAGGTTATATGGCCGATCCAGGCAAGCGCGAACTCGGCTTCATGATTGGCGGGGTCGCGCTCTTGCTGATGTTCCTCGGCTCGACCGGCTTGGTGGTCTGGGGCCTGTTCACCGGCTGATACGGGCCGACCCGACCGACCTTAAATCTTGGCAAGCTTGCGGCGGCGCCCTCTGGACGCCGCCGCAAGAGCCTCTATCCTTATGACCATGATGATCCTGCTTGCTTCCGCCCTGCTGACCTTCGCTGCCGCGCAGGATGTTACCCCGCTTCCGGCACCAGAAACGCTGCAGATCGCGCCGCAGGTCGAGTTCCAGACACCGCAGGAGCGGCTGACGGCAAGGCTTGATGCGCTGGCCACCGCCGATGAGGCTGCCGCACGGCCGTTGGTCGATGAAATTTTTGCCCTCTGGGCCCATTCAGGCAGCGACACGGTCTCGCTGCTGATGGATCGCGGCCATGTTGCCGAGGCCGCCGGCGATCATGACATCGCGGCGCGCATGTATGATCATGTCACCGCCCTGGCGCCCGATTTCGCCGAGGGCTGGCTCGCCGCCGGCCGGGTCGCGACGCAGCTGGAAGACTGGACCTATGCCTTCGAGACGCTGAACACCGCCCTGACACTCGAACCACGCCGGTTCGATGCCTATGTCACGCTCGGTCGTGTGCTCGAGAATGCCCAGGCCCTCAATGCCGCCCTCGACGCCTATGAAGAGGCGCTGGACATCCATCCCACCTATGCCCCGGCAGTCCAGGCGAAGGCCCGCATCGATGCGGCCCGGGCCGGACGCGCGCTGTAGCGGTGACGCCAGCGGGCCTCATCGCACTCATTGCCCTGGCCGGGCTCTTCCTCGGCGCACTGGGCGGCTGGCTGGTCTCGCACCGGATCGGCAAGGCGCACCCGCCCGAAGGCGAATTTCTCGAGATAGACGGCACGCGCCTGCATTACCGCCGCAGCGGCGATGCGATCCGTCCGGCCATTCTGGTCCTGCACGGCGCCGCCTCCAATCTGGAGGAACCCCGCATGGCGCTCGGCGAGGCCTTCGCCGGCGAGAACGTGATCTGGCTCGACCGCCCCGGTCTGGGCTGGAGCGAACGGCCACAATCGACGCGCTGGTCACCCGCCGATGAAGCGGCGCTGATCGTCAGCTTTCTGGACCGGCTCGATATTCGCGAGGCCGTCGTGATCGGTCATTCCTGGGGCGGTGCGATTGCGATGCGCCTCGCTATCGACCATCCCGGCCGCGTCACCGGTCTTGTGCTCGTCGCGCCGGCGCTTTCCGCCTGGATTGGCGAAGCGGCCTGGTTCAATTCCGCCAGCGGCTGGCCACTGATCGGGCCCTTGCTGACGCGCATCATCATTCCGCTGGCCGGGCATGGCCAGCTGGCGGCGGGAGCGCGTTCGGCCTTCCACCCCGAAGCTGTGCCGGAAGACTATGTCGCGGCTTCGCGCCTGCCCCTGATCCTGCGCCCGGGCAACTGGATCGCCAATGCGCGCGACATGACCCAGGTCAATCGGCATCTGGAATTGCAGGAAGAGCGCTACGAAAACATCACGGTGCCGAGCGTGTTTCTGGCCGGCAAGGCCGATACTGTGGTGTGGACGCATCGACATTCCGGCCAGGTCGCAGCGCGGATGGCCCATGCCGAGTTGCGCCTGATTTCCGGCGCCGGGCATAATCTCCACCACCACCATCCGCGCGCCGTGCTCGAGGCGATGATCGCCGTGCGCGAACGGGCACAGGACTGAGAATTCCGGTGGAAATCACTGGCCGACCGGCTTGAGGCAGACGCCTTGCCAGCCTAGTGTCGCGCTCCGCCGCAGCAAAGGTTACACAGATGGCTTTCACCGACACCGCACCGACAGGCCCGATTGACGATTCCGACGCCATGGGCGGGGTCGCGCGCGACCATCTGAAGTCTTTTGTCGCCCGCATTGAGCGCCTTGAAGAAGACAAGGCCAATGTCGCCGCCGACATCAAGGAAGTCTATGCCGAGGTCAAATCCATGGGCTTCGATCCCAAGGTCATGCGCAAGGTGATCTCCCTGCGCAAGATTGACCGCAATGAGCGCCAGGAAATGGAAGCGCTTCTTGAATTGTATCTCGGCGCCGTCGAGAGCTAGACTGCCCGCCTCCCCCAACGGAGGATCGCGTGCCCCGCAAGATCGACGAAAAGAAGACCCGCAAGGCCCTGCGCCGGCTGGAGCGCGCCAAGCGCGCCGCCGAGCAGGCCGGTACGCCGGATGCTTCGCTGTCGGAATGGGAGGGCGAGTTTCTCGGCTCACTGGAGGAGCGGCTGGAGACCTATGGCTCGGCCTTCAATGATCCCGGCAAGGGCGATACCGAAGAAGCGCTCTCGGCGCGGCAGGCCCTGAAACTGCGTGAGATCGAGAAAAAGGCCGCCGGCAAGGCGCGCAAACCCATGTCGCAGGGCAAGGGCTTCAAACGCAAAACGCCAGCCACCGGCCCGCGTTCGCGCGAGATCCATGAAGATTTCGATCCGTCTCCTCCGCCCCCAGCCAAGCCGGGGCCGGCTCGCGCGACCGGGCCCGTCCCGGTGCCTGCGCCCCCGGGCGACACCCCGGCCCCAGAGCCCGCGCCCCCCCGGGCCGGCGGTTTCAAGCCGCGCGTGATCGAGGGTGGCAAGACTCGCCTTTGAGGCAAGGTGTTAGCGCGGCGTTAAAGCTATTCCCATTCGCAAGGCGCGCCGGCCGCGCAAACGCGTATCATTGCCCTTCGATCAGAGGAGATCAGAGCAATGTTCGACACCCGGTTTGACCCGATGGATCAGATAAACCTCATGCAGGAGAATGTTCTGGACTGCCTTGGTTCGGCCGTCGAGAACACGCTCTCCTCGGTCCGGGGCGCGGCCGCCTTCCAGCGCGGCATTGATGAGCTTGACCGGCTGAGCGCCTTCAAGGCCGACAATATCTACGCCCCGCTTTCTGCCGACCCGTTGGCGCGGGAATATGTCGCCCATCTCGACGAGCAATTGCTCGATCTGATGGCCCGGATCGATGTCCTGCGCGCCCATGTCGAGCTGGGGCTGGAAGTCGGCAGCGACAATATCGAGGGCATGGCTGATTCGTTGTCGGCCCTGGTCCGGCAGTTGAAAATTTCCTTTGTCCGTGAAGCCGCCCTGATCCCCGTCTATGCCGCCTGGCAGGAGCGCGCCATGCTTCACGCCGTGCCCCACCGGGCGCTCCAGCTGGCCGGCGCCCACCTCTGACGTCCCACCCCTGACGCATCCCCCAGGCCCCGCGCTCTCCCCCCGGCGCGGTGGCCCGGATTTCGGGCCGGCTCCACAAGGAGACGGCCCGTTTTTTTTGGAGCATTGCCCTGGATTCTGGCTAGAAACGGGCTGACTCCTGACCAGGAGCCAGCCCGCTTCACAGCCCGCCGCACAACACGCGGCCGGCATCCCGTGGCTGGGAAGCTGGTTTTGAGATCTAGCCGGTGGCGCGAACGCCTTCGACATCGAGATCGTATTCGCGGACCTTGCGATACAGGGTCGAGCGACCGACACCGAGGCGGCGGGCAACTTCGCTCATCCGTCCGGCATAGGTCTCGATGGCGAATTCGATCAGGTCGCGCTCGATATCCTCGAGTGACCGCAGATTGCCGCCCTCATCCATGATCTCCACCGGAGCCGGCTCGCCAGCACCCGCGACCAGTTCGACCGCGGCCAGAGAGATCTCGCCCGCACCGGGTCGGCTCTGGATATCAGGAATAAGACCGGAGATTTGCGGGAAATCGGCCGGCGTCAGATAGTCACCATCGGCCAGGATGACGGCCCGAAAGACCGCGTTTTCCAGCTGACGGACATTACCCGGCCAGTCGAACTTGCTCAGCATGGCGTGTGTTTCCGGCGCCGCATCGACGATCGCCTTGCCCTCCTGGGCGTTGAAGCGGCCGATGAAATGGCGCACCAGGGCTGGCACGTCATCCTGGCGCGACCGCAAGGACGGCACTTCGATCGGGAAGACATTCAGGCGGTAGAACAGATCTTCGCGGAAGGCGCCGGCGGCGACACGCTCTGTGAGGTCGCGATTGGTTGCCGAAATGATGCGGGTATTGACCTTGACGGGGCGTTTGGATCCGACCGGATCAACCTCACCCTCCTGCAGGGCCCGCAGGAGTTTGACCTGCATGTCGAGCGGCAGCTCACCGACTTCATCCAGGAAAAGCGTGCCACCATCGGCCTCCTGGAATTTGCCCATATGCTTGCCGGTCGCGCCGGTGAAGGAACCCTTTTCGTGACCGAACAGGGTTGATTCCACCAGGTTTTCCGGGATCGCCCCGCAATTGACCGCCACAAAGGGACCACCGGCGCGCTTGGACGCGGCCATGATCGACTGGGCGACCAATTCCTTGCCGACACCGGATTCGCCGGTGACCAGGATCGGGATGTCCGATTGCGCGGCGCGTTCACCCAGCCGGACCACCTGCTGCATTGCTGCAGCATCGGCGATCATATCGGCAAAGCCCGACATATTGGCCGCCTTGCGGGTCAGGCGCTTGACCTCACCGCTGAGGTTCTGAACCTTGAATGCATTGCGGATCGACACCGCGATGCGTTCCGGACTGGCCGGTTTGACAAAGAAGTCCGAAGCGCCGGCCCGCATGGCCGCCACAACGGTTTCAATACCGCCACTGGCCGTCAGCACGATGACCGGGAGATCGGGCAATCGCTTCTTGACCGCCTCCAGCGTCTCCATGCCGTCCATCCCCGGCATGATCAGATCGAGCAGCATCACATCGACAGGCGATGAAGCCAAACGGTCCAGGGCCGCATCGCCGCTTTCTGCGGTCTCTACGCGGTAGCCCTGTTTTTCGATCACCGCCTGAAGAAGGCGGCGTTGCGTCGGATCGTCATCCACGATCAAAACTGATTTCACCATCACACCCACGCCTTTTCGGTCGCATTGTTTTCGCCGGGTCTTTTGACCTCGCTGCCGTTGCCGACAGGGCGTCTATGCGGACCGTTATGGGACACTCTTCTAAATTTCACGTTTAAGCGGCGGCAAGGACCGGTTAAGCATAAGCTCGCCGAGGGGGTATTCCCCCGCCTTCGAGAAGCAATGATGCGCGATCCAGCGACCCGACTTTCCAACAGCCCTGTGCGCTGGCCGTTTGCGCCGCAAGACCGGCTTTCTGAGTTGCAGGAGCATGAGCGCCTGCTGTTCATCCATTCCCTGCCCGGCATGCTGGTCTGGCCCGGCCTGCTATTCGGCCTCGCCATCGCATTCCAGATTCTCTCCCAGGGCGCCTGGGCCCTGATCGATGGCAAGACGCTGGGTCTGACGATGGAGACCGCACAATTTGCCGGTTCGGCCGTGGCCTATGCCGTCCTGGCGCTGCTGATGTGGCATCATTTCGGGATTTATGCCGCCCATCGCGCCGCCTTCTCGGTGATCCCGATGAGGCTGAATGACGTCCTCGCGGGATTGCTCGTCCTCGTCTTCATGCTGACCCTTGGCAGCCCGCTGACGCTCTGGTTCCACCAGATCGCGATGCTGGATCCGGGCCTGACCCTGGCCGGCGGGGCCGAGCTGGAAGACGTGTCCAATATCGATGATTTTGTCAGCAATGGCGCTGCGTTGTGGGCGATTATCCTTCTGACCCTGCTGGCTGCGCCGCTGGTCGAGGAAGTCCTGTTCCGCGGCTGGATGCTGCCCATGCTGATCGCCCGCGGCGTGCCCGGCCTGTTTGCCGTGCTGATTTCGGCGACCGCTTTCGGCCTCATCCATATCGGCCAGGGCCTGATGGTGATGACATCGACCGCCCTGCTCGGCATGGCGCTGGGTGTGGCGCGCCTGGCGACCGGCCGCGTAGCCGCTCCGGTGCTTGGACATATCGCCAATAATGCATGGGCGGTATTCGCCATACCCTTTCTGACCGGAATGCAGCCCGGCTGAGATTGACGCAACGCAGCATCGGCGCTAGCGCTGCATCATGACAAAGACCTCCCCCCGTCCGGCGCGCCCGCCTGCTCCACTTGTCCAGTATGAAGGCGTCAAGCCACCCGCACCGGCCTGGTTCGAGCGCGCGCTCGCCGTGCCGACCGAAACCGGCACCGTCCTCGTCGATGACGCGACCATTCACTGGAAGGCCTGGGGCGAGACCGGCCTGCCCGGCCTGATCCTCGTGCATGGCGGCGTGGCCCACAAGGACTGGTGGGATTCCATCGCGCCCTTCCTGGCCGACAGAAGACGCGTCGTCGCGCTCGATCTGTCCGGCATGGGCGATAGCGATCACCGCGACGGCTACAGCATGGACACCTATGCCCTGGAAGCCATCACTGCGGGCCGCGCCGGCGGCGCGTTCGAAGCCGGTGCGCCCTTCATGGTCGGGCATTCCTTCGGCGGATTTGTCGCGCTCGCAACGGCGGCAGAATTCGGCGCCGAGCTGGCCGGAATCGCCGTGCTGGACAGCCCTATCCGGCCCGAACGCGAGCAACGCAATTCCCCGCCGCCCAGTCGTGGCGGCAGCGTGTATGCCTCGTTCGAGACCGCGCTCCAGCGTTTCCGGCTGCTGCCCGAACAGGATTGCGCCAATGCCTTCCTGCTCGACCATATCGCGCGCCAGTCACTGAAACCGGCCAAACGGCCCGATGGCAGCGATGGCTGGACCTGGAAATTTGATCCGCACCTGTGGAGCAAGCTGACCTATGACCGCGGTTCGCCAGCCGAAATCGCTGCCAGCCTGAAATGCCGGATCGCGCTGTTCCGCGGTGCCGATTCAAGCCTGGTCTCGGATGAGGTCTGGGATTTCATGCGCGAGACTTTTGGCGCCGGGACTACAATGGTCTCGATACCGGACGCCAAACACCACCTGATCCTCGATCAGCCGATTGCCGTTGCCGCAGCCCTCGAAGTCCTGACCGGACCCGGCTGGGGCTGACACTCAGTCCTCATGCTGCCTGAGTTCACGGGCGATATCGTCTGGCAGGGCGGCCGGACGCACCATCATGGAGCGGCGCAGCGCACCAAAAATCGCGACCAGCAGGACGAGACCCAGCCAGACCGCAGCGATCAGGCGCACCATCGGCCACATCGGGTCAAACGCACCGAAATTGAGATATTCCACACCGGCCAGCCCTGCATAGACAAGCAAGGCGAGAAAGCCGGACCAGATCGCGAATGGCACACGCATCGAACATTCCCCCGTTCCGGCTCAACCCATACTGAAAGCGTTTCAGCGCCACAACCGGCGGCCCCGGGAAAAACCCCGGACCGTGGCGTCGCCGCAACATTTGTGCCGGACGCCGGCGTCCGGCTGCCTGACCTGCGGCAGTCGGGCATCTTGGCCTTGGCCCCGGTGCATGCTATCGGCAGAAGAATATCAGTGACTCAAACAGGGGCAGTCCTCATGGCAGCTGACTACACGCGCGGCGAAATGAATATCACCAGCCAGAAGAACACGTTTGACGGCTTCATCGCGGTCACCGTCTGGTCGTCGCTGGTGCTGATTGTCACCCTGCTCTATCTCACCCTGGTCTTCGCCGTCGGCGCTGACTGGATGAGTTCCTTGATCGGCGTGGCGATTGTTGGCGTCGTGCTCGGCCTGCTGACCTCTATGAAGACCAGCTGGTATGTCACCGTCGGCGGATTATTCGTTTTCGGCCTGATTTGTGGCGGCCTGTCCCAGCTGTTCAGCGCCTTCCTCGCCGGCTGATTTCAGACCCGAATGGCAGGAATCTTTCGGGCAGGTCTTCCCCTGACCCGCGAATTCGCGCATCGTAGCCGCCTGCAACATCAAGCGGCGGGACACTATGCGAATAGCCATTCTGAAAGAACGACATGCGGGCGAGACACGCGTCGCTGCAACACCCGACACGATCAAGAAATTCACCGCCGCCGGCCATGTCGTCGCGATTGAAAAGGGCGCCGGTCTCACCGCCTCGGTAACCGATGATGCCTATGCGGGCGCCGGTGCCGAAATGGGCACGCTGGCTGCGACCCTGAAGGGCGCCGACGCCCTGTTCTCCGTCCAGATGCCCGATGATGCGACACTGGCCAAACTGCCCAAGGGCATGCTGCTGGTCGCCCATCTCGACCCCTATGGCGCGCAGGCGCGGGCCAAGGCCCTGGCGAAGGCCGGGATTGATGCGCTGGCGATGGAATTCGTGCCGCGCATCAGCCGGGCCCAGGCGATGGATGCGCTCTCCAGCCAGTCCAATCTCGCCGGTTATCGTGCCATTATCGAAGCGGCCCACATCTATGGCCGCGCCTTCCCTATGATGATGACCGCAGCCGGCACAGTCGCCCCCGCCAAGGCTTTCATCATGGGTGCCGGCGTGGCCGGACTACAGGCGATTGCCACGGCACGCCGTCTCGGCGCTGTGGTGTCGGCCACCGATGTCCGCCCGGCCTCGAAGGAACAGGTCGCCTCGCTTGGCGCCAAATTCGTCGCCGTCGAGGATGAGGAATTCAAACAGGCCGAGACCGCCGGCGGCTATGCCAAGCAGATGTCGCCGGAATACCAGGCCAAGCAGGCCGAGCTTGTGGCTGGTCATATTGCCAAGCAGGACATCGTCGTCACCACGGCGCTGATCCCGGGCCGTCCGGCTCCCAAACTGATCACCAAGGCGATGGTGGAAGCGATGAAGCCCGGCTCCGTGATCATCGATCTGGCCGCGCCCAATGGTGGCAATTGCGAGCTGACCAAGGCCGACGAGATCGTCACCCACCAGGGCGTAATGATCGCCGGTTTCTCCAACCTGCCCGGCCGTCTCGCCGCCGACAGCTCGGCGCTCTACGCCAAGAACCTGGCCAATCTCCTGCCGCTTCTGGTCGGCGAGGATGGCAAGCGCGCGCCGCATTGGGATGACGAGATCATCCAGGGCATGGCCCTGACCCGCGATGGCGCGGTGGTGCATCCGAGCCTGGTGAAGGAATAGGATACCTGATGATGACGCCCCGGATTCTGCCTGTCACGGCTGCCTTGATTGCCACGCTCGCGTTCAGCGCAATGGCAAGCGCGCAACTCGTCCCCCGGGCCGAGAATGGCCGCGTCGAACTCCTCGCCTATCCGCCGCAAGGTCTGGAATCTCCGCGTGTCGTCAATCGCGGCGAGACCGTCTGGGTTGAACCCGTACGGCCGCGCTATGCGGTGCGGCTGCTCGAAGATGGCCAGCCCCGCGTCCGGCCCCAGCGTGGCGCGCTGGTACCCGCGGGAAGCCTGCTGTTTGGATTGAGGGTGACCGGTGGGTATGCCTATTGCCCACGGATTGATTACAACGCGCCGGTCACACGGGTGCAATGCTTTCGCGACTTCAATGATGACGGTGTGTTCGACGGCGGCTATCTGACGCGCCACAGTCGCACCAACACGCAATTTCTCGCCAATATCGTGCATGCACTGGATCGCGTTGTACCCATTCCATATGAAGCCGTTGAACCCTCTCAAGCGCTTGAAGCCACGTCACAGGTCGTCTTCGACCGAATGCGCAATGGCGAGCCCAGCTTCACGAAATACCTCGATGACGAGCGTCTGGAGACGCGGTTCACCTGCGAACCCTTGAGCGACCAGCCCGACCTCTGCAATTTGCTGGGCGTGACGCTCCGCATCGAGCCGGTCGGCGATGCCATTCGCATCACGCTGATCGACTCGCCCGAAATCCGCCAACTCAATGTCGTCATGACCAACACCGCCCTGCCAACGCGAAACTAGAGCCCTGAACCGGGGAGGAATAATTTTATGGAAGCCGTAGATCCCGTCATCTTTCGCCTCGCGATCTTTATTCTCGCGATCTTCATCGGCTATTACGTCGTCTGGTCGGTCACGCCCGCCCTGCACACGCCGTTGATGGCTGTCACCAATGCCATCTCCTCGGTGATCATTGTCGGCGCCCTGCTGGCCGCGACCGCGACCGGTGTGTCCGATGATGGCAGCGGCGGGGCCGGCTTCTCGCGCGGCCTCGGCACGCTCGCCATCATCCTCGCCAGCGTCAATATTTTCGGTGGCTTCATGGTCACCCAGCGCATGCTGGCGATGTACAAGAAGAAGGAGCGCAAGGCATGATGAGAGCCCTGTTACTCCTGTCCGTCCTTGCGGTCGGCATTTCGGGCGCCGAGGCGCAGAACCAGCCACAACCCCAAACGCGGACCAATTTGCCGACCTTGCGCAATCCGGCGATGCTGCAACGGCCAGACGCGGAGCAGGATGTCCAGGACGAGGACGACGCGTCGGACGCCCCCACCCTGACCCGGCGGACGCTCGACCTGTATCGTGAAGCCCAGGAAGCCGAGCAGCGCCGCGCCGCCGGTCCCCGGCCCCGTTTTTATGAGGTCGAGTGCCGCGCCGTGACCGAATTGAGCCTTGACGTCACGGATCTGCGGATCACCTGTGATCGCAATGATCCTTATGGGCAGGACTTTTACATTCTTTGGCTCGACGTGACGCCCTTCCCGGCCCACGACGGGGGCAATAACGAGGAACGCCGATGGCGCGCCGAACGCCTCGTCGAAGCGGTGACCATGACCCGCAATGATCCACGCGCGAACCTGACCTTGATGATTGGACCCCTGGAGTTGAACGGTGGCTCAACCGTCCGTGACATCAACGGCTACACGATCCGCTACTCCGACTAACCGCCCCAAACCGCAAGAGAGCGCCATGTCTGCAAATCTCGCCGCACTGCTTTACCTCCTCTCGGGCATTCTCTTCATCCTCGCCTTGCGTGGATTGTCGAGCCCGGAAACCGCCCGTCAGGGCAATTTCTTCGGCATGGCCGGTATGGCGATCGCCATCATCACCTCACTGCTTGCCGCGCGGCTCGACGGCGCCTCGATTGCCTTGATCATTGGCGGCGTGATGGTGGGCGGCGGCATTGGTGCCGTGATCGCGCGGCGCATCTCGATGACGTCCATGCCGCAGCTCGTCGCCGCCTTTCACTCGCTGGTCGGCATGGCCGCCGTGCTGGTGGCCGCTGCGGCCCTGTTTGCGCCGGAAGCCTTCGGCATCGCCGATCCGGTCAGCGGGCATTTGCACAAACTCTCCCTGTTCGAGCTGTCGATCGGCACCGCGATTGGTGCCATCACCTTCTCCGGCTCGGTGATCGCCTTTGCCAAACTCAATGGCAATATGTCCGGCGCGCCGATTCTTCTGCCCCTGCGTCACGCGATCAATATCGCGCTTGGCGTCTTCATCGCCGTCATGATCGCCTTTCTGATGGCCTCGGGCGGCGACGCCAAAATGGCCTTCTGGATGATCGCCCTGGCAGCCTTCGTGCTCGGCGTTACCCTGATCATCCCGATTGGCGGCGCCGACATGCCGGTCGTTGTCTCGATGCTCAATTCCTATTCCGGCTGGGCCGCCGCTGCTCTGGGCTTCACGCTGGAAAACACGGCACTTCTGGTCACCGGCGCCCTCGTGGGTTCGTCGGGTGCCATCCTGTCCTACATCATGTGCAAGGGCATGAATCGGTCCTTCATCTCGGTCATTCTCGGCGGTTTTGGCGATGATGGCAGCGCCGCGGCCGTCGCGGGCCCGCAAGGCAATGCCAAACAGGGGTCGGCGGAAGATGCCGCCTTCGTCCTGAAAAATGCCGGCAAGGTCATCATCGTGCCCGGCTATGGCATGGCGGTCGCCCAGGCCCAGCATGCGCTGAAGGAAATGGCCGACATCCTCAAGGAAGAAGGCGTCGAGGTTTCCTACGCGATCCATCCGGTGGCCGGCCGCATGCCGGGACATATGAATGTCCTGCTGGCTGAAGCCCAGGTGCCCTATGACGAGGTGTTTGAGCTGGAAGACATCAATTCGGCTTTCGCCAATGCCGATGTCGCCTTCGTGATCGGTGCCAATGACGTCACCAATCCCGCCGCCGAGGATGATCCGTCCTCGCCGATCTACGGCATGCCTGTGCTGCAGGTGTGGAAGGCCAAGACCGTCTTCTTCGTCAAACGCTCGCTGGCGTCCGGCTATGCCGGCGTCGAAAACCCGCTCTTCTTCCGCGACAACACCATGATGCTTCTGGGCGATGCCAAGAAAATGGCGGAAGAGATCAACAAGGCGATGGACTAGCATGACCGCGAACACTGCGCGGGTCGCCGGGGCACCGACATGATGCCCGTCCTGGGATGGTCGGTGTTTGCCGTCATGAGCGTGATTGCTGTCCTGCACGCCTATTGGGCCTTTGGCGGTCTATGGCCCGCGGCGACCGAAGCGGACCTGGTCAAGACCGTCATCGGCATCACGCGGTCGCAAACCATGCCACCGGCCCTGCACTCTCTGGCCGTGGCGGTATTGGTGTTTGCCGCGGCCGGCTTCGCCCTGGCCCGCGGGGTTTTCGGCTTCGACTCCGTGATCTTCGTGCGCATTCCACTCGGCACCGTCGCCGTCATCATGCTGGCACGCGGCATCTATGCCTATCTGCCCGGCCTGTTCAGCCGCGCGAGCGAGCCCTTCGCGAGCCTGAATGCGCTCTTCTTCTCGCCCGCTATCGTGCTGTTGGGCGTCGCCTTCGCTGTTCTGGCGCTCGGTCCGACGGCCCGCTAATGGCTTATCTTTCGTTCAGATCGGATGTGGGAGGCTCCCGCCATGTTTGCTGAACTCCTCCTTCTCCCGCTTGGCCCTGTTGCCGACGACTGCACCTGGAACGGCATCCCGCTTCATGGCGAAGTGCAGGTGGTCGAGGGCTTTCCCGATATCCGGGTCCAGATTGTCGAGAGTTTCCCCGATCTCAAGGTCAAGACGGTGACCAGCTTTCCCGATCATTGCGGCGAATGGGAGTTCGTCACCAGCTTTGCCGATTTCACGATCCAGTTCGTCGACAGCTTCCCGGACATCCGCATCAAATACGTGCAAAGCTTTCCCGGCCTGCCCTAGGCGCGGCGGCGCCCGCGCCTGATCATCACAATCAGCAGAATGACGGTCGCCAGGCCAATAACCAGCCAACCGATGACGACCCTTTCCAGCATGGAATCAAGCGCCGTCATGAAGCTGAACGAATCGAGCTGGCCGTTTTGCCAGAACACCCACTCACCGGCGAGCCGGGTCGCGAGCATCGCATCGCCGGTTTCCAGAATGACGATAGCGTCCCGCGTCGCCGGATTATACCGGACCGCTGAATTGATAGCCGGCTCATTGCTGCCATCATGGCCGGCAATGAAATCCCCGACTCCGTCGGGGGCATAAAGCACGGTCCCGAGACCCCAGATCTCGGCCCCCATCTGAAAGGCATGCGGCTGCCGCATCAATTCGATTGTGTCCGGCTGCAGAACCGGCGTCGATGACGCCTCATTGCCGGAATTGCTGGACAGGTGGAACAGGACGAAGGCGACCATATCCGCCGTCGACGCGTTCAGTGCCGTCGGGGCCAGCCCGGAAAACCGGTAGCGCACGGCAGGCTCACCCGCCGCATCATAGATCTCGGCCCGGTTCACGCCGCCATCCTCTGGATCCAGATAGCTGGAATCATGCATGGCCAGTGGCTGAAAGACGGCCCCCTGCATATAGGTCTCGAAAGACTCGCCGGTGACGTCCTCGACGATGAGTTGCAGCAGGCTGTAGCCGCCGCCGGAATACTCGAACTGCTCGCCCGGGGTCATGCCAACGCGCACCCGGCCATCGGCACCGGGTGATGCGTCGGAGGCCTGGCTGAGCGCGTCGGGCAGGCTCTGAACCGTCGTGCCCGGCCGGAAGCCGCCATATCCAAGCCCGTCCGTCAGGCCGGCTGTATGGCTCAGCAGCAGCCTGACTGTCACCTGCTCATTATCGAAACCGCTCTCGGGCAATTGCCAGCTTTGAAGATAGGTCGACACCGGCGCGTCAAGATCGATACGGCCGTCCTCGACAAGCGCCATAATCCCGACCGCAGACACCCATTTGCTCAGCGAGGCGGTCTGGAAACTGGTGTGCCGGTCAATGGGCTCGCCCGGGGATGTGTAATATTCGCCAACCAATTGCCCGTCTTCGACCAGGGCGAATGCGAAATTGCCGGGATGGACGCCCTCGACCTCGTCCACCACCGCTTGCACAAACGCCTCCGCATCCCCGACGGGCGCGATGGCGGTGCGGCCCCAGCCAGAGAACGCGGCGGCGAAGACAAGAACGGCCCAGGCAGCCAGAGCCGCTATAGCGGCAAGAGCAAGAAGACCATATCGAAGCATGAGAACCTCACTCTGCGCGACCGCGCACCAAGCCAGGCGCGCTTCGATTGGTAGACACGAACCGATTTTGCCGGTCAACCCGGGGTGGAGCGGGAATGGCGCCCTGCAAGTCCCGGTCGACTAAAGGCAGATGGCCGGGGCGCACTGTCAATGGCATCGCAATGCATGGTGATCGGCCAGTCATCGACCATTTCCCGAAAATCAAGATCAAATACGTGGAGCGTTTCCCCCGCCTGCCCTAGGCTGGGGTATGAGCTTCTATCACGAACACGTCCTGCCGCACGTCATCGGCTTCGCCTGCGGCCAGCCGCAGATCATGAAGAAACGTTCCCAGATCGTGCCCCTGGCGACAGGCCGCGTGCTGGAGGTCGGCTTCGGCGCCGGTCCCAACCTCTCCTTCTACGACCCGGCCAAAGTCTCCCACCTCTATGCGCTTGAGCCCTCGCAGGGCATGCGGCGCAAGGCCGCCGACGCGATTGCCGCCTGTCCGGTTTCGGTCGAACTGATCGATCTGCCCGGCGAGGAAGTCCCGCTTGAGGACGCGTCCGTCGACACCGTGGTTCTGACCTATACGCTGTGCACCATTCCCGATGCCGAGGCGGCACTGGCCCAGATGCGCCGCGTGCTCAAGCCCGGCGGCAAGCTCTTGTTCTCCGAGCATGGCGGCGCGCCCGATGCCGGGATCGCGAAATGGCAAAGACGCATTGAGCCGGTCTGGAAACCGCTGGCCGGCGGCTGCCACCTCACCCGCCATCCCGACACGATGATGCAGGCGGCCGGTTTCGGGATTGAAAAGCTGGAGGCAATGTATCTGCCCAAGAGCCCGAAATTCGCCTCGTTCAATTATGCCGGTATCGCCGTGAAGGCCTGATCCCGGCGACAGGCTTACATGTCGATACCCGGATCCTCGCCCGAGCGCAGCCAGCCGGTGATCGCCAGTCGCGGCGTGGTGACATAACTGGCGACCATCGAGACGGCATGCGGCTGCGGCACCTTGAACAGCGACAGCGTGTTCATGCGCGGCACGTAGGCGGCTTCGACATTGCCGTCCGGATCGTAGAATTGCAGTTGCCCGCCCCAATCACCCTGCCAGCCGGAGCTCAGACCGAGCACAAAAGCCGCGACGCGGTTCTTGCCGGCGACACCATCATCATGCCGGGTCAGAAAGTGGCCGCCGCGGTAACAGGTCAATTGCCCGTCGGCGAAACTGATTTCCGGCGCGTCGAGCACATCGCGCATCGCGCCCAGGAAAGTCTCGCCATTGAGGAAGGCAAACAGTCTGGCCAGCACCGGGGCCTCGCCCTCGAGAATGCCGGCATGGGCCTTGTCGTAGAGCGGATAGGTCTCGTAGAGATATTGAAAACCGGCCCGCGCCGCCATCGCCACCCGCTCGTCAAACTCGGCACGCTGGTCGGCCGGCAGAGCGCGCATCGCGGCGGCATCGAGATTGAGATGTTTCTCCGCCAGCCGCGTCACCAGCAGCCATTTGGAGACATCCGAGATCGCGGCTGTGAGCTGTCGCAGGGCTTTGGCCGTCAGCAGGCCGGAAATCCGCGCCCGGCCAGCATCGCGCAAACCGGTCCGGGCCGGCTCAAGGTCAAGCTTGTCGGACAATTGCATGGGCGGGTTCAACACGTCAGCGCCGGATCATAACACCCGGCGAGGCTAGGTTTCGCACATGGCCGCCGAGCCTGGCAACCGGATCAGGCGCAACCCGCGCACCGTGCCGCAGCCAGGTCAATCTCCAGCCGTTTCGGGTCAATCGCCTCGCCGCACTCGACACACCAGCCGTACTCATCTTCATCGACCCGTTTCAAGGCCGCCTCGATGCGTCGGATTTCCTGGATTCGGCGGACATCAGAGGCGCGGGCCATGGCCTGGACCTGCATCGAGTCCAGCCGCGAAAGCCGGCCAATGGATTGCTGGTCGAGCTCGACCGGTTCACGGTCTTCGGTCGATGCCTGCGACAGGGCCAGCAGCTCGGCCTTCAGGGCCAGGAGGCTCGCGCGGGGGTCTTGCGCCATAAGATCTCACTTGCCGTCATCATCGCCGGGCGGGCGATAGCGCAGAAGCGGCAATATAGCGCCTTATGGCAGGACAAGCGCGGTCTTGCGGCAGTCCTGTGGCAAACGGGGGGATAGCGACCTGCTCAATACCGGTAGCTTGGCACGACCGGTCTGCCTAGACTTGCCCCTCACTCTTGGGGGTCTCATGTCCGAAATTATTTTGTCGCTCGACGGCGTCTCGAAAACATTCAGCGGCAAGCCTGCCGTCCGCGATCTGAGCTTTTCCGTCAAGCGCGGCGAGATCACAGGCTTCCTCGGCCCGAACGGCGCCGGCAAGTCGACCAGCCTGCGTATGGCGCTCGGTATTCTCACCCCGGATGCCGGTAAGGTCAGCCTGTTTGGCGGCCGACCGCGCGCCAGCGCACTGGAGCGCGTCGGATTTTTGCCTGAAGAACGAGGTATTTACCGCAAGATGAAAGTGATCGACGTGATCATTTTCTTTGCCCGGCTGAAAGGCGTCACGCCGGTCGATGCCCGCCGCCGCGGCCTCGCCATGCTGGAAGAATTCGGCCTCGCCGATGTCGCCGACAGCAAGGTGAAGACCCTCTCCAAGGGCATGGCCCAGAAGATTCAGATCATCTCGACCCTGATCCATGATCCCGAATTCATCATTCTCGACGAACCCTTTTCCGGTCTCGACCCGGTCAACCAAAAGGCGCTGGAGCAAATCGTCCGCGCCCGCGCCGAAGCCGGCGCCACCATCCTTTTCTCAACCCATGTAATGGAACATGCCGAACGCCTGTGCGACCAGATCGTTCTTGTCGCAAAGGGCCGCAAAGTATTTAACGGCAATGTCGAGGCCGCCCTGGCCATGATCCCGCGCCGCGTTATTCTCGAGACCGTTTCAGAGCATGACCTGACACAGACTTTCGCGCCGCTCGGCGAGGTCGTGCAGGAAGCCGGTGCTGCCGATGGCGCCCGGCGCTGGGTGATTGATCTGGGCCCCGGCATCGATGCCCAGGACGTGCTCAAGGCCTGTGTCGACGGCAATATCCGCCTGCTGCGCTTCGAGCCGGCCCGCGCCCATCTACACGATGCCTTCGTCCATCTGGTTGAAACCAATAGCCAGTTCTCAAACGAAACGCTTGCCGGGGAGGCCGTCTGATGCGCGCTATCTATCTCATCGCCCGCCGCGAATATCTCTCCTATGTCGCCACCTGGGGCTTCTGGCTCTCACTCGCCTCCATGCCGATGTTCATGGCGCTGGGCTTTGGCTTGCCAATCCTGATCGAAAGCTCACAACCCACCCGCTATTACGCCCTGATCGACGAGTCGGGCGGCGCGCTTGAGGCCGCCATCGAGAGCCAGCGCTCGGCGGCGAGGGCAGCCCGGGCTGAAGCGACCCGCGAAGCCACCGCAGAGCTTCTGGGCGACAATCCTGCCATTGCAGCAGCGGTCGCCGACGCACCGGAACCGGCAGAGAAATATATCCGCGTCTATCCCGAGGCGACCGATCTCGAAACCCTGCGCCCCTATCTTCTGGGCGAACAGACCGTCGAGACCAGCGATGGGCCACATCCCCTGTTCGCCGCCATCTATCTGCGCCAGGGCGCGGGCGGGGCGATCGAGATCGAATACTGGAGTACCAATCTGACGGACGGCGAATTGCGGTCGGATATCCGCCGCACACTGCGCGAACACATGCAACTCAATCGCTTGCTCGAGAGTGGCGTTTCGCCCGACCTGGTCGCCGCAGCAGGCGAGTTGACCCCGACTGTTCGGGAACTCAATCCCGAGCGCAGCGCCGAGGCGGCTGAAGTGACTACGGCGGAACGCTTGCCGATCATCGTCTCCATCGCCGTCGCCTTCGGGCTGTGGATCGTGATCTTCTCCGTCGTCAACATGCTGCTCACCGCGATGATCGAGGAAAAGGGCAATAAAGTGCTCGAAATGATGCTCGCCTCATCGCGCCATCATGAAATCCTCACTGGCAAGCTGTTGGGCGTCGCCCTCGTCTCGACCACGCTATTGCTGGTCTGGGGTGGATTGGCGGCAACGGTCGGGCTGGGGCTGCAGCAAATGCCATTCGCAGCCGAGCTCCCCCTGGGCGAAATCATGGCCGCGGTGCTCGACCCGTCCCTGGTCTTCCCCGCCATTGGTTATTTCATCATCGGCTATTTGATGTATGGCGCGATCTTCCTGGCTATCGGCTCGCTGTGCGAGACGCTGCAGGATGCCCAGACCCTGATGAGCCCGATGATGCTGATCATGATGGTGCCGCTCTTCCTGGTGATGGTGGCGGCCGATGCACCCGATTCGCCGATCATAGTCATCGCCAGCTGGGTGCCGCTGTGGACCCCCTTCATCATGCTGGCACGCCTGCCGCAGGACCCGGCCCTGTTCGATGTCATCGGCACAACTGTGGTGATGATCGTCACCGCCGCTGCGGTGATCTGGGGTGCCGGCGTGATGTTCCGAATGGGCGCGCTCAACCAGGCCAATCAGGACACGGTGAAGGGCTGGTTCCGCCTCGGCGGCAAGCGCAAGCCGGGCTGAGGCCGCAGCGCACGGAAATCAGAACGAAAGAAAACGGCGCGTCCCTTGGGGGCGCGGCGTTTTCCGGAATTCTACAGGCTCTGGCGAACCCTAGCGACGAACGGTGCCACCACGGACGGCAACAAGGCCTTCGCGCTGTGCCCGCTTGCGGGCGAGCTTGCGCGCACGGCGAATGGCTTCAGCCTTCTGGCGAGCCTTCTTCTCCGACGGCTTCTCGTAATGATTCCGACGCTTCATTTCACGGAAGGTACCCTCCCGTTGCATTTTTTTCTTCAGCGCGCGGAGCGCTTGCTCCACATTATTATCGCGCACAACGATCTGAACGATGGCTCTCTCTCCATTTTGCTGGACGCGAGGGCCACCCCCACGTCGCTAGTTTGCCAGAGGCGCGGCTGATACCAGAGCCGCGAAGCTGAGTCTACTCTGTCAGCGCACTCGCACCAGGTGACGCCGCGAGCCCAGTCCGGTACATATGGCACATGATCGACACTGAAACCGCCCCGCGCACTCACACAGAGACCGTCCGCACTCAGTTGCTGGAAGCTGCACTGGCTCACGCCGCCTTCGATGGCTGGTCTTCCTCGACCTTCAAAAAGGCCTGTGATGAGGCAGGTTTGTCGACCGGCGATGCCCGCAATGCCTGCCCTGGTGGGGATCTCGAGCTGATCGGCTTCTGGTCACGCCAGCTGGATCGCCAGGCCGGGCGCACAATCGTCAAGGCCGAGCTGGCCAGGATGAAAATTCGCGAACGCGTGACGTTCGGCGTGTTGTGCCGGCTGGAGGCCATCGCACCGCACGAGGAAGCCGCCCGGCGAGCCCGGGCGCGGCTTCTATTGCCGGATGCAGCGGGTCAGGCCCCGCAATTATTATGGGCGACAGCCGACACGATCTGGCGCGCGATCGGCGACACTTCGACCGATGCCAATTTCTACTCCAAGCGGGCGATTCTCTCCGGCGTCTTCGGCACCACCCTGTCGAGCTGGCTCAATGAGGACAGCGCTGACAAGCCGCAGGCACGCGAATTCCTTGATCGCCGGATCCAGAATGTGATGGATTTCGAGAAGACCAAGGGCCAGGTCCTCAAATTGACGGCGGACTTGCCTGATATTGGCGGCCTGCTCGGCCGGATGCGCTACGGGCCCGGCCCGCGCAGCTAGCCCGCGTCAAAGCCGCTAGCGCGGCCGCAGGGAGGCGTAGTAGGTCTCGAGCGCCTCGACCGTCACCAATTTGCGTTCCGGCCAGCGCAGGGCCGTCAGTTGGCCGCCAAACACACATCCAGTGTCGATGCAGATCGTCCGGTTGACCCAGACGGCCTCATTGACCGCCATGTGGCCGTAAACGACATGCGCGTCGCCGGCGTAATCCTGCGCCCAGTCGAGCCGGACCGGCAGGCCGTATTCATCCTGCTCGCCCGTCGTCGCGCCGTACAGCGCGAAACCGCGCGCCTTGCCGCCGCTTTGATAGTGCATGTCTTCGACGAGCCCGGCATGGGCGACAATCAGCGCGCCATCATCGAGCACATGATGATGCGCGAGCTGGTCGAGAAATTCATGCACAGTCTCGCGAAACCCGTCCGGCTGGGTCTGGAACTGGGTGATCGTATCGCCCAGCCCATGTGAAACCTTGACGTCACGGCCGAGAAGCCAGCGCCGCAACTTGTCATCATGATTGCCGCTGACGCACAACGCCCGCCCGGCCTCGACCATCGACATCACCAGACGCAGCACGTCCGGCGAGCGGGGGCCGCGATCAACCAGATCGCCTAGGAAGACGGCACGGCGGCCCTGCGGGTGGGAGATCTCGTAGTCGCGCAAGCCTGCACGCCCCGAATGCTCAATCGAATAACCAAGCTTGCCGAGCAGGAGTTCCAGCTCACCGGCACAGCCATGCACATCGCCGACAATGTCGAACGGACCGCGATCATGGCGGCGATCAAAGTGAAGGGTATTTTGGGGCAGCATCTACGCACCAAGTAAGGTCAGCGGGGAGCGAGAGCAAGGTCCGGCGGGTGGCCAGGCTAGCCTGGCAGCGTCCCCAGCCGGTTCACATGGCCCATCTTGCGGCCCTTGCGGGCCTTGCGCTTGCCATAGAGATGCAGCCGCACGTGCGGGTCTGCCGCCATCGCTTCCCAGTCATCAACATCATGCCCGATCAGATTGGTCATCACCGCCGAGGAGTGCGGCGCCGGATCGCCGAGCGGCCAGCCTGCTACGGCACGAATATGCTGCTCAAACTGGTCGCAGCCGCAAGCGTCCATCGTCCAGTGGCCGGTATTGTGGACGCGCGGTGCGATCTCGTTGACCAGCAGCGTGCCGTCGCCCAGATCGAACAGCTCGACCGCAAACACGCCGACATGCGCCATGCCATCGCCCAGCGCCGTCGCGATCTCGAGCGCCCTTGCCTGCAGCGCCGCATCGACCCCCGGTGCCGGGGCGGTGCTCTGTTTCAATATGCCATCGCCATGCACATTTTCCGCCAGGGGCCAGGCCTTCACCACACCATCAACCGAGCGCGCCGCAACGACGGACAGTTCGCGCTCAAAGGCGGCCGCACCCTCGAGAATCGCGGGCTGTTCGCCGATGGCTTCCCAGGCCGCAGCCGCATCCTCAGGCGTGCGGATCCAGGCCTGGCCCTTGCCATCATAGCCAAAGCGGCGGGTTTTGAGCACGGCAGGCAGTCCGGTCACCGCCATCGCGGCCGGCAGGTCGGCCAGGCCATCGACGGCCGCAAAGGCTACGGTGGCGACGCCGGCTCCATTGATAAAGCGTTTTTCGGTGATGCGGTCCTGGGTCAGTTCCAGCGACCGCGCGCCGGGTTGAAGACGCGATGTGGCCGCCGCGACTGCGACGGCCGCGACAGGAATATTCTCGAATTCATAGGTGATGGCATCGCAGCGATCCGCGAAGGCTTCCACCGCACCGGCATCCGCCCAGGGCGCAGCCCAGGACCGCGCCGCAACCCGCGCGGCCGGGCAATCCGGCTCGGGATCGAAAATATGCATGTCGAAACCCAGCCGGGCCCCCGCAATCGCCAGCATGCGGCCAAGCTGGCCACCGCCGAGAATACCGATGACAGAGCCAGGCGCGAGCGGGCGTTTACTCATTGCGGGTTCAATCCTCGACCGATTCCGCGACGCTGTCCGTCTGCGCCTGTCGCCAGGTCGACAGCGCGGCCTCGATCTTCGGGTCGGAGAGCGAAAGAATGGAGGCGGCCAGCAGGCCGGCATTCTTGGCCCCGGCATCGCCGATAGCCAGCGTACCGACGGGAATGCCGCCCGGCATCTGGACGATGGAGAGCAAGCTGTCCTGGCCGTTCAGCGCCTTGGACTTGATCGGCACGCCAAGCACGGGAAGGCTTGTCATCGATGCGACCATGCCCGGCAGGTGTGCGGCCCCGCCGGCACCGGCAATGATCACCTTGATGCCCCGGCCACGCGCCGCTTTCGCAAACGCGACCATTCGGTCGGGCGTACGATGGGCCGAGACGACACGGGTTTCATAACCGACCCCCAACTCGTCCAGAATGTCGGCGGTTTTCCGCATGGTCGGCCAATCGGACCGCGACCCCATGATGATCGAGACGTCGACGGGATGAGCCGGAGAAATCGGCGAAAAATCGCTCATAATGCTTCCTGCGTGTGAAAAGGAAGCGCGGGACCATAGCTTTCAGCAGCCACAGGTCAAGATGGCCCGTCGCGCAAGCGGGTTTCTTTTCATTTTTGAGGGTTTCTTAACCACACTTGGCGAGCCTTGGCATGAAGAGAATCGCCCAGGACGCTCCCATGCGCATCGGACCCACAAATACGACGCGAAACGTCGCGCGTGCCGGCAAGACCGGCGCGGCCAAGAGCACCGGCTCGGCAAGTGCGGCCGAAGCTCCGCGCGATGCCGCCTCGATCATGGGTGTGCCGGAAGCTGAGCTGACCCCCAATGTCCAGCGTGCCCTGCTGTCACTGATGGGCGAGGTGGATCAGCTGCGCAAGGATACCGAACGCCTGCGTGGCCGGGTCCGCGAGCTGGAATCACTCGCCGACCATGATGTGCTGCTGCCCGTGCTCAACCGGCGCGCTTTCCTGCGCGAAGTCAGCCGGGCGCTCGCCTTGGCGGAACGGCATAATGCGCCATCGGCCCTGCTCTATCTCGATCTGAACGGGTTCAAGGACATCAATGACACCTACGGGCATGCCGCTGGCGATGCCGCGCTACATCATGTCGCAGCCCAGCTGACAGCCCATGTGCGCGAGACCGATGCCGTTGGCCGCCTCGGCGGCGATGAATTCGGCGTTGTTCTGACCCTGACCGGGCCGGCCGGCGCGGATACCAAAGCCCGTGAGCTCGTGGAGATCATCGAGACCATTCCCTTCGTGCATGGCGGCAAGGACTTGCATGTCGGTGTCGCCTGGGGCGCCCATCCGCTTGAGGCCGGTCACGATGCCGCCGAGGCGATGGCAGAGGCCGACGCGGTCATGTATGCCCGCAAGCAGGATCAGAAACGCCATCTCGAAGCGGCCGCACGCAAGAAGGCCTGAGACCGGTCCCGGGTCGCCGGGAATCAAGGCAGCGTCAGGCGATTATATCGGGTGTGAGCTGATCATTCAGCGCCGCGAGACTATCCTTGATCCGCAGCTTTTCCTTTTTCAGGCGCGCCAGTTTGAGCTGATCCACGACACCGTTTTCAGCCAGCGCGTCGACCTCGTTGTTCAACGCCATATGCTCATCACGCATCAATGAAATGCGTGAGCGCAATTCCTGCTGATCCAAGATTTCTCCGTCCATTTCAGTACGGTCTCATTTCTGGCCGAGACGGCCGTGCGGATCCTGCGGAGGCTGAAAGCGTCCCTCGGCACCCGTCGCGCCGATGCTGGCATGATACCGCTTTTTGTCTCGCAAAGAAATCACCAAGTCTGTGGACCGGCGACAAGCCTGCGGCCCGTCAGCGGCGCCCGCCTTCGAGATCCTCACCCCAGCGGCGCGTCGGCGTCCAGTCGAGATCGAACAGGTCCAGTGCCCGCCCGACCGATTGATCAATCAGATCATCAATGGTTTCCGGCTTCGCATAAAAAGCCGGCATGGGCGGACAGATTATGGCCCCCATCTCGGTCAGGCTTGTCATGGTCCGCAAATGGCCGAGATGCAAAGGTGTCTCGCGCAACATCAGGACCAGGCGCCGCCGCTCCTTGAGGACCACGTCAGCGGCACGCGTGAGCAAGCTCGACGTCACACCGGACGCGATCTCCGACATGGTGCGTACCGAACACGGGGCGATCAGCATGCCGCGGGTCAGGAAAGAACCCGAGGCGATGGGCGCGCCGACATCGGGCATTTTATAGACATGGTCAGCGCCGGCGCGAAAATCGGGAATCGACAGACCGGTTTCATAGCGCAGCGTCATTTCGGCGGCCTTCGAGGCGACCATGTGAGTCTCGACACCGAGTGCACGCAGGGCCTCCAGCGCGCGAATGCCATAAATGATCCCTGAGGCCCCGGAGACCCCGACAATCAGGCGGTCTGACTTCACCATCTTCTAACCCCGAAACGTTTCGTGAGTAGACATAGCGCCGGAACGTGTTTCAATCCATTCATCCACTTCACCAGAGGAGTTTAATCCATGCCAATCGCAGCCCGCATTCGTGAGCTCGACGCCCGTCACACGCGTCTGGACGCCCAAATCGACGAGGTTAGCCATCACCCGTCGGCGGATTCGCTTGAGGTCGCCCGGATGAAGAAGGAGAAGCTTCGACTCAAGGAACAAATAGAGGCCCTGCGAACGGGCGAGCTGAAAACGCTCGCCGGATAGTGAAATTCATGGGGGCGGCTTTCGGGCCGCCCCTTTTACGTTGTAGACTGAGTGCGTTTTGGACGAGGACGCAAGAGATTGCGGTCAATGAATCGGAGATCGAAATGCGTGTCCTAATCGTGACCGCTTGCGCCTTGTGGCTTGCCTGTCCGGCTTTCGCTGCAGCCCAGAAGCCTGCCGACACCTGCCTTGATGGCCGAGCGGCCATGGATGCCGGTGAAAGCGCCCAGGCTGCCAACTTGCTCCTGCAATGCCTGGCGACCAGCGAACAGGAACCGGAGGCCGAGGTTCAGACCTACGCCGCCCTTGGCGCTGCCTATCTCGCCGAGGAGGCCTTCGAGGACGCCCTGTCTGCCTATAATATGGCCTTCGCGATCGCCGATACCCAGCAGGCCGCGATCGCCAATCCGGGCCTGTGGCGCAATCGCGGCATTGCCCGGGCCGAGCTCGGGCAGCTCGATGCCGCCCTCTCCGACCTTCAACATGCGGCACTGGAAATGCCGGATGATGTGCTGACCTATCTGAATATGGGCTTCGTCTACCAGCAGATGGAGCGTCATGCCGACGCCGTGGTCTCCTATGACCGGATTGTCCAGCTCGAGCCGGAATGGATGGGTGCCTGGCTCAACAGGTCGAGCGCCCTGCTCGACGCAGGCATGACCTCGGCCGCGGTTGCCGATGCCCGCCAGGCCGTTGAGCTGGATCCCACCAATGGTTCGAGCCTGAACATGCTGTGCTGGACCCTGATCCAGGACGGGCGTGCCGACACCGCCCTGCCTCTGTGCGAGGAGGCTGTCGCGATCGAGCCGGATACCGGTGCGATCGTCCACTCCCATGCAACCGCCCTGGAAGCAGTCGGCCGTCTAGACGAGGCGCTGGCGCTCTACCGCCGCGCCCATCAACTCGATCCCGATGACCCGGAAATTGCCGCTGACTTCGAGCGCACCCGACATCCCTGAACACCGCTCCGCCCACGCTTGCCGCTGAATTGCCTAACGCATCAGCGTATGCGAGGGGAGACAATTGGAAGGCGCGCTATGCGCCGGATTTACAGGAAGGTTTTTCCCATGGCCTCTGGCGATCGCGTTGCAATCATTACCGGCGGTGCGAATGGCATCGGCAAGGCTTGTGCCCGCCGTCTGAGCGAGGATGGATGCCGTGTGGTTATCGCCGATATCGACACGGCAGCCGGAACGGCACTGGCCAGCGAACTGGGCGGCGAGCGTGGCCGGGCGCTGTTCGTACCCTGCGATGTGTCAGACCGCCTCTCGGTCAGCAATCTTCTGGCGGAAACGCGATCCGCCTTCGACCGGCTCGACATTCTGGTCAATAATGCGGGCATCGTCGCGCGCGGCGATATCCTCGAATTGTCGGAAGCCGATTTTGACCGCGTCATCGGTGTCAATCTGCGCGGCGCCTTCCTGGTCGCCCGGGCTTGCGCCAAACAGATGGTCGAGCAAATCGAGGACAGCAGCGAACGCGCCGACGATGCCCGGCGTCGCTATGCGATTATCAACATGTCCTCGGTCAACGGGATTATGGCGATCCCCGACCAGCTGGCCTATTGCACCAGCAAGGGCGCACTGAACCAGCTGACCAAGTCGATGGCGCTGGCCCTGGCCAAATACGGAATTCGCGTCAATGCAATCGGGCCCGGCAGCATCAATACCGATGTGCTCAAGGCGGTGAATGACGACAAGGCGGCGATGGACAAAATGCTGTCGCGCACGCCCATGCACCGGATCGGTGACCCGGACGAAATCGCCTCGGTCGCCTCATTCCTCGCCTCAAAGGATTCGAGCTATATCACCGGCACGACGATCTATGCCGATGGTGGCCGCCTGGCGCTCAACTACATCGTCCCGACTGACCAGTAGCGTATTCGGGACCGGTATGGGTGACGGGTGATTGACCTGCCACCGACATGCCGGTCCCGATGACGCTATTCTTCGTCTTCTTCGGTATTCTTCTTCGACGGGCTGCCGAACAGGGTTTCGAGATTGATCTCGCTATTGGCGCGCTCGTCGGCTTCGGGAACCAGCTGCTCTCTCGGCTTCAGCGTATCGGCCAGCAATTCCGGATTGTCTTCCTCGATTTTGCGGCGGCGCGACGAGGCCTTCTTGACCTGTTCGTCGAGATCAATCTGGCTGCACAGGCCGAGCGAGACCGGGTCGGTCGGCTTGATGCTGCTGGAATTCCAGTGCGTCCGGTCACGCACCGCAGCGATCGTCGTCTTGGTCGTGCCGACCAGTTTCGAGATCTGCGGGTCGGACAATTCCGGGTGATTGCGGACAAGCCAGGCAATCGCGTCAGGACGGTTCTGACGGCGCGATAGCGGCGTGTAACGCGGACCGCGGCGCTTGGCCGGCTGATGCAGGTCGGAGTATTTCGGCTGCACCGGTGTCATGCGGAATGTTGACTTGCCCTCGGCCTTGGCGATTTCCTCACGGGTCAATTGCCCGTTGGAGATCGGATCGGCACCACGCACACCAACAGCAACATCGCCATCGGCAATACCTTTGACTTCCAGTGGATGCAGGCCGCAGAAATCCGCGATCTGGTCAAAGGTCAGCGAGGTGTTGTCAACGAGCCAGACCGCCGTGGCTTTCGGCATCAGGATCTCGGTCATGTCTTGCTCCTTCGGAGAAATAAAAAAAGCCCGACGCGGTGCCGGGCTTGGGCTTCCGACGCTAGCGGTCTGAGTATCAGTCCAGCCAAGCGATTTGCCGCCTCTATATCGCAGCGCGCCCGGTCTGCAAAGCGGATATCGCTTCCTTGGATCAGGGCAACAGCAAAATCTTGCCGGAATGCGTTCCCGAATCGAGCCGCTCGTGGGCGGAACGGACATCGGCGAGGGCGAAGCGGGTATCGATTACCGGCCGCAGCGTCCCGGCTTCCAGCCACGGCCAGACGGTCTTGCGCAGTGCGGCGGCAAGCCTGGCTTTCTCCGCGACGGGCCGTGCCCGCAGTGTCGAGCCGGTGAGTGTCAGGCGTTTGAGCATGACCCGCATCATGTCCAGCTCGACCCGGCTGCCCTGGAGAAAGGCAATCGAAACCAGGCGGGCACCGGGACGGGCCAGATTGACGTTCTTCTGCACATAACTGCCGCCCACCATGTCGAGCACAAGATCAGCCCCGCCGGCCTTGGTCACGATCGCCTCGAAGTCCTCGGTGCGGTAATTGATCGCGCGATCGGCCCCGAGCTGACGGCACAAATCGCACTTTTCGTCAGTACCGGCGGTGGTGAAGACCCGGGCTCCCGCAGCCTTGGCCATCTGGATCGCCGTCGTCCCGATCCCGCTCGACCCGCCATGAATCAGGATTGTTTCACCTTGCAACAATGCGCCAATCTCGAACACATTCGCCCAGACGGTGAAAACCGTTTCGGGTAATCCCGCGGCCTCGACCAGATCAAGGCCGGCCGGGACGGGCAGAACCGAGCCGGCCGGGGCGACCACATGATCGCTATAGCCACCGCCAGCGACCAGGGCGCAGACCGGCTCGCCCAGGGCGAAACCCGACACCCCGTCACCCAAAGCCTCCACATGTCCGGAGACTTCCAGACCGAGGCCTTCAGGAGCGCCGGGCGGTGCGGGGTAGAAACCCATCCGTTCAATCTGGTCAGGCCGGTTAACGCCGCACGCGGCGGCCCGGATCAGAATATCACCGGGTCCGGCCTGCGGCATGGGCCGCGTTTCGATGCGCAAAACTTCAGGCCCGCCAGGCGGATTGGCCGTGACGATGCGATTTGTACGGGTGCCAGGCATGGGCGTTTTCCACTCTTCGGGTTATGCTGTGAAGCACGGATTGCGGTGTCAGGATTTTGATGGAGGTCAACATGTTCCATGACGATGAGACGGTCGCAAGTAGCCTCAAGCCCGAAGCCATCATCCCCGGTGCCGATTTGAGCGCACTCTCCCTCTCGGATCTCGCCGAGCGGCGGGTATTGCTGGAAACCGAAATCCAGCGAATCGACGCCATTACTGAGAAAAAGCGGGCCGGACTGAGCGCGGCAGACGCCGTCTTCAAGATTTGATCAACCAATTGGGTCACTCTGGCCCGAGCTTTGCTACGAATCGCCAGAAGCTGACGATAGACGGACAACTGGACGAATGATGACCGATAGCCAGACCCCTACCCTTTTCCCGGCCGGTTCCGCACCGGCAGCCCGGGCCATGGACTTCTGCAAATCCGAGATGTTCGGCAAGCTCTTCCGCGAGGGCATGGACCTGGTCGAAGAGACAGCGAGCTATCTCGACGGCGCTGGCCGCGATGATGCCAAATCCCTCAACCGGGCGGGTGCACTCTCCTATGCGACGGAGAGCATGAAGCTGACGACACGGCTGATGCAGGCCGCCTCCTGGCTCCTCGCGCAGCGCGCTGTCGCCGAGGGCGAGATGACGGCCGAAGACGCCACCGACGGCAAATACCGCCTCGGCAGCGACCGGCCGACCGAGCAATTATGGCCCGAAGGCGAGACCCCGCCCGCCATCCTGACCAATCTGGTCGAACGCTCACGCTCGCTGTATGCGCGTCTCAAGCGGATTGATGACAATCTCTACGCCGATGGCATGCCGGAAACTGAGAGCAATCCGGTCGCGGACCATATGGAAAGACTGCGCGGCGCCTTCAGCCAGGCCTGATCGCCAAACCGTTTCGCAAAAGGCCCTCCGAAACCATTCGGGGGGCCTTTTGCATTTCGGGGTGGCAGACAGAGAAAGGGCGCGATCCGGTGAGGATCGCGCCCGTTTCAATCAGGTCGTTACGAAAAGCCTCAAGCGAAGCCTTTGAACTTGTCCTTGAAGCGCGAGACACGGCCGGCGCGGTCAAGCAGGTGTGCATTGCCGCCGGTCCAGGCCGGGTGCGAGGTCGGATCGATATCGAGATTGATCGTGTCGCCTTCCTTGCCATAGGTGGACTTGGTCTGGAAGGTCGTCCCATTGGTCATCACGACATTGATGATGTGATACTCGGGATGGATATCTTGTTTCATCGGTCCGGCTTTCTTCTCTCGCTGTGCCACGCCAACTCGCGTGACGCACACAGCTGATATCTCTCAGGAGCGGGGCTGATACCTGAAGACGCGACGCGAGGCAAGCGAGCGAATGAGTCGGTCCGGTCAGCGTTTTGCCACCATCGGCCGGAATTCTGGACATGCGCATACTTTATACGTACGATCCTGCGCGAGCTGAAGGATGCGCATCCGATGAAATACGCCCCCCCCACCAATCGCCAACGGGTCAACCTGACTGTACGTGAGGACGTCATGTCAGAAGCCCAGGCTCTCGGAATCAACATTTCACGTGCCGCCGAAGTCGGGATCGAAGCGGCCCTGAAGGCCGAGCAATCCCGACGCTGGCTTGAAGAGAATGCCGAAGCCATCAGGGCTCATAATGAGCGGGTTGAACGCGAAGGCATGGCCCTCCCCACTCCGTGGTGGGCGGAGGAAGAAGCCTAGGTGGCCCGCTTCGACCTCTATCGGGTCAGCAGCCGTCGAATTCCGCTGATGGTGGATGTTCAGGCTGAAATTCTTGGCGATCTGGCCAGCCGTGTCGTCATCCCGCTACGTATCTTCGAGCAGGCCGACGAGTCGCCGCTCCCGAGACTGAAACCGGTCCTGATGATTGGCGACCAGAACTACCTGCTCCTGACAACCGATATGGGCGCACAACCGGTCCATTGGCTCGGCAAGCCAGTCGGAAATATCAAGGAGTATCGCGACGAGATCACTTCGGCGATGGACTTCCTGTTCCAGGGGTTCTGAGAGCCCCTAGCGCGAGGTCAGCTTCAATTCGATCCGGCGATTGGCCGCATTGTCCGCGGCCGTGCGGCCAGACACCAGCGGATGGAATTCCCCGAAGCCGGCCGCGACCAGACGTTCCGGCGGCACACCCAGCTGTTCCATCCATTGCACCACCGAAATCGCCCGCGCAGCCGACAAGTGCCAGTTGGACGGATAGGTGGTGCGGATCGGCACCGGGTCGGTATGGCCATCAATGCGGATCACCCATTCCAGATCGGCGGGGATTTCCGTGGTCAGCTGGATGATCGCATCGGCGATCGGACGCAGGCTCTCGCGGCCCTCATTCGACAGGGCGGCCGAGCCGGACGGGAAGAGCACATCGGTCTCGAATACGAAGCGGTCACCGACAATGCGCACGCCGGTACGATTGCCGAGAATGGCGCGCAGACGACCGAAGAAATCGGAGCGGTAGACGGCCAGTTCGGCGGCGCGCTCGGCGAGGGCGGCGTTGAGGCGTTCGCCCAGATTGATCACCTGGACTTCGGCCTCCTCGGCACGTTGTTCCGAAGCCTCCAGCGCGGCATTGAGGGTCGCGATCTGATCGCGCAGGACCTGCATCTGCTGGTTCAGCAGCGCCAGCGCCCGCATCGATTCCGACGACATTTCGCGTTCAGCCTCGAGCTCGGCGCTGAGCGACTCCGCCTGGCCATAGGCCATCGCCAGCGCCCCGTTCAGGGCATCGCGTTCATCGACCAGCCCGATGATGCGCACTTCCAGCTCGGCATTCTCATCGCGCGCCAGATCGAGCTCATTGGCAAGCTGGGAGAGCTGCGCATTGAGGTCAGCCAATTGCTGGTCACGCCCGGTCAGAGCGCGGCTGAGGGCAAATTGCCCGGCCACGAAGATCGACAGCAGAAACACGATGACCAGCAGCAGCGTCGCCAGCGCGTCGACGAAGCCGGGCCAGTGATCGCCATTATCAGCCTCCTGGAAACGCGAGAAACGCGGCGACGCCATGACCTATTCTCCCGCCCGGTCCCGGGCCTCGAGGGTTCGGATCAGGACGCGGATTTCATCGCGCAGGGCACGGGCCGCTTCCTGCTGACCTTCGCGGGCATCTTCGGCAAAGCGCTGCATGGTGGTGTCGAGCTGGCGCGTATGGCGTTCCAGCGTGTGCGAGAGCCGGTCGAGGGTTTCCGCCGTTTGCTCGAGCAGGGCGCCGACATAGGCCGACGAGGTCTCACCATCGCCACTGCTCGCCGGTCCGGCGGCCGAAAGGCGCGAAATGGAGGAAAGCCATTCCTCGATCTCATTGTAGAAACGGTTCTGGGCCCGGCTGGCCTGCAGGTCGAGAAAACCGATCACCAAAGAGCCGGCCAGGCCAAAGAGCGAGGACGCAAAGGCGGTGCCCATGCCCTCGATCGGATCCTGGATCGCCGCCATAAGCCGCATCACATCGGCTTCACCGCCGGTCGAGCTTTCGGTCACGGCACGTACGGCCTGGCCGACATCGGAGACCACCGCGAGCAGACCCCAGAATGTACCCAGCAGGCCGAGGAAAATCAGAAGACGGCCGAAATAGCGGGTAAAGGCGCCGGCTTCCGACATCCGCGCACCGACCGAGTCGAGCACCGTGCGGACCGAACCAGCCGAGAGGCGGACACGGCCATCGGTCTCGCCGATCATCGAGGCCATCGGGGCGATCAGGGCAGGCGGCGGCGGCAGGGTGATGCCGGCTTCGGCCGAGCGGAAGCGCTTGAGCCAATTGGCTGCAGGGCCAATCCCCAGCGCCTGGGCAAATGTGTAGAGAACGCCGATCACCAGCACGCCGAGGATGACGCCATTGATCGCCGGATTGGCCTGGAAGGCCTCGATCAGCTGTGCGTGCAGGAAAACCGCGAGGGCGAGGACAACGGCGGTGAACAGCGCCATCCAGACAATATAGCGCCAGGGCCCCGTGAAATGGACATCCGGCCGGACCGCGCTCATCCGCTCATCATGCTGTACAGGCATCACTTCCCCTCACATCGCTCGCGACGATACTCATCCCAAGGCATTGGGACGATTTGGTGGCGAGGTCAAAGCTGAAGCGGGAAAATCTTCACGCAAGACCGGGTCTGCGATCAGACTGCGGCGACTTTCAGCCGTTCGAGCAATTGTGCCAGCATGCTCTCATTGCCCGCCGCGATATTGCCGCTGGAGAGCACATCCTTGCCACCATCAATGTCGGCGATATAGCCCCCGGCTTCCCGCACCAGCAACAGGCCGGCAGCGATATCCCAGGGCTTCAGATCGCGCTCCCAGAAACCGTCGAAACGCCCCGCGGCCACCCATGCCAGATCGAGCGAGGCCGCACCCATGCGGCGGATGCCGGCGGTACGGGGCATGACCTGGTGCAATTCCTTGAGGAAGCGTGCATGGCCGGTCTTGCCGACGAACGGCATCCCGGTCGCGAACACGGCCTCATCAAGCTGATTGCGGCCGGCGACGCGCAGGCGGCGGTCGGCGAGCCAGGCCCCTCGGCCCTTTTCAGCATGGAACATTTCATCGGTCGCCGGATTATAGACAACGCCGGCCACCAGCTCGCCTTCACGCTCGAGCGCGATCGAGACGGCGAAATGCGGCATGCCGTGCAAGTAATTCGTGGTCCCGTCGAGCGGATCAACGATCCAGCGGTGCGAACGGTCAGAGCCTTCGACAATGCCGCGCTCTTCCATCAGGAAGCCATAGCCCGGACGCGCCGTCATCAGGCGGTCATAGATGATCTCTTCGGACTTGTGGTCGGCCATCGTCACGAAATCGGCCGGGCCCTTCTTGGAGTATTGCAGGTGTTCGACATCGCGAAAATCGCGGTTGAGCTTGCGCCCGGCGCGGCCGGCAACATCCACCATGACAGTCAGAAGAGGAGAGAGCGCACCCATGAGGACTACTCCGCCCGTTTCACGTAAGAACCGTCTTCCGTCGCGATCACGACGCGTTCGCCAGTCCCGACGAAAGGTGGGACGGCTGTGCGGATACCATTTTCCAGGATTGCGGGCTTGAAGGAATTGGCGGCCGTCTGCCCCTTCACCACCGGTTCGGTCTCGGTAATTTCGAGCGTCACGAATTGCGGCAGGGAAATGCTGATCGGACGTTCCTCATGGAATTCGACCACGACATTCATGCCGTCCTGAAGATAGGCCGTGCTTTCTTCGCCGACGAAATCCTTGCGCAATTCGATCTGCTCGTAGGATTCAGCGTCCATGAAGGTCAGCGTGTCGCCGCTGTCGAACAGGAAAGTCTGGTCGCGCTGCTCGAGACGGACGCGCTCGACCTTGTCGGCGGCGCGGAAGCGTTCATTGAGTTTGCGGCCGTCGAGCAGGTTTTTCAGCTCGACCTGGGCAAAGGCACCGCCCTTGCCCGGCTTGACGTGGTCGGTCTTCACCGCGACCCAGAGCGAATCCTGATGCTGCAGGACATTGCCGGGGCGAATTTCGTTGCCATTGATCTTCATGCCATCACCTATCGGAAAACCGTGTGTACTGCCCTTGGGCCGTAGAGTGGCGCTCTCCTATCAGCGGCGACAGGTATCGGCAAGCGGCGCGGCACCTGGGCGCTAGCGCAAAGCCTCGACCTGGGCCCTGATCCGCGCCTGCACATCCGGCGGCAAGGCCCGCTCCAGACCGGCCTGAAGGCGGTCACGGACAGGATCGCCGACCGGAGCACCGAGCGCGTCGACCGCGGCCATCAGTGTCCAGCCATAGGCGGTCTCAAGATCAGCCGTCACGCCATCACCGCGGGCCAGGGCGAAGGCATAGAGAAACTGGCTTTCGGCATCGCCGCCGCGAGCCCCCTGGGCGAACCAGACCGCTGCCGAGCCCGGATCGGGTTCGCCGCCGCGACCCTGATACAGCATCAGCCCGTATTGGCCGGCCGCCGGGGCGTAGCCACTCTCGGCGGAAATCCGCATCCAGCGCAGCGCGGCCGCATCATCCTGATCGCCGCCTTCGCCATTGGCCCACATCATCGCAGCCTGGAAGGCCGCTTCGGCATGGCGATTACTCGCCGCACGCTCGTACCAGCTCCGCGCGCCGGCGGAATCGGTGGCACCGCCCGCCCCGGAATCGAGCATTTGCGCCAGTTGATACATGGCTTCGGGCGAGCCCTGCTGGGCTGCCCGTTCGGCCCATTCGCGAGCAGGGATCGCGTCTTGCGGCACCGGGGAATTCTTCAACTCGATCGCCAGTCCCAGCATGGCATTGACATGACCGGCTCGCGCCGCGCGTTCAAACCAGCCGCGAGCGGATCCCAGTTCGAGCCCCGGATCGCCACGGCGCGCCAGCAGGGCGAGCTGATAGAGGGCAACGGGTGCGTCGTCCTCGGCGGCCCGGCGAAACCATTGCGCCGCGGCGGCATGGTCCGGTTCACCCGTCAGCCCGTCGCGGGCGATCATGCCGGCCAGCATCGCCGCCTCGCTATTGCCACCGGCGGCTGCGGCCTCGGCATATTGCCGGGCGAGAACCCAGTCCTGGCCGATATAGGCAATCTGGGCCCGGTAATAGGCCGCGTCCGCCGCATTGAGGCCTGTCGGGATTTCGGCCTCGGCCGCATCCATCCCGGCGATTGCCGCGTCCTGGATATCCTGCGGCAGCAGCATGAGCTCGGCGGGGAAGCCGCCTTGCGGCTCGGCCGCGTCGGGCGGTGTGTCCAGCTCAAACTGCGCCAGCGCAGGTGTGGCGAGGGCGAGGCTCAGGCAAAGGGCAGAGAATATTTTCATGCCGCCTATCAGCGATGCGATTGCGGCAAGGTCAAGACCGCGGATTGAAAACTGAGGCATTTGTAACCTGGAGACCGCCGCTTCAGCGGGCCGCGCACAGGGTGTGGAAGGCGGTCACCGCCGCGACCGGCCCGTCCGGGTGCTGCCAGACGCCGGCTGAAACAGCGATAAAATCAGCACCCGCCTCGATCAACGTCGCGGCATTATCCAACGTGATGCCGCCAATCGCGACACAAGGCAGCTCAAACACTTCAATCCACCACTGGATCAGATCAATGTCGGCCTGATGGCTGACATCCTTGGTGGTGGTCGGGAAGAAGGCGCCAAAGGCGACATAATCGGCGCCCGCCTCACCGGCCAGCATCGCCAGGTGGCGGCTGTCATGGCAGGTCACACCAATCGTGCCGTCCTTGCCGAGCAGCTCGCGCGCCGCCTTGACGCTGCCATCGCCCTGCCCCAGATGCACGCCGTCACAGCCCAGCTCGACGGCCAGTGCGGCATCATCATTGAGGATGGCCGCAACGCCATGGGCCTGCGCGAGTGCGATCAGTGGCGGCGCCAGCTGACGAATCTCGTCGGGCTGGTGATCCTTGAGGCGGATCTGCAACGCCGCGACCGCGCCGGTTTCCAGCACCTCGACCAGGGTTTCGGCGAATTGCGCATCAATGCGCGGCGGCGTGATCAGATAGAGCTGGGTTGTCATGGCGGCGTTTTGACCGATTTCAGGCCGGGTGGCTAGTGGGCCTGCATCGCCGCCTGCACGAAAATCTCCACGCCGGGTTCCGACTGGAGGTTTGAAGGGATCACCTCGTAGTGGGAGGTGTGTGGGACGCCGGCGAATGCCGGGTTTTGAGTAATTTAGGGGGCATCCGTGACGTCCCACACGTGGAGATTTACTCGGACGCCTCGCGGCCCCCGCCTCGAAACCGGAGTGGATCATGCGGTCGAGCTTTATGCCGCCTTCCGCTCCGGTGGCCACGCCGGGACTCGGGCTGTCACCCCTCTGTCCGGACGAGCTCCACACTCCCGATCGCCGCGAATGACTGAGCTCACGCCTCCCGTGCGACCGGAACAGCTGAAGTATGCGCCAGGCTCATGGGGGTGGGGATAACATCACCTATTTATCGTAATCCCTGCGCACGCCGGGACCTCGATATCATGGGCTCCGACCCTGTCACGTCGAGGTCCTGACGTTCGTCAGGATGACGTGGAATAGTTGTCTGGCGTGGGGGATAAAGGCCCGAGCCCGGCCCGGATACAGCGCTCGATACAGCGCGTTCATCTCGCCGTCATCAACGACAAGGCATGTTTGCCAACATCAACCGACGATCTTGTTTCGATCGTGTTTTACCAGGGGAATTACATGTCCATCAAAACCGTCCTTGCGGCCACACTTGCCGTTGCAGCGCTTACCGGTATCGCCTCCGCCCAGAATTATTCACTGCCGCCGACCTATGGTTCCGTGTCACTGAATCCCGGCTTCATGCCTGACCCCTACCAGGTCCAGGTCGTCGCTGGCGGCACGATTGACGCCTCCTCGCTCAGCTCTGCCTGCGTCGGGATGATCGCCAATGCGCCCGATTACCGCCTGCAGTACGGCAGCGGTGGCTCACAGCTCTTCATCGGTGTGACCTCCTCAGCCGACACGACCCTCGTCGTCAATGCGCCGGATGGCAGCTGGTATTGCAATGATGATTACAACGGTCTGAACCCGGTCGTCGGCGGCGAAATGCCGGATGGTGGCCAGTATGATATCTGGGTCGGCACCTATGGCAGCTCCACCGCGCCTGCCACCATCTTCATCACCGAATACGCCCAGTAGGTTTCACACCATCGCCGAAACGAGAACGGGGCCCGCCAAGCGGGCCCCGTTTTTGTTGGGATGACAAGGATGGCCGAGATCAGGCGCCAGCCTTCTCCATCGCCGCATCATATTCGCCCAGTGCGGCGAGGCTGTTCATTTTGGCGCGGTGGTTGAAGGCAGCCTGGGCGGCCTCCACATTGGCGGGCTTGCCGCCCCAGACCTTCAGCGGTGCGGCCTGCAGGGCGCGGCCATAGGAGAAGCTGACCGGCCAGGGCAGGTCATAGCTTTCCGTCATGGCATTGAGGTGGGCCGTGGCTTCCTCATCGGACTGACCGCCCGACAGGAAGGCGATACCCGGCACAGCCGCCGGCACGCAATTGGCCAGGCACTGCATCGTCATGTCGGCGACTTCCTCGATGCCGGCGCGGTCTTCGGCCTTGGTGCCGGAGATCACCATGTTCGGCTTCAGGATCGTGCCTTCCAGGATGACGCCCTGGTCGAACAGCTCGCGATACAGCGTCTTGAGCGCGAATTCGGTCACTTCATAGCAACGCTCGATCGAGTGATCGCCATCCATGATGACTTCCGGCTCGACGATCGGAACAATATTGGCTTCCTGGCACAGCGCCGCATAGCGGGCGAGTGCGTGCATATTGGTGTTGATGCAATACTGGCTCGGCATGGATTCATCGCCATTGCGGCCGATATTGATCACGGCGCGCCATTTGGCGAAGCGGGCACCGAGGCCGTAATAATCGGCCAGACGATCGCGCAGGCCATCGAGGCCTTCAGTGATCATCTCGCCATCGCTGCCGGCCAGGCCCTTGGCGCCGGCATCGACCTTGATGCCCGGGATCGCACCGGCATCCTGGATCAGCTTGACCAGCGGCGTGCCGTCCTTGGCTTTCTGGCGGATGGTCTCGTCATAGAGGATGACGCCGGAAATATACTCGCTCATTGCCGGCTCGGTACGCAGCAGCATTTCGCGCCAGTCACGGCGATTATCGGCGGTGTTTTCCAGGTCGATCGAAGCAAAGCGCTTGCCGATCGTGCCGGTGGATTCATCGGCTGCCAGCAGGCCCTTGCCGGGCGCCACCATGGCACAGGCGGTTTCGTTGAGTTGGTCGAGATCCATCATGTCATCCCCAGCTAGGTTCGATCTTCGTCATCATCATGTATTGCGCCCTATCTACACAGGGCGCGGCCAAATCCCAAGACAGGAAACGGCCCGAATTCGGGTTTGTCCGGCGCAGGCGTCAGGCGCTGACGCTATCGCGTTGCATCAACACGTCGACACCGGGCAGGACCTTGCCTTCCATCCACTCCAGGAAGGCACCGCCTGCCGTCGAAATGAAGGTGAAATCATCGGCGACGCCGGCCTGGTTGAGCGCTGCGACCGTATCGCCGCCGCCGCCAACCGCCACGAGCCCCTGTTCGCGCACGGCGCGGGCGACATGTTCGGCCACGGCCATCGTCGCGGCCTCGAAGGGCGGGGTTTCGAAGGCGCCAAGCGGGCCGTTCCAGATCAGGGTCCGGCAGGTATCAATCGCCCGGTTGAGTTCGACCACCGTACCGGGACCGCAATCGAGGATCATCTCGTCGGCACCGACATTGTGAACGGCGGTGAGCCGGGTGTCCGGATTCGCCTTGAACTCACGCGCCAGCACAACATCGCTCGGCAGGATGAGCTTGCAGCCGGCTTCTTCCGCGGCCACGAGGATCACCCGCGCCGTATCGGCCAGATCAGCCTCGCACAGGCTGGCGCCGACCTTGATGCCCTGGGCGTGCAGCAGCGTATTGGCCATGCCGCCGCCGACGAAGAGGATGTCGACCTTCTTCACCAGATTCTTGAGCAGATCGATCTTGGACGAGACTTTGGCACCGCCCACCAGCGCCATCACGGGCCGCTCGGGCTTTTCCAGCGCCGCGACGAGATGGTCGATCTCGCGCTGCATCGCCAGCCCGGCATAGGCCGGCAGCAAATGCGCCACGCCTTCGGTCGAGCCATGCGCGCGGTGAGCCGCAGAGAAGGCGTCATTGACATAGAGATCGCCGAGCCGGGCCAGCGCCGCTGCAAAAGCAGGGTCATTGGCTTCCTCGCCGGCCTCAAAACGGGTGTTTTGCAGCAGCAGAACATCGCCATCGCTCATATCGGCGACGGCGGAAGCAGCATCATCCCCGATCAGGTCATCGACAAAATCAACGGCCTCGCCGAGCAGGTCAGCGAGCGGCTGCGCCACAGGCTCCAGCGACAGACCGGTGACGCGGCAACCCTTGGGGCGACCGAAATGCGCCAGCAGGATTACTTTCGCGCCGGCTTCGCGCAGGAAATCAATGGTCGGCAGGGCCGATTGCAGACGGGTATCGTCGGTGACGATCCCATCCTTCATCGGCACGTTGAAATCGACGCGCACGAGCACGCGCTGGCCGGCCAATTCAGCGTCCTGGATACGGCGGATCGTCGTCATGACCTGTCCTCGCTCAAGCGTGATTAGATGAAACGGCCCATCGCCACGGCCGTGTCGACCATGCGGCAGGCGAAGCCCCACTCATTATCATACCAGGTCATGACCCGGACGAGACGCTCGTCGATGACATTGATCTTGTCGATCGCGACGATGGAGGAGCGGGGGTCGTGATTATAATCGATCGAGACCAGCGGGATGCTGTCATAACCGAGCACACCCTTCATCGGACCATCGGCGGCGGCGATGATGGCGGCGGAAAGTTCCTCCGCCGTGGTGGCACGCGATGGCACGAAGACCATGTCGATCAGCGAGACATTCGGGGTTGGCACGCGCACGGCAGCACCGTCGAGCTTGCCGACCAGTTCGGGGATGACCAGGCCAACGGCCTTGGCGGCACCCGTCGAGGTCGGGATCATCGACATCGCGGCCGCACGGGCGCGGTGGAGATCCTTGTGATTGCGGTCCAGGGTTGGCTGGTCACCGGTATAGGCGTGGATGGTGGTGACATGGCCGCGCTCGATACCGACGGCGTCATTGAGAACCTTGGCGACCGGCGCCAGGCCGTTCGTGGTGCAGGACGCATTCGAGACGATGATGTCGGCGGCTGTGAGCTGGTCGTGATTGACGCCATAGACGATGGTCTTGTCGGCATTCTTGGCCGGGGCCGAGCACAAGACGCGCTTGGCGCCGCTCTCGATATGGGCCATTGCGCTGGCCTTGTCGTTGAACTTGCCGGTGCACTCCATCACCAGATCAACGCCCATCGCCTTCCAGGGCAATTGCGACGGATCACGGTTCGAGACTTTCTGGATGCGGCCAAAGCCGGCATCGAGCCAGTCTTCACCGACTTCGATCTGGCCGGGATAACGGCCGTGGACGCTGTCATAGGTCAGCAGGTGGGCATTGGTTTCAGGCGTCGAGCTGTCATTGATCGCCACGACTTCAATCTCGCCCCAGCGCTTCTCCTCGAGAATCGCCCGCAGCGCGAGGCGTCCGATACGGCCAAACCCATTGATTGCAACCCGAAGCGCCATGACCCGTCTCCTCAACATCGGTAATCGCGACGGCGTGGCATGAGGCCGGTCGCGCTTGAATTGGCGCGGATTTACCCGCCTTTCAGGCCGCAGTCCACCGCAGGAATGCGGCAAAACAGCGACCTGGCGGATTTATCGCCCCTCCCCGACCGGGCTGGATGTGTGCCAGCACAGTGCTTGACCGGCCCGACCGCAGACCGGGGACTTGAAATGAAACTGTACGCCTGCGAGAAACAGAGTAGACAGTTATATAAACCTTTTGGGCGGGTGCCGGTATTATGAAAGTTATCGTTCTTGGTGGGGACGGCTTCTGCGGATGGCCGACAGCGCTTCACCTCTCCAATCTCGGCCATGACATTGTCATCGTCGACAATCTCTCGCGTCGGATGATCGATGTTGAACTGGAAGTGGAATCGCTGACGCCGATCCGGCCGATGAGCGAACGCCTCGCCGCCTGGAAAGAAGTCTCCGGCCGCGATATCCGCTTCGTGAACATGAATATCGGCAAGGATTTCCAGGAATTCATCGATCTGATCGATGAGGAAAAGCCTGACACCATCGTGCATTTCGCCGAACAACGCGCGGCGCCCTATTCGATGAAATCAGCCCGCCACAAGCGCTACACCGTCGACAATAATCTCAACGCCACCAATGACGTGCTCGCCGCGATCGTTGAAAGCGGCCGCGACATCCACCTCGTCCACCTCGGCACGATGGGCGTTTATGGTTACGGCACGGCGGGCATGAAAATCCCCGAGGGCTATCTCAAGGTGAAGGTCCAGACCGATGAAGGCCTGAAGGATCAGGAGATCCTCTATCCGGCCAATCCGGGCTCGATCTACCACATGACCAAGACCCAGGATCAGCTCTTCTTCCATTTCTACAACAAGAACGACAAGGTGAAGATCACCGATCTCCACCAGGGCATTGTCTGGGGCACCCAGACAGCCGAGACCAAGCGCGATGAGCGCCTGATCAACCGGTTCGATTATGACGGCGATTACGGCACTGTGCTCAACCGCTTCCTGATGCAGGCCGCCGTTGGCTATCCGCTGACCGTGCACGGCACGGGCGGCCAGACGCGCGCCTTCATCCATATCCAGGACACCGTGCATTGCGTCCAGATCGCGGTCGAGAACCCGCCCAAGGATGGCGACAAGGTGCGCATCTTCAACCAGATGACCGAAACTCACCGGGTCCGTGATCTGGCCGGCATGATCGCCGATCTGGCCCACGCCGAAGTGCAGCTGGTCCCCAATCCGCGCAATGAAGCGGACGAGAATGACCTGCATGTCGAGAACGACACCTTCCTGCAGATGGGCCTCAAGCCGATCACCCTGGCCGCTGGCCTGATGGAAGAAGTCACCGACATCGCCCGCAAATATGCCGGCCGCTGCGACAAGCGCAAAATCCCCTGCATCTCCTATTGGGGCAAGACCCGCGAACAGGCGGCACAGCCCGATCCGCTGAAAGTGGTGGGGTAACGATTGCTACGCATTGTGAATTGAAGAGGGCGCCTCCCGGGGCGCCCTTTTTTTGGCCTACGCTCACCGTCATCCCTACAATGATCGGGACCCGGCTCATCGAGTAAGAGGGTACCGGCTTGTCTCCGGTCCACTTTACGAACTGGGTCCTGACCTTCGTCAGGATGACGAAATTGTTGGCGTTGGTTTTGAATTTCCATGACGCGGATCACAGCGGCAGGAAGCGGGCGGCGGTAACGTCCGCCCATGGCCCGCCACCCCTGCGTTTACATGCTTGCAAGCCAGAGAAACGGCACTTTGTATATCGGTGCCACGGGCGATATTGCCATGCGAGTGATGCTCCACAGACAAGGCAAGGGCTCGGCTTTCACGCGAAAATACAGGGTCCACCGTTTGGTCTGGTATGAGTTCCATCAGGATTTTGGATACGCCATTGAGCGCGAGAAGCGTTTGAAAAACTGGCATCGTGCCTGGAAGATCAATCTGATCGAGGCGACCAATCCCGATTGGGAAGACTTTTTCGACACCATCCAGATGTGGGCGCCGATTGGTTGATGGGGCTCGCCCGCGGTCGAGTATCTGAGGCTCCGACCTTGATGGTGGAACCACACGTCGAACGGCTCCTTCCAACCTCACCCCAATTCACCGTCATCCCGATGACGATCGGGACCCAGTTCATCGAGCGAGGCTGTTCCAGGCCTGTCTCCGGCCAGGCCTACGAACTGGCCCCTCACTTTCGTCAGGATGACGAGGGTTAGCGCATTCGCAGCCAGTTGCGGACCACGCGTCGAACTTCCGGCTCGATCCAGAAGCCAGTTATCACGACCCCGAAGCCAACAAGGGCAGTGAACACTGCAAACCCGTAAAGCCAGGCCGGGTCGACGTTGGGGGCGAAGTAACGACCCAGGAATGCCGCCACGCCCAGATAGATGGAAATCGGGAAGACAGAGAGCAGAAGGAGGCACGCTCCGACAACGACATTCTCAACTGCGCGATGGAGCATCTACCCCTCCAGCACCCGCACCAGCCGCTCCATGAAGCCGCAACACTGATCGAGCTGATCAATCGCGACGAATTCATCGGGCTGGTGCGCCTGGGTGATCGAGCCGGGGCCGCAGACCACGACCGAGAGGCCTGCCGCCTGGAATTGTCCCGCCTCGGTGCCATAGCTGACCACGCGGGTGGAGTTGTCGCCGGTGAGCTGGCGCGCCAGGCGTTCGGCGGCGCCATCCTTCTCGCGGGCGAAGGCGGGGACATTGGAGCGTATCGTCACGGTGACGCTGGCTTCGGGGACCGATTGGCGCATCTTCGCTTCCACGGCGGCGGCGCGTGTCCGCAGGCCGGCCTCGATCGCGTGCGGATCATCCCAGGGGGCCGGACGGATCAGGCTGGAGAACTGGGCGTCGAGCGCCAGGATATTGAGCGCCGTGCCGCCCTTCATCTCGCCAATCGTCAGCGTGCCGAAAGGCGGGGTGTAGGGACTGTCATCGGGGGCGGCGGCTTCCATTTCGGCGGCGCAATCGACCAGATATTGCATCAGCGGCACAGCGTGGGTGACGGCGCAGGCACCGTCGCGCACGAGCGAGGAGTGCGCCTCGCGGCCTCGCAGTTTCACCGTCATCGAGAACAGGCCCTTATGGGCGGTGACGACTTTCATATCGGTCGGCTCGCCGACGATGACAGTGGATGGGTTGATCGGCCCGGCCATGATCTTCTCGATCATCGCCGGCGCGCCGATGCAGCCAATCTCCTCGTCAAAGGAGAGCGCGATATGGACGGGGCGTTTGAGCTTGGCGCTGGCAAACACCGGTGCCAGGGCCAGAATGCAGGCGGAGAAGCCCTTCATGTCGCAGGTGCCGCGACCATAGAGCTTGCCATCACCCTTGTCGGTCAGCGTCCAGGGATCGGACGTCCAGGGCTGGCCATCGACCGGCACGACATCGGTATGGCCCGACAAGACCACACCGCCATCGACCATCGGGCCGATAATCGCGTGCAGATTGGCCTTGGTCCCCTCGCTATTGGGGATGCGCTCGCAATGGGCACCCAGCGCCGTCAGGCGCTGCTCGACATGGTCGATCAGGGGAAGGTTGGAATTGCGCGAGGTGGTGTCGAAACCGATCAGATCGCGCAATTCGTCAATCGCGGTCTCAAGGAAGGGTGATGGCTGGGACATGGATGACCTCGAACAGTTGTAGCGTGGGTGTTAGCCGGTTTTTCACTTCAATTCCAAAACTCAGTGCCCATTCCCCCGTCGCACACGCAGTATCGCCGGGTTTTGTGGATTGTGGACCTGATGCCTTCGAGCCTGATCTCATTTGTACGGACCTGGGCGGCCGACCGGCGCGGCAATGTCGCGCTGATGTTCTCGGTTCTGTTGATGCCGCTCATGGTGCTGACCGGCGGCGCTGTCGATCTCAACCAGGCGCTCAATGCCCGCACGCGGCTGGCCCAGGCGCTCGACGCCGCGGCGCTCGCGGTCGGGGTGCAGACATCGCTCACCGAGGATGAGGCCGCTGAATTCGCGCTCGGCTTCGTGACCGCCAATTATCCGCCCACCGAGATCGGTGAGATTGGCGGGCTGACCGTGGCGCTGGATACCGAGAACGACATCGTCACGGTTGGCGCCGAGGCGCGCATTGCGACGTTCGTGCTGTCGCTCATCGGGATTGATGCCATCACCGTGCACTGGGAGAGCGAGGTCCAGCGCGCCCGCCGCCGGCTGGAACTGGCCATGGTGCTGGATAATACCGGTTCGATGGGGGGCTCCAAGATCGCCAATCTGCGCGAGGCGGCGCACTTGCTGACCGATATCCTGTTCGAGGGCGCCGATCCGGACCGGCTCAAGATCGGCCTCGTGCCCTTTGCCTCGACGGTGAATGTCGGCACCGGATATGAGCGCGCCTGGTGGCTTGACCCCAATGGCCTGTCGCCACTGCACGCGGAAAACTTCATCCCCGCCGCCAATCGCTGGGATGTGTTCGACACGATCACCAATCGCGACTGGACCGGCTGTGTCGAGGCGCGGGCCATTCCGCATGATATCGAGGATACGCCGCCGTCTGCCGCATCGCCGGAGACGCTTTTCCTGCCCTATTTCGCGCCCGATGAGTCGAGCTATGGATCATGGCCCAACAGCTATATGAGCGATCAGATGTCGGGCTATGACCACACGGCCCGCATGCGCAACTCACCGAAATATGCCGGCGCTTCGGTGTCCTCGGGTGACGGGCCCGGCTGGGGCTGTACAGCACGACCCATCACGCCGCTGACCGGCAATCAGAACACGATCAATTCCGGCATTGCCGCCATGGTCGCCAGCGGCACGACGAATATTCCCATCGGCGTCAGCTGGGGTGTGCGCGTCCTGTCACCGGGCGAACCCTTCACACAAGGCGTGGCCTGGGGCGAGGACGATACGATCAAGGCGATGGTGGTGCTGACCGATGGCGAGAACTACCTCAATGGTCGCGGCAACAGCAATTATTCGGACTATTCCGGCTATGGCTATATGCGTGATGGCCGCCTTGGGATCGTCTCCTCGAATGACACCACGATCCGCAATGCCCTCAATGCCCGAACCGAGGCGGTCTGCGACTATGCCCGGGAGCTGGGCATCCGCGTCTACACCATCACCTTTCAGGTCTCGTCGCGCTCGACGCGCAATATGATGCAGGCCTGTGCAACCCATCCAGGCCTGTATTTTGACTCGCCATCATCGGACGCCCTGCGCGACGCCTTCGAGATGATCGCGGGCGATCTGAGCAATTTGCGGCTTTCGCGATAACGCACTCAAAATAAACCTGGAATTCTAACTCAGTTTTAACTCGGGAGCGGTAGACACTTGGCGAATAGATGAAGGTGCCATTGCATGTGCCTGACCCGCTTTCCCAGACTTCTGTCCCGTTTTGCGAAGGATCGCCGCGGCAATATTGCGGTTATTTTCGCGCTGGCGCTGATGCCCGTCACCCTGCTGGCCGGGGGCTCTGTTGACCTCAGCACAGCTATGAATGCCCGCAGCCGCCTCGCCCAGGCGCTCGACGCGGCGGCGCTCGCGGTGGGCGTCAACGTCTCGGTTTCCGATGCCGACGCCCTGGCCATCGCCAATGGCTTCATCAATGCCAATTATCCCGAACGCGAAATGGGCAATATCACCGGCGTCACGGTGACACTTGATCCGGACACTGACAGCGTCACGGTGCGCGGAGCTGCAGAAGTCCGCACGACCATGCTCGCCCTGGCCGGAATACCGACCATCACTGTGCACTGGGAAAGCGTCGCCCAGCGCGCCCGCCAGCGCATCGAACTGGCCATGGTACTCGACAATACCGGCTCGATGAGCGGCTCGAAGATCACAGCCCTGCGGGGCGCGGCGCATCTGCTCTCGGAAATCCTGTTCGAAGGCGTCGGCGATACCGGCGACGTCAAGATCGGCGTCATCCCCTTCGCCGCGACGGTCAATGTCGGCACGGGCTTCGCGCGCGACTGGTGGCTGGACCCGGACGCGGCCTCACCAGTCCACGCCCAGTGGGCCGGCGGTGATCAGACAAACGTGGTCTGCACAGGCAATGGCAACCGTCGCCGGTGTACGACCACGATTCTCCACCCCAATCATTGGGATTTGTTCGATGATTTGCGCAGCACGCCCTGGGGTGGCTGTGTCGAGGCACGCCCCCTGCCGATGGATATCGACGACACCACGCCCAATCCCGGCCGGCCTGAAACCCTTTTTATCCCCTATTTCGCGCCCGACGAGCCGGATCTGTCAGGCTATTCCAACAATTATCTCAGTGACGGCCTGGCGAGCGGGGTCGTCGGCAGCGTTGTCAACCGATTGCGCAATCTGCTGAAATATGATGATGGCCGGCCGAGCTCGAACGGCCCGAACGCCGCCTGCACGGTGACGCCGATCACACCGCTCACCACGTCACGCTCACGGGTCGATTCCGCCATTTCGGCGATGGCCGCGAGCGGCAATACCAATATCGCCAACGGTATTGGCTGGGGCGTGCGTGTCCTGTCACCGCAAATGCCGTTCGCGGAAGGCGTTGGCTATGATGACCGCACCGTGCTCAAGGCGATGGTGATCCTGACAGACGGCGAGAATGTGCTGTCAGGCCAGAGCAATGACTTCATGTCCCGCTATGAGGCCTATGGCTATATCAGCGACAACCGGCTCGGCGTGCGCACCTCGAATGGCAATCTGCTCGGCACGGCGCTCAACGCCCGTACCGCCGCCGCCTGCGCCTACGCCAAGGCGCAGGGGATCCGCGTCTACACCATCACCTTCCAGGTCAGTTCAAGCACGACCCGCAACATGATGCAGGCCTGCGCCTCCAATGCCAGCCTGTATTTCGACTCGCCCTCATCCTCGGCGCTGCGCGATGCCTTCGAGATGATAGCCGGCGATCTCGCCAATCTGCGGCTGTCGCGATAGGTCACCTTTGGTTAACCACCTCATCTAACGGCCCTTTAACCCCGAACCTGTAGAGTTTTACCGAATAGATGATGGTAAGCGCACATGTTCCTCGCCCGTTTTTCGAGAATAATCGCAGAATTCGCGGGCAATCGGCGGGGCAATGTCGCAGTGATTTTCGCCCTGGCACTGATGCCCGTGACGCTGCTCGCCGGCGGTTCGGTTGATCTCAGCACGGCGATGAATGCCCGCAGCCGGCTGGCCCAGGCCCTGGATGCGGCCGCTCTGGCGGTTGGCACCAATGCCACGATCAGCGATGAGGAAGCCCTCGAGGTCGCGACCGGATTCATCAACGCCAATTATCCCGAGCGCGAACTGGGCAATATCACCAGCGTTACTGTCAGTCTCGACACTGAAACCGACACGGTGACCGTGCGCGGGGCGGCCGAGGTTCGCACGACCATGCTGGGTCTCGCAGGGATACAGACCATCACAGTGCATTGGGAAAGCGTCGCCCAGCGCGCCCGCCAGCGCATTGAACTGGCCATGGTGCTCGACAATACCGGCTCAATGGGGGGCTCCAAGATCCGCGGCCTGCGGGATGCGGCGCACCTGCTCTCGGAAATCCTGTTCGAGGGCGTTGATGACCCGGATGACGTCAAGATCGGCCTGGTGCCCTTTGCCGCTACGGTCAATGTCGGAACCAGCTTCGAACGGGCCTGGTGGCTCGACCCGAACGCGATCTCGCCGATTCACGCGCAATGGGCCGGTGGCGATTTTTCCGTGGAGACCTGTACCGGCCGCGGCCGCCGTCGCCAGTGCACCACAACGACGGTTCACCCCAATCACTGGGACTTGTTTGACAGCCTGCGCAATACAAGCTGGGGCGGCTGTGTTGAATCGCGTTCCCTGCCGATGGATATCGACGATACGGCACCCAATGCCGCCCGGCCCGAGACCTTGTTCGTGCCCTTTTTTGCCCCTGACGAGCCGGATAGCTGGTGGTCCCCCAATGACTATCTGGACGATGGAGACTTCATCAACCTGCCGGGTCTCGACGAAGTTTTCGACCGTCTGCGCAATTTGCTGAAATATGATGATGGCCGGCCGAGTGGTGGCAGCCCCAATTCGGCCTGTACGACGACGCCCATCACGGCGCTGACCAATTCGCGCTCCCGGATCGACAATGCGATCTCTGATATGGATGCGAACGGAACCACCAATATCGCCAATGGCGTCAGTTGGGGCGTGCGCGTCCTGTCGCCACAAATGCCCTATAGCGAGGGCACCGGCTATGATGATCGCGATGTGCTCAAGGCGTTGGTGATCCTCACCGATGGCGAGAATGTGCTTCGCGGCCAGAATTCCGATTTCATGTCCGAATACGAGACCTATGGCTATATCAATGACGACCGGCTGGGGATCCGCACATCCAGCAGTAGCCGGCTGAACGAAGCCCTCGACGAACGCACGGTGGCGGCCTGCAATTACGCCAAGGCCCAGGGCATTCGCGTCTACACCATCACCTTCCAGGTCAATTCCAGCTCGACCCGGAACATGATGCGGTCCTGCGCCTCCAGTGACAGCCTGTATTTCGACTCGCCATCAACCTCGGCGCTGCGCGATACGTTCGAGATGATCGCGGGCGATCTCGCCAATCTGCGCCTGGCACGCTAACGCCGCACCGGCGGGATCACTCCCGCCGATACGGCGCCATCGTCTGCATTCATGATCGTCTTGTCGCCGGCTGCCGACCTCTAGTTGGCGCCCGGCACGTCGATCAGCTCAAGCTGGAAGACCAGCGCTTCATTGGGGCCGATCGGCCCGCCCGGCGTGCCGCGTGGGCCATAGGCCAACTCCGGCGCGATGAAAAGATCCCAGGCTTCACCGACCCGCATCAGCGGCAGGGCTTCAACCCAGCCCGCGATCAGACGGTTGGACGGGAAGGTCGCCGGCTCGCCGCGTGCGAAGGAAGAATCGAACTCGCCGCCATAGGCAAACATGCCGCGATAATGCACCGTGACCATATCACCGGAGACCGGTGAAACACCGCTCTCGCTGGCTTCGCGAATGCGGAAGAGCAGACCCGACGGCAATTCGAACACGCAAGGCTCGGCCCGCACCGCATCGAGATAGGCCGTAGCGGCAGCGGCGTTCACAGCGCCATCCTGATTGCCGGCCTCGGGCGCTTCAACGACGAGCATGGCTGTGTCAGACGCGCCCTGGCAGGTCCGGGCCTCAGCCACGATCGCGGCTTCCGGCGACAGGGCGGCCGGCGCTTCCGCCGCAACCTGCCCCACGTCGCTGGTGCTGGCATCTGCTTCACTCTCTGGTGTTTCACTCACGGCAATATCTCCACTCGAACAGGCCGAAAGCGCCAGGGCGAGCGCGGCTGTGGTCAACAGGGCAAATTTCATTCTCATATCTCCATTTCGGGCCATCAGACCCGGTTGAGTGATGCCGGCGCGAACAGGTTAGTCTGTCTCGCGCGGCAAGATTGTCACCCGCCAGCTCGTATCCGGTTGCAGATACGCCGCCGCCATCTCGACCAGCTCCTCACGGGAAATTTCGGCGTAATCGTCCGCCAGCGCCCGAATCCGGTCCAGCCGCTCGGGTTTGGACCAGGATTGCGACAGCCAGTTCAGCCAGGCACCATTATTCTCGAACGCATCCTCGATCTGCTCCAGCAGGGGGCGGCGGGCGCGCAGGATTTCGTCCTCGGTGATCTCGCCAGCGGCCAGGGCGGCGGCCAGCTCGTCGATTGCGGCATAGGTCGCGTCGACATTCTCGAGGCGGACATCGACACCAACCCAGAGATAGCCATAGTCGGGATAGACATCCGATGTCGTCGAACTGTTGAAGGCGGAATAGGTGAAGCCTTCGGCCTCGCGCAGACGCTCGGTCAGCTTGAGGTCGAACACGGCGCGCAACAGGGCCAGGGCACGGCTGCGGCGCGGCTCGCTATCATCAAAGGTCGGCCAGTAGACATTCGCCATGGCCTGATAGTCCGGGCCGTTATGACGCAGGATGACCGGTTCGCTTGTGGCTTCCGGGAAGCGGATATCGCGCGCCTCGGCATAGTCGGGCCAGCTCGCAGCCCGCTCCGGCAGGGCGCCGAATGTGGCACCGACCGCGGTGATGACCGCCTCTTCGCTGATATCGCCGACAATCGTGATCTCGATCGGTGCGTTTTCCAGCGCCGGGTCGAGGAAGGCCTGGATTGCCGCCAGATCGACGCCGGCAACCTCTTCCTCATCGGGATAGCCATAGCGTTGATCGCCGCCCCGCAGCATGCGCGCGACGTCCGCCTGCAGGATGCCGGTCGGCGAGGAATAGAGATTGCGCCGGATTTCAGGAGCCTGGCCTCGATATTGGGCCAACCCTTCTTCGCGCCAGCCGGGATCGGTCATGAAGGCCGCGAACACATCCATCTGGACCTCGAAATCGGCCGGTGTCGTCGTGGCGCTGAAGGTGAAACTGTCATCGCCGACGCCGAAACTGATCCCGACCGAACGGCCAGCCAGCACGCGCGACAGATCATCGGCGCTATGGGCGCCCAGCCCCGAGGCGGTGAAAACAGAACTCGCCAGGATATCGACCGCCGGCACAGCGCGCGGCTCCAGTTCGCCGCGACCGAACTGCACCCGGACCCGCACGATCTGGTCTTCGAAACCGGTCTGTTTCAGCGTCACGGCAACGCCATTCTCGAATTGCAGCCGGACCAGGCCGAGATCCTCGACCTCGGTCCGTTCGGCCACCGTCCCGGCGGGACCGAAATCGGTATAGGCAAAACTCTGTGCGCCACTATCTGCCGGCGGGTCGACGGGCTGGGCGGCGCTGGCCTCCCAGACGGCACCAATCGTCGCGCTTGGATCCGTGATCATCTCGGACGTGGCGAGGAAAAGCAGAGGCGCCGCATCGGTCCATTGCGCCGTCCAGGCGGCATTGACCGCCTCGAGCGTGATGCGGTCCGCGCTGGCATCAAAACGGGCGAGACCAGAGGCCGGCGTCGTGAACACCTGGCCACCGCGCCAGCTGGACCAGATCGCATCGGACAATTGCGCACTGTCACGCGTGCCCGCCTGATCGGCTGAATTTTGCAGACTGGTTCGGAAATTCGCCAGCTGCTCGTCAAGCTCTGCCTGGGTGAAGCCGTATTCGGTCGCGCGCCGGAGTTCCTGCTCGATCACCGCAACCGCCTCGGCCCAGCGCTCCGGCGTTGCAACAGCCAGCACGCCAGCTTCATCGGCCATTTCATAGCTTGTGGAGTGGCTGGCGGCAGCCTGCAGCAGGGGCGAAACGCCCGAATTGACGATGGTCCGCAGACGCCGCGACAGGATGGCGTCGCCGAAACTGGCCAGATTATCGCGGAAACGGCTTTCCCCGGTATCGGCCTCGGATTGATGCGGCCGGATCGCATTGACGGTGAAGATTGTGAAGACTTCGGGATCGTTGAAATAGCCTACCGAGAAGGGCCGCGCCGCGAGCACATCGCCCAGTTCCGGGTCTGGCCGCACATCCTCGCGCGCCTGCCAGTCACCGAAAACCTCGTGGATTTTCGCTTCGATGTCATCGGGGTCGATCGAACCGACGACCACGACCATACCGCGCTGCGGCACATAAAAATTCTCGTAATAATCGACAAAGCGATCACGCTGCACCGTCTCCAGAATCTCGACCGTACCGATCGGGTCGCGTTCGGGGATCAGGGTGCCGGGCAACTGGAAATACTGCAGCGCCGTGCTCCAGCGCCGGATCGCCGTATTGCGAAACCTTTCCTCGGACAGGATGACACCGCGTTCGCGGTCAATCGCTTCGGCGTCGAAGACCAGCTCGCTGGCGGTCTCGCGCATGATGAAGAGCGCCGTGTCGATGGATTCCGCGTCGGCCTCTGGCAGGTCGAGCTGGTAGCCCACGGTGTCATAGCCCGTGAAGGCGTTGGTATCAGGCCCGAATTGCAAACCGTGGCGTTCGAGCAGCGGGATCATCTCGCCTTCGGCGAGATTGGTGGAGCCATTGAACGCCATGTGCTCGATGAAATGCGCCACGCCGCGCTGATCATCGGCCTCGCCGAGCGAGCCCATATTGAACACCATCCGCACAGAGACGACATTGGGCGGCGTCTCATTGGCCAGGATCGCGTAGCGCAGACCATTCTCCAGCCGGCCATAACGAACAGCGGGATCGGCCGCCAGATCGCTGGCGTCATGCGGCCAGACGGTCTCTGCGGCCGGCCCCGCAGGCTGGCAGGCGGCCAGCAGGGCGCCGGCAAGCAGTGGCAGGAAGACGAGCCTGGAGAGGGCCTTGAGCGACATGATATTCACCGTTTCATCGTTGAGTGCGGGAACACCATAACGTGCGGCGCGCCCCAGTCGATTTAAATGGGCGTAAGGCCATGCAAGGTCAGACGGCGACCTGTTCAACCGGATCATGCTCGGCGACCCAGTGGCCCGGTTCAACCTCGATCAATTGCGGCTGGTATTGCACTGCATCGGGATCATCGATCAGCTTCGACTGCATGAAGCGCAATTGCGCCCGCGTATCCATCGGCGAGGGAAGCTCGCCATCGAGCTTCAGCCGTTTGCGGGTTTTCTCGATCAAGGGATCGGGCACCGGCACGGCCGAAATCAGCGCCTGGGTATAGGGATGGCGGGCATCTTCATAGATCTGGTCGCGATCCGCCAGTTCGACGATCCGGCCCAGATAGAGCACCATCACCCGATGGGAGATTTCACGCACCACGGACAGGTCGTGCGAGATGAAGATCATCGACAGGCCGAGATCCTGCTGCAGCTTGATCAGCAATTCGACAATCTGGGCCTGGATCGACACGTCGAGCGCCGAGACGGCCTCATCGCAGATCACGAGTTTCGGATTGAGGATCATGGCGCGGGCAATACCCACGCGCTGGTTCTGGCCACCGGACAATTCGTGCGGGTAGCGATTGATCATATTCCGGTCGAGACCGACCCGGTCCATGATTTCGCGCACCGCATCCTGGCGCTGCTCGCGATTCATGTCCTTGCGAAAGGTCTGCATCGGCTCGGCGATCGAGGCGCCGATCGTCATGCGCGGATCGAGCGAGGCCATCGGATCCTGGAACACGATCTGCAAATCCTCGCGCGATTTGCGCATATCCTGCCGGCTGAGACCGAGCAGGTCGCGGCCAATCCAGGTGACCGCACCTTCCTGGGCCGGAACGAGGCGCAGCACAGCGCGCGCCAGGGTCGACTTGCCACAACCGGATTCGCCCACCACGCCAAGCGTTTCGCCGGCTTTCAGATCGAAGCTGACGCCGTCCACGGCACGCAGGGTCTTGTAGGTCGGGCGCAAGCCGCCGCTGACCTGGATCGGGAACTGGACCTTGATATCATCGACACTCATCAGCGGCTCGGCGCCGGCCTGGTCGGCAACAGGCTTGAGCTGGACATGACCGGGCCGGTCGGGCGCATCGATGCGCGGCATCGCGTCCAGCAGCATGCGCGTATAGTCATGCTTGGGCTTGGCGAAGATATCCTCGCAGACGCCGCCTTCGACATATTCGCCATAGCGCATCACTTCGACGCGGTCGGCCATGCGCGCCACCACGCCCATATCATGGGTCACGAAGGCGAGCGCCGCGCCGGTATCGCGCTTCAGCTCGTCCATGATGTCGAGCACTTCAGCCTGGACCGTGACGTCGAGCGCCGTGGTCGGCTCGTCGCAGATCAACAGATCAGGTTCGCACAGCATCGACATCGCGATCATCACGCGCTGGCGCATGCCGCCGGACAATTCGTGCGGATACTGGCTCAAGCGGCGGTGGGCTTCGGGAATGCGGACCCGGTCCAGCCATTCCAGTGCCCGCTGCTCGGCTTTCTTGCCGTGCATTTTGAGGTGAATGCCCAGCACTTCGCCCATCTGGTCGCCAATCCGCATATGCGGCGTCAGCGAGGTCAGCGGGTCCTGGAAGATCATCGTCATCTTGCGGCCGCGCACACGATTGAGCTTGTGCGGCGCCAGGCCGAGGATTTCCTGTCCGCGATAGCGGATCGACCCGGTGGCGCGGCCATTCGAGGCCAGCAGGCCCATCGCAGCCAGGAAGGTCTGGCTCTTGCCCGACCCGGACTCGCCCACCACAGCCAGGCATTCGCCGGCGGCAATCTCCAGCGAGATCCCCCTTACCGCATTGACTGCGCCATCGGGCGTATCGAACCGGACATCCAGGTTTTCCACCTGCAGGATCGGTGGCGCACCGGCCGGCTTCTCTCCGCTATGCAACACAATCACACTCCTCACACACGGAATTGGGGCCGCAAAGCATATCGCCGATATCGCGTAAGACCAGCACGCGCATCACCAAACGCTGCGGTCATATCAAATGAGAGCGCTTGCCAATCACACCGATCAACGTAAACCGGCCACAGCGCGATGCGCGCGGCGCGCCAGACGGGTCGCGCGACGGGTCTGGACGGGCCACTTGTGAGATCGCGGGTGCGGTTGCATTTGGCGTCGCCCGCGGACTGAGGCAAGCTCTGCGCCGGGCGGTGCCGGTCTGACTGCCGGCGCCGGAACAGAAACGGGACGTATGACTGAATCCAGGGACATGCTCCGAACACTGTATCGCAGTTCGCCGAACGCCGTGGTCGTGACCAATAACGCGCGTGAAGTCATCGACCTGAACCCGGCCGCCGAACGGCTGTTTGGCCATGTCCGGGCGGAGCTCGCCGGCACGTGCTCGCAAACCCTCTACGCCGATCCGCGCGATTTCGACCAACTTGGTGAGACGCATTTCAGCCGGGATGCGGCCGAGGCCAGCCGCTGCTATACTGCTCGCTACCGCGCGAAATCAGGCCGTATCTTCGATGGCGAAACCACCGCCAGCGCGATCATTGCCTCGACCGGTGAACGCGATGGTTTCATTTGCATTATCCGCGATGTGACCGCCGAGCTATCCCTGCAGGCCAGGCTCGAAGCCAGCGACCTCCAGTTGCGGGTCGCCCTGTCTTCAGCGAATGAGGGCACGTTTTCGCTCAATGTCGTCTCGGGGCTCGGGTCGACCCGCGGCTTCATCAATGAATTTCTCGGCATCAAATCGGCCGATGCGACCATCAGCCTGACCCGTTGGACCGAGGCCTTGCACACCGATGACCAGGCCGAATTCCTCGACGCTATCGACCGCTTGCGCAAACAACCGACCGCCGGACTCGACACCGTCCACCGCGCTCGCCGCGCCGACGGCGTCTGGCGCTGGCTTCAGGCCCGTGGCCGGGTCAGCGAGTTTGCCAGTGACGGCACACCCTTGCGCATTTCGGGCATTATCGCCGATGTGACCGAGCGCCGGGCGCTGGAAATCAAGCTCGCCGAACGCGAACAGCAATTGGAAAACGCGATTGCCGCGGGGTCTTGCGGCATCTGGGAAATCGATCCCACCACCCCCGGCATCCTCGCCATCGGACCGATCCGGGCCATGCTGGGGATCACCGACGGGCCTGAGCGGATCGCAATGGATCTGTGGCTCGGGCAGATCCACGATGACGACAAGGACAAGGTCGTGGAGGTTACCAATCGACTGCAACACGGTGAAACGCGATCCGTCGACGTCGAATACCGGCTTCGCGATTCACGGACAGGCGAATGGGTCTGGTTACGGGCCCGAGGTCAGCGGATCGAGCAGGACCCGGTACGCCCGCTGATGGCCGGGATACTGGTCGACATCACAGAACAAAAAGAGCTGGCCGAACGCCTCACCCGCAATGAGCTATTGGTGCGCGAGGCGATGGAATCGGTGAGAGACGGGGTCTGGAGCGCCGACCTGCAGCGCGAAACCGTCCGCATTTCAGGCTTCCTCGCCGATCTACTGAAAATCGGCGAGCCCAATGAAGAACTGCCGATCAAGGCCTGGTTGAATTCGCGCCTGTTCGCGGACAGCCATCGCGGTGCCGAACGCCTGGTGAATTTGAAGCGCGGGCCCACGGCCGGCGGGAAATCCGATGAGATCAACACGGTTGAATACCGGATGCAGGGCGATGACGGCGAGACCATCTGGGTGCGCAGCCGCGGCCGCGTGATCGAGTGGGATGAGAACGGCCGGCCACTGCGTGCGGCGGGCACGCATTCCGACATCACCGAGGAAAAACGTCTGCAGGCCGCGCTGGAGTATCGCGATCTCCAGTTTCGCGACGCCCTGGCCGCAACGAATGAAGGCGCCTGGCGGATCAATCTGAAGACCCGGATATCCGACGTCACGGCAGTCATCAGCGAAATGGTCGGCCTGCCGCCGTGCGACGCCCGCATTGCCCGCGACGAGATGGTATCGCGCATCCACCCCGACGACCGCCCCATCGCCGAGGCCGCGTTCGCGAAGCTCGATTCAGGCGAGGCGGACACGGTGGATTACACCGTCCGGTTTAACTCCCAGACGGCCGGCTGGATCCATATCCACAGCCGCGGCCGCATCAGCGAGCGCGATCCGCAGGGCAAGCCGCTGATCGCGACCGGCTTTCTCTCCGATGTCACCGAACGGCTGGAGACGAAGCAACGTCTGGAAGAGCGTGAACAGCAATTGACCGACGCGATCCAGGCGACAGCGCTCGGGATATTCCGCATTGACGTCGAGGCGGCAGAGCTCTGGTTGCGCGGGAATATCGCCGAGGAATTATTCAATAGCGGCGCCGAGGCGTGCATCTCCACGCAAGCCTGGCTCGACAAGGTTCATCCGGACGATCTCGAGACGGTCACCAGGGTTACGACCGCCATGTTCCGCGGCACCGACCCGGTTGGCGTGATCGACTACCGGATGCTCAACAGCGAAGGCCGCTGGATCTGGTATCAGGTGACCGGCCGGGTCGTGGAGGTCGACAGTCGCGGGCGCGTCCGCAATATCAGTGGCGTGATCTGGAATATCGATACCCAGAAACAGCTCAATGATACCTTGCTTGAGGAACGCGAGCGCTTTGAGGCGACCTATCGCGCCACACCGGCGATGATGCACACGATCGACGCCAGCGGCACGATCCGTGAGGTCAGTGACTACTGGCTATTCCATCTGGGCTATAGCCGTGACGAGGTTATCGGACACAAATCGACCGAATTTCTCGACGCAGAATCGGTTCAGCGCGCCGTAGAATCCTCACTGCCGGAGCTATTCCAGAGCGGCCGCAATACGGACATTCCCTATCGGTTTGTCCGCAAGGACGGCACCAAGCTGGATGTGCTGCTGTCATCCTTCCTGGAACGCGACCAGAGCGGAAATCCTCTGCACAGCTATGCCGTCATCACCGACGTCACGCCGCTGCGGGCCGCCTATGCCCAGCTGGAGCGCACCAATGCCGAGCTCGACCGTTTTGCGACGGTGGCCAGTCATGATCTCCAGGAGCCCCTGCGCAAGGTCGCGGCCTTCGCCGGGCTGGTGCGGCGGCGCTATACTGATCAGCTCGACGAGGACGGCAGCCGCAGCCTCGACTATCTCGTCGACGCCGCACAGCGCATGCAGCGCCTGATCGATGATTTGCTGAGCTATTCACGCATGTCGAGCCAATCGCTCAGACTTCAGCCGGTCGATCTGGGCGGCGTGATGGTCGATGTGGTCGATCAGCTCGATGCCGCGATTTCGGAATCCGGCGCACATATCGATATTGCCGGCCTGCCAACCATCCGGGCCGACCCGCTCCTGATGCGGCAGGTGCTGCAAAACCTGGTGAGCAATGCGATCAAATACCGCGGCACCGACGCACCGCACATTGAAATCAGGGCGCATTGCGACCCCGAGGCCTGGACCATATCGGTCAAGGATAATGGTATCGGCATCGACCCGAAATTCTTCGAGAAGATTTTCGCGCCTTTCCAGCGCCTGCACTCACGCGAAGCCTATAGCGGCACCGGTATCGGTCTCGCCATCGTGCGCCAGGCCGTCGAGCGGCATGATGGCCGGATCTGGGTGGAATCGGCGGAAGGCCAGGGCTCGAAATTCTGCTTTTCGATCCCCGTCCACAATTCGCCCGACGACACCCGCCTCGCCTGAGCCTATTCGAAGCGCAGCGCCTCGATCGGGTTGAGCCGGGCGGCGCGATGAGCTGGATAGAGACCGAAAAACACCCCGACAAAGGCCGAAGCCCCGATCGCCACCGCGACAATGCCCGGATTGACCGATATTTCGAGCTCACCGACATTGGCATAGGCAATCGTGCCACCGATGCCGACGAAAAGCCCGACCACGCCGCCCGTCACGCACAGCACGATGCTCTCGATCAGGAATTGATTGCGGATATCGCTGGCGCGCGCGCCGACCGCGAGGCGCAAGCCGATCTCACGCGTGCGCTCGGTCACCGAGACCAGCATGATATTCATGATCCCGATGCCGCCGACCAGCAGCACGATCGCCGCACCGACCGCGAGCAAGAGACCGAGCTGGCTCTCGGTTTCATTGCGGGCGCGAATGAATTCGGCCAGGCTGGAGACGTTGAAATCATCATCGGCACCAGGCTGGATATCGCGCCGCACACGCATCAGGTCCTGGATGTCGGCGATGACGCGGCCGGTGTCTTCGCCGGCACCGACCTCGACATATATCGTCTGCACCGGATCGCGCACGGTTGGCGAGGTCCCCGCCCCGAAGCGCTGGCGCACTGTGGAGAGCGGCAGGAAAATGATGTCGTCCTGGTCAGACCCGTAGGACGTCTGGCCCTTGGCGGCGACCGTGCCGATGATCGAGAATTGTTGACCACCAATACGCACCGACTGGCCGACCGGACTGGCGCCGTCGAAGAGCTCATTGATGATGGTTTGTCCGACCACGGCCAGACGGCGCGCCGATTGTTCTTCCTCAACGGAAAAGGCACGCCCTTCGTCAATGACCCATTCACGGACCTCGAAATAGGCCGGATTGACGCCGGATATCCGCGTCGACCAGTTGACGCCGCCGAACACCGCACTCAGCCCGCTCGCGCCGACCTCGCCCGACACGCCGCCAATACCGGCGATCTGGTCGCGAATGGCTTCCGCATCGGAATCGGTTACCGGCGTACCACTGCCCTCGGCACCGCGACGCCCGCCGAACATGGAGCTCCCGGGCCGGACAATCAGAAGATTGGCCCCGAAACTGGCAATCTGGGCCTCAACGGCCTGTTTGGTGCCTTCGCTGATCGAGACCAGCACGATCACCGAGGCGACACCGATGATGACACCCAGCATGGCGAGTGAACTGCGCAGGGCGTTGATCCGCAAGGCGGTCAGCGCGACGCGTATCGAGGCGAGCAAATTCATGTGCGGTCCTCCAGCACCTGGCCATCGCGAAACACGATCTGGCGGCGGGCGTGATCAGCGACTTCCTGCTCATGCGTCACCAGGATCACGGTGATGCCCTCGCGATTGAGCTGGTCAAAGATCGCCATGATGTCCTCGGACGTCTTGCTGTCGAGCGCACCGGTGGGCTCGTCGGCGAGCAGGATTTCAGGGTCATTGACCAGGGCCCGGGCAATGGCGACGCGCTGTTGCTGGCCGCCGGACAATTGCGACGGGTGGTGATCGGTGCGCTCGCCCAGGCCGAGCTGCTCCAGGCGCCGCAATGCACGCTCGCGGCGTTCGGCATGGGGCACGCCGCCATATACCAGCGGCAGGGCGACATTTTCCGCCGCCGAGGTCCGCGGCAGCAGGTTGAATTGCTGAAACACAAACCCGATCGTGCGGTTGCGGAACCGCGCCACGGCTTCCGGCCCCAGCGTGCCAAGATCCTCGCCAGCGACGCGCAGCAGGCCGGAGGTCGGTCGGTCGAGCGCGCCGAGCAGATTCATCAGGGTCGATTTGCCCGAACCGGAACTGCCCATGATGGCGACATATTCACCTGCTTCGATGGTCAGGGAGACGCCGTCGAGCGCGCGGATCGTCATATCGCCCATGGAATAGGTCTTCACCAGGTTCCGGCATTCGATCAGCGCCGTCATTCACGCACCTCCCGGGCACGCGTGACCGCCAGATCGCCCGCGGCGAGATCACCGGTCACGACTTCGGTATTCTGACTATCGGATATGCCAAGGCGGACGCGGCGTTCAGCCAGCATGCCATCGGCCTCCTGCACCCAGACGGTCGCAGTGCGGGTATTGGCCGCCTCGCGCGCCAGCGCCCGATAGCGCTGCATCTGTTCCGGCGTCAGCACGTCTTGCAGGCCGCGATCGATATCGGCCTGCATGGCTTCGCGATCGAAGCCTTCGCCGGCCTGGGCAGCAGCCTGGGCCCGGCCAAAGGCACTGCGGAATACGGTGCCGGCGCTCTCAGCCTGGTCGGAGGTGAGGTCGAGCTGTTCGGTCAGGCGCTCGGCCGGATTGCGGCGACCGCCACCCTCGCCGCCCCGGCGCGCACCGCCCTCTGAAGCCGCTTCGACAGGCCGGGTGCGCCCCTCGAGGGCGGGCGATGGCCGGAAGCGCAGCGCAGAATTGGCGACACGCAACACGCCGTCACGCTCGCCGGTGACGATGTCCATATTGGCGGTCATGCCCGGCAAAAGACGCTGACCGGGATTGGCCGCCGTGACCACCACCGTATAGGTGACGACATTGTTCAACGCCGTCGGGGACAGCCGGATCTGATCGACCAGACCGGTCAATTGCATGTCGGGATAGGCATCAACGGTGAAATTCACCGGCTGCCCCTCGGCAATCTGTCCGATATCGGCCTCATCGACCTGGGCATCGATCTGCACCTGGCCGAGATCCTGGGCGATGGTGAACAGGACCGGTGCCGAGAGGCTGGCGGCCACGGTCTGACCTTCATCAACGGCGCGGTCGACAACAATGCCATTGATCGGCGAGCGGATCGTGGTGCGCTCCAGATCGATGAGCGCGCCTTCCAGCGTCGCGTCACGCTGGCGCAGCACAGCTTCTGCATTGGCAATCTGGGCCCGGGCGACCGTGACATCGGCGAGCGCCGCATCCAGCGCGGCGCGGGCATTGTCGAGCGCTGCTGCGGAGGCATTGCCGCGCTCACTCAGGGTTTCCGTCCGGTCGAAAGTCAGTTGGGCATTATAGGTATTGGCCTGCACCCGCGTCAGCGTCGCACGCTGCAGCGCCAGGCTGGCCAGCGCAGTGGCGCGGGACGCTTCCGCCTCGCGCACCCGGGTTTCATAGGTTTGCGGGTCGAGCCGGGCGATGACCTGACCCTCCTCGACATTATCATTGAAGTCCACGAGGACTTCGGCCAGCTGTCCGGAAAGCTGCGAACCAACCTCGACGGTCACCAGCGCCCGCACGGCACCGGAGGCCGCAACGATACTGCGAACCTCGCCGGTCGTTGTCGCCGCAGTTTCAATCTCGACCGAGCCGGCACTACCATCCGCGCGCCCGAGGAAATACCAGCCCGCCAGGGCCAGTACCGCAACAGCCACAAGGGCCAAAATCCAACGTCTATTTTTCAACATGCCTGCCTCTGGGCCTGGGCGCGCGCACGCGCCACGCTGACTGGGGTCTGCTACCTCAACGTGGCAGCGCCCGGATTCCGTCTCATGAACAACATCTTGTTGCGGTGTAGCGTGATGCCCCCGCGAAGGCTATCTAGTTGGGACGATACCGAGAGGCCGGATGGTGGATATCCAGGAATTGCTTGAATTGCCGGACGTGGCCGGTCTGCTGGCGGTTGCGCCCGTGATCGGCATCGCAGCCTGGCTCTTGCTGACAGCTGTGCTGTGGCGCAATGGTTTCGATGACCTGTTCGAGCGTTTCGCGCGCCCGCGCTGGAGCCTGACACAGCGTGTTGCAACCGTGTTGATGATACCCGGCCGGGCCCTGCTCCTTGCCCTCGCTGCTGGCCTTGGCGCCGGCCTGACGACGCTGGGCCTGCTGATCAATATCGGCGTGATCCTGAATCTCCTGCGGGCCGGAAAGCTTCTCCTGGCCGGTTGAGGTGGCGAAGCGTGGCCCGCCTGTCCCGGTCAGTTTGTCGCGCCAGCTGCGGGGTGACATGGCCGGGCTGCAAGCATATGTGTAAACTGGCGAAATGATAACGACTTGCAAACGCAAGCTGCTGTGACAGGGCCAGACGTGACGCTCGATCAACTCGAAAAAGGCCGGATTTGCCATGTAACCGGATTCATTTCCGGCTGCGATGATCTGGTCGTCAAACTGCGCGAAATCGGTTTTGCTGAATCCGACGAAGTGGAATTGATGCATCGCGGGCCGCTGGGCGCTCAACCCTTGTGCTTCCGCCTCAACCGCACCCTGATTGCGCTGCGCAGCGATGAAGCGCGCGCCATCGAAGTGGATGCGTCGGCATGAGTCGCTTGCGTATCGCACTGGTCGGCGCCCCCAATTCCGGTAAATCCACCCTGTTCAACGGGCTGACGGGCGGCCGCGCCAAAGTCGCCAATTATTCCGGCGTCACGGTGGAGACCCGTACCGGCTGGCTGCAGACGCCGGGCGGGAGCGAGATCGATTTGATCGACTTGCCGGGCATTTACGGTCTCAAGGCGCGCTCCACGGATGAGCGCATCGCCATTGACCTGTTGTGCAATGGCCGCGATGGCGAAGCGGCGCCCGACGGCATGCTGGTGCTGATCGATGCCGCCCATTTGCGCACCCATCTACACACCGTCCTGCAAATGCGCGCCATTGGACGGCCGATGATCGTCGTGCTCAACATGATCGACCTGGCCGAACGCGACGGGCTCAAGATCGATGTCGAACGCCTGCAGACCGAGCTCGGCGTCCCCGTCGTCACCTCGCGGGCCACCCGCGCCACCGGGCGCGCCGATCTGCTTGCCTGTCTCGATCGGGAGACCGCCGACTGGCAGGCCCGCAGCGCCGCTGGCGACGGCACGGTCTGCACCACAGATACCGAGCTGAGTGCCCTGCAACGCGAAGCGCGCGGCATTGCCGACAAGGCAATCCTGTTCGAACCGGTGATGAACCGGCTGACGCGTCAGATCGACCAGTTCGTGCTGCACCCCGTCGCCGGACCGCTTATTCTCGCAGGCCTGCTCTTCTTCATGTTCCAGGCAGTCTATTCCTGGTCCGGCCCCTTCATGGACGCGCTCGAAGCGGGGGCTGCCGGGCTTGGCCAGCTGGCTGGCCATTGGCTGCCGGCCGGCTGGTTCCACGACCTGATCGTCGACGGCATCATCGCCGGCGTTGGCAGTGTCGTGGTCTTCCTGCCGCAGATCGTCATCCTCTTCCTTTTCATCCTCGCACTGGAGGCCTCGGGCTATATGGCCCGCGCCGCCGTTCTGATGGACGAGCTGATGCTGCGCGTCGGGCTCAATGGCCGCGCCTTCATCCCGCTCCTGTCGAGCTTTGCCTGCGCCATTCCCGGCATCATGTCGGCGCGCACGATCGATAATGAGCGCGACCGGCTGACCACGATCATGGTGGCGCCGCTGATGACCTGTTCGGCCCGCCTGCCGGTCTACACCCTGATCATCGGTGCCTTCATACCGCCCGATGCCGTAGGCCCGTTCAACCTGCAGGGTATTGTCATGTTCGGCCTCTATCTCACCGGCGTCGTCAGCGCCGTGACCGTGGCCTTCATCCTCAAGCGGACCGTCACCAAGGGATCCAACCAGGTCCTGATCATGGAATTGCCGACGTATAAATTGCCCAATCCGCGCGACTTCCTGCTCTCGCTCTGGGGCCATGTCTCGGCTTTCCTGCGCCGCGCCGGCACGATCATCCTGACGACCTCGATCATCCTGTGGTTCCTCGCCAGCTATCCCTCATCGGCCACAAGCCTTCGCGAGAGCTATGCCGGCATGATCGGCTCGGTGCTGGAGAAAATCCTCGCCCCGATCGGCTTCAATCTCGAGATTGCCATTGCCCTTGTGCCCGGCATGGCCGCACGCGAGGTTGCCGTCGGCGCGCTGGGTACGGTCTATGCCATCCAGGGCGGCGAAGAGAATGTCGACGGCCTCGCCGCGGCGCTGCAGGGTGCCTGGTCACTGCCGACGGCGCTCGCCTTCCTCGCCTGGTATGTCTTCGCCCCGCAATGTTTCGCCACGCTGGCAACGGCGCGGCGCGAGACCAATTCCTGGGCCTGGACCGGCTTCATGTTCGGCTATCTGATGGCGCTGGCTTATGTGGCCGCAGGGACCGTGTTCCACGTCGCGAGCTGGGCCGGGCTTTAAGGGGGCCCTTCGCCCCCCTCAACCCAGATGCGTCTGCAGCGTCTCGATGAAGGCGGGCAGCAGCGCCCGTTCGACGTCGGGATTGCTCCAGAACGGGTTCATGAAGACACAGCGCAGCAGGACCAGCTGATCGCTGTCATACTCCCCGTCCCAGGACGTCACATGCGCGCGCATCAGTGCATCATAGCTTTCCGCCGCCATCACGGTGCGCGACACCGAAAAGGCCGGATCACCCTGTAGCCGCGTGAAGACCTCGCCGGTGCGCTGATTGGATTGCGACAGGGTTTCGCCGGGCCGGGCCAGCGAGAAACAGAGAATATTGCTGTCGGCCGGCAGGAAGCGGGCAATCGGGATGGCCGCGGCAATCGCCGATTGAAACGCCATCCGCGTCTCGATCGTGCTGCGCAGCATGTCGCCGAAACGCTCCGGGCCGAAGCCGATTGACCGCCCGGTCAGCCAGGTCGCCGCGGCGCCGGACGCCGTGCGCGAGCCTTCCAGCGTGCAGGCCCATTTATCATTGGTCGCGGCGCGATCGATATAGGGCGCCTGGAAGGATGAGGCGACATAGCCGCGGACATCGCGGGTGAGAAAGGCGCCGCAGGCATAGGGCACATAGCCCAGCTTGTGCGGATCGAGCGTCACCGAGTCGGCGCGTGAAATTGCCCCCAGCGCCCTGGCCTGGCCCGGCTCGAGACAGGCCTCTGCCGCGCCGCCCAGCATCGAGCAGAAGAAGCCGCCATAGGCGGCATCGACATGGTGCCAGATATCAATGCCTTCAGCGCGCAGTGCATCGAGCCGGTCGCAAACCGCGTCAACCGGATCAATCTCGCCGGCCTCCGTCGTGCCCGCAACCGAGACAATGGCGAGGACCGGACGCCCCTCATCGCGCGCCCTGGCGATCAAGGCGTCGAGCCCATCGAGGTCGAACCGCCCCTGCGCATCGAGCGGCGCATTCCAGAAGGCCTCCTCGCCGAGACCGAACACATTGGCCGCCTTGCGCCAGGAGAAATGCTTGTTTCCCGGTGTGATCAGGACCGGGCCGCGCCAGGGGCGGCCGGTGGCACGCGTCAGGCGTTCGCCATAGTCGAACGGATTGCCCAGCACGCCGCTACAGGCCTGCAGCTCGGCTTCAATGGCACCACTACGGCTGCGCCGCGCCTCGAAGGCATCCCAGCCGATATGCGCCGCTTCAAACGCATCGAAGCGCTCGCCCCGGCTTTCATAGCCGTGCAGGGCGAGCGAGAGACAATGATCCATCCGGTAGCGCGCGCGCCACACAGCCTCGAAATTGGCCACCGTGCCGCCGCCGGTGAAATGGCCCTGGGCCAGCGCCGGGTCATAGCCGACCATCCCGGCCAGCATTGCGATGGCCTCGTCCTCGATCACCCCGCCAACCCGCGCCACATCGCGCGAGGTATTATTGGGATTGTGCAGCAGGGTGGCGAAATGCCCGAGCAGGGCCGGGAGCGAAACCTCCGACACCATGTGACCGACATAGCGCGGCGTAAAGGTCGGCACTTCCGCGCATAATTTCTCGCGCAGGATCCGCACCGCCTGACCCAGCCGTTCGCGCTCACGCAGGAATTCGGTCGACAGACGGCGCTCTGACGAGATCGCTTCGGGATCATCGGTAAACAGCGAGCGGCGCCAGTCAAACCAGTGATCGAGGATCGCCTGGAATTCACCGCGCACCCAGGCCGAATTCTCGGATTTGGGCCCAAGAAAATAGGCATCGCTGGCAAAACGGGCTTCGGAATTATCGGACATGTCACGCTCCAGGATTCTCGGCCCTATCAAGAGCGTCGCTTGATAAACATCAAGTCCTGTCTCTGCGTCATAGGGGCGCAGCGCGCCGGTCGTCACCCATCGCTTGACATAACACCAAAAGGTTTCATATAAACGGAACCGAAAGGTTTCATGTTATGCCCCTGCCGCTCGACCACAGCCAACCGGTCTTCCGTGCCCTCGCCGATCCAACGCGGCGCGCCATCATCATGCTGCTGGCCGAACAGGATTTGCGCGTCGGCGATATTGCTGCGCGTTTCGAGATGACACGTCCGGCCGTGGCCAAACATCTCGGCGTGCTCAAATCCGCCGATCTGATCCATGTCAGCCAGGCCGGCCGCGAACGCATCAATCAGCTCAATCCGGCGGCGCTCAAGGCGGCCTCCGACTGGCTCGCCTGGTTTGACCGTTTCTGGGATGACCGCCTGGCCGCCCTCAAATCTGCCGTGGAGAAAGACACATGACCGAGCTCAAAATCACCAAGACCATTTTCCTCAAGGCGCCCGCCGCCCATGTCTGGAAATTCCTCACCGAGGCTGACCGGCTGGCGGAATGGTTCCATCGCGGCGGCGGCGATCTTGTCGCCAAGGGCGAATACAGCCTGCTGACCAATACGCTCGGCAAGGAAGGCACCAAGATGTGCTGGGGCAAGGTGGTCGAATTCGATCCGCCGCGCCGCCTGGTCCACTCCTTCACCCACAACCATCTCAAGGGCGTTGAGACCGAGTGCAGCTGGACCCTGACCGAGGCAGAGGGCGGTACCGTCCTGACGCTCGAACATACCGGCTGGGAAAAGGTCGGCGATGGCGCCTTCGCCATGGCCGCCAATCACGACAAGGGCTGGGACGAGCACTTCTCCCGCCTGCGCACCGTGACGAATTAGCGCCGGACCCGGTCAGTCCAGCGCCGCCGCCATTTCCGCCAGTTTGGCCACGGTATTCATGTTGCGTGCTGTCCCTGAAGACGCGAGCGGAATGACCAGTTTCGACTGGCCCATCCCGCTCGGGTAGTGAACATAAATCTCCCGCTCGCCGGGCCGGACCTCCTCGTCCTTGCGGTTCCTGATGCCCTCAGGCGCACCGGGCGGCGTATCAAGAAAGATCGCGACCGTACGATTGGGCGCCGCTTGCGGGAAGGGATTGCCTGCCAGCACGGCGCGCATCTCCTCTGCGGTGCGCAGCATCACCCCGACCGGCTTGCCCGCCCAGGCCAGCAGCCGCGCCTCGAGACCAGCCTTCACCCGCGCTTCGTCATGATCGCTGGTGAAGACGACATTGCCCGAGGCAATCCAGGTCTTCACCTGGCCATAGCCAAGCGCCTCGCACATCGCGACCAGCTCACTCATTGGCAATTTGCCGGTTCCGCCAACATTGACGGCGCGCAGAAGGGCGATGAAGGCGGTCATGGCAGGGCTCCGGACAGATTGGTGCGAACGATCATCGCCGGGCAGACGCCGTTCAGCCGGCGGGGTCACGGCGCTGCGCCCGCGCCCGCAAATCTGCGAGATAGGCCGCATCGACCGGGCCATTTGGGGTAGATCGTGCGCCGTCTAGCAGCAGCCCCCGCACTCGTTGAAGCTCCATATCCTTGCGGATCAGCTCCCCGAGATATTCGCTCACACTCCCGCACCCACGTGCGGCAACCTGATCGGCGACGAAGGTTTGCAGCGGCCCCGGCAGGGAGATGTTGATGGTGCTCATGCCGCCAGATTGATGCGGATCCCGGAATTTGGCAAGAAATTGCACGCCGGCCCTGCTTCACCCATGAGGGACGTGTACCTGTGGTACGCGTCCCCGGGGAAAAGGGGAGCCTGTCCCTCCCCGATCAGGCAATCGCCCCGCCGCGCGTGGAGGCGATGCCGCCGTCGCAGACCACGGTGGTGCCGACGACATAATCACCGGCCCGCGAGGCGAGGAAGATCGCCGTGCCGGCCATGTCCTCGATCGTGCCGACGCGGCCCGATGGCACAGCCTGGGAGACCAGATCGGCATGATCGCGCGCGACCTTGTTCATTTCCGAGGCAAAGGCGCCGGGCGCAATTGCCGTCATGATGATATTGTCGCGCACCAGTTCCAGCGCCATGCGCTTGGTGAGATGGATAATGCCGGCCTTGCTGGCGGCGTAGGAATAAGTCTCGAGCATATTGACGGAAATCCCATCGACCGAACCGATATTGATCACCTTGGACGGCTGCTCCTTGCTGCCACCGGCCTTCAGCGCATCAAACAGCGCCTGGGTCAAAAAGAACGGCCCCTTCACATTGACGTCCATCACCTTGTCCCAGCCATTCTCGGGGAATTCGGCAAAGGGCGCGCCCCAGGCGGCGCCGGCATTATTGACCAAAATGTCGAGCTTGCTTTCCTGCTTGAGGAATTGCGCCGCCAGTTCGCGGCAACCCTCAACACTGGAGACATCGCCCGGGATGGCGATGCATTCACCATATTGCGACAGCTCCTTGGCCGCCTCGAGGCAGGGCCCCGCCTTGCGCGCCGAGATATAAACCTTGGCACCCGCGCGCAGGTACCCTTCAGCGATCATCGCACCAATACCGCGCGATCCACCAGTGATGAGCGCCACACGCCCCTTGAGAGAGAAGAGATTGTCCATGCTCATGATCGGTCTCGCTTTTTGGCGCGGCAGGAGGCGTCGCGGCGCGGATTGGAAGAACGGGTTTGTCGGAAATGGATTAGCGTGCGGGGCGCGGGGCGTCCAGTCGGGATATGGGTATGGGGTCAAAGGAGGAGCATTGGGTTCCGCGCCACCGCCACTGCACCAGGCAACTCGCTCGCGCGTCTTCAGGAATGACAAAATCCAACGACATAGCTAGCCTGGATCTATGTCGACTGGGCGATGGACCGATGCGGAGAATGACCTGATCGTCGCGGATTATTTCGCGATGCTCGCTGACGACCATGCCGGGCGCCCGATCAACAAGGCCGAACACAATCGCGCCCTGCAAGAACGTACGGGGCGTCCGCGCGGTTCAATCGAATACAAACACCAGAATATCAGTGCTGTCCTGCTCGGACTCGGCGAGGACTGGCTTCGCGGATACAAGCCCGCATTCAATTTCCAGAACTCTCTTGTTGATTCCGTTGCACGCTGGCTCACCATCAATTCTGCGTGGATGAACCGGCCGCCAACACACCGGCTGCAGCCTGGCACGTACGAGGCAGCCCAATTGTGGATCGGTCCGGCTCCGACGCTGAAAAATGAGCCGCCCCCAGAGGCGTTGGACCGGATGCTCGGCATGGCTCGCAAGTTCGACATCGCTGGCCGCGATGAACGCAATCGGAAGCTCGGCGAGGCCGGGGAAGAGCGTGTCCTCGAATATGAACGCGCAACCCTCGCCAGTTCAGGCCGCCAGGACCTGGCCAAGCGCATCCGGTGGGTGTCGAAAGAGGACGGAGATGGAGCCGGCTACGACATCAGCAGTTTCGAACCGAACGGAGCAGCAAGACTGATCGAGGTCAAAACAACCAATGGCGGGTGGGACCGAACGCCGTTTCATATCTCACGGAACGAACTGGCGGTCGCCGATGTGGAACGCGAGAGTTGGTGCCTGGTCAGATTGTGGAATTTCGCGCGTGAACCGAAAGCGTTCGAGTTGAGACCACCGCTGGATCGTCACGTCACGCTCGCACCCACATCCTTCCTGGCCAGCTTTCAATAATGGAGGACCTCGGAGGCGCGGCCTGGCTGTAAATTGCGGCGCGCCTATGGCTCGCATCACCCCAACATTCCAACCGGTGTCATCCCTGACGGATGCCCCGCGCATGCGGGGCGCAGATCAGGGACCCAGAACCACCATGGTAAAACCACCTGAAACCGGGCCAGCAGGCAGTCGCTCCCTCGGCGCGCAATAGCGCAGCTGTCGGGCGTCTGGGTCCCTGATCTGCGCCCGGATCGCTTCGCGCCCGGGCATCCGTCAGGGATGACACCGGTTTGGTCTTGCGACGATATAAGTGGCCGGGCGCGGGCTCCGATGGCCCACCGCATTGCCAAGCCAGCCACTAGCAACACTATAGGGAACGCATTTTGCGGGGTCTCGGCATGCTCTTGCCAGGGATTTCACACGGCGAAAACGGGCGGAACAAGCGGGGCCACTTCCCCGGCAGCCCACGGACGAAGAGCCAGAGCATCGAACCTGCCTCCCCGGCGCCCCAGCGCCAGATCACCCCATAGACCTCTTGCCAGCAAGGGGGCCATTCGGGGTCCAGCCTTGTCAAGGCCGCCTTCGGCGCCGCGTAGCGGGCATGCGCCTTGACAAGGCTGGACCCCGAATGGCGGGATCTCGGCATGTGGTTTTTGGTGGGGGCTCCGCGAGGGCTCGCGCGCCGGTTTGTCCGCCCCACGCTTCGCGCAGCAAATCAAGATGCCGATTGACCTGGAGGACGGGGCGCAGGCTTAGACAGAGCACCGGCGCTTTCCTCCCCGCAAAGTGGGGAGGTGGATCGTCGCGTCAGCGGCGAGACGGTGGGGCGACGCCGCAGGCGGCGGGCCGTGTGTGGTCCCGCAAGCCCTCGCCCGCCGGCTTATCCACGCGGTCAACGGCCGGGCTATAATCGGGGCGAAATTCCGCTCTTTGACATTGTCGGCCCCACCCCAATTTCCCGCCTTCACCCGGCGGTCGTCCGCCGCGACTGACCGGGCGTCATGTCCGACAATGGCAGGGTGACAGGTTGGCTGCCATCCACGCACCGCCCGCAATCGCCTGCGCCACAAGGCCAATCCGCCCCAGTGACAGGGTGGCAGACTGGCAGAGACATGAATTCTGTCACTGAAGGATAGAGGCATATCCAACGCTGCCAACAGCCTGGCTTCCTCCGCAGCTCACAGCCTCCAATGGCTCACCGCGTTGCCAAGCCAGGCCCCTTGCCACACAATCCCCAACGCTTTTCGGGGGATATCGACATGCCTTTGCCACGGATTTCATTCGCCATTCCGGCTTGTCCGCAATGACCCCGGCGCCCGCAACCGAGCGTCTGATCGGCATTGATGCGCTACGCGGTGTCGCCGTGCTGGGCATTTTGATGATGAATGTCCAGGCGTTTGCCATGGTGCCCGGCGCCTATGATTATCCGCTGGCGCATATGGACATGTCCGGTCTGAATGCCCGGGTCTGGGCGATCGGACATACATTCTTCTCGATGAAATTCATCACGATCTTCTCGGCCCTGTTTGGCGCCGGGATCATGTTGATGGTCGGGGAGAGCAGCGATACCCGCCTGCATTACCGGCGCATGTGGTGGCTGTTCGCCATCGGGATGCTGCATGCCTACCTGCTCTGGTATGGCGATATCCTCGTGCCCTATGCCCTGTTCGGCATGCTCGCGGTCAAGATGCGCTTCTGGTCGACCGGCAAGCTGATCATCTGGGGCCTCGCCCTCATCGCGCTGACCGGTGTGCTGGTGGTCGGCCTGTTTCACGCCGTGATGGCGATGAAGGGCTTCGACCCGACATTTCTGGGCGTATCGGACGAGATCGTCGCCGCCTCTGTGGCGACCAACCAGGCCGGTTATCTGGCGCAATTGCCCGATAATGCGCTGACAGCAGCGGGCGCCCAATTTGCCAGCCTTCTGGTCTTTGGCGGCCGGATCTTCGGTGTGATGCTGATCGGCATGGCGCTGTTCAAGAACGGATTTCTCTCAGCCAGTCTGAAATCGCCGGCCTATATCATGATCGGCGTGCCCAGCCTCTTCTTCGGGCTCGCCCTGTCAGCCTGGAGCTCGGAACACGCCCTGGCGACCAATTTCGCGCTGGAGACCGCCTGGCAGACCGGTTTGAGTAATTATGTCGGCAGTCTTCTGGCGGCGCTCGGCTATGCCGCCGGCATCATGCTGCTCTGCAAGTCCGGCTGGGTCGGCTGGCTGGTGCAGGTCCTGGCCGCCACTGGCCGCATGGCCTTCACCAATTATCTGACCCAGACCCTGATCATGACCTTCATCTTTGTCGGCGCGCCCGGTCTGGGCCTGTTCGGCACGGTGGAGCGGGTTGACCAGGCCAAGCTGGTCCTGCTGGTCTGGGCGCTGCAATTGATCTGGTCGCCGCTCTGGCTCAGCCGCTTCCGCTTCGGCCCCTTTGAATGGGCCTGGCGCTCGTTGAGCTATCGCCGGTTGCAGCCCCTGCTGCGCGATCGGAACTAAAGGCCAGCCACAACGAGAAACGGCATGGCGCCGGAAGAGCGCCATGCCGTTTGATCGTGTTCGCAGGTGAAGCAGGCGTTAGTCGCCGGCGGCCGTGCGGGCCCGCTTGCGCTCGTATTCCTTGAGGAAAATCTTGCGGATGCGGATGGATTGCGGCGTCACTTCGACCAGTTCGTCATCATCGATAAACTCGAGCGCAAACTCGAGCGTGACACGGATTGGCGGCGTCAGGACGATATTCTCGTCCGTCCCCGAAGCGCGCATATTGGTCAGCTTCTTGCCCTTGGTCGGATTGACGACCATGTCGTCATCGCGGGCATTCACACCAATGATCTGGCCTTCATAAATATCGGCCGCGTGACCGAGGAAAAGCTTGCCGCGATCCTGCAGGTTGAACAGCGAGAAGCCGGCCACCTTGCCATCGACCATCGAGACCATGGCACCGTTGTGACGCTGGCCGAAACGGCCCTCGGTGCGCGGGGCATAATGGTCAAACGTGTGGAAGAGCAGGCCCGTTCCCGACGTCAGGGTGAGGAATTCGGAACGGAAACCGATCAGGCCACGGGTCGGAATGACATAGTCCAGGCGAACCCGGCCATGCCCGTCCGGCACCATGTTCTTGAGGTCGGCACGGCGTTGGCCGAGCTTTTCCATCACGCCGCCCTGGTGGCTTTCCTCCAGGTCGATGGTCAGGGCCTCGTAAGGCTCGCAGGAGACGCCGTCGATTTCCTTGAGCACGACGCGCGGGCGGCCGACGGCGAGCTCGAAGCCCTCGCGGCGCATGGTCTCGATCAGGATGGAGAGGTGAAGCTCACCCCGGCCCATGACGTTGAACTTGTCGGCATCGGCCATCTGCTCGACGCGCAGGGCGACATTGTGGATCAGCTCGCGATCAAGGCGTTCCTTGATATTGCGGCTGGTCACGAACTTGCCTTCACGGCCGGCGAACGGGCTGTCATTGACCTGGAAGGTCATCGACAGGGTCGGTTCGTCAACCGAAAGCAGGGGCAGGCCTTCGACAGCCTCCGGATCGCATACCGTGTCGGAGATTTTCAGCTTGTCGATACCGGTGAAGGTAATGATGTCGCCAGCCTGGGCCGCGTCAATCTCGACGCGCTCGAGGCCGTGAAAGCCGTAGAGCTGAAGGATCTTGCCCTTCTGGGTCGTGCCGTCTGCCTTGGCGACCGTGACCGCCTGGTTCTTGCGGATCGTCCCGCGCGCGATCCGGCCAATGCCGATCACGCCGGTAAAGCTGGAATAATCAAGCGCCGAAACCTGCAGCTGGAGCGGACCATCACGGTCGACCGGTGGCTCGGGCGTGTATTCGGTGATCATCTTGAAGAGCGGCTCCATATCGGTGCCGATCTCGCCCGGATTGCTCGCAGCCCAGCCCTGCAGGGCCGAGGCGTAGACAACCGGGAAATCGAGTTGCTCTTCCGTGGCGCCAAGACGGTCGAACAGGTCAAACGTCTGGTCGAGCACCCAGTCAGGGCGGGCCGAGGGACGGTCCGCCTTGTTGATCACCACAATCGGCTTGAGGCCGCGCGCCAGGGCTTTCTTGGTGACGAAGCTGGTCTGGGGCATCGGGCCGTCAACGGCGTCGACGAGCAGAAGCACGCAATCGACCATGGAGAGGACGCGCTCCACTTCGCCGCCGAAATCGGCGTGTCCGGGGGTGTCGACGATATTGATCGACCAGTCGCCCCAGGTAACAGCCGTGTTCTTGGCCAGAATGGTAATGCCGCGTTCTTTCTCCAGATCGTTGGAGTCCATCATGCGTTCGGATGTATTGGCGCGTTCGCCCAGCGTGCCCGACTGCTTGAGCAGCTGGTCAACGAGGGTGGTCTTGCCGTGATCGACGTGCGCGACGATGGCAATATTGCGCAGCTTGTCGAGGGACGCGCTCATGAGTGTAATCCTGCTTGGTGAAAAGGCGCGCCCTAATACGCCGCCATGCCGGGCATGACCAGTGATTATTCCGTATTATTAATGCAGGGGCCGGTTCGGGCACCGTAGAGCGGCGTCTGTCACACCATTGGCGGTGTCTTTTCGCGGCCCAGAAACGCGCCGGCTGCGATGATGGTGAGCATGGCGGCCAGCACCAGCAAAGCCAGAATTTGCGCGGGCGCGCGCGAGGTTTGCCGGAGCGGGGCCAGGTCAACCACCGATACGAAATACCAGGACGGACCCTCGATGCGGCTGAAGGCAATCATCCAGCCGCCATCGGGGACGACGAAGACGCCGAACGGACGCGGGTCGAGGCGAAGCATTGCCATGATGTCTTCCGGTGGCAACACAGTGCGGGCCGGCTCGCCGCGGGCAGGCGCCGCCGGTGGCGGCCCTCGCGAAATGATGTTCCCGGCATGGTCAAACAACATGTTCACGCCATTGCTTGGCGGCATTTCAAGCGCCGTGGCAAGGGTCTCGGTCATTGAAATCGAGCTGCCGAACGCACCGAGCAATTCATCGCCATCCCGCACCGGCTGACGACAGGCGCTCGCGGCCCGGTCGCCACCATCGGCATAGACAAAGCGGGACAGCGCCGTACAGCGCATCTCGCTATTGGGATTGCTGCGCAAATCGAACAGGGCGGCATCTTCATCGCCGCGCAAATCAAAATCGGCCGGCGCCTCCTCGCGATAGAAGACCAGCCTGTCCTCACGCTCGGGCGCGAACATCACCATGCGGCGATCCGGCGTGAAATAATACAGGTTGGAGAAACGGCCCAGATAGGCCTCGCCCACGGCGCGTACGGTTTGAAAACCGGCCAGATAGCGGCGCTTCTCGGTGTCGGTCATCATTGTGCCATCGGCCAGGAAGGCGCCGATACCGAAGACATAGTCGCCCGTCGAGAGCGTCGTCCCGTCATACAAGCCAGGAGCACTGCGGCGCGTCCCGTCAGCCCTGACCGGAAACAGCCGGTCGAATTCTGCATCCACCGGTACGTCCTGCAAGATCGCCAGGCGGCGACGGAAAGTGTCCTCGGCTGCGCGGGTCAGGCGGCGGGCATCCTCGAACATCTGCTGCTCGCGACCGGCACGAACCCGGATATAGGCATTGAGATGCTCGGCCTGGGCGACTTCGAGGCGCTGGTCGAGAATTCGGCATCCGGCCAGGCCGGTCAGGCCAGCCAGCACGACCGCGACGCATATTTGCCCGATCAAGATTGCCAATTTCCTGGACGCCAAAGTCATTCTCCGCTCACGAGACAAACGCTCGTGAAGCCGATTCAATGTCCAAGGTCAATGTATCAGATATGCACGCGTGACGCGTTCCGGCACCGCAACAGGACCGGTCCGCAGCGCGCTCGTCGCAAAATCATGGGCCCGTCGGGTCGGACATGGTCGCGACAAGGCGGCCCAGCAGGGCTTCAAACCGCTGTTGTTCCTCATCGCTCAACGCCGCGTGGATCTCCCGCGACACCGCTTCGACCCGCGGCATGAGCGACTGATACAGGGTCTCGCCCGGGCCCGTGAGAAACAGATGACTGACACGGCCATCTCCCTTCGAACCTTCGCGCCGGACCAGGCCCGCGGCAAGCAATGCCTTGGTCGCGCGGCTGACGATACCCTTGTCCATCGGCGTGATGGTGACGACTTCGGCCGCGGTACGGCCCGGCTGTTCGGCAATGGCCGCCATGACCCGCCATTGCGACAGGTTGAGCTGGCCATATTGCTTCACGATTCCCGCCGTGTGGCGTGAAATCCGGTCAGCCAGCACGGTCAGCTGATAGGGCCAATAACCGCCCAGCTCGATAACGCGCCGGGTGGCAGCGGGGGTGATGGAAGGCTTCATGCGGGCAAATTAGTTGTTTTCACAACTTGACGCAAGTGCGACCGGAATGATACCCCACCGGCAAGATGAGCATGGTTTCCATGCCGAACCACCACTTTTGCGGAGATGATTCATGGCCGATCTGTTCGAAAATCCCATGGGGCTTTGCGGCTTCGAATTCGTCGAGTTCACGGCACCCGAAAAAGGGATACTGGAACCGGTCTTCAGCTCGATGGGCTTCACCCACATTGCCAATCACCGCACCAAGGATGTCACGCTCTGGCGTCAGGGTGGGATCAATATGATCATCAATTACGAGCCCAATTCGCCCGCCGCCTATTATGCGGCCGAGCATGGCCCTTCGGCCTGCGGCATGGGTTTTCGCGTGCGCAATGCCGGCGACGCCTACAAGCTGGCCATCTCCAAGGGTGCCGAGCCGATCGACATGAAGACCGGCTTCAGCGAACTGAAACTGGCCGCGATCAAGGGCATTGGCGGCGCCTCGGTCTACCTGATCGACCGGTTCGAGGACGGCAAATCCATCTATGATGTCGATTTCGAGTATATCGAGGGCGTCGATCGTCACCCGGCCGGCTGCGGCTTCAATGTGATCGATCATCTGACCCATAATGTTTACAAGGGCCGGATGGACTACTGGGCGAATTACTACGAAACGCTCTTCAATTTCCGCGAGATCCGCTATTTCGACATCAAGGGCGAATATACCGGCCTGGTCTCGCGCGCCCTGACCGCGCCGGACGGGTTGATCCGCATCCCGCTCAATGAAGAAAAGGGCGAGAAAGTCGGCCAGATCGAGGAATATCTGCGCGAATACAAGGGCGAAGGCATCCAGCACATCGCCTTCTCCTGCGATAATCTGATCGAATGCTGGGACCGTCTCAAAAAGGCCGGCGTCAAATTCATGCCAGCCCCGCCCTCAACCTATTATGACATGCTCGACGACCGCCTGCCCGGCCATGGCGAACCCGCCGACGAATTGCGCCAGCGCGGCATCCTGCTCGACGGCACCACCGAGGGCGGCGAGCCGCGTCTGCTGCTGCAGATCTTCTCGGAAAAGGCGATCGGACCGGTCTTCTTCGAATTCATCCAGCGCAAGCAGGATGAGGGTTTCGGCGAAGGCAATTTCGAAGCCCTGTTCAAATCCATCGAAGCCGACCAGCTGGCCCGCGGCGCGATCAGCGCCTAGGAGCATTTTCAGCAAAAGTGGGAACCGGTTTTGCGGTTTGAAAATGCGACCACGCCAAGATTTGGAGTCTTCCCATTGGCTCGAAATTCAATGAACGGCTCCAGGAGGTTCTCATGACCGTCAATCTCAAGCGCATCCACCACGTCGCCTATCGCTGCAAGGACGCACGCGAGACGATGGAATTCTACCAGCGCGTCCTGAATATGGATTTCGTGCTGGCCATCGCCGAGGACCAGGTGCCCTCGACCAAGGCGCCGGACCCCTATATGCACATCTTCATGGATGCCGGCATGGGCAATGTCCTGGCCTTTTTCGAACTGCCCAATTCGCCGGAAATGGGCCGCGACGAGCAGACCCCGCAATGGGTCCAGCATATCGCGTTTGAAGTTGACAACATGGACGCACTGGAAACCGCCAAGGCTCATATCGAGGCTGAAGGCCTCGACGTGCTTGGCCCGGTCAATCACGGCATTTTCAAATCGATCTATTTCTTCGATCCCAATGGTCACCGTCTCGAACTCGTCGCCAATACCGCCACGCCCGAGCAGATGAAACAGCTCCACGAAGTCGCCCCGGCGATGATCGAAGAGTGGAGCCGCACCAAGCGCGCGCCCAAGCACGCCGCCTGGCTTCACGAACAGGACTGAGCCAGCGCGTTGCGCTCTATCCCCCGCCCCGGCTGCAAGGCCGGGGCATTTTTTTGCCTGCTCCGTTCTGGGGCGACGCGCTGTCCCGATCTAGTGGCGTGGCTGGAATGCGAGGGAAATGAACCGGAAACGCCCCCTCCCTGACAACGCGCTTGCGGGTGGTCGATGGTGGCAAACCCCCGCGCGCCAATCCCCTGTCCCAACTCATCATTGATTGTGTTAAATCTTCTGACGGGGAAGCCGGGGGACATGACTTCATGACCGATTTTGAACAGGCCTTGCTGTTTTCAGAATATCTGAACACGGCCAATCTTGTGTTCAGCAATTACATGGCCGTGACATTTGCCATGCTGACGGCGAGCTATTTCCTCGCCCACCGGATGGGGGGCTGGGTCGCGGCGCTGTTCCTCATTCTCTATACGGTCGGGGCCATGCTCTCGGGTTCCGGCGTATTGTTCGCCTTCACCGATTTCTTCAATCTCGGCGTCCATATCCATGAGCAGGCCAGCCAGAATCCCGGCGCGCTGGGCTGGCTGGGACCCGCGGGCCCCGGGGGCGCAGCGATGGCGTCGATGCCGATGATGGTCGGGATCATGTTGCTGGTCTCCTATGTCGGCTCCATCGGATTCTTCTTCGTGGTGCGGCACAATCGCATCCTTGCCGAGGGCAAGCCGGACGCGCGCGACGATCCGGCGGCTGACGAGGCGGCCGAATGATCCTCTCGCGCCTTATCCACCACCTGAAGACCCAGAACTGGACCGCCGTCGCCATCGAATTCGTCATTGTCATCGCCGGTGTCGTGATCGGCTTTCAGGTCACGGCCTGGAATAGCGAGCGGGAAGCCCATGCCCGCGCCGAAATCCTGACCGCCCGGCTGATCGAGGACCTGCAGGCCGAACAATGGCGGGTGGAAGGCAATGCATATTACTACGCCCAGGTCTCCGACAATGCGCAACGCGCCATCGATGCACTTGAAGGGCGCCGGTCGGTCGATGACGAGACCCTGGTCATCGAGGCGTTCCGGGCCACCCAGATATTCAGCTTCCCGATCATCCGCACGACCTATACCGAGCTTGTCGCGACCGGGACCATCGATCTTGTCGCCGATGATGCGCTGATGATTGCGGCAGTTGAATACTATGAAAGCGGAGCCGACGACCTGAGTTTTCAGGATCGTGACCGGACATACCGTTTCACTTTTTTCCAGCTCGCTGACCGGTCCCTCGTGGATGCACTCGCCAGCAACTGCGCCGAGCCGCGCACGATGGGCATTGGCGATTACGCCGCGCTACCGGAAATACTCGACTTCCCTTGTGACATCGACGGCCAGGACGGGGCAATCACAGCGCTGGCCGGGCGCCTGCGGGACAATCCCGCCATCTTGCCGCTGCTCCGCCAACGCGCCACCGAAACCTTGATCGAGAGCCAGTCACAAATCTACTGGCGAACCCTGTTCGGGCAAATCCTTCCGCCCCTTGCGGTGCCCGAATGATCCTCCGCCCCCGCGCCCCCGCTCAAAGCGCCCGGAGGGCCTGGGCCGCGCCGGCATTGAGCTGCCAGTCGAGATCACTCACCACATCGGGGATCGGCCCGTAGGCCGCCAGGAAGGCCGCGCGCGCCGCCTCGTTTTGCTCGAAGTCTGCCCGCGTTCTGGCAGCCGCCGGATCGAGGCCTTCCGCGATGGCCCAGCGCGCCATCTCGCCGCCGGCATCAAAGAGCTCGCGAAACTGCATGTCCAGCAAGGCCAGGCAGAGCGCCGGATTATCCGGCCGGGCATCGCCATATTCGTCCCGGACCGTGATGCGCAGGGCCGTCTGCCCGGGTGCCGAGATGACGAGGGTGACCGCGTCAGGCCCGGTCGGATCAGGGTTCGCCGGGGCCGGTGTGATCGTCAGTGCATGCCCGGCGATGAAGGCCTTGAGGCGCGTGATCGCGGCGGCGTCCGGCATCAGATCAACCCGCCGCGCTGCACCCCATCCCCCGGCTCGGTCAGCCATTCGCCATCAGTGCGGACATTGCCGACTGCCTTGTTGGCGGCGTGAATCCACAGCGTCTCGGAGGGTGCGCCCTTGAGGATGAGCTCAAGATCGGCGGTGTGAGGTTCGAGCCAGGGCTGGCATTGCTCGGGCCGCAGCATCACCGGCATGCGATTGTGGACGCGCTTCATGGCCTCATTGGCCGGGATGGTCAGGATGGTGAAACTGTCGATTACCGCGCCCTCGATCTCGGCCCGGTCCCACAGGCCGGCCATGCCGAACCAGTCGGTATCCTTGAGGCCGATGAACCAGGGCTGTTTGGCGCCCTTCTCCCCGGTCCATTCATAAAACCCGACCGCCGGCACGATGCAGTGACGCCGCCGGAATGAATGCCGGAAACTGGGCAGATCGGCCGCCGTCTCGGCCTTGGCGTTGAAGGTCGAGTATTTCATCTCGCTCAAGGGCTTGTGCCAGAAATGCGGCACCAGCCCCCAGCGCGCCATCGCCAGCTCATTGCCGAGCTCTTCATCCGTGCGCTGGCGGATGATCGGGGCGATCTGGGTCGGGGCAACATTCCAGCGCGGCTCGAGATTGGTCGCCGCCTGCTGGAGCTTGAATGTCTCCTGCAGGATCCACCATTGCAGCTTGCCGATCGCATAACGTCCACACATGGGGGGAGGTTAGCGCGAGTTGGGAGCGATTGCAGCCCGGACGGCCCATGGCATCAGTGAGCTGGCCGGACCGAAAGGGCGTAGTCGACATAGAATGTGAGTTCCATCGGCCCGGCCCTTTGCCAGTGAACCCCGCCTTCGAGACCGTCGACTTCAATCGTGAAACCCTCACCGAATGCGGCCGCCGTGCGGTGGGCATCTGCAGCAATGGCGCCGATCAGCTCATCGCGATACCGCACCGGGCCGCCGATGACCGTCAATTCCCAGTCATTCGTGTTGAGGACTTCGGTGCGTCCCACGACCCGAGTGCTGTCGATGAAGGCATTGATACGGGCTGTCGCCGCATCCACCGTATCGGTCGGTGAAATCGCGGTTGTGGCCATAATCACCACCTCGCTCGTATCCGCGCGATTGCGGCCAGCACTGATCGCGATCGTCTCGATCATCGTCTCGTCGAAATCAATAATTGACTGATCACCGAGATCATTGCGGCTCACCAGCAAGCCGATATTGATCCCGGGGTTTTGCCGGCCAGCCCTGACGAGATTGCGCAGAGTGTCGCGCAACTCCCGCTGGCGCAGCGCGTCGTCGCGGGTATCGCCGACGACGCGAACCCGCACCGAGATCGCGTCGGCGCGCCGGTCCAACCGGACGTAAGGAACGAAATCATCTTCATAGTCCTGGATACGCGATCCGGTGACCACGACCACGTCCCCTGCTTGGAGGGCATGGCCGGGCGCGGCGATGGCGAAGGCCATAAATATCGTTGACAGAAACACGCGCATTTTCTCACTCCCCCACTTCAGGCTGAAACACGCTAGTGGATCGCACGGCCCTTGTCAGTCCCTCTTGGGGATGGCGGGACACGCACCGGCTGGACGCCGGACCCTGTCCCGTGTCTCGCCGATTCTCCCCCTTGACTCTTGGCCACCCCGAAAGGAACATAAGTGGAACATTCAACAGAGGCCATGACATGCCAACTGCGCCGCGCGTCCGAACAGGGCGGCCGCAGCTCGAGGAGCTGCGACGCCAGATCCAGGCGATTGAAACGCCGATAACCGGGCCCGTATTGACGGGTCAGGACGCACTGGTGCTTGCGCCGGGCCTGCATGAAGTCTGCCCGGCGAGCTATCTCGACACACCCGCCGCGCTGGCTTTCCAGATCGGCATGCTGGGTGGCGGGCTGTCTGAGCAGGACCAGCTTCGCCCGGTGATCTGGGTGCGCTGCGCGGGCCACCGTGCCCATGATTTCGGCCGGCCCTATCCGCTCGCTCTGGCCCGTTGGGGGCTGGCGCCGGAGCGGGTGCTGCTGGTCGAGGCGCGCGATGCGAGCGACGTGTTGTGGGCGATGGAGGAGGGGCTGAATGCCGGCGCGCTGGTGATCGGCGAGATCGGCGCCTCGGCCCGCTATGACCTCACCGCCTCGCGCCGCCTGCACCGGGCGGCCCGAGCCGGAGGCGCGCGCGTGCTCGTGCTGCGCGGGCATCAACACATCCAGCCCAGCGCGGCTTTGACCCGCTGGAGACTATCCGCCCTGCCGTCACCGGACCGGCCATGGCGCGGGGCGACAGGATTGCCGGGATTGGGAGCACCGCGTTTTCGCGCCGTGCTCGAACGGGTCCGGGGCGGCCCGCCGAAAAGCTTTGAGATCGAGTGGAAAAATGCGGCGATCCAAGACCTTGAGGCTGCCCAGATGGCCCGTCGAGCGGCGCCGCCTGCGCCCGAACGCGAGACCGTCAGGCGCCTCGCCGGCTGATGATCCGGAACCTCCCTTCGCTCTGGTTCACACCACGACCGGCGGTGAGCGGCTCTATGCGCTCAATAATGAGGCGGCGCGGCTGGGTCTGCGGCGCGGCCAGGCGCTGGCCGATGCCAAGGCGCTGGAGCCGGGCCTGCGCATCGCCCCGTTTGCGCCCGATGCCGACCGGCGTCTGCTCGGCGCCTTTGCCCGCTGGTGCGGCCGCTGGTCACCCTGGACCGCGCCCGATCCCGGCGAGCCGGGGGAGGATGGCGTGATGATCGATATCTCCGGCTGCGCGCATCTGTTCGGCGGCGAAGACCAGCTGGTCACGGCCGCACTGTCTGCGGTGCGCGATCAGGGCCTCACCGCCCATGGAGCCATCGCCCCGACCATCGGCCTCGCCTGGGGTCTGGCACGCTTTCCGGCCCGGCGGGCGCCAAGCGGCTGGCTGATCGCCCAGGACACATCTGAAACCCTGCACGCTTTGCCGGTCGAGGCCCTGCGCATTGGCGACACCGCCGCGCGGCTGCGCCGTTTCGGGCTCAAACGGGTGGGCGATATCGCCGGCCTGCCGCGCGCCAATCTGGCGCGGCGTTTCGGGCCGGATCTGGTGCGCCGTCTCGACCAGGCCCGCGGCCTCGAAGACGAGAGCCTCAATCCGCTCCAGCCGAAAACCCCGTTTCGCGCCCGGATGCGCTTTGCCGACGCCCTGCTCCTGCTGGACGGCATCAAACAGGCCGTACGCGACACCGCCGAGGCATTATGCGCCCATCTCGAGGCCGAGGGCCGCGGCCTGCGCCGGGTCGAGCTCAATCTCTTCCGCGTCGACGGCAAGACACATCTCCTGATCATCGGCACCGCTGCCCCGGCGCGCGATGCGGCGCATATCGCCCGCCTGTTCAACGAGAAACTCGACCGCGCCGAGATCGATATCGGCTTCGGCATTGATGTCATCGAGCTCAATGCCACCGCCACCGCCCCCCTGTCCGGACGGCAGTCCGGACTGATCGGTGACGATCAACTGGATAGCGAGGATTTCGCCCGTCTGACCGACCGGCTCAGCGTTCGCCTGGGCGAGGCCCGCGTCAAACGCGCCGCCCGCCGCGACAGCCATATCCCCGAACGCGCGGCCGGCTGGAGCGCCGACGCCAACCCGTCTGGTTCAGTTCTGATGGTCCGCGAGGCCAGCGGCCAGCCAGCCTTCCGCCTGACGCCGGAACGCCCCCTGCTCATTCTCGCCCGACCGGAACCGGCCGAGGCGGTGGCGGAGATTCCCGACGGCCCGCCGCGCAGCTTCGTCTGGCGTCGCACCCGCCACCAGGTCCACCAGGCCGAGGGGCCAGAGCGCCTCGCGCCGGAATGGTGGCGTCCTGAAAGCCGCGCCAGCCCCAGAACCCGTGATTATTTCAGGATCGAAACGATCGAGGGCCGCCGCTTCTGGCTCTATCGCGACGGGCTCTACGGCCCGGAAACCCGCAACCCCCAATGGTTTGTCCACGGAGCATCATGATGGAAATGACTCAAACCCACCTCACCACCACCGAGCTCGCCCGCCGCCGGCGCAAGGCCATGCCGCTGGCCAGCAGAATTCTCTGGCAGCGCCTGCGCGCCGGCCGGATTGCCGGGCATAAATTCCGGCGCCAACATCCGATCAGCGGCTATATCGTCGATTTCGCCTGCCTGAAACACAAGCTGGTGATCGAGATCGAAACCAGCCCTCGCCCGACCGGCGACGCGCTGCAGCGTGACCGCCGGCGCATGCTCGATCTGATGCATGAGGACTGGACCGTATTGCGCCTGGCCGAATCCGATATTTTCAACCGGCTGGACCAGGTAATCGCCACCATCACGCGCCACCTTGGGCCCGGGCCGGATCGGCAAGTCGCATCCCTGCGAGGCGAGCAGCACGCGTGACCGCATTCGCCGAACTGGTTGCCGCCAGTAATTTCACCTTCCTGACCGGCGCCTCGCACGGCGATGAAATGGTCGCCCAGGCGAAGGCGCTCGGCCTGGCGGCGATCGGGCTGGCCGACCGCAATTCCTTCGCCGGTGCGGTGCGGGGTCATCTCGCCGCAAAAGAGGCCGGGATCAAATTCCTCGTCGGGGTGAGACTGGTGACGACATGCGGCTTCGAACTGGTCGCCTATCCCAAACACCGCCACGCCTATGGCGCGCTGGCACGCATGCTGACGGACGCCAATTTTCGCTCGAAAAAGGGCCAGTGCGAGCTGTGGCTGGAACAGATTGTCGAGGCCTCAAAGGATCAGGTTTTCATCCTGCTGCCGCCCGATCCGCTGTGCGAGGAATGGCACGCCAAGGCCGGTGATTTCTGCGCCCGCTCGCAAGCCCGCCATGCTCTCGCCCTGACCCGCTGTTTCGACGGCCGAGATGGCGAGCGCCTGCATGCGCTGGATCGCTGCGCCACCGAGCTTGGTCTGGACTGCATCGCCAGCAATGACGCCCTCTATCACGTGCCCGAGCGCAAACCGCTGGCTGATGTGCTCGCCTGTATCCGCGAGCATGTGAGGATCAAGCAGGCCGGCTATCTCGTCGCCGCCAATGCCGAACGCCATCTCAAACCGCCGGAAGAAATGGCGCGCCTGTTTCGCGGCTATGAGCACGCCATCATCAATACCATCACGCTCGCCGACAGCATTAATTTCAGCCTCGAGGAACTGGTTTATCAATATCCCAGCGAGGTGGTCGGCGACCACGAAACCCCGGCCCAGACCTTGCGCCGCCTGACGGCAGAGGGTCTGGAGCGGCGCTGGCCCGATGGTGCGCCGGAGAAGATCCGCGCCGCCATTGCCCATGAACTGACCCTGATCGAAAGCCTCGATTTCCCGGCCTATTTCCTCACCGTCCACGACATTGTCCGCTTCGCCCGCAGCCAGGGCATCCTCTGCCAGGGGCGTGGTTCGGCGGCCAATTCAGCCGTGTGCTTTGCCATCGGCATTACCGAGGTCGACCCGACCCTGATCGACTTGCTGTTCGAGCGCTTCGTCTCGGCAGAACGCGGCGAGCCGCCCGATATCGATGTCGATTTCGAGCACGAGCGGCGCGAGGAAGTGATCCAGTATGTCTATGAGAAATACGGCCGTCGCCGCGCCGCCATGACCGCGACGGTGAATTGCTACCGGCCGCGCGGCGCCATTCGCGAGGTCGGCAAGGTGTTTGGCCTGTCAGGCGATGTCATCTCGGCCTTGTCCAAAACGCTATGGGGCTGGTCGACCGATGATCTCACCGATAACCGCATCCGCACCGAGCTCGGCCTCGACCCCGACACGCCCGATATCGCGATGACGCTGCATTATGCCCGTGAGCTGATGGGTTTCCCGCGCCATCTCTCCCAGCATCCCGGCGGTTTCGTGATGATGCAGGGCCGGCTCGACGAGATCGTGCCGCTGCACAATGCCGCCATGCCCGATCGCACCGTGCTCGAATGGGACAAGGAGGATATCGACGCGCTCGGCCTGATGAAGGTCGATGTGCTCGGTCTGGGCATGCTCACTTGCGTCGCCCGCGCCTTCGACCTGATCGAGCGCCATTATGGCCGCGGCCTGACCATGGCCTCCATCCCGCAGGACGATGCAGCCGTCTATGACATGATCTGCAAGGCCGACACCGTGGGCGTCTTCCAGATCGAAAGCCGGGCCCAGATGACGATGTTGCCGCGCCTGCGGCCGCGCACATTTTACGATCTGGTGATCGAGGTCGCCATTGTCCGCCCCGGTCCCATCCAGGGCGATATGGTGCATCCCTATCTGCGCCGCCGCTCGGGGTTGGAGACGGTAGAATACCCGTCAAAGGCGCTCGAGGAGGTCTTGGGCAAGACGCTCGGCGTGCCCTTGTTCCAGGAACAGGCGATGCGGATCGCCATCGTCGCCGCCGGTTTCAGCCCGGCCGAATCCGACCAGCTGCGCCGCTCCATGGCGGCTTTCAGGCGTTCCGGGTCGATCCATGAAATGGGGACAAAACTGATGAAGGGCATGATTGCAAAGGGCTATGAGCCCGACTTCGCGGAACGCTGTTTCAAACAGCTGGAAGGCTTTGGTGAATACGGTTTCCCGGAAAGCCATGCCGCCAGTTTCGCACTGATCGTCTATGTCTCCTGCTGGCTCAAGCATTACTACCCGGATGTCTTCGCCGCCGCGATCCTCAATTCCCAGCCGATGGGGTTTTACGCCCCGGCGCAACTGGTCCGCGATGCGCGCCAGCACGGTGTCGAGGTCCGCCCGCCCGATATCAATCATTCCGACTGGGACTGCACGCTGGAGTCGGCCAGATCGGGCCCTCACTTTGCCCTGCGCCTTGGCCTGCGCCAGATCAAGGGCCTGCGCGAGCCCGCCGCCGCGCGCCTGATCGCGGCGCGAAACGAGGGCGGCGCCTTCACCAGCGTGCCCGATCTGGCGCGTCGTTCGCGGCTTGACCGCGGCACCATGGACCGGCTCGCCAATGCCGATGCTTTCGGATCGGTGGCGCTCGACCGCCGCCAGGCCGGCTGGACCGCCCTCGCCCAGGCCGGCAAGCCTCTGCCCTTGTTCGAGCATGCCGATGAATACGGCCATGAGGCTGCAACCGCCCTGCCATCAATGAGCGCCGGCGAGGAAGTGGCCCAGGATTACGCCACCCTGCGGCTATCGCTGAAAGCACATCCGATGAGCTTCTTCCGGCCTGAGCTGGAGGAAAGCGGCCATGTGACCGCCGAACACCTGACCGAAATGCGCGATGGCCGCTGGGTCAGCCTGGCTGGCCTGGTGCTGGTGCGCCAGCGCCCCGGATCGGCCAGCGGCGTCATCTTCGCGACGCTGGAAGACGAGACAGGCGTCGCCAATATCATCATCTGGCCGAAATGCTTCGAGCGTCACCGCAAGATCGTGATGCGCTCCAAGCTGATGGGAATTACCGGACGGCTACAGAAGGAAGGCGATGTCATCCACATCATCGCCAGCCGCATCACCGATCAATCCTGGCGCCTCGCCGCCCTCGCCGATGGCGAAGAGTTCGCCGAGGCGCTGGCCCACGCCGACGAAATCGCCCGCCCGCAAGATGACCCCCGCCTGATCGGCATTTACCGCCGCGTCATGCAGGGTGAACGGCTGGAGGATGTGCTGCCGAAGAGCCGCGACTTTCATTGAAATGGGCCAGGCCTCCGGGCGGCATCTCCGCGCGCTTGCATTGAGGCGCGTGTTTCCTGAATACTCGGGCCATGTCCCGATCGCCTCACAAGACGGCCACCAACCGACACGCTTCAGGTGCCGCCCTGAAACAAGCTGTATGGGCCGGGTTTTTGTATTTTGCCTCCATTTTCGCACTTGGTTTCATGTTTGGCGGCTTGCGCACGCTCGCCCTCGAGGCCTTCCCGGCCCTGACGCGGCTGGGGGCTGTGCTGGTTGAAGTCCCCATCATCCTCACCCTTGCCTGGATGGTTTGCGGCGTCCTGATCGCACGCGTGTCGCTCACCGGCAGCGAGCGCTCCGCGATCATGATGGGCGCATTCGCATTGACCCTGTTGCTGACGGCCGAGGCAGGGCTTTCAGTGGGATTAAACGGGTTGAGCCTGCAAGAGCATTTGGCCCTCTACGGCCAGCCCAGCCATTTCATCGGACTGGCGGGGCAGTGTCTCTTTGCGGCATTTCCCTGGGCCCGGGTCAGGTTTTTCGGCGCCCCGGCGCGGGCTTTGCAAACAAAACCCTGACACGCCAGACCTGTTGCGAAGCGGGTCATCTGATTGCAGAGTGGGAGCCGTTATGAGCCAGTCGCAAAACCTCAGCGAAGACGAAGCCCACGCCATGCGTCTGTTATGGGATCGTGGCGGCGCCTCGGTGAGCGAACTGGCCCGGGCGAGCCGGCAGCCGGCCAGTGCGACGCTGTCCATCCTGCAGCGCCTGCGCCGCAAGGGCGCGGTCGAACGCCAGCAGAGCGGCCGCGATATCCGTTATCTCCCGCGCCTCAACCGCCAGACCGCCGCGACACATACGCTCGGCCGGCTCTTGTCAGAACCGGCAGGTGATGACCGCACCGGCCTCGGTGTGGTGGTGTTGCGGCAAAGCGATATCGACCCGCAGGACTGGGCCGATCTGCAGGCGGAAATCGCGGCCAGGGCGGCCGGGAAATCCACCCGCTAATTCAGTTTATTGCGCCAGGAAGGCCCGGACATCGGCCACCGTGCGCGCCGGATCTTCCTCGTGCAGGATATGGCCGAGATCGTCATGGATGATCAGCTCGGCTTGCGGCAGGTCGGCAGCGATGCGGGCCGCCTGTTCCACCGGGATCATCACATCACGTCCGCCCCAGAGCACCAGGGCCGGCGCCTGGACCTGCGCCAGATCGGCGGTCGGGTCCGGCAGGGTGAAGACTTCCAGCCGCTCGACCAGGGCCTGGCCAACGCCCGGCGTCTGCATCAGGGCGTGAACGCGGGCCGGCAGTGCCGGGTCCATACGGCTGACATCGCCATAGAGGCCGGCCGAGGCCGCGGCGACCATCGCTTCGGGCGCGCTGGTGAGATAGAAGCTCACCCCCATCGGCACGGCGACGGGCTGGTCGGTGACGCCATTGATTGAATAGGCACCGGGCGCGACCAGAACGAGGCGGTCGACCAGGTCGGGGCGCTCGGCGGCGAGGCGCCAGGACACCAGACCGCCAAGGGAATTGCCCGCCAGGGTGACGTGATCGAGGCCGAGCTCATCGAGCAGGGCGCCGAGGAATTCAACGGTCTGCGGCACGGAATAGCGTTGCAGCGGATCGGGGCCGGTCAGGCCGTGGCCGGGCAGATCCATGCGGATGACGCGGTGATCCGCGCTGAGGTCTTCGGCCCAGCCATCCCAGCTTTCCAGCGAATAGGAAAACCCGTGCACCATGACGATGACCGGGGCATCGGCCGGTCCCTCGCTGCGCACGCGTGCCATCACGCCATCGATATCGACCAGGCGGTCAGCGTCGGTCCAATACGGCGAGTCGAGCCGGGCGGCCTGATCCAGCGCCGGGTCGGCCGCGGGGCGGGTGAGCATCCAGGCCAGGGCCCCGATCACGATCAGGGCGGCGAGGACGATAAATGCGATCACGGTGCGGGACATGGGATTTCCTCGGTTTCACATAAAAACGGCCGACGATCCCTGATGCTCAGGAAGCGCCGGCCGGTCAAGTCGGTCGAGAGCGGGCGCGGGAGGTTCGCGTCCGCTCTCATGCTTCAAACTAGAAGCGGTAAGCCAGCGTTGCCGTGACGGTACGTGGATTGCCGTAATAGCCGACCAGCGTGCCCGAAGTACCAAGCTCGGGTGCGAAGGTCGCGTTGTTGACGAAGTCATAGCCGGAAACCCGGTATTCGTCGTTTGTCAGATTGCGGCCATGCACGCCCATCTGCCAGGCACCGTCTTCGCTATCCCAGACGATCGACGCATTCCACAGCGTGTAGGCTGACTGGTCGAGGGCCGGGAAGGGAATTTCGAACTGGCTCGAATCGCCGCGGTGTGACGCGGTGATCTGGGAGTTGAGATCGCCGCCATAGAAGGAGGTCAGATAGCTCAGCGTCGCGCTGAAGGTGGAATCCGGCGTGTTCTGGATCTGGACCTGGTTGGAGATATCGACACCGAAGGCATTGATGAATTCCTCGTAATTGCCGTCGAGGATACCCAGCGCCCAGGAGAAGTTCAGGGCATCACCGGTGGTGAAGACGTCACGACCAAGGTCGAGCGTACCTTCATATTCGATACCGGTAATCGTTGCGGCACCGGCATTGGTGGTCACACCGGTGAAGGTGTCGTTGATGCCATCAGCATCGGTATCGATGCCGACCGAGCCAGGAACCTGGATGTCGGTATAATCCATGTGGAAGAGCGCAACAGCATGGCTGTAGCGTTCGCCCTGGTATTTCCAGCCCAGCTCGAAGCTGTCGACCGATTCCGGATCGAAGGCCATGAATTCAAAAACTTCGTCGGCTGTAACCGTGCCGCTGAGATCGAAATCCGGCGTGCCGGTGGTCTGCGCCCGCGGATCGAAGCCGCCGCCTTTGAAGCCCTGGCTATAGGTGAAGTAGAAGTTGTTCGCCGCACTTGGCTGCCAGGAGATCGACGCCGTCGGGCTGAAATCATCCCAGGAATTGGTGCCGAGGAAGTCGGACGTGGTCGCGATTGCGAAGCCGGCGCCGCCAAAATACTCCGAGAAGCCGCCCAGATAGGTCCGGCGCAGGACGCGGGATGTCCGCTCGTCTTCGGTATAACGGCCACCCAGCGTGAGGCTGACCGTGTCGGTCAGGTCATAGGTGAAGTTGGCGAAGACCGACCAGGTGCTGGTATCCACATCACCAAAGGTCTGGGCATTGAGGCCGGCCAGAACCGTGTCGAGCAGAACGTCGAACACCGTCGTCGCGTTGGCTTCAAGCGAGTAATAGCCCATCACACCGGCGAGACGATCCCCTTCATAAAGGAGCTGGAACTCCTCGGAGGTCTGCTCATTGGTGTAGATCGCCGGAACGTCGAGATCGCCTTCAGGCAGATTGTCGAAATCGATCGGCGTGGTGGATTCATCTTCACGGCGGGACAGGATGTTCCGCACGGTCCAGTTATCATTGAGACGCCACTCGGCCGTCAGGGCCAGGCCATCGCTCTGGACGTTCTGCGCGACGACATCGAGGCCGGCGCGGGTGTCAAAGACATTGTCCATCACGCCATAGAAAGCAGGATAGCCCGGAGCACTCGGGATCAGACGGTGTCCGCCGCGCGGGCTGGAGGTGTCTTCCACCGAGTCATAGGCCAGACGGAAGAAGAGATCGCCGGTCGGCTCCCATTCAGCGCTGACACGATAGCCGAGCACGTCCTTGTCGTAATTCTCTTCACCGGTGGTGAGATTGGTCCCGAACCCGTCGCGCTGGAGATTGGCCACAGCGGCACCGACGCGGAACGTATCGCCCATTGGCACGCTGCCGGAGACGATCTGGTCGAGCTGGCCGAAAGAGCCGACATTCAGGCGTGCCGACAGGGCAGGCGCGTCCGGGTCAAGGCGGCGAGTGACGTATTTGATCGCGCCACCAATGGTGTTGCGGCCGTAGAGCGTGCCCTGGGGTCCGCGCAGAACCTCGATCCGTTCGACATCATAGATATCGAGCACGGCGGCCTGTGGGCGGTTGAGATAGACGTCATCGACATAGATGCCGACACCGGCTTCAAAGCCGGCAACCGGATCCTGCTGGCCGACGCCGCGGATGAAAGCGGACAGGGTCGAATTGGTGCCGCGCGACGCTTCAAGCGTGACGTTCGGCGTCGTTTCGGCAATCGCCAGGATGTCGACAGCGCCCATCGCCTCGAGCTGGTCGCCGGTATAGGCGGTGACCGCCAGCGGCACGTCCTGCAGCGATTCCTCGCGGCGGCGGGCCGTCACGGTGATGACGTCAGAGGTGGCGGTGTCGCCGGCTTGTTGGGCCTGAACGGGTGCCGCGATGAGCATGGTCGATGCGATCGTGCTGAGCAGGAGCGCTGCCCGCGTCATTTTCTGGGTCTTTTTCATGATGGTTTTCCCTCGGTATTATGGTGGGTGACCGCCGCCGCATGCACGCGGTTGGCGAATTGTGTGACCGCGCTGGCGAACTCTTGCGGTTCTTCCAGGTGCGGAGCATGTCCCGAGTTCGCAAACGTGACCGATTGCGCTTCGGGTAATGATTCGACGAGATACCGGCTCGTCTCCGGGCCGTAGGCTTCACTTCGCGCGCCGGAGATGACGAGCGTCGGCAAGTTCATGATAGGCAAGGATTCACGCAGATCCTGGCTGGCCATTGAGAGCCAGAGATCTGCCATGGCGTCGCCATCGCGCCGGCTGAGACGGGCGACGATATCGGCAATCATGGCGGGCTCGCGGGCCGCCCGGCCGCGGGCAAACATGTTGGGTGCAAAGGCGGCCGCATAGGCCGGCCAGTCATGGCGCATGGCCTCGACAGCGCGCCCGCTCCCGGCACTGTCCATTCCGGTCGCCATTCCCAGCGCCCAGCCCTCGGTATTGATGATGCGCGGGCTCATATCCTCAATGATCAGACCCGCGAAACGGGTATGACCCATGCGGGCGATCAACCGCCACAACACGGTCGCGCCCATTGACCAGCCCAGCGCTGTGATCGCGTTCAGCTCCAGGGTGTCGATCAGGGTCTGCAAGTCGTTGGCGAGCAGGTCGATATCAAGCGGGCCTTCGCCGGCTGGCGTAGCGCCATGGGCACGCAGGTCCGGAATAACGACCCGGAATCCGGCAGCAAGCTGATCGGCAACGGACTCGAAGAAATCGCCCGACGCGGCCCAGCCATGAACCAGCAACAGGACTGGCCCGGCACCAAGATCACGATAGCGCATCACGGATCCGTCGCTCATGCGACAGGATCGCAGCGCCGTCTCCGCGCCCTGGGCGCCATCTGATCTGATGTTGAGCACTGTGCCGATCTCTCCCGGATGCATCACACGCCGTGGCTTTCATGCCATATTGCGTTACCGGCAATTTTGTGAAAACTGAATCATATGTCAACTTCACTTTCTTCGACCTCCCCGAAAAGTCCGAAAACCGCGCGCGGCCAGCGGACACGAAATCGTCTGCTTGATGCGGCGGAGGAATCCTTCGGCGAGAACGGATTTCACTCGAGCTCGATCGGCGATATCACCCGCCGCGCCGCGGTCGCCCTGGGCACGTTTTACGTCTATTTCGATTCAAAAGACGAGATATTCCGGGCACTTGTCGCCCATATGGGAGAGATGACCCGGAGCTGGATCGCGGAGCGCGTGAAGGGGGCAACCGACCGGCTCGATGCCGAGCACAAGGGGCTGGTTGCCTATATCGAATTCGCGCGTGCCCACCCCAATCTCTACCGCATCATCGAAGAGGCACAATTCGTCGCCCCTGATGCATACAAGGCACACTATGACAGTTTCGCCGACCGCTACCGGCGCAATCTGGAAGACGCGGCCGAGCGCGGCGAGATCAGTGATGGCAATCAGGAAACCCGCGCCTGGGCCCTGATCGGGATGAGTGTGTTTCTCGGCTTGCGCTTCGGCATTTGGGAGCCGGAACGCAGTGCCGACGAGATCGCCCGCGAAGCTTCCGACCTGATCTCCAGGGGGCTCGCGCCGTGACCCTGGTCCCTGCCTCATCCGAGATTCTGGTGAGCCGCGCCGACGATGTTGTACGGCTCACCCTCAACCGGCCCGGCCGCGGCAACAGCCTGACACCGGGCCTGCTCGACACATTGAGCCAGGCCCTGGACGACACGGCGGGCACAGCACGGGCCGTGGTTTTGTCCGGGACCGGCCCCTGCTTCTCCAGCGGCGGCGATGTTGCGGCGATCCGCGGACACGATACCAGCGCTGAAGACCTGCACGCCTATAGCGATGCCCTCGTCGGCGGGCTCAACCGTGTCCTGCTGCAATTGCGCGCCCTGCCCTGTCCCGTGATCGCCGCGGTCAATGGGCCGGTGACCGGCGGATCGCTCGGATTGATGCTGGCGGCCGATCTGTCGCTGATGGCTCGGACGGCTTTCATCCAGCCGTATTACGCGAAGATGGGCTTTGCACCCGACGGCGGCTGGACGGCCCTGCTGCCCGATCGAATTGGCCGGGCCCGCACCGCGCACTGGCTGGCGCTCGACCAGCGTGTGAGCGCGGACCAGGCGCTGGAAATGGGTCTGATTGACCAGCTCGCCGAGCCCGAAAACTTCGAGCAGGCCCTGACAGACATGCTGACCCGGCTGGAACCGCATGATGCCAGCGTGATTGTGACGAGCCGCCGCCTGCTTGATGCCCAGGCGGGCCCCGACGGGCTGGCCGACCGGCTCGATGCCGAACGCCGGGCGTTTCTGATACAGGTTGCGCGCCCGGAGACGCGCGCCCGGATGGACCATTTTCTCCGCGTCTCACCGAAATCCGCCGCAGTGGAGGTTCACCCGTGAATTCGCTGCTCGACATCACCGCCCGCCGCGCCGCTATCGAACCGGAGGCCATCGCCTTCCACGTCGTCGAGACCGGCGAACAGATCGATTACCGCACGCTCGAGCGGCGCAGCGCCTGCGCCGCCAGCCTGCTGCAGGCGTGTGGAATCTCGTCCGGTGACCGGGTGGCGATTCTGTGCCGCAACCGTGTCGAGTTTTTCGAAATCCTCTTCGCCTGCGCCAAGCTGGGGGCTATTCTGGTGCCACTGAACTGGCGCATGCCGGCGAGCGAACTCATCCAGCTGCTCGGGGATTGCACGCCGGCCCTGATGATCACCGGCGCGGAAGATCGCGACGCGGCGCTTGCTGCGTCAGAGCCGATGGCGATGCCGGTTCTCGATCTTGACCATGACTATACCCGCTTGCGCGAGGCCGCCCGCCCGCACCCGGGCCGTAGCAGCTGGCCGAGCCAGGAATGCTGGTATCTGATCTATACATCCGGCACGACCGGCACGCCGAAGGGCGTGATCCAGACCTTTGGCATGGCGCTGGTCAATTCGATCAATATCGGCCAGGCGATCGGTCTGCGCGGCACGGATTCCACGCTCAATTTCCTGCCGCTCTTCCATACCGCAGGCATTAATCTGCACACCCTGCCCGTGCTGTTTGGCGGTGGTACAGTTCATATCCTGCCCGGCTTTGAGGCCGGGCCGATGCTCGAACTGATCAATGCGGGTGCGCTGGACGTCTTCATCGGCGTCCCGGCGGTCTATCGCGAGCTGACCCTGCACCCCGATTTCGCCCGGACAGATCTGACCCGGCTGCGCCACTGGTCCTGTGGCGGCGCGCCCCTGCCGGACATACTGGTCGAGACCTTCGCCGCGCGCGGCGCCATCGTCTGCAATGGCTTCGGCATGACCGAGACCGGCCCGACCGCCTTTCTCGTCGATGAGGCGCATGCGCTCGAAAAAATCGGTTCGGTCGGCAAGACCCAGATCCTCGTCGATGCCCGCATTGCCGGCCCTGATGGCGAAGTTCTGGCGGCCGGCGAAACCGGCGAAATCCAGTTCCACGGCCCGGGGCTGACGCCGGGCTATTGGCAACGCCCGCAGGAGACCGCCGAGCTCTTCACCGCCGATGGCTGGCTCAAGAGCGGCGATCTCGGGCGCTTCGACGCGGATGGCTATTGCTTCGTCGCCGGGCGCATCAAGGAGATGTATATTTCCGGCGGCGAAAATGTGTATCCGGCTGAAGTCGAGAATGCGCTTGCCGATCACCCGGCCGTCCAGGAAGCTTCAGTGGCTGGCGTGCCCGACGAAAAATGGGGTGAGGTCGGCTGCGCCCATATCATCCTGCGCCAGGGGGAGGGCCAGGATGCCGAAGCCCTGACCGGCTGGTGCCGCGAGCGCCTCGCTGCCTACAAGGTGCCACGCCATTTTCTGTTCGCAGACGAATTCCCGCGTACCGCCGCCGGCAAGGTCCAGAAGCATCTATTGCCGCAGCCGGGACATAGCGAATGAACCGGACCGCCTCACTCGAGCGCAGTTTTTCGCAAGCCGATTTCGATGCCTTCGCGCACGTCTCCGGCGATGACAATCCGATCCATGTCGATCCGGAATTCTCCGCCCGCACCCGCTTTGGCCAGACCGTCGCCCATGGCGCGCTCCTCTGCGCCGTACTGCGCGGCCTCGTCGAGGAGCTGGTGCCCGGCGGCCGGCAGATCCGGCAGGCGACCCGGTATTGTGCCCCTTCACCGGTCGATCAACCGCTCCGCTTCGATGCGGAAATGATCGCCGAAAGCGGCTCGGCGGCAAAGATCCGCCTCCAGGTAATGCGCTTGACGGACGGGGTCATCACCTGCAGCGGCGAAACCGAGGTCGAGGCATGACTGACACCGCAAGACAGCCCCTGGTGACCGGCCAGTCAGCGCAAGTCACCCGCACATTCAGCCCGGCCGATATTGTGGCGCTGCACGCCGTTGCCGGCACCCCCCTGAGTGGGGATGCCGTGCCGGAAGCCCTGATCAATGGTCTGTTCTCATCCCTGCTCGGCGTCGACCTGCCCGGCCAGGGCACAAATTATCTCAAGCAGGAAACAGAATTCCTGCTGACCGCGCCGATCGGCGAAGCGCTGACCGCGCGCGTGGAAATCACCCGCCTGCGCCCGGAGAAACACCTGGTCGACCTTGCCACCACATGTCACTCATCCTGTGGTGTGCTGATCGCACGTGGCCGCGCCCTGGTGCTGGCAAGCGATGTCGCCGGAGCGTTTGCCTGAGGGTTTGCCTGAGCCACAACCTGCGATCTGCATTTACCTTTCCGGTTTCATGTGGAAACTGCCGGCCATGGCAGCTCTGCGCAAATCGGCCTCACGCCCTACTCCTGGCCAGGACATCATCATCGTCGGAGGCGGCCATAACGGGCTCGTCTGCGCCGCCTATCTCGCCAGGGCCGGCCTGAAGGTCACGGTACTCGAACGCCGGCATGTCCTGGGCGGCGCCGCCGTCACCGAGGAATTCCATCCCGGCTTCCGAAATTCCGTCGCCGCCTACACGGTGTCGCTGCTCAATCCCAAAGTCATCGCCGATCTCGACCTGCACCGCCATGGTCTGGAAATCATCGAGCGCAAGCTCGGCAATTTCCTGCCGCGCGAGGACGGCTATCTACTGGCAGGTGAAGGGGTGACCCAACAGCAGGTTTCCAGGTACTCCACGCGTGATGCACAGCAATTGGACGCGTATGCAGCGCGACTCGAAACGATTGCCGACACGCTGCGCGCCATGGTGCTGGAAACTCCGCCAAATTTGCGCGAGGGCGGCTGGGCCGGCGCCATGCCGGAAGTATTCAAGGCGCTTAATCTGAGCGGAAAACTCGGCAGTCTCGACCTGACCGCCAAACGCGATCTGCTTGATTTGTTTTCGAAATCCGCCGGCGACTGGCTCGATGGCTGGTTCGAGAGCGAGCCGATCAAGGCGCTGTTCGGCTTCGACAGCATTGTCGGCAATTATGCCAGCCCCTACACGCCAGGCAGCGCCTATGTCCTGCTCCACCACTTGTTCGGTGATGTGAACGGCAAAAAAGGCGTTTGGGGTCATGCGGTTGGCGGAATGGGAGCGATCACCCAGGCGATGGCGTCATGCTGCCGGGAACGCGGTGTCGAGCTCAGAACCGAGGCCCCGGTGAAGGAAATCCTCACCGACGGCCATACCGCCCAGGGCGTGCTGCTGGAGTCCGGCGAAGTGCTCTACGCCCGCGCCATTGTCTCCAACCTCAACCCGAAACTCCTGTTCGGATCCATGATTGATCCCACTGTTTTACCAACAGATTTCAACGAGCGCATCGCCCATTACAAATGCGGCTCGGGCACATTCCGGATGAATGTCGCGCTGTCTGAACTGCCCAGTTTCACCTGCCTGCCCGGCCCCGGCGATCATCTCTCGGCCGGGATTATCATGGCGCCCTCCCTGGACTATATGGACCGCGCCTGGAGCGATGCACGCCGCGAGGGCTGGTCACGCGAACCCATCATCGAAATGCTGATCCCCTCAACCCAGGACAACACACTCGCCCCGCCGGGACAACATGTCGCGAGCCTGTTCTGCCAACACGTCGCGCCGGTCCTGCCCGGCGGCCGCAGCTGGGATGATCACCGCGAGGAAGTCGCTGATCTGATGATCGAAACGGTCGATAAATGGGCGCCCGGCTTCAAGACATCAGTGCTCGGCCGCCAGGCCCTCTCGCCGCTCGATCTGGAGCGGATCTTCGGCCTGACCGGCGGCGATATTTTCCACGGCGCGCTGAGCCTGGACCAGCTCTTCTCAGCGCGCCCGGTGCTGGGCCATGCCGATCATCGCAGCCCGATCGCCGGGCTGTATCAATGCGGATCGGGGACGCATCCGGGCGGCGGGGTTACCGGCGCGCCCGGACATAATGCGGCGCGTGAAATCCTCAAGGATTTCAAACGGGGTTGAGCGGCCGTCAGGCCTTGCCCGTCTTCTCACGCTCAATCGCTTCCAGGATAAGTTCGCGGGCCCGCGCGGCATCGCCCCAGCCCTCGACCTTGACCCATTTATGGGGCTCGAGATCCTTGTAGTGCTCGAAGAAATGAGTAATGCGCATGATGAGCGGCTTCTGCACGTCGGAATAGTCAAGGATATCGTCGTAGAACGGCGTCAGCTTGTGATGTGGTGCGCACAGTATTTTCTCGTCCATGCCGCTTTCGTCTTCCATCAGCAACACACCGATCGGACGGGCCCGAACGACGCAACCCGGCATCAGGGTCGTCTGCCCCAGCACCATAACGTCAATCGGATCACCATCTTCCGACAGGGTGTGCGGCATGAAGCCGTAATTGCACGGATAGCTCATTGGCGTGTGCAGGAAACGATCGACGAAGACAGTGCCGGCCTCCTTGTCCATCTCGTATTTGACGGGCTGACCGCCAACCGGGACTTCGATGATGACATTGATGTCTTCAGGCGGGTTCACACCCGCGGCAATTTTGTCGATCCGCATAGTCGTGCTCCTGGCGCGAGATTTTGCGACCTCTTACGCTGATAAGGCCCGCGATCCAATCCCGTGCTGCACCGCAACACGCCCCTTGGGCATCAGGCGACGCTCGACGCTGGCAGGCCCGGCTCGACCACCGTCTCACGCCGTACGGCTTCCTCGCCGCGAATATGGACAAAATGACCGCGCTCGACATCCCAATCGGCGAGCAGCCGCTGCGCCCGTGCCGAACCCGTCTGCTGCGCGTGTTGCTCGATGAGTTCGCGACACCGCACTGCAGATTCTGTCGTCAGGCCCAAGGCTACAACCGTATCGGTATTGAGCCGCGCATCGAGACGGCGCTCGGGGTCATGGACGAAGACATCGCCGCCCGTCATCCCGGCGGCGAAATTATCGCCCACCGGCCCGATAATGACAGCAGTCCCGCCGGTCATGTATTCACAGCCATTCGCGCCGCAGCCCTCGATCACGGTCACGGCCCCGGAATTGCGGACCGCAAAGCGCTGCCCGGCCAGACCAGCCGCATACAAATACCCGGACGTCGCGCCGTAAAGACACGTATTGCCAATGATGGCACTGCCCGTCGTCTGTTCGCGCGAACCACCGAATGGGCGCACCAGGATCGTCGCTCCGGACAGCCCCTTGCCGACATAGTCATTGGCGTCGCCATCAAGCTCGATGCGCAGGCCAGCGGTCGCAAAAGCGCCCAGTGACTGACCCGCCGATCCTCGCAGCTTCAGTGTCAGATAGTCATCGGCCAGACCGGCGCCGCCAAACACGCGAATGATTTCCGATGAGGTTCGCGTCCCCACCGCGCGATCGGTATTCTTGACCGCATAGTCGAGCTGCATCTTCTCGGCGCGGGCAAAAACCGGTGCGGCATCCTTGATGATCTGCTCATCCAGGCTGGGCGCCACCGGATTGCGTTGCTCACGGGTCGAACGGGCAGGGCGTTCCGCCGCATCGGCCCGGGCCATGATGGCACTGAGATCAAGGTCGTCGAGTGCTTCGGAACCGCGTGAGACCTGGTCGAGCAGATCGGTACGGCCGATCACATCCTCCAGATCCTTCGCCCCGAGGCCGGCGAGAATTTCGCGCACATCCTGGGCCAGGAAAGTCATCAGATTGACGACATAGTCCGGTGCGCCGCCAAAGCGCAGCCGCAGATCATCATCCTGGGTACAGATGCCGACCGGGCAGGTGTTGGAGTGGCATTGCCGGACCATCAGACAGCCCAGTGCCAACAAGGATGCGGTACCGATGCCGAATTCCTCGGCCCCGAGCATCGCGGCGATGACAATATCGCGGCCTGATCGCATGCCACCGTCGGCGCGCAGCGTGATGCGTTCACGCAGCCCGTTCAGCGACAGCATTTGATGCGCCTCGGCCAGGCCGAGTTCGAGTGGGCCCCCGGCGAACTTGATCGAGCTCAGCGAAGCGGCACCAGTGCCGCCGACACTGCCAGAGATATTGATGATATCGGCATTGGCCTTGGCGACGCCGGCCGCGACCGCGCCGACCCCGGCAGAGGCGACCAGCTTGACGCCGACCCGGGCGAGCGGATTGATCTGTTTGAGGTCGTAGATGAGCTGGGCGAGATCCTCGATTGAGTAGATATCATGATGCGGCGGCGGCGATATCAGCGAGACGCCCGGCGTGGCGAGGCGCATCTTCGCGATGAAGTCGGTGACCTTGAAACCCGGCAATTGCCCGCCCTCGCCGGGCTTTGCACCCTGGGCAACCTTGATCTCGATCTCGCGGCACTGATTGAGATACTCCGCCGTGACACCAAAGCGCCCGGAGGCGATTTGCTTGACAGCGGAGTTCATGTTGTCGCCATTGGGCAGCGGCTTGTAGCGGCGCGGATCCTCACCGCCTTCACCGGACACCGATTTGGCGCCGATCCGGTTCATCGCCACATTCAGCGCGCCATGCGCTTCCGGCGACAGCGCGCCGAGCGACATGCCCGGCGTCACGAAACGGCGGCGAATGCCATTGATCGACTCGACGCTATCAACCGCGAGGGCCGGCCCCAGCGGACGCATGTCGAGCAGATCGCGCAACTGGATTGCGCCTTGCGCGTCGAGCGCCTTTCGATAGCGCTTCCAGGCGGCCGCATCATTGTGTTTGACGGCGGATTGCAGCTCGGTGATCGAGCTGGCGGTCATGGCATGCCGGTCGCCGCTCGACCTTTGGCGAAAGAATCCACCGATCGGAAGGCGGGCATCGCCGCGCCAGGCGGTGCGGTGCAGATCGACCGTGCGGGCTTCCAGGCCTGGCAGACCGAGACCGGAAATACGGCTCACAACGCCGGGCAGATAGGCTTCGACCAGCGCGCGCGACAGGCCGAGAACCTCGAAATTGCAGCCGCCGCGATAGGAGGAGATGATCGATATCCCCATTTTGGAGATGATCTTCAGCAAGCCGCCATCGAGTGCCAGCTTCAACCGTCGGGCGCGGCTACGTGCAACACTGTCCTCGCCAGCATGATCGCGGCCAGCCGTCACGGTCTCGAAGGCCAGATAGGGATTGACCGTTGTGGCACCGAGGCCAATCAGCACTGCGGCATAGTGCGGATCAAAACATTCGGCCGAGCGGACATTGATCGAACAGGCATTGCGCAGGCCGTGGCGGGTCAAGCGCGAATGGACAGCGCCGGCGACCAGGATCATCGGCAAGGCGCAGTGATTTTCATCAGAATTGTGATCGGTGAGCACAAGATGGGCCGCGCCATCGCGCACGGCATAGACCGCCGCCTCGATCACCTTGTCGATCGCCGCGCCGAGCGCATGGCCATCGCCCGTCGCCTCGGCGACCGGCAGCAGACAATCAATCTCCTTCACGCCTCCGCCCATCATCTCGCGCCAGCGCCAATAGGCGCCATTGGTCAGAATCGGGCTTTCGAGCACCAGGACATTGGCGCGGGTTTCGCCCTTGGCGAGGATATTGCCGAGATTGCGGAACCGGGTCTTGAGCCCCATCACCCGGCCTTCGCGCAAAGGATCGATCGGCGGATTGGTCACTTGCGCGAAGGTTTGCCGGAAGAAGTGTGACAGCGGCCGGTAGGTTTCTGACAGCACGGCCAGAGGCGTGTCGTCGCCCATCGAGCCGACTGCTTCCTTGCCATCATCAGCCATGGCAGCGAGGACAAGCTCGATCGCCTCGAAGCTGAAGCCCGCAGCGGCCTGACGTCGCAAACGTTCATCAGCATTGAATTTGACGGGTTCCGGTCCCAGCCCGATGGCCGGTTCGATATCCTCGACCTCGCCAAGCCAACGTTGATAGGGGTGGGTCTCGCTGAGCGTGTCCAGGATTTCGTGCTCGCGGTAGAACCGGCCTTCCTGAAGGTCGAGCGCGATCAGGCGGCCGGGCGTGATGCCGCCGCGCTCAATCACGCGCTCCGGCGCGATGGGCGCCATGCCGGTCTCGGACCCCGCGACGAGAAGTCCGTCATCGGTGATCGCATAGCGCATCGGCCGCAGGCCATTGCGGTCGAGACCGGCAATCGCCCAACGCCCGTCAAAGGCGGCGATGGCGGCCGGGCCATCCCAGGGCTCCATCACCGAATTGAAATACTCATACATCGCGCTCCAGCCATCGGGCATGACGTCGGAGCGTTTCGACCAGGCCTCGGGAATGAGCAGGGTCTTGGTCATCGGCGCATTGCGGCCGGCGCGGACCAGGATTTCAAACACCTGGTCGAGGGCTGCAGAATCCGAGGCGCCGGGCTGGATCACCGGCGTCACATCCTGGCGGGCGTCCTCGAACGCCGTGTCAGCGATGTGAATTTCGTGGCTTTTCATCCAGTTGGTATTGCCACGGATCGTATTGATCTCGCCATTATGCGCCAGCATGCGGAACGGTTGCGCCAGCCGCCATTCCGGAAATGTATTGGTCGAATAGCGCTGGTGGAAAATCGCGAAGGGCGACACGAAGCGCTCATCCTTCAGATCGAGATAGAAGGCATCGATATCCTCGGCGCGGAACAGGCCCTTGTAGATAATGTCATGCGGCGAGAGCGAACAGATATACAGCTCGCGCAGGTTCTCCTCGCGGGCACGGCGCTCGATGCGGCGGCGAATGATGTAGAGCGTATGCGCGACGGTCGCGGCATCGCGTCCCCTGGGATCGCGGAACAGGACTTGCTCAATCTCGGGAAGGGTCGAGCGTGCCTTGGTGCCGAGCACGGCGGTATTGGTCGGCGTCTGGCGCCAGCCGTAAAAGCTGAATCCCTGGCCGAGGATTTCCGCCTCGATAATGGCGCGCGCCCGTTCGCGGGCAGCAAAATCGGTCCGCGGCAGGAAGATCATGCCAACAATGACATCGCCGCGTTGCGGCTCATGACCGGTGCGCGCGACGGCAGCCTTGAAGAAATCCTGTGGGACACCGACACGCAGGCCGGCACCATCACCGGTGCGGCCATCGGCATCGACAGCACCGCGATGCCAGACCGATTTGAGGGCGTGGATCGCCAGTTCGACGATCTCGCGCCTCGGCTGGCCCTTCATGTCGGCGATCAGGCCAACGCCGCAAGCATCACGCTCGTCTTCCGGACGGTAGAGACCGGAGGTTTCAAGCAGCTCCAGCCCCTTGCGGTGCCGGGCTTCAGACCAGTTTAAGTGTGTCATTCGGCGGCTCCGAGCACGGCAAGTCGATTGTCGAGATAGTTTTCAATCGAGCGAGCCGCGTCGAGCCCGTCGCGGATGGCCCAGACGACCAGCGAGGCACCGCGCTGGATATCGCCGGCCACGAAAACACCGTTGAGGCTGGTCATGCTGGAATCGGGATCGGATTCGATCGTGCCCCACTCGGTCAGGTTCAACTCCGGCGCCTCGAACTGCTCGCTCAAATTCTCAGGTTGAAAGCCCAGCGCGGAAATCACCATATCCGCAGGCAGATCAACGGTCTTGCCGGCATCGACCTCCGGCGTCCGGCGTCCAGACGCATCGGACGCTCCCAGCCGCATCCGCTGGACGCGGACACCGGTCACATCCGCCCCTTGGCTCAGAACCGCGAGCGGCGCTGAAAGCCATTCAAACACAACCCCCTCTTCTTCGGCATGACGCACTTCGCGTGCCGAGCCGGGCATGTTGGCGCGGTCGCGTCGATAGAGACAGGTGACCGAGCGGGCGCGCTGACGGATCGCGGTACGGACGCAATCCATCGCGGTGTCACCGCCACCAATCACGATGACATCCTTGCCCTCGGCCGACAGGCGCTCGTCGGTCGCCTTCGGATCGCCCAGCCCGTCCCGATTGGAGCGGATCAGATAATCCAGCGCCTGGACAATTTCATCGCCGGCGCCGGGACAGACGAGCTGGCGCGCCGCGTAAACCCCGGTCGCGATCAGAACGGCGTCATGCTGCGAACGCAGCCCGGCAAGCGAGGCATCGCGCCCGATCTCGAAATTCAGCTTGAACACCACACCGCCAGCCTCCAGCCGGTCGAGGCGGCGCTGCACGACATGTTTGTCGAGCTTGAAACCGGGGATGCCATACATCAACAGACCGCCGGCCCGATCTGCACGCTCATAGACCGTAACCTCGCAGCCGGCCTCGCGCAGACGTTCGGCCGCGGCCAGCCCGGCGGGGCCGGAACCAATCACACCAACGCTCTGGCCACGCGGTGCGCCCGGCACGATCGGAGTGACCCAGCCCTCATCCCAGGCCGTGTCGGTGATGAATTGTTCGACAGCGCCGATCGTCACCGCGCCATGGCCGGACTTCTCGACGACACAACTGCCTTCGCACAAGCGGTCCTGGGGACAAATTCGCCCGCAGATTTCCGGCATGGTCGAGGTGGCGGCCGAGGCCTCATAAGCCTCCTGCATCCGGCCGGTCCCGGCCAGCATCAGCCAATCGGGAATATTGTTCTGCAGGGGGCAACCGGTCTGGCAAAACGGTACGCCGCACTGCGAGCAGCGCGACGCTTGCTCCGCGACTTTGGAAATCTCAACGGGCTGATAGATTTCAAGAAAATCGGTGCGACGTTCGGATTCCGCACGTTTCCCCGGATAGGCCTGATCGATATCGACAAATCGCAGCAATGGATGACCTCGCAACCTCATACCTTTTCCGCAGTGCAGCACACTCTTGATCGTCGCTCAAGAGCCAGCTGGCGACCGGATTGGGTAAATTTTTTCACTTGATAGGGTGATTATAGCATTTTCTGATGAAGGTGGCAAAAACACGGATAAATATTGGGATGTTTTGCCACGATTTCTGGCTCAGGAATTTTGCTGCATCGCAATAGATTCTATCCCTCCATTGGCGCCGTTGATCGGGACATCAACCTCGATCAATGTGCCGAGGACCCAGCCGGGCATGGCTGAGGTGACAGGCCATTGCGGGCGGGTTAGCGTCTGCCCAAACAGGATCAGCGGAGTGGGCTACATCATGACAAGTTTGCGCAAACTGGCGGCCAGTCTGGCGGTTTTGATCACGGCAGCCGGCGCCCCGGCTTTCTCCCAGGACGAGGCGCTCAGCTATTCGGAATCAATCGCCGGCCTGTCACAAGCCTCCGGCCTTTTCACCCTTCATGTCGATCATGGTGACGGACGGATCCTTGCGGAATTGACGCCCCAGGACGACGGCTCACTCGGTCGCATGATTTACACTGCCTGGCTCGCCTCCGGCCTTGGCTCAAACCCGGTCGGTCTGGATCGCGGTCTCGGCACACAGTCGGAAATCCTGCGCTTCTTCCGGGTCAATGACCGCGTCTTCGCCGAATTCGAGAATAATCGCTATCGCGCGCTCGGTGCCGAGGCTGACGAACGGCAGGCGACGGAACAATCCTTCGCCCGCTCCATCGTCTGGAGCGGGGAGATTGTCGCGGAACAGGACGGCCGCGTCCTGGTTGACCTGGCCGGGTTTCTCACCCGCGACCCGGTCGGGACCATTGGCCAGCTCGCCGCCGCGGAACAGGGCAGTTTCGCGATTGATGCAGACCGTAGCGCGGCGCTGACCGATAGCGTTCGCGCCTTCCCGCTGAATGTCGAAATCGACGCCCTGCTGACCTTGAGCTCGAGCGATCCTGGATCTGAAGTCCGCGCCGTCACGCCGGCCGCCGACTCGGTGACGCTGACCGTGCATCACTCCTTCGCGGCCCTGCCCGAACCCGGCTACGAGATCCGTGAGGCCGATGACCGGTCCGGGGCGATCACGACCGAGATTTACGACATGGCCGCACCGCTTGATGCGCCCGTGCGCCGTTACCTCGCCGTGCGCCACCGTCTGGAACGTGTCGATCCATCCGCGGCTTCCGGTCCGGTGGTTGAACCGATCGTCTATTATGTCGACCGCGGCACGCCGCCACTGATCCGTGAAGCCCTGATCGAGGGCGCAAACTGGTGGTCCGACGCCTTTGCCGCCGCCGGTTTCGAGGATGCCTTCCGGGTCGAACTCCTGCCCGAGGGCGCTGACCCGCTCGATCTGCGCTACAACATCATCCAATGGGTCCACCGCCAGACACGCGGCTGGTCCTATGGCGGCGCCGTGACCGATCCGCGCACCGGTGAGATCCTCAAGGGCCATGTCATTCTGGGCAGCCAGCGCATCCGCCAGGACCGGATCATATTCGAAGGCCTTTTGGGTGCGGACCAGACCGGCAGTGGCAGTGCCGGCGACCCGCTCGAACTCGCCCTCGCCCGCATCCGCCAGCTTTCCGCCCATGAAGTCGGGCATACGATTGGCCTGATGCATAATTTTGCCGCCAGCGCCAATGAGCGCGCCTCGGTGATGGATTATCCAGTGCCGCTCATCACGCTCGATGCCAATGGCAATATCGATGTCAGCGACGCCTATTCCCGGGGCATTGCTGCGTGGGATCGCGCTGCGATCAGCTGGCTCTACGCCCAATATACCGACGCGGCCACCGAGGCCGAGGCACAAGAGGCGATCCTCGCCGCGGCCCGCGCCGATGGCCTGCTCTTCATCTCCGACCGCCACGCGCGCGGCAATGATTCCGGCCATCCGCTGGCCAATCTCTGGGATAATGGCAGCGACCCGATCCAGACGCTCGACGACATCATGGCCGTTCGGGCCACGGCGCTGTCCAATTTCGGGCCGCAAGCCCTCGCCCCCGGCCTGCCCACGAGCGAATTGCGAGCCGTTTTCTCGCCGATCTATCTGTATCACCGCTACCAGGTCGAGGCGGCGGCCAAGACTTTGGGCGGGGTGTATTTCGAGTACGCGCTGAATGGTTCCGGAGTTGAAGGCCTCCGCCCCGCACCGGCTGCGGACCAGCGCCGGGCCCTGACCGCACTGACCGCCACGCTCGATCCGGCCGGGCTCGATATCAGTGACACCACCCTGTCGCAACTGACCCCGTCGCCCTATGTCGATTATGACGCGGCAGCGACGCGCGAGATGTTCGCCTCCTCGCAATACCCGGCCTTCAGTCGCAGCGATGCGGCGGCGGCAGCGGCCCGCATCACGCTTCAGGCGATGCTATCGCCCGCCCGCCTCGCGCGGATCGGCGAGCAAAGCGCCCGCGACCCCGATCAGCTCGCGCCGAGCGAGGTTCTTGAAACGCTGGAACGCGCCATTTTCACCGCGCCGCGCGATGAGCCTGCCCGCCTGGTCCCGCTGCGCAGCGTGATCCAGGGCGAATATGTTGCCCAATTGCTGGTTGTGACCGCGAGTGGACCCCGCGCGGCATCAAACCAGGCGAGAGCCCGGCTTGAAGCGCTGGCCGCCGCCTTGCCCAGCGGCCGGGCCACCGCCGCCGGCCCGCGCGCAGATCGCCTCGGTCTGGCGCGGCAAATCGAGGCCGGGCTGGCCCGTATCGATCGCGGTGAAGAGCTCGGCGGTTTCGAAACCGAAATCCCGCCCGGTAGCCCGATCGGGGCTGCGACCTGCTGGCATTGCGACAGCGCCGACATTCTCGGCCTGGGCCAGTGAAGCGGTTGGGCACAGCCACTCTGGCGGCCGGCCTAATCGCGCTCGGCGCCTGTCAGCCGGCGCCGCGGAATGCGGTGATCGGGATTGACTGGACGATGCAGGAGAGCGGCGTACACAGCAGTCTGCGCGGGCTTGCTGTCGTTGACGCCGATATCGCCTGGATCGGTGCACCCGATGGGGTCATCCTGCGCACGGTGGACGGCGGCGAGACCTGGACCCAAAGCCGCGTTGAGGCCGCGGCCGGGCTGGATTTTCGCTCAGCCCACGGCTTCAACGCCAATCATGCGCTGTTCTTTACGGCTGGTAGTCCGGCGCGCCTGTTCGAGACCCGCGATGGCGGTGCCTCCTTCACCCTGTTGTATGAAGACGGCTCCGATGCCGCATTCTTCGACGGGCTGGCGTTCTGGGACAACAGGCGAGGTATTGCCTTCTCCGACCCGGTCGATGGCGTTTTTCACATACTGCTGACCGAGGATGGCGGCCAGAGCTGGGCCGCTGCGCGCAACCTGCCGGTACCGCTCGATGGGGAGGCCGGATTTGCCGCCTCCGATACAAGCCTTGCACTGGATGAGGCGGGTCGCGTCTGGATTGGCACGGGTGGCGGGGCGCGCGCCCGCATCCTGTCGAGCCTGGATTTCGGTGCCAGCTGGGGCGTCGTCAACGCCCCGCTCGCCAGCGGGCAGGCCGGTGCCGGAATATTCTCGATTGCTGCGGCAGGAAACACGCTGGTTGCCGTCGGCGGAGATTATACCCGCGCAGATGCACGCGACGGTGTCGCAGCCTACTCGCTCGATGGCGGCCGCATCTGGTTCGAACCCGAAGTGCCACCGGCAGGCTATCGGTCGGCTGTTGCGTCCATGCCGGGTGCGGGGGGGCATTTTCTGGCCGTGGGGCCGAATGGGAGCGATCTGAGCCGCGATGGCGGGCGTGTCTGGGAAGCGATGCCAGAGGCGGGCTATAATGCCATCGCCTTTGCCCCTGGGACCCCGACCGGCTGGGCCATCGGCACGGACGGCAAGATCGCCCGACTGACCATCCGACGCGATAGCCAAGAGTAACAGGACGGCCCGAGGGGAGAGCCGCGGGCCGTCCTGCCGCCTTCAGCTAGCCGCCGAAGGATTGGGAGATGGTGAAGACGAAGCTGTCATCGCCATCATCGGACAGGGCGTGATAGCGCGCGTCCCAGCCGAGCGTTTCGAACACGGTTCCGGAGACGCCGACTTGATAGTCCTCGTAATCGGCTGCGGGAACGTCGTCGAACGAGCTCGCTCCGATCCGGGCATCGATGGCGATACCGGCGGCAAATTCATAGGCGAGACCGGTTTCGATATAGAGCGCCGGACCGCTTTCGAGATAGAAGTCTGGCGACCAGGAGAGCTTTGCATCCCAGGCCAGGGGGCCAAGCGCATGGCCGACACCGGCGTAAAATTCCCAGAAATTCTGGTCGCCACCGGCACTGGGACTGTCGGGATAGCCGTAGAAGATTCCGCCGACATCAAGATCCCAGCTACCGAGGGTCGTGGCATAACCACCATAGAGGTCGAGCTCCATCGTGGTGTCATCACCGAAATCGACACTGGAACCCCAGACACCGGCATAGAGGCCGCTGTCGTCAGCCACATCGAAGCCGCCGGAAATGGCCGGGCCGCCATCGGTCTGGGTGACACCACGGAAGATGTAGTCGGATGTCAGGGCGACATTGCCCTCGATGGTTTGCGCCGAGGCTGTGGCGGCGGCGGCCGAGCCCAACAAGGCCGCGAGGGCCAGGCCTGCGAATTTTGCGTTGGCAGTTTTCATGACAATACTCCTCAAGGGTTTTCTGTGCTGGCTCACGGTCGCTTCTGCTGCGGCCGCGATCTGGGTATCTCCGGTGCGCGCAGGGCGATCGGAGGCGATTTCAGGTTTGGTCCGGCCGATGGTCGGGATCGCCTGATTGGAAGATCTCGTCTGGCGAGTGTGCGGGCGGTTTCGGTCCCGGGTTCGCGAGGCGCGACCGGCACTGCACGAGTGCCGGACACGCTCGCCACACCCGTTATTGCGCCGGGACCGGATCCTTTCCCTCGGGCGATGAGAAGATGCTGCCCGCGGCATGCCCGAGCTCGGACAGATCGCCACCGACAATCTCTTCGTCCGGCGAGAGGCGGATTCCGACTGTCATTTTCAGGATCAACCAGACTGCGAAGCTGGCGGTGAAGACGAAGGCGCCAATTGCTCCAACCCCGACAGCCTGGCCATAGAAGCTGGCATCGCTATTGGTCAGCGGCACGGCCATCGTGCCCCAGATACCGGCGAACAAGTGGACCGGGATGGCACCGACGACATCGTCGATCCGGACCGCTTCCAGCAATTTGGCACCGAAGGTCGCGATGACGGCACCGACCGCGCCGATCAGGATGGCATCCATGATGGTCGGCGTGAGCGGCTCGGCCGTAATCGAGACCAGACCGGCCAGGGCCCCGTTGAGGCAATAGGCGAGATTGGCCTTGCCGCGCCCCAGGATGAGCGACAGCACATAGGCCGTCACGACGCCGCCGGCGGCAGCCATATTCGTGTTTGCGAAGACCTGGGAGATAGCGACGGCATCGGCGGCCGAGCCCAGGGCGAGTTGGGAGGCCCCGTTAAAGCCGAACCAGCCGAACCAGAGCAGGAATGTGCCCAGGGTTGCCAGCGGCAGGGAGGAGGGCTGCATCGGACTGGCATTGGGTCCGAAACGTCCTGAGCGCGCACCGAGCAGGATGGCCCCGGCCAGGGCAGCCCAGCCACCGGTCGAGTGAACGAGTGTGGAGCCTGCAAAATCGGAGAAGCCGAATTGGGCATCAAGCCAGCCGCCACCCCATTCCCAGGAACCCTGGATCGGGTAGATCGCGGCCGTCAGCACCACGACAAACAGGAAGAAAGGTCCGATCTTGACGCGCTCGGCAACAGCGCCCGACACGATGGAGGCTGTTGTGGCGACGAAGACCATCTGGAAGAACCAGTCAGAGGCCGAGGCATAGCCGGTCGACAGATCGATCTCGGCGTCACCGGTCAATTCCGACGGGCTCCAGATGCCCGGCATGCCGAAATAGGCCGTCTCGCCGCCATACATGACCTGGTAGCCGACGAGATAGAACATCACCCCGGCAATGGCGTAGAGGGCAATATTCTTGAGGCAGATCGCGGCGGCATGCTTGGTGCGGACGAACCCGACCTCAAGCATGGCAAATCCGGCCGCCATCAACATCACGAGAAAGCCGCCAATCAGGAATAGAAGGGTGTTGAAGACAAAAGCGGTCTCCTCGCTGACTTCGGCCGCGACCGGCGCTGTGAAGGCCAGCCCCGCCCCGATTGCAGCGCAGGCAATAGCGCCCATCGCTCCGTATTTCATTTTGGTGCCACGCATGGCGATCCCCCTGTCCAGGTCTGAAATTCCCGATCGGCGTGACGGATTCACGCCCCTGATCGGCCTGCCCCATGGCAGAACAAAAATTTCTCTTGGATCTCGGGTCGTCTGGGCCCTTGCAGGCCCGGCCCTGGCGTTCGCCAGACATCTACCCATGATCCGCACTGCCGGGTGGCAGCGACGGATCCCATGTGTGCGATCTGTGGTCGGGTGCGTTGATGCACCTCTTGATATCGACAGGCTAGAACAGGAAATATTGCGGTGCAACATTTTTCTGCGAACAACAGCGAAACGCCACATTGCCACCAACGAATGATGCCTAAGGGCGAAAACAAGCAAAAATCTTCTGCAAATCAGGAAAGGACTGGCGTCGGCCGCCGCCAGCAGTTCAATCCACAGAGTCGCGACAAAAAGGATGCCGCCCGGAAATTGCTGCAGTCGCACAAAAGAAGATCAAGCTGATTCTGAAGATTCACTGACAGCGCCCAACAAGCGCCCGAAAACGGGCAGGCCTGCCTGCTTTTGTAGCAGGATATGGCGCCACTATACGCCCGATACCAAAACCATCATCGCCCAAAACCAGGCAAATTATTGCGGCGCAGAACGCCGGACTGAGATCGGGCACACATTTTATGCACATTTGCGCTTGCCATAGCGGAAACATCGCGCCACCTTGCACTGCAACACAAGTAAGGAACTGCCCGCGTCATGCGTAACAACGTCACCCATCAGCCGATTTCATCGGCCGCCGTCCTGCCGGACGCGCGGGTGCTCGCCAGCGCACTCCTCCTCGTACTTGTACTTATTCTTACCTCCATAACGGGAGCGGTTTCCGCGCCTGCCAGTTAGCAAACGCAAACTCGGCAGACATGAAAAACCCCGCTCCCGGAACCCGGAGCGGGGTTTTTCGTGTCTGTCACACGGGAAATTCCGATGTCGACCGAACGACCAAAGACTTCAGACACCATCACGCTCGGCGCCGCGCGCGCTCCGGCTCGCGCCATGTTGCGCGCGACCGGCATGTCGGATGCAGATTTCGACAAGCCAATGATCGCGGTGGTCAATACCTGGACCACGGTGACGCCCTGCAATATGCACCTGGCCGATCTGGCCGGGCCGGTTCGCGAGGCGATCCGTGAGGCTGGCGGTGTGCCGGTCGACTTCAACACCATCGTCGTGTCCGACGGGATTTCGATGGGCACGCAAGGCATGCGCGCCTCGCTGATCTCGCGTGAAGTGATCGCCGACTCCATCGAACTGGCGGTTCGCGGCCACTCGCTGGACGGGCTGGTCGTGCTGGTTGGCTGCGACAAGACCATTCCAGCCGCAGCCATGGCGTTGGCGCGGATGGATATCCCCGGCTGTATTCTCTATGGCGGCACGATCATGCCGGGCCGGCAAGGCGACAAGGATTTGTCGATCCAGGATGTGTTCGAAGCGGTCGGCGCCCATGCCTGTGGCACGCTGGACGATGCCGGCCTGGCCGAGGTCGAGAAGTCCGCCTGTCCCGGTGCAGGTGCCTGCGGCGGCCAGTTCACCGCCAATACGATGGCGATGATCCTGTCAATCATGGGCCTGTCGCCGATGGGTGCCAATGATATTCCCGCGCCTCACCCCGACAAGGCTGAAGCGGCCGCACGCTGCGGCCAGCTCGTCGTTGATCTGGTCAAATCGGGCACGCGGCCTCGCACATTCATCACCGAGACCTCGCTGCGCAATGGTGCCATCGCAGCGTCGGCCAGTGGCGGCTCGACCAATGCCATCCTGCATCTGGCCGCGATCGCGGCGGAAGCCGGCGTGCCCTTTTCGATCGATGTATTCGACGAGGTCTCCGCGACCGCGCCGGTCATCACCGATCTGAAGCCGGGCGGGCGCTTTCTGGCGCATCATCTCTTCCTGGCTGGCGGCACGCGGCTGTTCGGCCAACGCCTGATGGAAGGCGGCCGTCTGACCGATGCGCCGACCGTGACCGGCAAAACCCTGTTCGAAGAATTCGCCAGCGCGGTTGAATCGCCCGGCCAGCGGGTCGTTCGCACCGTCGCTGATCCCGTCAAACCCGATGGTGGTTTCCGCATTCTCTACGGCGACCTGGCGACCCAGGGCTCGGTGCTGAAACTGTCCGGCCACTCCCACACACAATTCGAGGGCCCGGCCCGCGTATTCGAACGGGAGGAGGATGCCTTCGCCGCCGTCGAAGATAACCGTATCGCTCGCGGCGATGTCATCATCATCCGCAATGAGGGTCCGCGCGGCGGTCCCGGCATGCGCGAAATGCTCGGCATTACCGGCGCCCTGGTCGGACAAGGCCTGAGCGAGCATGTCGCCCTGATCACCGATGGCCGGTTTTCCGGTGCCTCCAAGGGTTTCGTGATTGGCCATGTCAGCCCCGAGAGCGTCGAGGGCGGCGCGATCGGCCTGATCCATGAGGGCGACACCATCCGCATCGATGTCGCCGCCCGCCGCATCGATTGCGATGCCGATCTGGACGCCCGCCGCCAAAGCTGGACCCCGCCCCTGCCCAATCCGATGGGTGGTGTCTTCACCAAATATTCCCGCCTCGTTTCATCGGCCTCCCAGGGAGCCGTGACGATCCAACCCACCACCACACCGTCTTTTCAACAGTCCGAGACCACCCAGGAGACTTTCGCATGACCACGCCACAAACCCCTACGCGCCGCATGGCGTTCGAGATCGACACGGCCGCTTTCAAGGCCAAGCCGGTCGCCGTGATCGGCTATGGCAGCCAGGGCCGCGCCCATGCGCTGAACATGAAGGATAGCGGTTGCGATGTGGTCGTCGGCGTGCGTCCAGGCGGCAAGGGCGATATCCGCGCCAAGGCTGACGGCCTGCGCACCGCACCGATCGCCGAAGCCGCCAGGGAAGCCTCGCTGATTGCCATTCTGACACCTGACATGACGCATGAAGCCATCTTCCGCGACGAAATCGCCCCGAATATCAGCACCGGTGATGCTGTCTTGTTCGCGCATGGTTTCACCGTGCATTACGGTCGCATCCAAGCACCGGAGGGGGTCGATATCATCCTCGTCGCCCCCAAGGGTCCCGGGGATCTGGTGCGCCGCGAATTCGAACGCGGCCGCGGCGTGCCCTGCCTGTTTGCGATCCACCAGGACGCCACCGGCACCGCTCGCGACCGCGCACTGAGCTATACCGCCTGTATCGGTGGTTCGACCGCCGGCGTGATCGAAACCAGCTTCGCCGAAGAAACCGAAACCGATCTGTTCGGCGAACAGGCCGTGCTGTGCGGCGGTGCGACCGAGCTGGTTCTGGCCGGCTATGAGACGCTGACCGAAGCCGGCTACCAGCCGGAAGTCGCCTATTTCGAATGCATGCACGAGCTCAAGCTGATCGTGGACCTGCTGTACGAGGGCGGGCTCGCCAAGATGCATGAATTCATCTCGGAAACCGCGATCTATGGCGATCTGCGCTCGGGTCCACGCGTCATCAATGCCGAGACCAAGGCGCGGATGAAGGAGGTTCTCACCGACATCCAGGACGGCACATTCGCCCGCGACTGGATCATGGAGAACCAGGCCGGCAAGCCGCAATACAACGCCCTGCTGCGCAAGGATCTCGAGCACCCGATCGAAAAAACCGGTGCGGCGCTGCGCGCAGAAATGCCGTGGCTGCAAGCCGGCTCCAATACCTGAACACCCCTGTCTGGACCTGATTATGACCATGCTGTCTACCCTGCCCAAGACCGAGACCGCCCCCCAGGCACGTGCCCGCAATACGGGGGCGCACCTGGTGGTGCGGACGCTGGAGAAACTCGGCGTGACCCGGATTTTCGGTTATCCGGGCGGCGCGATCATGCCCGTCTATGACGCGCTCACAGGCTCCAGCCTGCAACATGTTCTGGTGCGCCACGAACAGGCCGCAGCCTTTGCCGCCGACGCCCAGGCTCGCATCACGGGCAAGGCCGGCGTCTGCCTGGCCACATCAGGACCGGGCGCCACCAATCTCCTGACCGGTATCGCCAACGCCTATATGGATTCCGTTCCGATGGTCATTCTGACCGGACAAGTCCCGTCCGGCCTGATGGGGACGGATGCCTTCCAGGAAGTCGATGTCTTCGGCATGACGCTGCCAGTGGTGAAGCATTCAATCATCATCCGTGACGCCAACCGGATCCCCGAATTGATCGAGGAAGCCTTTCGTATCGCCGAAGAAGGCCGCCCCGGCCCGGTTCTGATCGACTTGCCCAAGGACGTGTTACAGGCCGAGGCAGTCCCGCCGTCCCCCGGCGCGCCTCGCCCTGCAGCAAAGCCGTTGCTCGCCTCCTCCCCCCGACTGGACGCGGCAACGGCTTTGCTGACCCAGGCCAAACGTCCGGTCCTGTATATCGGCGGCGGCGTCGGACTGGGCGGAGCAATTGAGCCCCTGCGCGATTTCATGGCCCGTACCGGCATTCCCGCGGTCGCGACCCTGAAAGGGCTGGGCACACCACACCCCGATGCGGTGAATTTCCTGGGCATGCTGGGCATGCACGGCACCCGGACAGCCAATATGGCGGTCAATGAGAGCGATCTCCTGCTGTGCGTCGGCGCCCGTTTCGACGACCGCGCGACGGGCAAGCCGGATACTTTCGCGCCCGATGCCCGCATCATCCATATCGATGGTGATCCGGCCGAGATCGGCAAGCTGCGCTGGGCCGATGTCGCCCTGAATTGCGATATCGCCGACGCCTTGACGCGTCTGGATCCGGGTTATCTGGAGATCGAGGATTGGCGCGAGACCTGCGTCGAGCGGCTGGCCGCCTTCGCCTTCGATTATGACGCCCCCGGGTCAGGCATTTTCGCCCCGGCCCTGTTGAAGCAATTATCCGAAGCGGCCGGCGATGACTTCATTGCCGCTTGTGATGTCGGCCAGCACCAGATGTGGGTGGCGCAGCATTGCCGTTTTGCGCAGCCCTCCAGCCATCTCACCAGCGCCGGACTGGGCGCGATGGGCTATGGCCTGCCGGCCGGGATCGGCGCGGCCATGGAACGGCCCGACATGAAGGTCGTCACCATTACCGGCGATGGCTCGATCATGATGAATATCCAGGAATTGGCGACGGCGCGCCGCTATGGCGTGCCGATCAAGATCCTGCTGCTCGACAACGGCACGCTGGGCCTGGTCCGGCAGTGGCAGGAATATTTCTTCGAGCAGAATTTCTCGGAGATCGACCTCTATGACAATCCCGATTTCGCTGAAGTCGCCCGCGCCTTCGGGGTCGAATCCTTCACCGTGCATTCGCGCGATGAAGTGCCCGGCGCGATCGACCGCCTGTTGCGGTCACGCGGCCCGATCCTCGCGCACGTCCTGATCGATCCCCGCGAAAACGTCTGGCCGCTCGTGCCGCCCGGCGCATCCAATGCTGACATGATGGAGAATTGACCATGAGCAATACCCTGAACATCGAAATCTTCGAGACCGAAGGTGCGCTCGTGCGGCTCATCGGACTGATCGAGCGCCGTGGCTTCGTCATTTCGTCGATGGCCATGTCGGCGCCGAGCAATGGCAGCGCCCGGGTCACGGTCGATGTCGCCGCCCGCGGCGGTGCGCGGCAGATCGACGTGCTGACGCGCCAGATCGAACGCCTGTTCGACGTCCATGCCGTTTCCCGCACCACCGCCGCCGAGACGGTGGACTTCGCCGCCGGACTGGCGCCCGCGAATGCAAGCGAATGGAGGGCTCAATGTCCAAGCCAACCATGATGCGCGCGCCCAAGGCGCAGGATCGTGTCCATATCTTCGACACCACGCTGCGGGACGGCGAACAGGCCCCCGGCTTCTCGATGTCGCCATCGGAAAAGCTTGAGGTCGCTCGCATGCTGGAGCGCGTCCGCGTCGACACGATCGAAGCCGGTTTTGCCGCCGCCTCACCAGGTGATAGCGAGGCCATCCGCCTGATCGCATCGGAGATCACAGGGCCGACCATCTGTTCGCTGGCCCGGGCCGGTGAAGCTGATGTCGATGCGGCGGCGCGGGCATTGGAACCGGCACGGCGCAAACGCCTGCATGTCTTCCTCGCCACCAGCCCGATCCACCGCGAGGCCAAGCTGAAAATGTCGCGGTTGGAGGTCTTGCGGGCGATCGAAAAGGCGCTGTTGCACGCGCGCGGCCGCTTTGACGAGATTGAGTTTTCCGCCGAGGATGCCCTGCGCACCGAGCCCGATTTCCTGATCGAGGCGATGAGCTGCGCCGCCGCCTTCGGTGCCGATGTTCTCAACGTCCCCGACACGGTCGGCGTCAGCGAGCCGGGCGAGATCCGGGCCCTGTTTGCCAGCCTGGTCGAAAAGGTGGAACGCCCCGAGCACGTCATTTTCTCGGCGCATTGCCATAATGATCTCGGCCTGGCCGTCGCCAACAGCCTTGCTGCCGTCCAGGGCGGCGCGCGCCAGATCGAATGTGCGATCAACGGGATCGGCGAGCGAGCTGGCAATTGTTCGCTCGAGGAAGTCGTGATGGCTTTGCGCGTGCGTGCCGATATCTTCGGTGTCGACACGCATCTGGACACGACCGGTTTGTGGCCGGCGAGCCAGAAGCTGACCCGGGTGACCGGTGCGGCGCTGTCACCGAACAAGGCGATTGTCGGCAAGAACGCCTTTTCCCATGAGGCTGGTATTCACCAGCACGGCATGCTGTCCGACAGGCGGACCTATGAGATCATGACGCCCGAAAGCGTCGGATCACCGGGCAGTGCACTGGTTCTGGGCAAGCATTCGGGCAAGCACGCCCTGACCCAGCGCCTGTCGCAACTGGGCTATCAGCCTGATCCGGACACGCTGAACGCCACCTTCCTGGCGTTCAAGGCCTATGCCGACGAACACGGCGAGGCGACCGATGCCGATCTGGTGGCGCTGATGGAGCATCGCTCCCAGAGCGGCTGCCAATGGACGGTGTTGCGCACTGAATTGCGCACGACAACGGGGCCGAAACCGCAGCAATTCGCGCGCGTGGAGCTGGACCATCCCGAACGCGGCCGCGTCTCTGACATTGCGTCCGGCGACGGACCGATGGCCTCGGCCTTTGCCGCCGTCCAGCGCATTACCGGCACGACGGCCACAGTAATCGGCCTGGAAACCCGGCTGGTGAATTCGCCGGCCGGCCGCGACTTCGTCGCCGAAATCCGGCTCGATCTCAACGGCAAACACGTCTCTGGCCGCGCCCGCGGCCCGGATGTGGTCACCGCAGCGATCGACGCCTTCTTGTTTACCCTCGACCGGGGTCAAGCCTTTGACACGACCGGCGAAGCCCATCCCCAACCGGCAATCGCCGTCTGACCAGGAGACATATCATGGCAATTCAGGAAACCGATTTCATCTGGCGCAATGGCGAGCTGGTCGACTGGCACGATGCCCAGACGCATGTGCTCAGCCATGCCCTGCACTACGGCACCTCGGTGTTCGAGGGCATCCGTTGTTACGACACGCCGAACGGCCCGCAGATTTTCCGGCTGAAGGAACATGTCCGGCGTCTGTTTGATTCAGCGCGCGTCTACCACATGCCGCTGCCCTATACCGAGGCCGAGCTCGAAGAGGCCTGCAAGCAAGTCATCCGCTGCAACCGGCTGAAGGACGCCTATATCCGGCCCGTCGCCTTCTTCGGATATGGCGGGATCGGCGTTCTGCCCGGCAAGGATACCAAGATCGAGGTCTGCATTGCCGCCTTCCCCTGGGGCGCCTATCTCGGCGAGGAAGCCCTCACCCAGGGCGTGAATTGCTGCATATCGAGCTGGAACCGCCCGGCGCCGAACACCATCCCGACCGGCGCCAAGGCCGGCGGCAATTATCTCTCCTCGGTGCTGATCAGCCACGAGGCGCATTCGCGCGGCTTTGATGAGGGCATCGGCCTCGACGTCAATGGGCTGGTCTCCGAAGGCGCCGGTGAGAATATCTTTGTCGTCTCGGACGGCATTATCCGGACGCCGCCAACCTCGGCCTCCATCCTGTCGGGCCTGACGCGCGATGCGGTGATCAAGCTGGCCGAGGCCGAAGGCTATGATGTGCGCGAACAGACCCTGTCGCGCGAAAGCCTCTATGTTGCCGACGAGATTTTCTTCACCGGCACTGCCGCGGAAATCACCCCGGTGCGTTCGGTCGATGGTCATGTCGTGCGCTGCGAGGGCCGCGGCCCGATCGCCGAGCTGATGCAGAAACGCTTCTTCGGCCTGTTTTCGGGGGAGACCCCGGATCGTCATGGCTGGCTGCACCCGGCCCATGGCAATGGCATGGAGGTCCAGCATGTCGCCTGATGACGGCGCACCGCGTTCCCTGTTCGACAAGGTCTGGGAAGCTCACCAGGTCAAGGCGGAGACCGCCGAGACACCGGGCGTGCTGTATATCGACCTGCACCTGATCCATGAGGTCACCTCGCCCCAGGCCTTCTCGGCCCTGGCGGCGCGGGGCCTCAAGGTGCGCCGTCCGGACCGCACCCTGGCGACGATCGATCATTCGACGCCGACGCTGGACTTCAGGGCCGGCGAAATACCGCCCTATGCCACCGATGCAGCACGCAAACAGGTCGAGATGCTCGAGGCCAATGCCACCGCCAATGCCATCCCCCTGCATGGCTGGGGCAGTGATCATCGCGGCGTAGTGCATGTGATGGGCCCTGAGCTCGGCGCCACCCAGCCCGGCATGACGGTGGTGTGCGGCGACAGCCATACTGCCACTCATGGCGCATTCGGAGCGCTCGCTTTCGGCATTGGTACCACCGAGGTCGGCCATGTCCTGGCCAGTCAGTGCCTGTTGCAACGCAAGCCGAAATCCCTGCGCGTCACCGTCAATGGCCGTCCCGGACCCGGCGTCTCGGCCAAGGATATCGTGCTCGCCATCATTGCCCGGCTCGGCATTGATGGTGGCACCGGCAGCGTGATCGAATATGCCGGCGAAGCGATCGAGGCGCTCGACATGGAAGGCCGGATGACGGTCTGCAACATGTCGATCGAGGCCGGTGCCCGCGCCGGCATGATCGCGCCGGACGCCACCACTTTTGCCTGGCTGAAGGGCCGTAAACTCGCTCCCCAAGGGGCCGCCTGGGATGAAGCCGTGCAGCGCTGGTCACAACTCGCCAGCGATCCCGGCGCCAGCTTTGATCGTGAGATTGAGCTCGATGCGAGCGAGATCACACCGATGGTGACCTGGGGCACTGCCCCTGATACCGGCATCGCCATTGGCGGCCAGGTGCCGGATGCGCGTTCCGCCTCGCACCAGAAATCGCTGGATTACATGCAGCTCAAAGCCGGCCAGCCAATTGCCGGCACACGGGTCGACCAGGTCTTCATCGGCTCCTGTACCAATTCACGCATCACCGACTTGCGCGACGCCGCCGGTATCATGCGCGGCCGCCAGGTGGCGCCCGGGGTCAGGGCCCTGGTTGTGCCGGGCTCGGTGCAGGTGCGCCGACAGGCGGAGGCCGAGGGGCTGGACCAGATTTTCATCGCCGCCGGCGCGCAATGGCGCCAGCCGGGCTGTTCCATGTGTATCGCGATGAATGGTGATCGCGGCGAGGCCGGCGAACTGGTGGTCTCGACCTCGAATCGCAATTTCGAGGGCCGCCAGGGCCCTGGTGCGCGCACCGTACTGGCCAGTCCGGCAACGGCCGCGGCCGCGGCCGTGACCGGTCGCATCACTGATCCGCGCAGCCTCATGGAGGCACCCCATGTCTGACAATCCGGCCGGGCTGACGCAGCTGCACAGCCGCACCTTCACCCTGCCGCAAGAGGATATCGATACCGACCAGATCATCCCGGCGCGCTTCCTCACCACGACAACGCGCGACGGCCTGGGCAAGCTCGCCTTTCATGACTGGCGTTATGATGAAGGCGGCAAGATGCGTGATGATTGCGACCTCAACACGCTCGATACGGACCAGTTCGCCCTCCTTGTTGCCGGACGCAATTTCGGCTGCGGTTCCTCCCGGGAACATGCGCCCTGGGCGCTGCATGAGTTCGGCGTTCGCGCCGTCATCTCAAGCGAGATTGCCGATATTTTCCGCTCGAATGCGGCCAAGAACAATATCCTGCCCATCGTCGCGCCGCCAAACGCCCATGCCTGGCTGCTCGCGCATGAAGGGGTCGAGGTGAAGATCGACCTGGAACGGCAATATGTTGATCTCGGCAATGGCCCCGGCTTCCATTTCGAGATCGAATCCTTTGCCAAACACTGCCTGATCGAGGGCACCGATCCGCTCGGTTTCCTGCTCTCGCACGGCGATGACATCACAGCTTACGAGGCCCGCAGCGCATGAAAAACTATTCAATCGTCCTCCTGCCCGGCGACGGGATCGGGCCGGAAGTCACCGCTGTGGCCCGCGCCGCGATGGAAAGCGTTGCGGCCCTGTCCGGCTTTCGCGTCAAATTCTCCGAACACGCCTTTGGCGGCGCCTCGATCGACCAGTTTGGCGAACCGCTGACGGCCGAGACACTGAAAGCCTGCCAGGCCAGCGATGCGATTTTCCTCGGCGCCGTTGGCGGACCGAAATGGGACCAGGCGCCCTCGCGTCCCGAAGCCGGTCTGCTGGGCTTGCGCAAGGCGCTGCAGGTTTACGCCAATCTTCGCCCTGTCAGCGTCCATCCGGCGCTGGCCGGCAAGTCGCCCCTGCGCGCCGAACTCGTGGCCGGTGTCGACATGCTGATCGTGCGCGAGCTGACCGGCGGGATCTATTTCGGAGCCCGTCAAAAACGCGCGGATTACGCCAGCGATGAGTGCGCATACAGCCGCGCCGAGATTGAGCGCGTCGCCCATATCGCCTTTCGGCAGGCGCGTTTGAGACGTGGCAGGCTGATGTCGGTCGACAAGGCCAATGTGCTGGAAACCAGCCGCTTGTGGCGCCGTGTGGTCAGCGAGATGGGCGCCAGAACCTATCCCGATATCGAGCTCGATCACATGTATGTCGACGCCGCAGCGATGCATTTGCTGCGCGATCCGGCGAGCTTCGATGTCGTGCTGACGGAGAATATGTTTGGCGATATCCTGAGCGACGAGGCCTCGATGCTGCCCGGCTCGATCGGCCTGCTCGGATCGGCGTCGCTGGGCGACACTCGCCCCGGGGTGTTCGAACCGATCCATGGTTCGGCCCCCGATATTGCCGGCCAGGACAAGGCCAATCCATTCGGCGCGATTGAAAGCGTGGCGCAATTATTCGAGGCCGGACTGGGCGAGATCGAGGCCGCAGCGCGCCTGCGCGCCGCTGTCAGTGCCATGCACGAGGCCGGCGAATGGACCGGCGATCTCGGCGGCACGCTGACCTGCTCGAAAGCCGGCATCCGCCTGATCGAGCATCTTGAGCGTCAACCGGCGATGGCGGCGGGTTAGCGGCGGAGATTTGATAATTTTTCCGGGAATCGGGAAATCCGGCTCCTACTACTACGACGACTACTACAGGCTCCGCGAAGCGGGCAGAGGGCTGCGCCCGGCGGATGGCCGGACGCGGGGCGGATGATTCACAGGTTCAAAGAGCCTGATGAGTATCGCACGGGGTTTGCGGGGCGTGGATAAGCGCGGTGCCCCCCCATCCTTACCAGCTCCGCCCCGGACTGGCGGTCGGTGCGCGTGACCACCTCGCGCTACAGCGCCAGCCAGACCAGCAACCCGACCCCCAGCGCGACGCGATAGAGCACGAAGGGTAGAAAGCCGATGCGGTCAACCAGGCGCATCAGGACGGCAATCGCGCCGAGGGCCGAGACGAAGGACAGGGCGGCGACGAGTAGGCCGTCATGGAGCTGGGTTGTGGCTTCGGTTTCGGCCATCAGGCGGATGACCGAGACGATGGCGAAGGCAACGATGACCGGGATCGACATCAGCATCGAGAATCGGGCGCTCTCGCTGCGGCCGAGACCGAGGGCGCGGCCGGCGGTCATGGTCACGCCGGAGCGTGAGGCGCCGGGGATCAAGGCGATGGCCTGGGCCAGACCAATCAGGGCGGCATCTTTGAAGCTCATGGTCTCGATCGATTTGACGCTGCGGCCATAGCGATCAGCGAGCCAGAGCGGCAGTGCGAAAACCAGGGTCGAGATCGCGATCACCATCGGCGAGCGCAGCGCGTCGATCAGGTCGAAGGCGAACAGGGCGCCACCGAAAATCAGTACAGGCGGCAGCGAGGCCGCGACCAGCAGGGCGAGGCGTCCGCCCGGTGTGACACGCCCGGTCAGCAGGGCGAATTTGCCGATCGCGACGTCGCGGATATCGCGCCAGAAATAGACCAGCACGGCCAGCAAGGTCCCGGCATGCGCCATGACATCGATCAGCGGGCCCTGATCGGCTTCGCCCAGCACGGTGGGCGTCAGGATCAGATGCGCCGAGGAGCTGATCGGCAGGAATTCGGTGATACCCTGGATCAGGGCGAGGACGACGAGGTGAATCAGGGTCATGAGGGCCGTTTTGCTGGATTTCGCGGCATATTCGATCACTTGCCTCAACTTGGCCAGTGGATTGTCACGCGCCTGTCCGGCGCGAGTGGGGGTGGCGGCATGAAGGTCTGGATCGACACGGATGGCGGCGTCGATGATGCGCTGGCGCTGGCCTGCGCTTTCGGCTCGCCGCGCCTTGAACTGGCCGGGATCTCGACCGTGTTCGGCAATGTCGCGCCGCGCAAGGCGGCCCGCAATGCGGCGCTGGTGCAATCCTTCTTCGATCCGCCGCATGTCGGCATCAGCGTTGGCGCAGCGGCGCCCCTGACCGGTCACTGGCGCGATGCCCGCGTGATCCATGGCGAGGACGGGCTGGGCGGCGCCAGTGCCGGCCACGTGCTGGGCTATGAATCGGGCCATGTGCGCGAGGACGGACCAGAGATCTGCGCCCGCCATATCGCCGACTTTGCCCGCACGGCTGGCGCAGACGACGCTCTGATCTGCCTTGGGCCGGTGACCAATCTCGCCATCGCCCTGCGCCGGGAGCCGGACGCCTTTGCCGCGCTGGGCCAGATCATCTGTATGGGCGGCGCCTTGAGCATTCCACGCTCGCGACGCGGCACGGTGGAGTTCAATTTCGGCTCTGATCTGGAAGCGGTGCGCGGTGTGCTCGCCGCAGCGCCGCGCCTGACCGTGATTCCGCTCGACACCTGCCGCCAGGTCGTGTTGCGCCGGGCGCGCCTGGCCGCGATGGCCGAGCGCACCGGCTCACCGCTGACGCATTTCCTGCAACGGGCGCACAACCATTATATGGACCGCTATCGCGCCAGTGACGGGATTGATGGCTGCTACCCGCATGATGCGCTCGCCATCGCGGCACTGGCCGCGCCCAGCATATTCCGCTTCCAGACATTGGCGCTGGAATTGTCTGATGATGCCAGCTTTCCCGGCCTGTTGCGCGAAAGCGGCCAGGGCCGGTCCGTACAAATCGCCGCCGGTGTCGATCATCGCGCGGCGCTGGACTGGATCGAGGCGTGTATTTGCGGCCCCGCCCCGCATTGACGCGCCTTGTCAGTGCGCCATAAAGCTGGCTGAGAGGTTTTACGTCATGCCCCACGATCTTCCCCACGATTCCGGCGGCCCGGGCCGTCTGGCACCGGCCGAGGCGCGCCGCGTCACCGGCCTGGCAACCTCGGCCTCCGTTGCGGTTGCCGTGGTGCTGGTCGCGTCCAAGGCGGTGGTCTGGTATCTGTCCGGCTCGGTCGCCTTGCTCGCCTCGCTGGCCGATAGCGCGCTGGATCTGACCGCCTCGCTGACCGTCCTGTTCGCCGTGCGCTACGCTGCCGAACCGGCCGATGCCGAACACCGCTACGGGCATGGCAAGGCCGAGGCCTTTGCCGGCGTCATGCAGGCGATCTTCGTCGCCGCCTCGGCAGCGCTGCTGCTGCGCGAAAGCATCCAACACCTGTTTGAACCGGTCGAGATCGAAGCCAGTGGCTGGGCGCTGGCGGTGATGGTCTTGTCGATCGTGCTGACCCTTGGCCTGGTCATCATCCAGACGCGGGCGGTGGAGCAGACCGGCTCGATCGCGGTCGAGGGCGACCGGGCGCATTACTATTCCGATCTGGGGGCCAATCTCGCGGTCATGGCCGGTATTGCCGGCTCGGTCTGGCTTGGCTGGCTCTGGCTTGATGCCGCTGTCGCGCTCGGTGTGGCCGTGTGGCTTGGCATTACCGCCTGGGGCGTCGCCAAGGGAGCGCTCGATCAATTGATGGACCGTGAATTGCCCGATGAGGAGCGTGAGCGTATCCGCCAGCTCGCGCTCGGCGAGGATCCGCGCATTATCGATCTGCATCAATTGCGTACGCGGGCTTCCGGGCCGCTGGTCCATATCCAGTTCCATCTTGGCTTGCCGGCAGATCTCAGCCTGCGCGAAGCGCACGAGATTGAAGTCGAGTGCGAGCGGCGCTTGATGGCGGTCTATCCGGCCGCTGACATCATGATCCATGCCGATCCGCACGGGGCCGCCGAGCCGCACGGCACCGCTTTCTTCCGCGCCGGCGTGGCGCCCAACCATGAACATTAGTCGTTAAGCGAAACCGGATTAATCTGACGCCATGCGCGTTCTCCACTTCTGGCCCCTCGATCCCTTCTCGCGCCAGGTCCGTGTGGCCCTCGACGAGAAATCCCTGAAGCACCAGCTTCAGCTCGAGACGCCGTGGGAGCATGCCGATCATTTGCAATCGCTCAACCCGGCCGGGACAACGCCCGTCCTGGTTGACGAATCCGGCGGTGGCCGGCGGGTGATTATCGAAACCCGCGCCATACTGGAATATCTCGAAGAGACCTCACCGAGCCCCTGCCTATTGCCCGGCGGCCCGGCCGACCGCGCCGAGGCACGGCGGCTGATGGACTGGTTCGACCGCAAGTTTGACGGCGAGGTCAACGCCTATCTCCTCCACGAAAAGCTGGAGAAACGCGTCCAGGGTCTCGGCTCGCCCGACCCGGCAGCGATCCGCCAGGGCCGCGAGCATTTACGCTGGCATATGGATCATATGGCCTGGCTCCTGGAGAGCCGCGATGGCCTCGCCGGTCCGCGCTACACCCTGGCCGACATCGCTGCGGCGGCGCACCTGTCCTGCGTCGATTATCTCGGCGATGTCCCCTGGGACGAGTTCGAGCCGGTCAAGCAATGGTATCTACGGGTGAAATGCCGCCCAGCCTTCCGCGGCCTGCTCACAGACAAATTGCCGGGCACGACACCTTCGGCGCACTATGCGGATCTGGATTTCTAGAGGGGGGGGGTAGTGATGCGCGCGCTAGTTTGGGCACTCTTGGCGGGCCTGGCCTTGGCGAACGCCGTCGCCGCTCAAGACCTGTCAGCATCCGACAGTCGGTCCCTGATCGAGTGGGTATCACAACGCAATAGCGTTCAGCAGCGCATGGTTGTGGTGACATTACGAATCAGGTCAGCCGTGGTCGAATTGGCATCGATCCCTGAATCTGATGTGGGTTTGGACGAATGGCACCGAGAGATCGACCGAGCGCTCGAGCGTCTCGGTGCAGCCGGTGACGATATCGACAGAGCTGTGTCCGACCTGCCGCCTCCGCCGATCTTTGACGGTCGAGGAGGGCTGAATGATCGCCTTGAAGCGTCATTCAACGGCGTGCTGTTGCTGCAGTCGCGGAGCTCAGCACTTCTGATGCAGGCGACGGATCAGCTCGAGGCACTTCGAGCGAGCGACGAGATCAGTGTGTATGGCCTGGACGTGCTGGATATTGACGCGCAAATCGCGTTGGTCGACGCAGTGATTGCTCAAAAAGAGGCCATGCGATCCAGTGACCTTTCCCATCCAGGGACTCTGGAAAACATTGCCAGTACAGCGCTGAACCGCGTGAGTCGAGACATGCTCGAGCTTCTCAGAATGTTGGTTGCGTCAGAACGGTCGCCAGGTCTTGAAGAGGAATTGCTGCTGCGCATTGAATCTGACGCCGGGGACGTCCGCGACAATATTGAGCCTATTCGGCGCGCCGTTGTAGCCCGGCTTGACGATCACGATAGGGGGCTTGCAGCCGAGGGGCCGGAAGCGGTTGCACGATATGGTGATCTGATGGCGCGGCTCGCGACCATATTGGAGACGCACACTGCTGTAGCGGAGCACTATTCAAGCCTCGATGGCGCGGTAACAAGGTTTGTTGGAGCCTACAGAGCCGCACTCGATGATCGCACACGCGGGCAGGTGGTTTCTGACCTTGCGGACGAGATCAACCGGATCGCGGTGAGAGCCAACGAAATTCAGGCGAACCGATTGCAATTGTCTACCGAGCTGGCCCGGGCGTACGAGACGTTATGACCCCCGAAACCGTCAAATCCCTCGCCATCGCCTCCGGCTTCACGCAAGCGCGCATTTGCCGCGCTGATGATGCCTGGACTGCCGGCGAGCGGCTGGCGGAGTTTGTCGCCGCCGGACAGCATGGCTCGATGGTCTGGATGGAGGATACGCTGGCGCGGCGTCAGCATCCGACCGGCATGTGGCCGGACGCGAAATCGGCCGTGGTGGTCGGGCTGAACTACGGGCCCGATATCGACCCGCTCGCGGCACTGGAGCGCAAGTCCGAGGGCGTGATCTCGGTCTATGCGCGCAATACCGATTATCATGACTTGATGAAGAAGCGGCTGAAGCATTTCGCCCGCGCCTTTGTCAACAAGACCGGCGCCGAGGTGAAGGTCTTCGTCGATACCGCGCCGCTGATGGAAAAACCGCTGGCGGCGAAGTCCGGAATGGGCTGGCAGGGCAAGCATACCAATCTGGTCAGCCGGGAGCACGGCTCCTGGCTGTTTCTTGGCGTCATGCTGACGGCGGCAGAGTTGGAGCCGGACGCGCCGGAAACCGATCATTGCGGCTCGTGCACATCCTGCCTCGACATCTGCCCGACCCAGGCCTTCCCGCAGCCCTATAAACTCGATGCGCGGCGTTGCATCTCCTATCTGACGATCGAACATAAAGGCCCGATCCCGATCGAGTTTCGCACCGCGATGGGCAATCGCATCTATGGCTGCGATGATTGTCTGGCGGTATGCCCCTGGAACAAATTCGCCGCGGTGACCGCGGAAATGGCCTTCCATCCGCGTCCGGAACTCAAGGGGCCACTCCTCAGCGAACTGGCTGCGCTCGACGATGCGGGTTTCCGGCAGGTCTTCACGGCTTCGCCTGTCAAGCGAATCGGCCGCGACCGCTTCGTGCGAAACGTGATGATCGCGATCGGCAATTCGCAGGACCCGTCCCTGCTGCCAGCCGTGCTTGAGCGGCTCGACGACGCGGACGAGATGGTTCGCGGCGCGGCAGTCTGGGCTTTTTCACAGCTGGCGCCGGATGCAGCGCGGGCAGACGGGGCCGCACGCCTGGACGCCGAATCCCACCCGGATGTCGGAGCCGAATGGCAGTTTATTCTCGGCTGAATTTCCCTGATTGAAACACTGTTATTGTTTTTATGACCATATCGTAATGAAGCTTGGCGAAAGCCGGGCCAGACCACGCTGGGGAGGGCGGTCGATGACGGCGATCAAGATTGGCGGGCATGCGGTATGAGCAACCCAGACACAATGGACGACGCCCCGGCTTATGGCGACCAGATTTCCGTCATGATCTGCGAGAGCAGCCAAGTGCAGTTGCGCATATTGAGCAAGGCTGTCGAGGATGCCGGGTATGTGGTGCAAACCGCGCACAATGCCGAGGAAGTTCTCGCCCTGCTGAAGGTCATGCCAACGGATATCCTGCTGACCGGGATTGAAATCGGCGAGATGAACGGGCTGGAAGTCTGCTGGGCGCTGAAAGCCAACCCCGACACCGAAACCATTCACACCATCGTCATTACCGCATCGGGCCAGGAACGCCGGCTTGAGGAATCGCTTGATGCGGGCGCCGATGATTTCATTCGCAAACCCGTCAATATGACAGAGCTGCGCGCTCGTCTGCGGGCCGCCTCCCGCCTAGTGCGGATGCAGAAACAATTCCGACAACTCGCCGAGACCGACGCGCTGACCGGTGCGGCCAATCGCCGGGCCTTCATGCATTGCCTGGAAATGGAAACCGAACAGGCACGCCGTCATGGCAGCGACGTGTCCGTGGTGATGATCGATCTCGATCACTTCAAGCGGGTCAATGATACCCATGGCCATGCGATCGGTGACCGGGTTCTGATCGAGACCGTCAAGGTCGTTCAGAAATGCCTGCGTGATCGTGACCTTCTGGGCCGTCTGGGCGGCGAGGAATTCGCTGTCGTGCTGCACGATACGACAATCGAGCATGCAGCGACCGCCGCCGAGCGGATCCGGGCCGCGATTGAAGCGATGAGAATTTGCGATGATCAGGGCGGAGCGGTGCCAATCACCACCAGCCTCGGGGTTTCAGCCGCGACCGCTGATACTGGTCTCGACACGCCCGAAAGTCTGTTGCTCGCCGCCGATGAAGCGCTTTATGAGGCCAAGAATTCAGGGCGGAACCGGGTCGTTCTGGCGCGCTCAGACGCCCCGGCCATACGGCTCGCCACCGGTTAATTATCGAGAGTTTCCAGTCGGCGTGCCTCATTGATCCGGCCCCGCAGGACCAGAATCTCGATATTGTCCGGCGCGATCTCACGGGCCGTTTCCATGTCCTGCCAGGCGTCATCGAGTGCGCCGGTTTCAAGCCGCGCCGCGGCGCGCAAACGCCAGGCCTCGGCCAGATCCGGTGCCTGGCCGATCACGGCGGTCGCGGCTTCACCGGCCAATGGCCAGTCACCCAGCGCCAGGGCGACGCTGGCCTGACCCAACAAGGCGTCCGGGTCATCCGGGTTCAGTTCGAGGGCCACCGCAAAGGCGCGCCGCGCATCCTCGCTGCGCCCGATGGTGAGCCAGGCCTTGCCGGCATCGACCAGCATGGCGCTGCGGATCACTGAATCCCGGCCGCCATCCGTGGTGCCGGCGAGTTCTTCCAGGCTCAACGCCCCGCCCGTCGTATCCCCCAGCGCGATCAGCGCCAGCGCCTCGCAATGGGCGGCCGGCCAGCCGCCGCCCTCCATCCGCCAGGCCAGGGCATCCTCGAATGCCTGATCCGGCTCGGGCTCGACCCGTTCGATGCAGTCGAGATAGCGTGCCGTCTCGATCTCGATCGCCGGAGTCTGGGCGTGGGCCGGGTTGATCGCGAGGGTGAGAAGGCAGGCGGACAGGAAAACACGCATCGGGGCATCCGGCTTTAGCGGCAGGGGGATGGAGGGCAGATTAATCACCGCACGCGGCCCGGTCCATCGCCGCTTCAGCGCCGGACGCCGGCGCGGCCTGACTGTAGACGCCCGGGCGGGTGATTTCCATGGCTCGCTCGGGTGATTTCAACGGGGTATAGCCGACCCTTGCATAGAGCGGTTGGGCATCAGCCGTCATCAGCATCAGACGGCGGCAGACCCTAATCTCCGGCAGACCGTGCAGGCACTCCACCAGCCATTTCCCCAAACCATGGCCGCGATGGTCCGGATCAATGATGACGTCGGCGAGATAGGCGAAGGTCGCCCGATCGGTGACGAAACGCGCCATGCCGACAAACGCGCCATCCGGCGCGAGCAGGCAGAAGGTCCAGGCATTCGCAGCCGCTTTCGCGACTGTGTCCGGCGGAATGCCGGGCGACCAGTAGGATGTGCTCAACAAACGATGGGCGGATGCGAGGTCAAAGGCACTGCGCTGGTCGGTCAGCCGGTAGCCATTCCGCTCGAAGCTGGTTTCCTGCATCACTCACGCTCCTGCACTGGGGACAAGGCCGAAGCGGTAGCATGGCGGTGCCAGGGGTCTATTCAAGATTTCCGTCCGTGTGTGACCCGGCCCGACACCCAAGCCGTGGGGCGCGCTGCGGATTCGTTTGTCACGGGCGTGCGCTTGTGGAAAAACCCGGCCCTGTCCATGATTTGCAAAATCCGGTAGCGCTGCCACGCCATGAATATTCTCCAGGTCATTCCCCAGCTTGAAGCCGGCGGCGCCGAGCGCACGACGCTTGAAGTGGCGCAGGCGATTGTCGCAGCGGGTGGCCGGGCCCTGGTCGCCAGCGAGGGCGGCCGGCTGGAAGGTGAACTGGCCGCCGTCGGCGGTGAACTCGTGCGCCTGCCGATGCGCAGCAAGAATCCCTGGACGGTCTGGCGCAATGCCGAACGGCTGGCCCGCATCGTCCGCGCCGAGAATATCGATATCATCCATGCCCGCTCGCGCGCGCCGGCCTGGAGCGCCAAATGGGCTGCCGACCGGACAGGCGCGCATTTCGTCACCACCTATCACGGCACCTATAACGGCAAGACCGGGCTGAAACGCTGGTATAATGCCGTCATGGCGCGCGGCGAACTGGTGATCGCCAATTCGCAATTCATCGCCGCCCATATCCGCACCCAACATCCCTTCGCCACCGAACGCGTCCGGGTAATCCCGCGCGGGGTCGATCTCGACCGCTTCGACCCGCAGGTGATTGCACCGGAACGCGTCGCCGAACTGGCCGCCAGCTGGGGTCTGCAATGGCCATCCGGGCGCCTGATCGCGCTCTTCCCGGCCCGGCTGACCGGCTGGAAGGGACAGCGTGAAACGCTCACGGCACTGGGCCGTCTCAAGGCTGAGGGTGCCGATCTGCCGTTGACCCTGCTGGTCGGCGATGCCCAGGGCCGCGATGGTTATCTCGCCGAGCTCGAAACCCTGATCCGGCAACATGACCTGGCAGCGGATGTGCGGATTCTCGGCCATTGCAGCGACATGCCCGCCGCCTTCGCGCTGGCGGATATCGCGCTGGCGCCCTCGGTCGAGCCGGAAGCCTTTGGCCGTACTGCTGCCGAAGCCGGCGCCATGCATGTGCCAGTCATCGCCGCTGATCATGGCGGCGCCCGCGAAGTCGTCCTTCCGGGGCAGACGGGCTGGCGCGTCGAGCCGGGAAATCCGGCCGCGCTGGCTCATGCGATCCGGGACGCCATGTCGATGACACAGGCGCAACGCAGCGAAATGGGTGCGCAGGCCGCCCGCCATGTCCGGACACAGTTCTCGACACGCGCCCTGCAAGCTGCGACTTTGCGCGTCTATGAAGAGGCTCTAAGCTCGCAGTCATGATCGAACCGCAACGCGATACCATTTATGTCCTGCACTGGGGGGATTTGACGTCGACCGTGCGCATGCTCGCATCGGCAAAGACGCTCCGCCAGGCGCACAAGCGTGACCGGATCGTGCTGCTGACGACACCGGAATTCGAGTCCTTCCTGAAGCACAGCCCGTTCTTCAATGCCATCGAGATCGATGCCCGGCCTGATGGCCGGCCGCAGACGGTCGCGCGCGACAAGCGGCTCAAGGCGGCCCATCCGGCGCGTGTCTATGACATGGTTGGCGATTCCACATCGCGCAAACTCAAGGGCCTGTTCCGTTTTTCCAAGTGCGACTGGCTGGAAATCCTGCCAGCCCGTCGATCGGGCGCACACCCGGTCGACGAGCTTGCCGGCACCCTCAATGCGGCCATCGGCCTTGAGCCGACGCATTTCCGGCTCGGCGGCGCACCGTCCCCGGATGCCAGCTGGGTGGATTTTCTGGCCCGCAAATCGCGCATGCTCGACCCTGAGTATTTTGGGCTGAACGGGCCCTTTGCCCTGCTCGCCCCGGCCGGGGAGGAGGTCAAGCTCGCCCTGCGCTGGCCCAAGGAAAAATGGGCCAGCCTGGCGCATGAATTACTGCAGGCCGGCATTACACCGGCCCTGGTGGGTGGCCCCGATACCCGTGAAATCGGCCGCCATGTCGCGCAGGTCGCACCGGGTGCGCGCGATATTACGGGCAAGGCGAAACTGCCGCAGCTCGCCGGCCTGGCACGGCGGACCCGCTTTGTATTTGGCGAGGACACGCCATTGCTCCACCTGCTGGTCGCGGCAGGCGCCCCGGCGCTGGCGCTCTACGCCGGTGTCGAAGATCCGGCGATGAATGCCCCGCGCGGCGACGCCCCGGTGATTTTGATGCACGCGCCTGTTTTGGCGCAGGTGGAACCAGCAGAAGCCATTGCCGCAATGCGCTTTGCGGGCGGGTTTTCTGACCGCATAGTTGCGGCGTGAACCGCGCGCGGCGCTTGCTTAATGTGATGATTTCACCATAGTGCGCGGCTCTCCGGCAGGGTGGCGGCTCAATTGAGCCAGTTTGGACTTGATCCAGATGCGCCGCCGGAGGATTACTAAGTATTGCTCGCAGGCCATAAGGGAGAAGCGGCCATAGCCCGTAGACCACAATCTGCGCAACCGCCGAAAAAAGACGGACCGCGTATGAATCTAGACATCCGCGTACCGCGGGTGCTTCTTATCGACGAACATGGAGAGAAGCAGGGGATCGTGCCGACCGAGGCCGCTCTCGAGGCGGCCGCACAGGCTGGACTCGACCTTGTTGAAGTCTCCCCCAACGCTGATCCGCCCGTTTGCAAAATCATCGATTATGGCAAGCTGAAATACCAGGAACAGAAGAAAAAAGCCGAAGCTCGCAAGAAGCAGAAAACGGTCGAGATCAAAGAGATCAAGATGCGGCCGAACATCGATGTGCATGATTACCTGGTCAAGACCAAGGCCATGCACCGCTTCTTCGACGACGGCGACAAGGTGAAGATCACCCTGCGATTCCGGGGCCGTGAAATGGCCCACCAGGATCGTGGCATGGATATCATGCGCCGCGTCAAGGAAGACTTCGCCGAAGTCGCCAAGGTCGAATTTGAGCCCAAGCTCGAAGGGCGACTGATGGTGATGGTGATGGCACCGCGCTAGTCGCACCGGCCCGCCAATTCCGAATTGTGACTGAACCCTGCCGCTTTGAAGGCGGCGGCGTTCAGTCGCGGTTCAACTCGCCTGTTTTCAGATGAAATCCTCTGCAAAGCATGCTCAATTGTGGGCGACTGGCCCATCCCAGCGATGGCGGGCCAGGGGATCGGGGATTTGAATGATCAGGCTGTCCATACTGTCTATTGCCATGATCGCCTTCGCGGCTGCCGCAACAGCACAAGGCCCATCGACCCTGCCAAGCGCGCTCGATGCCTCGCTTTCGGCCGGCTTTACGCCCGACCCCTACCGCATCCGTTTACAGACCGGTGGCGGTATCGATGCCAGCCAGGCACGCGGTCCGGACTGCGCCGGCTTCATCGCCGAAGCGCCCGATTTTGACCTTTTCTACAATGGCGGGTCGCTGCCGCTGATCATCTCGGTGAATGCCGAGATTGACACGACGCTGGTCATCCAGGCGCCCGACGGCAACTGGCATTGCGATGATGACAGCGGCCAGGGCCTCAACCCGTCAATCCGCTTTTTAACACCGTCATCAGGACTCTATGGCATCTGGATCGGAACCTATGCCGACGCATCCCGGGAAGAAGCCACGCTTTCGATTTCCGAACTTTTCAGCGAGTGAACTCGCACATCAGGGGAGAATATTCATGACCTATAAATGGGCGGCAGGGGCCGCAGCCGTGATCTTGCTCGGCGGCGCCGCGCAAGCACAGGACGTCAACGCAGCACCCGCCTACGGGTCGGTCACGCTTTCAGCCGGGTTCGCCCAGGATCCGACATCGGTCGGCGTGCAGGCGGGCGGAGCCATTTATGGCGGCAATATTGACTATAGCTGCTCGGGTTATATCTCCCACCAGCCCTCCTTCAATCTGCAATATAGTGCGGGCAATTTTCCGCTCTACATTTCGGGGGCATCGGATGCCGACACGACGCTGATCGTGAATGCGCCTGACGGCAGCTGGCACTGCAATGATGATGCGCCGGGCCAGGGCCTCAATCCGGGCGTCGAATTCTCAACGCCGCAATCGGGTGTCTATAATGTCTGGGTCGGCACGCTCTCGGCGGGCAATGGCTATGAGCCAACCATGGTTCACATCTCAGAGATCGGCTTCTCCAGCGAGAATGCCTATTCGCGCGCGCCGAATGCGGCGCTGCAGCCCCATTCCGGCACGCTCAGCCTGCGCGCCGGTTTCGGCGATGATCCACGCCGTGTGCCCGTACGCGCCGGCGGCGATCTCGACGGCAGTCGCGGCACGGGCGGTTCTTGCTGGGGCGAGATCAGCGAGGCGCCTGACGTCTGGCTGAACTATTCCGCCAGTAGTCAACATGACCTCTATCTGTCGATGGAATCCGATCACGATACGACGCTGATCGTCCAGGGGCCGGACGGGAACTGGCTTTGTGATGATGATAGCGCCGATGACCTCAATCCTGGCATCCATCTGACGGATCCGGCCGCCGGCCGCTATGCGATCTGGGCGGGCCGTTATTCCGGTGGCACCCTCGCCGATGCGACCCTCTTCGTCTCGGAAACAGGTTTCCGCGGCGAAGTGGACGTGCCGGCCGTACTCGATTTCAGGCTGCCAGCCAATTACGGTTCGGTCTCACTGCAGGCGGGCTTCATTCCCGACCCCCACAACCTCGCCCTGCAGGCTGGCGGTGATGTGGATATTTACGAAGCGCTCGGCCAGAATTGCCGCGGTTTCTCGACCACGGCCCCTGATTACAACCTCAATTATGCGGCCGGTACGCTCGACCTCTACATCTCCGCCACCTCGAATGCCGACACGACCCTGGTCGTCAATTCACCGGATGGCGGCTGGCATTGCGACGATGACGGCGCCGGCAATCTCAATCCGGGTGTGCATTTCGACCAGCCTGCTTCAGGCGTCTACAATATCTGGGTCGGCACCTATGGCGAGATCGAGCCGGAGAATGCCACCCTGCACATTTCCGAACTTGCCTTTGGCGATGAATACCTGGTCGGTGATCCGCTTGACTACACGCTGGAGGCCAATTTCGGCTCGGTCGCGCTGACCGGCGGCTTCTCGCCCGATCCCCATGTCGTCGAGGTCATCGCCGGCGGTACACTCGCGGCGGAATCCGCAGCCGATTCGATGTGCCGCGGCTATGTCTCCGCGGCGCCGGATTATGAGCTGAGCTTTACCCCCGGCTCGCTCGGTCTCTTCATCTCGGTGCTCTCGGATGCCGACACGACCCTGGTCATCAATGACCCTAGCGGAAACTGGGTTTGCAATGATGACAATTACGGCCTCAATCCCGGCATTCACTTCGATCAACCGGCAGCGGGGACGTATGACATCTGGGTTGGCACCTATCGCGAGGGCCAGAGCGCCACGGCGCAGCTGGAAATTTCCGAACTCGGCTTTGCCAACTAACTCCCGGGGCTGAGGCCCCTTGCGCAAGACGACTGAAAGCGGGCGGCTCCCACAAGGGGCCGCCCGTTTGCTGTCCGGGCCAAACTGCGCACGGGACAGGCCGGGGCTTTCATCATGTCGGATGTTATACTATATCACTTCCGACCGCCGCGGATGAATTCATGATGCCCCTGATGCCCAAGCTCAAGCTTCACAATGGCTCCCTCGACCTGACCGGCGTCAGCCTGTCCGCCGTTTGCGTGGCGCATTGCCTGCTCTTCCCGGTCGCAGCCGCCGCGGCGCCAATGCTGGCACCCGGACTGGGCGAGATGCTCGGTGCGAGCCATGCCTGGCATTTCGGCCTGCTGGCGATTGCCGCGCCGATCTCTCTGCTGGCCCTGGGCTGGAGCGTGCGGGCCAGCCCGGCAAGATGGCCGGTCCTGGCCCTGGGCCTTCTGGGCCTGTCGCTGATGGCAATCGGCGCCCTGCACTTGTCCAGCCAGCTGGTCGAAACCATCATCACCCTGTCCGGCGTCTCCGTGCTGGCCGCAGCACATCTGATCAACTGGCGCAGCCAGGCGCGCGTCGGCCATGATCACATCAAGGATTGCGGCCTCTGCGAGCACGAGCACACGGCCTGATTCAGACTCCCTCGCGCTGTTGCAATCCCCTGCCAGACGCGTATAAACCCCGCTCTCTTATCACCAGTCTACCGGGCCAAATCGACATGCCCGCTGACTGTTCACACCCTCGGACCGGCTCGCCGGTCCAGCAAAGGAGATGGAAATGTCGAAGATGAAGACCAAGAGCGGCGCCAAAAAGCGCTTCAAGCTCACTGCCACGGGCAAGATCAAAGCCGGTCAGACCGGCAAGCGTCACGGCATGATCAAGCGTACTCCCAAGCAGATCCGCGACAAGCGGGGACAGGTTGTCCTGTCCGCCCAGGATACGAAGATCATCAAGAAATATCTCCCGTACGGCCTTTAAGCCCCCGGCATTGAGTAGGAGCATACCATGTCACGAGTGACATCCGGCCCGGCTACGGCCATCCGCCACAAAAAAGTTATCAAGAAAGCGAAAGGCTATTACGGCCGTCGCAAGAACACCTTCCGCGCTGCCGTCCAGGCTGTGGAGAAGGCCGGCCAGTACGCGTATCGCGACCGCCGTGCCAAGAAGCGCACCTTCCGCGCCCTCTGGATCCAGCGCATCAATGCCGGCGCCCGCCTGCACGGCATGACCTATTCGACGATGATGCACGGCCTGATCAAGGCCGGTATCGAAGTTGACCGCAAGGTCCTGTCCGACATCGCCATCCATGAGCCAGATGCCTTCAAGGCCCTGGTTGATCAGGCGCAGTCCGCGCTGGCCTAGGCTTGTCTAACGACTTCAGGAAAAGGCTCGCCGGCGCACCGCCCGCGGGCCTTTTTCGTTTCAGGGCATAACTTCTTCCCGGGTGGCGCGGATTTGTGCTGTCGACACCTGAAAATTCAAACGCTAAACCCGACCACGACTGGCAAGGGCGAAGACATGACCGATACCGCTGCACTGGAAACCCTCGAGCAGGACGTGCTCGCACAGATCACCGAAGCGACCGATGAGGCCGGGCTTGATGCCGTGCGCGTCGGGGCGTTGGGCAAGAAGGGCTCCGTCTCGCTGATGATGCGCTCGCTGGGCGGTATGAGCCCGGAAGAACGCCAGGTGATGGGGCCGGCGCTGAACGGGCTCAAGACACGGCTGGGCGAGGCACTTGATGCGCGCAAGGCGGTGCTCGAAGCCGCAGCGCTGGACAAGGCACTGAGCTCCGAGACCATCGACGTCACCCTGCCGGTGCGGCCGGAGCCGAAGGGTTCGATCCACCCGATCACCCAGGTCATGGAAGAACTGGCGGTGATCTTCGCCGATATGGGGTTTGCCGTCGCCGAAGGTTCGGACGTCGAGGACGACTTCCACAATTTCACGGCCCTCAACTTCCCCGAAGGCCATCCGGCGCGCGATACGCAAGACACCTTCTTCATGAAGCCGGACGCCGAGGGCCTGCGCAAGGTGTTGCGCACCCATACCTCGCCGGTCCAGATCCGCACCATGATGAGCCAGACGCCGCCGCTGCGCATTATCGCGCCGGGCCGGGTCTATCGCTGTGACTGGGACCAGACCCACACGCCAATGTTCCACCAGGTCGAGGGCCTGGTGATCGACAAGGAAACCCATATGGGTCACCTCAAGGGCGTGCTGGAGGATTTCCTAGCCGCCTTCTTCGAGACCGACCAGGTGGAAACCCGTTTCCGCCCCCACCACTTCCCCTTCACCGAGCCATCGGCGGAGATGGATGTGCGCTATGAGCGTGTTGGCCAGGCTGTGAAGGTCGGGTCCGGTGACCAATGGATGGAGATTCTCGGTTGCGGCATGGTGCATCCGAATGTGATCCGCAATTGCGGCCTCGATCCGGACGAATACCAGGGCTTCGCCTTCGGGATGGGCGTGGATCGCCTCGCCATGCTCAAATATGGCGCACCGGACCTGCGTGACTTCTTCAATTCCGACCAGCGCTGGCTCGGCCATTACGGCTTCTCAGCCCTGCTGCAGGCGAATATGGCAACCGGTCTGAGCTGATGTGGCGCTGGTTCACCAATAACCACCAGACCCTGACCGGGATCGGCGCCATGCTCGTCGGTATCGCGGCGCTGTTTGTGGCCTGGGACCAGGGCCGGGTGATGCGGGCGCAGCAGCATGGGGCGGTTTATCCCGTACTCCAGGTCGATGGCTTTGTCTCGACTATGCCGAACGCGGCCAGTCTGGGAATTACCGTCGCGAATAATGGTGTCGGACCGGCGCTGATCCGCCGCGTTTCGCTCTATCGCGATGGCGAATGGCAGTCCGGGCTTGAGGCCTATCGCGCCGAGCTGCCCGATGGCTATAACCTCTCCTGGGCCGGGCTGACCGGCCGGGCCCTGGCTCCCAATGAAAGTGTGACCCCGATCAATGTCCGGTGGCCACGCGAGGACATCACCCAGTCCGAGCTCAGCGCTGCGGCGGCGAGCTGGGACGCCTGGGAAGTGCGGGTCTGCTATTGCTCGGTGTTTGACCGCTGCTGGGAGACGACGCCAGCGGGCGGCGCGCTCGCCCGGCGCGTGAACCAGTGCGAAGTGGACGCCGACGACGCGTTTGAACAATTGGGCGCTGCCAACCCGGCCCCCACATCACCTGAAACGGCCACGCTGAGGCCGGAGGACGAGCAATGAAATTCCCGCTTTCCTGGCTGAAATACCACCTCGAAACCACGGCCTCCCTCGACGAGATCGCCGAGGCGATGACCATGGCCGGGCTCGAGATCGAACATATCGACAATCCGGCCGAGCGATTCGGCGCCTTCACCGTCGCCTATGTGAAGGAGGCGGTCGCCCATCCCGATGCCGACAAGCTGCGCGTCTGCACCGTCGAGACCGTCGACGGGATCAAGCAGATCGTCTGCGGTGCACCGAATGCCCGCACCGGCATGCGCGCTGTCTACGCGCCGCTGGGCGCCTATATCCCGGGCCTGGATTTCTCGCTCGACAAGAAGCCGCGCAAGATCCGCGGCGTCGAGAGCTCGGGCATGATGTGCTCAGCGAAAGAGCTGGAACTCGGCGACGATCATGACGGCATTATCGATCTGGAAGGCGACTGGGCTGTCGGCACGCCGGCTGTCGTGGCGCTGGGTCAGGACGATCCGGTCATTGATTTCGAAGTCACGCCCAACCGGCCTGACTGGCTCGGCGTGCGCGGCATTGCCCGCGATCTGGCGGCGACCGGTATCGGCACGCTGAAAGATGTGCCCATCGAACCCGTTCCAGGCACTTTCCCCTGCCCGATCAAGGTCGAGCTTGACTGGCCGGAGGCCTGTCCGGTCTTCGCCGGCCGGCTGATCCGCGGCGTCAAGAATGTCGCCTCGCCGGACTGGCTCAAGAAAGCGCTCAAATCCATCGGCCTGCGCCCGATCAATGCGCTCGCCGACATCACCAATCTGATCTCCTACGACCGATGCCGGCCGCTGCATGTCTATGATGCCGCCAGGCTGAACGGCACTGTCCATGCACGCCAGGGCAAGGGAAAATCCGACCGGTTCGAAGCCCTCGATGGCAGGGAATACGCCCCGGATGGCAGTATTTGCGTCATCGCCGATGAAGCCCATTGCCTCGGTCTTGGCGGGATCATGGGCGGGACCTATTCGGGCTGTACCGATGAGACGACCGATGTCTTCATCGAGGCGGCCTGGTTCGATCCGCTGATCACCCGCGCCGCAGCCAAGGCGACCGGTATCGACAGCGACGCGAAATACCGTTTCGAGCGCGGCGTTGATCCGCAATCCATCAGTGACGGGATTGAATATGCGACGCGTCTGATCCTCAAGATCTGCGGCGGCGAAGCCTCGGAAACCGTCGTCTTCGGCGAAATCCCCGCAGCTCCGGCCGATATCGAATTCCCGATCACCGAGGTCAAGCGCCTGACCGGACTCGACCTGCCGCGCGCCGAGATCCTGCGCATCCTGACCACGCTCGGCTTCAAGCCAACCGGGGCCGGCGATGTGCTGACCGTCGGCGTGCCAAGCTGGCGGATGGATTGCAGCCTCAAGGCCGACCTGGTCGAGGAAATTGCCCGCATTCACGGCTTCGACAAACTGGTCGCGACCTCGCTGGCACGCCCGTCTGTACGGCGTCAGGCCCCGGCGACGGTGATGCAATTGCGCGCCCGCCATGCCCGCCGGGCACTCGCGGCCCGTGGCTATCAGGAAGCGGTGAGCTGGTCTTTCTGCGAAACTTCGCAGGCGGCGCTGTTTGGCGGTCATGGCGCCGGTCTGGCGCTTGAGAACCCGATCTCCTCCGAGCTCGACGTAATGCGCCCGACCGCCCTGATCCACCTGCTCACCGCGCTGCAGGCCAATGCCGATCGCGGCCTCGCCGATCCACGCCTGTTCGAGGTCGGCCCGGTCTATCTCACTGATGCGCCCGACGGCCAATTGCTGGTCGCGACCGGTGTGCGCCGCATCACCTCCGGCCGCCACTGGACCGGCAGCCGTGCGCCCGATGTGTTCGACGTGAAGGCCGATGCCATCGCGGCACTGGAAGCAGCCGGGGCGCCGTCCGCCTCGCTGCAGGTTGCCGCGGAAGCGCGCGACTGGTGGCATCCGGGCCGTTCCGGCGTGCTGCGCCAGGGACCGAAGAATGTAATGGCCGAGTTTGGCGAGATTCATCCACGCGTGCTCAAGGCGCTCGGGATTGATGGCCGCGTGCTGGCGTTCGAGATCGTGCTCGACGCCATTCCAAAGCCGCGCAAGGGCAATGGCCTCAAGGCCCGCACCCCGCTCGACCGTGCCGATCTGACTCCGGTGAAGCGCGATTTTGCTTTCCTGGTCGACAAGACGATCGCCGCCGACGCGCTGATGCGGGCTGCCAAGGGGGCCGACAAGGCGCTGATCAGCGATGTCAGCGTGTTCGATGTCTATGACGGCAAGGGCGTGCCCGAGGGCCAGACCTCGCTGGCCATCGAGGTCGTCTTGCAGCCGCGCGATAAAACCCTCACCGATGAGGAGATCGACGCCGTCGCCGCCAAGGTGGTCGCCAAGGTGAGCGGCGCCACTGGCGGAACGCTGCGGGGTTGATCATGGAGCCGCACCGCATGGCCAAGGCGTCCCCGGAGCATCAGCGGGCGTTTCTGGTCGAGGCGGTGGCTGCCAACGCGTTGGCGATGACGGTGCTGGAACGCGCTGCGGCGATGCATTTGCCCGATCACGGCCTGATGGCCGGGGCGGTCTACCAGGCGGTGTGGAATGCCCTGACCGGGCGTGATCCGGCCTATGGCGTCAATGATTATGATCTCGGCTATTATGACGCGTCCGACCTGGGCGAAGCCGCCGAGGACGTCGTCATCAAGGCGGGCGAGGCGGTGTTTGGCGATCTCGATGCCATCGTCGAGATCCGCAATCAGGCTCGCGTCCATCTCTGGTTCGGTGCCAAGCATGGCGTCACACGCGCCCCGCTGACCAGCACGACGGATGCTGTCGCCCATTTCGCGTCCCGCACCCACGCTGTGGCCGTCCGGCTCGATAGCGCCGGCAAGATGGACGTACTCGCGCCCTACGGGCTGGAGGAATTATTCTCTCTGCATGTACGCCCTGTCGCCAGCCTCGCTGACAAGGCCGGCTGGAACGCGAAATGCGAACGCCAGCACAAGCTCTGGCCGGAAATCCACTTTGAACGCACAAAACTCGCCTAGAAAGCGTTTTGGCGCGCAACCATTCAACCCATTGGTGAAAAACCGACATTCCCCGACTGGTTGCCAAGTTTTTTTGCCAATCTCGCGTCAGGCGTATGGTGATATGCGGCACGCACCGCTAGTATGGTTAATAGTCGTTAACTGAAACTCGACGCTGTCAGAGACGGCGCTGGTGGTGTGTATAGATGATGGATCGGGTAACAGCCCTGCTGACACAAGCCGCGGCAACGATTCTGGTCGTGATCGGATTGGTGGCGATCCTCGGCTTTACCCATTCGCGCGCCTATCGTGCCGGCTATTGTGCGGTCCAGACCTGTGCCGATAGTGGCGAACAGCGCTGGTGGTGGCCGTTTGGACGCGAGACCCCGCCCGCGCCCGACGGTCCGGCCCGCATCACGCCAGACTACACCCCTGACAATTTCTATTCCTACCGGGACAGCCCGTATCAGGACACGCCTTATCAAGACCGGCCCTATCAGGACCGGCCGGCGGGTGAGCCTGGCAGCGATACCGGCTATCCGGGGAGCGTCGTCTACGGGGATCCAGCCGGGACCGCCAGCACGTTGCCGCTGTCGTTTGGAACCGGTCCGGTGACGACCGACTACCCCCGGACCTATGTTGCGCCGCGCTATGGCTCACGGTCACGCTTCTTCGGCACGCCCGGTGAGCGGATCTGCCCGGCCCCGTTCAATAGCGAGGACGCCCGCCGGATGGCGCCGGAACTGGCGCGCTGCTGGCTGAATATTGGCGATGCCTACCAGGCGATGGACCAGATGGAGCAGGCCCGCGATGCCTGGAACCGGTCACTTCATGCCGGGTCGCAAAGCGGCGTGCAGGCGACACTGGCCGCCCAGCAGCGGCTGCAGACCGCGGTACTGCAGTATTCCTGCCCCAGTGATGCCGACAGCCTGGCGCGCATTGCCTATGGTGCCGGCCAGCCCGATAGCACAGGCGATATCATTCAATTGATAGCCCGCCAGCGTGCCCTCGCCGCGCTCGGCTTCTATTCCGGCCCGGTCGACGGCTCCTATGGGCCGGTGACCCGGCGCTCGGTCCGGGATTTTCAGCGTGAGATGGGCTATGACCAGACCGGTGCCCTCACCTCGCAGGAAACCGTGACGCTGATCTGTCACGCGGCGATCAATGCCCGCGATGCCGATTCGCAGAATTTGATGGGCATCATGTTCGCGACCGGGCTGGGCGTCATTCAGAGCATCGATTCGGCCATGGAATGGCTCGACACCGCCGCCGAGCGCGGCAATGGCGGCGCCAATTTCAATCTCGCCCTGATCTACGGGACCGGCACGGTCCAGGGCAGCTACCGCCTGTGCGGTCTGATCGAGAGTCCGGAGCGTGCCGACAGTTATCTGCGTCGCGCGGCCGATCTCGGCCATGCCAGGGCGATCCGTCTGCGCCGCGAGTTCGCCAGCACCAGCGGCACGCCCGCCGAGCGCTGGACGCGAATCTCGCAAGCGTTGCTGCGCGAGGCCGAGGCCTCGGGGGATCGTTTTTATCTCGCCTGGCAGCAGCGCGTTGATGAAGCGCGGCGCGAAAACGGACATGAACTCAACCAGCCAGGCTGCTACCAGGCGACGCTGGATGACGGCCAACCCGTTGCGGCGCGCGCCCGTCAGACTGATTGATCCGGTCTCAGGAAGGATATGAAGCCCATGAGAAAATTTACACTATTCCTGGCCGCCGCGACCAGCTTGTCGGCCTGTGCGACGACCCAGGCGCCCAGTGGCGTCCCGCCGCATTCCCACCCGGCCCCGCCGCATCGCATCGCGGATACGGTCGAGCCGGCCACCAATATGTGCCAGGTCGCCGGCCTGGCGGAGCAACGCCTGGGCATGCTGGAGGAAATCCACCGCTATCGCGAAGCCATCCGCGTCGAGCCCGGCCGGTCGGTCAGTGTCGCCGACACCCGGACACAGGAATTGATCGCGGCGTTCGAAACCGATCTGGACGGGTCCTACCGCTTCGCAACGGCCTCCTGCCGCACCTATAATCGCTGTCTGGAGGAAAACCGGTTCGAGGAAGCGCGCTGCCAGGACACGGCCCAGCTCTGGCATGAGGGCCAGGATCGTTTCCATGACCTCTCGCTCCAGCTCGCCGCCGTCCGCGAGCGGATTGCCTCGGGTTGCACCAGTTGTTCCGCTCCCCAGCCCGCGCCATCGGCAGACCGGCCCTATAATCATCGTCACGAACACAATAATCCGGACGACCTTCTCGGCTCGGTCTTTTCGACCGGCGAGCACCGCTAGCGCAGGCTCAAGCCTGCTTCTGACGGAGTTCGCGCCGCGCCTGGATCAGGATCTGGAAGGCCGAGCTGAGGAAGAGACCGGCCATGCCCAGGGCGACGATGATGTCGGGCCAATGGCTATGGGTCAGCCAGACCACGCCGGCGGACACGAAGACCGCGATATTGCCGATCGCATCATTGCGCGAGCACAGCCAGACTGAGCGCACATTTGCGTCGCCATCACGCCAGCGCATCAGGATCAGCACGCTGATCACATTGGCTGCCAGCGCCAGCAGGGCGATACCGCCCATCAATTCCGCGACCGGCTGGGCCACGAAGACGGCGCGATAGAGCGCCAGCACCAGGATGGCCGCGCCCATCACAAACAGGCTGCCCGCCTTGATCAACGCCGCATTGGCGCGCCAGCTCGGCGGCTTTCCGATCACCCAGAGCGAGAGACCATAGGTCGCCGCGTCCGCGAAGAAATCAAGCGCATCGGCTTTCAGGGCCTGGGACTGCGCCGCGGCACCGGCCAGCATTTCGACCACAAACATCGCGGCATTGATGATGATCACGGCGATCAGAGCGCGCTTGAATCCGGCGCTCATGCCATCGAATTCCTTGGCTTCGCCGCAGCAACTTCCCGCCATATGCCTCATCCCTTGCAAATCAGTTCCGGCACAGCCTAATCTCTCTAGTCACTAGAGGTTCAAGCAGAAATGTCAGACTTGTCGATCGGAAAGCTGTCGCGGGCCAGCGGGGTCAAGGTCCCGACCATCCGCTATTACGAGACCATCGGTCTGCTGGCGGAACCACCGCGGTCAGAAGGTGGGCAGCGGCGCTATGACAAGGCCGATGTCGAACGCCTGCGTTTCATCCGTCATGGGCGGGCGCTCGGCTTCGGGCTCGATGATTTGCGCGCGCTGCAGGATCTCTCCGACCGGCCCAACCAGTCCTGCGAACGCGCCGACGCGATTGCCAGCCGGCAATTGGCCGAAGTCGAGCGGCGCATCGCCGGGCTGGAAGCGGTACGGGTGGAGCTGGCGCGCATGCTCGACCACTGCGCCCATGGCGAGGTTGATCAGTGCCGCGTCATCGAGACCCTTTCAGACCACGCCCTGTGCGAGGGCGACCATGCGAAGATCGGCTGACACCAGCGGTCAGAAACTGCCGCCAATACGGTTTTTCCAATAGCCGACATCCTCGGCATATTTGCCGACGATTTCGCCAAGCACATGCTCCAGCAACAGGCTGTCAAAACCGATCCATTCATCCTGGTTGATCTCGTCAATACTGGCCATGGAACGGCGCAGGAAGCCGGCATAAATGCTCACCAGCACGACAAACAGGATCAGGAAAATAACGCCCAGATCCGCCAGGCGGGCGCCGGCGTCAAAGCCGGTCCACTCGATCAGGGCGAGGTTGAGCCCGGCCAGCACGACCGTGAAGAGCAGCGGCACGAAGACCAGGTAATAGCCGGAATTTCGCAGCATCTGGAACATGATGTTGCGAACGAAGGTTTCGATAAAGAAGATCCGCTGCGCGATCCACAGCACATTGGTGTGCCACATCCGCGCCGAGTGCGAAAATTTCGCCGCATCCTTTTCCTGGCCCACGGTGACCGATTTGGCCTGGCCTTCAGCGGTGCGAAAATGATCGTTGAGCCGGGCGAGATAGCGGGTGACGAAATTGGATAATTCGCGGAAATTATTGCGCTGATACGGCACGTATTCCATGAAATAGATGATCCACATCGCGAACGCGCCGCCAATCGTCGACAGCGCCGCAAAGGCGGCCTGGCTGAGATCGGTCGCACTCATGGTGAGCGGCCCCAGCGACATCGGCCCGGCCAGGGCGATCAGACTGCCATCATTATAGAGCAGGTTGATGATCAGCACGATCGCGATAATGGTCGAGAAGACGACAGTCAGCTTGCGGACATTGGAATTGATCGTCTTGCGCATCTCGTTGAGCAGATAGAGACAACCGGCATCAGCGGGGAAATACTCGGCGATGACCGCGCCTTCCTCATCCTCATAGAGATTTTGCGGATTGGCGGAAATCTTGACCCGGCCATTGAGGAATGTCGCGCCCTGCCGGTAATAATCCTCGGCCACATCGAGTGTGAGCTCACCGGGCGTGCGGATATAGCCGACCTTGACCCCGGTCCAGTGGAACAGGAAGCCATTGCGCTTGAGATGGGCATCCTCATGCGAGAAATCGGCGCCCAGCGCCTTTTCGGTTTCCGTCTGCGAGCGCGCCGCGCGTGAAAGCGCAGCCCAGGCGCTCGGCCCCATATGAGCCGGACGTACCGAGCCGGGACCGGCGCGCGTAATGGCCTTCAAACCAAACAGTTTGCCGATCGGCCGGAAGATCGGCGCCATGACGCGCCCGATGATCTGAAAGGGGATCTGGCGGGCCAGCATCAGAATGAAGAGCGCACCAATTCCGATCAGCAGGATCAGCCCACTCATTGTACTGCCTTCGGTCATGTCGATCTCCCCTCGGCTGTGGCCAGCCCCATGTTTGCATTCACACTATCGCGCAATGACCCGCCAGGGTAGTGCGGGATCGCTTCACCGGCATTCCCGCTTGCCGGACGATCCCCCACACCATCTGAATGTCCCCATTGTCACGAAGAATGGGAATTTTTGATGTCAAACCTGAGAGCAGGACTATGTCTGATCATGCTGGCGGCAGCGCCTGCCTGGGCCGGAGAGCCGGCCGACACGGAGCTCGATGCCCGCTTCGCCGAACTCGACCGCCAGGTCTTTGAGCTTGGCTATAATGGCTGCGACCTCGAATTGATGGCCGCGCTGACCAGCGAGGATCTCGAATTCTACCACGATATCGGCGGCGTCACCCTGGGCCGCGCCGCCTTCATTGACAGCATTGACCGCAATATTTGCGGCCCCGACTACCACGTCACCCGGACCCTGGTGGCCGGTTCGCTTGTCCTGCACCCACTCTACGATAATGGCGTGCTCTATGGCGCGGTGCAGAGCGGCGAACACATGTTCAGCATTGTGCGCCCCGGCGCCGAACCTGAGCTGACCGGCCGTGCCGGCTTCACCACACTCTGGCGGCTCGAGGGCGATGCCTGGCGGATGTCCCGCGTGCTGAGTTTTGATCACCAGCCGATCCACGCCAGCGAATAGGTTCAAACACCATCGAAGGCAGGATGGTATTCGATCCGGGTGCCGCGCGGCAGATGCGATGCGCCATTGAGCGCGAGCACCTGGAAGGCATTGCCGGTCTTGTCGTCCGGGTCGTCGGCCCAATGCAGGTCAAGCGCGGGGGCCGGCTCGAAACCAAAACGGAAATAGAAGCCCGGATCGCCCAGGACGATGCAATAGCCCGGCCCCAGCGTGCGGATAAAGTCCAGCCCGGCCTCGATCAGGGCCGCGCCAATACCGCGGTTCTGATAACCGGGGAGGACCGCGACCGGCCCAAGTCCGAGTCCGGGGATTTCACGGCCATCGCCCGGCTTCGCCATCGCCGGGGAGAACATCGTCACCCCCGCAATCCTGCCGTCGAGCTCTGCGACGAGCTCCAGTGTGTCGGCATCTGCCGCGCGCAAGGCGACCGCCAGCCGCGCCTCGCCCGGTTCGGGAAAGGCGCTTCGAAGCAGGGCATCGACACCGGCATAATCCTCTGGCTCGCAGGGGCGTATCTTCACTAGAAAGGCAACCAGGCGCGGCGGCGCGTATAGGCCAGATAGCCGACATTGGCGCCGGCGCGCAGGCCGACACCGGAACGGATTGGCGCCAGGGTGATATCGTCGGCGCGCTGATAATTCACGCCCATGCCGGCGACCAGATAGGCCGTGCCTTCAACGCCCGGAAAGCGCTGGAATAACAGGGCCGGATCGTCGAGATTATAGACCAGCACGAAGACACGGCTGGCATTGCCACCCGCATCCCAGCCCACCGAAGGACCGCGCCAGTAGACCTTTTCGCGCACACCATTCTTCATGGTGAGATAACCCTCGCCATAGCGCAGGCCGATCCCGACCGCGCCCGACACTTCCTCACCGGCGATATAGCCGACCGGACGTCCGAGATCGGAGAAAATACGCTCCATCAGGCTGGCTGCGGCTTCAGCGGTGACGCCAAAGAAATCGCTCACGGCCTCGGTCAGTTCATCCTGGGAATAGGTGTCGACAGGCTCGGAATAATCGCTGGGTTGTCCGTAATCCGGGTCCTGCGCATGGGCGGGGGCCAGGAAGCAGACGGACAGTGCGGCGATGGTGGCGGCAAGGATGCGCATGTGAGACCTCCGGTCGCTAAAAACAGAGCCCAGCTTATCAGCAGGGATTACGGCGACAGCACGGCGAAAGGGTTAGCGTCAGGTAAACGGATCAATATTCCCGGGCTCGTATCGGGCCGCTCGGGCGTGCTAGCCTGCCGCCCCGGGGGAGCGAGACATGACGACAGCACATACCCATGACGTTATCATCATCGGGGCCGGTCTGTCTGGCCTGCGTGCAGCGGACCTGCTCATGGACCGCCATGATGTTGTCCTGCTGGAGGCGCGCGACCGGGTCGGCGGCCGGGCCCTGGCCCACAGCTTCGCCAATGGCGACACTGCTGATCTCGGCGGACAGTGGGTCGGGCCGGGCCAGGACCGGCTCTATGCGCTGATCGCCGCTCTCGGCATGACGACCTATCCGCTCTGGGACACGGGCGACCGGCTGATTCTCAACCGCGACAAACCCGGCCGCTATACCGGCACCATCCCGAAACTGGCGCCGCATGTCCTGGTCAATGTGCATCTGATGATGACGCGTTTTGACGCCATGGCCGCCGAGCTCGACCCGGCCAGGCCGTGGGCTCATCCAAAAGCCAGGGAGTGGGATCATCAGACCGTCGGGCAATGGATGGAGAAACGGGCCTTCACCCGCCAGGCCTTCCATATTTTCGCGGTCGGGATCGGCGCGGTCTTCACCGCTGAACCGCACGAAGTCTCGCTGCTGCACGCGCTCTTCTACGCCCGTGCCGGAACCTCCCTCGACAATCTTCTCGCCACGACCGGCGGCGCGCAGCAAGACCGGGTCCACGGCGATATGGCGGGCGTGGCACACCGCCTGGCCGAGCGGATGGGCGATCGCGTCAAGCTGAGCCATCCCGTCGAGACCATCGCCTGGAGCGATACCGGCGTGACCGTCATGACAGCACAAGGCCAGTTCAGGGCCCGCCGCGCCATCATGGCCCTGCCGCCAAACCAGGCGGTGCGCCTGCGCTATGACCCGGTCCTGCCCTCGCGGCGTGCGGCGCTGTGGCAGCGCATGCCGCCCGGCGCCTGCATCAAGTGCATCGCCCAGTACGAGACGCCCTTCTGGCGCGAGGGCGGGCTGGCTGGCCAGGCGGTCGGGCCCGATCTGGAAGTCCGTGTGACCTTCGACAATAGCGAGGCCGGCAAGCGTGCGGGCCTGCTGCTGGGCTTCATTGAGGGTGATCATGCCCGCCAATGGTCCGGCCGCGACCCGGCCGAGCGAAAGGCGGCGGTGCTGGGCGCCTTTGCCCGTTTCTTCGGCGAGAAAGCGCTCGATCCGATCGATTATGTCGACCAGGACTGGATCGCCGAGGAGTATACCCGCGGTTGCTACGCCGCCCTGATGGGGCCGGGCGTATGGACCTCTCTGGGGATGGATTTGCGCCAGCCGATCGGTGCGATCCATGTCGCCGGCACCGAGACAGCGACACAGTATTACGGCTATTTCGAAGGCGCGCTGCAGGCCGCCGAACGCGCCGTTCTGGAGGTCGAGGCCGCGCTCGCAGCGGACTGACGGTTTCGCTTCAATCGCCGGCCGTGTGCAGCGGCAAAAGGGTCAGCGCCGCGCCGTCGAGCCCGTCGCTGACAAAGACGGTTTCACCGGCGATCGCGATATTGGTGCCGTCCGAACCGAGATCCCACAACTGGCCGCGCAGATAGGCGGTCATGCCGAAGCCGGCAGCGCCGGAGCGTAGCCGCCCGGCCAGGGCATAGCGCTGCCAGGCCTCGCCTTCGGTAAGCCGTCCGGCATCATTGCGATCGGCATCATCGGGCCAGCCGGTGGTATAGCCACCCCATGGCGCATCCCAGACATTTGACGGCTGGAGGAAGGCCGGCACCGCGATGATCGCGGCATCGAGCGCCCGGACGCTGTCATACAGGTCGGGATGCCAGCTATCGGCACAGATCAGCACGGCCATCCGTCCCGACGGCGTGTCGAACACCGGCAGGTTCTGCGCGGGCCAGCTGGCGGTGAAGGGCGTTTCGCCAGGAATCGGGTGGGATTTGCGCACCAGTTGCGGATCGATCGAGCCATCGGGGTGGAAGACGGCAGCGGTGTTATAAAGCGGGCCCTCGCCGGCCAGCAGCACACCGTTTTCGACCCGCGGCTCGGGCAGGACAATCGAGCCGGCCGCGATGGTGACGCGATATTCGGCGGCCAGGGCGGAAAACACGGCCTGGTAGTCGCGCGCCATGGCATCGGCGCGCATGCGGAAGATCGCCGCCGCCATCCGGTCATCCTCGCTCGAGCCGAGCCAGGCTGCGGCAAAGCGTAGCGGATTGGCGGCGACCAGCGCGGTCATTGCGGCAGCTATGGTCTCGGCTGTGAAGGCGGAACGCGGCGCCCCGGCGGCAACCAGCCAGGTCCCGACATGTTCCGGGAATACGATGACCGAGCCCTCATTGGCGTCGATTTCATCGGCTATTTCAGCGAGATATGCCGCGAGTCGGTGATGCAGCGCCGAGGCGCTGTGATAGTGGGTCTGGTCAAGCCAGGGCTGCACGCCGACCAACCAGGGCCCCTCCCCCGTCGCAACCCGTTCGACGGCGCGCAGGACCAGGTCCGGTGCGGGCGTCAGGCTTGCGGGCTGGCGCCACACGCCCCACATCAAGATCAGGGTGATCGTTGCGACCAGCATGATGGCAATGATCCGCATTTCAACGCCTCCGGTCCGGTCAGGGTCGGCAGGACCATCGTCTGCACCGCGCGCATGATCAAGCGGCGACGACGATCAAGATGGTGAATTCTTAATTTTCCAGCCATGCGCGGAAGCGATAGGTTCGCCGCAAACAATTGACCCGAGAGGATCTACCATGCGTCATCTGATGATGATTACAGTGAGTACTGCCGCCCTGTTTGCGGCGGCCTGCACCCCGGCGACGGACACCGCTGCGTCCGGCTCCACCGAGACGACCGAGGCCACCGAAACAACGGAGACTGTCATGTCCACCAACCCGTTGCTTGCGGAATGGACCGGTCCATTCGGCGGCGTGCCGAATTTCGACACTGCGAGCCTGGATGACCTCAAGCCAGCCCTCGAAGAAGGCATGGCGCTCAATCTCGCCGAGATCGAAGCCATCGCCAACAATCCCGAACCTGCCAGCTTCGAAAACACCATTGTCGCTATGGAACGGGCCGGTGAGCCGCTCAGCAATGCCTTCCGCTATTGGGGCATCTGGTCGTCCAATATGTCGACGCCGGAATTCCGCGCCATCCAGGCCGAAATGGCCCCGCGCCTGTCCGCATACAGCTCGCAAATCACCCAGAATGCCGCGCTCTTCGCGCGCGTCCGCGCCGTCTATGAAGGCGAGGAAATGGCAAGCCTGCGGCCCGACCAGCAGCGCCTCGTCCAGCTGACCTATGACGGGTTCGCCCGCAATGGCGCGACCCTGGAAGGCGAAGCCGCCGACCGCTATGCCGCGATCGATCAGCGCCTGTCCGAGCTCTACACGGCCTTCTCGTCCAATCTCCTGCACGACGAGGAAAACTACGTCCATTACCTGAGCGCCGACCAGCTTTCCGGCCTGCCGGACGGTTTCGTCCAGGCTTCGGCTGCAGCAGCGACAGCACGCGATCATGAGGGCGAATACGCCATCACCAATACGCGCTCCTCGATGGACCCTTTCCTGACCTTCTCCGACGAGCGCGATCTGCGCGAACAGGTCTGGCGCGATTATTACAATCGCGGCGATAATGGCGATGAGTACGACAATAACGCCCTGATCATGGAAATCCTGGCGCTGCGCGATGAACGCGTCGAGCTGCTCGGTTACGAGAATTACGCCCAGTGGCGCCTCGAGAACCGCATGGCCGGCACGCCGGAACGCGCCATGGCGCTGATGGAAGGTGTGTGGACCGCCGCCGTCGCGCGTATCCATGAAGAAGTCGCCGACATGCAGGCCCTCGCCGACAGCGAAGGCGCCAATATCACCATCGAGCCCTGGGATTATCGCTATTACGCCGAGAAAGTGCGCGCCGAGCGCTATGATCTCGATAGCGAGGAAGTCAGCCAGTATCTCCAGCTCGACAATCTGCGCGAGGGGATGTTCTACGTCGCCGGCGAATTGTTCGGCTTCAACTTCTCCGAACTGCCCGAGGGCACGGTTTCGGTCTGGCACCCCACCGTTCGCGTCTGGGAAGTCACCGACCGCGAGACCGGCGCCAATGTCGGCCTGTGGTATCTCGACCCCTATTCCCGCACTGGCAAATCCTCCGGCGCCTGGGCCAACAGCTTCCGCGGCCACACCACCTATGACGGCCAGACCAATGTCCTGGCGACGAATAATTCAAACTTCGTCGAGCCGGCACCGGGTCAGCCGGTCCTGGTCTCCTGGGATGATGCGACCACCTTCTTCCACGAGTTCGGCCACGCCCTGCATGGCCTGTCCTCGAATGTCGTCTATCCAAGCCTGAATGGCGGCGTGCGCGATTTCACCGAATTCCAGTCGCAATTGCTCGAGCGCTGGCTTTTGACTGATCCGGTGGTCAATAATTATCTCGTCAATGTCGATGGCGAGCCGATGCCCCAGGAATTGATCGCCCGTATCCGTGCGGCGGCCAATTTCAACCAGGGCTTCTCGACCGGCGAATATCTCGCCTCCGCCCTGATGGACATGGCCTATCACATGACCCCGCCCGAAGAGATCGGCGATCCCGACACCTTCGAGCGTGAGACCCTGGAACGCCTCGGCATGCCGAATGAAATCGTCATGCGTCACCGCAGCCCGCAATTCGGGCATGTGTTCGAGGGCGAAGGCTATGCGACCGGGTATTACGGCTATATGTGGGCCGACGTCCTGACCGCCGATGCCGCCGAAGCCTTTGAAGAGGCTGGCAGCTATTACGACCCCGAGACTTCGCGTCGCCTGGTCGAAACCCTGTTCGCTCCGCGCAATTCGGTCGATCCGGCCGAGGCCTATCGTGCCTTCCGCGGCCGCGATGCCGATGTACAGGCGCTCATGCGCGATCGCGGCTTCCCGATCACCGAATAGCGTTTTCGGGCATTCACAATGCAATGGCCGGCGGAGCAATTCGCCGGCCATTTGCGTTTTTTGGCGGGCACCTCCAGACGCTAGCGCGAGGCCGTCACCAGCTCCGCCCCGGACTGGCGTCCGGCGCACCTCTTCCATCAAGGAAGAGGAGGGCGGTAATCGAGGCGGAGGGCATCATCACCTCCTCTTCCTTGATGGAAGAGGTGGCCGCGAAGCGGTCGGAGCTGGTGAGGATGACGGGCGCCGGCGTTGGCCGATTTGGCGACTTATCCCCCAACGCCCGACAACTATCCCACGTCATCCTGACGAATTTTGGGTGATGTTATCCCCGCCCCATCAACCAGCGCGCATACTTCACTCGTTCCGGTCGCACGGGAGGCACGAGCTCAGTCAGTCGCGGCGGTCGGGAGCGTGCAGCCTGTCCGGGCAGAGGGGT
>NZ_JBLWTL010000003.1:0-204381 GCF_048270095.1 Maricaulis sp. | reverse complement strand
GGCAGAGGGGTGACATCCCGCGCACTGGCAGGGCGTCCTTTCAGGTCTGACGGCACTACACGCCCGACCCGAATACCTGATTGGATTGGAAACGGGGCCGAGAGGCAACGGGAAAACTGCACGTGTGGGACGTCTCGGATGTCACACTCACTAACCATAGCGCTTAACGGCATTCGCCGGCGTCCCACACCCTCCCATCCCTCCAGCGGCAAGCCGCGTGGAGATTTTCCGGCGCGCATAAAGCAAACAGCCCATCCCGCTTGGCCTGATCGCGCGGCAATGCTACCTCCCCGCCCATGAGCAAAGATCAATCCCTAATCCGCAATTTCTCCATCGTGGCCCATATCGACCACGGTAAATCCACCCTGGCCGACCGCCTGATCCAGTTTACGGGCGGGCTGACCAATCGTGAGATGAAGGAGCAGGTGCTCGACAATATGGAGCTCGAGCGCGAGCGGGGCATTACCATCAAGGCCCAGACCGTGCGCCTCGACTATCCGGCACGCGATGGCAAGACCTATATTCTCAACCTGATCGACACCCCGGGCCATGTCGATTTCGCCTATGAGGTCAATCGCTCGCTGGCCGCCTGCGAGGGCTCATTGCTTGTGGTTGACGCCTCCCAGGGCGTCGAGGCGCAGACGCTGGCGAATGTCTATCAGGCGATCGAGGTCGATCATGAAATCGTGCCCGTGCTCAACAAGATCGATCTGCCCGCCGCCGATGTGCCGCGCGTCAAGGCGCAGATCGAGGATGTGATCGGGATCGACGCCTCGGAAGCCGTCGAGATTTCCGCCAAGACGGGCTTCGGCATCGAGGATGTGCTGGAAGCCGTGGTCAAGCGCCTGCCGCCGCCGGTGCATGGCGACCCGGACGCGCCACTCAAGGCGATGCTGGTCGATAGCTGGTATGATGCCTATCTCGGCGTCATCTGCCTGGTGCGCATCGTCGAAGGCACGCTGAAGAAGGGTATGAAGGTCCGTCTGATGCGTTCGGGCGGTGCCTATCCGGTCGATGGTGTCGGCGTTTTCCGGCCCAAGAAAGAAGCGATCGACAGCCTTGGCCCCGGTGAGCTGGGCTATCTCAACGCTTCGATCAAACAGGTGCGTGATGCCCGTGTCGGCGACACCATCACCGATGACCGCCGTCCGTGCGAGCAGGCGCTGAAGGGCTTCAAACCGGCCCAGCCGGTGGTGTTCTGCGGTCTCTTCCCGGTCGACAGCGCCGAGTTCGAGGATTTGCGCGAGGCGATCGAACGCCTGGCCCTCAATGATGCCAGCTTCTCCTTCGAGATGGAGACATCGGCGGCGCTCGGTTTCGGTTTCCGTTGTGGTTTCCTCGGCCTGCTTCACCTCGAGGTGATCCGCGAGCGCCTTGAACGCGAATACAATATCGAGCTGATCACCACGGCGCCGTCCGTGGTCTACAAGATCGACATGACCGATGGCAGCCAGATCGACCTGCACAATCCGGCCGACATGCCCGATGTGATGAAGATCAAGTCGATTGCCGAGCCCTGGATCAAGGCGACCATCCTGGTGCCCGACGACTATCTCGGCAGCGTGCTGAAGCTGTGCCAGGATCGCCGCGGCAATCAGCTCGAGCTGACCTATGCCGGCAGCCGTGCCATGCTGGTCTATGAATTGCCGCTCAATGAAGTCGTGTTCGATTTCTATGACCGGCTGAAGTCCATTTCCAAGGGCTATGCCAGCTTCGATTATCACTGGGTCGATGATCGCGAGGGCGATCTCGTGCGCATGTCGATCCTCGTCAATGACGAGCCGGTCGATGCGCTCTCCATGGTGGTCCATCGCGGCCGGGCCGAACAGCGCGGCCGTGCCATGTGCGAAAAGCTCAAGGACCTGATCCCGCGCCACATGTTCAAGATCCCGATCCAGGCCGCGATCGGTGGCCGTATCGTCGCCCGCGAAACCCTGTCGGCGATGCGCAAGGACGTGACCGCGAAATGCTATGGCGGCGACGCCTCGCGCAAGCGCAAGCTTCTGGACAAGCAAAAGGCCGGCAAGAAGAAAATGCGCCAGTTCGGCAAGGTCGATATCCCGCAGGAAGCCTTCATCGCGGCCCTGAAGATGGATGATAACTAGGCTGCGTGCGTTCACCTTCTGGTGAGCGAGCCGCCTGATTGGCCGCGCGCCCTTGCATATTGTCCGGCAGGGCGCATTTATGCGGTAGGATATCTCTGCCCCAACCCCTGGAGTTCACCATGCGCCGTTTTCTCGCCAGCCTTGCCGTCACCGCCTGTCTTGCCGCGCCGGCTTTCGCCGCGCCCGAAGTCGGCGATGTCGCTCCGCAATTCCAGGCCGATGGGTTTCTTGGTGGCGACGCCTTCCATTTCGATCTCGCCGAGGCGCTGAGCGAAGGTCCGGTGGTGATGTATTTCTTCCCGGCCGCCTTCACTGGTGGCTGTAATATCGAAGCGGCGTTGTTTGCCGAGTCCGCTGCCGAATTCACCGCCGCCGGCGCCACCCTGATTGGCTTGACCGCCGGCAATACGGATCGCCTGTCCGAATTCTCCGAGGCGCATTGTGCCAGCGCCTTTCCGGTCGCGGCTGTCGATCGTGAGACGGTCTCGGCCTATAGCGTCGGCTTGATGATGCGTCCGGGCTGGACCAACCGCACCTCCTATGTGATCGCCGCCGATGGTGAGATCGCGTTCAAGCACACTGACAACAACCCGAACGAACATGTCACCCTGACACTCGCCGCCCTGCACGCGCTGGCGCCTGATGCCGGCGCCGCTCCGGCCGAATAAGGGTTTTCTGATCCGGCCTGATTGGCTAGCCTGAACCGGATTTTCACGGGGAGGGATATCGCATGGCCACGCCTGACGAGATGCTGCAGAGCATGATCGCCAACATGCCGGAGAAGACCGGCCGTTCGCTCGACGAATGGCTGGTGCTCGCTGGCACGGTTCCCGAGCGCAAGCATGGCAAGATCCTCGCCTGGCTCAAGGGCGAGCAGGGTCTCACACATGGCTATGCCAATCTCGTGGCGACGGTGAGCCTGAATCCCGAACGCCTCGCGCCGCAGACAGCCAGTGCCGAGGCCGATCTGGTCGAGACACAATATGCCGGCAAGGCAGCCCTGCGGCCGATCCATGACCGCCTGATGGAGATCGCCAGTGCCCTGGGCGATGACGTCGAACTGGCGCCGAAGAAGGCCTATGTCTCGCTGAGGCGGTCGAAACAATTCGCCATCGTGCAGCCCTCGACCAAAACGCGCCTCGATCTCGGGCTCAATCTCGGTTCAATGCCGCCAACGGGACGGCTGGAGGCGGCGGGGTCATTCAATGCGATGGTCAGCCATCGTGTGCGCTTGCAAAGCGCCGATGAGGTCGACGAGGCGGTATCGGGCTGGCTGCGCGCCGCCTATGAGGCCAGTTGAGGCGATTCTTGCGCGATCCTGGTCTGTTTGACGCATGATCAGCGCTGCTGACTGCGAAAAATCATCACATGCGTGCAAATATCCTCCGGGGGATGTTGCGGTGCAGCGAAATCCTCCTAGTCTGGCGCCACAATCCTGGGAGCGCCCTATGACCGATACCGCCGTCCTGTTTGAAAATCTCCACCCGGTGGCCGATGCGCCCCTGCTGGCCGCGGGATTGCACATTGAACGTCATGCCTCGGCGCTCGAGCCCGCCGCCTTGCACGCCGCCCTCGCCGATGCCCGGATTGCCGGCATTCGTTCGCGCACCAAGATGACTGCAGCTGCCTTTGAAGCCGCGCCACGCCTGCTGGCGCTGGGCTGTTTCTGTATCGGCACCAACCAGGTCGATCTCGACGCTGCCGCCAGCCATGGCATTCCGGTTTTCAATGGTCCGTTCGGCAATACCCGCTCGGTCGCCGAGCTGACCCTGGCGTCGGTGATCATGCTGATGCGCGGCGTGCCGCTACGCTCTTCTGCTGCCAAGCGCGGCGAATGGCTCAAATCGGCGAGCAATTCCCACGAGGTCCGCGGCAAGAAGCTCGGCATTGTCGGCTACGGCAATATCGGCTCGCAATTGAGCGTTCTCGCCAGCGGGCTGGGCATGCATGTCTATTTCTACGATGTCGAACCCAAGCTCGCCCACGGCAATGCGCGCTCGGTCGGCAGTCTCGATGAATTGCTTGAAATGTGTGACGTCGTCACGCTGCACGTGCCCTCGCTGCCGACAACCCACAACATGATGAATGCCCCGGCGATTGCCCGCATGAAACCGGGCTCGATCCTGATCAATCAGGCACGCGGCGATCTGGTTGATATTGATGCCCTGTGCGCGGCGCTGGAAAGCGGCCATCTGATCGGCGCCGCCGTCGATGTTTTCCCCAAGGAGCCGGCCTCGAAGGATGAGGCCTTCGTGACGCCGCTGCAGAAGTTCGAGAATATCATTCTCACCCCGCATGTCGGCGGTTCGACGCTCGAGGCCCAGGAGGCAATCGGCGATGATGTCGCCGCCAAGCTTGCGCGCTTCCTCAGCCATGGTGCCACCAAGGGCGCCGTCAATGTCCCCGAGATCGAGCCGGGAACCATCAAGGCCGGGCGGGTGAGGCTGCTGAGCTTTCACGGCAATGCGCCGGGCTATCTGTCGCGGCTCAATGATGCGGTCAGTGCGGCCGGCGCCAATATCGCGGCCCAGCAATTGGAAACCCGCGGTGAGCTGGGTTATGTCGCTGCCGATCTCGAGGGCGATCTGCCCGCCGATTTCCTTGATCGCATCAAGGCGATGGACGGCACGATCCGGGCGCGCCTGATCGCCGGCTAGGTCTTGAGCAGGCTGGTCAGGGCATTGACGCTGCGGACATAGCTCTCGCCGGCCCATTCGGCTGCGGCGAGGACCACCTCGCGCTGGGCAATGACCCCGAAGCCGATGAATTTGTCGGCCGCGCCCTGCTCGAAGGCTTCGAAATCGGTCATGCCATCGCCGACAATAATGGTGGTTTCGGCATGGCGCGAGATCCGGTTCAGAACCTCCGCCTTGCCGCCATTGCGCGATAGCGGACAATCGGGATCGAGCCCGACGACCTGGTCGTTCTGGTAGACGAATTCATTGGCGTGAATTTCGCTGCGGCCAAACCCCAGATCGCCCAGCACCGGTTCAAGCAGGTCGGCGAAACCGCCTGAGACCGCGTGCAATTCATCGCCCTGGGCTCGCAATTGCCGCAGCAGGGCCGCCATGCCCGGCGTCACTCGCCGGCGCAGGTCTTCGGCGATTTTATGCACCAGGGCACGGTCAAGCGAGGCCAGTTTCAGGCGTGCCTCGAGGGATTCGCGCAGCGCCATCCGGCCGGTCATGCCGGCATTGGTGATGTCATGAAGACGCTTCTTGGCGTCGGTCGCATCGGGCAGGGCCGACAGGGCAGCCTCGAGCGCCATGTCGAGGGATTCAACACGCAACAGGGTCGAGTCGACATCGAAGGCGATCAGGCGTTTCAAGGATTCGTTTCCCAATCATGCGGCGGGCCCGGTGGACCTGCACGGGTGTCAATCTGCGGCGATTCCCCGGTCGGGGCGATGCTGCCGCGATTCAGGCCTCAGGCGAGTCTGGTCTCAGGCCACGTCGATCCCGGTGCCAATCGGGCAGACGACACCGGTGCCGGACAGCCCGCAATAGCCGCCTGGATTCTTGGCGAGATATTGCTGGTGATCATCCTCGGCATAGAAAAAGGGCAGGCTTTCGGCGATCTCGGTCGTGACCGGTCCGCGTCCATGTACCGTCAGCGCCTCGTTGTAGGCCGTCAGGCTGAGTTGTGCCTCCAGCGCTTGCTGCGGCGTCGTGACATAGATCGCCGAGCGGTACTGGCTACCGCGATCATTACCCTGGCGCATGCCCTGGGTCGGGTCGTGGCCCTCCCAGAACAGCTTGAGCAGGGCGGAGAGGGGGATTTGTTGCGGATCATAGATCACCCGCACGATCTCGGCATGACCGGTCGAGCCGGAGCAGACCTCGCGATAGGTCGGATTGGGCGTGTGTCCGCCGGCATAGCCGGCTGCCGTGTGCCAGACACCCTCGGCTTCCCAGAACAGGCGTTCCACGCCCCAGAAACAGCCCATGCCGAAGAAGATCTCCTCCATCATCTCCGGCCGCTCGACCTTCAGGGGCCGGCCCGTCACGAAATGATGGCTGGCCGTGGCGATGGGCGTAGTGCGGCCGGGCAGGGCCTGGTCGGCCGCGATGATGGCAGGATTGGAGGCGGGCTCGGTCATGGTGGTTTCCTGGCTAGAGGCTGCCGTCAAAATAGGCACTCCCGGCGCGATTGCCAGAGCCGAAACTGTCGCTGCCCGCAGGCCTGCGCCAGCCGGCCCCTGCAGCTTGGTCTGCCACAGCTGATTGAGGTCACTTGCTCTAGCCCCCGTGATGCGTATAGTCCGCGCTCCTCGCGGTGAGGTGGCCGAGTGGTCGAAGGCGCACGCCTGGAAAGTGTGTAGGCGGGGAACCGTCTCGTGGGTTCGAATCCCACCCTCACCGCCATACATCCCCCCAAATGAAATCCACCACTCAGCGGGCGCGAGAAAGCGGCCGTGTCGGGTTAACGCCGGTCATGAGCCACGATCAACGGAACCGGGGCGTGGCAACCCGGCGAGGTGTCCGTGGAGGTCGATGTCGTGCGCAGGATGAGCCGCGGCCTTCGAGAACCGTTCGCCAGTGTCTGACAACATCCATCCGTGTAGAGGTTGACGGCGGTTCTGGGGCGTGTCGCTCGTCAGAAGGCGCCCTATTCGGTGTCGGCGAGGCTGTGGGCGGTCGCCATCAGCGTCCGTCCGATCGCCCCGTCACCGGTTACGGTGCACAGAGTGCCATCAGTCGCACGGTGATAGATGACGATGTTGCTGGTCACATCATAGATCGCACTTGCGCCTTGAAAGAAATCAGCTGCCGCAGCGTCAAGCGCCTGACGGGATGCGTCCGGCATCTGCGTGACCGAGAATTCGAGATTCGCGGCTCGCCCTCCGACGCGGCTGGAAATCTTGACTATGCCGTCAGGGCCGCGTTCCAGCAAAGTCTGGCCCGGCTCAAGCAAGCTGGAGGGATTTTCGGTGAAACAGGCCTGCGAGGTGGCAAGATTGTCCGTTCCAAATGCAGGCGCGACATCATTGACCGTGTCGGGCTGTGTGCATCCTGCGGTCAGGGTGAGTGCGAAGATCGCAAGCAGGGCTCTCATGTTTCGCGACTCCAGGCAGCGGTGTGCGGGGAGCTATATCGAGCGGCAGGCAGGGTGTGAAATGAAGGTTTTGTGTCGCCTCCAGCTGACCCTGCCCCGACAATCGGAGCCCGGAAATCGCGACGGGCTGAAACCCCGGGCCCGGCCAAAAATCCCCGGGAAGCAAGCGTCGCTTGCCGCCGGGGAGCAGGTCAATCCTGTGGTCACGAGTTGGACGGGGCGCTTTAGCTCGTGGGGGTCGCCGTATCTTGCCGGGCGTGACGGGCCTGCTCGGCCAGCCGGGCGGTGTGCAGCGTTGCAAGGCCGGGGCTATCTACCTGGGCGATGGCGGCCGCCAGAACTTCAGCCTCGCACTGCTCGCTCATCACGCCGAGGTCGAACTGCTCGCAATACTGTCCGGTTTGCGTCACCAGACGCTCATAGGTTTCCAGGGTTCCGGCCTCGGTCCGAAGTGTGGCCTGATCGGTCTGGAAGGTGAAGACGTTGGTGGACTGTGCCTGCACAACAGGCGCGGCGCCCAGCAGCATGAAGACGGCGCCTGCGATGGCGAACGGCCGGGAGGAATGCATCATGATAAATTGCTCCGTTTCATTGATCCAGACGCCGTGTTTGACATCTAATTGTCGCAATTCTAACGCGTCCGGGTACGGATGAAAAGGTGTTCTGTAAGAATATGTCGAAGATACTATATTTTGTGTTATTTCTTATGCTTACGGCTCTTAAGAGCAAAATACCCGAATTCTCGAATTGGCATAATTTCACGTTATATGATTGTTTGGTAATTCGCGTATTCTCGAAATTATAGGAAACCACTGGCGATTATATACTTGACTGAACACGCCTGAGATGGTTGTATGGGTTCAAGGAGATAGACCCATGTGCAATCTGACTGACCCCATCTTTCACAATGAAGACTCGGCCCGCGCTCACCTTGAGCAAATCCGCTGGCCAAATGGCCCGGTGTGCCCCTTCTGTGGCGAGCGGGACACCGTGAAAGCGCTTGGTGGGAAGTCTATGGGGCCGGGCTGGTATCACTGCTCTGATTGCCGCAAGAAGTTCACCGTCCGCGTCGGCACCGTGTATGAGCGTTCCAAGGTCGCGCTGCACAAGTGGTTGCTAGCTACGCAGATGATGGCGTCCTCTAAAAAGGGCATCAGCGCGCATCAGATCCACCGCACTATCGGCATCACCTACAAGACGGCTTGGTTCATGTGCCACCGTATCCGCGAAGCCATGCGTGATGACCGCGCACCCGGCTCCGATGGTATGGGCGGCGAAGGCAAAACTGTCGAAGCCGACGAAACCTATTTCGGCAAAGTCGAAAACCCGTCCAAGGTTCGCAAGGACGGCACGCCATTCCTTAAGTCAAAGGCTGGTCGCGGCCCGTCGAATAAGCGCGCGGTGGTGGCTCTGGTTGAACGTGGCGGCAATGTTCGCTCATTCCACGTTGAGAAGGCGAACCGTGACACCGTGGCCACCATCCTGTTTGAGAACGTAAGCCGCGAAACCGTCCTCTACACCGATGAAAGCCGCCTCTACACTCTGCCGGGTGAGCAATACGCCAGCCATGAAAGCGTCCGCCACTCAGCCGACGAGTACGTGCGCGGCTCTGTCCACACCAACACCATCGAAGGCGTGTTTTCGATCTTCAAGCGCGGGATGCGCGGCGTATATCAGCACTGCAAAGAGAAGCACCTGCACCGCTACCTTGCCGAGTTCGATTTCCGCTACAACAACCGCGAGAGGCTGGGCGTCAATGACGCAGAGCGCCGCGACAATATCGTCCGCGCTGCCGAGGGCAAGCGCCTGACCTATCGGCGGACTGCTCAATTCCACGGTGCCGCAGCTTAAGGGTATCAAATTCGTGAAGTGGAAGCGCCGACAATAATCGGCGCAACCCGCGCGTTCCACGATTCGCGTAGGTGAATGACTCAGGGTAGTGTGGCGTCCTCAAACAAGGAGCCGATGAATGTCAGAAGATCAGTTAACAGTCACCTTCGAGTGTAAGGAGTGCGGGGGAACCATCCTTACTACGGACGACGACGCCACTGACGAGTCCATCGTCAAATGCAAATCGTGTGGCTTCGAGTTCTGCACCTACGGAGAGCTGAAGGCGAAGTCCGTTGAACTCGCTAAAGCCGAGATCGACAAACTCACAAAGAGCGCACTCGGCATCAAGCCGACTTGGGGAAAGAAGTAGCCCCGGACGGGTGAAAACCATCCCTTCGATATCCATCGATTTCTCCATGAAAAAACCCGCCTATTTGGCGGGCTTCTTTTCTTGTTTCTTGCCGCTATCGTGCGGCTCCGGCGGGGTTTCCAGCATACGCTTTAGGGCTTCGTCGCGTATCCGCGCCGCCTCCTCGTCTGGCAGTGTGTCGTCGCTCATCAGGGCTGCCTCCTAAACTAAATGGAACTCTACCATGTCAGTCGACCCATTCGAAAGTGCAGAACTCTTGATCGGTCGGGCTAAAGAAAACCGCGCCGAATTTGAAGCGCGATGCACCGAACGCTTCAAGTCGGTGAAGGCCGCCCCATTCGAGGAGCCGGACCCACAAACCGGGGGCAAGTTCCTCAAGCTCCGGTTTCCAGACCTGCTTCCACGGTCCATTCACCCTGTCTTCTCCGATGGGATCAACAATGTCCGACACTCGCTCGACCAAGCCACAAACGCCGCGGTCGTGACGATCCGCGGGGGAAAGCCCAACTGCTATTTTCCTTTTGCCAAAGACGTCAAGGATTTCGAAGCCATCTTCGAATCTCGGAGATACAAGACAATCCCGGTCACGCTCAGACCGTTCCTCGCGCACATGAAGCCATACCTCGGAGGGGATGATTTGCTCTGGAGCTTGGGCCGACTCTCTGGCCCGAACAAGCACCAGACCATACTCGTCTCCACCCCCGAGGCCACCCATAACGTTGGGTCTTGGGGTGTTGGGCGTGACTTTACACCCCTCCATGCCTGGGACGGCGCGAAGCAAGAGTTGACCTTGGGGCATATCGCCCCTGGGGGCCAAATCCAACTTAATTACAATTTCTTGTTTCAAGTATCGCTGGGTGACGCCCCTATTGTTGGCGGCCAAAAAGCGGTTGCCGTTCTTGACGCATTCATCAGCAAAGCGGAGAGCGTCGTTAGCGGCCTCAAAGCGGAGACCATGAGGCTCACGCTCTAAAGGGGTTTCCATCCGCGAATCAACCATCTGTTCAGTCATCTATATAATCACCAAACCACTCCTATTTTTCAGTGTAGTTGTGCCAGTTGTCCACAGGGCGGCCCCCGGGCCGCGTGATGACTGCAGCGGTCTGTGCAAGACAGGCGGTTGTGAAGGCATGTGAGCTTCGCCTACCGGCCCTCGAACCGCCCGGCAGCACCAAACGCAATGAATGGTCACAAAAAGTTCAAGCCAGTAGCCAATCCGGGTCTATCTCGGAGCCACTCGGCTCTCACGTCATTCCCCGGCGCTCTTCTTCCAGAATTTCCGAAATCCAGAACTAGCGGCCAAGTCGGGTTTCCCCTGCGCCAGCAGGCCTTCCAGACCGCGCCACGTCACGGCACCGTCACACAGCCTCTATAGGGCCAAGCCCGAAACGGGTCGGTCGGGATCGGCCCACATCGCAAGGTTTCTTTAGGGGGTCCCTCAAATGTCGAAGCACGAATTCCGCAAATTTCTGCTGGCCAGTACCGCATGTGTGGTGCTCGCAGCCTGTTCGGATACATCGATCTCGTCGCCCGGCGACAGTAGTGTCGGAACACCTCCAGCCGGGGGTGGCACCGGTGGCGGCACCGGTAATGTCGTGATTGATCTCGTCCCGGCTGGCGGCTGCGGCACCGGTTCGATCCGCGAGGCCAGCATCACCAATGGCTCTGTCACAATCAATGCCTGTGAGATTACCGGCAACATTACGACTGACACCACGATCGCCGCCAATGCCGGCGTGATCATCACCGGCCCGGTCTTCGTCGGTATCGATGATGGAGCCACGCCGCAGAAGCCCCTCGGCGAAGCCGCTGGCGGTTCAACGGTGACGTTGACCATCAATCCTGGTGCGACCCTGTTCGGCTCTGCCGGTTCTGACTATCTCGTGGTTTCCCGCGGTTCGCGCATTGAAGCGGCGGGTACGGCGGACTCGCCGATCGTCATGACCTCGCGCTCCGACATCGAAGGCACGGTTGGCGCCACGGAATACGGTCAATGGGGCGGTCTGGTCATCAATGGCCGCGCACCGATCAATGCCTGTATCGATGGCACGGCTGTTGGCGGCAGTGTCGATTGCGTCAAGTCGGGTGAGGGCTCCTCGGGCCTGTTCGGCGGCGACAATCCGGCCGATGACTCCGGTACCCTGCGCTACCTCCAGGTTCGCTTCGCCGGCTTCAAGGTCAACAATGAAGACGAACTCAACGGCATCGCCTTCCAGGGTGTCGGCAGCGGCACTGAAGTCGACTATGTCCAGGTCCACAATAATGCCGATGACGGCGTCGAAATGTTTGGCGGAACCGTCGATCTCCGCCACCTGGTGTTGACCGGAAATTCCGATGACTCGATGGATTACACCGATGGCTGGCGCGGCCGGGCCCAATACGTCCTCGTGCGTCAGTCCGCCGATGGCGACCAGGGCTTCGAGTTCGACAACCGTTCGTCCAACAACACCCTGCTGCCGCGCTCCAATCCGCGTATCTCCAACTTCACGCTGATCGGTCAGCGCAATGGCACCGGCTCGAATGACTCCGACCAGGGCATGCTGCTCCGCGCCGGGACTGCCGGCGAGCTCTATAACGGCATCGTCGTCGATTTCGGCGATAACTGCCTCGATATTGATGATACCGAGACCTTCAACCGCATCGGCGCCACCGGCGCTTCCGGCGATGAAGACCTGATCATGCAATCGGTTGCTCTCGATTGCGTCGTCAATTTCTCGGAAACCGCCGGTGATCCGGTCGATGTCTCCGACTGGTTCCTTGGCCAGGCCAACAATGCCGAAATCGACAATACGATGTCGGACGTCTTCCCGGGACCGGTCGAACTGGCGGTGAACACCACCGACGTCAACGCCCTCGACCCGTGGTTTGAGCTGACCAGCTATATCGGCGCTTTCTCGGCGTCCGAGAGTGCGGCTTCCAACTGGGCCGCCGGCTGGACCTATAATCTCTTCGCTGATCCGGGTTGCCCGACCGGCACCACCGAGTCCGCTGAAGTGATCGACAATCAGCGCATCTGTCAGATCACCGGCAATGTAACTGCCGACCTGCATCTGACCCGCGGTTCGATGTATGAAGTCGTCGGCCCGGTCTTCGTCGGTGTCGACCGCGGTCCCGATGCCGCCAGCCCGGCGCCTTCGGGCATCGAAGTCGAGCTGACCATCGATCCGGGCGTCACCCTGTTCGGTTCGGCCGGCTCCGACTACGTCGTGGTCGCCCGCGGTTCGACCATTCGCTCCAACGGTACCCGCACTGCCCCCGTCGTGATGACGGCTAGAGCGGATGTCGACGGCACGGTCGGTGCCACCGAGATCGGCCTCTGGGGCGGTCTGGTCATCAATGGTCGCGCACCGATCAATGCCTGTACCGATGGCACCGCAACCGGCGGTACGGTCGATTGCCAGAAATCCGGTGAGGGCTCTTCCGGCTTGTTCGGTGGTGCCGATCCGACGGATGACTCTGGCAATATCTTCTACACCCAGGTCCGCTATGCCGGCTTCAAGGTGAATAATGAGGACGAGCTCAACGGCATCGCCTTCCAGGGTGTCGGCAGCGGCACGGAAGTCGATTATGTCCAGGTCCACAATAATGCCGATGATGGCGTCGAGATGTTCGGCGGTGCTGTCGATCTGCGCCACCTGGTGCTGACCGGCAATTCCGACGACTCGATGGATTACACTGATGGCTGGATCGGCCGCGCCCAATTCGTGATCATCCAGCAGTCGGATGATGGCGATCAGGGCTTCGAGTGGGACAACCGTTCGTCCAACAACGCCCTGCTGCCACGCTCCAACCCACGCATCTCCAACTTCACCCTGATCGGCCGCCGCAATGGAGCGGGCTCCAACGACTCCGATGAAGGCATGCTGATCCGTGCCGGCACCGCAGGCGAGCTCTATAACGGCATCGTGGTTGATTTTGGCAATGCCTGTCTGAATGTCGACGACACCGAAACCTTCGACCGTATCGGTGCCTCGGGCGCTGCGGGTGATGAAGACCTCATCATCCAGTCGACCGTGCTCGATTGCCTGACCAACTTCAAGGAAACTGCCGGCGATCCGGTCGATCTGTCGACCTGGTTCCTCGGTCAGGCTGACAATGCCGAAATCACCCATTCGATGAGCGGTTTCACCTTCATCCCGGGTTCCACCGGTGTTGTTCCCGGGGCCACCGAGCTGGCGGTCAATACGACCGACGTCAATGCGCTCGATAGCTGGTTCGAACCGGTCACCTATATCGGGGCCGTCGAGGACAGCAACGACACTTGGTACCAGGGCTGGACTTTCCAGGTCACTCCGTAACGCACGACCACTCTCCCGGCCGGCAGATGCCGGCCGGGAACTGGTTCCGTTCAACCGAAGTCTCACGGTGATGAAGATGAAAACGAATCGTATGGCATTCATGGCCGCACTCCTTGCGTCGACGACGCTGGTGCCGGCCGCTGCGTTTGCGCAGGATGCGGACAGCCCCAGTGATGTTGAAGTCATCACGGTGCGCTACCAGTATATCCCCGAAGCCCGCCGCGTGACCTCCGAGGTTTCCGCGTCCCTCTCGATCGACGACCTGATCACGACGGGCGATTCTGATCTTGCCGGTGCGCTGGTGCGGATCACCGGCCTGTCGACAACACAAGGCCGGTTTGTCGTCGTTCGCGGCCTGAATGAGCGTTATTCCAACACGCTGCTCAACGGCTCGCCTATGCCCTCACCGGAACCGTTCCGGCGTGCGGCCCCGCTCGATATTTTCCCGACGAATATCCTGTCCAACGTCCTCGTCCAGAAAACCTTCTCGCCCCGCTTCCCCGGTGAGTTCGGTGGCGGCGTCATCGGGATCGAGACCTCGGCCCTGCCGGAGGAAGGTTTCTTCACGGCTGGCGTCGATGGCAGTTTCAACACCATCACGACCGGAAATCGCGGCATCACCTATCACGGGTCTGACACGGACTGGCTGGGCTATGATGACGGTTTGCGTGACATCCCGGCCGAGCTGGCCTCGGTGTTCGAGACCACACGCGTTGGAAACAACCTTCCGGCCGACCAGCAGCAGGCGATCGGCCGCTCGCTCGTCAATTCGGAGCTCTGGGTTGTCCAGAATGTCGACACCGACGCCAATGGCTCGATCTCGTTCAATGCCGGTGATCGCTACGACTTCGAAAACTTCTCGCTCGGCGTGATCGCGGCTGCCCAGTACAGCAATGCCTGGGAAACGCGCGAAGGTCAGCGCGGCAAGGGCCGGATTGGCGCCGGCAATGAGCTGGTCTATGAGAACGGGCCCCCGCTCGCCGACCGTTCGGGAATCGCACTTCCCGGCGAGGGGATCAATAATTTCTTCGGCACCGAAAACACGATCGACGTCTCCGGTATGGTGTCGGTCGGCGTTGATTTCTACAACAACCATTCGGTCAACTTCCTGACCATGGCACTGCGCTCGACCTCGAAGGAAGCGCGCATCGAGGAAGAGTTCAATGCCGGCGCCAATGGCGTATTCCGCACAGACAGCACCGAATGGTTCGAACGCCAGGTTCTGTTCAATCAGCTGACCGGGGAACATTTGTTTGACAGTCTCGGCGGACTCTCCATCGAATGGCGGATTTCCGATGCGACCGCGACCCGTGACGCACCCTATCAGCGCAATGCCGACTACGCCTATACCGGGGCTGGCTACGTCTATGAAGGCACGGTCAACGGCAACTCGACCTCCTTCTCCGAGGTTGAAGACAACACGTCCGACTATGGTGTCGACTTCGAACTTCCCGTCGAGCTTGGCTCGATGGACGTCTCGCTGACGGCCGGTTACGCCAATACCAGTCGCGAGCGTGATGCCTGGACGCGTCGCTTCTCCTTCGCACCGGGTTCGGTTGGCATCCCGTCCGAGCTGCTGAGCAGCCGTATCGACTATATTTTTGCGAACCAGAACATCACGGATGAGCGCCTGCGTCTCATCGAGACCGGTGGCCTGTCCCTGCCGGAGGCGTATCACGGCCAGCTTGACGTCGATGCCTACTATGTCGGCGCCGATCTTGAACTGACCGACTTCGTCCGGGCCGCATTCGGAGCCCGTTTCGAAGACGGCGAGTTGAGTGTCGACACCTTCGCTTTCCCGGCCAGCGCGGCCGATAGCGGCTTGGCCGAAACCCAACAGCAGGTAGACTATGTCCTGCCAGCCGTGACGCTGACCTGGACCTTTGCCGACAATCTCCAGCTTCGGACCGGTTACTCCCAGACGATCGCCCGCCCGCAATTCCGCGAGCTGGCCTTTGCCGAATTCTTCAACACGGACACCGATCAGCGCTTCCAGGGGAATCCCTACCTGGAAAACACCGAGATGACGAATTATGACGCTCGCCTCGAATATTATTTCGGCCGGGAACAATTTGTCACGATCGGCGCCTTCTACAAGGAACTGACCAATCCGATCGAGGAATTCATCATCCCGATCGGCGATGGTCTCAATACCTCCTTTATCAACGCACCGAGCGCGACCCTTACAGGAGCCGAGTTCGAGTACGAGAAGACCTTCGATTTCTCGGACCGTTGGGATCAGCCCTTCTTCAATGACCGCGAATGGTTCGTGAAGACCAACTACACCTACATCCAGTCGGAAGTGTCCGGCGAAGGTACGGTCACCGTCGCCCAGGGTGCCTTCGGCAACCCACAGGCGCTGGTGCTCAATGCGGCCGGCTTCATTGAAGATGGTCGCACCCTTCAGGGTCAGTCAGAGCACTTGTTCAACGTCCAGGTCGGCTTCGAAACCTTTGACGGGCGGGCGCGCGGTGCATTGCTCTACAATTATGTCAGTGACCGGACCCGGGCCGTGGCCAACCTGTCTGACAGTCTTCCCGAGATCGTCGAGCAGGTCCCGTCATCCCTTGACCTCGTCTACAGCCGCACGATCAATGTCGCGGAAGCAGACTGGGATGTCGGCTTCTCCGTGCGCAATATTCTGGGTGACGGCTATAGCGCCACCCAGAGTGCCGGCGGGGCCGAACTCGCCGTCGATACCTATGACCTGGGTACCACGTTCAGCGTTTCGGTGAGCCGGACCTGGTAGACTCAGCGGCGGGGCGGACCTCAGCGTCCGCCCCGCATGCCGGGCCACCGGCCAGCCTATTCCTGGCCCACCGGACCCCGCTCGCGGCACACCTCCCATTCCCTTGCCTTGAATCGGCTTTTCGCGGTGTTGCGAAACTGTCATGCGGGTGTCGCAGAACTGTCGGGAGTCACGTGTAATCGGAAGGCCAACGGGGGTCGGCATCGCGACCCTTTTCGCTGGTCCGTGACACGGATCATGCTGTGGGCAACATTGGCATGAGCAAGTTGGCACAATATCTGGTTACAGGATCTGGCCGCGACCGCGCGCTGGCTGTTCTGGCGAGCGGGTGCGAGCTCGTTCTTGTCGCCCTGTTTGGCCTTCTGCTGGCTCACGCAATCTGGTTCATCGCCTTCGGTGCCAGTGCAGCGAACATGTCGTTCGACGACGCAGTCCAGCCAGGTGGTCGCGCCAGCGATGCCCGCCATACAGCCGAGATCGGCAGCTTGCCATCGGCGCAATTATTCGCCGATCGCACGGCCTCCCTGTCGAGCGCTGTCGAAATCGCCGCGATTCCGGAATCCCGCCTCAATCTGGTCGTGCGCGGCATCCGTACCGGACAGGCCGCTGCCGACGGCGTTGCCTTCCTGCAGACGCCTGATGGCCGGGACGGGATATTCCGCCCCGGCGATGAAATCGTCGACGGCGTCACCCTCTATTCGCTCGACGAGGAACGCATCATCATTGACCGGCGCGGCGTACTGGAAGCGCTGGTTTTGCGTGAAACCCGGCCTTCGGCAGCGACGTCTGCCCCGGCGGCGGTGGCGGCGTCAGCCGGCCGCACGCGAGGACGGGCGCCCGGTGACATCTTCCGCGTCGAACCGGTGTTCGAGGGCCGGGAGTTGATCGGCTACCGGATGGCAACCGAATCCGATGTTGCCCTCACCGCGCTCGGCCTGCGCCGCGATGACATCCTGCTCGCGGTTGACGGCCAGATTCTCGCTGAGGCGGGCGATGTGGCCGAACTGTTCGAGAGCCTGCAGGGCCACGAAACTATCTCTCTTTCAATCCGTCGCGGCGGTGTGCCGTTGACCCTCCAGGTGGATTTGTCCTGATGCTTGCGATTACAAAATGGGCGGCAGCCTTCCTGGCTGTGTTGGCTATTGTCTCGGCAAGCATTGCCGAGGCCCAGGACAGCGTCGTCAATTTCAACCAGGCCGATATCCAGACTGTCATCGACGATGTCTCGGCGGTGACCGGTCACACCTTCATTGTCGACCCGTCAGTGCGCGGCCGTGTGACGATCACGTCGCAAATCCCATTGACGGCAGGCGAGTATTTCCAGGTCTTCCTTTCGACCATGCGCGTGCATGGCTATGTCGTCGTGCCGACGGCGTCGGGCGCCTACCAGATCGTGCCGGACCAGGCCGGTGCGCGTTCGGTCAGTCCGGTGAATGCGGAAATTCGTGGCGACCAGTATGCGACCCGGGTGATCCATCTCCAGCATGCCAGCGCCCAGGACGCGCTCGGTGTCCTGCGCCCAATTATTCATCCGCAGGGCAGCGTCAATGCGGCCCCGGGCAGCAATGCGCTCGTAGTCGTGGACTTCGCCGAAAACATGCAGCGCATCCGGGACGTGGTCCGCGATCTCGACCGCGATACCTCCGTCTATGAGATGGTCGAGCTGCAGAACGCTTCGGCCTCGGAGATGAGCCTCATTGTCCAGCGCTCGAACAATTCGGGCGGTGCCGGTGAAGGGCAAACGCGTAGCGGTGTCACTGTGGCATCACTCTCATCGTCCAACACCCTGCTTTTGCGTGGCACCGCAAATGCCGTTCGCGATATGGCCACCTTGATCCGTCGCGTTGATGCGGCGAGCGTGTCCAACCAGGGATTTCGCGTCGTCTATCTCAACAATGCCGACGGCGAAATGCTGCTGCCAATCCTTGAGGAAATGGTCGACGCCATGAGCGAGGGGGCTCCGGGCGAGCGGCGGCCGACGGTCGCGCACCACGTTCCGACCAACGCGCTTGTGATCAATGCGAGCATCGATATCCAGCGCGAGCTTGAGCGCGTTATCCGTCAGCTCGACGTGCGCCGGCCGCAAGTCCTCGTCGAGGGCATCATCGTCGAGATATCCGACAGCGCGGCGCGCGAACTCGGGGTTCAGATGATGCTCGCGGGCGGTGATGACAGCACCACGCCGCTGGCCCTCACTCGCTACTCCTCGGCCAATCCCGACCTTCTCGCCCTTGCCGGTGCGGTGGCGGTGCCCGGCGACAGCACCGATACCGTCGTTGGCGAGCTCCGGGATGCGGCCCTGGCCTCCCTGCTTGGCGTGCGTGGCGGCGCGATTGGCCTGGGGGGCCAGTTGGGCAATGGCGGCCTGTTTGGCCTGGTCCTCAATGCCGTCGAGAACGACATTAATTCCAACGTGCTCGCGACGCCGTCTATCCTGGCCATGGACAATGAAGAGGCGAGCTTCATCTCCGGTCAGGAAATCCCGATCACCACGGGTGAGACCCTCGGCAATAACAATTCCAACCCTTTCCGCACCATTGAGCGCGAGGAGGTTGGCGTCAAACTCCTGGTCCGGCCGCAGATCACCGAAGGTGGAACGGTCCGGCTCTATATCGAACAGGAAGTTTCCAGTGTTGCCGGAACCGTAGTCGGCGACTCCACCGACCTGGTTACAAACAAGCGTCGTGTGACGACAACCGTGCTGGCGGATAATGGCGAGATCATCGTGCTCGGCGGACTCATCCAGCAAGATGATGACGTCGACAATTCCCAGGTGCCTGTCCTGGGCGACATGCCCGGGATCGGCAATCTGTTCCGGTCGCGCTCGCGTACGACGCACCGGACCAATCTGATGATCTTCATCCGCCCGACCATCATCAGGAGCGCAGATGACATGCGGGCCGTGACCGACGGACGCTATGATTACATTACGCGCGAGCAGCGCCTCTCGCATCCTGACGGTGCGAGCAGCCTGGAAGCCCTGATGAGCATGATGGATGCGACCTCGACGCGCACGCCAGAGGTTGAAGACTGATCATGGCCGAGACACTGGCCTCCGTTTCCTTGCCCCCGGTACGCTATGCGTTTGCGCGCCAGGCGGGCATCGCCTTCATACCCGGCGAAACACCGCGGTATGTGGTGAGGTCGGGTGCCGATCGGCGGCGACTCCTCGAGGTGTATCGGGTTGTTGGCGGCAACTACCCCGTCAGCGAGATGGGGACTGTTGAGTATGACCAGCTCCTGCGGGACCTTTACGCCTATGCCGGACTCGATGAGACCGAGCTGGAGGAGACGACACGGGGCGAGTCGCTTTCGGACCTGATTGACCAGATCCCCCAATCCGAAGACTTGCTGGACGATTCCTCCAGCGCTCCGGTCATCCGCCTGATCAACGGTCTGATCGCCGAGGCCGTGCGCATGCAGGCGTCTGACGTGCACGTGGAATCCTTCAGCGATCGCGTTGTTATCCGCTACCGCATCGATGGGGTGATGAAGGAGGCGGCCAGCGTTTCTGCCAAACTATCCAAACTACTGGTGTCGCGCATCAAGGTGATGGCGCGCCTGGACATCGCCGAGAAGCGGCTTCCGCAGGATGGCCGCTTGTCGCTTTCACTCGGCAGCAAGTCAGTCGATATCCGCGTCTCCACCCTGCCGTCACGGAATGGCGAACGCGTGGTTCTGCGCCTGCTCGACAACTCCGATGCGCGATTCCGGCTCGAGGATTTGGGCATGTCGGCGGAGGTGCTCGCCGCGTATGAGCGGGCGCTGGCGCAGCCGAATGGCGTGGTGCTGGTGACAGGCCCGACCGGTGCCGGCAAGACGACCACGCTCTATTCGGGCCTGAATCGGCTCAACACACTGGCCCGAAACATCCTGACCGTAGAAGACCCGATTGAATACGCCGTCGACGGGATCGGCCAGACCCAAGTCAACGCCAAGATCGGGATGACCTTTGCCGGCGGGCTGCGCGCCATACTGCGACAGGACCCCGATATCGTCATGGTCGGTGAGATCCGCGATGCCGAAACCGCCGAGGTCGCGGTGCAGGCCAGCCTGACCGGCCATCTCGTGCTCTCAACCGTTCACACAAATTCCGCCGTCGCCGCGATCGCCCGCCTGCGCGATATGGGGGCCGAATCCTATCTGCTCGCCTCAACCCTCACCGCGATTATCGCCCAGCGGCTTGTGCGTAAGCTTTGCCATGCCTGCCGCGAACCTTATGAGCCCGATGCGGCCGAACGGGACATCCTCGGTCTCGGCGAGGCGGAAGATGCGATCCTCTACCGGCCCACAGGATGCCCGGATTGCAAGTCGCTAGGCTATACAGGCCGCGTCGGGATTTATGAAATCGTCGAGGTCGATGAAGTCCTGCGCAAGCTTATCCATGAGGATGCCCGCGAAAGTGAAATGGCGGCGCATGCCTTTGCGCGCAGCCAGACCTTGTTCGAGAATGGTGCGCGGCTGGCCATGAGCGGCGAGACCAGCCTGGCTGAGGTGCTGCGTCTGTGCCGTGATGACGGGGGCGTGCGTCATGCCGGCGTTTGAATACAGTGCGCTTGATGGCCGTGGGCACAAGAAAACCGGCCTGATCACTGCGGATTCAGAACTGGCCGCGCGGCGCGAACTGCGCCTGCAGCACATGGCGCCCCTGGCCCTGCGCCGGGCCGATTCACGCCGTGGCACACAAACGCCGGGCAATGCGGTTAGTCAGTGGATCGAATACGCCTCGCAGCACGATCTGGGCACGCGCGACCTGATGCTCATCACTCGCCAGCTGGCGGAGTTGATCGATGCCGGCATGCCCGTCGAGGAATCGCTGGATCTGGTCGGGCGCCAGGTCGAAAAGCATGCCATCCGGCGCATCATTATGGCGGTGCGCACACGCGTCACCGAGGGCAGCCGGCTGGCCGATGCGATGGGCGCTGCTCCAGGCAGTTTTCCGCCGGTCTATCGGGCCCTGATCGCGGCGGGCGAGGCCAGCGGCAGTCTCGGCATGGTGCTGTCTCGCCTCGCCGACCATCTCGAAGCTGAAGATGTCGTGCGCAGCAAGGTTGTCGGCGCCCTAGTCTATCCAGCGGTGTTGGCCGTGGTCGCGATCGGCGTCATCACCATGCTGATGCTTTTCGTCGTGCCCCGCCTTGCAGAGCAATTCACCGGCATGGGCGTCAGCCTGCCGACCTTGACCCGCATCATGATCGCGATTTCCAGCTTCCTCGCGACATCCTGGCCTTGGATTGGCGCGATCCTGGCCGGCAGTATGATCGCCTTTGTTTTCGCCTACCGACAGCCGGCCTATCGCCGGATCCATGATGCGGTCGTGGTCCGTGTGCCCTTGATCGGCTCGTTTCTGCGTCAGGTCGAGGCGGCAGCCTTTGCCCGCACAATGTCCATCCTCATTAACTCGGGCACGGTCCTGCCCGACGCCCTGAGGGCTGCCGGCCGGGCCGGATCAAACCGCGCCTTCCAGGATATGATCGCGGTCGTCGTCTCGGATGTGGAGAGCGGGCGCGGCCTGTCAGACGCGCTGAACCGCGGCGGCTGGATACCTTCGCTGGTGATTTACATGGTTGCGGCGGGCGAACGCTCCGGCCGCCTCGATGAAATGTTCGGGCGGGCTGCGGACCAGCTCGGCCGGGATATAGACAGCTCGATCGCGGTCAGCCTGTCCTTGCTCGAGCCGGCAATCATCCTGGTGCTCGGAGTCCTGGTCGTCCTGATCGTTCTATCCATCCTGTTGCCCATCCTGCAACTCAACACGCTCGTCCTCGGCTAAGGAGGCTCTTATGACCCTGTATGATGAAGACACTGACGCCACCGGCAGCGAGGCTGGCTTCTCATTGCTTGAAATCATGATCTCGATTTCGATCCTTGGCCTCCTCGCCACGATTGTGGTCATCAATGTCATGCCGGCGCAGGACCAGGCGATGGTCCAGAAAGCCTCCGCCGACATCGCGGTTCTGGAGCAGGCGCTCGACGCTTTCCGGCTCGACGCGCGGCGCTATCCAACCGTGGAAGAGGGGCTGCAGGCGCTCGTTGAGGTGCCCGAGGGCCGCGGTGCGACCTATCGCGAGCAGGGCTATATCCGTCGCCTGCCGGACGATCCATGGGGTCATGTCTATCAATATGTCTACCCGGGAGAACACGGCGTGTTCGACGTCTTTTCCCTGGGCCGCGATGGCCGTGAAGGCGGCGAAGGGCTTGATGCCGACATTGGAAACTGGGAGCGTGGAACATGAAGGTGAACACCTCAACGGAGTCGGGTTTCTCCTTGCTTGAAGTGCTGATCGCGGTATCGCTCATGGCACTGATGGCGACCACGATCGCGCTTGCCGCCTCACCCGAGCGCGACCCCTTGCGCCGCGAAGCCGAGCGCCTGGTTGTGCGGCTGCACGAGGCCGAGCAAGAGGCCGTAATCTCCGGCCAGCCGGTTGGCCTGACGCTCACAGATGGTGGCTATGCCTTCACCAACTATGTCGATGGCGAGTGGCGGTTGCTGCGTAATCACCCGACCTTGCAGCCGCGCGGCTTCGCCTCCGAGATTTCGCTGCGCAGCGACATGATCGCCCTGGCCTGGCATCCGGACGGTGTGGTCGCGTACCCGGCGGTGTTCTTCGATCCGGCCGGACTCAATGACCCGTTCCGGATCCTGCTTGAGGGAGGCAGCCAGAGCTACGCCATCCTGCTCGACGATACCGGACGCCTGCGCGTGGAGTCCCTCGCCGGATGACGTCTTGCAGCACCCATAGTGAGTCTGGATTCTCTCTCATTGAGGTCATGATGGCACTGGTGGTCCTGGCGCTGGGCGGGATCGGTATGCTCAGCCTCATGCAGAGCTCGACTCGCAATGCGGCCGCGATCCAGGAACGCACCTTGGCGGTAATGGCTGCCGAAAACCTGCTCAACCGGGCCCTGCTGGAATCGCGGCTGCGCGGCGGGGAGGCGGGCACGTATGAACTGGCCGGTGCCAGCTATGCCTGGCAGCTCCGGGTCGAGCCAACGATTGACCGCGATCTGCAGCGCGTCATTCTGCTCGTCAATGGGGCCGGCACCGGCAGTGAGCTGGCCCGTCTCGAAACCTTCCGGCGCGGGAGCGGCGGATGAGCACTGCGAAAAGCCAGGCCGGCTTCTCTCTGCTCGAGGTTCTGGTCGCATCCTTTGTTTTTGCGCTGATGGCCAGCGTGGCAGTGACCTTGCTCTCGACCAGCGTCCAGGGATCGGAGCAGGTTAATGGCGCCCTCGACCGCGTCGGTTCGCTCGAACGTATGCGGGTGATGCTGCGTGACGACATGGGACAGCTGGCACTGCGACCGGTGCGCGAAGCGGATGGAAGGCGCGACCCGGTCGTGTTTGCTGCTGCAGCCAACGGCGTCCCGGATCGTCAGACGGCGGCACCGACCGACCTCATCCTGCTGGTCTTCACGCGCGGAGGTGCCATCGACACCAGCTCCGGCCGGACGCGCAGCTCCCTGATCCGGGTGGAATACGTCCTGCGGGGCGATCGCATCGTACGGCGGGTGCGAAGCCATCCGGATGCCGGTCTTACAAATGGCTTCCGTGAACAGATCCTGATCGAGGGTGTCAGCGAGGTCGGGCTCGAAGTTCTCAACGGAGCGGTCTGGGTCGAGACGATATTGGTGCCGGTCGACTCCGCCGGTTCCGCTGCCGCGCTTCCGCGCGCCGTGCGGCTGCATTACAGCCTCGCCGGTCTGGGCCGGCTCGAGCATCTTGTCCTGACCTCAGCTGTGAGGGTGGTGGCATGACCGCGCGCGCGGACAAGCAGGCAGGTGCGGCGTTGATCACGGCCATTTTGTTGGTCGCGCTAATGTCGAGCCTGGCACTCGCGATTGCCTCCGGGATGCGCCTGTCACTGCGCCAGGCCGCCAATATGGACGTTCGCGACCAGGCTCACTGGTATGGGCTTGGCGCGCGCGATTACGCCGAGGTGCTGCTATTGCGGGCGCTCGACGATTCCAGCGAGGCTTTCCGCCCCGATGCCGGCTGGCTGAACACGCCCCGCGTCTTCCCGATCGATGGCGGAGAGATCACCGGCGAGATCCGAGACGCCCACAACTGCTTCAATCCCAACGCACTTGTCACCGCCGATGCCCAGGGCAGGCTTGCGACCAACCCCGATCAACAACGTCAATTCGAGCGCCTTCTGACACAGACCGGGATCGCGGCCGGTCAGGCGATCCAGATCGCCGCGGCGACGGCCGACTGGGTCGACAGCGATTTGCGGCCGGTCACGTCCGGCGCCGAGGACGAGGTCTATCTGCGCGATCAGCGGACCTACCGCACCGGCAATACCTATCTGTCGGAAGTCGAGGAGTTGCGCGCAGTCGCCGGTGTCACGGCTGACGCCTATCTGCGCGTGGCGCCGTTGATCTGCGCCTTTCCCGGCGCTCACCCACTGGCACTCAATATCAACACATTGCGGCTCGATCAGGCGCCCTTGATGGTGGCGGCGTTGAATGGCGCCCTTACCCGAGCCGAGGCCGAGACCGTGCTGCTTCAGCGGCCCGCGGCCGGCTATGCCGATATCGAGGCATTCTGGGCCACAGACAGTATGCGGGCCCTCGAGCTCGATTCCGCAGAACGACCGGAAATCGGAGTGACCTCGCGCTATTTCGAGATCGAAATAACGGTGCAATACGCCGGCATTCGATACGCCCTGCGCGAGCAGGTCCAAGTGAGTGGCGGGCGGCAGGTCACCCGCGTGACGCAAAGGCATGGAATTTTCCTATGAGCCAGACCCTCGTCCTGTTTCCAACCCTGCCGGACGGCTTGCGCTGGTCGATCCTTGAGGGCGACCGTGAAGCCCCGGTGCAGGTCTCGTCCGGTGAAGGTGCGGGCTCGTTGGATATCGCACTGTTGCACTCGATCAGCTCTACGGTCGTCGTGCTTTGCTCTGACGATGTCTTTGTGAGTCAGGTCGAGTTGCCAACCCGGTCAGAATACGATGCCCGCCAGGCCGCGCCATTCCTGATTGAGGAAGAGCTCGCCTCCCGGCTCGAAGACGTCGATGTCGCCATCGGAACACCGGGCGAGGACGGGCAGCGATGGGTATTCGCGGCGGCGACAAACGTCGTCGAAGCGTGGCGCGACACGTGCCGGCCCTATCTGCGCGGGACCGTGTCGACGGTCCCCGATTGTCTGCTTGTCGCCGAATTCGATGCCGCGTTGACACTGCGCCATGAGCGGGGCCGGGTTATCTATCTCTATGGTGAAGCGCTGCGCCAGCCCGGCCGGGCCGTAGGCGGCGCCTGCAACGGGCGCATGTTCGACTCACTGCTGCACAGCCTGGCGGCGTCGGCCAGCGAGGGGTCGATTGCGGTCTCGCCGGCGCTGGGACTGGCTGGTGAGAGCATAGACGCTCTGCAGGACACGCCACTCGATTTGGCAGCGTATGGCTTGCCCGAGACGGTGTTGAAACGGATGCCGGCGCTGTTGGGCCAGCGGCTTGGCGCCGGTCTTGACTGGTCGCGGACGCTTCGTCTGTTTGCACGCAGCGCCGCCCTCGCAGCCAGCCTGCTCCTCGGTCTGGGACTCTATATGATCGGCGAGAGTGTCTATCTGCTGCAACGGGCCGAACGCTATGACACGGCGACTGTCGAAATGGTGCAGGCCACATTCCCGGCTATTTCCGGATCGCTTGATCCGGTGCGCGCCGGCAGGATTCTTCACGAGCGCCTTGCCCAGCGTCACGGCCGCGAGCGAAGTGGAGGTTTCCTTCCACTCCTGGCCGGGCTGGCAAGTCTGGCGGACGGGCATGACTCCGTCGTAATCGAGACGGTCCGTTATGATCAGTCCCGGCCTGAGCTCAGCGTCTCGGCCAGATATGGTGTATTTTCCGATTTCGACGCGCTCAGCGAAGACGCGCGGGCGCGCAATATGGAGCTGGTCGATCAGGGCGCGCGCGATGGCACCGCCGGGATAGACGGCGATTTCATCCTGAGGATCCCATGACCGGTTTATTGTCGAGCATTCCCGCGCATTTGGCTGGCCGCACGGGCCGCGAGCAAGTGATGATCCTGGCCTTTGCCGGCCTCGTTCTGGCGTGGCTGGTCCAGACCCTTCTGGCCGGGCCGTTGCTCGATTTCCATGAGCGGGCCCGCCGCGAGTATGCATTGGCCTTCGAACAGTATCGCGAAATTCGTGATGGTCTGGCGGACTACGCCACACTGCCGTCCGTGAACGAGAATGCGTCCGAGCTGTCCCGGCCGTTGCGGACCATTGTCGGTGCCGCCGCAACTTCGCGGCGGATCGCTATTGCCGGTATTGTCCCGGGAGTCGACGGACGGTTGAGTGTACATATCGACCGCGCTGATTACGGAGCCGCGATGGGGTGGCTGGTCGATATGGAACGCCGGTACGGCATTGAGGTGGTGTCCATCAACATGGCACGGCTGGATCATGGCCAGGTCGAACTTAATCTCGTTCTGGCCAGGCCCGGGAGTTAGGACAATGTTGCGATTATTGACTGTCTTCGTCGTCGCACTGCTCACGGGACTGATTGCCACGCTCCCGCTGAAGCTGGCGCTCGGACTGACCGCCGATGGGCTCGACCTGACCCGGGCCGAAATTCATGGTTCAGTCTGGAATGGCACGATCCGGGGGGCTCGCCTCGGTCAGTTCTCCATGCGCCGGGCGCAAATCCACACCCGGCCCTGGCCACTGCTGGGAGGGCGGCTCGCGATCGACTGGGTGTTGGCCGATGCAGGGTTGCGCGGAAGTGGGCTTGCGCGGATCGATTTGCACGGTGACTGGCAGGTGCTCGACACCCGTCTTGTCGGCGTACCGGTTCGGTTGGGCGTGCAGGACGTCCCCGGCCTCACGGAAGCGGCGATTATCATGGTCAGCCTCGATCGGCTGGAATTCACCGACGGTCATTGCGCCGTTGTCAGCGGCGCAATGACCGCGGACCTCTCCAGCGATCTCTCCCAGGAGTTTGGCGTGGTGCTGCCCGAATTGACGGGCCCGCTGGAGTGTCGCGGTGGCAAGCTTGTGGCCATTCTGGCCGGGGAAAGTCAGGATATGACCATTGCGGCCGAAGCGATTCTTGCCGTGACCGGTGTCGAGTGGAGCGTCGGAATCAGCACAACGAATGCCGATCTGGGCAACGCCCTGGCCTATTCAGGGTTCAACATCGAGGATGGGGTCTGGCGGCGAGACGGGGAAATGGGCCATGCGGAGTGAGGCGATCATCGTCCTGGCTTATCTGAGCCTCACAGCGACAGCCTGTCAGTCCCTGCCAACACCCCTTCCCGCGAACGCGTCGCCGATGACCGAGGATCCGGTCGCGCTGGGGCCGATGACCTCGCTGGGACCGCAACGGCTTGATTCCGGAGAGTGCGGCGTCTTCCTTTGGCGCGCGGATGGTCCGCACGATCTGTTGGCTTTCGAAAACCTCACCCGCGGTGAAATCAGCTTTCTGGTGGATGCGGAAGTGGTGCGTCGGGGTCGCCCGTCGGTCGGGGGTGTGATCGCGGTGGGCGATCTCTACGAGCGCCGCTTCCCGGGTGCCGGGATGGTGAGCGAAGTTGTGATCTCCGGCTATTTTAGTGAAATCGTTGCGGACGGATTGCGCATGAATCGCGCTGTCTTGCGCCTCGAGGGGGGTGATGGAAGCCGCAGGGTCATTCCGGTTCTCGGTCACTATTCCTGCCGTCGGGACTAGCGGTCACCGGCCTTTGCCGAATTCGCGTCGTTGCAAAACATTCACGAAAATTCGATGTGCCGGTCATGCTTGTCCTGCAATTTGCCGGCATGACAAATCGAAGAGCCGTTGCCGCGCTTGCCGGCCTGTCCCATCCGGTGCGCCTGGATCTATTTCGGCGTCTCTGCGCGCGATATCCACTCTCGGTGTCCGCGGGCGATCTGGCCGCGCACCATGAAGTGCCGCGATCGACCATGACAGGCCACCTGCAGACCCTGGAACGGGCGGGGTTGATCCGTGCTGAACGACGCTCACAATTCATGTACTACGCGGCAAGCACCGATGGGACGCGCTGGCTTGCCAAAATGATAATATCCGACATCCTCGGCGATTCTGCCGAACTCACAGGCCACCCCGAAAGAAGTTTGCCCTGAGCGTCGGGCGGCGAATTCATTTACGAGATTGGTTTGCACAGGGCTGGCGGCACCTCTTTCAGTTTGGGCCAGACCCTCAAGACGGGTTTCGGGGTTGAGCTTGAGGTGAAAACCGGGGCCCCTTCCGCGCAAGACTGGGTCCACCCCCATACACCCCCCCAAACTAATTTCCTCTCTAAGGGCAGCGACTCTCTGCCGTTCCAATTGGTGCACACTGTCCAGCATATGGGGTTCAATTCCGGTGGTGTCCGAGAGGGCCGGGCTTGAGCGAGAGGTTTTCCCTTCTCAGCTATCCCTGGATAGGCCCCCGATCCAAGATCGGCAGGTTTCAGGCGAACTCACTCGCTTGGCCGTGACGATGCACAGGCGTTTCCCGCTCTCGCTCCGAAACGTCGAGCGTCTGCTTCACGAATGTATCCCTGGCAGCATCTGAGACACAGTGGGCTTCTGCTGGCGACAGTTCGGGCCGCTATTCGCAAAATAGATCGTGAAATTCTGAGTGCGGGCGGAAGCGTCAGGTAGTCGGGGCAGCGCGTTCCATGGTTTGCGAAGTTCGCGCTTGCGCGCTAGATGGTCGTGGCCTTGAGTGTTTGGAGAATAACGCTCCGACCGGGACCAGGGAGGCGCGCATGCCGGAGATGTTCGGAAAATGAGTGCGACGCGACGTCTCGCGCTGGTCGATGATCACCGCATGTTCTCCGACGGTTTCAGCGCGCTGCTGATGCAGTTGCGTGAGGGATACACCGTCGAGGTCTTTGATGATCCAGTCGCCTTCCTGAAAGCTTTCGGGCCCGATTCAAATTATGATTTGATTATTCTCGATCTGGTGATGCGGACGATGAACGGGCTGGCGCTGCTTGCGGCGATCCGGGAGCGTAAGTCTCGTTGTCCGGTGCTGATGCTGTCCGGAATCGGCGCCGAGCCGCCGGTTGCCGAGATGAAAAGGCTGGGTGCGCGGGGATTTGTCCACAAGTCGGCCGATACGGAGACCATGCTTGCAGCGGTCGATGGTATCCTGGCAGGGCGGGCCAGCTTCTTTGGCGTGCAAGCCGAAAGCGTCGGAGATCACGCCCCCGAGGACTGGCATCCTGAGGCCGACCGGCAACTGCCCCGGCTGGGCCCGCGCCAGCTTGAAATCCTTCATCTGATGGGGGGCGGTGTCACCAACAAGGAAATCGCCAGCACACTCAATATCAGCGAAAATACCGTCAAATCGCATATGCGCGCCATTTTCGAGGCGCTCGATGTCCACACCCGTACCGCTTGTATGCGCAAGGCTCAGGCGCTTGGTCTGATCTAGCGCGCAGGTCAGGTTCGGCGCGACGGCGCGACGGTTTCCAGCAGAATGGCGTGCAATTGCGTGGCGTCGGCCGGCTTGGCCAGGACCGTCATGTTCTCGATGCCGCCGGCACGCTCGAACTGGTAGATGTCGCCTGTCAGCAGGACGGCCGGAATGTCGGCGACGACTTCGGCGCGCAAGGCGAGGATCGTATCCAGACCATCTTCGCCGTCGGCCAGCCGTTTGTCGATGATCAGGAGCGCCGGTTCGGCATCGGCCCAGGAGAGCAATTCCAGCGCTTCGTGTCCGGAAGCCGCGGCAATGACGCGGCACCCCCAATCGGTTAGAAGCATCGTCAAACCCTCGCGCAGCGCAGCCTCATCCTCGACCAGCAGGACCAGGGGGGAGCCCGGGACGCCTTCGACCTCCGTCTGAATGGGGGCCGCCACTTCATCAAGGTTCCGGACTGGCAGGACAATACCGGCCCGTGTGCCTGCGCCGGGGGTGCTGTCGAAGCGTAATTCGATCTCGAGCTTGCGGGCGAGCTGACGGACAATTGTGAGCCCGAGTCCCAGGCCCTCGCGGGCTTCGCCGGCGGTCGGTTCCAGCTGGACATATTCGTCAAATATCCGGTCGCGATCGATGGTCGAGATGCCTGGGCCGGTATCGCGGACCTCGATGAAGGCCGTCTCACCTTCGCGTGTCCACGAGAGTTCGACCTGTCCGCCGGGCGGGGTGAATTTGACCGCATTGCCGAGGAGGTTGCGCAGGATGCGCGTGACCAGCAGCGGATCGCTCTCGACGCCAACCGGTGCCCCGCTAATCCTGAGCTCGACTTTTCCGCGTGAAGCGAGCTCGGCAAATTCAGCCCTGAGCGTGTCCATGATTGTTGCGAGACCGAAGACGCGCCGGCGCGCGATGATGGCACCGCTATCGAGTCGGGCCGTTTCGACAAGGGCCTGCAACAGGTGTTGCTGGCTGCGCCAGCACGCCTCGATCTTGTCGAGCAGCTCGACCTGTTCGGGCTGGTTCAGCGTCCGGCGCATGGCGGTGATGAAAAAGCTCTGCGCCTGCAGGGGTTGCGACATGTCGTGGCTGGTCGCGGCGAGAAAGCGCGACTTGCTGGCACTGGCCTGTTCGATCACACGGTTCTGCTCCTGTAGCTGGCGCGTCAGGTCGCGGGTGCGCTCGGCGGCGAGGGTGGCGATGGTCTGCACTTCCGCCCGGGCGCTGACGAGCAATCCAAACGAATAATAGATCAGCAGGCCGACCCCGATAATGCGGAGCGGGCCATCAACGGTCAGCAGCCAGTAGATGGAAAACGGCACCAGGGTCCCGGTCGCCAGACTGATATAGGTGGGCCGGTATTCGGCGCTCGGCAGCATGCCGCCGACCGTGATCGAGAACGCCATATTGATCGCGATGAACAGGTCGAACAGATCGCCGGGGTCGAGATAGGCGCTCGCCAACCCACCCCAGACCAGGCCTGTCAGGCCCGAGATCGCGGTGTGGATGAACAGATAGCGCTTGTAGTTCTGTGCTGTCACCCCGTCTGGAGCCATCAGTCTGGCGGAAATATAGACGATGGCGACCATGGTGCTGGTGGCAGCGAGCCAGACACCTGCAAAGTGCAGGTCACCGTTCAGGATGACGAGCGCAGCCAGGTAGATGATCACGCACTGGACAATGATACATGACAGGTGCGTGCGCTTATGCAGCAACCTGGCCTGGTCAAGGCGCACTTGATCAAGTTCAGCAATGATAGGCGATTGGGCGCGTCCAGACGTTTTGGGGGTGAATGAGGTGTGCGAAGGGTCGTCCCGGGCGGTGTCGCTCATGTCAGGCCTTCCGGTACCCGGTGCAATCGCCATTGCGTTGCCAGGCGACAACTTGCCACCACCCGCCCGCCGGCTCAACCACCCGAAAGGGTGAGGCGTTCCGTCACTCTGCGCCGCGCTTTCTGCCGAGCTGTTCGATAATCTCGGAGTGGTGCTCGCGACTGACAGGGTAGCCGCGGACGACAGCGACCATGGCCAGCATGAAGGCGGCAGGCAGCCAGGAGACCAACGCGGTTATCGTTCCGAGGCTTTCTGAAGGCTGTGCAATGTCGGGCGCATAGCCGGACAGGGCCAGAAGGCCACCGGCGACCAGGGCCGCGATTCCGGCGGCGCATTTCTGGACGAATGTGGTCAGGCCGAAGGTGCGAGCCTCAACCCGCAGACCTGTCTGCAACTGCCCGTAATCGATCACGTCCGGCACCATCGACCAGAACATCACCGGGATGGCGGCGCTGCCGGTGCCGATGACGGCCACACTCAACAGGGCGAGGCCGGGGCTGGCTGCGGGTGCGAAACCCATCAGCACATAGCCTGCCGCCGCGACCAGGAGGCCAGCCATCAGCGTGGCGCGTTTGCTGGTGCGGGCGGCGAGCATCATCCAGAGCGGTGCCGTGACGATCATCGCCAGGGCCGGACCGGCCAGGACCGGTGCGGTGAGCGCCGGTTGCTGCAACACGTGTTGCAAGAAATAGAGCTGGCTCTGCGTGAAGAGCGCAAAGCCGATTGTCGCCAGCAGCATCAGGGTGAGTAGCCGCTGCAGTGGACCATTGCGAACCGTGAACCGCCACAACTCCCGCAGATCGCGCAGCACATTTGCCGACGGACTGACTGACCGCATGATGCGCGGTTCGCGGATAGCGAGGCTGGAAATGATCAGGATCGTAGCCGCGAGCGCGCCCGTTGCCACTGCGGCTAGCCGGTAGCCCGCCGCTTCGCCGGCCTCGGCCGCAGCTTGCACCAGGAGAGGGGTGGCGATCGCGACGGTCAATCCGCCCAGCGCGGCGCCGATCACCCGCAGCGCCGATAGTGCGCTGCGTTCGTCGCTGTCGCCGGTCAGGCGCGCGGGCAGCGTGTTGTACGGCATGCTGGCGCAGGTATAGGCGGTGCGGAAAACCAGATGACTCAACAGGGCCGCTGCTGCTGTCAGCAGCGTTCCGCCAGTCGGAATTGAGAACATGACCAGGTAGCTCAACCCGACGGGCAAAGCGGCCCATCGCATGATTGTGCCATAGCGGCCGCGCTGCGCTGCATGGCGTTCCGTCCAGATCGCGATCAAGGGATCGGAGATGGCGTCCCAGACCATCCCAGCGAGATAGATCGCACCGGCCATCCAGGGCGAGAGGTGCAGAACATCAGTGTAGAAATAGAGCAGGAAAAGCGCCGCTCCCTGCCAAGCGGCGACAAATCCGAAATCTCCGAGTCCATAGCCCAGCCGGGTCGCAACGTTCAGCCTTCCCGTGCCCGGAGGGGCGTCAGCGGGCGGCGTGGATTCGGTCATGGCTGACCCTTGAAGTGGCGAATCTATTCGGGTGAGGCGGTGAAAACCACCCATTTGGGTGATTGTTGCTGAACCGGAAAGCGTGGTCAATCGAATTGAAATCAAACCCAAAATTGCGCTGACCCATGGGTGAGCGTCAGGACAGGGGACGCGCAGGCGAGGTCCGCCGGACCTCGCAGCAAGCTGGCCGCTTCAGGGGGGAGCGCCGCTTGCACTGCGCAGGTGCTAAAGGGAGTGATGGTATGATCGGTTTTGGTTCGGCTGCATTTGGCAGGCTTGTCCGCATGTGTCGCGGCACTGGCGCGAAAACAGTGGGGCTGGTGACGGCCATGCTCGCCGCTGCCCTCATCGCGGGCGCAGGCCTGACGCCCGGCGCCGAGGCAAGCGATCCCGCGCCGCGCCTCTTGTCCACGGGGGGGCCGACCTACACCAATGCCGACTCGTTCACCGCCTCGATCCAATTCAATGCGAACGTGCGCAATGTCGATCCGTCCGACTTCGAGGTGATCGGTTCGACCGCTACCATCACTGGCTGGACCGCCGTCAGCGCCTCGTATTATTGGGCTGACGTCTCCGGTGGCGACTTGGCGGATATGAACGGGGAGGTATGGGTCCGTCTCAAGGCAGGTCAGGATATCGAGAGTCTGACCGGGGTTGCGCTGACCGACCTGAATACCGTGTCTGAATCGCCCATCACGATCGACAATACCGTGCCGGAATGCGCCTTCGCCACGACGGCGGCTGCGCCGGTGACCGATGTATTTACCGTGAGCATGACCTGTGCGCCGCAGGCCGGATGGTCCGACATTATTGTCGCGTTTACCCAATCCGATCTCGTGGTGGGTAATGCCGTGGTAGAGAGTTTTTCCTTTCCGGGGGCGTACAGCGCCACCTTCACCTTGCGGCCGTCCTCAACCGGCACCGTAACGGTCGATCTTCCCGCTGGCAGCCTGTATGACGATGCCAGCAACCCGAATCCGGCCGCGCCGCAATTTTCGATCGCGGCAGATTTGAGCCCGCCGACCGTTCTCTCGATCGAGCGCGACGACCCTTCGGACGAGACAACGAACGAGGATTACCTCTGGTGGCGTGTCACGTTTTCCAAGCCTGTGACCGGGGTGGATGCGACTGATTTCAGCGTCACTGGCAGCTCTGCCACGGTTGTCACCGCACAGTCGGCCGGCGGAAATGCCTGGAATGTCCGGATCGGCGGCGGCGATCTTGCCGAGCTGGAGGGGGTCGTGTCGCTCGGCTTTTCTGCTTCACAGGATATCGAAGACACCGACGGTCGCGCCTTGGTCGATGTGACCCCGTCAGGGAGTAATGAAAATTCCTTCGACGTTTCGAATACTGCGCCGGTTCTGGCCCATATTCGTCGCATGTCCTCGACAACGGAGTACACAAACGCGACCGAATTGGTGTGGGATTTCCAGTATTCAAGCATATCGCGCGGCTACAGCCTCCCACCTGAAGCCTTCGAGGTGCGGAATGTGGACGTCGGGACGATCGAGGTGGTGCGCTATTCGGTCGGCTTCTATGTGACGGCATCCGGCGGCGATCTGCCGACGCATGAGGGTTACGTCTATATCCGTTTTGGCGACGGCGGCCCGTATCCGGACGAATATGGCAACAACCCGGCGAGCTATGTCCCCACGGGCACGCGGGATCAGGGCTACACCCTTGATCGCACCGCGCCCGTCGTCTCTTTCATCGCCGACACGGATACGGTTGAGCAGGATGGTGAGTTCACCGTCGTTGTGCAGTCCACCGAGCGGTTGGTCGGGCTCGAGCTGGATGAATTCATCGTCGGAAATGGCACGGCGACAGCCCTCAACCCTTTCGGGCACAGTTATATCGTCACGATTAGGCCGGAAGGCGACGGGCTGGTCACGGTCGATCTTCCCGCCGGCGCGGCGACTGATCCCGCGGGCAATGGCCATGCGGCACCGGAGCAGGTCTCCTACCTTTACGACTTCACGGCTCCGCGCATCACGGATGTCGAACTCGTAACGGCCGGCGGTTCGCCGACCAATTCCGATACCTTGACCTGGGAAGTCACCTTCTCCGAGGCCGTCGAGAATGTCTCGGCTGATGACTTCTATCTGTCTTCCTCGACGGCGGCGATCACCTCGGTCTCGCAGTCGCAGCCAGATGTGTATTTGCTGGAGGCATCTGGCGGAGACCTCGCTTCGCTCAATTCGACCGTGCTGCTCAGCGTGGTTGGATATGACATTACCGATACAAACGGCAATTATCTTGACCGCTCGGCAGTGCCGACCGGGGCAAATGAAGCGGAGGTCGTGGTCGACAATACCGCCCCGACACCGCAGCTGTCCGTAGACAGCGATTTTGTGGGCGCGGATTTCATCCTGACCGTCACGTTTGATGAGGCGGTTGCGGGCTTCACCGCTTCCGATCTGACCCTCACCAATGCGACCGCCGCCGAGCCGACGCAGAACGGCAATGTATTCTCCTTCGCCATCTCGCCGCTGGCGGAAGGCGAAGTGACGATCAGCATCGCCGCAGGTGTCGCCGAAGACCAGGCCGGTAATGGCACTTTGGCCGGCGACCAGACGCTGAACCTGACCAGTGACCAAGCGGCGCCCGTGCTCACCTCGATCGAACGAGCCGCATGGCTCTCCGAGACGACAAACTCCGATACCCTGACATGGATCGTGACCTTCTCCGAACCTGTTGCCAATCTTGATGAACGGGATTTCGGGCTCGACGGTACGACGGCAAGGCTCACCTTCGGACGGGGCGGCGGTGGAGCGGGCGAGCCCCTGGCTGCGGCGAGCCAGTCGCAGCCAGTTGGCGAGACGGTCTATCAACTTGTGGCCTATGGCGGGGACCTGCCGTCACTGAACGGTGTCGTGACCCTGTCGATCTTGGCCGGGAATGATATCACCGACTATGCCGGGCAGCGCCTGGTCAGCGTGACGCCAACCGGCGCCAATGAGGCGGTATACACGCTTGTCAATGACGTGATCGCGCCGACAGTGGTTCTGTCCTCGGCGGAAACAGGTCCCGTTTCGGGCCCGTTCACGCTCGACATTGTCTTCTCTGAAGACGTGATCGGTCTTGAACTCAGGGGCATTGTCGTCGGCAATGGCACTGCCACCGATTTCTCGGGAGGTTCCGGCGCGGGCAATGCTCCTCGCAGGGGTGAGGCGGCAGCCGTTGGCGGTTTTGCCGCCGCTGAGTACACGGTCACGATCACACCGACCGCCGATGGCGATGTCACGGTGGATCTCGAGGGAGGTGCCGCGCGGGACCTGAGCGGCAATCCCAGCCAGTTGGCGACGCAATTTGTCATCGCAGCCGACCTGACAGCACCGACCGTGGTGCTCTCGACAGAGTCTGCGGATCCGGTCTCCGGTGCTTTTGCGCTCGCGGTCACCTTCTCTGAAGACATCTCCGGTCTGGCCCTCGAGGATCTCGTCGTCGGCAATGGTGCGGCGTCTGATCTGACCGGATCCGGCGCCGATTATTCGGTCACCATCACGCCGGCCGCCGATGGCGATGTCACCGTCGATCTCGCTGCCGGTGCTGCTCAGGACGCTGCGGGCAATGAAAGCCTCGTCGCGACGCAATTCTCCATCAGCACGGATGGCACCGCGCCTTCAGTGGTGCTGAGCAGCGAGGCCTCCGAGCCGGCGATTGGCGCCTTCGCGCTGACGGTAGCCTTCTCGGAGGACGTGACCGGCCTGGAGCTCGAAGACTTCGTCGTCGTCAATGCCGACCTCTCCGATCTGACCGGCAGTGGTGCTGGGTATGAGCTCACTGTGACACCTACGGCCGGCAGCCCGGTCACGGTCGATCTGCCGGTCGGTGCCGTTATCGATGCTGCGGGCAATGCCAATCTGGCCGCGGAGCAATTCTCCATCATCACCGACAATACGCCGCCAACCCTGGCCATCACTCTGCCGGGCGAGGAGACCGAGGGGCCGTTTATCGCGAACTTCACCTTCTCCGAGGATGTCACCGGCTTCGAGCTCGATGACATTGGCGCCTCCAATGCCGATTTGTCTGAATTCACGACCGTCAGCGCGAGCGAATACACTGCTCTGGTGACGCCGCAGACAATCGGCACCATTGAGATCACGGTTGATGCCGGAGTCGCGGAAGATGCTGCGGGCAACGGCAATGAGGCTGCGTCCGCCTCGATCGATGCTGTGGCTCAGCCGATCGAAGTCGAGGTGGTTCTGGGCAGCGATGTCGAGGATCCAACGGATGTCACGGCCACCGCTGCGGTGACCAATCCCGGCAGCCAGCCGGTCGAATTCCGGACTGAGGCCGATGTGGACTGGCTCGATGTCGATCCCTTGACCGGCACGATCCCGGCCTTCGGCGAAGTGCAATTGACGATCACGGTCAATGCGCTGGCCAATGATCTGCCGGCCGGCACCTATACCGGCACGGTAACTGTGATCAATCTCAGCGGCGGCGGTGCGGCGGCGAAAGGCCCCAATGCCGAGACGCGCGCCAGCGGCGACACCATCGTCGTCGCCATCCCGCTCACCGTCTCGATCGCGGAACGCCGCGGTACGATCCAGCTGGTTTCGACCACGCCGGGCGGTGTCCAGCGCGATGCGACATTCGAATTCGCATCTTCTGATACCGATCTCGATCAGATCAGCCTGACGACCGCTGCCGGCTATGCCGCCAGCTCACCGGTGCGCAAGCTGCTGGGCCAGTATGATGTGATCCAGTCGGCGCCCGACGGCTGGCGTCTCGATAGCATTACCTGCACGGGAGATAGTGATAGTGGCAGCGTCATCGATCTGGCGACCGGGCGCGTCGATATTGATCTCGACGCCAATGAGTCGATCGTCTGTACGTTCGCCAACACGCGCGACGAAACTGAAGTCCGGCTCGCCACGCAAAGGGCGATCCGTAATTTCATGGTTCGTCGCGGAGATCGTCTGCTGAGCGCGGCGCCGGATCTGACACGCCGCGTGCGTGATCGTGACACTTCTTCGGCCGGTCAATTCTCTGCCGATATCAATGGCGGTAACCGTATGGTTTCGCTTGGCACCAGCATGGCTGGCATCCGCAATCACGCGGCCGCCACCGAGCCTCAAATGCCTGGAGCATCCGGGGCGGCAACCGCCAATGCCGGTGGGGCTGATATCTGGCTCGCCGCCAATTACTCCGCCGTCTCCGATGACCGCTCCGGCGACGCCGCAGACAGTGCGTTCGGTGTCGTCCAGCTCGGGATTGACTGGGCGTTCGGCGACAGCACCGTTGCCGGTCTGATGGTTCAGCATGACTGGGCCGACGAGACCACCGACGAGATCGCCGTTCAGGCCGGCGCTCTGCGCGGTGCCCGGGTCAGTGGCTCTGGCTGGATGGCCGGGCCGTATCTGGTGCAGGAGATAGGCCAGGGTGCCTGGCTCGACGTGCTCGCGCTCTACGGCAAGTCCGACAATAGGGTTGATCCACTCGGCCTCTATGAGGACAGTTTCGAGACCACACGTTTCCTGATCCGGATGAATCTGTCGGGTGAGTGGCAGAGCGGCGCCTGGCGCGTCCGTCCGAGTGCCAGCCTTGCGCATTTCCAGGAGACCCAGGACGCGTATTTCGACACGCTCGGTATCGATATACCCGAGCAGACAATCGCGATCGGGCGCATGCAGGCTGGCCCTGAATTCGCCTACCGCATTTTGCGCACCGACGGTGGCTGGTGGGAGCCGAGCCTCGGTCTGACCGGGGTCTGGGACTACAATCCCGCTGAATTGCTCGATGTGAATGGGCAGTTGGTCGGCACGGGCGGGCTGCGGGCCAATGCCAAGCTGGGCTTGCGCGGCCAATTGGCCCCGGGCGCCTCGATTGCCTTTGAAGCGGATATTGATGGCCTCGGTGATGGTGATTTCGAAGCCCGCTCAGCCCGGATAGAGTTGCGGTTGAGCTTCAACTGATAGCGGTTGCGGGATAGCCAGGTTTCGACGCCCGGCTATCCCGCAACACGCGGCGCGACCCACTGACCGGCACTGTCAGAGGAAAATGGGATTGAGCCGGCAGGCCTGGTTTCGTAGCTTTTGCCGGTGCGCAATCCGTTCCGGTACTTCAAGACGTCGCCTGAGATCATCCGCCTGGCGGTGATGATGTATGTTCGTTTTCCGCTCTCGCTGCGGAACGTGGAAGACCTGCTCCATGAGTGCGGCATCGATATTACCCACGAGACGGTGCGGTTCTGGTGGAACAGGTTTGGCCCGCTCTTCGCAAGGTCGATCCGCAAGCGCCGTGTTCAAGACGGATGCTATTCGAACTGGCCGTGGAATCTCGACGAGGTTTTTGTGAAGATCAATGGTGAACTTCATTACCTCTGGCGCGCTGTCGATCACGAAGGCGAAGTGCTCTAAGCGTTCGTTACCAAACGTCGAGACCGCAAGGCAGCATTGAAGTTTCTGCGCAAGGCGATGAAGCGATTTGGCCGTCCGGAAATGGTCGTCACCGACAAATTGCGCAGCTACAAATCCGCGCTTCGGAAGCTCGGAAATGCAAACCGCCAGAAGACCGGGAGGTGGCTCAACAATCGAGCTGAAAACTCGCATCAGCCCTTGCGGCGCCGGGAGAAAATCATGACCCGGTTTCGGTGAATGCGAAGCCTGCAAAAGTTCGCCGCCACCCAGTCATCGATCTACAATCACTTCAACCTCGAACGCCACCTCTACTCACGATCCGATTTCAAGGAAAGCCGCGCCACCGCCCTCGACGAATGGCGTCAACTGGCGGCCTGAATCAGCCTCGACCCTGGGCTTTCGAGACCGATCCGGTTTAGTCTGACACCACCAGTCAAGCAGAACCGATCCGCGGCCCTGGCCGAATGGCGCCAGCTTGGCGTCTGAATTTGGTGATTGCGCCGGCTTTCGAGGCCCGTTCGCGGTTGTCTGACAGCACCTCGACAAGAGCAGGGCGTGCATCATGCGTCGAAGTATCTGAGTCTCCCATTGTGTATGGATACTAGCTGACTGCGGCGGCATGTTCGCCCTCCGCCTTGCGCAGGGCGCGCGAGTCCGCTGACAGGCCTTTCCATAGACTGACGCAGCAGACCAGTAGAACGATCGTAAAGGGCAGGCCAACGGCGATGGTGCCGGCTTGCAGCGCCGTGAGCGCCTGCGCTCCGCCCCCATATAGCAGGACAATGGCAATGAGCCCCTCGATACAGGCCCAGAAAATGCGCTGGGGCACCGGGGCGTGGAGTTTGCCGCCGGCGGTGATGCTGTCGACAACCAGCGAGCCCGAGTCTGACGATGTCACGAAAAAGATCAGGACCAGAATGACCGCCATCATCGAGGCGATCTGGTTGAAGGGCAGGTTCTGGAGCATATGAAACAGGACGAGCGAGACCTCATCGATCCCGTTCGCCAGCTCGCCAACGCCGGTTTCCGCCTGCAGGAGCGCAATTTCGCCGAAAGTTGAAAACCAGGCGATGGTGACCAGGAGCGGTACGAAGATCACGCAAAACAGGAATTGCCGCACAGTGCGGCCCTTCGAGATGCGGGCGATGAACATGCCGACAAATGGCGACCAGGAAATCCACCAGGCCCAGTAGAAAATCGTCCAGCCATGAAACCATTCCGTGTCGTCGCGGCCGATCCAGTTGGACAGGGGGATGAAGTCGCGGACATAGTTGATCGTATTGTCCCAGAAGCCGCCCAGGATGAGCAGGGTTGGCCCGACGGCGAAGACGAAGACCATGAAGAGCGCGGCCATCGCCATGTTGATATTGGACAATACCTTCACGCCGCCATCGAGACCGCGCACCACCGAGATGGTTGCGATCAGCGTGATGAAGGCGATGATGCCGATCTGAAGGCCGATCCCGGCCTGGAACCCGAACAAATAGTCCAAACCGCTGGATATCTGCTGTGCGCCGAGGCCCAGTGAGGTGGCCAGGCCGAACAGGGTCGCGATCACCGCCAGCAAGTCGATGACATGCCCGGGCCAACCCCAGACCCGGTCTCCGAGCAGCGGGTAGAAGGCCGAGCGCACGGTGAGCGGCAATCCCTTGGAGAAGGCGAAATAGGCCAGCGCCAGCCCCATTATCGCATAGATCGACCAGGCATTCAGGCCCCAGTGAAACATGGTCGCGCTCAGCGCCAGATCGTGTGCGGCCGGAGTTTCAGGCTCGACCCCGAGCGGAGTGCCAAACCAGTTCGTGTAATAGGCCAGCGGCTCGGCCGCCCCCCAGAACATCAGGCCGATCCCGATCCCGGCCGAGAATAGCATGGCGAGCCAGGACTTGGTCGAGAAATCCGGCCGAGCCTCGCGGCCGCCGATCCGCAAGCGCCCGAGCGGCGAAAGCATGACGAAGAGTGCGAACAGGAAAACGATGTTCACGGTCGATACGAAAAGCCAGTCGAAAGTCTCCAGAACCCAGGCCCGCGAAGCGAGCAGAACGCTCGATGCCGATTGCGGAAAGGCCAGTGTCAGGCCGATGAATGAGACGACCAGCACTGCCGCGATGAAGAACACCGGATTGTGAACGTCCAGGCCCAGCACTTCGACATTGTCTTCGCCGGTCTTGTGCGACGTTCTGTAAAATCTCCGGGGCATCCTGTCTCCTCAGACTTCGGCGAGTTCAGTTCCCAGAGCCACTTTCAGCGGCTCCAGCCAGGGTTCGAAATGACGCCATTGGGCGACGCCCTGCTTGTAAATCGGTTGGCGCACCTGCTCTGAAGAGGCGGTGCGTACAGCGCGCTTGGTATGGTGAAAATCGATACAGCCCGGTTCAAAGGGCAGGCCGCAGAATTCCAGAATGCGCCGCACCTGGGCATCGACGTCATCGACGACATCCTCATGGTGGACGCGCAGGATCTGGCCGGGCAGGACTGTGTCCCAATGCTCCATCAAGCGGACATAGGCCTTGTAATAGCGGCCGATTTCCTCGAGCCCGTAGGTGAATTCCTGGCCCTCGGCGAATAATTGCTTGAAGCCGGAGAAGCAGCACGCCATCGCGCCCCGCCGGGCATCGATGATTTTCGCATTCGGCAGGATCAGCTTGATCAGACCGATGTGCCGGAAATTATTCGGCATCTTGTCGGTGAAGAACGGCGCGCCCTGACGGTGGATCCGAGTATTGTCGAGATAGTCCTCGCCGAGTGCGCGCAGTTTGCCGGCGTCGAGATCATGCAGGACCCGCGGGTAGAAGGTCCGGTCGCTGACCCGCTTGCGGCCGCGCAGGCGATGCGAGAGGGCGAGGATATTGGGCAGTTCCAGCGTGCCATCGACCTGGCTGTGCGAGGCGAGGATCTGTTCGATCAGGGTTGAGCCAGCGCGTGGCAATCCGACGATGAAGATCGGATCGGGTGCCGGGCAGCCCTTGCCGGCCTGTTTCTCGAACAAGTCCGGTGTGCAGATGCTGGCCTGGGCGGCCAGCTCTTCTTCCATTTGATCCGACTTGTAGCGGGTCTGGGCGCGTTTGAGGTCATTGCCGCGCTCGTAATACTGAAATGCGGCCGCGTAATCCTTGCGGTCCTCGAAGGCTTTTCCCAAGGCAAAACAGAGATAGACCCGGTCTTGAAAACCCAGATCAGCTGCCGCTTCCTGTGACCGCAACCTGGCCAGTTCATCATCGGAAAAGTGATAAGTCTTGAGATTGGCGAGCGCGTACCAGGCATCGCCCTGATCAGGTTTGACCCGCGCCGCCGACTGATAAGAAGCGACCGCCTCATCCTGCTGGCCCAGCGTCTTCAGGGCATGACCGCGCGAGGTCAGGGTGGCCGGGTCCTCCGGCAAGGCTTGAAGTATCGTCTCGAACAGGGCCAGCGCCTTGTCAAAGTCACCCGTCTGCATCGATTCAATCGCCAGATGGGACTGGAATAGCGGATTGTCCGGCTCGCGATCATGCAGCGCCCTGGCCTGCGTCAGCGCGGCCTCGAACTTCTGCCGCTTGCGTAGCACATCAATAAAGTCGAGCCTGAGCTGAATATTCTCGGGCTCGAGTTCTAGCGCGGTCTCGAGCAGGAAATCGGCATCTTCAAGCACGCCGAAACGCTTTCCGATTTCTGCCAGCAGGCGCATGCCTTCGATATTGTGCGGGTTTTTCTGCATATAGGCCCGGCAGAGTTGCTCGGCTTTCAGCAGTTTGCCTTCGTAGAGAAGATGGGTGACGGCGACGAGATCCTTGGGCAAGTCCTCCAGACGCCGGGCCTGGGCCTCAACCTGTTCGGCCTCGGCGCCGCGTCCCAGTGACCGCAATGACGCGGCCTGGGCTTTCCAGCTGGCCAGCAGGGCAGGATTGAACTGGCAAGCCCGCTGATAAGCCAGCAGTGCGCGTTCGGTATTGCCGCTGTCGCGGTGCAGATGCCCCTCTTCCTGATAGGCGCGGCCAAAATCCGGCGCCATTTGCTTGAGGGCTGCGAGATCGGCGGCGGCCGCCGGAACGTCTTTCAGATAGCGATGGCAAACGGCGCGCATATAACGCGCTTCGACCGAGTCCGGGTCGGAATGAATCGCGTCATCCAGCAGGGTGACAGCCTCGTGAAACGCGCCCGCATACATGCGGGCCTGCACGGCCTGCAGCAAATCGGACTGGGTTTCAGTTTCGTCGGGCAAATTGGTATCCGTGGATAGAACCGGGCGTCCCGCAAGATCACAGGACGCCCAGTCTAGATATTAGCTGAGTTCAGCCAAGTGTGGGTTTAGTATTGAACCCGCACCCGCATACCCCATGTCCGCGGACGGGCGACGGTGACCCGCTCCCGGTCATAGACAAAGTTATTGCTCAGCTGGGCGCGCTCGTCGGTCAGATTGTTGACGAAGGCCTCGATGCTCCAGCCATCGCTGGTCAGGCCGGTCGAGAAGCTGGCCATGGTGTAGGCATCGAGCTCAATCTTGTTGATCTCGATCACGTCACTGACGGAGTCGCCGGAATAGATCAGCTGCGGCATGACGTGTGCCGTCAGACCATTATCCAGCTCCCATTCATAACGAGCCCGGATATTGCCCTGGAAGCCCGGCGCAAAAGCCAGTTCCGAGCCGACGAGAACATCATCGGTGGGCGTGAGGACTTCCGTGATCTCGGTGTCGAGCATCGAGAATGCGCCGGTGACCGTGAGGCCTGGAATGTCCATCGGTGCCCAGGTGACATCGCCCTCAAAGCCGCGGATTTCGGCATTGGCCGCATTGTCCGAGAAGAAGAGATTGACGATCGAGGGATCGAAAATCGTGGTCTGAAGGTTTTCAACATCGACGAAGAAGACATTGCCGTTGAAGCGCAACTGATTGTCGGCCAGATCAAGCTTCCAGCCCAATTCGTAATTGGTCACCTCGTCGCTTTCGAGCGCAAAGGGGACGGTGTACCCGCCCGGACCGGCGGCGCCGCCGGGGCGATTGAGCAGGCCGGGGCGGAAGCCCTCGGAATAGGTGGCGTAGAACAGCATGCCATCGCGCGGCGTCCATTGACCGGTCGCCTTGAAGATGAAGCCATCTGTGCGCGCTGCGTCCGGAGCGGCGAGGGCCGCAGCCACCGATGCCGGAATGCCGGCGGCATTCGGATCGGTATAGGTGATGTGATCCGCCGTGTTGCAGGAACCGCGGAATGTCACGGCGCCATCGCCATTATACAGGTCGGAGATATCGGTCCCGAAGGCATTGGCGTCTGGCTGGAAGCCGTTGCAGAAGGACGCATTCGCGCTGCCCTCCAGATCGACTTCGATGTCGTAATAGCGCGTTCCCACGGTGATCGAGAACTGGTCGTTCAGATCGAAGCTGGCTTCACCGAACACACCCGATTGAACATCGGTTCTCAGGACGTCATTGCGGAAGATGACGCCGGCCGGGAATGGACCCGGGTCGGAAGTATATCCGGTTGTGAAGGGGTAGTTGGGTGAGAAACCGGTCTGGCCAAACAGCACGGCATTGACTGAACCCGGATAGGTGAAGTCATTGCGCTCGGCCAGTTCCAGCTCGCTGTAAAAACCGCCGAATGTTGCGCGGAACCGGCGGTCTTCCGGCGTGTTGAAGCGGAGTTCCTGCGTGAAGACCGTGGTGTCGGTGGTTGAGTCCACGAACAGGTTTGGTGCCTGGCACGTGCCCGCTGGCGCGCCGCCAGGATAGGAAACCGAGCCGTCACAGATATAGTAGGGCAGATACTGGCCGACGAAGAGATAGTCGGAATAGTCGACCCGCTGATTGGTCTGGCGGTCGGTATAGGCGCCCGTGTAAACCGCATCGAGCATGCCAAGGCGGCCTTCCAGCGTCCAGGACGTGTTGTGGAAGGAATCTTCCATCTCATCCTGCTCAAAGCGCTGGATTTCCAGATCGCCGAGCGTCGGGTCAGCGAAGAAGACGCCATCGCTGTCCAGATCCTGGCGCGTATGCGCTACGCGCAGGCTGAAGTCGGAGCTGATGTCCCACAGGCCGCTGATACGGAAGCCCTGATAGGTTGTGTCATTGAAGTCGTCCTCGACCAGTGCGGAATTGTCCGCGTCGATGAATGTGACGCCTGACAGATCGGCTCCGGCCTGGAAACCTTCGCGGTTGGCGCTGACAGGCACACCGTTCGGGCGGACCGTCCCGGCGGCGCGGAAGCGCGCGCTTTCACTTGCATTGCGGGTTCCTGCGACATTGTCGATATAGCCACCCTGGCTGTCGTAATAGACAACGCCGCGCAGGGCGAAATTCTCTGAAACCGGCAGGTTGAGGACGGCTTCGACATTGCTGCTCATTTCACCATTCTCGGTGAAGGAGGTTCCAAAGCTCGCGGACGCCTCGAACTCGCCGATGACCGGTGTATTGGTGATCATGCGGACTGTGCCGGCCTGCGAGCTGGCACCATAGAGTGTGCCTTGTGGTCCGGGCAGGACTTCGACGCGATTGATGTCGGCGGCATAGACATCGAGGTTCCGGCCGGGCTGACCCAGTGGCTGCTCATCCAGATAGAAGGCGACATTGGGAGCGAGGCCGGCAACGCCGGCTGTCGTCAAATTCGGGGTCGTCGAAGCAAGGCCGCGGATGTAAATCGTGTTCTGGCCGGGGCCGGAACCGCCAGCGGTGACGCCGGGGAGTTGTTGCAGATAGTCGGTGAAAACATTCACGCGCAGTTCTTCGAGCGTGCTTTCCCCCATCGCGTTGACCGCGATCGGAATCGACTGGGTGCTGGCTTCCCGCTTTGTCGCGGTCACCGTGATGGTATCGACTTGCGCCGCGGCAATGCCGGTCGCAACGGTCGCAAGCAGGGCGGAGGACAAAATGGTCGTTGTAAGCGCGCACTTTTTGAGCATGGCTCTCAGTTCCCTCGTGATTTTTCTGATTTGAACTCTTTAGGCGATCCGCCATGAAATGGCCATATGTACATAGATGTCTAACAATTGTCTGGGGAGGCGCTCCTGCGTTCGCCACAGTCGTGTGATCCAGATATGCGTTAGATTCCCGCAAGATACCGCTTCAGTGGCATTTTTGAGACGAAATTTTACGATAATTTCGACGCAGGTTCACCAGCTGAAGTGTTCTGAAATTTCGTTCTCTAACGATCATAAAGACGAGTTGCGAGCCCGAGAAACGCGGTTAGATTTATGGTCTGGCGGCGGGTGATGGAGACACCGGATGGGCAGGCAAGATGATGTGCTGATCGCCGTGCGCCGGATCGTGCGCGCCGTTGACCTCCATTCGAAAAAGCTGATGAAGGCCAGCGGGCTGACATCGTCTCAACGGATCGTCCTGCAAACGCTTGTCCAGAAGGGTTCGGTAACGCCTGGCGTCATCGCGCGGGAGGTCTCGCTCAGCCAGCCGACAGTGACGGTGATCCTTGACCGGCTCGAGCAACGCGGCCTGATTTCCCGGCAGCGCAGCCAGACAGACCGCCGAAGTGTCCATATCGAGATCAATGATGCGGGCCGCCAATGCCTGGCTGACGCGCCGCCGGCATTGCAATCCGGTTTCTTGAGATCATTTGGTGAGCTCGCCGACTGGGAGCAGCAAATGCTGATCGCATCGCTTCAGCGGCTCGCGGAATTGATGAGTGCGGAAGATGTCGATGCGGCTCCGATTCTCGACGTTGGTGATGTGCGTCGTACAGGGGCCGGAGAAACCGGGTCCGACCGGCCCGCCTGAATTACGGGTCGGAAGGGGGATGCGGGCATGCTGCGCCCTGGCGGCGTGATATTCGCTCCGTGACAATGCGTCTCATCGGCATCGAAGTGGTTTGGGGTAGGCTTGAGAAATATCAAGTTCACCCGGATCAGAGACACGACCATGGAACGACCTGCCGACCGCGGCGCGCAACGGCGCGCTGCACCACCCGTCCTGCAAAATGCTTTCCGGCCCTTCTTTCTGGCGGGGGCATTCTGGGCTGCGGCACTGGTGCCGCTCTGGGTCTGGGAATTCGCTGGCGGCGGGTCTGGCCCGGTGCCATCCATGGGGCTCACGGGCCACGCCCATGAAATGCTCTACGGCTATCTTGCCGCCATTATCTGCGGGTTTTCCCTGACAGCCATCCCCAACTGGACAGGTCGCGCACCGGTCGCCGGCATGGGGCTGGCGGCGTTGTTCGGATTGTGGGTCATCGGTCGGGTCGCCGTGTTGGCGTTTGACGGCGTCGTCGCCGTCATGGTCGACCTCGCCTTTCTGTTTGTCCTGGCTGCGGTCGCTTTCCGGGAGGTGGTGGCCGGGAAAAACTGGCGCAATCTTCCCGTGGTTGGATTGCTCAGCCTGTTCGCGCTGTCCCATCTTCTGTTTCACTTTCCGGATCACTATCTGGTCGCGATCAGAGGCACGTTTGCGGTCGCAGCCCTGCTGATCGCCCTGATCGGCGGCCGGATCGTTCCAAGCTTCACCCGCAACTGGCTCGCATCGGTCGCCAGCCCGCACACAGCCACGATGCCTGGCCCGATGAAGGTCTATGACAAAATGTCCCTTGGTGTGCTGGTACTGGCCCTGCTGAGCTGGACCATCGCACCGGCCTATTTGGCTACGGGGGGCGTGCTATTGCTGGCCGGGGTGATGCAAGCAGTGCGACTGGCACGTTGGAAAGGGCAGGCGACCCTTGCCGAACCGCTCGTCTGGTCGCTGCATGCCGGATATGCGTGGCTCCCGATTGCGGTCGGCCTGATCGGGGCTGGGATCGCCTGGCCTGCTCTCATTCCTGCTTCCGCCGGCCTGCACGCCTTGGCGGCCGGTCTGATCGGCACCATGACGCTCGCTGTAATGACGCGTGCGAGCCTGGGTCATACCGGGCGCCCGCGAAAGGCCGACTGGGTGACGACGCTGATCTATATTCTGGCGCATCTCGGGGCGGTTCTCCGCGTGTGCGCCGCATTGCATGGGAATGACACGCTCCTGCTGGCTGCCGGAGCGACGCTGTGGAGTGGAGCATTCCTGCTGTTCTGTATCGGGTATGCGCCGATGTTGTTCGGATCGAAGCCGACGAGGCCCGTTAGCGGTTAGTCGCGTCCAGTCCGGCGAGGGCCTCCGGCGTATTGATATTGCTGAACGGGTCTGTCGGGCCGGCCTCTTCTGGCGCGGTCGCGAGGGGCTTGGCGTTCAGCGTGGTGAGCAAGCGCTTGATGGAGTGGATGTCATCGCTGATCAGCGTGCAGCAGGCTTCGACCGGAATTAGTGCCGGCAAGGGGTGATCCTGCCAGTAGCGTGCCTCGCTTGGGCGGGCACCGAGCAGGGGGGTGAGCTGTGCGGGGCTCAAAAGCGGCATATCAACCGGTATGACCAGCAATTGGTCGTATTGTCCGCGCAACAGACCGGCCGCATCAAGTATGGCGCGTGCCGGACCGGCATGGGGCACGCTGTCCGGCAGACCATCGGGTTGATCCGGGCGTCCGCCGACATGAATCGCGTCGAGTCCGGCGTTTCGCAGCAGGGTGCGTGCGCGCGACAGCAGGGTTTTGCCCTCCCACATCAGGGAGGCCTTGTCCTGGCCCATCCGGATCGACTGGCCACCGGCAAGGATCAATCCGGCGATCCGGCCCATATCAACAGCTCGGATCATCAATCAGCGGGGATGGTTTGGCGTAGCGGATGAGCCGCTCTGTGTCTTCAATCGTGATCTGGCGGCCATCAACCGTCACGCCATGCGCCTGCAGGGCCCCGAAGGCCCGGGACAGGTTCTCGGGCGTCATGCCCAGCATGGAGGCCAGGTGACGCTTGCCGATTTGCAATTCCATCACATTGGCGCCACCCGTGCGCGATTGCATGCGCAAGAGGTAATTGGCGACGCGTTCGACCGAGGTGCGGAGCTTGAGATTCTTCATCGATTTGACGACGGCGCGGTAGCAACTCGCCAGTTCGGTGACGATGGCCCGTGCGAATTTGTCATCCTCCGCGAAGGCCTGACGGACATCACCCGATGGCACCAGCAATATCTGGCTGGCCTCAAGCGTCCGGCCCGACATGAGATAGGGCGCGTCCTTGATCGTCGCGGCCAGAATGAAGGTCGAGACCGGGCGCACCAGGGCCATCGTCGTCTCGCGGCCATTGGCGGTCGAGAAAAGCTCAACGCAGCCATCCACAACGATATAGAGAAAGTCGGCCGACTCGCCCTCCGTTATCAATTCGATCTGTGCGGGGAAGCGTTGCAGATAGGCGGCGCTGATCAGGCGTTCAAAAACCGCAGCATCCATGTCCTGGAACAGGGACAGTGCGCGCACTGATTCGCAATCTTGTGGTCTCATGGAGGCTCCGGGGCTATGCCCGCAAATCCTATAATGTTTCTTTGACAAACATCAACCGGAACGCTCGATTCAGGCAAGTCGATGGCCGAATATTATTTGGCCCGAATGGCAATTTCATCATATTCTTACAAATAGTTGCGGCGTTCTGACGCGCGTCGCGCTGCCCGGTTGTGGAGAGGGGCTGGGCCTCGTATTGACAGTCCTGCAGTGCAACCACCCGGGGCGGGTGAGACGGGGACTGAGCTATGAATTCGCTTGAAGGCGTAACGCGCGGCCAACAAAACCAGGCATTGGGCATGACGACGATCGCCTTTACCGCCTGTTTCGCGGTCTGGACGATATTCTCCATTATCGGCATCAGCATCAAGCAGGAGCTCGGCCTGTCCGAGACCGAGTTTGGGCTGCTGGTTGCCACCCCGGTGTTGACCGGTTCGATCAGCCGGGTCTTTCTCGGCATTCTGACCGAACAATATGGCGGCCGGCTGATCTTCCCGATCCAGATGCTGACCACGGCCTTTGCGACCGTGTTGTTGTCGCAAGCCAATACCTACCCACTCTTCCTCCTTGCAGCGCTCGGCGTTGGGCTGGCTGGCGGATCATTCATCATTGGCGTCGCCTATGTCTCTCGCTGGTATGAGGCGAAGAACCAGGGCACGGCACTCGGAATCTTTGGCGCCGGCAATGTTGGCGCTGCTGTCACCAATTTCGGCGCCCCCTTCCTCGTGGTCGCGTTCGGCTGGCAACAGACGGCACTGATCTATGCGGCTGTGCTGACAGCCCTCGCAGTCCTGTTCTGGATTTTTGCCAAGGATGACCCGGCTCTGGTGGAGCGGCGCAAGACCGGCGCAAAGCCGGCCTCGGCCCTGATGCAGCTGGAACCCTTGCGCGACCCGCGGGTCTGGCGTTTCGCAACCTATTATTTCTTCGTCTTCGGCGCCTTCGTCGCGCTCGCCTCCTGGCTGCCGCGCTATTATGTCGGTGCCTACGGGCTCGAGCTCCAGACCGCGGGCATGCTGGCTGCGGCCTACTCGCTGCCCGGCTCCGTCTTCCGCGCGCTCGGTGGCTGGATGTCCGACAAATACGGCGCCCGCGCGGTGATGTATCTCACCTTCATCGTCTCGCTCATCTGCCTCTTCATTCTGAGCTATCCGGCGACTCACTACATCGTCGACGGCATCCAGGGCCCGATCGAATTCAGTCTCGCGACCAGCGTGCCGGTCTTCGCGGTCCTCACGATCGCCCTTGGCTTCGTGATGTCGCTCGGCAAGGCCGCCGTCTACAAGCACATTCCGGTCTACTACCCCCACCATGTTGGTGGCGTCGGCGGACTGGTCGGCATGATCGGTGGACTGGGCGGCTTCGTCCTCCCGATCTCCTTCGGCATCGTCAATGACCTGACCGGCATCTGGACCAGTTGTTTCATGCTGATGTTTGTTCTCGTCGCCGTCTCGCTGGTCTGGATGCACGTCGCCATCCGCCGGCAAGAGCACCGCAAATTCCCGACCCTGGCCGATGAGACATCCCTCTCCGACCTGCCGGATACCCCAATTCCCGCCTCGGCCCAGCGCTGAGACGGGGCCGGACTTCACCGTGGCCACTTCTCTCCCCGGGAACACAGGCGGTGAAGTCCGGTACCAACCACAAGACCAATCAAGGAGCCCCTTATGGGCAAGGACCTGAAGAACTGGAATCCGGAAGACCCGGCGCAATGGGAAACGACCGGCAAGGTCATCGCCGCCCGCAATTTGTGGATCTCGATCCCGGCCCTGTTGTGCGGCTTCGCTGTCTGGCTCTACTGGGGCATCATCACGGTCCAGATGATCAATCTGGATTATGGATTTACCCAGGCCGAGCTGTTTACCCTGACGGCCATCGCGGGTCTGTCCGGTGCGACCTTGAGAATTCCGTCGACCTTCTTCATACGGCTGGCCGGTGGCCGTAACACCATCTTTCTGACAACTGCACTCCTGCTGCTCCCCTCCGCGGGTACTGCCGTTATCCTGCAGAACCCCGATGCTCCCCTCTGGCAGTTCCAGCTGATGGCGCTCCTGTCCGGCTTTGGCGGCGGCAATTTCGCCAGCTCGATGTCGAATATCAGTTTCTTCTTCCCGAAAAAGGTCCAGGGCTACTCGCTGGGCATGAATGCCGGGCTCGGCAATTTCGGCGTCACAACCATGCAGATCCTGATCCCGCTGGTGATGACTGTCGGCATGTTCGGTGGCACCTCGCTGGTGCTGCAAAACACTTCCGGAACCCTGATCGGCCGTATTCCGGCCGGGACCGAGACCTTCCTGCACAATGCCGGCTTCATCTGGGTGGCGATCCTGATCCCGGTCGTGATCGCGACCTGGGTCGGCATGAATAATATCCGCGATGAATATGTGTCGCCGAATATCGGCTCCCCGATCGCCGCCTTTGCGAAGATTCTCGGCATGCTGGCGATCGGTCTGGTGATGGCGGCGGCCGGCCTGTGGCTGATGCTGCCGGAAAATGCCGGTGGTTCAGGCTGGAATGTCTCGAAATGGCTGGTCCTGCCCGGCGTGGTCGCGGCGACAGTGTTTGCGCTGAAACTCATACCCGGGCCGATCCATGACAGCCTTGAGCGTCAGTACAAGATCTTCAACAACAAGCACACCTGGGCGATGACCGTCATCTACACGATGACTTTCGGTTCCTTCATCGGTTTCAGCGCCGCTTTCGGCTTGGCAATCAAGGTCATCTTCGGTTTCCAGCACATCATGGTCGATGGGGTGATGACCCACACCACAGTCAATGCCGACGGACCCAGCGCCCTGATGTTCGCATGGACGGGGCCCTTCATCGGCGCCCTGATCCGGCCGGTCGGTGGCATGATCGCCGACAAGCTCGGCGGTGCCCTGGTGACCCAGATCGTCTCTGTCGTGATGGTGGCCGCGGCCATTGGCGTCGCCCTGTGCATGAAGCTCGCCTATGGCTCGGAGACGCCGGAAGAGTTCTTCGTCCCCTTCCTGATCCTGTTCCTGATCCTGTTTGCGGCCACCGGCATCGGCAATGGCTCGACCTTCCGCACCATCGCCGTCGTGTTTGACCGCGAACAGACCGGACCGGTTCTCGGCTGGGCCTCGGCGGTCGCCGCCTATGGCGCCTTCATTATCCCGCAAGTGCTGGGCGAGCAGATCCGCGCCACCACGCCGGAAATCGCCCTGTACGGTTTTGCCGTCTTTTACGCAGTCTGTATTCTTCTCAACTGGTGGTTCTACCTGCGCCCCGGCGCTTACGTGAAAAACCCATAGGAGGCCCTGATGAGCCATTTTCTCGACCGTCTTACTTTTTTCACGCGGCCTTCGGAGAGCTTTTCCGACGGGCATGGCATTACCACAACCGAGGGCCGGGGCTGGGAGGATTCCTACCGCAAGCGCTGGCAACACGACAAGGTCGTGCGCTCCACCCACGGCGTGAACTGCACCGGTTCCTGTAGCTGGAAAATCTACGTCAAGGGCGGTCTGGTGACCTGGGAAACCCAGCAAACCGACTATCCGCGCACCCGGCCCGATCTGCCCAATCACGAGCCACGCGGCTGCGCCCGTGGCGCCAGCTATTCCTGGTATATGTATTCGGCCAACCGGGTGAAATACCCGCTGATCCGCTCGCGCCTGCTCAAGGCCTGGCGCGCGGCGCGCAAGACATTGCCGCCAATCGGCGCCTGGCGCTCCATCCAGCAGGATGACGCGGTGCGCCAGTCCTATGTCTCCAAGCGTGGGGCCGGCGGTCTGGTGCGCGGCGACTGGGATGAAGTCTCCGAAATCATCGCCGCCGCCAATGCCTATACCGCCAAGACCTATGGCCCCGACCGGGTGTTCGGCTTCTCGCCAATCCCCGCCATGTCGATGGTCTCCTATGCCGCCGGCTCGCGCTATCTGTCGCTGCTCGGCGGTGTCTGCATGTCGTTCTACGACTGGTATTGCGACCTTCCGCCCGCCAGCCCGATGACCTGGGGCGAGCAGACCGATGTTCCCGAATCGGCCGACTGGTTCAATGCCGGCTATCTGCTGATCTGGGGTTCGAACGTGCCGCAGACGCGTACACCGGATGCGCATTTCTATACCGAGGCCCGCTATCGCGGCGCCAAGAGTGCCGTGATCTGCCCGGACTATTCGGAAGCGTCCAAATTCGGCGATGTCTGGCTCAACCCGAAACAGGGCACTGACGCGGCGCTGGCCATGGCCTTCGGCCATGTCGTGCTGCGCGAATATCATCTCGATCGCCAGGCCAAGTATTTCGACACCTATGTGCGCGAAAACTCCGACTTCCCCAATCTGGTCCGGTTGGAAAAACAGGGCGACCGCTATGTGGCCGGCCGCCTGGTGCGCGCCTCTGACTTCAGCGATGATCTCGGCGAGGACAATAATCCAGACTGGAAGACCGTCGCCTGGGACCGCAAGAGCGGCAAGATCGTCACGCCGCTGGGTTCGATCGGTTTCCGCTGGGGCCAGTCGGGCAAGTGGAATATCGAGCAGAAGGACAGCCAGGGCGAAGAGATCGACCTGGAAACGACCTTCATCCTCGATGAAAACCAGGACGATGTCGTCGATGTCGGCTTCCCGTATTTCGCCAATAAGGGCCATGATGCCTTCACCGGCACCGATCACCCCGATGTGCTGGTGCACAAGATCCCGGTCAAAAAGCTGAAGCTCAAGGATGGCGAGACCATGGTCGCCACCGTGTTTGACCTGTTCTGCGCCAATTACGGGCTTGATCGCGGTCTCGGCGGTGATTTCGTCGCGACCTCCTATGACGACATGATGCCCTACACGCCGGCCTGGGCCGAGGCGATCACCGGCGTGCCGCGTGACCGTATCATCGCTGTGGCGCGTGAATTTGCCACCAATGCCGAGCAGACCAAGGGCAAGTCGATGGTCATCCTCGGGGCTGGCCTGAACCACTGGTATAATATGGACATGAATTACCGGGGGATCATCAATCTCCTGGTGATGTGCGGCTGTATTGGCCAGTCCGGCGGTGGCTGGGCCCACTATGTCGGTCAGGAAAAGCTGCGCCCGCAGACCGGCTGGCAACCGCTCGCCTTCGGTCTCGACTGGAACCGTCCGCCACGCCACCAGAACTCGACCTCCTGCTGGTATGCCCACACCGATCAGTGGCGCTATGAAACGCTCAGCGTTGACCAGATTCTCTCACCCACCGCGCCGGAAGGCTCGTGGGACGGGACGATGATCGACTATAATGTCCGCGCGGAACGCATGGGCTGGTTGCCCTCCGCGCCGCAGCTCCAGACCAATCCGCTCTCCATTGCCGCCAGCGCCAAGGCGCAGGGGCTTGAGCCGGCCGATTATGTGATCAAGTCGCTCAAGAGCGGCGAGCTGGAAATGTCCTGTCACGATCCGGACAATCCGGCGAACTGGCCGCGCAATCTGTTTGTCTGGCGCTCCAACCTGCTCGGGTCGTCCGGCAAGGGGCATGAGTATTTCATCAAACACCTGGTTGGCGGCAATAATGGCGTCATGGGCGAGGAAGCCCCTGAAGACATGCGGCCGAGCGAGGTCAAGTGGGTCGCTGAAGCACCGCGCGGCAAGCTCGACCTGCTGGTGACGATCGACTTCCGGATGTCGACCACTTGCGTCTATTCCGACATCGTCCTGCCAACCGCGACCTGGTATGAGAAGGACGATCTCAACACCTCCGACATGCACCCCTTCATCCACCCGCTGACGGCGGCCGTCGATCCGGCCTGGGAAGCGCGCAGTGACTGGGAGATTTTCAAGGGTCTGGCGAAGAAATTCTCCGAGATCGCGCCGGAAGAGCTTGGCGTTGAGACCGATGTCGTCCTGACACCGATCATGCACGATACCGCGGGCGAGATGGCCCAGGGCCTTGATGTGAAGGATTGGAGCAAGGGCGAGATCGAGGCGATCCCCGGCAAGACAATGCCAAACATCACCGTCGTGACTCGTGACTATCCCAACCTGCACAAGCAATTCACCTCGCTTGGGCCCTTGATGGGCAAGCTGGGTAATGGCGGCAAGGGCATAGGCTGGAACACCGAGCACGAGGTTCATCTGCTCGGAGAGCTCAATGGTGTCGTCCTCGAAGAGGGCATCAGCCACGGGCAACCGAAGATCGATACCGCGATCGATGCCTGCGAAACCCTGATGATGCTGGCGCCGGAAACCAATGGCGAGGTTGCCGTCAAGGCCTGGAATGCCCTGTCCAAGTTTACCGGCCGCGAACATGCGCATCTGGCCCTGCCCAAGGAAGACGAGAAGATCCGCTTCCGCGATGTCGTCGCCCAGCCGCGCAAGATCATTTCCTCACCGACCTGGTCGGGCATTGAGAGCGAGGAAGTCTGCTACAATGCAGGCTGGACCAATATCAATGAGCGGATTCCCTGGCGCACCCTGAGTGGCCGCCAACAGCTCTACCAGGACCATAAATGGATGCTCGCATTCGGTGAGGGCCTGTGCGTCTACCGGCCTCCAATCGACACCAAGGCCGTGGCGCCGGTGATCGACTCCAAGTCGAATGGTGAGCCGCAGATCGTGCTCAACTTCATCACGCCGCACCAGAAATGGGGCATTCACTCCACCTATACCGACAATCTGCTGATGCTGACCCTGTCACGCGGCGGCCCGATCGTCTGGATGTCCGAGACCGATGCCGCCAAGGCGGGGCTCGAGGATAATGACTGGGTGGAAGCCTATAACGCCAATGGTGCCCTGGTGGCCCGGGTCGTGGTTTCGCAGCGGATCAAGGAGGGTACGCTCTTCATGTATCACGCCCAGGAAAAGACGGTGAATGTGCCCGGTTCGCAAATGACCGGTCAGCGCGGCGGTATCCATAATTCCGTCACGCGGACAACGCTGAAACCGACCCACATGATCGGTGGCTATGCCCAGCAATCCTATGGGTTCAACTATTACGGCACCGTCGGCTCCAATCGCGACGAGTTCGTGATTGTCCGCAAGATGACCAAGATTGACTGGCTTGAAGGTCCGGCCGCAGACGCCATGGAGGCAGCGGAATGAAGATTCGTGCGCAAATCGGCAAAGTCCTGAACCTGGACAAGTGCATTGGCTGCCATACCTGCTCGGTGACGTGCAAGAATGTGTGGACCAATCGCGAAGGCGTTGAATACGCCTGGTTTAACAATGTCGAGACCAAGCCCGGCATTGGCTATCCCAAGGACTGGGAGAACCAGAAGCGCTGGAATGGCGGCTGGACCCGCGCCAGCAATGGCTCGCTGCGGCCGAAAATGGGTTCCAAATGGCGGATCCTGGCGAAGATTTTCGCCAATCCTGACCTGCCGGAAATCGACGATTACTACGAGCCCTTCACCTTCGATTACCAGCACCTCCAGCGGGCCGGCGAGAGCGAGGCCTTCCCGACGGCGCGGCCGCGTTCGCTGATTTCCGGCGAGCGGATGGAGAAGATTGAATGGGGTCCCAACTGGGAAGAAATCCTCGGCGGTGAATTCTCCAAACGCTCCCAGGATGCCAATTTCGAAGGCATTCAGAAGGCGATGTATGGTGAGTTCGAAAACACCTTCATGATGTATCTGCCGCGCCTGTGCGAGCATTGCCTCAACCCGGCTTGTGCAGCCGCCTGCCCATCGGGTGCGATCTACAAGCGCGAGGAAGACGGGATTGTCCTGATCGACCAGGAGAAATGCCGCGGCTGGCGCATGTGCGTCTCCGGCTGCCCCTACAAGAAGATCTATTTCAACTGGTCGAGCGGCAAGTCGGAGAAATGTACCTTCTGCTATCCGCGCATCGAGGCCGGTCAGCCAACCGTGTGTTCGGAAACCTGCGTCGGGCGCATCCGTTATCTCGGCGTCGTGCTTTATGACGCCGACCAGATCGAGGCCGCAGCGTCGGTGCCGGACGAGAAGGATCTCTATCCGGCCCAGCTGAACATGTTCCTCGATCCACACGATCCGGAAGTCCAGGCCCAGGCCCGCCGCGATGGCGTGCCGGAAGCCTGGCTGGAAGCGGCCAAGCGCTCGCCCGTCTACAAGATGGCGATCGACTGGAAGATCGCTTTCCCGCTCCACCCCGAATACCGCACCCTGCCGATGGTCTGGTATGTGCCGCCGCTCTCGCCGATCAATTCGGCGGCCGAGGCCGGTTCGATCAATATCCAGAACGGCATGCCGGACGTGCGCTCCCTGCGCATCCCGCTGCGCTATCTCGCCAATTTGCTCACCGCCGGCGACGAGGCACCGATTGCCTCCGGCCTGGAACGCATGCTCGCCATGCGCGCCTATATGCGGGCCAAGACGGTCGATGGTGTGATCGATGAAAGCATTCCTCAGCGGGTTGGTCTGACCAAGGACCTGATCGAGGACATGTATCAGATCATGGCGATCGCCAATTACGAGGATCGTTTTGTGATCCCGACCACCCACCGCGAATGGGCCGAAGACGCCTATGACCTGCGCGGCGAGTGCGGCTTCAGCTTCGGCAATGGTTGTTCGGACGGTTCCACCGTCGGCTCGCTGTTCGGCAAGGGCAAAGCCACTAAACCGATGACTCCGATGGAGAAGGCATGATGGCCAAGACATTCAAGGTGATGGCAGCATTGCTGAGTTATCCGACCGCCGACATCCAGGCTGCCGGACCGGAGCTCAAGGCCGTGCTGGCCGGGGAGGGCTTGCTGTCCATCGGACAGCAAACCCGGCTCGGGCATCTGATCGACCAGCTGGCCAGCCGCGATCTCTATGATCTGCAGGAACGCTATGTCAGCCTGTTTGATCGCTCGCGGACCCTGTCGCTGCACCTGTTCGAACACGTGCACGGCGAAAGCCGGGCGCGCGGCCAGGCAATGGTCGATTTGCAGAACGTCTATGGCGAGCAAGGCCTCGAGATCAATGCGAAGGAACTCCCGGATTTTCTGCCGATGTTCCTCGAATTCCTCTCGACCCAGCCTCTGACGGAGGCGCAGGCCCTGCTTGGCGAGACCTCGCATGTGCTTGAAGCGCTGCGCGACCGGTTGCGCAAACGCAAGAGCATCTATGCCGCCGTCTTCCGCTCCTTGCTGACGCTGGCGACGATGGATGCCGACGCTGAGGCGGTCGAGATCCAGACCGAGGATGAAGAGCCCGACGATCTGGAAGCCCTCGACAAGGCCTGGGCTGAAGAGCCGGTCACATTCGGTCCCGGTGAAGCGGGCTGCAATGTTGCCGAGAAAATGCTCGAGAAAATGAAACTGCCGACCGCGCCGGCGGTATCGGTGCGTAGCCAGGGAGAGCAAAGATGAGTGAATACCTCAACACGGCCCTGTTCGGCATCTACCCCTATATCGCGCTGTCCGTACTCGCGATCGGATCCATCATCCGCTATGACCGCGAGCCCTATTCCTGGAAGGCGGGCTCCAGCCAACTGCTGCGCCGCCGTCAATTGGTGATGGGTTCTGTCCTTTTCCATATTGGTGTCCTGGTGGTTTTCTTTGGCCATCTGGTGGGACTTCTGACGCCAATCGTCGTGTTCGACACGCTTGGCATCTCGCATGGCGCCAAACAGATCCTCGCTATTGTTGCGGGCGGTGTCGCCGGCACGCTCGCCCTGATCGGCGCGACCCTGCTGATGCATCGCCGCTTTGCCGACCCGCGGATCCGCAAGCATTCCAGCTTCGCCGACAATGCCATTCTGATCCTGCTCTATGTTCAGCTTCTGCTCGGCCTCGGCACGATCTTCATCTCGGTCCAGCACCTTGACGGTCATGAAATGGTGACCTTCATGAACTGGGCCCAGGGCATTTTCACCCTCGATTTCCGGGCCGCCAGCTACATCATTGGCGCGCACTGGATCTTCAAGGCTCACCTCCTGCTCGGGCTGACGATCTTCCTCGTCTTCCCGTTTACCCGGCTGGTGCACATGTTCAGCGCCCCGCTGCGTTACATCGTCCGCCAGGGCTATCAGGTCGTGCGCCGCAAGCCCGTTCCCGGAGCTGAAAAATGACCGGACATTCCATCATCACACCCAAGCCGCCGACGCCGGAAGTCTCGGTCAATGGGGTCGTCATCCCGGCCAAGGCCATCGCCGCCGAAACCCAGCACCACCCGGCCCGTCGGCCAGAGGCGGCCTGGCAGGCTGCAGCCGAAGCCCTGGTTATCCGCGAAGCCCTGCTACAGGCAGCCCGGGCGCGCGGCATCGAGGCCCCGGCAGCCGACGATGCGGATCCGGTCAAGGAGGTTGAGGAAGACGCGCTGATCCAGGCTTTCGTCGATCGCGAAGTGACGACACCGGATCCGGACGAGGAGTCCTGCCGGCGCTATTTCACCAATAATGCCGACAAGCTTCGCGCGCCCGATCTGTACGAGCCGGTTCATATCCTGCTGCAGGCCAGCAAGGATGACCCTGACAGCTATGAACGGGCCCGCCAGGAAGCGCAGACGCTGGTCGAGCACCTGCAAAACCGGCCTGATGATTTCGAACGCATTGCCCGTGACCGCTCCGATTGTCCGTCATCGACCGATGGTGGACGGCTGGGACAGGTGAGCCGGGGGCAGACAACGCCGGCTTTCGAGACGGCCATGATGAAACTGCGCCAGGGCGAAATGACGCGCGAGGCGATCGAGACGCCCTATGGCTTCCACATTATCCGGCTGGATCAGCTGGTGCGGGGCCGGGTGCCGGAATTCGATCTCGCCCGGCCACTGGTCGAGGAGTTTCTGCGCGATGCCAGCTGGCGGCGGGCGGTGGCTCAATTTGTCTCACTGGTTGTCGGTGAGGCGAAAATTTCCGGCGTTGAACTGCACGGCGCGACGTCGCCGCTCGTGCAGTGACCCAAACCGGTCAATCGGACTCCTGACGAGCCCGCGAAAGAGGATAACGAGATGAGCATGAGCAAAATTGGCCGCGCCGCCCTGTCAGGGGCGGCTGGCCTGATCGTGGGCGTGTGCGCGGTTGCGCCCGCCCATGCCGAGGGTCAAGTCCTTGTCAACGCACGCCTCCGGACCGAGCTGGTCGACCAGGCTGGCCTGACCAATGACGCGACCGCGATCACCCTGCGGACCCGACTGGGTTACCAGACCGGGGACTTGTCAGGCTTCACCTTCCTGATCGAGGGCGAGCATGTGCTCCATCTGGTTGATGATTTCAACGATACGATCAATGGCCTCCCCGGCTATCCGGTGGTGGCTGATCCGGAAGCGGCCGAACTGAACCGGTTACAGCTGACCTTCACCGGCTTTGAGGATACGCGCCTGACGCTGGGGCGTCAGCGCATCATCCTGGGCGATGCCCGCTATGTCGGGAATGTCGGCTTCCGGCAGAACGAGCAGACCTTTGATGCCTTTGTCGCGTCCACGACGGCGATCGAGAACCTCAACCTGACCTATGCCTATCTCGACCGCGCTCACCGGGTGTTTGGCGATGATCATCCGGCGGGCGAACTTGACCTGGATGCGCATGCGATCACGGCGGCGGCAACAGCGCCGCTCGGCACCGTGACGGCCTTTGCCATCCTCGCCGACGTACAGGATGCGGCAGCGCTCTCGAGCGCCACCTATGGCCTCAACTGGAGTGGTTCGGTCGCCCGTGAGGGCCAGGCGACATTCGGTTACAAGCTCGAATATGCCGTGCAGAGCGATTACGGCAATGCCCCGGCCAGCTTTGATCTGAACATGTTTCGCGCCGAGGCCAGCGTGAGCCAGAACGGATTGAGCGGCGCCATCGGGATTGAATCACTGGAAGGCAATGGCGTCCGCGGTTTCAGCACGCCGCTGGCGACCCTGCACGGTTATCAGGGCTGGGCCGATGTCTTCCTGACGACGCCGGCCAATGGCATTCGCGACATCTATGGCCGTGCCGGCTATGCCTTCCCCAATCCACCTCTGGGCTCGGCGATGCGGGCGACGGTCGTCTATCATGATTTCGAAACGGAGAATGGCAGTCTCGATCTGGGGTCGGAATTCGATGCCGTCTTGAGTTCGCAGCTGAGCGAGCATGTCGGGCTTGAGTTCAAGGCCGCCTTCTATGACGGCGGCGACAGCGCGATTGCTGACCGCACCAAGCTCTGGTTTTCGATCACCTATAGCCGGTAAAGCGCTCAGACCTGCCACTTCCTGGCATGGAACTTCCAGGCGTCCGTGATGATCTGATCGATCGATGACGATCGTGGCTGGAAGCCCAGTTCCGCCCTGGCCAGGCTTGTATCGGCCAATAACGCGGCGGGATCGCCGGGCCGTCGCGGGTGGATGTCATAGGGTATCCTGGCTCCGGTGATGCGCTCGATCGCCTGCAAGACTTCCAGCACCGTGGCGCCCTGGCCGGTTCCGACATTGCAGAAAAGCTGGCTTGGGCCGGCGATGACCCGGTCGAGCGCTGCCAGATGTGCGGCGGCCAGGTCGACCACGTGGATATAGTCGCGCAGGCAGGTCCCGTCACGCGTGTCATAGTCTGATCCGAACAGTTTCAACCGGTCCCGTCCCAGGCCGGCGGCGATCTTCAGCGCGTTCGGAATAAGATGGGTCTCCGGCTCATGTTCTTCACCGATCTCGCCATCCGGGCTGGCGCCGGCCGCATTGAAATATCGCAGCGCGACAAATCGGGCGTCGCCGGTCAATGCCATATCCGCCAACAGCAATTCCGCCGCGAGCTTGGTCTGGCCATAGACGCTGACCGGCGCGCGGTTTTCATTCTCCCGGATCGGGACGCTGGAGGGTTCGCCATAGACGGCGCAGGAGGATGAAAACACAATCGGCTTGACCCCTGAGCGGCCCATGGCTCCGAGCAGGCTGATCAATCCGCCGACATTGTTTTCCCAGTATTGGAGGGGCTTTTGCTGGCCTTCACCGACCTCGATACTGGCGGCAAAATGCATGACCGCCTGCGGTCTGTGCTCTTGAAAGGCCTGGTCCAGGTCGGCCGGGGAGCGGATATCGCCCGTCACCAGCGGTCCCCATTGCACCGCGTGCCGATGGCCGGTGGAGAGATTGTCGAACACGATGGGCTGATCGCCCCGCGCTGCGAGGGCCCGGCAGACATGCGCGCCGATATAGCCTGCGCCGCCTGTAACCAGAATCCGTGCCATGCCCGCGCCCTCGTCCGGCTGATCCCACAGCCTTCAGCTTAGTTTGAAATCCGGACAACATACAACGCGTACCGGCCATCCAGGCGGGTGCCGCGACAGGCGGGGCTCAGAAGAGCGCGTAATCGAAGCCGAAAGTATCCATCACATCCCGGGACAGCCAATCCAGGCCGGTGAATTCGGCGGCTGACGGGATCTCGACGCCGTCATACAGGGCAGTCGCGTCGGAATCCGGCAGGGTTACGGCAGGCATAGACGCATCCAGCAGCAAGGTCAGCTGTACCGAGTAGTCGTCTACCGGCAGGCGCGCGGCATTGTCGGCGGCAAGGTGGTCCATACCGCTGACCTGGCCCAGCGCTGCCAGACATTGGTCGGACATTGCGAGATAGCCGCCAAAATCAAACGGCGCGCTGCCATCGGCGAGCCCTGCCAATTCAACCCCGTCCGGAGCAAATTCGCTGTTGAGGGCGACCGCGTTATCGCCGGGCGAGTTGGCGTCAACATGCTCCAGCAACAGGGCGAGCGGGACGGAATGACCATTGGCATCAGTCGCGGTTGCGGCGTCGCCGGAAAATAGATCCAGCTTGCCTGCCCGCCCGATTGCCTCGATGTGTTGCTCGTGGCGTTCAAGCAAGTCACTGAAATCGAACAATGCCCCGTCGTCCAGCAGACCCGCCAGGCCAAGGTCGAGTTCGGAGAATTCGACGCCATCGAGGTCTTGTGCGGGGGCGTCCAGCGGCGATGCATCGTCGATCAGTGCCGACGGGGAGGCGTGGCCGCTCACTTGCCAGAGGCGGCCAACTTCCTGTGCCAGCTGTGGCATGGGCGCGAATAGTGGCAAATCGGATGCGGCCCGGTTTGCCGCGACAGGGTCGGCTTGAACCGGTTGAGGCGAATCCCACGGGAAGACGTCGAGCCCTTCCGGCCACAAGCCAGGCTGGCCATCGTCCAAACCTGCTCTGGATACCCGCTGCAACACACCATCCCCACTTTGACCGGCACCCGGCGAACCGCGCTGAGTTTTCCGCTAAAGTTAAAAGAATGTTAGGCAATTCAAAACGCGGGCACAACCGTAATCAACGTTAACGGAGATATAATGTTATTGCCCCTCACTATAGGCCAGTCAGGCACACGCCAGGAGCGACGAGGTTCTCGAGGCCTTTCGCTCCTGATGTGAATCTCGCGCTGAAAGCAAGGGGCCAATTCAATATGTCCAGCAAATCGGCGCAGGCTTCGGCCTCATCGTCCCGCAAGGAGCTCCGGGATAATGATATCGTCAAGGCGGCGCTTGGTGCGGCGCGTGGTAGCGTTATCAATCTCACCATATTCTCTTTCGGCCTCAACCTGCTCGTCCTGACGGGCCCGATCTATATGCTGCAGGTCTATGACCGGGTGCTCTCCTCGCGCTCCATTGATACCTTGCTGGCCGTGTCGCTGTTGGCTGCGGTGATGTATTTCGCCTATGGCGGCCTCGAGTTTGTCCGGTCGGCCCTGTTCAGCCGGATCGGTACCGCTGCGGAACGCAAAATGGGACCGCGCCTGATCGATGCGGTCATGCGGGCCAATCTCGCGGCGGGCAGCCGCTCCAACCAGGCGCTGCAGGATATGCGGACCCTGCGCAACTTCATTTCAAGCCCGGCCCCGGGCGTGATTTTCGATGTGCCTTGGTCGCCGCTCTTCATTATCGTGATGGCGATGATTCACCCGATCCTTGGGGTGTTCTGTGTTGCTTCCATTGTCTTGCTCGGCGGCCTGGCGCTGGCGAACCAGGCGCGTTCGAGAGGCAAGCTGAAGGATGCTGGCCAGGCGTCGGCCGCGGCGGATCTGACGGCTGACGCGGCGTTCTCCAGCCTTGAGTCCATTGAAGCCATGGGTATGCGCGGCGAACTCGAGCGGCGCTGGATCGAGCGCAATGAAAAATCACTCGATTTGAACAGCGGCGCCAGCGAGAGCATCGCCCAATACAGTTCGGCGACGAAGGCATTGCGGGTCGGCCTGCAATCCGCCGTACTCGGTGTTGGCGCCTGGCTCGCGGTTCTGGGCGATATCACCCCCGGCATGATGATCGCCGGATCCATTCTGTTGGGTCGGGCGTTGGCCCCGATCGAGCAGGCGATCGGTCAATGGCGGCCAGCCTTGATGGCCTACCAGTCCTACAACCGTCTCAGCGAGCTGCTCGAGCTGGCCCAGGTCGAGAAGAGCAAGATGTCGCTTCCGGCTGCCACTGGCATCCTGCGGGTCGAGAAAGTCTATGCTGGTCCACCCACCGGGCAAACCCATATCCTCAAGGGCGTGAGCTTCGGCCTTGAGCCGGGCGACGGTCTGGGTGTCATCGGCCCGTCCGGCGGCGGCAAATCGACCTTGGCCAAAGTTCTGCTCGGACTTTGGCCCCCGCTCAGCGGCGCTGTACGGCTCGATGGTGCGTCGCTTGAGGACTGGAGCCGTGATGAATTGGGGCCCCAGGTTGGTTATCTGTCGCAAACAGTCGATCTTCTGCCGGGCACGGTCGCGGACAATATCAGCCGGTTCCGCCCGCGCGCCGAGTCGGAGGCGATCGTTGAAGCGGCGCGCAAGGCTGGTGCCCATGACCTGATCCTGCGGCTTGCTGACGGGTATGACACCAATGTCGGGGACGGTGGGCGCAATCTGTCGGCTGGCCAGCGCCAGCGTGTCGGGCTCGCCAGGGCCTTGTTCGGAAACCCGGTCTTTGTCGTTCTCGATGAGCCCAATTCCAATCTCGACAAGGAGGGCGAAGATGCGCTCCTCAAAGCGCTCGTCGCGTTGCGGAAGTCCAAGACAACCCTGGTTGTGATTGCCCATCGTCCAAGCATTCTGGGGTCTTGCAACAAGGTGATGGTGCTGGCTGACGGTCAGGTGCGCGGGTTTGGGCCCCGCGACGAGGTGCTTTCCGGTCTGGCTGCAGCAAGCAAGGAAAAGCAGAATGGCTGACGCGACACATGCGAATTCCGGATCTGCTCGAGATCCCAGAATTCAGAATGCAAACCGGCTCGGCTATACCATTATCATCCTGGTTTTTGGTGGTCTGATCGGCTGGTCGGTCTTCGCCCCGATCTCCAGCGCTGTCATCGCGGCCGGTGAGGTCCGCGGACAGACGGAGGTGCAATCCATCCAGCATCTGGAAGGCGGCATCATTTCGGAAATTCTGGTTAGCGAAGGTGATCGGGTCGAGGAAGGTCAGATACTGATCCGGCTGGACGATACCGGTCCGCGCGCCGAGATGGCGCAGATTGAATCCCGTTTGACAGAATTGACGGCCCGGCGCGCCCGCCTCGCAGCCGAGCGGGAAGGCCTGGAAAGCATCGATTTCGATCGATATTTCCGCTCCATGACGACCTCCGATGACACCGAGGATATTATCGCGGCCCAGCGCACCGTCTTCATGACCCGGCGTGAAACACGGGACACGGAAATCGAGGTGATGCGTAATCGTATCGGTCAGTACCATGATCGAATTGCGGGGCTTCAGGCTCAATACGATTCCGAAACCCGGCAGCTGGCCCTGATCGAGGAGGAGCTGGTCGGGCTGCGGTCACTCTATGAGCGCGGTCTGACGCCCCGCACGCGGGTGCTGGCTCTGGAGCGAGAGGGCGAGGCTCTGCGCGGCTCACGCGGCTCACGCATCGCAGAGATCGCCGGTACTCAATCCGCGATCGGGCAGACTGAAGTCGAGATTGCCCAACTATATAATGCTTTCATCGAGGAGGTCGCCTCCAACGAAGCCGATGTCGGTGCACAGATCGCTGAATTGCGGGAACGACGGGTTGCTGTCGCCGATGCGCTGGAACGTACCGAAGTCGCCTCGCCGAGTTCAGGCTTCGTCCTGGGCCTGGATGTGCACACGCTGGGCGGCGTGGTGCGGCCGGGTGTTCCCCTCATGCAGGTGTCGCCGGCGAACCAGCCCCTCGTGATTTCCGCCAGAATTCCACCGACCGAGATTGACCGCATAGCTCCGGGTGCCGAAGCCCGTATCCGCTTTTCCACGTTCCAGGGGCGCCAGACCCCGGAATGGCCCGGTTCGGTTCTGACGATTTCCGCTGACCGGCTGGTGGAGCCGGAGACCGGTATTTCCTATTACCTGGCGCTGATAGCGATGGAAGGCGAGGGGCCGGCGATTGAAATCGTTCCCGGCATGCCGGTCGAGGTCTTCATAACCTCCGGCTCGCAATCCGCTCTTGGATATCTTTTGCGGCCGATGACAGACCGCCTCGCGCGGTCCTTCCGCGAGGAATAGATCAGGCCGAGCCCTCACCGGTGAGGACCACACGCACGGTTCTGAACAGAATGGAAAAATCCTTCGCCAGCGACTGGTTCTCGACATATTCCCGGTCCAGGGCAACCCGGCGCGCATAGCTCGTCCGGCTACGCCCTGACACTTGCCAAAGTCCGGTCACACCCGGGCGGACAGCCATATAATACGCGATGTCCGCGCCGTAGCGATCAATCTCGTCCGCGATGATTGGCCGCGGACCGACCAGGGACATCTCCCCACGAAAGACGTTGAGCAATTGCGGCAATTCATCGAGGCTGGTTTTACGCAGGAAGCGGCCGATCGGCGTCACCCGCGGATCATGGCTGAGCTTTTGATGTTCACGCCACTGCCGGGCTGCGGCTGGGTCCTCGGCGAGAATCTGCTCGAGGCGGGCATCGGCATCAAGCCGCATGGTGCGAACCTTGATGCAGCGAAACGGTTGCCCGCGGCGGCCGACACGCGTTTGAAGGTAGAATACGGGTTGCCGATCAAAAATCATCACGGCCAAAATGATCACGCCTAGCAGCAGGCCAACCGGTACAACGAGGATAACGGAGAGTAAAAGGTCAGCGGAGCGCTTAACCTTTTGGCTTGCCGCCGAGTGACCGATCGGCGTTGCTTTGGCGTCGGCCTCGACGTCCGCGAAGCTCTGATCGTAACGGCTATTGAACAGCATGCTACCCCCCCCAAGCCCTTGCAGGCCATGACTCCCGCTTCGTCCGCTTCAATTCAGGACAATTCACGTCAGTCCCGCAAATTGGGGGCCATAATTGAGTTCAGGGCAAGCCCTAATCGTTAATTTGTGTAATATTTCTGATAAGATCCATAATACGTGTAGTACGCACCATAGCCGTATCTTGCCTGCCGGTTGATATCGACGCCGTTCAATACAACGCCGACGATATTGCCTTTTGCGCGATGGAGCGCATCGATGGACAGGCGCGCGGCTCCGACGGGACTACGTCCCCATTCCACCGAAAACACGATGCCCTCCACCAGGCCCGCGATTGCCCGCGTGTCGGCAACCGCCATGACTGGTGCCGTGTCCAGCAGAACCAGATCATAGCGCCCGCGTACGCTTTCCAGCAACGATTTGAAGGCCTCAGACCGGAAGAGATCCTTCGGCGTAAAGGCTCGCAGCGTCAGGGGTAGGACGTGAAGGCCTGATCGCTCATCGACGGTGATAGCATCATCCAGAGCCGCCTCGTTTGCCAGCACTTCCAGCATTCCTGCGGAGGCATTGGGAGCCAGTGCAGTGCTCAATCCGCGGCGCCTCAGGTCACAATCAATAGCAAGCACCCGGTCGGCCGCCTGCGCAGCGATACGCCCCAAAGCGATGGTCGTCGTGGTCTTGCCCTCACCCGGCAGGGCCGAGGTAACGGCGATCACGGTCAACGGTTTGTCCAGCCCGGCCACCTTGAGCCCGGAGCGCAGCGTGCGATAGCTTTCGGCGCTGCTGGAGAGGGGCTTGCTCAAAACGTATTCACCGGGGTCGTGGCGCTTTTTGAGGACGCCGCCGAACAGGCCGGTATTCAGCTTCGGCACTGAGGCAATATGGGGGACGCCAAGCTTGCGCTCGACTTCAGCTTCGGTTCTCAGACCGGATTCCAGAATCTCACGGATCAGGGCGATCAGCGCGGCCCCGAGGCCGGCGAGCGCCAGGCCAAGCGCAAAATTCAGGATGAACCGGGGTGAGCTGGTATCAAGCGGCAGGGTCGCATTGGCAACAATGCGGGCGTCGGCCTCGTTGAACTGATCCGCTTCACCCGTTTGCCGAAAGCGGCTGAGGAAGGATTCAAACATCGCGCGGCTGGCATTGGCCTCACGTTCAAGCGCCCGCAGATTGACGAGGGCGGCATTGTTGGACCCGAGTTCATCGCGCAACTCCTGGAGGCTTGCCGTCAGGGAATTGACGCGCTCGGACGCGATATTCACTTCGCTCTCAAGATTGCTGACAATGCGGCTGACTTCCTGGTCGATCTGGACGCGGATATCGGCAAGTTCCCGTTCGACAGTTTGGATCTCAGGATGTCGCGCACCATAGCGTGACATCAACTCGCCCCTCTGACGACTGACCATGGCTTCCTGTGATCGCAACTCCCGGATCACCTCGGAATTGAGCACTTCGGCGATTGATTCTGGCCCCACGCCCTGCTCCAGTCGCGACCGCACATTGCGGAGGCGCGCGCGCGCTTCTGTCAGTTCGGCACGCTGTACGATCAGCTGGGCATTGGTGTCGGATATCTGTTGCTCTGTAAGGGTCGCGCCTTCAGCATCGAGCAGGCCGTTTGCCTCGCGGTATTGCGCGACTGCCTGTTCGGAGGCCTGCACCTCTTCGCGTAGCGCGGCAACGCGCTCGAATAGCCATTCATTGGCGCGCTCGGTCGCGCGAAACTTCGCCTCCAGCTGGGCTAGGAGGTATTCCTCCGCATAGGCATTTGCCAGGTCCTGCGCCAATTCCGGACTTTGGGATGTGGCCGATACTTCGATCACGAATGTGCCGCCGAGCCGTCGCGCGGACGTTCGTTGCAATAATTCCTCGGTGACCCGGTCCATTGTCATTTCTGGCGTTTCCTCGCCAGCGCCAGTCCGGCCGGAGGTCGCAAGGGAGCCCCCCCCAAGCGCCGCAAACTGGCGCAGGAGGCGTTTCACCCAAGTATCGTCAACCAATGCGGTGTTGAATTCGGGGATGGTCGCAAGGTCCGTGCGCGCTGCCACGGCCTGGGCCAGGGAGCGGCTGCGCAGCACCTCGACCTCGGTATCAATGGCGGCGGAGTTGGGCGGCAGACCGGACAGGACCGCCTCAAAGTCCACCACGCGGGACTCACGGGTTTCGATCAGCAGGCGTGCGCTGGCTGTATAGAGTGGGGTTTGCTGGAATGTGTACAGCACGACGGCGGTAAATATCAGAACCGCAACGAACAACATGCTCCACATGCGCCGCCGGATGACAACGAGAATAAGGCGGAGATCGGCGACATCATTTCCCGGAGCATCAGGATTCTGATTGTCGAACTCGTCAATTTCCAGTCTTGCCATAGGCCACTCTCGCCATGTGTCGGTTTGGAGGTTTCACATGCACGTTCGGGGCCAAAAGCCGCAAGCTTACATCCGCAGACTGACAGCAATACGGGCGACATTGCTATCGAAGTCGCCCCGCGCGGCAGTCCCGCGGGAGTCGACGTCAAGGCGGGTGAGGGAGGCCTGCACGCCGACGCGGCGGTTCATCAACCAGGTGGCGGAAGCGACCAGTTCGAACCGCTCATCGCTGCGGTCGATGCCCGAATAATCGTCATCCCCAAACGAAGCGCGGCCGGTCAAGATCAGGTTGCGCAGGAGTTCATGGTCGACCTGCCCGGAAATCTGGGTTTCCGTATAGCCAGCGCTGGCCGCAATTGCGGACTCGCGCGGTGCGCGGGTGGCTGAAACCGTGACGGTCGTCAGCTCGGTCGGGAACCATTCCACTTCGGCATTATAGCTCGCACCGTCGATGTCGACGAAGGACGGGTCGTCGTATTTCTGTTCGAGGACGCCCGCCGCGATTGACCCGCGAGCTTGTCCACCAAGATCGAAATCGATACCGGCCTCGATCACAAATCCGTCAGAGTCGCGGTTCGCCAAGCCTGCGGGCGGTGCATCATAATCCCGTTGATTACTCGATGCGCGGGCGAAAACTGCCACAGCAGGGCTCACAGCGCCGTCGACCCGGGCGCTGATGCGGGTCTCGGTGTAGTCCCGGAAGTCTTGGTCAGCGACGCCGCCGCCGGCCAAAGCCGCGTCTTCAAAGTCGGAAGTGTGCACATCAATAGCGCCATTCATGCGCACTCGGCCCGTCGTATAGGTCACACCCGCTGCGATATTGGCGGTGTCATATTCAATCGGTTCAGCCGACAGCGCCGCAGCACCGGCGCTCGAACGGTTTTCGGTCAGGATTGCCATCGATGCCGCGACATCGACGAAGAAGCCGCGCTGGATATCCAGCCGCCCGATAACACCGGCCTCGGCGTTCCAGACACTTTCCGAGGTATTGTCGAGATATTCGCGGCGTGTTGCCGAGGCATTTGCGGTCAATGAATGGCGCGACCAGGTGCTTTCGGCGCCGAAGGACGGGCGAAAGGAGGCGACAACGTCAGCTTCCTTATTCGTCGTCGTCGCGAAAATATTACTGTCCGAAGCGAGGCCTAATTCGGCTTCTGCCTCGACGCGGAAAGCCCCGCGCTGGGCGGGCGGGGCGACGAATTCATTTCGCGATCGTTCGAGGACAGCCGTGTTGCGATCACGTTGAAAATACTCACCCTGATTCTGGGCTGAGGCCGTGCCGCCGATGAGCGCTGGCACAAGCATGAGCGCTACCAATAAGGTTTGTATTCCCCGCATGTCCATTCCCCACCTGCCGGCATTTTTGCCGTGCAACAATGCTAATAATCAGACCCGCCCCCGCGAGCCACAGGCGGCGAACCCGGAATAACGAGATCGCCTACGCCGGTCGGTAGACCGCCGGTAAACTCCGCCGTCGCCACATAGCCTTCTTCGGACTCAGGCTGGCGCGACAGGACTGATTCAGCGGCAGTCCGAAATACGCCGGTACTCGTCTCGGCGATCACGAGGCGAAGCGCTTCAGCTTCAACCAAAACGCTCTGGTCAGAGGACACCAAGGCGTTGATCAGCGCGGTCTCCAGCGTTGTCGCATCAGCATCTTCACCGAATGTGGCGAGGATCGCCAAGAGTTGATCGGCGAGGGCGCGAGCGCCGACGGACGGTGCAGGCGTTTCATTATTCGCGGTCGTGTCTGACTGAATTGCGTGCGCGGGCGCGCCAAATACCGCTCCCGACAACATTGCGGCGACAAAGACAGAACGTAATTGTTTCATGAGACGCGAACCCCCACTCTCTAGGTGTATGCTACAACGATACCTCAATTGAGTAAAGCATGCGCCAGGGGCGGGCGAGTCCAGTCAGTGTGCACAAGACGAGTCGCCACGGGGCGATAGCGGGTCAATTTTCGTCCAGGCCGATGCAGGCTGGCTGGTTGGCGCGTTGGCAAGCCCGGGTTCGCTCCAGCCAGGGGCGCCGCCATTCCGGGCGAACCTGGCGGAGTTCCCGCAGCGCGGCGCGCCGCTCGTCGTCGCCCAAACGATTCCAGAGTGCGGCAGAGAGCTCCAGGCGCCAGGTCCGGAAGTCCGGATGAGCGTAGGGCCATAGTTGAAAGCTTCGGCTCAAATGCGTGGCGGCGCTGTGACTATCTCCCGACATCAGGAACGCGTAGGCGAGGCGTGCCTCGGCGCGACCATCGCGTGGTTCCAGGGCGAGCACCCGATCAAGCGCCTCACGTGCATGGGCGGAATCGGGTGGCGTGCTGCTGAGCGCGAGATCCGCATGTGCGCGCGCCAGCGCCAGGCCGGACCGCGTCGGAAAGGGGGCGGCCAGTATGGCGGCCGCGGCGTCCCCTGATGCGGTCCGAACTGCATTCGCCCGCAGCGTGTCTGTGAGCCCAAGCATGGCCCAAGCAGCCAGCAGCAGCATGGCCAGCGCCACCGCATACCGCACCCCGGGAGGTCGTGGACGGCTCCTGGGGGCGGAAATTCCAACCGCCAGGCCCGTCAGCCATGCTGTCAGCCAGGCGATGGCCGGTATTTCCAAAGCATAGTCGAACAGACCGTGCGCGAGCACGAAGAGTCCGGCACACACCAGTGTCCGGATCAGCCAGCGGGGCTTCGCCGATTGTTGCAGGCCGGACAAGACGGTTCGGCCTGTCCAGAGCCAGAATCCAGCGAGTGTGAGAAGTCCCGCGAGGCCGGTCTGAAGTTGCCATTGAAGGGCAATATTGTGAGCCGCGCGCTGGAAAACCAGTGTCGACGCGTTCTCCGCATTGGTGGACAGTGCATTCACGTACTCAAACCCGCCAGGACCAGCCCCGAACCAGAATTGTTCAAGCGCGGCCCGGCTATAGGCCGCCCATAGCTCGCTGCGCGAGCCGGCGCCGATGCCGACCTCCGCGAGCCGGCCGCCAAAGGTCTCGCCGGATAGCAAGACAATGCCACTCGCTGTCAGCGCGAGTCCGATACTGGCGGCCAGGAGTGCCCGGAGTGATTGCCGCTCGCCGCGCTGGAAACGCTGTGCCGCCTCCCAGAGCAGCAGCAGGCTGGCAAAGCCGCCTGTGAGGATGACCCCGGCGCGCGATGCCGTCAGAACCAGGCATGAGAGGCAAAAGAGCAGGGTCGTCAGCGGCAGGATCAGATGCTTCCACCGTGTGTCACCCGAGCGCCCCACCATTGCGCGGAGCAGTCTGCCAACTGACAGGATGACGCCGATCCCGAAGAAGGTTGCGGCTGTGTTGGCGGAGAGAAAGGGGGATGATAGTCGCCCGAGATGATAGGGTCGCTCAAACAGGAAAATGCGGTCGGGTGACCAGATGTGGTCGAGGAAGGCAATGATTGCGGCGAGCAGGAAAAAGCCGAGAAGAATTGTGGAAAGGCCATTGGCCCTTTTCGTCCTGAATGCGAGGGTCCGCGCGGAAATGAACACCGCCGCACACGCGCCCAGAGCAGTGAACTCCGCCGACCCGGTCTGCAATTGGCCGCGCGAGGCGGCGAGCGCCCAAAACAGCAGCGTGATTGCGAGCAGTATGGCGGCGCCTGTGCCGAGTTCACGGTCTCGCCATGCGACCCATCCTCCGATCAACAGAAGCGGGCCGCCAAAAAAATAGCTGGCCATTTCACTGTCGGCGCCCAGCGCGGTGAAAGCTGCCAGACCGATCAGGCCGAGGGAGATATAACCAAGCACCGAACTGGCCGGATCAGCACACCTGCCGCATCAGAAGAAACGCTCGCCGATACGAATTGTGTCGCCGGGTTGAACCTCCGTGACCGCCAGGAGGGGGACTTCAACTTCCTGGTCGCTGCCCGCGTGCCGGATAAATACGACGCGGCGGTTGGCTCGATAGGTGAAGCCTCCGGCTGTCGCCACGGCATTCATGACCGTGAGGCCATCGGAAAATGGATATTCACCTGCAGCCTCGACCTCGCCGAGAATATAATAGGGCCGGAAATTGATGACCTCGACGCTGACCCGCGGGTCGTTGAGATAGCCGTCACGAAGCGCGGCGGCGAAGGCCTGCTGAAATTCTCGCGGCGTCAATCCACCGGCATCGATTTCGCCGATCAGGGGCAAGGATACTGTACCGCGACCATCGACGACGAATTCACCTGACAGGTCGTCCTCACCGAACACGATAATTCTCAGCTGGTCGCCGGCGCCCAGCCGGTATTCGACCCGATCAAACATATTCGGGGCGGCATCGGTCGGTGTCGGGCCAGTTGATGTTGATGCGCAGGCCGCGATCAACAGAACACTGAGGAAAGAAACCAGGCGGAACACAGATATCGGTTGCATCTCAGCGACTCCCATTGTGGCACGCGTGTGCCAACTTCCTGTCTGTGTGGCTAGCACACACTATTCAGACTCTCCAGCACACCCGAACGGGCGGCCTGCGATAACTCGCGGGCACGCTGTCTCAAATCGGTGCGCCGCTTCAACCCGTCCTGCAAACTATTGACCGCCCGTGACGCATCCGGACGAGCGCCCTGCTGGAGCAGGGCAGTTTCCCCGATGAGGCTGAAAAACCCGTGCATCTTGGCATCCCACGCAAGGCCGACCGGGACACCGCCCATAGCGTAGGACAGGATATTGGCATGCAGGCGATGCGCGATGACCCCGTCAAACCCTGCGATCGATTGTGCGAGCGCCTGCGGCGAGGCCGGTTTCGGCGCGACCTCAACCTCCGCCTCGAGCGCTGAGAAGGCGGCCGACTTGACGAATTTCGCAAGGAAGGCCTCGTCCTCGAAGGCGCCATTCGTGAACAGGACTGGACGGAATCCGGAGGCGATGAGGCTGGATGCAAGTTCGGCGAGGCGAAGGATTGCTTCGTGCTCGGAGACCCTCGCATAGTCTCCATGGGCGTGCAGCGCCGCAGGGTGGGTGACGCCAAGCCCGATGCGGCCGGTGTCAGTCCCGGAAGTCTGCAATTCAAACGTTTCCGCTGCCATGAAGGCGGGATCGGGAGCCATTCGGACGTCGACGGTGGAGCGCTTTAATCCGTGGTCGGTGATGAGGCGTTCGAGATTGTCGCGGGACGCGGTGTCACGAACGCAGATCGAGATCAATTGCGAACTGTCCAGCAGTCCTGCGAACAGCGCCGCAGCGCGAGGCCGCCAGGTTCGAGCGACGCCGACACCGTGAATGGCCATCGGAATCCGGCGGGCATCTGCCTGCGTTCCCAGCTCAAAAAGCTTCACCGGGAAGTTCATATGGGCGTCCGAAAACAGCTGGCCACCTCCAATCAGTATCGCGCTGGTCGCGGGCAGAACATGCTCCAGGCGAGGCCGTAACCGTGTACGGACCTGATGGCGGATGATTTGCTCGCCGGCCACCCGGTCGAGCGGCGGCGGCAGCGAGTCCAGCAATCCCAGCAGATTGTGCCGGTGGGGCGAATAGGTCCGGGGGATTTCCGTGCGGCCGGCAAGGTCAATCCAGGCGGGTTCGATCGACGGGTCATGCTGACGAACGGCCTGATCCACGCACGCCGCGATCGCGCCGTCCCCGAGATTCGGGCTGTACATCACTGCGGCAATGGCCGGTCTGGTTTGGGTCGGCATTATCATATCATTTCGGTCGCAACCCGTTCCACCGTCGCTGACATTCGAGTAGGACAGGATGTAATCAGGCCGTGTAAATTAGCCATTAAGCCTGTTGCGACACACAAGGGCTGGGGAAATAGAGACATGGACCAACCAGCCCTGAGCCCACGGCCTGACGAGGTGCGCGATGTTTTCATCGTGACTGCGTTGTGCCTCCTGATCCAGGCCGCCCTGCAGACCACATTTATTGTGACCGACTTGCGGCCGGACGAATACAAATACATTGGCGCTTTCAATGAGTTTTTCTTCGGAACCGATGCAGCCGGTCGAGTTTCGACAGCACTGATCAGGCTTTTAATTCTATCGGTCTGCCTGGTGCTGAGCCTTGTCTTCCATCGGCTTGGCCTGATCGACAAAAACACACTGGTGCTGGCTCTCGTCTGGCCGATGACCACGTTTCTTTTCAGCCGGATCCATATCGAATTTCTGGTCTTCCCGTTCTGCCTGATCGCGCTAAACGCGCGGATCTGGGTGGATATGGCGGTCATTCTGGTCCTGGTCGGGATGGGTTTGTTCCTGAGGGAAAACAACTTCTTCGTGATCGCCATATTCCGATCGATCATTGTCGCGCAAAAGGTCCGCTTTACCTGGCTCGCCCCGTCGGTGTTTCTGGCCTTTGCGGTTGGCCTCAATCACCTGCTCAATATGGGAATTGCCCAGAGAATACCCTTTCTGGGCCCTGAGTTGCAGCGGTTCAACTGGACCCGGACGGTCGTCAATCCTGAATATAACCCGCTGGAAACGCTGGTCGTATTCTTCTCGTCCATGCACTTTTTTACCCGCCATGATCTGGCCTGGTATGTGGATGCCGCATTTACGGCCATAGTCTTGGCGGTGCTGGCTGCAGATCCGGAATCGCGGCGGCGCCTGTTCCAGGTGCGGCACTATGTTTTCGCATTTGCAGTCACTCTGATCGGCATGGCTGAAATCACCCATGCTTTCCAAAATGCGCGATATTACTTCTTCTTTATCCCTTTGCTCGCCGTCATGCTGACGCGGCGAAACTTCATCGCGATTGCGCTATTGGGTCTGGCGCATACGGCGGTCAAATGCGTCGAGGCGGCAATCTATTGATTGCCGGGCTCTGCGACACCGTCCAGCGTTGCGTGCCAATCCGAAAAATCCAGATCGCAGACTTGTTCCAAACCGATTGCCTCTTCACGGAATTGCTGGATCAGCCGAGCAATACGCGGAGTCATATGGGCGTCCCCGGACGAGGTGCGTGCGCTCTTGCCCTGGAACAGGAGACGCTCAACTAGCGGATGGGATTTCACCGAGCCGACCAGGTTTTGAAGACCGGCATCACGCAGGCGCCAGCCCGCTGCCCGCAATATTCGAACGAGCCTGGCCGACCGCGCCGAGCTTCCTTCAAGGACTCTGTCCGCATAGGGAAGGTCGGCGACAAAGCGGATGCCGAGCGCGTCGGACACGCTCTGGCCAAACCGAAGCGGGTCACCGGCAAGGTCTTCAAATTTCAGAATTTTCACCCGCTCCCTGCCCAGCAGGTTGATAGCTTGCTGAACGGGCCGCAGATAGAGGCTGTGGGCGATGAGGCCGCCATGCGACGACAGCGCAGTGTCCAGCGCGCTTGTGGTTTTGCCGATACGCTGCAGATAGCGGTGATGAGAGAGCATTCTAACATATGGGTTTCGAAGGAAAATCAGAAATATAGCGTTGTCGTCAAAGTAGTCCGCGATGCGCTCCAAAGCCGCGGGGCTGTAGAGATAATCATGACAGATTTCCCCGACTCTCGGCGCATCAAGACCCTCAAACTGACGCGTGTACCACTCAGTCCCACGGTCGAAGTAGCGATCGAAAAAGAAGAGCTCCTTGGAGCTTGGCAGTCGTGTTTCAGGATGCTGCATCAGGATTCTGTGCAGCCAGGTCGAGCCGCATTTGTCACCACCGAGGTAGAGAAAATTCGGTTTCATCGATCCATCCGGTCAGATCAGGCCGACCCGGATACCATGGCGTCGCCAGATCCGGATATAGGCCGCGAAATTCCACATGACGCTGTGCAAGGACACGGCCACGGCTACTCCCAGCACGCCGAAAGCGAAACCGAGAATGAATATCAGCACCGTGGAAATGGCTGCCGAGACGGTCAGAATAACAAAAAGGGCACGCTCATCATGGAGAGATTCCATCATTTGCGCGGTTGGTCCGCAGACGGCATTGGTCGAAAAACCCAGCGCCAGTACCAGTAGTATTGATCCGGAACCGGCATACTCCGGCCCAAAAATCGACATCACCCAATCGCCCGCCAGTGCAAAAATGATAAGCAGGCCAGCCAAGGGCAGTGCGGCGAGCAGCGTGATGAGGCGGCTTTCGGTCTGAAGCTTTATGAGATTGTTCTCGGCCTGCAGGCGGGCGATGGACGGAGCAATCACAAGATTGGCGGCCATCTGGAAGATCTGCAGCAACATGGCCGTGCGCAGCGCGGCGAATAAAAGCCCGGCCGTATCAACATCAAGGATAAACCCCGCGGCAAGGACCGAGAGGTTGGGGATCAGGGCTTGTATAATAGCAACGCCCCACAGGCCGACTGAGGCCGTCAGCCAGACACGGGAGCGATCGTCCACTGCCGGCGCGGCGAGTCCGGGCCGCAGGGGGGGGAGCCACGCCTGTTGGGCCAGGAGCAAACCTGCCAGCGACAGGACAAGGGCAGCAAAGATGCTTTGCGCGGACATCCAAGTGGCGCTCGCGGCTCCGACGGCAAAAGCGATCACCAAAATCCGCCAGACCAAATCTCGGGGCGCCAGCGCGCGAATGAAAATTCCGGCCGAACGGGCCGTGCTTTGCTGATATTCGGCGAGCGCGAACAATCCCGCTGCCCCAGTCGCCCATAGCCACAATCCAGCGGGAAGGGTGGTTGGCCAGGCGGTCACAGCAAGAAGGCCGAGGCCGCCTATCAGGATTGTCATCAAGGCAAATACCAGGAGGGCGCGGCGATTGAGGGCTCCGACCGCTGCCTGGTTTCGGGCGGCGAACAAGACTGGCGCGCGCCGGAGAATATAGGCCTTCTGCCCAAATCCGATAATTACGGCGCCCAGGGTGGCGGCCGAAAATGCCAGACCGAAACTGCCGAACGCTTCCGCGTCGAGTGCGCGGGCGATCGCAATGAACATTGCATAAGACAGTCCGGCCGCGCCCAGCTTGATGAGCAGGACGATCGCGGTGCGGCCGATCAATTCGGGTTGAGCGCGGACGCGTTCGCGCAATGATCTCAGGCGGCCCAGCAACATTACTGCCAATCAGCCCCGTGCGGCAAAGATTGCGATCTGACGGCGGACCACATTTCCTCGATAAAACGGGCTTCGGAGAAATTCGCCGCCGCGTCCGTGAACACGGCTGTGTCGCAGATGTCGAGACCGCTGGTCTCGAACCGGTCGATGGCGGCATTCAGCCCGGCTGCACTGGGGTCATCATACAGAATGCCGGTTCGACCGTCGGTCACTGTATCGCGGACCCCGCCACGATTGAAGCCAATCACCGGCCGACCTGAAGCCAAGGCTTCAACCGGCACAATTCCAAAGTCTTCTTCGCCCGGGAACACCAATGCCTTGCATCGGGCGAGATGATGTCTGAGCGTGTCAAAATCCGTCTTGCCCAGAAATTCGATCATAGGTCCGGCGGACTTCTGCAAGTGTGAGATCTCCTTGCCGGGGCCGCCGATGACCTTGAGTTTGCGACCGGATTGCCGGAATGCATCGATTGCGACGTCGGGCCGTTTGTATGGGGCGAGCTCGCCGAGCCAGAGATAGTAATCGCCACGCTGTTGCGGTTCGACGGGCGAGAATGCGGCTATATCGACGGGTGGATGAATGACCGAAGCGTCACGGCGCCAGTATTTTCTGACACGATTGGCGACATGGTTCGAATTCGCCACGAAGTGATCGACCCGAGCTGCGCTCGTGACATCCCACTGCCGGAGCCGGTGGGCGATATAGGGCATAGCGATCCCGGCCAGCAGGCCAGCCGATGATTTATAGGCGTGATACTGGTCCCAGATATAGCGCATCGGTGAATGGCAATAGCAGATATGCGGCGTGTCGGGCGGAACAATCACCCCTTTCGCAGGGCCGGATTCGCTGGAAATAACCAGGTCGTAGCCGGTGAGATCACAGGCTTCGAGCGCTTGTGGCATGAAGGGCAGATACGTCTGGTAGAGACGTTTTGACCAGGGAAGCCGGTTTATCGACGTCGTCAGAATGCGGTGTTGTTTCAGAAGGGGCGACAAGTGTTCACGGTCGACGACGTGGGTGAGAATGTCAGCCTCGGGGAACATCCGGCAGAGGGCTTCGAGGACTTTCTCCCCACCACGCATGCCGACGAGCCAATAGTGGACCAGGAGGACGCGTGGCGCTCGACTTGCTGCAGCCATTTGAGTTCATCCCCCGCACTGGTGGCCTCATCCTTGGACGCCCGGACCGTTCATACAAGCGAACGGCGGATTCAAGGAGAACCCGCCGCACTTAAGTCCAGTTTGGAGCCAGCGTCCAGACCGGGCGGGGCCCGGTCTGGAAGCGCCTTCATCAGAAGGTGTAATAGTCTGGTCCATCATAATCGGAGGAGATCATGTCGCCAACTGAATCAAAGGACTGGTTCTGTTGGTCGAACTCGATGAAGCCTTCGCCGATACCTGACTTGAGGTCGAACACCATTGCAGGCCCGCCAGGTGCAGATCCGCCCGATGCAGATCCGCCCGAAAGTTTGAGTGCAGCAGCTGCTGGTGCAGCAAACAGGAACTCAGACCCGTCCATCTCAGTCTGGTAGTTCCAGCCGGCGATGGTCAGGGTGTCGCCGCCGCCCAGATCGATGACCGTATCGGCACCGTTGAGTGATGCGCGATTGAACACGTCCACTGCACTGGAGACGCCAGACACACCGGTCAGGTCGATCGTGTCGGTGCCATCCTCGAAGTCCAGGATGGTGTCGGCACCATAACCGTCGGCGAAGACGAATGTGTCTGCGTCAGCGCCGCCGCTCAGTGTGTCGGTACCGGTCCCGCCATCAAGCGTGTCCGTGCCGGCCCGACCATAGATGCTGTCGTCACCTGCGCCGCCGACAAGGACGTTGTTTCCGTTCAGGCCATCGATGAAGTCATTGCCGGCACCGCCGTCCAGATTCACATCAACACCATTCCGGCCTTGCAGCACATCGTCGAAGTCCGAGCCAATTACGGCATCGATATCGCGCAGCCTGTCACCCTCGGCATCGCCACCGGAGTTTGCACCGCCCCGCCACAGACGCACATCAATCCCTGCGCTGGAGCTGGAGTAGTCGGCCGTATTAAACCCGCCATGTCCTTGCAGAAAGTCTGCGCCGGCGCCGCCAACCAAGGTGTCGTCACCGTTGCCACCAAAGAGGATGTCATCGCCAGCGCCACCGATCAGCATATCATTGCCGTCCAAGCCCAGGAGCATGTCATCGCCGTCGCCGCCGATCAGCGTATCATTGCCGTCATAGCCCCGGACCTCGTCATTGCCGCCACCGCCATTCAGGGTAACGTCAACGCCGAACTTGCCTTGCAGCACATCGTCGAAGTCAGAACCAATCACGGCCTCGATATCGCGTAGCTTGTCGCCCTCGGCATCGCCACCGGAGTTCGCACCGCCGCGCCACAGGCGCACATCAATACCTGCGCTTGAGCTGGAGTAGTCGACCGTATCAAAGCCGCCATGGCCTATCAGGAAGTCTGCTCCAGCGCCACCAATCAGAGTGTCGTCACCGTTGCCGGCAATGAGGATGTCATCGCCAGCACCGCCGTCCAGCATATCGTCGCCGTCACCGCCCCGGAGGTTGTCGTCGCCGTCGCCGCCTATCAGCGTGTCATTTCCATCATAGCCCCGGATCTCGTCATTGCCGCCACCGCCATTCAGCGTTGCGTCAATACCATATTTGCCCTGCAAGAAGTCATCAAAGGCCGATCCGGTCAGTGATTCAACATCGCGAATGATGTCGCCCTGAGCGTGGCCGCCGGAGTTCTCGCCACCGCGCCACAGACGCACATCAACGCCCGCATCAGAAGCGGAATAGTCGATCATATCGACTTCAGTGCCGCCGCGGATGATTTGTCCGCCAGCGACGGACTCGAAGGTCCGCGCGCCGGTCTCGGTGATGTAGGTATTGCCTTCAATCGTGCCAGGCAGCGGGGTGTCGACATAGATGGCACCCGTGTTTGCGCTACCGGCAGTCTCGCCGTCGAACACGTTGTTGCGGATATCGGTATTGTCTTCACGGGCACGCAGTGCGGTTGCATAGCGGTTCGTGAAGCCGGTGAAGAGGTTGTCCTCGATGGTGGAATTCGCTGCATCGATCGTCACCAGCGTATTGCCCTGGTCGCCGCCGGCATTGGTGCCGCCAGCCGTGCCGGACACGGTATTGTTGGTGAAGGTGACATCAGAGGCATTCTGCCCATTGCCACCAATCGTCACCAGCTGGCGTGGGACATTATTGCCAACGTCAAACTGCGTCGCAAAGCCATTGCCGCCAGGGTCGGCACCCTCAAAGGTCTGGCCGGTGAATTCATTATTGTCGATCAGCAGATTGCTGACGGCTGCCGAGTATTCCGACAGCAGGCCAGCATCGCCGCGTGCTTCGATGATATTGCCCTGGATGGTAATTCCATCCTGAGCACCTTGCAGGTAAATCGCGGCGTTCTCGACGGCGCCATTGCCGTTATTGCCCTGGACCGTGAAGCCCTGGCCGGTTGCACCGATCTGGACGGCACCGGCGTTCGGATCAACTTCGATCGCACCCAGCGCGCCATTCTGGCCATTGATGATCGTGGTCGCGGCGCCATCAGCCGACAGGAGTGTCACGGCATGGTCGATGACAACGTCTTCGTCATAGGTGCCAGGGCCAACGATGATCGTATCACCGGCCTCGGACGCATCAACGGCTGCCTGAATCGACATGCCTGCATAGACGTAGAATGTGCCGTCGCTCTCGATCACGGATGATTCAGGTGATGGGAGGGAAAGCGCAAAGGATTCGGCATCCGCTTCATTGCCAAACATGAAGTGGAAGTTTTCACCCCCGGCGCGGTGGTCAGGATTGAACACCGTGAAAACCGTGTCGTAGATCCCGCTGAGGTCGATATTGGTGACCGTCGTGGGCACACCTTCGAGGAGTTCCTCTTCCATATAGATGCCGGGGGCATCGTCAGAGGTGAAAGTGCCGGCGAAGGTGACGTCGTCAGTGCCTGGCTCATAGGAGCGACCGGCCGAATAGAGGCCGACGGCGCCCCAGTTATTCCCCGTCGTGGTGATGTCGGTAAACGTGATGCCGGTTGAATCGGAGACGCCAAAGCCAACGCCGCTGGTGTCAAGGCCGTCAGCGGTGACATTGGTGAACGTGCCGCCATCAAGGCCGTTCATGTCGATTTCCGAGCGACCCGCGCCGGATACCGTCATATCTTCCATCGAGAAGTTGGTGATCGCATCCTCATAGACGCCCGAACCCGGGTCGATCTTCACGCCGTAATGGGTCGTGTTGCTGGCATCGATCGACATGTCGGAAAGTGAGACATTATCGGCCGTGACGTGAAGGCCATAGCCCGCCACACCGGTTTCAATGATGGTCGCGCCATCGCCGGCACCGATGATGGAAATCTCTTTGTTGACGTTGAGAACGCCGGTCTGGACATAAGTGCCGGCACCGATGGTGACAGTGTCGCCATCCACTGACGCATTGATTGCTTCCTGGATGGTTGCGTAAGTCGTGATGACGCCGCCCGATACCAGGTTGATCTCGCCAGCAATGTGGGCGAGGCGGCCCAGATCAAGGTCGGCAGGGGAAATGCCTGGAATATTGGCCAGGTCCCATTCAATGCTCGCCTTGATATTGGCGGTGGAATTGCCATCCGGCAGCGGGCGTGCGCCATAGGCCAGCGCGTCGACCGAGCGAGGTTCGGCGTTCAGATCGCCAATGCCGTCGCCGGTGACGTCGACATTGTTGGCAGGGTCATCGCTGCCGAAGCGCCAGGCAATCGGGCCATCGCCGAGATTGCCGAGGATGTTGTCATGGTAGGTCTGGCCAGGCTTTGGTGGGCCGCCTCGGTCCTTGGCGATATCCATGATCGGCGGGTTGCCCGCTTCCAGATACTCGACATAGGCGTTGGCCAGCTCGACGAAGAGGGTGTTCACCGCCAGCGCCAGCTGACCCATTGTGGTCGCGCCGCTCTGGAGCGTCGCGAAATAGCCCGGAAACTGGGAAAGAACATCGATGAATTCGCCGGAGGTGGCGACCGGTGTGTCGTCTTGATAGTTACCGCCGGTGCTGGCGAGTGATGGAAACGTCACATAAGCCGCGTCAAGTTCGGCCCAAGCGTCGATGAAGTCTTGAGATGTTGTGAAAGCCATTGCCAGTCCCCTACCCTACTTTTTTTGCAACATTGTAGCGACAGACCCCCTGACGCTTATTACTTTTTAGGGAACGGCAACGGACTGCCAGAGTCAATGATTTATTAAACAATCTGAGTAGCGCGAAGGCCGAATCAATCGACAAGCTTGCGCTAAGTGATTGAATGTTAAGGGCAAAAATGCATTGATGGGGGTCGCGATGGGGCGAGCCTCGCCCGACGCCAAGTTGGTGATTTGTGTTAAGATTTCGCCGCTCACGCGAGGTTGGCGGCACCGCTTCGCGCTATGGGGATGTTGAGCGTGGAGGCGCGCTATGATTGCACGCGGATTGCGAGGCGGTCTGGCCGGAGCGGTGGCGCGGCTTGCGGGCGGCGCTACGACAAGATTGCGAGCGAGCGCCATTCCAGAAGGCTGGGTCCGGCCTGCACGGCGCGCCAGGTGTAGGGCGCCTCGTTCCAGGGGAGGATCCATGGTGTTTCATTGTCGAGCACAATGTCTGCGTTATCCAGGCGGACAATCAGGACTGCGTGGTGGCCGGTCGCGTAGGATTCGACGATCGCGATGGCCAGCGCTTCCGGCGGCAAGCCGGCGCGAATGAGGGCTGCCCGCTTTTCCAGCGCGAAGTCCTCGCAATCTCCATAGACTTGGCCGTCGATCGTGCCGCCACCGACGCTGAGGGGCATCGCCCAGCGTTCAGCTTCACCGTAGATTTCCTGGTCGGAGCGCCAGCGCAGGGCCCGGTTCACCTGCCGATTCACGGTCTCCAGCAAGGCCATTGTGTCGCTGTCCGCTGCAATGCGTTGGGTCTGTGTGCTGACCGGTGGCGCCGAGGTGACCATGGCTGTTGTCGGACCCATGTCTATTGCTGGCGGTGGCGGCGGGCTCGCTGCCTGAACCGCATCCGGAAGGCGTTTTGCGTGTGATGGGTCTGTGGAGGCTCGGCCGCCTGTGGCCATTTGAGAATGCTCGCCGCCTGTAGGCTCCGTGATCGCTGTGGTCGAGCCACAGACATCGGGTCGCTCCTGGCAGAGGTGAAGCGCTCCGGCTGGCGGCGTGACAGGGCCTGCGAGTGTCATTGGACCGGAGGCGGGGCTCGTGGTCGTGCACGCGGCACCCAGGCCGGCCATGCTGCAGACGGCCAAAGTCAAAACTGCCCTGCGCGTTTTGGCAAATATACACGAACTCAACATGGCCAACACTCCCAATACTCATCGGGTTTGGTTGTGTCATGTGCGCATTTCGATATATCTAAATTAGATGGTTAATCGTAATTAGCCTTAGCATCTAGTATTCATCTTATCTGTAGTTTGTTTCAAATTTGAAGTGTGGCTTAGAGGATTTGTTTACCTCGCCGATTTGTCGGACAGCTCTGGCTATTTCCCGGGAGGTCGCCTAGCTAGGGGCTGACATTCCGGAGCATCAGAGTGATTGGATCATTCCTAAAGCGGTTTACTGGCGAGCGGGCGGGCGCTGACCTGCCCGGTACCGTCTACGCGATCGGTGATATTCACGGGCGCAGGGATTTATTGCTCGAGCTGTTGGCGAAAATTCACAGCGATGACCCTGGCTGCAAGGCGGATCTGATTTTCCTGGGCGACTATATAGATCGCGGGCCTGAATCGGCCGGTGTCGTAGATGTGTTGTTGACCGACACTAGAATCGGGCAACGGCGCCCGGTATTCCTCAAGGGGAACCATGAAGCCACGCTTCTGGCTTTTCTTGATGATGCTGGCCATGGCACCGCCTGGCAGCGGTTCGGCGGCACAGAAACTTTGCTTTCATACGGCGTGAGGCCGCCGCGCGGTGTATCGGATGACCGCGAAGCCTGGGAAGAAAGCCGGCGCCAACTGAGCCGCTTGCTGCCCCGGGCTCACATTGATTTCTTCCGTGACCTTGCCTTGTTCGAGGAAAGAGGCAGCTATTTCTTCGTCCATGCCGGCGTGGATCCTGCGCGCCCGGCTCATCTCCAGAGTGAGGCCGAGTATCTGTGGATCCGCGACGACTTCCTCCAGGATGACCGCAAACTCAGCCATATTATTGTGCACGGCCATACGCCCGAGCCCAGCCCGGTCGCAAACCGGCGCCGTGTCGGAACCGATACAGGTGCCTACGCATCGGGAGTGCTGACTGCCGCCCGGATCGACAGTGCCGGGGTGCGGTTCATCTCGACATGACCGGGTTGATCACGGGCCGATACCCCGGGCCGGATCTGTGGAATGGCAAGCTGATTGCGTCGCCTGAACTCGACCAGCCCCATGCGACGCGCTGAATCCCCGGCCAAGTTGAGCCCTCCATATTCCCACGCGGCACCCCGCGCATCGGCCTGTCTTTTTCCAGGCAGGCCTGTCACGGTAATACCCCGACACTCTCTGACGGCCCCCACACTGCGGTAAACCATGACGAGTCTAGCAAAATCCTACGCCCCGCTTTTCCGGATCGATCATGGACTGAGCCTGTCCTTGCAGGAGCAGATCCGGCGGCGTGTGATGGAGGCGATAGCGGCGGATATATTTCCGGCCGGGCGCAAACTGCCGTCCTCGCGGAAACTGGCCAGTGAGCTGGGCGTGTCGCGCAATACGGTTTTCCTCGCCTATCAGCAATTGATCGCCGAGGGACATCTGGAGGCGCGGCAACGTTCGGGTATCTATGTAGCCGAGGCGACGGCACCGGACCGGAGAATGCCTTTGATCGCCGGTCCCGAGGGGGCCGGAGAGACCGCTGCGGCGGCGCGTTTCCTGCGCGGCACGCGGCCTCCGACGCATGGATATAAATGCCCGCCCGATTGGCAGAAATACCCGTTTCCCTTCATCGAGGGACGCTATGACAGAACGCTCTTCCCGATTGCGGAATGGCGGGAATCCAGCCGCCTCGCCCTTGCAGTCAATGAAGTCGAGGAGTGGTCGCTTGACAATGGCGACGTCGATGATCCCGCTCTCATCGAGGAAATTCGAACCAAATTGCTGCCCCGGAGGGGCATTCGGGCCCGACCCGATGAGCTGCTGATCACCGTCGGTGAACAGCAGGCCTTCTTCCTCGTCGCGCAATTATTCGCCAACTCCAGAACGCGTGTCGCGCTGGAAGAGCCCGGCCTGCCCGATTTGCGCGAGATGTTCACGATGCATGGGGCGCAATTGCACCACCAGCCGGTCGACGATGAGGGCTTGATCGTCGATGACCGTCTGCCAGGCAATGATATCGTCTATGTTTCGCCCAGTCGGCAACGCCCGACCGGCGTTACCATGTCGATGCGTCGGCGCGAGGCGCTGCTTGCCATGGCTGCCGAGCGCGACTTCCTCATTCTGGAGGATGATTTTGAGTGCGAGATGAACTATCTCGGAGACGCCTTGCCCGCCCTTCGCAGCCTCGATCAGGACGGCCGCGTTATCTATATCGCCAGCCTGTCGAAAGTTCTCGCCCCGGGTGTCCGGCTCGGCTTCATGGTTGCGCCCGCCCGTATCATCAATGAAGCGCGGCGCTTGCGCGACCTGACGACGCGTCGCCCGTCCCCGAACAACCAACGCGCAGCGGCCTTCTTCCTGTCGCTGGGGCATTATGATGCGATGCTGCGCCGTCTTCGGCGGGTCAGCGAAGAACGGCTGATCGCGCTGCAGAATGCGCTGAACCATTATCGCCCGTCATCGATCGCTGTCGCGCCGGTAGAGGGTGGCACAACCTATTGGGTCCGTGGTCCGGCCAATCTCGACGCCCGCGTGCTGGTTCATGCCGCGAAGGCGCGTGGCATATTGATCGAACCTGCGGATGACTGGTTCGCCCTGCCCGATGGGGCAAAGAATATGTTCCGCCTTGGTGTGACAGGACTACCGGCCAGCGAAATCCGGGCCGGAATTGAGGCCCTGTCCCAGGTTATGCTGGAGCTTGACCGTGCCGCGCCAGCTGCAGTGGCTGAAACCGGAACGGGCTGGCTTGGGGCGGAAGCGCTGGAGGCGGCGATGAGTAGCGCTACATTGCTCTACAATACGGTCTATGGGGAACTCTGCACGATTATGCTCGCCGCAGATGGCAGCATGACCGGCCGGTCCGGCTATGGCGCCGAGGAGCAGGATAGCGGCCGTTGGTGGGTCGAGGGCGATAAATGGTTTCGCCAGTGGCGCAACTGGGCCTTTGGCGAAGCGATGGGCTTTCACGTCCGCATTTCGGGCGATCGCGTCTCCTGGCTGGACGAGCAGGGGCGCGTGGTTGATTCCGCTGTGCTCAGTCGAGAAACGGTCGAACCGGCCAGCCAGAAGACAAGCCCCTGACCCCCTGAACTGGCCCCATAGTTGGTCCCGATCTGGCTCTAAGTCACCACCGGCTTCGCTGCCATGGTCGGGCGAAGGTGAAGTGCGGGGCCTCGATTGACTGCTCCGCGCTTCCGCTATCAGGGGTGAGTTCATGTCTTTACTGTCGATTGCCGCCATTCAGCTCGACGCAGCCGTCGATGGCAATCTCGATCTTGTCGAGCGCGAAGTCCGTGCGATTGCGAAGCGCTTTCCCTGGGTGATCATGGTGGCGATCAGCGAGCTGGCGATCAATGGTGCCAGCCTCGACCAGGCGGAGGCCGCGGGTGGTCCGACCGAACGCCGCTTGCAGGCGCTCGCGCAGGAAACCGGCATGTGGCTCATCCCCGGCTCGCTCTATGAGCACCGCGAGGGAAGGGTCTATAACACGACACCCGTCATCGATCCGCACGGCGAGATCATCGCCCGCTACGACAAGATATTTCCCTTTCTGCCCTATGAGAGTGGCGTCGAGTCAGGAACGGACTACGTCGTATTCGACGTGCCCGGCATCGGCCGCGTTGGCATCGCGATCTGTTACGATATGTGGTTCCCCGAGGCGATCCGCACCATCTGCGCGATGGGCGCTGAGGTGATCATCCTGCCGACCATGACCAATACGGTCGACCGCGATGTCGAGCTGGCCATTGCCCGCGCCAACGCGGCGATCAATCAGTGCTATTTCGTTGATATCAATGGTGCAGGCCAGCAGGGCAATGGGCGCTCAGTGGTCTACGGGCCAGGTGGTGAATTAATGCATGAGGCCGGCACGGGCCGCGAGGTGATGGCGTTCGAGCTCGATCTCGAACAGGTCCGCCGCATGCGCGAGCGTGGCTGGAATGGCCTCGGCCAGGTTCTCAAGAGTTTCCGCGATGCACCGGTGAAGTTTCCGTTGCACGCGGATCCAGCGGCGCGTCAGGCTGGCATGTCCGGCCTGGGACCGCTGATCAAGCCACAAAGGCAGAACGAGGGATCAGCCGATGATGGCAAGGGGGAAGGCCGGGTGTCGAAGCCCAGGCTTTCGATCATCGAGTGAAGGGGACCGGCCTGGACCGGATCGATACAGGAGCCCGCACCAGCGGGCGATACAGGGTGATGTTATGAAGAAATTTGCACATGAATTCGCAGGCCGGTCGACCATCATGGCCGTGCTGCTGGGCACAACGGCTCTGGCGGGCGGAGCCTTTGTTCCAGCCTATGCCCAGGACGAGCAAGCCGACAGCCGGCGCGAAACAATCACCGTGACGGCAACGCGGCGCGAAGAGAGCGTCTCGGACGTTCCCTATAATATTTCCGCGGTCGGTGGTGGTGATATCGAGCGCGGCAATATCATTGATGAGGCGGAGCTTCTGCGCTCCATTCCCGGTATCGCCGTCGTTGATCGCGGCGCCCGCAATTCGGGCACGTTGAACGCGGCGCGTATCCGTGGCCTTGCTGTTGATGGCAATGGACTGGGCGACTACGCCGTGTCGTCGGTGGCCTCGGTCTCGACCTATATCAATGACACTCCGGTTTTCGCCGGTTTCACGCTGCGTGACCTCGATCGCGTCGAAGTCCTGCGCGGCCCTCAGGGCACATTGTACGGCTCCGGTTCGCTGGGCGGCACGATCCGCTACATCACCCGCGACCCCGATTTCGGCGAAGTGAATGGCTATATCAGCGGCACGACTTCGAATGTCGAAGGCTCCGAGGACTGGGGCTACGGCCTCGACGGCGTCCTCAATGTGCCGCTCGGCGAGCGCGCCGCGCTGCGCCTGGTCGGCAGTTTTGGCGATTATCCTGGCATCACCGATTATGTGAATGTCTATGAGCTGGACGGGAGCGGCGTACCGGTTGCGCCGGGCGGCGTTCTAGACCCGGCTGCATCCTACAGATCCGTCGAGGACGCTGATACGGTTGAAACCTGGATGGGCCGGGCAACCTTCCTGTGGGAGCCGACCGACACATTCTCCCTGCGCCTTGTCCATGCGCGTCAGTCCGACGATGTCGGTGGACGCCGGCAGCAGACTGTCGGTGTTGACGGCTTTGGCAATGCCTATGGCGACTATGAGAACGGCTCGATCCAGCTGGAGCCATCTTCGCGCGACATCAATATGAGCTCGCTCGAGCTGGAGATGGATCTGGGTTTCGCCACCCTGACCTCATCGACGTCGCACTATGATCACAATGGCGATAGTGCCAGCGAAAACACGGGCTTCTATGCACAGGCCGGATGGCTCGGGCTGTACTATAACTACCCACGTCCAATGGCGACCGCGATCCGGACCTATGCCGATGAGGCCGTGGTTCAGGAAGTTCGCCTCGTCACCGATGATGGCGGCAATTTCGACTATGTCGTCGGCGGCTTCTATCGGCAGCAGCAAATGGAATCGACGCAGCAAAGCTATCTGGTTGGCTTCAAGCAGTGGTGGGACGCCTGGCTTCCCTTCGCGGCGGGCGCTGTCACCGGTGATCAGGACTGGGACTATCGCCGGATCGAGAATTTCACCGAGACGGCCCTGTTTGGCGAGTTGACCTGGCATGCCAGCGAGGACCTCGACCTGACCTTTGGTGCGCGTTACTTCAACAATGAGTCGGACAATGACACCTTCATGGCCCTGCCGCTGTGGGCGGGTCTCTTCCCAGAGGTGAATGCCGACCTGTCATCGTCCGAGAATGATGTCCTGTTCAAGTTCAACATGGCCTGGCGCTTCTCCGATGAAGACATGCTCTACGGCACGATTTCCGAGGGTTATCGCCGTGGCGGGTCGAATGCTGTGCCGCTCACCGGCGTCTTCGCCGAAGATCCGCGCTGGCAGTTCTACACCTCCGACTCCGTGGTCAATTACGAGATCGGTTTCAAGGGTGATCGCGGCGATTTCCGCTATGATGTCAGCGTCTTCTACGTCGACTGGACGGACCCGCAGTTTAACACCGCCTCGACCTGGTGGGGTTTCTTCGCGGTGCAGAATGCCAGCGAGGCCAGCTCGATGGGGCTGGAGGCGTCGATCGATGGCTTTATCGGCAATGACTGGCACTACTCGCTGGGCTATGCCTATATCAATGCCGAGCTCGGGGCAGATTTCCATGCGCCAGACCGCCCGGCGCCAGCGGCCCCGATTGCCCTTGAGGGCGCCATGCTTCCGGGGACGCCGGAGCACCAGCTCAACTGGTCGCTTGATTATACGACACAGCTGGCCAACTGGTCGTCCTTCACCCGGCTGGATGGTTATTACCAGTCGGAAACGACCAATGCGGTCAGCACCTCGCCGACCTTCAATGTGCCGATCGACGGGTTCTCGATCTGGAACCTGACCACGACCTTCTCGCGTGATGCGGTTGATCTGTCCTTCTGGGTGAAAAACATCACCAATGAGGAGGGTATCACCGGCATTTTCACCGAGGCCTATATGGGAACGGCTCCGGCTGAGGGCTATTTCGGTAATGCCAACAAGCAGATGATTTCACTGCCCAGAACGATTGGCGCAACGCTGCGCTATAACTTCTGATCGGATAGGATGACGGGGTGGCCGACCGAGACGGTCACCCCGTCGCTGCTTCCATGGATAGTCTGATCGCAAATCGCGCACCCAAGACCCGTATGGCCGAGATCGACCATGCGCTGCGTGCCCGGCAGCTCGGGCCGGCGCGATCCATGCTCACGGCGCTATTGCGTGACGAGCCGGGATATGTCGAGGCCTGGATCGCGGCCGCGCGGCTGGAGCAGATGAGTGGTGACCACGCCGCGATGCGACAAAACTTGTCGCAAGCGCTTGTACTGGCGCCTAATTCCCCCCTTGTTCGATTGCTCGATATCGAGGCCCTGGTGCATCTCGGGGCGATCCGGGAGGCCATGGATAGTCTGGCCTCGATGGAGGCCGAGGCGGGCGAGGATTCGGCCTGGATGAGCCGGCTGAGTGAGGCCTATACCCAGTGCGGGGCCTTTGAAGCGGCGGAGCGGTGTGCACGGCAGGCGGTGAGGCTTGATCCGGAGCAGCCGGCGATCCGTTATAATTTCGCCTCGAGCTTGATCGCGACCGGCAAGCTTGAAGAATCCGAGCGTGAATTCAATCAATTACTGGCCCGGACGCCGCATGATTATGACGCGTATTATAACCGCGCCACGCTGCGAAAGCAGACGGTGGACGATAATCATGTCGCCGAGATTCAGCGCATGCTCAGGGCGCCGAAACGGACCCGGCTCGGTGAGGTGCAATTGAACTATGCCCTTGCTTTGGAACTGGAAAATCTCGGTCATTATGAAGAGAGTTTCGCGGCGCTGAAGCGTGGAGCCGAGGCCCGGCGGGCGATGATGGCCTATCGGGTCGAGGGCGATGTCGCGACGATGGCGCGGATCGCCGAGGTTTTCGGCACTGAATTCTTCGCCCGTGAGCGCCCGTGTAACAACGCTCAAGATCCTGTTTTCATACTGGGTTTGCCGCGTAGTGGCACAACCCTGGTCGACCGGATTCTCAGCGCCCATCCATTGATCGAAAGCCTGGGTGAGCTCAATGACTGGCCGCTGGCACTGACCGGTCTGACCCGTGGCAGCCGCGATAAATCGGACATGGTTTCAAGGTCTGCCACCCTGGACATGCGCAAGCTTGCTGCTGACTACCTGTTACGCGTCAGCGAGCGTCGCGCTGACCTGCCATTCTTCATCGACAAGACTCCGGCTAATTTTCTCTATATCGGTCTGATCGCCGCGGCGCTGCCAAATGCGCGCATCATCCACCTCAATCGCGACCCGATGGACAATGCGCTGGGCATGTACAAGGCGCTTTTCCGGATGGGTTATCCCTTCTCCTATGATTTCTCCGATCTGGCCGAATACATGCGAGCCAAGGATCGTTTGATGGATCATTGGCGCCGCGTTCTGCCTGGCCGGATCCTGGATGTGAATTACGAGGACATCATCACCGACCAGGAGGGTGAGACGCGTCGCTTGCTGGATCATGTCGGGGTCGACTGGGACAAGGCGTGTCTCGACTTCCACAAGAATGCCAGCCCGACTGCGACGGCGAGCGCGGCCCAGGTGCGCCAGCCGCTCTATGCCAGCGCGGTCGGCCGCTGGCGCCGCTATGAGCGCGAACTGGCGCCGCTGGCGGAGATGCTTGGAGTGACACCATGATGCGGACTGCAATTTTGACGCTGGGGCTGCTCGCCGGGCTGGGCGCACCTGTGATGGCCCAGCCGCTGATGTCCGAGGACTTCCAGGACGGCAATGCCGAGGGCTGGCGCGGCGATGCCGGGCGCGGCGATATCAGGATCACGGAGTATGCGGGAAATTTCTCGTTGCGGCTGCAGCGCAATGCCTGGGTTGCGGCGGCGGTTCAGATTCCGGCCGGGCAGGAGATCCGGATCTCCGCCGATTTCGCCGCCGACGGGCTGGAGGGTGAAGATTCCTGCCAGCTGGAAACCAGTTTCGACGGCCAGGACTGGACCGGGATCGGCCATATCGCCGATGGGCAGGATGACGGCGTCACCCTGACATCAGTCACCGGCCGCCTGCCGGCTTCAGATACGTCGCGCGCCATGCTGGTGCGCCTGCGAGCCGCGGGCAATGCGGCCAATGATACTTGCTGGGTGGATAATATTCGCGTCACCGGACAAACCCCGCTCGCCGCGCTGACGCCGGCGCTGACGGCGCAGACCCTGTTGGCGGCGGCGCCGCTCGACGGGCCCTATGCGACCACAGCCTTTGCGGCGCCGGACACGGCCCTGCCGCCGCCGGCCCGCCTCGATGGGCAGCTTTCACTTGCGGCCGCGCAGCGCGCCGATCATTTCACGCTGCTGCTCGATGAATTCGACGCCGCCAACTCAGCCGGCCGGCTCGACGAATTGCCGGGCTTCACCCTCGATCTCGTCAGTGAGGGGTCGGCGCTGATCCCGGTTCAGCGCGGACCGCAGCAAGGCGATCACCCGGAGTGGGAGTGGATTTTCCAGCCGGGCCGGATCTGGGATGGCGGTGATGGCAATGGCTGGATGCGTGCGGCCTTGCCGGTCGCGCTGCAGGAGCGCAATGCCAATTGCATTCAGAACGGGCTGATGAGCTTCCTTCACCGCGACAGCGGCGAGGTCTCGCAGGCAGTCGTGCAAATCGGTGCCCAGACCTGCGCCTATCTTCAATTCGACCTTCTGGCGCGACTACCCGTCAGTTTCGAGCCGGGCGCGGTGGCGGATGCCGAGACCGTGCGGCAGGCCTGGCGCAGCGAAAGCGCCGCCCGGCTGCCGCGTTCGCCGCTGGCCGATCTGGCGCTCGCCCATCCCCAGGTCGACCTGGCCGACATCGGCTCGCCGCTTGAGGTGACGCCGGAAAACATGACGGCCTTTGCCCTGGTTGCCGATGGCCGCCTTTACGCGGGCGATTGCCCGACACGCCAGGGACCGGATCCCTATTGCGATGTGACGCCCTTGCCCTCCTATTCCGTTGCGAAGTCCGTGGTCGGCGGGATCGGCCTGATGCGGCTGGAACAGCTCTATCCGGGGGCCCGGCAGGCGCTGATCGCCGATTATGTGCCGCAATGCACGGCCGAGCGCTGGGGTGATGTCACCTTCGAGCAGGCCCTCGACATGGCGACGGGGAATTATACGTCGGACGTCTATGATCTCGATGAGGCCTCGGCCCCGACCTGGGATTTCCTGACCGTCGAAACCCATGCCGAAAAACTCGAACGGGCCTGTGGCATGCACCCCCGCAGGGCTGAGCCCGGCACGAGATGGGTCTATCACACCACCGACACCTATCTGCTCGGCACCGCGATGCAGGCCTATCTGCGTGAGCAGAGCGGGCAGGCCGATGCCGATTTCTACGACACCCTTCTGGTGCCGATCTGGCAGGCGTTGCGGCTCTCGCCGCTGGCGATGCAGACCCGGCGCACCCGCGATGCCGAGGCCCAGGCCTTTACCGGTTGGGGCCTGACCCTGTCCGCCGACGACATGGCCCGGATGGCGCTCTTCCTCCATGCGGGTAGCGTGATCGATGGCGTGTCCTGGCTCGACCGCGATTTGCTCGCTGCCGCCCTGCAACAAAAGCCCGATGACCGCGGCCTGCCAGCGATCGATGACAGTCTGCGCTATCGGGCTGGATTCTGGGCCTATAATGCCGGCGCCGATCTTGGCTGCGAGCATGATGTCTGGATCCCGACCATGTCGGGCTATGGCGGCATCTCCGTCACCCTGATCCCCAATGGCCATGTCTATCTCTACGCCAGCGACGGCCGCGAATTTTCCTGGCGCCGGGCTGCAGCCCAATCCTTTGCCATCCAACCCTTTTGTGAGGCCGCGCCATGAGTGAAGCCAATGAAGCCGTCACCGAGCCCCGCGGTCTGCCCAAGGCGCCGCCCAACGGGCTGATCGCCGCCATCATGCTGGCCTTTCTCGCCACGGCCGGCCTGTTCTACGTCAATATCATGGCCGCCATTGTCGATGGTCTGGTCAGCGGGCTCGGCTTCACCGAAGGCCAGGCCGGACAGATCGGCTCGGTCAATATCTATGGTGCCGCTGCCGGTGCGCTGCTCTCGGTCTTTCTGGTCAAGCGTCTGCCCTGGAAAACACTGGCCCTGACCTGCCTCGTGGTCCTGATCTCGATCGATCTCGCCTCGATCAGTATCGCCAGTTATGACGTGATGTTTCCGGTTCGCGCAGTTCATGGTGTGTTCGGTGGCGTGCTGACGGGCACCGGTTTTGCGGTCATCGCCCGCACCGCCAATCCCGACCGCACATTCGGCATGTTGCTTTTCGTGCAATTCGGTCTCGGCGGCCTGGCCGTGATGGTCTTGCCGCCGCTGGCACCGCTCTACGGCACCCAGGCCTTGTTTATCGCCCTGGCCCTGTTCAGCGCTGTTACGCTGGCCATGTTGCCCTTCCTCTCCGCCTATCCGGCCCGGATCAAGGATCCCGCCGCTGACGGCAAGGTGCAATGGACACCGCTTCTGTTGACCCTGCTGGCGATTTTCCTCTTCCAGGCCGCCAATATGGGCTTGCTTGCCTATATCATCCGGCTTGGGCTCGATTACGGGCTGGAGCGCGGCTATGTCTCGCTGGCGCTGGGTCTGGCGACCTGGGTCGCTCTGGCCGGGCCCTTCCTGGTGATGGTGTGCGGCCTGCGCTTCGGGCGCTTCCGCCTGCTCGCGGCCGCAATGGCGCTGACCCTGGTGGGCACCGCCATCTTCCATTACAGCGGCAGTCCGATCGCCTATATGGTCGCCAATTGCGGCACCGGCATCACCTGGGGCTTTGTCATCGCCTATCTGCTCGGCATGACGGCCGAGTTCGACAAGGCCGGCCAGGCCTCGGCCTTTGGCGGTTTCATCTCCAAGCTCGGACTGGCCTCGGGGCCCATGGTGGCGGGCTGGGTGCTCTCAACCGATGGCGGCTTTCCCGGACTGATCAATCTGGCCCTGATCGGCCTGGCTGTGAGCGGGCTGGTCATGCTCCTGCCAGCGCGAATGCTTGACCGCAATCGCGTGGTCGTCGACGCGTGATCTGGTTCGATCAGCTGGCCCAAACTGGCTCTATGGCTGGTGGCGTGAAGCCGTAAACTGGCCCCAGATTGAGTTTGACGCCTTATCATCTCGAGAGGGAATGCCATGTTGGCCACACGACCGGCTTGCCCAAACCAGGCCTATATCGACGGACATTGGTGCGATGCCGAGGATGGACGCCGTTTCGACGTCACCAATCCGGCGACCGGTGCCGTCATCGCTTCGGTTGCCGATTGCGGCGTCACCGAGACGCGCGCCGCGATTGCTGCGGCCAGGGCGGCCCAGGCCGGATGGGCGGCTCTGCCAGCCGGACAGCGCGGCGCGATTCTGCGGCGCTGGCGCGATCTGATGGTTGAGCGCGCCGACGAGCTGGCCCTGATCCTGACGCGCGAGAATGGCAAGCCCCTGGCCGAAGCGCGCGGCGAAATCCTCTACGGCGCGTCCTATCTGGAATGGTTTGCCGAGGAAGCGAAGCGCATCTATGGCGAGATCATCCCCTCCGCCTCGGCCAATAACCGCATTCTGGTGACCAAACAGCCGGTCGGGGTCTGTGCTGCGATCACGCCGTGGAATTTCCCCAATGCGATGCTGATGCGCAAGGCCGCAGCAGCGCTCGCCGCCGGTTGCACCATGGTCGCCAAACCGGCTGCCGAAACCCCGCTCTCGGCACTGATTGCGGCGCAGCTCGGCATGGAAGCCGGCGTGCCCGCCGGCGTGTTCAATATCGTCACGACGAGCCGGGCGTCTGAAGTCGGCGGCGAGCTGACCTCGAGCCCTGATGTGCGCAAGATCACTTTCACCGGCTCGACCGGCGTCGGCCGTCTGCTGCTGCAGCAATCCGCCGCGACGGTGAAGAAGGCTTCGATGGAGCTGGGCGGCAATGCGCCCTTCATCGTGTTCGACGATGCCGATCTTGAAGCGGCGATCGACGGCGCGATGGCATCGAAATTCCGCAATGCCGGCCAGACCTGCGTCTGCGCCAACCGGATGTTCGTCCAGTCGGGCATCATGCCGGAATTCGCCAAACGTCTGGCGGCACGCGTCGCCGCCCTCAAGGTCGGCGATGGCGAAATGGCCGGCTGTGAAGTCGGACCGCTGATCAATGAGGCCGGGCTTGCCAAGACTGCGCGTCTGGTGACCGAGGCCCGGGCAGCGGGAGCGAATGTGCTCACAGGCGGTGCCAGGCATGCCGCCGGAGAGCTCTTCTACCAGCCGACCGTGATTGAGGGCGTGACGCCGGATATGGCTGTGGCCCAGGAAGAGATTTTCGGGCCGGTGGCACCGCTGATCGGGTTTGAAACCGAGGCCGAGGTGATCGCCCTGGCCAATGACACGATTTACGGCCTCGCCGCCTATCTCTTCACCCGCGATCTCGGCCGCGCCTGGCGCGTTGGCGAGGCGCTGGAATACGGCATGGTCGGCATTAATGAGGGCATCATGTCTTCGGCCGCCGCGCCGTTCGGCGGCGTCAAGCAATCGGGTTTTGGCCGCGAAGGATCGCGTCAGGGCCTCGAGGATTATCTCGACACCAAATACATGTTGATGGGAGGGCTCTCGGCCTGAGCGCCGGGGGAGATCAGACAATGACCAATTCTACACTCTGGGCCGAACGTCAGGCCGCCACGCCGCGCGGTGTCGGCGTCATGCACCCGGTTTTCGCCAAACGTGCCCTCAATGCCGAAATCTGGGATATCGAGGATAATCGCTATATCGATTTCGCGGCCGGGATCGCCGTCACCAATACGGGCCATAACCACCCGAAGGTGAAGGCCGCCGTCGCCGAACAGCTCGATAATTTCTCCCATGTCTGTTTCCAGGTCACGCCCTATGAGAGCTATGTCCGCCTGGCCGAACGGCTCAACACGCTGGCTCCCGGGCCGACGCCGAAGAAGACGATTTTCCTGAGCACGGGCGCCGAAGCGGTCGAGAATGCGGTCAAGATTGCCCGCGCGGCCACCGGCCGTCCGGCCGTCATCGCCTTTGCCGGCGGTTTCCATGGCCGCACCATGATGGGTATGGCACTGACCGGAAAGGTCGCGCCCTACAAGCTCGGCTTTGGGCCTTTCCCCGGCGAGGTCTTCCACGCGCCATTCCCGGCGCCCTATATCGGCATTGAGGAAGCGGACTCGCTGAAGGCGCTGCACCAGCTCTTCAAGGCCGATGTCGACCCGGCCCGCGTCGCCGCTATCATTATCGAGCCTGTGCAGGGCGAGGGCGGTTTCTATGCTGCCTCACCCGCCTTCATGCAGGCTCTGCGCGCGATCTGTGACGAGCACGGTATCCTGATGATTGTCGACGAGATCCAGACCGGCTTTGCCCGCACCGGCCGCATGTTCGCGACGGATTATGCCGGTATCGAGCCCGATCTGATGACCATTGCCAAGGCGATGGCCGGCGGTTTCCCGATCTCCGGGGTCATCGGCAAGGCCGCGATCATGGACGCGCCGGCGCCCGGCGGTCTGGGCGGCACTTATGGCGGTTCGCCGCTGGGCTGTGCTGCCGGTCTGGCCGTGCTGGATGTCATCGCCGAGGAGGGCCTGTGCGAGCGCGCCATCGAGATCGGGACACGCATTGTGCGCCGCTGTGAAGCGATCCGTCAGTCGGACACCGGCATTGGCGATATCCGCACGCTCGGCGCCATGACGGCGATCGAGATGGTCGAGGAGGGCGATGCCGCCCGCCCTGACCCGGCACGCACCGCACGCATCGTCGCCGAGGCCCGCCAGCGCGGTCTGCTGCTCCTGTCCTGCGGCGTGCGCGGCAATGTCATCCGCTTCCTCACCCCGTTGACGATCGGCTTCGATACGCTGGACGAGGGTCTCGACGCGCTGGATGCCGCGATCAAGGCTTCCAGCTAGCCCTGTCGCCAACGCGTTGGATCAAGCGCCCTGACGGAGAAATCCCGTCAGGGCGCAGATCTGTGCAGGGGCCTGATAGAGGCGTCAGCCTGCCTGGGCCGCGCGCAGGCGTGGGCCATCGGCCCAGGCGGCATGGGTGCCGCTGGAAATCCGGTGTGGCAGGATGATGCGGCAGACCGGGCCGGCCGCGAAATCCTTGCAATCGATCAGCACGCATTCCGACCGGTCCTCGACCATGTCGGTGATGAAGGAGACGAGATAGCCGTCATCCTCATCGACCGCGCCGATGCGCGGCGCAAACGGCGATTCGCTGCCATAGCGCCCCTCGCCGAAGGCCAGGCTCTGCGACTGGCCGGTCTCGTAATCATGCTTGACTGCGCCATTGAACAGGAACCAGCCCGGCTTTGTCGTCGTCGAATAGGCATAGCGGGTCTTGGTGCCGGCGCGCTCCTGATTAAAGGTGCCGAATTCCAGGATGCGGTCGTCGAGATGGCTTTCCGTGCAGGCCCCGGTCTTCATGTTGAAGCGCCAGCGATGCAGTTTCGGCTTGAAGGAATTCTCATCGACAAAGGCCATCAGATGCCCCATCCGCGGATCGGGATGATTGACCTCCAGCGCACCGGGCACGGGTTGTTCCTGGAAATAGCCGTCGAGGACGACTTCATCGCCCTCTTCCCAGGCATTCATCCAGTGCAGGACATAGGTCGGATCGGCCTCGAACCATTTGATCTGGTCGGGCGAGCCATAGCGCGGCACGATCGCGAAGCGGGTTGGCATATCGCGATGGAAACGGGTCGCATGGCGTCCCTTTGCCAGCGCCTCGGGATCCCAGAACAGCGGCAGGTCGGCGAAGATCGAATACTTCCTGGTAAAGGCCATGTCGTGCGGCAGGCGAGGTCCCGGCAGCGGGATCGGGATGTAGTGCTTGAGCTTGTTGTCCGGCCCGACGACGCCGTAATGCATGTAGGGCGCGTGGGTGGAGTAGTTGAAGAACAGCAATTCCCCGGTCTCTTCATCGACCTTGGGATGGGCCGAGATACCGTCCAGCGGAACCCAGCTTTCCGTCCCGAATTGCTCCAGCGTGTAGGGATCGAGCCGATAGCCTTCGCCGCACTGGTAGAAGGTCGATAATATCTTGCCGGCATGGACCACGACATCGGTCGAGGAGCTGTCCTTGACCGAGCCATGCGCGCCCCAGCCCGGACGGGTGGACAGGCGCGGATTCTCGGCGATGCCAGCCCACAAGGCCTTGCCGGCCTCGGCTTCGGCGGCGAAGGCCTTGGTGCGGACCAGGCGGTTGTGATAGGCGGCCTGACCGTCGCGGAAGGAGATCGCATGGATCATCCCGTCGCCGTCAAACGGATGATAGAGCCCGATCGAACCATGCACCGGGTTTTCCGTATTGCGCACATAAACCCCGTCAATATCGGTCGGGATCTCGCCGATCACCTCCATCTTGTCGGCATCATATTCGTCGAAATTCGGCGTCCAGGCGCCCGACATGTAGGGATGGCGCTCATCGGGCGGTGTGTGGGCGATTGTGTTGACCTTGATAGCGCTCATCAGGACGGGTCTCCGGATTTCGGGGGCATCGGAATAAAGCCGCTGGTGCGGGCGATATAGGCGTCATAATCGGGGCGCGAACGCTTCAGTCCGCGCTCCAGCAGGGCGGCGCCGCTCCATTTCACCAGCAGGGCTGTCATCAGGACCGGACCGAGAATGGCGGCCAAGCCGATCCCGGTCTCGGCGGCGATCAGGAAGAGCCCCCACCAGACGCAGGCATCGCCGAAATAATTCGGATGCCGCGTATAGCGCCACAGGCCGCGATCCATCACCTTGCCGGCGCTGTCGGGATCGGCCTTGAACTTCGCCATCTGCCAGTCGCCGACGCTTTCGAAGAAAATCCCGATCACGGCGAGGGCGGCGCCGGCGAAGGCCAGGGGGCCGAGCGCTGCGGGTGTGGCCGAGACCTGTCCCAGCTGCACCGGCAGCGAGACGACCCACAGCAGGACCGCCTGCAGCATGAAGACGAATTTGAAACTGTGCCAGTGTCTGGCTTCAGGTTTGACGTGCTTGAACATGGCGGCATAGCGCTTGTCCGGGCCTTCCTTGCGCCAGCGCCAGAACAGATATCCGCCCAGCCGCAGCCCCCATATCGCGGTCAGACCCAGCAGGAGCAGGCGGCGTCCGGCGGCGCCGTCCGGCGTCAGGATGAAGCTCAACCCGGCGACCAGAATGAAGCCGAAGGCCCAGAAGGAATCGATGAAGCTGACATCTTTCAGCGGGATACTGATCGCCCACAGCACGAGCATCATGCCGATCAGCAGGACGAAATTACTCCCCAACAGCATCATCACATCGCCCATGTCTCGTCTCCGTTCGCGTGGTCTGCCACTGGTTGTGCAAGAAGTTCGATCAAGCCGGTACCGGGATTGTTGGAATGGACCGTCTGGCTCCGCCGTCTTTGGCCGCGGCGGGTCAATCGATTGAGTGGGTCTGGTTATGCAATTCGCCGTAAACCTATCGTGCGCGCGGCGACGCTGTCAATTCCGGACGGGGCCCAAAAACCGGGCGGTGTGTTGGCCTGATACTGATGAAGCCGGGGGCAGGCTGTCGGTTGTGTGGTAATATCGGGGCATAATCAGTCTGCGGGGCACAGGCCCGATCCCCAATCTTGCGCGCGGTTGTGACCGGCGCAGTCGATGAGGCGCCCATGGCCCGGAAGTTTATCCGAACCTGCTCGATCTGGCGCAGCCTCGAGGTGATCGGCGATACCTCGACCCTGCTCATCCTTGAAGCCAGCTGGCTCGGCGCGCGCCGTTTCCAGGATTTGCGCAATCGGACCGGCCTGCTCAAACCGCTGCTCAGCGACCGGCTCAAGCGGCTCGTCGCGGCCGATATCTTCGAGAAACAACCCTATTCCGAGGCCCCGCGCCGGTTCGAATATCATCTCACCGAGAAGGGCCGTGACCTCTATTGGACCTCGCTGATGATGTTGCGGTGGGAGCGCAAATGGGCGCCGCCCGAAGGCAAGATCGCGATTACCCTGCGCCACAGGACCTGCGGCGCCGTCTTCGACCCGGTCCCGATCTGTTCGTCCTGCCAGCGCGAAGTGACGGCGCGTGATGTCGGCTGGACCGAAGGGCCCGGGGTCGGGCTGATGGCGGCGACCTATAGCCGCCGCCGGCGCTATCGTGACATGGCTGCCGGCCGGCCCGCCGAATCCACCTTGCTGGACCATGTCGCCCAGATAACCGGAGATCGCTGGGCCAGCCTGGTCCTGCGCTCGATCTTCACGGGCTTGCGCAAGTTCGACGAGATTTGCGAGGACACGGCGATCGCCACCAATATCCTGTCAGAACGTCTCAGCTGGCTGTGCGCGATCGGTGTTCTCGCCCTGCATCCCTACAGCGAAAGGCCGGCCCGGTTTGAATACAGGCTGACCGCGAAGGGGATCGACTATTACTCAATCCTGCTCATGCTGTTGCAATGGGGCGATACCTATTATGTCTCGCCCGAGGGACCGCCGCTGCAGCTGACGCACACACCGTGTGGCCATGAGCTGGACGCGATTGTCGCCTGCTCTGCCTGCCAGAAGGCGGTGCATCCGGAGAGCGTGAGCTATGAGGTCGTCGAAGCCGGGCCCGCCGGCGTGCTGCCGGCGCCAGCCCTGCCATGACCCGCGCCGCCATTGCGGATCAGGTTCACCGGGCCTTGCGCCTCAGACCCGCTCGATGATGATCGCAGCGCCTACCCCGGAGCCGCCATGCAGGACGGCCATGCCGAGCCTGCCGCCATCGCGTTCCAGACCGGCCAGCAGGGTCGTCACCAGGATCGCCCCGCTCGCCCCCATCGGATGACCCATGGCGAGATGGCCGCCTTCCGGATTGACCCTGGCGGGATCGATGGCGTAGTCGCGCTCGAATTTGACCGGGGTCGCAGCGAAGGCCTCCATGAACTCGATCCGGTCGAGATCCTCAAGGTTCAGCCCGGCCTCCACCAGCGCCGCTTCCATGGCGGCGAAACCGGCTGTGAGCTGGAGCACAGGATCGGCACTGGCCTCGGTCGCGGCGCGGATAATGGCGCGCGGTTTGAGCCCGGCCGCCGCACCGGCCTGCCGGCTGCCGAGCATGACCAGGGCGGCGCCATCGGCGATGGGCGGGCAATGAGCGATGGTGTGAACATGTTCGATCACGGTTAATTCGGGCCGGGCGGCCAGCATCACATCATCAAAGCCTTGCGCGCCCATCGGCCCGAAAGCCGGGGCGAGGCGGGCCAGTGATGCCAGGGAGGTCTCGGGTCTGACCGATTCATCCCGGGCCAGCAGCACGGTGCCATCGGGGCCGCGCACCGCAATGACTTCATCCAGTCCTCCCTTGGCCCAGGCCCGGGCCGCGCGCTGGTGCGAGCGGACGGTGACGGCGTCGAGTTCCTCCCTCGAAATCCCTTCCATCGTCGCCATCAGATCGGCCGAGAGCGGGACCGGCACATAGCGCAGGGCCCGGGCGGTGTCCGGGTCGTCGTAATAATGCGCGTGGTCTGCGAGAAACGGCACGATCGACATCATCTCGACGCCGCCGGCCAGGCGCAGCCGGTCATCGCCGGTCGCCGCCGCTTCCAGGGCGGCCAGCCGCGTTGCCGTCAGGCCGGAGACGCAATAATTATTGAGCGTGCGGCTGGTCATCGCTGCCGGCAAATTCGCGTGCAGCTTGCTGACGAGGGCCAATTGTCCGCCCTGTGGGCCGATCTGGCCGACACAGCCCAGCGTCAGCGACGTTACCCGCTCAAGCGCGGTTTCGCCCGAGCGGAGGCGCAGCGCGGTCACCAGCTGGCCGACCAGCTCATGCGGCGTGAGGCTGGAGAGGGCGCCCCCGGGCTTGCCCTTGCCGCGCGGGGTGCGCACCGCATCATAGAGACAGATTTCGATCAACGGATCAGACCCCGATGACGAAACAGGCGCTCGCCGTGGTCGAGCCGCCAACATTATAGGTCGCCACCGTGCGCGCGCCCTCCACCTGGGTATCGCCGCTCCGGCCCGAGGTCTGCCGCCAGGCATCAAGTGCCATGCGCACCCCGGTCGCGCCGACCGGATGCCCCAGCCCGATCAGCCCGCCGGATGGATTGACCGGCAGCGCGCCGCCCGGCGCGATAATGCCGGCTTCAATGGCTTTCCAGGCCTCGCCCGGTGCGGTGAGGCCGAAATGCTCGATCGCCATATACTCGGTGATCGAGAAACAGTCATGGGTTTCAATGGCATCGAGTTGGGTGGTTTCGGTGATACCGGCCCGGCCGCAGGCATCGGTGATCGCCTTGCGGACCCAGGGAAACATATAGCCGCCGGTTTCACGGCTCTTCGCCAGCTTGGCCTCCATCATGAGCGGTGCCGTTGTGTGGCCCCAACCCTTGAAGCGCGGGATATCCGCCAGATCGAGGCCGCGTCTGGTCGCGTATTCCTGCGCCACGGCTTCGGAGGCCAGGAAGATTGCCGCAGCACCGTCCGTTACCTGGCCGCAATCGCTGCGCCGCATCCAGCCTTCAACGACCGGATTGGCGTCATCATCGGCCTCGAAACTGGCTTCAGTGAAATTCCAGGCGCGAGACTGGGCGCTGGGATTGCGCCTGGCATTGCCGAAATTGATCCGGGAAATTTCCGCCAGATGCCGCCGGTCGAGCCCGTAGCGCTGGTCATATTCTTCGGCGAGGTCGGAGAACATGGCCGGCCAGAGATAGCGTGCGCCCGGCGCTTCGCGATCCGCCCAGGCGGCGGCACCGAGAATCTCGGCGGCGCGCTGGCCGGGCACATTTCGCATCAGCTCGACGCCAACCACCGCGGCCAGCCCGTAACGGCCGGCCTCGATATCGGCCATCGCCGCCAGGATCGCCATCGAACCGGAGGCGCAGGCCGCCTCGTGTCGGCTGGTCGGCTTGCCTTCAAACTCCGGATCGACATGCGCCATCATACCGCCGATCAGGCCCTGCCCGCAGAACAGTTCGCCGGCAAAATTGCCGATATGGATGACATCAACATCGCGCGCCGCCACATCCGCGGCTTCGAGCCCGGCCTGCGTGGTCTCCGAGATCAGCTCGAACAATCCCTTATTGTCGCGCGTCCAGTTGCGGGCAAAGTCGCTCTGCGCGCCGCCGAGAATGAAAACGGGTTCGGGCATCGTGTTCAGACCTCCAGGGTGGCGCATTCCGGCTTTATAGGCAGTGAGGCTTTTGCGGTCGGCGAAGCGGTCCGGCAACCGGGCAGGGGATTGTCTGCAATCCGGCCCGACTTCGCCCGGGTCGGGTTGTTTGTCACTTTCTTATTAAAACCTACTTCGTGATTGTCAATCAAGGCCGGGCTGTGGCGCCGCCACCACAATCAGAGGTGGCGAGGCAGCGGGGCGGAGCTTCGAAGCTGGCATGGCGGCGATGTATCTCACAAACAACGCAGAAAAATGCGCCAAGACACTCCGGCTCCGCTATATTATGTGAACCGAACCTGCTAGGGTGAATGAAATCAGGGGTGAAGGGGGTAGCATGGCCGATCTCGAACGAGTCAAATCACGTGTGTTCGCTTGTAAAACGGGCATTTCAGATGGTTTGAAGCGCCTCGGCGCCGGTGTTGGTGCTGCCGTACTGGCGCTCGCGGGCGGCCTCGCGATCTCGGTTCCGGCCCAGGCCGCGAGTGGCACTATCAATGGTGGCGCCAGCCTCGGGACGAATGGTCAATGTACCGCGGCAAGCCCCTCCAGCTTCGGTGTCAGTTTCACCGCCACCTTTCAGAGCGCCGATACTGGCTCGCTCGATACTTACTCCCTCTTTCTGCTTGACGGCACAGGAACGATTATCGGGTCGTCCAGCCAGAGCATTTCGGCATCCGCTGCCAGCACGACGACTGTAATTACCGCGCCGACGACCCAGACCCCTTCTGATGGTTCGGCATATACCCTTGTCGCCTACAATCAGAACACCGGATCGCCCATCTATAGCGTTGGCGATCTCTACGAGAGCGATGACTTGCAGATGGCCAGTCTGGCCTTTGACGCCAGCGCCCTTGATGATAGCTGCCCCGGCCCGAACTCGGCTCGTCCCACCCCGGCGATCACGACCGCGGCCAACCCTGTCAATGCAGCCTTTGTGGCAACGATCACATTCGATGCGTCGGTCACCGGTTTCGATATCAGTGATCTGGCCGTCGGCAATGGTGCGGCTTCCGCCTTTGCCGGCGCCGGCGCCAATTATTCCGTGACAATCACACCCGCAGTTGATGGCGATGTGACCGTCGGCATTCCTTCCGCCGCTGCGGTCAATGGCGTGGGCACCGAAAGCAATGCTGCCCCCACATTGACTGTCCTGTATGATGCAACATCTCCCCAGCCGGAATTCACCGATAGCGAGCCGGACACCACCATTGAGGGGCCGATCACGGCCTATCTGCAATTTGACGAAATTGTATCAGGCGTTGCCTCCGGTCAGATCGGGGTCACCAATGCTGCAATCTCCAACTTCGTCCAGGTTTCCAACCAGCTCTACAGCTTCACCCTGACCCCGGATCTGGGGCAGACAAACGGCGTGATTGCCCTCAGCTATGACGCCGCACAGGTTCAGGATTCTGCTGGCAATGACAACCTTGCGGGCAGCGCAATTTATTTCGCCAACACCAATGCTCCATCTGCCGTCATTTCGACCAGTGATGTCGAGCCGGTTGGCGGCCCCTTCACTGTCGATGTCGTCTTCAATGAGGCTGTCACCGGATTTGATGTCGGTGATTTCGTTGCTGCGGCGAACTTCACCGTCGACAGCGTTTCGGGTTCGGGAACGACCTACACGGCGACCCTGACTCCGACGGCCTCGGGAACCTTGTCGATCCGCGTTTCCGCCGGCGCTGTGACCGATATAGACACGAATGCCAATACGATCTCAAACCTGCTCCAGGTTCAGGCTGACATCACCGCCCCGAGCGTTTCTGTCACGACTGCGGAGATATCTCCGGTCGGCGCGAGCTTTGCCGCGACCATCACCTTCTCCAAGCCGGTTGTTGACTTCGTGGTCGGCGATCTGGTGCTGACGAACGCGACCGCGACCGATTTCTCGGGTTCGGACGACATCTATTTTGTGACGATTCTGCCGGTTGCGACCGGCACCGTCCAGGTCGATATTCCAGCCGCCATCGCCCAGGATGCCGGCGGGCGCGATAATACGGCTGCGGCGACCTTGACCCTCCAGGCTGATGTTGTTGCGCCAACACTGACAATGACGAGCGCGGCTGTCGGGCCGGTCAGTGATCCCTTCACGCTTCTGCTCGATTTTTCCGAAAGCTTCGCCGATTTCACACTCAGTGACCTGACCGTCGTCAATGGTGTCGCTTCCAATCTCCAGCGCTCGGGCGACGACCTGATCGCGACGATTACGCCCACGGCTATCGGCACGCTGACTGTGGATGTTGCCGATGGGGCATTCCAGGACCTTGCCGGCAACGACAATCCGGCCGCGACCCAGTTCTCGATCGAGTCGACCGCCAATGGTGCGCCCTCGGTCGTGATTGCCTCGAGCAGCGCCGCCGGCCTCGTCAGTGGCGCGGCATTCCCGGTCACCGTCACGTTCTCCGAACCGGTAACCGGCTTCCTGTTTGACGATATCGTGATCGTCAATGGCACGCGCTCAAGCGAGTCGATTTCAGGCAATGTCTATAGTTTCACCGTCACGCCCGTCGCCGATGGCGTGGTGTCTGTCGACGTGCCGGCCGGAGTCGCCCAGGACGTCGACCTCAATCAAAATACGGCAGCGACGCAGTTTTCTGTGACCGCGGATACCGGTGCGCCGACCGTGGCCATTACCAGCGCTGCTGTCGGGCCCGTCGCTGGCTCGTTCAGCGTCACATTGACCTTCTCCGAGGATATGGACAGCGTTGTCGGGTCAACCCTGACTGTCGGGAATGGCAGCGTCACCGCCATGAGCGGTACGGGTAGTGTCTACACCGCCACGATCCTGCCGACCGCTGACGGAACCGTGACCGTCGATGTCCTCGATGGTGCGGCCAATGATCTGGCCGGCAATGGCAATACTGCGGCGACCCAATACTCGATCGCTGCCGTGATCGGTTCGCCAACTATCGCGATTTCCGGCCCGGCCGGTCCGCTATCTGACGCCTTCACGGTGACCTTCACCTTCTCTGAAAATGTCACAGGCTTCACGGCCGATGATGTTGTCACCAGCAATGCGGTCGCGAGCTCATTTGCCGGAACGGGCGCTGTCTATACCGCCACGATTGTCCCGACTGCTGCGGGACCGATCACGGTCGATGTCGCCGCTGGCGCCGCGCAAAACGGTGGGGGCGTCAATAACTCTGCTGCCCCGCAATACTCTGTCACGGCCGCGTCACTCGGCCCGATTGCCACGATTACGAGTGCGACGCCGTCGGTTTCCGGCGTCGCATTCATCAATGTCGCGGTTGCGTTTGACGAGGATGTGTCCGGCCTCGAAACTACCGACTTCGTTATAACGGGTGGAGGGGCGCCGCTCGCCTTTAGCGGCAGCGGTTCGAGCTATTCCTTCTTCACGCAATCGGTCGGCGGCGTGGATCTTGTCGTCAGCCTCCCTGCCTCATCAGTGACGGCTGTGGCTGGCGGCGCTCCGAACCGTCTGGGTACCGATCTGGTCATCCCGGTCGCCGTGGTGCCATCAATCCCGACGGTGGTGATTTCATCGGCGTCCGCCGATCCGGTCACTGCGCCGACCTTTGACGCAACAGTGACCTTTTCGGAGGCTGTGACCGGCTTCACGATCGCCGATCTGTCGGTCTCCGGCGGCGAAGTCTCTGCGTTCAGCGGGTCTGGCGCGGTGTATGCCACAACGATTACGCCGACACGTGACGGAACCCTGACGATTGATATCGCCGGCTCGGCAGCGACCAGCAGCACAGGCGGTGGCAATACCGCCGCCGCCCAGTTCTCGATCACCGTCAATCAGCAATTGCCCCAACCGGTCATCACCAGCGCCCTGTCGGGAACGGTTTCGGGTGCCTTCGATATCGTCGTCAATTTCAACGAGCCGGTGACCGGCTTCGACATTACCGATCTGACGGTCGGAAATGGTGCGGCCAGCAATTTCGCCGGTAGCGGGACTGCCTATACAGCCACGATCACGCCTGCCGCTGATGGCGCCGTCACGGTTGACATCGCCGCGGCTGCCGCTGTGGATGTGAGTGCGGGCGATAGCCTGGTTGCCGCCCAGTTTTCGATCACCAATGACGAGACCGGCGCGACGCCGACCCTCAGCTCGGCGGCCAGCAATCCGTTTGCCGGTTCATTCGTGCTGGATGTTGCCTTCACCGAAGCGGTGACCGGCTTCACCGCAAGCGATCTGACCGTCGGCAATGGTACGGCTTCGGGGCTGACCGGCTCCGGCGCGGCCTATACCGTCACGATTACACCGAGCGCTTCGGGTGCCGTGACTGTCGATCTGGCGTCCGGCAAGGCCGGCGATGCAGCCGGAAATCCCAGTCTGGCGGCCGTTCAATTCTCCATCACGGCTGACATCACGGCGCCGTCCGGCTATGCGGTCTCACTTGACCAGGATCCGATATTCTCGGGCAATGTGTCGGCGCTTTCCTTCAGCTATACCGGCTTCGAAGTCGGTGCGACGTTTGATTATACCATCGCCAGCGATGGCGGCGGGGCGTCGATTACCGACAGCGTCCTGGTTGCCGCGGCCGCCGGCACTGTTTCCGGCCTCGATGGCTCCGGGCTCGCTGATGGCACCATCACCCTGACCGCCGCCTTGACCGACGTGCTCGGCAATGTCGGTGCTGACGAAACCGATACCGCGACCAAGGATACGGTTGATCCCACTGTCGTCCTGTCGACAGTCTCGGCCGACCCGGTATCCGGTGCCTTCACGCTGGATGTCGTGTTCTCGGAACCGGTTACCGGTTTCGCGCTCGGCGATCTGACAGTTGGCAATGGTGCAGCTTCTGCGCTCGCCGGTGCCGCCGATACCTATTCAGTCACGATTACGCCGGCCAGCGATGGAACGGTTACCGTTGACCTCGCCGCGGCGAAAGTTCTCGACCTGGCGGGCAATGACAATACCGCTGCGACCCAGTTCTCGATCGAAACCGATGGCGCCGCGCCCACAGTGCTGTCCGTCGAGCGCCAGACGCCATCCGGCGAGAATACCAATGCCGACTCCCTGACCTGGCGGGTCAGTTTCTCTGAAGCTGTCGCAAACATCGATGCGGCTGATTTCGAGGCGGGCGGCACGACGGCTGGCGCATCGGCCGTGACGCTGGTGAGCGCGGGTGTCTATGACGTCACGATCTCCGGCGGTGACCTGGCGGGGCTGGATGCGACAGTGTCGGTTGGGTTCAGTGTCGGCCAGAATATTGCCGACATTGCGGGCAATGCGCTGTCTGTTGTCGCGCCCTCCGGCGTGAATGAAACCTATAGCGTCGCCAATACCGCCCCGGTTCTGGCTTCGATAACGCGTTTCACGCCCACCTCTGAACAGACGAATGCGGACTCGGTGGTCTGGAATTTCCAGTTCTCAGCGATCAGTGACCTGTTTGACCTGGAGGCCTCCGACTTCACGCTGACCGGCACGACGGCGACACTTTCGGTGAACCGTTACTCCATCGGATTTTACGTGACGGCGTCCGGCGGCGATCTCGCCGGTCTGGACGGAGCCGTGTCGATCACGCTCAACGCGGGTGCCGACGACGAGTTTGGCAACACCATGGCCACCGGCGTACCGAGCGGGACGAATGATAACAGCTTCACACTCGACAACACCGTTCCGAGCGTCACCCTCACTACAGTGTCGAGCGATCCGGTCTCGGGTAGCTTCACGCTGGATGTCGTGTTCTCGGAATCCGTCACCGGCTTCGCTGTCGGCGATCTGGACGTTGGCAATGGTGCCGCCTCGGCCTTCGCCGGCTCGGGCACGACCTATTCGGCGACGATCACGCCGTCTGGCGATGGTGCCGTAACCGTCGATGTCGCAGCTGCCGCAGCGCAGGATTTGGCCGGCAATGACAATACGGCCGCCACCCAGTTCTCGATCACCTCTGATGGCACGGCTCCGACGCTTGCCCTGTCGACGGTCTCGGCCGACCCGGTTTCGGGTGCCTTCATGCTGGATGTGGTGTTCTCGGAATCCGTCACCGGCTTCACTGTCGGCGATCTGACAGTTGGCAATGGTGCCGCCTCGGCCTTCGCCGGATCGGGCACAACCTATTCGGCCACGATCACGCCGGCCGCCGATGGGGCCGTCACCGTCGATGTCGCTGCGGCGGCCGCCCAGGACGGTGCCGGTAATGACAATCTTGCTGCGACCCAGTTCTCCATTACCCATGACGGCACTCTGCCGAGCCTGGTTCTGTCGACCGTCAGCAGTGACCCTGTCTCCGGCGCGTTCACCCTGGATATCGTCTTCTCGGAATCCGTGACCGGTTTTGGTCTCGGTGATCTCGATGTTGCCAATGGTGCAGCCTCGGCCCTTGCCGGTTCGGGTGATACCTATTCGGCAACCATCGCACCGGCCAGCGATGGCCTGGTCACCGTTGATGTGGCGGCTGCGTCCGCCCAGGACAGTGCCGGCAATGGTAACTCGGCGGCCGTCCAGTTCTCGATCACCAATGATGCCACGGCACCGACCGTCGTGCTTTCCACGGTCTCGGCGGACCCGGTCTCCGGTGCCTTCACGCTGGATGTGGTCTTCTCCGAATCCGTCACCGGTTTCGCTGTCGGCGATCTCGACGTCGGCAATGGTGCAGCTTCGGCCTTCGCCGGTGCGGGCACGACCTATTCCGCGACCATCACGCCGACAGGCGATGGTGCAGTCACCGTCGATGTCGCTGCGGCCGCTGCCCAGGACAGTGCCGGGAATGACAATTCGGCTGCGACCCAGTTCTCGATCACCAATGACGAGACGGCACCGACCCTCCTTCTGTCGACGCTCAGCAGCGATCCGGTTTCCGGTGCCTTCACGCTCGACATCGTGTTCTCCGAATCCGTCACCGGCTTCACTGTCGGCGATCTGACAGTTGGCAATGGTGCCGCCTCGGCCTTCGCCGGATCGGGCACAACTTATTCGGCCACGATCACGCCGGCCGCCGATGGGGCCGTCACCGTCGATGTCGCTGCGGCCGCCGCCCAGGACAGTGCCGGCAATGACAATCTTGCTGCGACCCAGTTCTCCATTACCCGTGATGGCACGGCGCCGACCGTCGTGCTGTCCACGGTATCGGCTGATCCGGTCTCCGGTGCCTTCACTCTGGATATTGTCTTCTCGGAATCCGTCACCGGCTTTGGCCTTGGCGATCTGGATGTCGGCAATGGCGCGGCTTCGGCCTTCGCCGGCTCGGGTGCGAGCTACAGCGCGACCATCACGCCGGCCGGCGATGGCCTGGTGACTGTCGATCTCGCCGCTGCCGCCGCCCAGGATGCAGCCGGCAATGACAATCTTGCTGCGACCCAGTTCTCCATCACCCGTGATGGCACGGCCCCGACCCTTGTCCTGTCGACAGCATCGGCAGACCCGGTCTCCGGTGTCTTCACGCTTGATGTGGTCTTCTCCGAATCCGTCACCGGTTTCGCGCTTGGCGATCTGAATGTTGGCAATGGCGTGGCCTCGGCTTTCGCCGGTGCCGGCAAGACTTATTCCGCGACGATCACGCCGGCTGGCGATGGCCTGGTGACAATTGATGTTGCCGCCGCCGCTGCACAGGACGGTGCCGGGAATGATAGTGTCGCTGCGACCCAGTTCTCGATCACCAGTGACGGCACAGCGCCAGGCCTGGTGATTGCCGGCCCGGCCGGCACCCAGACGGGCGCTTTTGCGGTCAGCTTCACCTTTACCGAGAGCGTCAGCGGCTTTGCTTCCGGCGACATCGTGGTGGCCAATGGTGCCGTCTCGGCCTTCGCTGGATCGGGTGCGGCCTATACGGCGACTGTCACGCCGGCCGCCGATGGTCCGGTTACCGTTGACGTTGCCGCGGGTGTTGCCAGCGACGCTGCCGGCAATACCAGTACGGCCGCTGCCCAGCTGAGCATCAATGCCGATATCAGCGCCCCGACCGTCTTGTCGGTTGTGGTCTCCGATGCCAATCTGACCGTCACCGATATCGGGACCAGCTTTACGGTTGCGGTGACCTTCTCTGAAGCACTCGACTCTGCGATTGAACCTGAATTCGCGTTCGTTGGCGCTGATCTATCGGCCACGCTGAGCCTGCAGTCTTCTGCCTGGTCGAGTGGCGATACCGTCTTTACGGCCAGCTATGACCTGCTCGACAGCGGCCTGATGGCTGATGATGTCGATGTCACCGTTTCCGGTGCAGCCGATGTGGCCGGTAATCTGCTCGCAGATTCGACCACACCGGATCTGTTCAGCGTCGAATTGCGCCGGGGCGGCATCACGATTGCCCAAACGATCGAGGGTACGGTTGACGGTGAATTCGACTTCACCGGTGATCTCGGCAGTTTCGCAATCTCCACCTCCGGCCAGACCGGTTCGCGCGCCTTCACCGATCTCATTGCGGGCACCTACACGATCACACCGGCAGCCGAGGACGGATTCAGTGCGGACGGAGCCAGCTGTTCCGGCGGCACGACTTCGGTCGACGGGACGACCGGTGCTGTCACCATCGTCCTGGCCCCAGCCGACTCGGTGACCTGCACATTCGCTGCGATCGCTGACCCGGAGATTGATGAAACCGCCATTCCAAGCGTGGAACTGGCACTGGATTCATCGATCGATAATCCGGCGGGTGTCAGCACGAGCTTCGCACTGTCGAATACGGGCGGTTCGCCTTTCTCCTTCACGGCGGCGTCCGACATGACCTGGCTCGATGTCGATCCGACATCCGGCTCGATTCCGGCCGAGGGCTCGCTTGAATTCACCATCACCTTCAATGATGGCGTGCTGGCTCTGGCTCCCGGTACCTACACGGCCACTATCACCATCACTGAAACTGCGGCCGCAGGGCAAAAGCCAATTGGCATGAGCGCCAACACGCTCAATGTCGTGACCATTCCCGTCACGATCCAGCTGCAACCGCGTGAGGGCACCCTGACGATCATTGCCACCACCGCACCCTCCCAGGCCGGTGACGGCGTGTTTACCTACACCTCCACCCTGGCCGAGCTCGACGGATTGTCGCTTTCTACCGTGGCTGGGACCGCCAATTCGGGCGCAATGACGGTGCTTCGTGGATCATACAGCCTGACCCAGACGACCTCGGAAGGTTGGGCGCTGAATTCGATGAGCTGTACCGGCGACACCGATAACGGCTCCACCTTCGATCTCGACACCGGAACTATGGTCATCGACCTCGATCCCGAAGAGAGCATGGTCTGTACCTTCGCCAACCGCCGCGATGAGGACTTCATCCGTGAGATCACGCAAAGCGCGATCCGCAGCTTCATGGCGGCGCGTGCCGATCAGATCCTGACCAATTCGCCAGAATTGTCGGGCCGGATGCGGGGGAGCCGGATGTCGGCAACGCCGAACCGGTTTGCCGCCGACTATGCCGATGGCCGGTTCTCGGCCGATCTGTCGACCAGCTTGTCGGCGATCCGTCAGGCGGCCGAAAATGGCCAGCCGCAAATGCCCGGAGCGACCCAGTTCAATCTCGACGGTCAGACCGGTATGGCCAGCCTCGATGTCTGGGCACAGGCGACCTATACGAGCATTGACGATAATCGTGCCGGCCTCGACGCCAGCTCGACCTTCGGGCTCTACTATCTCGGCGTTGACATGATGGCGTCCGAAGACCTTCTGGTTGGAGCCCTGCTCCAATGGGATCATGCGGAAACTGTCACCGGCACCTATCGCAGCGAAGTGAGCGGTGATGGTTGGCTGGCCGGGCCCTATATGGTCGCCCGTCTTGCCGAAAATGTGTATCTCGATGCACGCGGTGCCTGGGGACGCTCGGAGAATGATGTCAATCCGATCGGCTTGTATACCGATGCCTTCGAGACCAGCCGCTGGTTGGTTGAGGCCAATCTGACCGGCGAAATGACGTCCGGAAACTGGCGGCTTTCGCCCCAGATCGGCATCGCCTACTTCAATGAAGAACAGGACGCCTATACCGATACGCTCGGCTTCCTGATCCCAAGCCAGGAAATCACGCTCGGCCGGATCAATGCCGGACCGGAGCTTGCCTACCGCTTCATCAATGCCGAGGGCGGCTATTTCGAGCCTTATGTCCGGCTCACGGCGCTTTGGGATTATGATGATGCCGATGTCTATAATGCCGCGGGCAATCTGCAGGGCATTGGCGGCCTCCGGGCCGATGCCCGCTTCGGCCTCACGGCCGAATTGCCCAATGGCGGGCTGATCTCGGGTGAAATCGGGATTATCGGTCTCGGCCTCGGGGAGTTCGAAGCCAATAACGCCATGCTGCGCATCCGCCTGCCTCTGAGTATGGAGTAGGCATCGGCGGGGTTCGGCCGAACTGAAACCTGTGTCCGGCCCGCCTATATGGCGGGCCGGATGGTTTTCGGACCCGGACGGGCAGCGTCTTCCGCTCGTCAGTCCAACCCTGACCCCGCGGCATTGCGTCGTACACAAACCCGCGAAATGTATTAGTCTGTGAGCATGGAAATCGATCGGGCCAGATTGCGGGACATGACGGAGGCCGGGCATTTGACCGCGGCCGAGGCGGCCCATGCCGACGCCCTGCTGAGCCGCACCGGCGAACCGATCGATCAGGTCATAACCCAGCTTGGCCTTCTGCCTGAAGCCTTTCTGGCCCGGTATTTCGCTACATCTGCCGAGTGCGAACTCTGCCTCGACCTGTCCGAAGTTGATCCCGGAGCGATCGCCGATCATGACCCAGATCTCAATCCGGACTTCATCCTGGCCGAGCGGGTCATCCCCATAGCGATCGATTCCGATGCCATCCTCGCGGCGGTGATTGATCCGGTGCGCGATGAAGGCCTGCGGGGCCTGGCTTTTGCGCTCGGCCGTCCGGTCCGCCCGGTCGTCACCACACCTTCGCAATTCAACGCGCTCTATCAGCGGCGTTTCAATGACCGCGCGGGGCAGGCCGCCGACCGCGCGTTCGATGTCACGGCCGATTTTGACCGGCTGAAAGACATGGCCAGCACCGCGCCGGTCGTGCGGTTGGTCAATCGTCTGATCACGGCTGCGGCCGGCGCGCGCGCTACTGATATTCATATCGAACCGGGTCCACGCGAAGCTGCGGTGCGCCTTCGCGTTGATGGCGTCTTGCGCGACCTTGAAACCCTCGATACGGCCCAGGCCCTCGCTGCGATTTCGCGCATCAAGGTCCTGGCCGAGCTGGATATTGCCGAACGGCGGCGGCCCCAGGACGGGCGCTTCTCCCTGCCGGTCGCCGGCCGGGCGATTGACCTGCGTGTTTCGGTCGTCCCCGCCCAGCACGGCGAAAGCATGGTCGTGCGCCTGCTCGATCCGGAGGCCAGCCTCCAGGAGCTCGACGATCTCGGCTTGCCCGCCCAGGTCAAGGCGGTCGCGGAATCCGTGCTGCAACGCCCGCATGGCCTGGTTCTGGTGACCGGCCCCACCGGAAGTGGCAAGACCACAACATTGTATTCCTTCCTGCGCCAGCTCGCCGATGGCGAACGCAAGATCCTCACCATTGAAGATCCGATCGAATACCGCCTTTCCGGCATCGCGCAATCGCAGACCAATCCGCTGATCGGGGTCTCATTCGCCAGCGCGCTGCGCTCCTTCCTGCGCCATGACCCCGATGTCGTGATGGTCGGTGAAATCCGCGATACCGAGACGGCGCAGACCGCGGTGCAGGCGGCGATGACCGGGCATCTCGTGCTCTCGACCTTGCACACCAATGACGCCCCATCGGCGATTATTCGCCTGCTCGATATGGGTGTTGAGGACTATCTTCTGTCATCGACACTGGTCGGGGTCTTCGCCCAGCGACTGGTACGGCGGACCTGTCCGAATTGTTCGGGGCGCGGCTGCACGGCCTGTCAGGGCAGCGGGTTTCTGGGGCGCGTCGCGATTGCCGAGGGCTTCGAGGTCGATGACGCCGTGCGCGAAGCGATCCGTCAATCTGCCTCGGGGCCGGGCCTCGCCCAGCTTCTGCTGCAGCAAGGCTTTATCCCGATGTCCCAGGACGGGCGCAACAAGGTGGATTCCGGTCTGACGACGATGGCCGAAGTCAATCGGGCGGTGGGACGTGCCTGACCCCCGCCCCGGCACAGCGGGCGCGGACCGGCCGGAAAACTGGCGCTATACCATCGAACAGCCCGATGGCCGTCTGCTGCGCGGCGAAGTGGTGGGCCGCACAGAGGCCGAGGCTTTGCACAAACTGAGGGCGCTTGGCGGCACACCCCTCGAGATGACCCGCGCCGGCTCGCGCGGCGGCCTGTTCAGTGGCCGGCGGGCGCATCTCCAGCCGGCGGAACTTCTGGACTTTACCCGTGGCATTGCCGAGCTGATCGATGCGGGCATTCCCCTGCGCGATGCGCTCGCCAGCCTGGCCCAGCGCGAGAAGCGCCCGGTCCTGCGCGCCGCCCTGGTGCGGATTGAGGACCGGGTCCGCAATGGTGAGGCCTTCAGCCAGGCGCTGGACGTGGATAGCGGACAGTTTCCGCGTCTCTTGATCGCCCTTGTGCGGGCCGGTGAGGCCTCCGGTCTGCTGGCCAAGAACCTGGTCGAGCTGGCGGCGCAGATGGAGGATGAGCGCAGTCTGCGCCAGGATCTCATTGGCCAGATGATCTACCCGATGGCGCTGGTGGTGCTGATCAGCCTGACGCTGGTGTTTCTGTCCTTTTTCGTCCTGCCGCAATTCGAGACCATTTTCCTCGACGCCGGTGTCGCGCCGCCGCCGGAGACAGCGTTCGTGCTCGCCGCCGGTGCCTTCCTGCGCGCCTACGCCGTCTGGATCCCGCCGCTCATGATTGCGCTGGCGATCGGCGTCCGCCTGCTGGCACAACAATTCCGGAACGGGCTTGATCGTCTTCTTCAGCTGGTTCCGGTTCTCGGCACGACATTGCGTACGCTGGAGGCGGCGCGCTATTGCCGGACGCTGGGCCTGTTGCTGACCAGCGGCCAACCCCTGTCGCGAGCGGAATCGGTGGCCCGCAGCGCCCTGGCTTCGAGCGAATTGCGTGCGCGCTATGCCCGCGCCGGCGATGCCGTGCGGGCCGGGGAAAGCCTGTCGGCCGCACTGGGTCGTGAAAACGTCCTGCCAGCCCAGGCCTTGCGTTTCATCGAGCTTGGCGAAAGGACCGGCCGGCTCGATGCCATGCTGACCCGTGCGGCGCAGCTGCATGACCGCGAGGTGCGCACAATGCTCAAGCGTTCGGTTGAATTGATCGGGCCGGTGATGATCGCCATACTCGGCCTGTGTGTGGGCGGCGTGATTGCGGCGGTGATGTCGGGGGTCCTGAGTCTCAATGAAGTGGTTTACTGACATGACAAAACCGGCGACCGCCGCGAAATCCAGCGAACGCGGCATCACCCTGTTCGAGCTGCTGGTGGTGCTGGTGATCCTGGCCCTGCTGGCGACCATCGTGGCGCCGCGGGTGATCGGCTATCTCGGGCGCTCCAAGACTGATGTCGCCCAGGCGCAATTATCCTCGATCGCGACCTCGCTCGAACTCTTCTATCTCGATATGGGCCGTTATCCCGATATTGATGAGGGTCTGGAGGCATTGATGGAGGCCCCCGAGGAGAGCGTGACATGGCGCGGGCCGTATTTCGGCAATGCTTCCGGGTTCAATGATCCCTGGGGCCGGCCCTATATCTATCTGCGCGTCGAGCCGGGCGATCGCTTCACCCTGTCCACACTCGGGCGCGATGGCGAAGTTGGCGGCGAGGGCGAAGATGGTGATCTGTCACGCAGCTGATCCCCGGCGCGGATTAGCCGGCTCCGAACGCGGCATGACCCTGCTGGAATTGCTGATCGCGCTGAGTATTTTCGCCGCCATTGCAACGCTCTCCGGTGTCGCCCTGTCCGGCTCGCTGGCCCATCTGCGCCATCAGCGTGCCGCAGAGCTTCTGGTTTCCGATTTGCGCCGGGCCAGCCTGGCGGCCCGCAGCCTTGGCCGGGAGACCGAGATCAGCCTGTCGCCCCAGGGCTATGCCATTGAGACGCTCGAGATTGAGCGCGTCTGGCCACGGGACGTAACGGTGCGCTGGCGGGTACGCCAGACAGGATATTGGCAGACAGCGACGCGCCTTGCGCTACCGGCGCGCACGGTCGAATCCCCCGATGTCGAGGTGGAAATCATTCGCGGGGCGGACAGGATTGCGGTGCGGATCGATCCGGTGACGGGGCGTGTCCATGCCGGCTAGCACGAGCCAGGATGGCGGCTACGCCCTGACCGAAGTGCTGGTCGCCTCGGTGATCGCGGCGGCCGTGGTGACCACAGCGATGACGGGGATGGCGGGCGCTTTGCGCGGCGCCCAGGGCGCGTCACGGATGCAGCTTGTGCTGCTGGAAGGCGCCAATATCTCCGCCCGGCTGCGCGCTGGTGACCGGCCCGCCAATATCGCTGCCGACTATCCCGGCTGGCGGATCGATATTTCGGCCGTCGACCGGCCCGTGGATCCGCGCACCGGGGCCGTGCTGACGCGGGCGCATCTCGAACATGTTGCGCCCTTGCTCGCGCTCGATCTGATCTATCTCGAGGATGGCACGCTCGCGCAGGAAACGCAGCCATGAGCCGGTCCGGGCACGAGGATGCGGCGGGGTTCACCCTGACGGAGGCGCTGATCGCCGTCGTCATCCTGGCCGGGATCGCGGCCGTGCTGGTGCCGGCGGTGAGAACCGCCGTCCGGGTCGAGGCCCGGGCTGCGGGTCTGGTCGAAGGGCTTGAGACCCACGCGGCGGTCGAAGACCTGATGCGTGAATTGCTGTTGCGCGCCTATCGCGCGCCGCGCTCGGACGGGCAGGGACAATTTCGCGGTTCGGCGACATCGCTCAGCTTCCTCACCCTGGCGACAGCCGCCGATTTTCCTGAACCGGTCCGGCTGGACTTTGAGTCCGGCCAGCTGGAATTGACGCTGCCGCACCCTCCCGGCACGCCGCCCAATGCCTATCGCTTCGTGCTCGTCGAGGATGTCGAGCGGGTCCGGTTTTCCTATTTCGGCGATGCCGATGATGGTCGCGGCCAGGCGTGGCAGCGGGTCTGGGATTTGTCCGCCCCGCCGCAAATTGTGGCCGTGGACATCCAGGCCCGCAATGGCAGCGCAAAACGGATCGAAGCCCGGATTGGCGGTGCAGGCGTGTTTGATTGCCGCTTCGATTCTGGGCAAGGTGTCTGCTTGGGGGATGTCGAGTGACGGCGAACACTGTTCTGGGACGATTGACGCATGACGGCAGCGCCATCCTGGCCTGGGCGCTGGCGACTGTGCGAGCCTCGCTTCCCGCCAGGTTACGCCATTTCGGCTGCCGGCCGGACGCGCGACTGTGCCGGCTGGGCGAGGATGCGCGGGTGACCGAGGCCGGCCTTCGCTATCGCTCCCTGCTCGGTGAAGCCTCGCTGGATAGCGCCGCCGATCCTGCCAGAACGGCCAATCTCCAGCTCGAATTGCCCGAGGCCGACCAGTATCGCCGCCTGTTGACGGTCAGCGACAGCGTCGCGCGCCGGGGCCGGGCAGCGCTGGAGCTGCGCCTCAATGAGTTCAGCCCCATCCCGGTGGAGCAGGCCAGTTTCGCTTGCCGGATTGTCGCGCCGCTGGAGACGGGCGGCTACCAGGTCGAGGTCTCGGTGATCCGGGCGCAGCGTCTCGACCAGGCGATCCAGGCCCTGCCGGAGACGCGGGGGCATTGGAGTATTGTCGGCGCCGTCGATGCATCCGGACAGCCCGGCTTTCAGTTCGCCCGGGGCCAGTCCGTGCGCGCCGCGCGCCAGATCGGACGCGGGCCCGCCATGTTGGCGCTGGTCGCCGCCTGTGTGCTGGCCTGCATGGCCTGGGCCGACAGGTTTTCCCGCGAAGCGGCCAGCCTAGAATTGCAGCGCGCCGAGCTGATCAGCTTCGCGCGCGGCCTGCGTGACGCCGATCTCGAGATCCAGCGCGCCGAACAGGCCATCCAGGCCGGTAGCGGCAGCGTCGCCCTGGCGCGCGTTGTCGACGCGTTGCGCGAGCTGGCCCTGCAGGAGCCGGCCGGGCTCGTCATCCAGGCGATCACGCTCGAGACGCCGGACATGCTCTTGATTGAAGGCCCTGCTTCACACGGCCTCGATGCTGACACTTCCGGCGATGCCGGGCGTATGCGGCTGGAATTGCCGCTGGAGGAGGCGTCATGACGATTCTGTTCGCCGCCCTGGACGCGCGGCTGCGCCTGTTTCTGGCCTGGGTAATTCTCGGCACGCTGGCCTTGCTGGTCGCGGTGCCGGTCCTGATGTCCGCCTTCAGCGTGATCGGGGCATGGCAGCGTGCCGATCAATTGCGCCGCGATGTGTCGGCACTGACCCTGCGTGTCGATGGCGAGTATGATGCGGTGGCTGCCTGGTATGCGGCCAATGGCGAAACGGATGAAACCCTGCGCGCCTATAGTGACCCCGATCTGGCGCGCCAGGCGCTGGATGCCGACCTCGACCAGATGGCCGAGGCGCTGATCGACGCCGGTGCCCACTTGTTGCAGACGCCAAGCGTGCAGCAGGCTGCGCTCGGCGAGCGTGTCACCGAACTGGTCGGCGAGGTCCGCTTCTCCGGTGCCCTGGGCGATGTCCTGCGCGCTTTCGCGGCCCTGGAATACAGCCAGATCCGTATCGCGGACCTCAGCCTCAACGCCCTGTCCGGTCAGCCTGAGGGCCGGGTGCGCGGACGCCTGCAATTGCGTCGCCGCTATGTGACGGAGGTCGATGATGAGTCGTAGCGACCTGCTTTGGTCCGGCGCGGTCCTGGCCCTGATTGTGCTGAGTGCGCTGTCCCTCCTTCCGGTCGGCCTGGCACCGCCCTTGCGAACCGCGCCAACCTCGATGCCGGAGCCCGGACCGGTCGATCCGGCCCCGTGGGCGAACTGGCTGGAGGCGCGGATACAGCCGCCGACGGCGGCGCCGATCCGGCAAGCGGCACCTGTCGATGAACTCGCTGGCTATACACTGGTCGGACTGGTCGAGGTGGATGGCCGGATGCTGGCGATGATCGCGGGCAACGGCGGGACGCGCTCTCTCGCGGTCGGCGGGACTCTGGACGGCTATGAAGCGATGGTCATCGAAGCCGATCATATTGTGTTGGCGCGCGACGGAAATGAAATCACCCTGCGCCTCGACCGGTGAGTGAGGCTGGAGGTTTCCGGGGATTAGGCATATGGTCCCCCAACAGGAATTCCGGGGGAGATACGGGCGTGATTTTGCGGTGTTGGCGCGGTGGTATAGCCATTCTTTCGGTACTGGCATTGCAGGGCTGTTCCCTGGTGATGCCCGACGCTCGCGGCATTCATGCGGGTCAATACCCCGCAGCGCCGGTCCAGGCTGCGCAAAGCGCGCGCGAGATCGCCGCGCCCGGCCCGTCCGCAACGCCTGAACCAGACGCCGCCCAGTCCGACAGCAACACCGATGAGCGCGATGGCGAACGTTTGGTCTATTTCGACCAGCAGCGCGGCACGCCCGCCACCAATGTCTCCGGCGATCGCAGTCTCGATAACCGCACCTTGCGCCTGAATTTCGTTGATGCGCCGGTCGCCGATGCTGTGCGGACCATCATTTCTGACGCGCTCGGCCGGCCGGTTCTGGTGGCTGCCGGTGTCGAGGGGCGCATCACCCTGACATCGCCGGAGCCGACCTCGGCCCGGGTCGCCCTGGCGGCGCTGGAAACCGTGTTGAGCGAATCCGGTTTTGCCCTGATCGAGCGCGAGGCGGGTTTTCTCCTGACCCGCGAGGGCGAGGCACAGGCGAGCTTGTCGGAATATTCGACGTCGCTGGGTTATGGCGGTCGTGTTGTGCCGGTCACCCACACCAATCCGAGTTCCATACTGGCCCTGATCGACCCCTTCCTGTCGGAACGCGTCGATGTCATTCCGCACGATGCGGAAGGCGTCCTGGTGATCGCCGGTCCCGCCGGTGAGGTCGAGAGCGCGGTCGACGCCATCCAGACCTTCGACCGTCCCTTCCTGACCAATCGCATTTTTGGCATGTATGAGCTCCAATATGTGAATGCCGAAACGGCCAAGAGCGAAGTTGATTCCGTGCTTGCGGGCCTGGGTGGCGGGTCCGGCGCGACCACGACCATCGCCTTGCCGCGGCTCAATCTTCTGTTTGTCGTCACACGCGACCGCGCCCAGTTCGAGCAGATCGGGGCCTGGATCACACGTTTCGACCGGCCTTCAGGCGGCGATGAGCGGCGCCTGCGTTACTACGTAGTTCGCAACACACCGGCCGCCACGCTGGCCTCCCAGATCACAGCGGCCTTTGCCGGCGGCGAGACCGGCGGCGCCGCGTCCTTCGGGCCGCAACATACTGGCGACGACATTGGGGCGCCCGGTACGGCAGGCGACAGTTCGCGCGGACCGGAGGGCCGGCTGGCGATCATTCCCGACCTTCTCAACAATGCCCTGATCATTCGCGCCACCGACCAGGAGTATCGGGAAATTCTCGAACTGGTGCAGCGCATGGACGTGATGCCGCCACAGGTTCTGATCGAGGCGACGATCGCCGAGGTTCGGCTGGTCGACGGGCTGAGCTTTGGCGTGCGCTGGTATTTCGAAAACCAGACCGGTTCCGGCATCTCGACCACCAGTTTCACCGATGACGTCAACGGTACGACCAATCCGGTCTTTCCCGGCTTCAACTACGCCTTTGCCGGCACAGATCTGCGCGCAACGCTGAATGCGCTCAACTCGATCACCGACGTGACGGTGCTTTCGGCGCCCTCGATCATGGTCCAGAATAATCAGACCGCGCATCTCCAGGTCGGCGATGAAGTGCCGATCGTGACCCAGACCGCGAGCTCCGTGACCGAGTCCAATGCACCGCTGGTCTCCTCCATCGAGCTGCGTCAGACGGGTGTGATCCTGGAAGTCACGCCGCGCATCAATGCCAGCGGCATGGTGGTGCTCGATGTGATGCAGGAGGTGAGCAGTGTGCGCCCGACGACGACGTCCGGGATCGACTCACCGACCATCCAGAAACTGGAATTCACCAGTACGGTAGCGGTGCGCAGCGATAATACCGTCGCGCTGGGCGGTCTGATCCGCGAGGCTCATTCCGACAATGAAGCCGCCATTCCGCTGCTGGGCCGTATTCCCGGCCTGGGAAATGTCTTCAAGAATCGCGATATCAGTAGCGAGCGCAGCGAGCTGGTCATCTTCCTGACGCCGCGGATCATCACGACGGACGAGGATGCGGCGAATGTCTTGCTGCATGTCCGGCGCGAACTTGAGGCACTGGAAGCCAGGCGCAGCGACCTGTTTGATTGATGAGCATCGCACGAAGGCATACGAGTCAGACCGGATCGGCGATCATATTCGTCCTTTGGATGTCGGTGCTTCTCGCTGTCATCCTGGCGGGTGTCATGGCCATGACCCAGACCGAATTGCGCCTGGGCAACGGGCGCCGGAGCCTGCTTTCCGAGCGGGAAGCCATGCTCTCTGCGCTCGATCTTGTGGCCTATGATACGGCGCTTGTCGGGCGCAGCTATGTCGCCAGCCTGCCGCGTAGCGTCACCATTGACGGCCAGCAGGTTCGTGTCGGTCTGGCGCCCTCCCAAAGCCGGCTCGACATCAATATGGCGAATGATGAAGCCTGGATCGCGCTCTTTACCCGGCTGGGCGAAAGCGAGAGTGCGGCCCGGCGTCTGGCTGACCAGATTCTCGACTGGCGCGATAATGACGAGACGGCGCGCCAATACGGCGCCGAACGCGCGGATTATCCCGCGGGCTCGCGGAAGGCGCCGCAGAACCGGCCCTTTATCACCGTGGCGGAATTGAGCGAGGTGCTCGATATGACGCCGCAGAGACTGGCTTGCGCAGCACCCTATATTACCGTTTTTGGTGGCACACCCGCCGGGCTGGCCGATCTGGCAGGTTCCGATACCGCAGGTTCGATGGATGGCGTCCGCGTCGCGTTTCAGGCCGAGCTGGTGCAGTCCGATGGCGGCGCCAGCCGCCTTGCGGCGCTGGCCCTGTTCGGCGCCAATCGCGCGCGGCCATTCGACTGGGTTGCCTTTCCGGTCCGGGAGTTTGATCCGGGCGGTTGCGGCGCAGCGGCAGCAGCAGGGGAGCAGCCGGCATGAGCATGATGAATCCCGTATCCAGGCCTCACTCCAGACGGCTGATTTTCGCAGCGCTGCTGATCGCGACGCTCGCCTATATGTTCTGGACCGGCTCGCGCTACCCCTCGCTTGATGAGAAGGCGATGATGGGCGGCGCGATCCAGCTGGAGGATCCACTGGGCTTTGAAGCGGTCCTGCCGATCGAACACGGCCTCTCGGTGATGCAGCGTATCGCCTATTCCACGGTCAACTGGATCGACACCAACAAGAAGGGAATGACGTTCGGCCTGTTGTTCGGTGCCGCCTTCCTGACCTTGCTCGGCTATTTGCGGCGGCGGAATTTCCGGCTGCCCTTCTCCAATTCCCTTTACGGCATGTTTCTCGGCGCACCGCTTGGCGTGTGCGTCAATTGCGCCGCGCCGATCGCGAAGGGCCTCTATCAGGGCGGATCACGGGCCGAGACGACATTGTCGGCAATGATCGCCTCACCGACGCTGAACATCGTCGTGATGACGATGTCGTTCTCGCTCCTGCCCTTCTATATCGCCGCGACGAAACTGGTCTTGAGCCTGCTGGTGATCCTGGTCGCGGTGCCGATCCTGTGCCGTTTCATCCCGCCCGAAAAGCTGCTCAGCAGCGTCACCGGAAGCGAAAGTGCGCCCATGGCACCAGCGCTCGAGGAAGCGGATGATCTGCCGATCGAATCCTTCCCGCAGGCGGTGCTCCATTTCGGTCTCGATTTTGCGCGGAACCTCTGGTTCATCCTGAGGACGACCCTGCCACTGATGTTGCTGGCGGGCCTTCTCGGCGCCATCGCCGGCACGCTGATGCCGCCGCAGGGTCTGGCACTCGGCGATTTCGGTCCGCTGGGTGTGGCTGTTGTCGCGGTGATTGGAACATTCATGCCGGTGCCAATCGGTTTTGATGTCGTGCTGTCCGGCGCGCTGCTCAATGGCGGTGCCAGCCATGGCTTCATCATGACGCTGGTCTTCACTCTGGGTAGCTATAGTGTCTATTCCTTCCTGATTGTCGGGACATCGGTCGGCTGGCGGGCGGCTGTCATGCTGGGTGCGATCGTGATGGGGCTGGGCTTTGCCGCCGGGCTCGGGGCGGAAGCCTATCGCGATTTCCAGACCCGCCGGGCGATCGAAATGCTGGTCTCCGAAGCGGCCGCCGAGCCAGCGCAGTCTCTGCTCCCCGCCGCAACCCAGGCCGGGCCCGACGCGGCCGGGTCGATCAGTCTGGAACGTCTGCCCTATGCGGCTTCGTCGGCGCCGCGCGGCGAGACGGCATTCACCCGGCTCGAGGCCTGGCAGATCGGGATTGATCATCCGGTCGAATTTTCCTTTGCCGATATGTGGCCGCCCTTCTGGGAAGGCCGCGCCATCACCTCCGGCGATATCGACCGCGATGGCGATGCTGACCTGGTCTTCGCCTCGACCCGCGCGGGCCTGCACATCTATCTCAATGATGGCGGCGGCGAGTTCGAGGCCGGCCAGACCGAAATTGGCATCGTGGCCGATCTGCCGGTCTTCAACGCCGTGCTGGTTGATATCGATGGCGATGGCTGGCTCGACCTGTTTCTCGCCACCTATCAGCAGGGTCTCTACGTATTGCCCAATCGCGATGGCCGGTTTGATCCGGACGGTTTGAGGCCGGTGAGCAATCGCGAGGATGCCATCCTGGCCATGGCATTGAGCTTTGGTGATGTCGATCGCGACGGCGATCTTGATGTGGCGCTGGGGAATTGGGCGGCCGGATGGTATCGCCGCATTCCCGGTGAGGAATCGCGCAACCGGATCGTGTTCAATGATGGCGGCGCATTGTCCGGCGAAGAATTCCTGGACCTGCCCGGCATTCCCGGCGAGACCTTGTCCATCCTGCTCAGCGATCTCGACAATAACGGCACCCAGGATTTGCTGGTCGGCAATGATTTCGAGGTGCCGGACTATTTCTATCTCGGCGATGGTGAGGGCGGTTTCAGCGCGATGACGCGCCAGGATGGCCGCATCCCGATGACCACGACGACAACCATGTCGGTCTCGGCCAATGATCTGACGAATGACGGTGCAGCCGAGATCTATCTGGCGCAGATCGCCGGCCGGGCTTCGGGAGTTTCCAGCCGTCTCAGAATGCAGCCGATCGAGCAGTATTGCGACGGTATCCTGCGCGAGGCCGACCGGGCCGTGTGCCAGCAGAATATGGATATCAAGAACTGGTACCGGCCGGGCAATGCGCTCGACCCGTCCTTCGCCAATCATTGCGCCCCGCTGGCCGAACCCTATCGCTCCGAATGCCGGGGCATGCTGATCAAGGATATCGCGATCCAGAACCGGAATCCTGACATGTGTGCGCTGGTCCCGGTCGGGCAGATCCGCGCGCGGCAGTATTGCGACATTCATTTTCAGCCATCGCGCCCGATGACCGCCGGCGAACAGGATGCGGCGATCCCGCAAATCCTCGCCCGCAATGTCCTGCTGCAGCCCGCCGCCGACGGCGGATATACCGAGCAGGCCCGCGCGCTGGGCCTCGAGGTTGGCGGCTGGAGCTGGGATGTCTCGATCGCCGACTTCGACAATGATGGCTGGCAGGACGTCTATATCGTCAATGGCACCTGGGTGCCCAATGAGGTGACGCCGTCCAATATCTTCCTGCGCAATAATGGCGGCACCGGATTCGAAGAGGTCACCGAGGCCTGGGGCTTGAGCGATTACCTCATCACCGCGGCCGCGACGGTGACCGATATCGATCATGACGGCGATCTCGACATGATCACGGTTCCGGTCAACGGGCCGGCCGTGGTGTTTCTCAACAATGCGCGCGATACCCGCGCCATCGGCTTCGAGTTTGACGACCGGATCGGCAATCGCGACGGCATCGGTGCCCGCGTCGAGATCCGCTATGGCGAAACAGGCGAACAGATGCAGATGCGCGAAGTGCAGCTGGGGGGCGGCTATATGTCGTTTGACGCGCCGCTGGCCCATTTCGGGCTGGGTGAGGCGACGCAGATCGAAAGCGCGACGATCCGCTGGGCCGATGGCGGCGTGACGCGGATCGACGAGCCGCTGCAGGCGGGCGCGACCTATCGGATTACCCGTACGGACATTGATCAGGGGCAAGCCCCGTTGGAGGACAGCCGGCCATGAATATGCGTTTGATAATTGGTGCTGTGGCGGGATTCGTCGTCCTGGCGGGGATTGCCGCGTGGAGCCTCTATTCGAGTGACAGCCGCTCGGCGCTGGATCCCGAACAGGTTGCGGCGACGATGGCGGAAGCGGAATCGGCCTATGCCGATACGGATTATGTGCGGGTCGCGGAAATTCTGACCGGTCTGGCCGAGCAGGGTGTGCCGCTGGCGCAATACCGGCTGGGCCTGATGTATCGTGTTGGCCAGGGTGTCGAGATGGACGAGGACGTGGCGATCGAATGGCTCGCACGGGCTGTCCAGCAGGACTTTCCCTCCGCGCGCGCGCCGCTGGTGGAGATTTACCTCGAACGGGCCCGGAGTGCTGAAACGGCCGCTGCCGGCGTGCCCTGGTATGAGCGGGCTGCGGCGCTGGACGCCGTCGATGCGCAGGCGGTGCTGGGCTCCTATTACCTGACCGGAACCGAAGTGAATCAGGATATTGCGCGCGGTATCACCCTGCTCACCGCCGCCGCCGAAGCGGGCGATGTGCGGGCGCAATCCAATCTTGGCTATGCCTATACCGCGGGCGCCGGTGTCGCGATTGATGATGCCGAGGCGTTTCGCTGGTATCTCGCTGCCGCTGAAGGCGGGCTTGTCCGGGCCCAGGCGGCTGTCGGCCTGTTTTACGAAACCGGCCGCGGCACCGAGGTCAATCTGCCCGAGGCAATCCGCTGGTATCTGAATGCGAATTCGGCGGGCGCGCCCGGTACGGGCGCCCGGCTTGGCAATCTGGCGCTCAATGGTGTCCTGGAGGGCCGCAGCTCGCAGGAGGTAACCGGCTGGGTTGCCGAGGCGGCCCGTGCCGATGTGGACGGCGCTGTCGCCTGGCTTGAGGCTGCCGCGGAAACCGGCGATGCCGACGTTCTCAACCAGTTGGCGGAGTTCTACGAAGCCGGAGAGGTCCTGCCGCAGAACTCGGAGCGGGCGCTTGAGAATTTCCGCCGCGCCGCCGAGGCGGGCTCGCCCGAGGCCCAGCTCGCCATGGCACGGCGCTATGCGACCGGGAATGGTGTGACCCAGGACTATGTCGCCGCGCATGTCTGGGCCAATCTGGCCGCCGCCGCCGGGGTGCCCGGTGCCGCCGAACAGCGGACGGTGTTCGCCCAATTCCTCAGTCCCGAAGATCTGGCCCGGGCGCAGGCTCAGGCCACCGAGTGGAGGGCCGCCCATCGTGACGACTAGGTCTGGTGTTTTCTGCGCAGTGCTTCTCAGCCTGACACTTGCCGCCGGCACCGCGCAGGCACAACCGGCTGCGGACGCGGATGAAGCGGTTGCCCGCGCCGCCAGCACGATCGAACAGGGCTATTATGGCGATGCCCTCCAACAACTGGCATCGCCCGGCCTGCGTGACGTCGCCGAAGCGCAGGCCCTGTTGGGTGACCTCTATTTGCGCGGACTGGGCGTGCCGCAGAATTTCGGCACCGCGATGGACTATTATCGCCGGGCCGCCGGCCTCGGTAGCGCGGCCGGACAAAATGCATTGGGACGCGCCTATGCAGAAGGCCAGGCTATCCCGCGTGATGCCCAACGGGCGTTTGAATATCTGACTGAAGCGGCGATGAGCGGGGTGCCGGGCTATCAATCGGACCTGGCGCGCGCGCTGGAAACCGGCGTGGGCGGCGAGCCCCGGCCGGACGAGGCGGCGAGCTGGTATCAACGTGCCGCGGAACAAGGCGATCTCGATGCGATGACGAGCCTTGGCGTCCTCTATCTCGAGGGGCGTGGTGTGGAGCGCGACGCGGACCGGGCGATCGAGCTTTTCGCGCAGGCCAGCGAAGCCGGTGATGCGCGCGCGCAGAATAATCTCGGGCTGATCTATGTTCGCGGCGAGGATGTCGAGCGCGATTATGACCTGGCTTTCGAGCTGTTCTCCGTCGCTGCCGAACAGGGACAACGCGAGGCACTGACCAATCTGTCCGTCATGTATGCCAGCGGTTTCGGCGTTGATGTTGATGAGGCGCAATCCGTCCGCTTGCTGGAACAGGCGCGCCGCGCCCGCGGGCTGACGCTCTCGACCCTGCTCGAACAAGTCGGATTTCCCTATGACGCGCGGTTGGCGGAACAGGATTGGAGCATGCCGCTCAGTCCGGCCAATGAGCAGGCTGCCCGTGGCGGCGACCCGGTCGCGCTGTATCTGACGGCATTGCGTTATCTCAATGGTGCCGGTGTCAGGCAGGATATTCCGGTCGGGGTTGAGCGCATGCAGCGCGCGGCCGATCTCGGCATGGGGACAGCCCAATTCATGCTGGGACTGATGTATGCCCATGGGCGCAATCTGCCCCAGGATTACGGACATGCCTATGTCTGGACAAGCCGGGCGGCGCTGGCGGCTGTGCCGGGTGCGGCGGAAGTTCGCGATGCACTCGCCGCCGAAATGGGTGCGGCGCAATTGCGGCAGGCGCAACAGCGCGTTGCCGCCTCGCTCGACAGGGCGCAATGACGTGTCTGGACGGAAGTCGATACAAACATGGCGCAAAGCGCCATAATAATTGCGTCATCGGGGGTGTTGCTGATGCAGGTTTGGTGTATAAAACCTGCGATGCAGCGTGAAGGCTGCGTAGGTGACCAAGCAGGGGCGGGCTCAATGAATACCTTAAAGCTATTGGCGGCATCGGTCCTTGCGGCGGGGTTGATCACGGTGTCGGCCGTCGCGCAGCAGCCGCGACTCTCGACGCAGGGCGGGTTCACCGAGCAATTCATCGGTTCGCGCCTGAGCTTCACCACCGATCCCGGTTTGAGCAATTATACGCTCACTGTGACCGGACCGGATGGTTATCATGGGCAGATTGAATCCGCGCGGGTGGCTCCAACCTTCCGCCTGGCTGATTTCGGCTCGGTGCCCGACGGGCTCTATTCTTACGAAATGACGGCGGCGACGACCGAGCAGCAAGTCTTGGCCACGCCACCTGTCTCCGGGGCTGATGGCCGTTCCGGACGGACGCGACCGGCATTGGTCGGCACTTCGATGTCTGGCTCGTTTCGCGTGGTGAATGGCCAAGTTCTGCAAATGGATCCGGCAGCGTCTGAGCGCTGATCGCACTTAAATTATCTGGGGATGAAGCTGATGAAATTCATGAACACGACGAGCGCTGCGGTGATTGCCGCTGCCGCCCTTATGGGGATGGCGAGCCAGGCAAACGCAGACATCCAGCATCTCGATGACGTCATCATCACTTTCAGTCTCTGCGTCGGCAATGACTGCAATAATGGCGAAAACTTCGGGTTCGATACGATGCGGCTGAAGGAAAACAACCTCCGGATCCATTTCCAGGACACCAGTAATTCAGCGAGCTTTCCGTCCCGTGACTGGCGCATTGTGGTGAATGATACCAGTAATGGTGGCGCGAACTATTTCGCGATCGAGGACTCTGACGCCGGACGTATACCGTTCCGGATCATGGCTGATGCGCCAGCTAACTCCCTCTATGTTGCCGCCAGCGGCAATGTCGGCATGGGCACTGCGTCTCCACTGGTCCAGCTGCATGTGAATGACGGCAATACGCCAACCCTGCGCCTCCAGCAGGACGGTTCCAGCGGCTTTACCTCGCAAACCTGGGACGTCGCCGGTAACGAGGCCAACTTCTTCGTTCGTGACGCAACGAATGGTAGCCGGCTTCCCTTCCGCATCGAGCCCAATACGCCCCAAAACGCCTTGTACCTGGATAGTACCGGCAATGTCGGGCTGGGAACGGCTGCTCCAGCCTCCCCGCTGCATGTGACCTCGTCCAGCGCGTCAATCGCGCGGTTTGCCGGCGCCGGAACCAAGTTCATCCATCTGACCAGCACCGATAATGGTGGCGTTCAGCTTCGGCTTGAATCGGACAGTCAGAACCGCCGGATCATCGGTATGAGCGGTGATGGCAGCACCAAGATGACGCAGCTCATCCTGGCAGATTCCGAGATCCGCCTGACCGGAGAAAGTGATGTCTGGGCCACGATCGATGCCAGCGGCATCACAACGGTCGGGCCAACCTGTAATCCTGGTCCCTGTGACCTGACCTTTGATCCTGAGTATTTTGAAGTACCTTCGATCGAGGATCATGCGGCTGCGATGTGGGAAAACCGCTATCTCGACGCTGTCGGTCCAACCAGCCCCAATGAGCCCTTCAATGTGACCCAGAAAGCGGGTGGCATGTTGCACGAGCTCGAGGTCGCACACATTTATATCGAGCAATTGAACACCCGCTTGGCGGCGCTTGAACAACAAGTCGCGGAAGTTCAGCCATAATCTGCTGAACGGTCAGTCGACGCTCAATCGAGACCCTGCGGCCGCCCTCCCTGATCGGGGAGGGCGGCCGTATTCTTTGGCGGCTCCGGCGCATCTCGATCCGTGGGCCCGGATCCGTTGGCGCTCAGCCGCTGGCAGGTCGACGCAGGCCGGGTGCCGGCGGTGTTTCGGGTGGCCCGGCGAAGCATTGCGCCTTGGCCATCCAGACCGCGGCAGTCTCGCCGGTTGTGTCCAGGTCGACATCGGCGATATTGCGCACTTGGGTCACGACCTGGCAGAAAGCCTCGGCCGTCCCGCCAATCATATTGTCCGGATCCCGCTCACCCCATGTCCAGACTTCGCCGGATGGTGCGGTCAGTGAGAGGAAGGGCCGTGCTTCGGGCAGGGGCAGACCATTGACGCGGAAGGTCCAGGCGAAGGTGTTGGCGCCCAATTGCACAATATTGCGGATCCGGTCGGTATTGACCCGGGCAACCCCGAGCGCGTCGAAAATCGCTTGGCCATGGGCCCAGGTTTCCATCTGGCGAGCGGCCAGGCTGGAGCGGGCGCTCATCGACGGCCCGGCCCATTTCAGGCGCGTCCTGGGATCGATCCCGGCAAAGCGCGCTGCGAGTTGTTCGGCAAAACCGGACCATTCATCGAGCAGGGCATGGCCGTTCAACCCGCCGAACATCTCACGCTCCAGCGTTCGCATTCCGCCCGGATCACCCAGGCTGAAAACCCGACCGAGCAGGCGTTCCAGTTCGGCTTCGTCATGGACCTGCAGATAGGCGGCGCGGTTCCAGAAATGCAGATGGCGCAGAATGTCGTTGCTCGTCCAGGCCTTGAACAGGGTGGGCTGGTCGAAGCCGGCGCCCGTGAGCGGATCCAGCAGGGTCTTGAGGGCCAGATTTTCGGCGCGGAAATCATCGGCGATGGCGTGCATTTTCAGTCCTCCATTTCGAGGAAGTTCGACAGGCGCTCATAGGCGGCCACAAAGTCCTCCTTGAAACACTGGACCACGGCACCAGTCGACATGGCCTGGTTCATCAACCCTACGCCTTGCCCGACCCAATACGTGTCGAGCGCCATCGCGCCTTCATGCCCGCCGCCGGAGAGGTCGCGGATCTTCTGCAGGGCGGGTTCGCTGACCAGAGCCTGCAGCGGCATGGGAAGGGGCACGGGGCCTTCCTGATCCCAGGCCTCCGTCCAGGGAGAGCGCAATTGGCGCGAGGGCTTGCCGGTGCGCGATTTGGAGCGGACCGTATCGCGCGAGGCGGCGGCGAGCATTTTTTCCTTCACGACCGGGCTGGTCTCGGCCTCCGCCGTCGTCAACCAGACCGAGCCGCACCAGGCGCCTGATGCACCCATCGCCATCGCGGCGGCCATCTGGCGTCCCGTGGTGATGCCGCCCGCCGCCAGGATGGGCACATTGCCATAGGGCTGGATGGCCTCATGGACTTCCGGCACCAGCACCATGGTGGAAACCTCACCGCAATGCCCGCCGGCCTCGCCGCCGGCGACGACCAGGATGTCGACTCCGGCCTCGACCTGTTTGATCGCGTGTTCCTTGGTGCCGACCAGGGCGGCAACGGCGACGCCATGTTCCTTCGCCATGCTGAGCATGTAGTCGGGGGGAATGCCCAGCGCATTGGCGATCAGCTTGATCGGGTGTTTGAAGGCGACCTTCAGCGAGGCCATGGCGCCTTCTTCGGTCAGGTTCTCGGCGAATTGCAGGAATTCACTGCGCCCGGACTCAATGGCGCCGGCTTCAATGCCATAGCGGCCAAGGACTTCGGAGGCGAAGTCCTTGTGCGTGTCCGGCACCGCGCCCAGCAGGCGTTCCGGATCAATGGCCGTGCCCTTGCCTTCGAAGCGATTGGGCACGATCAGATCGACACCGTAAGGCTTGCCATCAACATGCGCATCGATCCAGGCGAGCTCTTCCTCGAGCCGGTCCGGCGGCAGGTTGACCGCACCGAAAATCCCCATCCCGCCAGCATTGGTGACGGCCGCGACCACATCGCGGCAATGGCTGAAACCGAGCAGCGGAAACTCGATGCCCAGCATGGTGCAGATCGGAGATTTCATGGTGCGTCGTCCTGTTTTGTCGTGTCGGGTTCGATGATGAAGAGGCGTTGGCCGGATTTGACCTGGCTGCCGCCCGCCTGTCCGATCTCGACGATTATGCCATCGAGATCGGCGCGGATTTCGTGCTGCATTTTCATGGCTTCGAGAACGGCAATGCGGTCGCCCTTCGTGACCCTGTCGCCCGGCGCGATGCAGACTTCGACCAGCAGGCCGTGCATCGGTGCCGTTACCCGTCCCGATGCCACTGCTTCGTCGCGCGCCTGCGGGGCGCCAATCTGATTGCCCAATGTGACCGCGTGGTCGCCAATCATCAGGAAGATCCGCGCCCGGTCGAGATGTTCGAAACGGGCCAGCTGGCGTCTGCCGTCAATGATCAAGCGCGCATGTCCCGGGCGTTCGCTGATAATCTCGACAAGGTGGAAATCGCCGGCGAGCTGGACCCGGTAGGCGTCCGTCCCGAGCGAGACGGCTGAGGTCGTCACCGGCTTGTTCATGCCCTCGATCTGATAGGCATAGCTGGAGGATAAACGGCCGGCGCTATGCCAGCCCAGCAGCGCGGCGGGCAGGGTGACCGCCGTCTGGAGTGCGTCCCTGGATGCCTGGCGAAGCTGCAAGACGCAGGCCGCCGCCAGCACGCCGCCCGGCAGCGCCAACGGTTTGAAATCGCCGCCGGGCAGCATATCGCCGACGAAGGCCGTCGTCGCTTCGCCAGCCTGGAAGGCCGGCTCGCGCACCGCGGCGATCAGGAAATCGCGATTGGTCTGCAGGCCGGCAATGCCCGTCGCCTGCAGGGCGGCTTCAAGGCGCTGGCAGGCAATGGCGCGGCTGGGGCCCCGGGCGATGATCTTGGCGATCAACGGATCATAATGGGGCGAGACCTCGCTGCCCGATTCAATGCCGGCATCGACGCGAATCCCGTCGCCGGACGGTGCAATCCAGCGTTCGATCGCGCCGGAACAGGGCAGAAAGCCTCGCGCCGGATCCTCCGCATAGAGCCGCGCCTCGATGGCATGGCCGGTCAGGGTGATATCATTCTGGGTGAGACCCAGCGGCTCGCCGCGGGCGACGCGCAATTGCAGTTCGACCAGATCCAGGCCTGTGACCATTTCCGTCACCGGGTGCTCGACCTGAAGCCGGGTATTCATCTCGAGAAAATAGAAACGCCCGTCGGCGTCCAGCATATATTCCACCGTGCCGGCGCCGACATAATCAACCGATTGAGCAGCGAGAATGCCCGCAGCGCCCATCTCGGCGCGCAAGTCATCCGTCATCACCGGGCAGGGCGATTCCTCGAGCACTTTCTGGTGCCGCCTCTGCACCGAACAATCGCGCTCGCCGAGATGAATGGCATGACCCTGGCTGTCACAGAAAATCTGGATCTCGACATGGCGGGGCCGGTCCAGCGCCCGCTCAAGGATCAAGTCGCCGGCTCCGAAGGCTTGTTCTGACTCCGAGCGCGCCAGCGGCAGGGCCGCGATCAGCTCCGGCTCACTCTCGACGCGGCGCATCCCGCGTCCGCCGCCGCCAGCCGCTGCCTTGATCATGATCGGATAACCGATCGCTCTCGACGCCGTCAGGAAGGCCTCGTCCGACTGGTTGGTATCCTGATAGCCGGGCAGGCAGGGCACACCCGCCGCGACCATGCGCCGTTTCGCGGCCGCCTTGTCGCCCATCACCGCGATCGCGTCCGGCGAGGGGCCGATGAAGATCAGGCCGGCATCGCGGCAGGCCCGGGCGAAATCGGCATTCTCGGAGAGGAAGCCATAGCCGGGATGGATGGCCTCGGCGCCGCTCGATCGGGCGGCCTCGATCAGGCGTTCGATCGAGAGATAGGATTGCGCCGCCACATCCGGTCCGAGCAGGACGGCATCATCGGCGAGGCGGACGTGTGGCGAACAGCTGTCCACCGGCGAGTGAACGGCAATGGTGCGGCAACCCAGCCGGCGGGCTGTGGCTATGATACGGCAGGCGATTTCACCACGATTGGCGATCAGGATGGAGCGGAAGGCAGAGGCGGTCATCATCTACTCCCCGGCCCAGACAGGCTTGCGTTTTTCGATGAAGGCCGCAATTCCCTCGCGCGCTTCATCACCCAGCATGCAGTCAGCGAACCCTTCGGCGGCGAGCTGTGTCATCTCGTCCGGCGGTGTATTTGGTGTCGCGAGAACCAGCGCCTTGGTGACGGCATTCGCTTTCGGTGCGCAGCGCAAAACCTGTTCGCGGATCGCAGCCTCCAGTGGCGCGATGTCGCTAGCCTCCGGTGCCAGAAAGTCAGCCAAACCAAGTGTTTGGGCTTCTGATCCCTTGAAGCGCGCCGCCGTCAGCATCAGCCGCCGCGCCGTCGAAAGTCCCAGCCGCTGCACCACGAAACGGGCGATCTGTGCCGGCGGAATACCCAGCGTCGTCTCAGTCAACGCAAAGCGCGCATCGGCTGTCACGATCACCAGATCGGCGCAGCAGACCAGGCCGAGACCGCCCGCCATGGCAGCCCCCTCGACGATCACGATGACGGTTTGCGGCAGCGTATTGACCGCATCGAACAAGGCCCCGGCCTGCCGGCTGGCCTCGACCACGCGCTCGCGATCACCCTGGCCCTGCAGGTCGGTTCTGAAGCTTCTGAGATCTCCGCCGGAACAGAAAATTCCATTGCGTCCACGCAGGGTTACGCCGCGAATATCGCGCCGCGGACGCACCGCTTCGAGTACCGACATCAGCTCCGTGGAAAGCTCAGAGGAAAGGGCGTTGCGGTTCTCCGGCGTGTTGAACCAGAGTGTCAGCCAGCCGCCATCCAGCTCCTGATCTATCGTGGTGGTTTCGGGTAATTCGTTGATTGTGCTCATCCACTTCACAGCCTCGCCACGCCAAAACTGTTGGGGCGCAAGCTCCGGCGGGCCGCTTCCCACACCGTGCTCAACAGGAAACCCAGCGCCTTGCGCGTGTCGCGCGGGTCGATCATGCCGTCATCGAGCATATGGCCCGACGTGTAGAAGGCGTCCGACTGGCGATTGAAATGGTCGGCCAGCTGTTTCGACTGCTCGGCCATCATCGCCGGGTCGAGTTCGAAACCGCGTGTCTGGGCAGCCTCCCCGGCGACAATACCCATCACCGTCGCCGCCTGTTCACCGCCCATCACGCCCATCGAGGCATTGGGCCAGGAGAACAGGAAATCCGGATCGAAACCGCGCCCGCACATGCCGTAATTTCCGGCGCCATAACTCGCCCCGATCATCAGGGTGAGGCGAGGTACGGAGGCATTGGTCACTGCCTGGATCATCTTGGAGCCATGCTTGATCATGCCGGCCTGCTCGTACTCCCGTCCGACCAGATAGCCCGTCGTATTCTGCAGGAAGATCAAAGGTGTACCGGCCTGGTCGCAAAGCTGGATGAATTGCGCGGCCTTATTGGCGCCCTGCGGATCGATCGGGCCATTATTGCCAATAATCCCGCACGGATAGCCATAGATGGAGGCTTGAAGGCAGACCGTCGAGACGCCGAAACCCGGTTTGAAATCAGAGAAATCCGAGCCATCCACGACACGCGCGACGACTTCGCGGACATCATAGGGCTTGCGGTAGTCGACCGGGACGATGCCGGCCAGTTCGCCGATATCCAGCCGGGGTTCTTCGAATTCCACCGGCCGCCGCTCCGGGCAATTGGCATTCCAGTCAAACCGCCCGACCAGCTCGCGCACCATGGCGACAGCTTCATCATCACTGGCGGCCAGATATTCGACCAGACCCGAGGTCTGGCTGTGCATCTCCGCCCCGCCCAATTCCTCATCGGTCGCGATTTCGCCGGTCGCGGCCTTGAGCAGGGGCGGGCCGGCGAGGAAGGCCTTGCCACGATCCTTTACCGCGACAACATAGTCCGACAGGCCGGGCATATAGGCACCGCCAGCCGTCGAGGAGCCGTGCAGGATAGCGATGGTCGGGATGCCGGCCTTGGACAGGCGTGCCAGATTGGCGAACAGGGCACCGCTGAGCGCGAAACTGCCGACATCATAATTCAGCAGATCGCCGCCGGCGCTCTCCACGAGATGGATGAAGGGGAGTTTCTGTTGCAGGGCTATCTCTTCGGCCCGGCGCAGCTTGTAGCCGCTGCCCGCCATGATCGCCCCGGCGCGGATGCCGCTATCATCAACCGTGACCACGCAGCGAACGCCGGAAACATAGCCAATCCCCGCGATCAGCGTCGAACCGGGGATGGATTTCGCTTCGTCCGGGGTATCGACCATATAGCCGGCGAGATTGCCGATCGCCAGAAAGGGCATGCCCGGATCGAGCAGACGGGCCAAACGGTCACGCGGGGTGAGCTGGCCGCGCTTTTCGAACCGCTCACGCCGCCTTTCCGAGGCGGTGGCGGCACGGCCATTGAGGGTTTCCAGCCGGTCGATCAGGGCGAGCATGTCAGCGCGATTCTGCGCGAAATCGGGCCGGCCCGGTTCGACCTGGGAGTGGAAAATCGTCATGCCATGGCCTCTGTGAGGTTAAAGCGCTGAGCCAGCAAGGTCGGGATTTCGATCGGGGTCGCCAGCAGAATCTGGGCATAGCCCTTGCCCTGCGGATCATTGCGCAGGCTGGCAATGCCGCCGCCACCGAGCACATCGTGCAGCAGGAAATTGATGGCATGGCTGCCGGGCAGATAGAAACGCTCGACCGGGCCTTCGAGGAAATGCGCGAAGCGCTCCGTCACGATATCGGTCGACAGGCCGTGCCACAGGGCCGGCAGAAATTCCGGATCGCGCGCGATGATGCCGATATTGGCGTGGTTACCCTTGTCACCGGAGCGTCCCCAGGCGAGCGCGATCAGGGGCACGCGAACGCTGCCCGACGAGGTATCGGGTTTGGCTGGCGGCTCGGGTCTGACGGGGTTGGGTGCCCGGGCATTGCCGAGTGGGGGCTCGGCATAATCGAGCGACTTGCCGTCCAGCTCAATGCGGACATCGACCATTGGCCGCGGGCAAAGGCAGGAGAAAAGCCGGATGACGGGCGAGGGTTTGGGGCGCCCGCCCTGAAAACCCGAGAGCCCGGGCGGCGATGCCAGCCCCAGCCCGGCGGCTTCTCTGAGCAGCAAACCGGCACCGGCCGCATCGGCATGTTTGGCGGCGAGCTTGAGCACAACCTCTCTCGCATCTCGGCTCTGGCCGAAGGTCCCGAACTGGCACTCATTGCCCAGAATTTCCGTACTGGTTTCGCTGAAGGGCGGTGCGTTCAGCTTGCCCAGGATCGCGCCGGCGCGGGCGATGGCCGCATCGGCGAAGCTCTGCGCCTTGCGGGCGGCGTCCAGCCCGTAAAAGCTCAGATAGAGGCCGGCGCGCCAACCATCCTGCCAGGTCAGGCTGGCCTTGTATTTCTCCGGCGGCGGCGCTCCACGGGCACCGCTCACGAAGACCTGGTCCGGACCTGCCGGCATGATCGTCACCTGCGAGAAATCGCAGCTTACATCCGGCAGGGCATAATCCTGCGGGTCGCCAATCTCGTAGAGCATCTGCTCCGACACCGTGCCTACGCTGACGCCGCCGCCTGTTCCGGCAGGCTTGCTGACAGTGAAGTCGCCATCTGGCGTGATCTCGGCGATCGGATAGCCGATTTCGGCAATCCTGGCAGCGACACACTCCCAATCGGTGAAATTGCCTCCTGTCGCCTGCGGTCCGCATTCGAGTACATGGCCGGCGAGGCTGCCGCTCGCGAGCCGGTCATAATCCTCGCGTGACCAGCCAAAGGCATGGATGCAGGCGCCCAGCGTGACAGCACTGTCGACGCAGCGGCCGGTGATAACGATATCGGCGCCGGCATCGAGTGCGGCCGCGATGGGGAAGGCCCCGAGATAGGCGTTCAGACTGGCAATCCTGTCGACCGGCGGGAAGGCCTCGTCTGTAAACATTTCCGTCAGTCCGCCCTGGGCCAGCTCTGCCGCGCAGGGCAATAGGTCGTCACCCGTGATGACGGCGACTTTCAGCGTCAGTCCGGCTTTTTCGACCAAGGCGCGGACGGCGGCGCCGCAGGCCACGGGATTGACCCCGCCGGCATTGGAGATGACACGCACGCCCTGGGCCGCGATGGCGCCCAGATTCGGGGCAAGGGCCGCCGTAACAAAATCCGTCGCATAGCCGGCCTCGGGATCGCGCACGCGGGCACGGGCCAAAATCGACATCGTGATTTCAGCGAGATAATCGAAGACGAGATAGTCCAGCGAGCCGCCGGCCAGCAATTGCGGGACGGCCATGGCGCTGTCGCCCCAATACCCACTGGCACCGCCAATACGGATCGCATTCTTTGTCATCGAATCTCCGTTGCGGACCTGCCTCGCAGGAAGCTTTCGGTCAGCTGCCAGGCTGGTTTGTCACCATGTGAGCTAAACTCAGTTTTGGAATTCAATCAATATGCTTGATCGATCTGTGTTCATTCCGCTCAATAACATTGGCGGCATAAGAGTGGGATGAGGCGGGTTCAGTCCGCCGGGTCTTGGATGGCTGCGCCGCCAAAGATGCGCTCCGTCCCGGATTGCCGGGCGAGGTCCATCTCCCCCGGCGGCCCGGTCTGCTATCGGGTGTTTCACATCCGGCGCCCCCGCCTGCTATGCTCTGCCGGAACGGCGTGGCCTTTTCCACGGCCCAGTTGAGGGGATCGAATGACCGACGCTTTTTCAATCGTACAGGATGGCGCGATTGCCCGCCTGACCCTCACGCGCCCCGAGCGGGCCAACGCGCTGGGATCGGCCTTTTGGCGTGACTTCCCGATTGCGATAGATGCACTCAATCAGGCTGGCCGGACGCGTGTTCTGCTGATCGAATCCGAAGGGCGACATTTCTGCTCGGGCATGGATACCGATGCGTTCACATCGCTGGGCAAAAGCGATTCCGCACATGACCGTTTCCAGTTTCGCTCCAACCTTCTGGTGCTGCAGGATACGTTGACCAAGCTGGAGCAGGCCAATTTTGCCGTTGTTGTGGCCATTCAGGGGGCGTGTCTTGGCGGCGGACTGGACTTGGTCCTGGCCTGCGATATCCGGGTGTGTTCGGAAAATGCCAGTTTTGGCATTGAGGAAACCAATATCGCCATCGTCGCCGATCTCGGCAGTCTGCAACGCGGCGTTCACGCGCTGCCCTATGGCGTGATGTGCGATATGGCGCTGACCGGTCGGCGCATGCCGGCGGCGGAAGCCGCGCGCTATGGTCTGGTTTCGTCGATCGAGGCTGATGACGCGGCTTGCCGGGCGCGTGCAGCGGAAATCGCCCAGACCATTGCCAGCAAATCTCCCCTGATGACCGTGGGGATCAAGCGGAGCCTGCAAAATGCCCGCGATGCCGCCCTGGCTGATGGCCTGCGCTTCATTGCCGACTGGAATTCCGGCATGTTCTCGCCGGCCGAGGTGGGCGAAGCCTTGACCGCGCGAATGGAAAAGCGCGAGGCGGTGTTTCAGTCGATGGCTGGACCAGACGCCTCACAGGGCGAATAGCGCAGCGGGCGCTCAGGCGCCGTCTTCACCGGGGCCGGCCAGGGCCTCGAGCCGGGCAATGGCCGTTTCCAGCCGCTCCGACAAACTGGTAACCTGATCGGCGGCGGGCATGATTTCGGTGGCGGCATAGCTGCGTTTGAATGTGTGCATCAATTGCTCGATCGCCAGATCCATATCGGGCTTGCGGGCACCGTGCAGCATGATGGTGCGGGCGGCATATTCAAGCGTGCCGTAGAATTGATCGCGCATGAAAGGGATCTCGGTTCCTGGCTCAATATGGCCAACGGCAAGGCCATTCTCGATCAACTCGTCGAACACGGCGGTATAGGCGCGCTTGAAATCGAGATCATCGCCGACCTTGATCCCCGGCTGGTAGCGGATCGAGAAGCCGAGTTCGATCAGCTTCCATTTCTCGATCATGCTGGTGAGGTGATAGCGCGCCAGCGCTTCGACGCGCTCGAAATACCCGCGCTGGTGACGCAGGCTGGCCTGGGCGCCGCGGGTCAGCTCTGACCAGTGTTCGGCAACCACACCCAGCATCAGCGCATGCTTGTTGCGGAAATAGAGATAGAGCGTGCCCTCGGCGATTCCGGCGCGCTTCGCGATCTCCGACATTTTGGCACCCGCATAGCCGCTTTCCAGATAGATTGCTGTGGCCGCGGCAATGATGGCGCTTTCGCGTGCTTCGCCGCTCGGTCGTCTGGCATTGGCCATGGTGGCTTTCCCGTATTCAGCTTTGCGTCTGTCTTTATTGGTGTGAGCGCCCCTCATCCTGGCGCTCCATCCTCTCATATTTCAAGCGCATCGTCCGTCAGTCTGGTCCCGGGGCGCGGCTGACGGTGCGAAAGCCGATATGCGAAGCGGAGAAGTCCCACTCCTGCGCCTGCCGTGCCGCTGGCCGGAAGCGAGCGCAGAAATTGGGCGCACACAGATAGGACCCGCCGCGAATTGTGCCGGTCGCGGGATCGGCGCTGAACGGGCTGGACGTCCACTCCCAGACATTGCCGGTCATGTCGACCAGGCCGAGTTCATTGGGTTCATAGCAGCCGATGGGCGCGAGTCCGGCAAAACCGTCATCGCCGGTGTCAATCGCCGGGAAGGGGCCCTGCCAGCTATTGGCGCGCCACTGCCCGTCCGGCCGGAATTCATCGCCCCATTCGAACTCGGCGCCAGCCTGGCCGGCCCGGGCCGCGACCTCCCACTCGGCTTCCGTTGGCAATTCGCCGCCCGCCCAGGCGGCATAGGCCGCAGCGTCGGCATAGGCGATATGGACGACGGGATAGTCATCCTGGCCCTCGATTGAACTACCCGGACCATGGGGTGTTTGCCAGCTGGCACCCGGGATGAAGCTCCACCAATAGCCCTGACCGGCCCTGACGCCGAACACCGCGGAGCCGGCGACCAGAGCCGAAGGGTCAATGTCGGGATAGGCGGCGGGGTCGGGCGCCCGTTCGGCGATCGTGCGGTAACCGGTCGCCGCGACGAAGCGCGCGAATTGCACATTCGTCACTTCATGCCGGTCAATCCAGAACCCGCTGGTGTCCACCTGTTGTGGACCGGTCTCCTCGCGATAACGCGGTGTGGCGCCGATTTGATAGCGCCCGGCAGCAATCCAAACCCGGTCGTCGGCCGGCGCAGCGGTGCAATGCCGCAGCGCTGCCGGTTCAGCGGCCGGGTCCCGGTCGAGCAACCAGGAGACGGCTGCGACACCGCTCAGAGCCAATAAAACCGCAACGGAACCAAGGATCCATTTCTGCATGATGGCTCTATTCCCCTCAGCGCCAGGACTGAAAGCTGACACCATCATCGCCCGCGGGCAGGCTCACAACCAGGCCGTCCTCGGCAATCCGGATCGGTCCGGAGTAGGCCGCAGCGGCATCTCCGAGAAAGGCGGCGTTGAGGCTCCGACTGGGCAGCGCCGGGACGATGTGATTGAGCACAAGGGCCCGTGCCCGCGCAGCGCGCGCAGTAGAAGCGGCCTGTTCCGGCGTGGTGTGATAGTCGCGGATATCGATCATGATCGTATCCAGACGGTCATTGCCGCGGGCCCGCGCGCCCTCATTGATGATGTCGAGCAGGTCGGGCTGGAGCGCTTCGACAACCAGCAGGTCTGTTCCGGCGGCGAGGGCCTGGAAGCCCGGCGAGGCATCCGCAACAAGATCGCCGCTCATCACCAGCGAACGTCCCTGATAGTCGAAACGATAGGCCACAGCCGGGCTGGCCGGAGCATGGTCAACTGCCACGGCCCAGATCGTCAGCCCGCCATTTTCGAGCAATTTGACCGGCGCGGTCTGATCGAAGCCCGCAATCGCGAAGGGCCGGGCTTCCATTCCGAAGCCCGCAGGCGGCGCAATGGTCTCGCCATGATGCCCGGTGCGATAGGTCGCGTCGATCGCATAGGCCTGGTTGAAGCCGGCCACGATCGTCTCCACGCCTGCAGCGCCATGGACGGGCAGGGGTTCGTTATGCCCTTCGCCGATCCAGCGTTGCAGCGCGAGGTCGCCGAGCCCGCCAATATGGTCGGAGTGGAAATGCGTCAGCAGGACCGCCTCGATCTCACCGGCGGGTATCCCCATCAGCAATAGATTGCTGACTGACCCTGCACCGGAGTCGACGACAAACAACCGGTCTCCCGCGATCACGACGGCGCAGCTCGGCGCGCGCGATGGATCGGGCAGGGGCGAGCCGGTGCCGCAGAACGCCAGGTGCAAACCGTCGGGAAGCTCAGCCAACCGGTCGAGCGACATCTGGCGCTCGACGCGGCGCTCATAGAGGGCGCGGGCCAGTTGAGCCTGGAAGGCAAAGGCCAGGCCGGTGACGAGCAGGGCGAGGCCGAGAGCCCCGAACAGGACGCGTTTCATCATGTTGGTTGTCCTTGGCTGGTCATGACGGGCGGGCTTCGGCCCGGGCTGAAAGGGCCTGTTCAATGCGCCAGAGGCGATCCTGGCCCCAGACCGACAGATCGCCCGTGTGGAAGGCGGGCACGCCCCACAAGCCCAGCTTCAGCAAGCGCTCACGATTGCTCTCCGCGACGGCGCGCCAGCTGTCATCACCGAGGGCTGCCTTGGCGGCCACCCAGTCCAGACCGGCGCGTTCGACGAGCTGGCGCAAGCCGCGATCCGATCCGGCGTCAACGCCCTCAGCCCAGACGCCCCGCAGGAAGCTGGTCAGGAACTCGCGACCCTTGCCTTGGCCCATCGCATAATGGAGCACGGCGAGGCCGCGCTCGGTCGGAGGCCCGAGCGGGTCGCAAATATTGCCGAAGGGCAGGCCGAGGCGTTCCGCCTCACGCTGCGCGTCGAGCAGGAAATATTGACCCTTGCGGCGCGGTACCGGCAGGCTGCGCATCACCATGGGCAGAACAAAACGGATCTCGACCCGGGTTTGCCAGCGGTCGGCGAGCGCGAAGGCGCGCTCCATGGCCAGATAGGTGTAGGGGCTGCGCAAGGAGGGATAGATGTCCAGGACGCCACCGCTGTCGCCGCTCGCCTGGCTTTCGAGCAAGGTCGGCGTGAGCGGAGATCTCGCTTTACCGGCGCGCGTGGCGCCGAGGTCGGTCAGGCGCGCTTCCAGATAGTGTAGCCGGTCGGCGGTCCAATACCACTCGCCGCCATAATAGAGCGTGGCGCTCTGGAAATGTCCGAGTTCGTCGCGCAGGGCCGAGCCGAGTTCTGCCGCCTTCGCGGCAGCCTCCGGACTGGCCTCGCCGAAACCGGCGGCTGCGGCGGACATGGCAGCGTCGTCGCGGTGCCACAGGGCTTCATCCGTCGCGATGGCGGCCTGCAGCGCCTCATGGCTGTTCAGGGCCGCGGTGATGATCGTGGCAGCGCGCGCTTCCAGTGCTGCATCAGGCGCGTGTCCGGGATCGGTGAAAGGCAGGCCGAAATGCCGCGCCAATGCGGCGGTGTCGCGCCGGGCATAGTCGGGCAAGCGTTCCGGGTCGGGATTGACATCGGCGGCAGGAAGTCCTGTGAGATGGACGGTCAACTCGATATCGAACCGTTCGCACAGGGCAGCGGCCAGCGGCGCCATCAAGGCGCAGGCAGGGTCGCCCGGGCGATGAAAATAATGGACCCGATGGGGTTCCTCGCGCCGCACACGCTTGGCCTCGACGCGCTTGCGCCTGGCCTCGCGCCGGGCGGGGCTCGTCAGGGCGCGATAAACTTGCCGTCTCAGCCAGACCCGCATCCGCATCCCTCAATTCGCCCAGTGGACATACTCGTCATCCACGGATCGCGGTTCGAGAATATGCCGGTCGATATACACGGGTGGGGCCACCAGGCTCGGCCAGATCGGGTCGGCCTGAACGGCGTCGATGGCATTGAGCGCTGCGGTCATGGCGGCCAGGCGATCCGGCTCGGTGCTTGCCAGATTGACCTGTTCGGTCGGGTCATCATTGAGGTTGAACAACCAGGTTCTTGGCGGCAGTTCGGAGATTTGCAGCTTCCAGCCATCGCGCATCAGGACGCGATAGCGGTCCGACCGCCAGAACAGGTCGCGCTCCTGCGGTGCGGCGCCGGCTGCATCGATCACGGCCAGCATATCAATCCCGTCCATCACGCGGTCCTGCGGGACCGGCGCGCCCGCTGCGGCGGCTGCCGTAGCGAAAATATCGACATGGGCGGCTGGCGCTTCGACCACGCTTCCTGCTGCGATACGGGCCGGCCAGCTGACGAACATCGGGACCCGGATTCCGCCTTCAAAGAAGGTCGCCTTCCAACCGCGATACGGGGCATTGATCTCAGGGAAGCCGACATAGCTGGCGCCGCCATTATCGCTGGAGAAGACGATCAGCGTATTGTCGGCAATGCCCTGCTCTTCAAGCGAGGCGACGATCTCGCCGACAGCACGGTCGGCCGCACGGATCATGGCGGCGTAAACGCGCAGGCGTTCATCCTCGATCGCCGCGAGTGCGTCATAGTCGGAGCGCAGGGCCTGTAGCGGTGTATGCGGCGCATTGAGCGCAAAATACATGAAGAAGGGCCGGTTCGCATTCGCCTCGATGGAGGCCACCGCCTGCTCGGCCAGATAATCGGTCATATAGCGGTCTGGGTGGAAGCGCTGGCCGCCATTATGGCGCACCGCGAAATTCAGGTTGGGCCACAGGAAGCGGTCAATCGGATCAAAATCGGCGACTGCATTGACCACATCGGGGTTATTGACGTCCATGAAGAGCGCTGCGCCGGGCATGAAGCCCAGCCATTCGTCGAAACCCTGGTTCTGTGGCCGGAATTCTTCAGCTCCGCCCAGATGCCATTTTCCGAAGAACAGCGTGTGATAGCCTTGGTCACGCAGCAATTCGGCCATGGTGATTTCACTCGTCGGCAGACCCTGTTGATTCAGCGGGATGGCCTCGCTCTCCCGCTCGGCATGGTAAACTGCCGGGTGAGGCCCAAAGTCGAACGAGCCGAGCAAGCGGTGAAACGGTACCGGCGCGGGCGTGAATTCAAAGCCGAACCGGGTCGCAAACCGGCCCGTCATAATGGCGGCACGCGACGGGGCGCAGGTGGCATTGCCGGCATAGCCATTCGTGAAAATGGCGCCGCGAGCGGCCAGGGCGTCGATATGGGGCGTTTGCAACAAGCCGCCGGCAACGCCGCCGCCAAAGGTCGAAATGTCGTTGATTCCAAGGTCGTCGACCAGGATGACGATGATATTGGGCTGTCGCTCTGCGGGGGCCATCGAGGCCGTCGCCGGGCCCTGTTCCCAGACAACCGGCTGGGTCGCCAGGATCGGATCCCGCAGGCGGTCGACTATCCCTGGAAGTCCGATTCCGTATTTCGCAAAAGCGCCATAGCCGATCGCCAGGACGGCGGCGATGGCAGCGATGATGATCCAGAGCCGCGTATTCATCTTCTAATTCCCGTTCTCACCTGTATTGACGATACTTCGGGCGCCCTTGGCGAAACGCTCCGCGGCGCTGTCGGCGTCGTCGCCTTTAGTCTTCGCGAGCATTTCGGCGAGATCATAGGGGACCTTGATACCCGCCTGGGCAGCCGGGCGTTCGGCAATCTGGGCGATCCAGCGCTTCAAATGAATGTAGGGTTCAAGGTCCACGCCGGACCAGGATGCGGTGCGGGCCCAGCACCAGTTGGCGATATCGGCGATCGAGTATTCACCGGCCAAGTATTCATGCCCCGCCAGGCGCCCGTCGAGCACTGAGAGCAGGCGGGCGGATTCGCCCTGATAGCGCTTGATTGCCACGTCGATCTTCTCGGGCATGTAGCGATAAAAGACATTGGCCTGCCCCATCATGGGTCCGAGACCGCCCATCTGGAACATCAACCACTGGATCACGCGTGAGCGGCCCTTGGCATCTGAGGGCATAAGCCGTCCGGCCTTTTCGGCGAGGTAGATCATGATCGCGCCGCTTTCGAACACGACAAAATCATCGGCGTCACGGTCGCGGATGACCGGAATGCGGCCATTCGGATTCATTGCCAGGAACTCGGGTGTTTTCTGGGCGCCCTGCATCAGATCGATGGCGTGCACCTCATAGGGCAGGCCCAGCTCTTCGAGCGTTACCGAGGCTTTCCAGCCATTGGGTGTGGCGGATGTGTAGAGTTCGATCATGCGGTCTCTCCGATCCGGCATTTGACAAGGCCGGTGATTGCGAGTGACGGTAGGATATGTCATACGGTGCGTCAATTGTTTGGCGAGGGACGCCGTCAGGTTTTGGGGAAATGCCATGCAAATGATTCTGCGAGCCGCAACCGCGCTGTCCGCCCTCGTGCTGTGTGTGCTCGGTACAGCATTTCTGATCACGCCGGACCTCATCATGGGCCCGCTGGGTCTGCAGGCTGACGGAGCGATCGGTCTGAATTTCATGCGTGGTGATGTTGGCGCCTCGCTGATTCTCATCGGCGGGCTGGCCGGCAGGGCTGCCCTGGCAGGTGATGGGAGCAAGCTGGACATACCTGTCGCCTGGGCCATGCTTTTGCTGGCCGGTCGAATTGTCGGCATGGTTGTCGACCCTGACGGGCTTGCCGCCCTGCCTCTGTTCGCAGCCGATACTGGCCTTCTATTGGTCCTGATGCTCGGACGCTGGAAGATGAAGAGGGCCGTGTGACCACGACAGCCGGATCCAGCACAGCGCAATCGGGTGACGGGCGCACGCGTCGTCGATCGGAAAACCGCGACCGGATCGTGACGGCTTTTCTCGAGCTGATCCGGTCGGGCATCGTCTCGCCGAGTGCCCAGGCGGTGGCCGAGCGTGCCAAGGTCAGTCCGCGCACGGTGTTCCGCTGTTTTCAGGATATGGAATCGCTCAATCGCGAGGTTGTCATTGCCCTGCGGGACGAGTTCCTGCCGCGCGCCAAGCTGGACCTGTCGACCCCGGACCGCCGCGAACGGCTGATCAGGCTGGTGCGGAACCGTGCCTCCATGTTCGAGGACATGACCCCTTTCCGCCTCGCCGCCGAGGCCTACCGCCACCGTTCCGGCGTGCTCGCAGGGGATCATGCCTTCCTGGTGGCGATGGAGCGCGAGCGGCTGGATTCGGCCGTCAATCCAGACGGATTGCTGGATTCTGTTACGGCCGAGAGCCTGTCTGCGGTGACTTGTTTCGACTTCTGGCGCCGCTTGCGGTCGGATCAGAATTTGCCGCCAGAGGAGGCTGCGCGTGTGATGCTGGCTGCAGCCCTGGCAAGTTTCGACGCGGGGCCGGATGCCGGGCCGGTCAGTGGCGACGCCAGAAGCTGACTGCCTGGTAGAGGCCAAATCCGCCCAGTCCGAGGATCAGCAGGATCACAAATGCCAGCTGCCAGCCATAGAATTCCAGCTGTCGCAGGGTGGCATTGATGGAGATCTGGTTGTGCACATCATAGCCATCGGGCAGGTCCAGTACGCCATTGGCTTCGGCGTAGGCGGTGTAGTCTGCAAGCATGGTGGCGGCCAGTTCCGGCTGTCCGGGTGCGAGGTCGAAGGTTTCGCCGGGGTCTACGGCCAGGTTGAATAATTGCCAGTTTCCATTGCCCCAGGGCGGCATGGTGCGGACCAGTTTATAGTCGCCGCGGAACAGGGCCGAATTGCCTGAAACCTCGAAACCCACTGCATCATCAGGAGCATAAGCGTTATCAGCCTCACCGCTTATGACAGCGCGCAGACTGCGTCCGGTGACGTCCCCGGTCAGCTCTGACAGGCCGGCAAGGTCCAGAATTGTTGGTGTTACGTCAGTGACATAGCCCGCTGCCTCGCTGTGCTGGCCGCGGGCAATTCCCGGCCCGGTGATCAGGAAGGGGACGCGCAATCCGCCTTCCGAGGCATAGAATTTGAACAGGTTGAACGGAGCGGCTGCGGCCATCGCCCATTCCGGGCCGATAAAGGCGTAACTGCCTGTTTCGCCCAGATTTTCCAATTCGCGACTATAGCCATGCAAAGTCATCCAGGTGCCGAAACCGGGTTCGCCGACCGGATGGCTGGGCTCGGGACCGTTATCGGAGGTGACAATGAAAACCGTGTTGTCGAATTGCCCCGTTGTTTCAAGATGTTCGACCAGGCGTCCGAGATGGTGATCCATCGCTTCGAGCATGCCGGCATTGACCGCCATCGAGCGCGCATACAGGGCCTGGTCGGCCTCGGACAGGTCGGACCAGGCGCGCATGCGCTCCGGTAGCGGCATGATTGAGCTTGTGGCGGAAACCAGCCCCAGCTCTACCGCTCGCCTGCCGCGAGCCTGCCGTAAGGCTTCCCATCCCTGGCTGTAAGTCTCGTGGTAGTTCGCGGTGAACGCGGCGGGCGCCTGGATCGGGATGTGAATCGCCTGAAAGGCGAGATAGGCGAAGAAGGGATCGGCGCTGCCGGCATCGGCATCGATATAATCGATCATCCGGTCGACCAGGAATTCGGACGAATAGAATTCGTCCGGCAAATGCGCGCGCGCGCCATCCTCGAACCAGTCCGCGGTCCGATAATAGGGCATGTAGGGTTTTTCTTCCCAGTTATCGGCGCCGGAGGCGTCGAGCACGAAGGAGCGGTCGAAACCGTGTGCATCGGGCAGATCGCCCTCGCCATGCCCGAGATGCCATTTGCCGGTCATATAGGTGCGATAGCCGGCCGCCTGAAGATGGTCGGCAACGGTGACGACGCCGGGTTCCAGGCTCATGCCATAACCGGGCTGGCCACGATGTTCCGGTGGCAGGACTTCGGGAATGGTCGCCAGTCCGGTGCGGTGATTATCGAGCCCGGTCAGCAGCATGGCCCGCGACGGCGCACACAGCGGCGAGGAGTGATAATTGGAGAAGATCATGCCGCGCCGCGCCAGCCGGTCAATTACCGGGGTGCGGGCTTCGCCGCCATAAATCCCGAAATCCATGAAGGCGGCATCATCGACCAGCACGAGCACGAAATTGGGACGCTCGGCAGGCACGGCCGGCGCCTGCTGTGCCAGGGATGGCGGCGTCGCCATGAGTGCGCCGATCAGGCCCAGCCCGGCCAGAATTCCGCTTGTTGTCGCGCGCATGGCTTCCCCGCTTCGCTCTCTCTGTGCCCGTATTATTGTGGCAGACACTATGACATAATATCGGGCGGGACAATCCATGATGGCGGGAGCGGCCAGGTCAGGCGGGATTGACGGTCAGCCTCGTCAATTTCTGGGCCTGGTCGACATTGCGATAGGTGAGGGTGAAATTCACCGCAATCGACAGGCGTGGCTCGCTCTGGAAATGCGGCACGACCTCATGCCAGACGAAGGCCGGGAACATGATCATCAGGCCGGGGCGCGGATGGACATGGGCGTGGTGTTGCCAGCCCCCCATCAGCGAGGCGTTGAAGCGTGGATCGTGCAGGATCAGCGCGCCCTCGGCCGGCTGCCAGTAATTCTTCATCGCCGACTGGGCTTCCAGCACCGGCCGCTCGGTCGGGGTCGTGGCGACATAATACACCGAGGCGATATGGGCGACATGATTGTGCGAGGGCACATAATGGCGCGCCGCCGAGACATTGGCGAACATCTGCATCTCGACATCGAACTCGCCGATCCAGCCGATCTGGCGGCAATATTCGGTGAGATCTGCGAGCGCCAGCGTCTCCAATTTCTTGAAGGCGGGGAGTTTGCCGGCGAGGTCACACAGATTGATCGAGTCGGATTTCTGGGCCTGGTCGGCGCTGCGATAGAAGGGGTCATCGACCAGGGCCTGCTTCAGCGCGGCATTGAGATCGGGGGCCTCATGCTCCCAGGTCATGACCGGCGTCGGGAAGAGGTCGTAGCGGCGCGAAACTTCTTGCTTGCTTTGTGTCATGCGATTTGAGACTCCAGTGACGGACAAGGGAGAAATCACCTTGCCCGACAGGCCGATCGGGATGTTTCCGCTTGCGGGACGCCGTTGAGTATCGGTCTGGCTTTTTGCGATGCGGAACACGTAAAATGCTGAAATTCGTGCGGGTGATAGCGGGGATTGATCCGGACTATCAGCGCCATCTGGAAGGGATACAGGACGTTTTCCTGAAGGCCTTCCCGTTCAATTCGAGTTACATCGACAAGATCGCCCACTACTCCGCCGGAGAATACCCGCCCGATTGCGAGGTCATTCTGCTGTGCGCCACGAAGGCCGGCAAGGTGCTCGGCTTCTCCGTCACATTCTTTTTTGCCGATATCAAGGCCTCCTATCTCGACTATATCGCCAGCGATCCGGCGCGTGCTTCGCGCGGGATTGGCGGGGCGCTTTACGAGATGACGCGCGAGGATCAGCGCAAGCGCGGATCAAGGCGGCTTTTCCTCGACAGCCTCCCCGACGAGGCCGGATTGCTCAATGAGCACGAACTCCTCGCCGATGGCCGCCGGCGCATGGCCTTTTATGAACGCCTCGGGGCGCGGCCCGTGCTGGGCACCGGCTATGAGCGCCTTGTCACAAAGTCGAATATGGGTGACGCCAACATGTTGCTGCATGACGGCATGGGCGACGAAAGACCGCTCCATCGCCGCACGCTGAAAACCGTCATCGCGCGTATCATGCAGGCCAAGAATGGCATGACCGCCGACGATCCGGTTCTGGTCGAATTGCTGGCCTCGATCCAGGACGAGCCGGTGCGGATCCGGCCGCCGCAATACACCAATCTCCGTCAGAAGAAATTGCCCGCTCTGGCGCGGCCGATTGATGTTGTGATCACAGCCGATGAAGCGCCCTCGATCGAGCACTCGCCCTTCAAGGGCTATTATGAGCGGCCCGCCCGCGTTGCTGCCGTACGCAAGGCGCTGGAAGGCTTGCCGGTCAATGATCATGAGGCGAGCCGCTGGGGGCTGGAGCATATCCTCGAGGTCCATGATCCTCGCATGGTGAAATTCCTGGAGGAGACCGCGACCCGCATCCCCGAGGGGCGCATCGTCTATCCGGAAATCTTCCCGATACGCCATGCTGACCGCCTGCCACGCAATTTCGAGATGCGGGCCGGGTATTTCTGTATCGACACCTCGACGCCGCTGACCCGCGCCGTCTACCCCGCCGCACGCCGCGCCGTTGATGCCGCACTCACGGGTGCCAGGCTGATCAAGGATGGCAAGACCGGCTGGGCCTATATTGTGGTGCGACCGCCGGGCCATCATGCCGAGCGGCGCGCCTTTGGCGGGTTCTGCTATTTCAACAATGCCGCCATCGCTGCGCATCACCTGTCAGGCCAGGGCAAGGCCGCCGGAAAGACAGCGAAACCGGCCCGCGTGGCGGTGCTCGATATCGACCATCATCACGGCAATGGCACCCAGGACATCTTCTACGAACGAGACGATGTGTTGACCGTCTCGATCCACGGTCATCCGGAGGATTGCTATCCCTTTTTCGCCGGCTTCGAGGATGAGCGCGGCCGCGGTGCGGGGCTGGGCTTCAATCGCAATTACCCCATCCGGCCCGGCGTCGATGATGCCGGCTATCTCACCGTGCTCGCCCGGGCGCTGCGGCGGGTCCGGGCTTTCGCGCCGGACTATCTGGTCGTCAGTCTCGGCGTCGACATCATGAAGGGCGATCCGACGGGGAATTTCTTCATCACGCCGGACGGTATGCACCGCATCGCCGAAGCCATCGGCCGGGAGAAATACAAGACGCTGATCATGCAGGAAGGTGGCTATAGCCTCGCCAATATCCGGCGCGGCGTGCAGCAATTCCTGCTGGGCTTCGCCGCCGGCCAGGAGGCGCCGGCGCGGTAAGGGACGGGGGCGGCGCATCGCCCTGCCTGCGCGATCACGGCCTTTCCCGCATCCGCGTATCGCCGGACTGGCTAGATGATCTCGTCTTCGTCGAAGGTCGGGTCAGCCTCGAATTCGAGCGCCATGTTGTCGAGCGTCGATTCCGCGTCGGCTGCCTTGCTGAGCTTGGCAATGTGGAACAGGCCGTCACCCTCGTTGACGACCGGCAGATTGGTGCGGCCGACAATCAGGCCCGGCTCTTCAACAACCAGCTCGATCTCGACCTCGCCGAATGGATCCGCGATCACGCCGAGCACATCATTGGCCATCACCTGATCGCCAATCGTCTTGTAGCTGCGCATCAGACCGCCGGCCGGCGCCCGCATCCAATAGCTCGAGCGTGACTTCATGGGCGGGGTCCGCGGGCGGGTAATGTCCTTGGCCGGCAGCATTTCCAGATGACGCATGACGCGCATGATGCCGGTCACACCGGCGCGGATGGCGAATTCGTCGAAGCGCAGGCCTTCGCCGGCCTCATAGAGCAGTACATCGACGCCGGCTTCCTGGGCGGTGTAACGCAATGAGCCCTCACGGGTTTTCGAGGTCAGGATCAGCGGCGCGCCGAAGGCCTCGGCCAGCTCCATCGTGCGCGGCATGGCCGGCGAGATGCGGATTTGCGGCAGATTGGTGCGGTTGATGGCGGCCGAGTGCAGATCAATCCCGACATCGGACCGCTTGACGATTTCCGTCATGAAAATGTGCGCCAGCCGCGCCGCCAGTGATCCCTGGGTACTGCCCGGAAAGCAGCGATTGAGATCGCGCCGGTCGGGCAGATAGCGCGAATGCGACATGAAGCCATAGGAATTGACGATCGGCACGGCCAGCAATGTGCCGCGCAGCCGGTTCAGGGCGGGATTGCGCAGCAGGCGGCGCACGATTTCGACCCCGATAATCTCGTCGCCATGGACCGCGGCGCTGACGAACAGCGTCTTGCCGGCGCGCTTGCCGTGCACGACATGCGCCGACATGGTGACGGGCGTGTGATCTGACAGCACGCTGACCGGCAGGTCGACCGTCGCGCGGCTGCCGGCAGCAATTTCATGCCGGCCGATCTGGAAAACGGGGCGGGCCGGCATCAGCCAGCGCCCTTTGTCTTGGTCTTGCCGGGCACGCTTGTCTTCTCCAGCGTCTCGATAATCTTGCCGGCGACATCAATTCCGGTCGCCTTCTCGACGCCTTCCAGGCCGGGCGAGGAATTGACCTCCATCACCACCGGTCCGTGATTGGAGCGCAGCATGTCGACGCCGCAGACATTCAGCCCCATGCTCTTGGCGGCGCGCACGGCGGTCGAGCGCTCTTCCGGCGAGATCTTCACCGCCTGGGCGGTGCCGCCCTGATGGAGATTGGAGCGGAACTCGCCCTTTGCACCGGTGCGCTGCATCGCGGCAACGACCTTGCCACCAACGACGAGCGCCCGGATATCGCTGCCGCCGGCTTCCTTGATGAATTCCTGCACCAGGATATTCACCCCGGCACCGCGGAAGGCTTCGATGACCGATTTGGCGGAGCGGTCGGAATCGACCAGCACGACGCCAATGCCTTGCGTGCCTTCGAGCAGTTTGATGACCAGCGGCGAGCCGCCGGTGACGGCGAGCACTTCGGTGGTCTGCTTGGGATCATGGGCGAATGTCGTCACCGGCAGGCCAATCCCGTCGCGCGCCAGCAGCTGCAGCGAGCGCAGCTTGTCGCGGGAACGGCCAATGGCGACGGATTCATTGAGCGGATAGACGCCCATCATCTCGAACTGGCGCAGCACGGCGAGGCCGTAGAATGTCACCGAGGCACCGATCCGAGGGATGACGGCGTCGTATTTCGGCAGTTTCTCGCCATTGTAATAAATCGCCGGATTGCGCGAGGCGATATTCATGTAGCAGCGCAGCGTATCGATGATGTCGAGCTCGTGGCCGCGCGCTTCGGCTGCCTCTTTCAGGCGTTTGTGCGAGTAGAGATTGGCATTGCGGGCGAGCATGGCGATTTTCATGACGATCATCCTTTCAGGGGCGGTCGGACCTCGGGCCGGGCGGCGCGCAGTCGGCAAGCTGTATACCGTCTGGGGGCGGGCCGGTAGGGGATAGACGGGCGGTTTCGCCCTTATTGTCTGTCTCGTCGAGCCGGGCGGCGCCCGTGCGGCCTGCGATCGGCCTTGATCCCGGTCTCAGAAGTCCTTGATGCTGAGACGCACGAGATCCTCGATGCGCTGCTGGAAGGCGGCCTGTCCGGGCGCCTCGATATCCCAGGCCCCGCGGATGATCTTGCTGACGATCAGGCCGATAATGACGCTGCCCATCATGCGGGCGCGCAATTGCGGGCAGTTGCCCTCGAGCAATTGCGTGATCGGTTCATCGAAGCGCTGCACCATCGCGTCGCGCACCAGGCTCGCCGCCGTCTTGGACGAGGCCGAGCGCAGCATGATGAGCAGGTCTTCAACCGCTTCCTGGTCACCATCCTTGCTGACGACCATCTCCGCGACCCGGACGCTGAGCCCGTCGCGGCCGGCCTCGATGACATCGAGGGGTTTGTCCGGACGCAGCAGGAGCTGGGCGAATAGATCTTCCTTGGAGCCAAAGTAGCGGCAGACGAGGGCGGCATCGACGCCGGCCTTGATGGCGATGTCGCGAACCCCGACCTGGTCATAGCTCTCGCGCGAGAAACAATGGCGCGCGGCGGCCAGAATCGCGGCGCGTGTAGCCTCGGCATTACGGGGGCGGGCGGGCTTGGTCATAAAACAATCCTGATTCGCAGTCACAGCTTGTCATCAGCTGTTGACATATCATAGCCATCGGGCGCACGTATGTCATCGACCGATGACTTGTCGCTGCAGCTGCGTCCGAATCGGCCCATTTTCCAAGGACTCGACATGGCACGCCTCGCTCCCCGCTTCATTCTTTTCTGCTTCGCTCTTGCCCTCGCCAGCTGTGGCGGCGGCGGTGGCTCGCAACAGGCGCCGGGTGCGCCGGGTGTTGATGTCGCCCTGCCACTGGTCGAGCGGGTTTCCGACTGGGATGCTTTCACCGGGCGCTTCGACTCGCCGGAACATGTCGATGTCCGCAGCCGCGTCAGTGGCTATCTGGAGGCGGTCCATTTCGAGGATGGGGCTATCGTCGAGGCTGGCGATCTGTTGTTCACGATCGACCCGCGCCCGTTTGAAGCCGTTCTGGCTGCAGCCAATGGCCAGACGGCCCAGGCCCGGGCGCAGCTGGCCCAGGCCCGCGCCGATCTGGACCGGGCCGAGCGCCTCCTGCCCTCGCGGGCGATCTCGGAGGAAGCGATCGAGCAACGCCGGACCGCCGTCAGCACGGCCGAAGCGGGCCTGGCCTCGGCCAATGCCAATTCGGCCGCAGCCGCGCTCAATCTGGAATTCACCCAGGTGACGGCCCCGGCCGCAGGACGGACGTCCTCGCGCATGGTCGATCCGGGTAATCTGGTGTCGGGCGGCAATTCTGCCGGCGATATTCTCACGACGATTGTCGGCTCGGATCCGCTCTATTTCGAGTTTGACGCGTCGGAAGCTGTCTATCTGCGCTATCAGCGCCGCGAGCGTACCGATGATGTCTCCCGCGTCGAAATCCGGCTGCAGGATGAGACCGAATATCTGCATGTCGGCGAGATCGTCTTTGCCGACAACCGCATCAACTCAACATCCGGCACGATCCGGGTGCGGGCACGGGTCGCCAACCCTGAAGGGCTGATCCGCCCGGGCATGCTCGGCGCGGCACGCGTCGGCGGCAGCGCTTTTTACGAGGCCATCCTGGTGCCCGAAACCGCCATACTTTCCGATGGTCCGCGGCGCCTGGTCTATGTCGTCAATGCCGAGAATATCGTTGAGCCGCGCGTCGTCACGCCCGGCCCGCCGAGCGGCAATCTACAGGTGATTTCCGCCGGCCTGGAGCCCACCGACCGGGTGGTCGTGAATGGCATCATGCGCGCCCGCCCCGGTGTGACGGTCACGCCGCAGCTGGTTGAACTGGTCCGGCAGGATCTGGAGCAGCCGACCGCGCTGACCCAGGCGCAGCCCGCATCCGCAGCCTATCCCGTCGAGCAGTAAACACCGCTCCCGCCTTATCGCATCCGCCCAGGATACCACGCCATGCGCCTGTCTCACTTCTTCATCGACCGTCCCATATTTGCGATGGTGCTGGCGGTTTTCATGACGCTGATGGGCATATTTGCCTATCCGCAATTGCCGCTCTCGCAATATCCCGAGATCGCACCGCCGACCATTGCCGTCACGGCGAGCTATCCCGGTGCCACGGCCGAGGATGTCGCCGGCCAGGTCGCAGCGCCCCTGGAGCAGGAGATCAATGGCGTCGAGAACATGCTCTATCTGACCTCCTCCTCGACGGCGGATGGTCAGGCGACCGTGACCGTCACCTTCCAGCCCGGCACGGATATCGATACAGCGCAGGTGCTTGTGCAGAACCGGGTCAACCGCGCCGCGCCGCGATTGCCAGAGACGGTGACGCAGACCGGAGTCCAGGTCGAGGCCCAGGCGACGGGCTTCCTGCTCCTGTTCGCGATCCGCTCACTCGATGGTTCCCTTGATGCCGACTATCTCGGCAATTACGCCAATTCCGAGCTGCGCGACCGGCTTCTGCGCCTCGATGGTGTCGGCGATGTCCGGATATTCGGGGCGGGAAGCTATGCCATGCGGGTCTGGATCGATCCGGACCGCGCCGCCGCGCGCGGGCTGGATGCGATCGATGTCGTCAACGCCTTGCGCGCGCAGAACATCCAGGCCGCTGGCGGAAATCTGGGTCAGCCGCCCTTTGCTGACGGCCAGCCGGCCGCATTCCAATTGCCGGTCCAGGTGCGTGGCCGCCTGATCGGGCCGGAGGAGTTCGCTGATGTTGTGGTCAACCGCGATGCCGATGGTGCAGTGACGCGTCTGAGCGATATTGCCCGGGTCGAGCTGGGATCAGAATCCTATCTGATGCGGGGCTATTTCGGCGGGATTTCCGGCGTCGGCATGGCGATTATCCAGCAGCCTGGCGCCAATGCCATCGCCACCACCGACCGGGTGTTGGAGACCGTCCGCGAGGCCGCCCTCAATTTCCCCGAGGGCATGGACTATATCGTTCCCTACAACCCGACGGAATTCGTCAGCGCTTCGGTCGAAGCCGTTCAGTCCACCCTGCTCGAAGCCGTGCTGCTCGTAGTTCTTGTCGTCGTCATCTTCCTGCAGAGCTGGCGCGCGGCACTGATCCCGATCGTTGCGATCCCGATTTCCATCATCGGGATTTTTGCAGTCCAGCTGGCGCTGGGCTATTCGATCAATTCCCTGTCGCTCTTCGCCATGGTGCTGGCGGTCGGCATTGTCGTTGATGACGCCATCGTCGTGGTTGAGAATGTCGAGCGCCTGATGCGCGAGGGATTGTCAGCGCGCGATGCGTCGCGCAAATCGATGACCGAAGTCAGTGGCGCCCTGATCGCCATGACACTGGTGTTGATATCGGTCTTCGTGCCAACCGCTTTCCTGAGCGGAATTCCAGGCATCTTCTACCGCCAGTTTGCCGTGGCCATCGCCTCCGCGGCCATGATTTCGCTGATTGTCTCGCTGACCCTGACACCGGCGATGTGCGCCCTTCTGCTCAAGCCTCATGCCGCCATTGAACCACGCGGTGGCTTGCTGGCACCGCTGCGCTTCGCCGGCCGCAAATTCAATCAGGGCTTCGACTGGCTGTCCGGCTTCTATGGCGCCACCGTTGCGCGCCTGGTCCGGGCGATTGCGATCGTGCTGATCGTCTATGCCGGCCTGCTCGGCCTGACGGCCTGGCGCCTGACCGATACCCCGACCGGATTCATTCCCGAACAGGATCAGGGTTTCCTGATCGGTGTCGTCCAGTTGCCGCCGGGTGCCTCCCTGGCCCGTACCGACGAGGTCATTCAGCGCGCCCAGACCGTGCTGCTCCAGACCGAGGGCGTCGACACGCTGGCGGCCCTGGTCGGCCTGGATGGATCGAGCTTCACCTCCAGTTCCAACGCCGCAACCATGTTTATTCGTCTCGATCCGTTTGAAGAGCGGACGGGACATCCGGAACTGAGTGCAGTCGCTATGTCCCAGCGCCTGACCGGCGTTCTCGGGCAGGCCATCCCGGAAGGTTTCGCTTTTATCATGGCACCGCCCGCTGTCCGCGGTCTCGGCAATGGCGGCGGCTTCAAGATGATGATCCAGGACCGTAACGGCCGGGGCATGGAAGCGCTGCAACAGGCCGCCAATGCGGTGATCGGTGCGGCCAATCAGGATCCTCGTCTGGCGGGCGTCTATACGACGTTCAACACCGGCTCGCCCCGCGTCCGCGTCGATGTCGATCGTGAGCGGGCGCAACGGATCGGTGTCGACCCGTCGGCGGTCTACCAGACCCTGGGCGTCTATCTCGGGGGCAGTTACGTCAATGACTTCAACTTCCTGGGCAGAACCTTCCGGGTCATGGCGCAGGCCGACGCGGCTTCGCGTGACGATATTGCCGATATCGGCCGCTTGCGCGTCCGCTCATCGACGGGCGAAATGGTCCCGATCTCTGCTGTCGCAACGGTGACGGCGGATTCCGGGCCGGTGCGTGTCGTCCGGCATAATATCCTGTCTGCCGTCGAGGTTCAGGGCAGCACTCCGCCGGGCATGTCGACCAGCCAGTCGCTCGAGGCGATGGAAGAGATCGCCGCCGCGGTCCTGCCGCAGGGCTATTCCTATGAATGGACCGAGCTGGCCTATCAGGAAAAGGCTGCCGGCGATTCCGGACTGTTTGTGTTCGCCCTCGCCGTGGTCTTCGTCTTCCTGGTCCTGGCCGCCCAGTATGAGGCCTTCACCCTGCCCTGGGCGGTCATCTTCATCGTTCCGATGTGTATTCTCGCGGCGATGATCGGGGTCAATCTGGCCGGGATGGACAATAATATCCTGACCCAGGTCGGTTTGATCGTGCTGATCGCCCTGGCAGCGAAGAACGCCATCCTGCTGGTCGAATTCGCCAAACAGTCCGAGGAACGCGACGGGCTCTTGCCGCGTGAGGCCGCCGTTGAATCGGCCCGCATACGTCTCCGGCCGATCCTGATGACGGCGCTGGCCTTCATCCTCGGCGTGACGCCGCTGGCCTTCGCCCATGGTGCGGGTGCCGAAATGCGCCAGGCGCTCGGTATTGCGGTGTTCTCGGGCATGATTGGCGTGACGATTTTCGGTTTGATCTTCACGCCGGTCTTCTACGTGGTCGGGCGCTGGGTTTCGGCGCGCCTGCCCAAGCCAGACACTGGCCAGGGCCCGGAAAGCGATCCGGCACCCTGATCCGGCGGCCATACCGGAAAAGAGAAGTTTCCGGTTTCCCGCTTTTGCAGCTTGGCGATGTGGCATACTTGGGCAAGTATTCGCGATCTGTCCGGATCGTGACGACCCCAGCCTCAGGAGTGCCCATGCCTGCCCAGTTCGACTTCGCTGACCGCACGGCGGTTGTCACGGGAGCGGCCAGTGGCATCGGCGCTGCTCTGGCCCACGGCCTGGCCGCACGCGGCTGCCGTCTGGCGCTGGCGGATATCGATCATGAGGGCCTCGACCGGGTCGCCGCGTCCACCGGGATCGCTGCCGACCGGATCAGCCTGCATCATCTCGACGTGTCCGACGCTCAGGCAATAGCCGCTTTCCCCGACGCGGTGCGGCTGGCGCATGGCGGCGCGGCGCTCTTGTTCAATAATGCCGGTGTCGCGGTCGGCGGCCGGTTCGAAGATGTGTCTGAGGCGGATTTCGACTGGCTGATGTCGATCAATTTCTGGGGCGTGGTGCGCATGACGCGGGCTTTCCTGCCCATGTTGCGGGAACCCGATCAAGCCCAGATCACCAATATTTCCAGCCTGTTCGGCCTGGTCGCCCCGGCGGGCCAGACCGCCTATAGCGCCAGCAAGTTTGCAGTTCGCGGTTTCTCCGACTCGCTGCGGCACGAGCTGGCTGGCACTTCAGTTGGCGTCACCACCGTGCATCCCGGCGGTATCCGGACATCAATCGCGAAGAATGCCCGTCACGCGGCCAATGCGGACCCGGCGGAGCTGGCCCGGGGCCAGGAAGCCTTCGACAAATTCCTCGTCATGCCGCCGGAGCAGGCGGCTGCAATCATCTTGCGCGGCGTAGCCCGGCGCCGCCCGCGCGTTTTGGTCGGCCGTGATGCCCATTTCATGGCGCTGGTCGAGCGCCTCCTGCCGGCCCATTACTGGAGCCTGGTTGGCCGCAATGCGAGCGCCGAACAACCGGCCGTGGAACGAGGAACAGGCTCATGACTTCAATTCTCTTGATGGTTCTTGGCGGGTTGGTTCTGGTCATCCTTGCGGCCATGGCCGGGCTCAGCATCTGGTCGCACATGGTGGCGCGCCGGGTTGAAGCCGCGATCCCGCCTGCGGGTGAGATTGCGACGGTGACGGGCGGCAAGATCCACTATCTCGACCAGGGCGAGGGCCGTCCGATCGTGATGATTCACGGGCTCGCCGGGCATTTGCAGAATTTCACCCATTCGACCACGGACGCCTTGAAGGATGATTTCCGCGTCATCGCACTGGACCGCCCCGGCAGTGGCTATTCAGCCCGCGACAGCGATGAGCAGGCCCGTATTCCGGAACAGGCGCGGATGATCGCCGAGTTTCTCGCGGCAAAGGGTATCGAAAAACCCCTGATCGTCGGTCATTCGCTGGGCGGTGCCGTGGCCCTGACGCTGGCACTGAACCATCCGGATTCGATCTCGGGCATTGCCTTGATCGCGCCCCTCGCCAAACTCCCCGAAGAGGGTGCCAAGGCCTTCAACGCGCTTAAGATCGCCAGTCCGCTGATACGGCGTCTGGTCGGCGAAACGCTGGCGGTTCCGATGTCGATCCGCACCGGTGATGCGACGTTGCGCCTCGTTTTCGGCCCCAATGAAGCGCCCGCCGATTTCCGCCTGCGTGGCGGCGGGCTGCTGGGATTGCGTCCGCGTGCCTTCGTAACAGCGTCGACCGATTATGCCGCGGTCGGGCTCGATATGCCGGCACTGACGGCGCGCTTCTCCGAGATCAAGATGCCGGCCGGCGTCATCTATGGCGATAGCGACCGCATCCTTGACGCGACCATCAATCTGGACGCCCTGCGGAGCAGCATCCCGCAGCTTGATGCCGAAGTCCTGCCGGGCATCGGTCACATGGTTCAGATCAACAGGCCGGCCGAGACCAAAGCCTTTATCCGGCGGATGGCGGCCAAGAGCTTTGGCTAGCGTCTAGCGGCCCCACTGCACATTCCATCCGCGTTCATCGACATGGACGTAGGGGCCGTGCCAGGCATTGGGCGCATATTCGCCCAAACCGCCAGCCAGTCCGGCGAAAAGCGGATTGTCGGCCAGGGATTCGACGAGATCGAACAGGGCGGCGGCGTCGCGGCGGTCATGCACGCCATCGCCATTGAGATCATCCATCACCTCATCGCCATCGACATCGATATAGATGTCGGCGGCACCGCCATAGATATGGCGTGAATTCTCGCCATTGCCGAGATCGGCATTATAGGCGGGCGTGCGGTAGCCGCTCATGACGGTGAAACCGTCCGTGCGCCAGCCATGGCTGTTGGCCGCTTCCAATATGCGTTCGAGCTTGACCAGAAGGCGCTCGCTCAGGACGAGATATTGCGGGCCATCGGCTTCCTGCTTGCACAGGAATTGACCCAGCCGGAAGTGCGGCGAGACCGCTATTTCGCCCAGATCGCTATCGACTTCGAGGAAGAATTCCGGCGCGCGGTAATTCTCGTGGCCGCGGTAGGGCTCGCTGGGATAGCTGCCGAGATGATAGCCATTAATGCTATCGCCGTCCGCTGATCGCATCACGATCAGATTGAGGGTCATGACATGGCCCTCGCCATCCTCGAGGCTGACCCGTGACAGGCCGGGCTGCATGGGGGCTGTCCAGTCGAGCTCGGGTGAGGCGGCGCGCATCACCATGTCGTCGGTCCAGCTCAAGGGCCGGTCGGCGCGGATGCGCACCTGCTCGCCGGGGCGGGCGAAAATGGCGAAGGTTTCGTAATCGACGCTCAGTTCGTCGCGTATGGTCAGCGAGAAGGGCAGATGACCCGGTGCGAACCCGGCAGCCAGCGTGGCGGCCGGTGGCGGGGTCTGGTTCATCGGGCTTGGTGCGGCGAGCTCGGCCGCATGGACAGGGTTGGCAAGCCAAAGAGTGGCGATCAGCGCACTCCCGAAAATGGCGTTCAAGGACGCTACTCCAAAGGCGGCGGTGGTGAATCCAGCGCGGCGATTAACACGGCATCCCTGTCATATACGTCGTTCACGAAACGCACGCCAGTGTCTGAATCGAGCACCGCCGTCCAATACAGGATGTGGACCGGAATCGCGCGCGTCAGCGAAATCCGGGTTTCATCATTGCCGGCGGCGATTGACTGCAGACGGGCCGGTGTCATGCCAGGGCTCTCCGCCGCGACCCATTCGGCCAGGGCGAGCGGGTCACGCACCCGCACGCAGCCCGAAGAGAAGTCGCGTCGGGTCTGGGCGAACAAGCCGCGCGTCGGCGTATCGTGCAGATAGACATTATGCGGGTTGGGGAACATGAATTTGACTTCGCCGAGCGCATTCAGCGGCCCGGGCGCCTGACGCAGGCGATAGGGGAAATTATTGGCCGGAACACTGGCCCAGTCGATCGTTGCCGGATCGACGAGGGTGCCGGACCGGTCAATGACCTGAAAGCCCAGCCGCGTCACCGCACCCGGATCGGCCCGGAAGGCAGGCAGCTTGTCGCGTGCGGCCAGGCTGGGCGGGGTTTCCCACCAGGGGTTGATGACAAAATAGGTCATGCTGGCCGAGAAGACCGGCGTGCGCCGGTAGAGACGCCCGACGATGACGTCATGCGTGCGTTCGACCACGCCGTCATTGCGGGCTTCCAGCGAATAATCGGCGATATTGACGCGGATATGCCGGCGGCCGAGATCCTCGGGTAACCAGCGCCAGCGCTCCAGATTGGCCCGGATCTGCTCGACACGCTGGTCTGCACTTGTGTTGAGCTGGGCGACGGTCATGGCGCCCACAACACCATCCGCATCGAGACTGGCACGGTGCTGGAAGATGCGCACAGCCATATCAAGCGCCGGATCAAAATATTCCGGATCGGGCGGCAGCGTAGCCGGATCAGTCGGGGGCATCGCTGCGGCCAGATCGCCGGTTGCTCCCAGCCGGGCGCGGATCTGGGCGACGCGCGGGCCACGATCTCCCGGGCGCAGGGTCGGACCCGCGTCCACGCCAGGCCAGCCGCCCGCCGCGGCGATGGTTTCAAAACGTGTCAGTCCCGCGCGCAGCGCGTGATAGCCCGGCTGGTCCGGAGCCAGCGCTTCGAGGCTTTCGGCGATTGCATCATTGCCTAGGGCTGCCTGAAGATAGGCGACCAGATCACGGCCACGGCGTGCAGCGGTCCAGTCTGGTTCGATCGTTACCGGATTGAGGCGACCGGAGAGCAGATGCGCCGCCAGCGTCAGATAGGCGTCGGTCGCGACCTCATCGAGTTCAAGATCGGCCTGAAACGGGTCGGCCCCTTCGAGCAGGGCCAGGTGATAATCGGCCGGGTCGAGCCCGTGCGACGCGGCACCGCGGACGGCGGTAATGAGATCGGCATAGAGATGGGCGTTGGCTGGCCCGGTCCAGGCGAGGCTGAGCTCGCGGGCCTGATAGAAGCGCGTGCCGGTCTCGCAAGCGCGGCAATCATAATTCACCGTCATGGCGCTGGCGGGAAGCACGCCCATCAGGGGCGCGACCGCACAGGCCAGGGCAAGGCGTTTCAGCCGCTTCATCATGCAAGGCCTCATTGATCAGGGTCACAGAGCGATAACGCTCCGGGACGGTAGCCTGACTCATGAGGTCTTACAAAACCGGATGCGCGGCCTCTGCCCCGATCCGCCTAGCTGCGGCCCCAACGGGCGCGCCATCCGCGTTCATCGACATGGACGAAGGGGCCGTGCGCGGCATTGGGCGCATATTCGCCCAGGCCGCCAGCCAGCCCGGTGAAGACGGGGCTATCGGCCAGGGATTCGACCAGATCGAACAGGGCCGCTGCGTCGCTGCGGTCATGCACGCCATCGCCATTGAGATCATCCATCACACCATCGCCATTGGCATCAATGAAAATGTCCGCGGCGCCACCATAAATGTGGCGCGAATGGCGGCCATTGCCGAGTCCGGCATTATAGGCGGGGGTGCGGTAACCGCTCATCACAGTGAAAGTGTCCGCCTGCCAGCCGCGCTCATTGGCCGCTGCAAGAATGGCCTCAAGTTTGACCAGAAGCCGTTCGCTCAGCACCAGATACTGGTTGCCGTCGGCGGGCTGTTTGCAGAGAAACTGGCCGAGCCGGAAATGCGGCGATACGGCCAGATCCTCAAGCCCGTCCGTGACTTCGAGAAAGTTTTCCGGCGCCCGGTAATTCTCGTGGCCGCGATAGGGTTCCGACGGATAGCTCCCAAGCCGGTAGCCATTGATCGTCTCGCCATCGTCTGGTGCGTGCGACCGCATCACGACCAGATTGAGGGTCATGATATGGCCTTCGCCATCATCAAGCTGGACGGGCGTCAGGCCCGGTGTGACCGGCGCCGTCCAGTCGAGTTCGGTCGTTGCGGCCCGGCTGGTCTCGCCCTCCAGCCAGCTGAGTGGCCTGTCGGCGCGGATGCGGACCCGTTCGCCCGGCTGGGCAAATACGGCAAAGGTGTCCAGATCGACGACGAGGCCCTCACGCAGGGTGATCGCGAAAGGCAGACGCCCGGGCTCAAAGCCGGCCACGGGCGGGGCGGTCCGGTCGACGACCGGGTTGAGAAGCCTGGCGTGCGCGACCTGGGGCAAGACAGACACCAGGGCGGCACTCAACAGGGCTTTTCCGAGAAATTTTTTCATCAGACTACTCCATGGGCGATGGAGTAATCTCCAGCGCCGCAATCAACTCATCATCCTTTTGATATAGGTCTGCGATGAAGCGGATACCAGTCGACGGGTCGTGCACGGCTGTCCAGTAAAGGAGATAGACCGGGATCGGCTCGGCCAGAGGCAGGCGGGTCTCGGAATTTCCGGCGGCAATTTCGCGCAGCCCCTCCGGTGTCAGGTCCGGCGTTTCGGCGATCACCCAATCGGCCAGCTCGAACGGATCGCGTAGCCGGACGCAGCCCGATGAATAGCAACGCCGGTTATGCGCGAACAGTTCTCGATTGGAGGTGTCGTGCAGATAGACATTGTGCGGGTTGGGGAAGATCAGCTTGACCTCGCCCAGCGCGTTGAGCGGGCCGGGGGCCTGACGCAGCCGGTAGGGGAAGTCGCGCGCCGGCACGGTATTCCAGTCAATCAGTGCGGGATCAACCACATTGCCGTCACGGTCCAGCACCTGGAAGCCCAGCCGGGTAACCGCACCCGGGTCCCGGCGAAACAGCGGCAATTCATTGCGCACGGCGATGCTTCTGGGCGTCTCCCACCAGGGATTGACGACGATATAGGTCATCTCCGCCGAAAAGACCGGCGTCGGCCGGTAGCTGAGGCCGACGATGGCGTCGTGGCGGCGCTCGACCACGCCTTCAGTGCGGGCCTCAAGCGAGAAGTCCGGGATATTCACCCGGATATGCCGCCGGCCCATATCCGCGGGCAGCCAGCGATAACGTTCGAGATTGGCGCGGATCTGGGCGACGCGATGGTCCGCGCCCAGATTCAGCTCGTGCAGGGTCTGGCTGCCGACGCGGCCATCGACATCGAGCCGGCTGGCTTGCTGGAAAGCTTCGACGGCGGTTTGCAGGATTGCGTCGAAGACTTCCGGATCGGCGGGCTCGGCGCTGCTGGATTCTGGCGTGACCGGGTCGGCGACGTCGCTTGCCTGCTCGCCGGTTTCGGCGGGGATGGACAGCGGCACCAGATCGCTACTGGCCTCCAGCCGGGCCCTTAGCTGCGCGACCCGCGGACCGCGATCACCGGGCCGCAATTCCGGCCCCGCGTCGATCGGGGGCCAGCCGCCAGCCTGGACGATCGCCTCAAAGCGCGGCAGCGCGTTGCGCAAGGCTGTATAGCCCGGCTCGTCCGGCGCGAGGGCCTCGAGCCGGGCGGCGATGTCGCCATTGGCCCTGGCCAGGTCCAGCCAGGCGTGTAGATCGCGGGTGCGGCGCGGTGCTGTCCAGTCAGGTTCGAAGCGAAGCGGATCAAACCGGCCCGCCAGAAGGTGTCCGGCCAGGCTCAGAGCGGCACGCGTTGCGAGGGCATCGGTGGCGGGGTCGGACCGGATCGAATCGACGGCCTCCAGCTGGGCCAGAAAATAGTCTTGCGGGTTGAGCCCGTGACTGGATGATGCGCGGATCGCGGTGACCAGATCCTTCAGCAGGGCCGGTTCGGCGGCAGGGCCGGTCCAGACCGGAGTGGCGTCCGGTTGTTGCGCCCCGCTGGCCTCGTTCTGCACGGCCCCGACAGCGGGACCGGGGGCGGGATCGGGGGCGTGATCGGCGGCAGATTGCGCGATCACGGGCGAGCCGCCGATCATGAGGGCCAGGCCGGCCAACAACGCCCCCCATCTCATGCCTAGATCCATTTCATGTATTTGAAGGCCGCAATCTGCACGCCGCCAATGCCGAACAGGAGGGCGACGAAGAACCAGAAGGCGCTGAGATTGTCGGAGCCGGGAATGCCGCCGACATTAATGCCCAACAGGCCGGTCAGGAAGCCCAGCGGCAGGAAGATCGCGGCGATCACAGACAGCACGTAGAGATTCTTGTTCATGCGGTCGGCCAGGCCATTGGCCAGCTCATCCTTGACGATCTGGGCGCGCTCTCGAATCGTGTCGAGATCCTCGAGATAGCGGATCACGATATCGAGATTTTCCTGCAGGCGGCGCTTGTTCATTGCGTCGAGCCAGGGAAGTTCGGAGATGCGCAAATGCGCGATCACATCGCGCTGGGGCGCGATATAGCGGCGAAACATGATCGCCTGTTTGCGCAGGGCATTGATCGCCTGGCGGGCAGCCGGCGTCGGTGATTCCATCACCTCTTCCTCGACATCGTCGAGCCGTTCGTCCAATTCGGTCAGCACCGGTTCCATACGCTCAAACAGGCGCGCGGTGAGCATGGCGATGAAATCGGCAGCGTTCTTCGGACCCGTGCCCTCGGCCAGGCGCTCGCGCAAGTCGGAGACGGCCTTGAGCCGGCGCCGGCGCACGCTGATGATGCGGGAGCCGTCAATCCAGAGCCGGATCGAGACCATATCCTCCGGCTGGGCATCCTCATTGAGATTGACGCCGCGCAGGATCATCAGCGCACCTTGCTCGAACATCACCATGCGCGGCCGGGTTTCCTCGGCCAGCAGGGCGTCGATGATGATCGGGTCGAGATAGGTGATCTCGCGTTCGAGCCAGGCCCGTGCGCCGGGATGGCCGGCGTCGAGATGGACCCAGGCGAGCGCCTCGTCGCGGATCAGGCGCGAGACATCATCGCCGGACAGCACATCCCCGCGTCCGTCACCATTGATCGAGCAGGCGTGCAGAATGCCGAATTCATTGGGCATTGATGGCCTCCTTCAGGGCGGCCGCATTCTTGATATGCAGATCACGTTGCGGGAAGGGAATCTCGATGCCGTTATCGCGGAATTTGTGCCAGATCGCGAACATCACATCGCTCTGCGGCCGCCACCGCCCGGCGACGATATCCTCGACCCAGAAGGTCAGGATGAAGTCGATCGAGCTGTCACCGAAATTGCGCAGGAAGCATTGCGGCGCCGGGTCGCTCATGCACATGGCGTGCTCGGTGGCGGCTTCCAGGATCAGGTTATGCGCCAGCTCCAGATCACAGCCATAGGCCACGCCGACACTGATCTCGACCCGGGCCTTGCTGGTCGAGAGGGTCCAGTTGGTCACCCGATTGGTGATGAAATCCTCGTTCGGCACCAGGACTTCCTTGCCGTCGAGGGTCTCGAGCAGGGTGTAGCGCGCCCTCGATTTGCGCACAAAACCGGTCACCCCGTCGGGCAATTCGATCAGATCATCGATATCGACCGAACGTTCCAGCAGCAGGATCAGGCCGGAGATGAAGTTGGAGGCGATCGTCTGCAGGCCAAAGCCGATGCCAATGCCGACCGCGCCGCTGAACACGGTCAGCGTCGTCAGATTGAGGCCGAGCACGTCCATCGAGATCAGGATGGCGATGATATAAATCGCGATCTGAAAGATTTTCGAGACGAGTGTCCGCGTCGTCGGGTGTAGTTTCGAAAGTCCGCGAACCCGGTGTTGAACCAGATCGGCAATCGCCGCCGTGACCCAGAAAATCAGCACCAGCAGGACCAGGGCGCGCAGGGCATCATAGGGGCTGACATGGAATTCGCCGGCCCGGAAGGTCAGCGCCTCGGTATCGAGATACTGGCTGACAATGGCCAGATGTCCGGTGACGCCGGCGATCACAATGCCGAGCAGGCTGATGAAGATCAGCCAGCGGGCCCAGGGCCCCTCTGGCTTGATGATATGCTTCCAGAAATCACCCATTCCAGCCCACCCGTTCTGCTACCCGTTGAGGGACCGGCAAGACCGCCGGGTCGTCATCTCGCTGCCTACTCTGCCACGGCTGGTGGTGCAAGGCGACCGCCCGGCCGCGCAGCGTCAAACGTTCAATAATCGCGGCGCCAGCGGATCGCGACCGACGCTTCAGTATCAGCGCTCAGGCGGGAAAGAATGCTGAGCTGCGGCGTCAGTGTCCACTCGACGCTGGCCGTGCTCAGCGCGGCGGCGCCGGCGCTCTCGACCTCGACATAGAAATCATTGCCAAATCGCCGCCCGCTGGTGACGGTCAGGCCACCATTGGCGTCCGATCCGATATCGAGCCGGTCGACGCCGACCAGTTCGCGGAAACGGCCGACGAAGCCGAATATGTCCTGCCCGGCCAGCTGCGCGGCGAGCTGAGCGGCTTCGAACGGGCCGAGTTGGCTGGCGGAGCGGTCGAACAGGAGGCGGGCAATAATCTCGTCATCGGGCAAGGTCGGCGTGCTGGTCAGGGTCACGCTTGGCGACATCAGCGGGCCGGCGACCGCGACATCGGCCTCGAAGTCGTCGCGCTGATAATGTGCCAGCAGGGAGACGCGCGCATCGGCCGGCGAGCCGTTGAACACGACCTCACCGGATTCCAGCGTGAAGCGCCGGCTGAAGACGGTTGCCGAGCCGCGCACCAGGTTGGCTGTTCCGGTCAGGGTCGGCTTCCTGGCCTGCCCGGTAATGCGGATATCGGCACGCCATTCCGTGTTGAAACCGGAGGAGTTGAAATAGATCTGGTCGGTGGCGTAGACCCGGTAGTCCAGCTGAACCGGCAATCGGGCCCGTGAAGCGCGGATCTGGTTCTTGGGCAGGTTCAGCTCGACGACCTCGATTTGCGGTATGGCGGCGACACCATTGGCCGGGGGCTGGACGTAGACCCGGTCGAGACGGGTTTCGCCAGCGACGAGCAAGCCGTCCTCACCCAGGGTCAGGCGGGTCTGGCCCGTCATGCGGGCCGTCAGGTCGGGGCGCCGGGTTGCGGTGAAATTCTCGAAATTGAACTCGGCCTCGCCGCGTGGCCCCTGGGCCGTGACGACACCGGAGGCGGTGGCGTGCATCTGGCCGGTCGAGCCGTCACCGGCGGTAAAGCTCTCCAGCTCGATCCGGCTATTGTGCAGGTTTGCCAGAAGCTGGATGTCGAGAATATCCGTGCCGCTCTCGGCGGCGTTGAAACGCCCGTCATGCAGCGCAATCGAGCCGTCGATCTGCGGTGCGCTGCGGGTCCCCGAAATCGCCAGATTGATGTCGGCATCGCCGGCGAGTGTGGTGCCGATCGGCAGCAGCAGGGACGTCAGGGACTGGATTTCACCGCTGGCCTCGATGCTACCGGTGATGACCGCGTCTGCCCCGTCGAGGATTGCCAGCAATCCCGTTGTCGTGCCCTGGCGGGTCAGGACGCTGCGCGCGCGCAATCCGCCCCCGGTCGCCAGACTCTCGATCCGGGCATCCTCGCCGAGGGTGAGGCGGTTTTCGATCCGCAATTCCGGAGCGTCGGCCAGCGAGGCCGCCGTCAGACCGCTTGCCACCAGCTCGGCATTGCCGCGCCAGATGCCGCCGGTCTGGTGCAGGGCTGAGCTGGCATCGATCATGCCGTCCACCGCCGGTAGTCCCGCCAGATCGACCATCAAGGCGATCGGCAAGCGGCTGACCTGAACATCCAGCTGTGCCTGTCCGGTGCTCTCTTGCCATTGCGCGCCGAGCTCACCGCCGCCGAATTCAATCCGCCCGCCCAGCGAGCGATCCTCGCCCGCGATCACAGCGAGGATAGGCTCCACCGTTGACCAGGCATTGGTACCGAGATGGCCGGCCGGGCGTAATTCAGCACGCATCCCGGCTTCGTCGAGGCTGATCATGCCGGTGGCATTCAGGTCGAAGGGTACGCCGGCAAGCCCCGACAGCTCGGCTTCCAGGGCGAGGCCGGCCATCGGCCCGCTCAACGAAACCTGGGCATCGGTCAGTACAACACTGCCGGCGACCAGGTCCCGGACGCCCAGCCGGGCATCGAAATCACCATCCAGCAAAGCCTCGAGAGCGGCATTGTATTCCACCGAGAGTGACCAGCGCGCCTGGGTGCCGGCCAGCAGGCTGAGTTGCAGCCGGTCTTGCTCGATCCTGGCATCGGCTTCGATCACCGACGGGCCGAACTGACTGTCGCGCACTGCCAGTGTCCAGTCCGCACCGTCCTGCTCGGCCGCGCCGGCCAGCAAGAGCTCACGGGCGTCATAACGGCCGGCGAGTGTCCAGTCGGCGGACAGATTGCCGTCATCATACTCGGCATTGAGTGCCAGACGCGGGGCGTTGAAGCGGGTCTCGCCCAACACGATGGCTTCGGTAGCCGTGACCGTGCGCGCGGTGACCAGGCCAGCCACCGAATTGAGTTCGAAGCCTGTCGCCAGACCGCCGGAGAAGCTTAGCGCCACGCCTTCCAGTGCGCCGGAAAATGCCAGATCGCCGCTGGCTTGCCAGTCGTCGCCGGAGCTACCCTGCGCCTGGGCCTCGAGCGACAGCCGCGTTGAGCTGAGCGACAGGGCCGGAACGCGCCAGCCAGCCTCTTCCAGGCGCAGCGTGGCCGTCACGCTCAAGGCTTCGACCAGGCTGGCAAGGCGGGCATCGGTCTCGATCTCGCTGCCATCCACCACCAGCTGGATTTCATTGGCGCCGGTCGTGGTCATGACGGCGGAAACCGGGCCGCTGGCGCGGTCGGTCAGAAGGCCAAGATCGTCGAGCCTCGCGTGGGCGTTGAGCGCAATCCGGTCGCTGCCCGGGCCATAGACCCCGTCAGCATCGACCAGGATATGCGCGCCCAGGAGTCGCGAACCGGTCAGCTGATAGCGGCCTGCGTCGAGATCGGCCGCCAGATCGAAGGTCAGTGTGGCCTGTTCGCCGACCAGATCATTGAGGGTGCGCTCGCCCAATGCCGGACCGGACAGGGCGAGCTGGGCCGCGACGTCCAGCTGCCCCGAACTATAACGCAGCTGCAAGGGGCCGCCGATCGCACCGATTTGCGCTTCGCCGGCGGTCAGCTGTTCGATGGCCAGTGCGCCGTTCAAGCCGTAGCCTTCAATCAAATCGACATTACCCTCGAAACGGAGGGAGTCGGCACTGACCTCGCCGCCGGATAATTGCGCCAGGGCTCCGCCACTCGTCTGCAGGACAAGATCCCAGCTCCGCGCAGCATTGAGCGCCAGGTCGATCTCAAGCGTATCGGCACGCAGCTGTGCGTTGCGCACGCCGAATTTCGAGACGGAACCGCTGGCGCTCATCCGCCCGCGCGACAGGATGGGGGCCAGGGGCTCGGGCAGGCCGGTCCAGTTTCCGGGCTCAACGGCGCTGTCGAGCTGCCAGGCATTATCGGCCCAGGCCAGCTGGCCATTGGCCAGTTCGCGGCCGGTAATCCGGACGCTGAAATCGCCGCTGCCGGACTGTCCGTCGCCGGACAGGTCCGCGGCAATCTCGATCTGCTCTTCGGGCATTTGGGCCAGCACGGCCAGCGGCCCGCCGGGCGCACCGGAGGCGGTGAAATGGCCGTCTATCCGGCCATCCGCAAAGATTTCAAGCCGGCCGTCAATGGCATCACCCGGCGCATCCAGACGGCGGATGGAGATTGAAGCCTGTCCCGGTGCGCCGCCCTGCAATTGCATATCACCACGCGCTTGCAGGCGCGCGGCCGGGCCGGCCAGGCCCTCGGCCAGATCGAGCTGGTCGATCCGCGCCTCGGTCAGGATGAATTCCGGCAAGCCGCTGCCGGACCCTTGATCAGCCCGGTCCGGCAGATCAGGGCGCCGTGCGACCATGACCCGTTCGGTTGCAAGCAGATCAACCCGGACCGGTCCATTGACCAGGAAGAGTGGCTGCCAGCGCACCACGATGGATTCGGCCTCCAGCCAGACGCCGGCCGTATCGGTCAGGACGATACGGTCGATGGAGAACTCTGACAGGAGATCGCCGCGCAGACCTTCGATCTGCACCTGCCCGATCGAGCCGATTTCCTGTCCGTCAACGAAGGACCGGACCAGCCAGCGGCCGGGCCCGTGGCTCAAGGCGAGGATCGCTCCGGTCGCCAGAATCACCAGCAGGCCGAGGCCCAGTGCCAAGGCCTGCAGAAGCCCGCGCCAGGGAATGTTCCGCACCGCCATCAAAATGCCTGTCCGAGGCTGAAATATATCTGCAAGGCGGCATCATCGGAGCGGCGGTCAAGCGGGGTGGCGATGTCGAAACGGACCGGCGCGAAATCAAAATAATAGCGGACACCCACTCCGACGGCCGAGCGGAATTCGGCAAAGTCCGGCGTTGATGCGGTCGAGGCCGTACCGGAATCGAGAAATGCGACAGCGCCCCAACGCTCCCGCGCGCGCCAGCGCAACTCGAGGCTGGTTTCCGTTACCGACAGGCCGCCGAATGGCGAACCATCACTGCCGAGCGGGCTGAGCGACTGATAGCTATAACCCCGCACCGAGCCGCCGCCACCGGCATAGAGGCGCAAATCCGCCGGCAGGCTCTCCGCCGAAGTGCCCAGAACGGTCCCGATCCGCACGCGCGCCGCGGCGACAAGGTCATCGGAGAGCCGGTAATAGCTGCTGGCCCGCGCTTCAACGCCAACATAACGCGTCTCGACATCGCCGAAGGTCGCGGCCGGCGAGATCTGCAACCGGGCGCGCAGGCCCTCGTCCGGATCAAGCGGATTATTGCGCGTGTCGTAGGCGGCACTCAAGTCGAGGGCCAGCGTATTGGCATCCCGCGGACCGGTCGTATCGGTCACTTGCGAAATATCGAGCCGGGTGCCCGCACCATATTCGAGATGACCGGCCCGGCGTGTCACCCCGGCGGTCACCAGGAGCCCGGTCTGATCGAACGCATCGGTCTCCTGGGATTGCACGCCGGCACTGAACAGCAATGTCTGCTGGTAGCGGCGCCAATGTGGCAGGGTCAGCGTCGCGCCGAGCCCTTGCTGCAGGGTGGCGATGCTCGCCTCCACGGTGAGGGTTTCGTCACCGAGAAACATGTTGCGCCGCGTCCAGTCGAAATTGGCACCGGCACCTTCGCTCGTCGCAAAGCTCAATGAGGCTTCGATACTGTGGCGTGAGGCGGGCGTCAGTTCCACACGGACCGGCCGTTCGCTCGTCGCGGGATCGGCTTCACCGAGCATGACCTGGGAGGTGCGCACGCTGGTCAGCGCATCCAGCCGGCGCTGGTATTCCAGGATTTGCGTGCGGCTGGCTGTCGCGCCACGGGTCAGTGGTGACAGGGCGGCAATGAAACCGGGCCTCCAATTGTCACCGTCCAGCTCAAACGGGCCATAAACCGAATAGGGCCCGGTATCATAGACAAACTGCACAATCGCTGTGTTGGTGGCATGATCGACCCTGACCTGGCGATCTCCGCTCTCGGCGCTGGGCCAGCCGGCATCCTGCAGGGCTGCGAGCCCGAGCGCATCGCTGGCAATGACGTCGGCCGCGCGCAACGGAGCGTCGCGGCTCAAGGTGATGGCGGCGCGAGCGAGGGGCGCCGCTTCGGTGTCGGGTGTGGTGACGGCGTCGATTGTCGCAATCCGCACGCGGGGGCCCAGTGTGATGTGGATGACAGCCTGCGAGTTGTCGTCGAGGCGCGGATCGACTTGCGCCCGGTAATAGCCTTCGGATCTGAGCAGGCGCCGCGCCCGGTCCGCGGCTGTGCGCGCCTGGCGCATCGGCCCGTCTGCAGGGTTTTCGCTCTCCGCCCGCGCTCCGACCGCCGCCTGCAATGCGTCCCGCAGCACCGGGTCCGCAATGCCTTCAATCATTGCGAGCGGCGCCGCGAAAGCGGGACCGCAGGCCATAAGAACGGCAAGTGAGACGATGAGGGACTTCAAGCGGGGCCACCTTCCTGCGGACGCTGTGTCATATAGGCATGCGGGCGAGTTCCGTCATAGTTTCTCTGCATCTTGGCGCCGGCATGGCACGGTGGATCCATCTGGCCCGCCGCGCCAGTGTACAGGATCTGCTGCGACGCCAAATTGCCACCGCAATTGTCGCGCAAGCTTCCATGTTAGAACCAAATGGGTGGGGATCATGCCGGCATTGTTTCAAGTCATTGCGGCCGCCACAAGCCTGGTTTTGGCCGGGTCCGCTGCTGGCGAACTCGCGAGCGGGTCTGACGCCGCTGCCGAATTCCATCCCGGTGCGCGGGTCATTTCGGCGCGTTATTCAAGTTCGGTGCTGATTTTCCGGGTCGGGGCGATCAGCCTGACGGCCCGGCTCGAGCCGGAGCGCTACGCCGCCGACACATTCGTCGAGGCGGCCGGGCTGGCCGCCCTGTTCACGGATTTCGATATTCGCGCCGAGGTGGAGGGCAGGCGCACCTCCGCTGCCGTGATGCCCCTGCGTTACGCCCATGTCGAGCGCACCGGCTCGAAGGTTCGCGCTGTCGAAATCGCGTTCGAGAACCGCATCGCGTCGGCTCAGGCCATGCCAGCTTTCGGTTCGCTCGGCGTTCCGCCTGCGACGGCGGAGCAACGCGAGGATGTGATTGATCCGATCTCTGCGATCTTTCTGCTGGCACAGGCACGAACGGGCGGTGAAGCGGACGTGTGTTCTGGGAGCCTGCCGGTGTTCGATGGCAAGGCGCGCTATAATTTGCGCCTCGAGGCCGGGGAAAGTGAGACGATCCGGACGCCGGCCTGGCGCGGTGAGGCCTTGCTTTGCCACGCCTGGTACGAGCCAATCGCCGGCTATGATCCAGAGGACTACCCGACACAGGCGGAATTGCGTTATCCGCTCGATATCTGGCTGGCACACTTTCCCGAGCACGGTTTCTACCTGCCGGTCCGGCTGCACACGCGGGCCGGCTTCGGCGGTGTGACGATCCAGGTCGCCGAGCTCGACATCCAGCTTGCGTCCGTCGAACCCTGACGGCCTTGGAGATTCGTGGGCGAGGTGTGACCGCGGTCACACCTCGCCCACCGGCGAAACTGTAACGTCATTGCCACGCTGTCCTATGCAGCTTCCCTCCTCCTCCTCTAATGGGGGACGGTCGGGGCGCGAGTCCTTGCCCAAGCGAAGCCCCAACTTCGCCTCGCGCCCCGCCGGATTTTTCGATATTTTGCCTGGATTGATCCCGGTTTGGTCCGGGGTTTTCCCCGTGCGATAACGCGCAATCTTTCCTTGAGCTTGCACCGACCGGCAACTGGCCCGATCATGTGTCGGGCTTGGGAGTGGGGGGCATTATGAGCGGGCACACGAAATACCGGGCGTTTATCAGCTATAGCCATGATGACAGCCGCTGGGCGCGCCGCATTCACCGCGCCCTGGAGGCCTATCGCCTGCCCGGCAATCTGATCGGTATCAAGACTGAACAAGGGCTTGTGCCGAAACGCCTCAATCCAATCTTTCGCGACCGCGACGATCTGCCGGCAGCCGGTGATCTCACTGCGTCGGTTCGCACAGCGCTGGCGCAGTCCGATGTTCTGATCGTGGTCTGCTCGCCGGCCGCCGCAGCCTCGCGCTGGGTGAACCAGGAGATTCAGGAGTTCCGCAGTGTCCACCCCCGGGCGCAGATTCTTGCGGCGATCGTTGCAGGTACGCCCGGTGCGGCTGTCGGGGATGGTGATGGCTGCTTCCCTGCTGCCCTGCTTGAGACTGGTTTGCCGGAATCTGAGGCTGAGCCTGTCGGTGCGGATTTCCGGCGCAATGGCGATGGTTTCCGGATGGGCGTGGTCAAGCTGGCTGCGGGTATGCTGGGCCTGCGGCTTGACCAGATCATTCAGCGCGACCTTCAGCGCCGCCAACAACGCGTGACTACCGTCACGATGCTCTCACTTCTGCTCGCTGTAGTCATGACGGGGTTGACCCTGCTCGCGTCTTCGGCCCGATCTGAGGCGGAACGCCGCAAGGCCGATGCGGAGGATTTGATCGAGTTCATGTTGAGTGACCTTCAAGACAAGCTGGAGCCGGTCGGGCGGCTTGATGTCCTCGATGCGGTAGGCGAAAAGGTTGTCGCCTATTACGCGGCGCAGCCGACGCGGCAATTGTCGGCCGATGCGCTGGGGCGCCGGTCGCGGGCTTTCCATCTGCTTGGTGAAATCGAATCGGCGGAAGGCGACCTGGAAGCGGCCTACGGGCATTTTCGCCGCGCCTATGATGCGACCGGGCAATCGCTGCAGACGGTTGATGACGACCCGGCGCGGATTTTCGAACACTCCCAGAGCGCCTATTGGGTAGGCTATTACGCCTGGCGTCAGGGGCGTCTCGATGACGCTGAAGGGCATTTCCGGGAATATCGCGACCTCGCCGCGCGCCTCACTGCAATTGACGCCGGCAATACCGAATGGCTCGCCGAATACGCCTATGCCAACACCAATCTGGGCGTGGTCTATCTCCAGTCCGCGCGTTTGCCGGAAGCCCGCGACTCCTTTGTCGCCGCCAGCGCGCTGATGGCCGATCTGGCTTCGCGTCAACCGGATGTGGTCCAGGCGCATGTCGACCACGCCAACGCCTTGGCCTGGGTCGCGACCGTCTATGAAATGACCGAGGGCCGCGATGCCGCAATCGCCGCGCGCCAGCAGGAAATCGCCATTTACGAAGACCAGTTGTCCGCCGAGGTTGATGACTGGAATATCCGCCGTGACGCCATCAACGCCGAACGCGCACTGGCACGGCTCCTGATCGCGCCAGGCCCCGCGACCCCGGCGGCTGACCTGCAAATCGCGCTGGCCATTCTTGAAGCGACGTCATTCGAGGCCGATGCCTTGCTGCAGCGCGACCCGGCCAATGGCAACTGGCGCCTGACCACGGTTCGCCAGCGCTTGTGGCTGGCCCAGGCCCGCCTGCTCGGTAATGATGTGGCCGGAGCCCGCGAGGCCTATCTCGACGCATCCGCCTATATGGCGCATCCGTCGTGGATGGCTGATGCCAGTGCCCGTATCGCGGAAACCCGGCTCTATGCGGCGCTGGTCGAGGCGCGTATTTTTGTCGCCATGGGGCAGGATGAATCGGCGCATTTGCGGCTGGATCATCTGATGACATCGCTGGTCGCTGAAGCCAATTGGCAGACAGAATTCCAGTATGGTCCCTATCTCTATGCAGCGTCTGCCAATGAGCTGGCCGATCTTGAACTCCGCCGTGGCGCGGCTGCGGCGGCTGCAACGCTGCGCGCACATCTGGTCACAACACTGACACCGATTTCCGGTCAGTTACGGCTTGATGCCGCGATGGAGTTTCACCGCGCGCAATCGCTGGCTTCCGAGGCCAATTAGGCCCTGCGGGGCCTCCCACGTGTCCGCATGAGCGGGCGCCCGCTTGAAATTGAGACCAGAGATGCCGATTCCAGACATGAGTGCGCTTGACGGAACCCGGGTGCAGGCTGAACTCCTCGACGTGCCGTCGCGCAGTTTCGAATGCACGCAAATCAGCGTGAGCACGTTACGCGATGGCAGTTTTGTCGTGCTCGCCGGTAGCGATGATGACCGCGATCCTTTCACCGATACGGAGATCGGCGTCATCCTTGCCAGCTTCGACGCGGTCGTCAGCGGTAATCCCGGCCTGACCGCCCCGCAATTGCGCACGCTGGCCTATACGACGCTCGCGCCCTTGTGGACCCCCAGCAATAGCGTCAAGCCCAGCCCGTATGATCTGGACGTGCATTGTGCCAGCCGGCTGATCTTTGCCCTGAGCATGCCCAACTGGAGCTTCGAACCGGCCCGGATCAAATTGAAGACGGGCTTCGGCCAGGGTGAGTTCGGCGGCCTTGACTGGCTGACCCTGAATGGGGTGAGCCTCGAGCCCAATGCCTTCCAGCTGGTTGATAGTTGCACCCAGACCGACGAGAGTTTCGAGTTCGCGCTCTTCATGGATGTCGCGCAGGCTGGCGGCGCCCAGCACACGCGGGTGATTGTTGATCCGATCATCAAGAATGAAGATTGACCTGCTGGCGATCATCGGGCCTGTTTGAGCCGGGACGGTCGCTGGAGGGCGGATGCGGCGGATAATCCTTGAAAGGTTCAATCAGGGCGATCTTGCGCGGGCTTATGATCTGTGTCTGGCAGCCCTGGCCCAGCAGCCCGATGATGGCTGGTTCAAGCATCGCGCCGTGCTCTGCCTGGTGCGGTCCGGGGCGCTGGAGCGTGCGGAACTCGATTTCCGCCGCTTCCGACTGTCCGAGGCCAGCCATGACGAGGATAGCCTGGCGCTCGGTGCCCGGCTAAGCAAGAGCATGGCGCTGGAGGCTCACGCCGGGGACGTCCGTCCCCTGGCGGCGGTTGCAGCCGCCCAGTACGCCCGGATTTTTGCCCAGACGGGCGGCCATTACCCCGGCATCAATGCGGCAACCCTGTATCTTCTGGCCGGCGATTTTCAACGCGCCGACGCGTTGGCGCGCCGGGTTCTGGATTGCTGCCGCGGCGCCAGCCCGGCTGACGCCGAAGAGGCCTATTACCGCCTGGCGTCGCAGGCCGAGGCCCATCTGCTGCTGTGCGATACCGGAGCGGCCCAGATGGCGCTGGAATCGGCGATTGCCTGCGACCGCGGCAATTCGATGGCCCATGCCACGACGATCCGGCAATTGCGCATGGTCAAGCGCCTTCTCCAACTTCCGGCCACCTGGCTGCACGAGCTGGAGCCACCCAGACCATGCCATTTCGCCGGGCATTTGTTTCATCCGGGCGCCGAAGTGGACGGTATCGCTCCGGCGCGCGAGTCGGGCCTCAGCCTGGCCATCGCCGAGGTGTTTGAGCGTGAAAATGTCGGGCCCTGCTACGGGGCGATCGCGGCTGGTGCGGACATATTGGTCGCCGAAGTGGCGCTCGAGCGCGGCAATGAGCTCCACCTGGTCCTGCCCATCCCGGTCAATGTCTTCATCGATACCTCGGTGCGCCCGCTGGGCGGGCATTGGGTCAAGCGCTGTGAGGCCTGCCTGTCCAGCGCCGCGGCAATTCACGAGGTCACAACCGACCGAACGCTTCTGTCTGGCCAGCACATCCGCTTTGCAAGTGAGGTTGCGATGGGGTTGGCGCGGATGCGGGCCAGCACGCTGTCGACCTCGCCTGTCCAGCTATTGATCGCCGACGACGCGCCGCCCGCCGAACCGTTTGGCACAGCCCATGACCGTGATGTCTGGCAGGAGGCCGGGCTGCGCCAGATCGTGGTCCCGGCGACCGGGCTCGAGCGCTATCGCGGCGACAACCTCGCCAGCGCGGACACCGACCCGGATTTCCGGCAGGTCCTGCGGGCGATGCTCTTCATCGATGTCTGCGGTTCCTCGACGGTCGCCGATGATCTCGTGCCGGTCTTCGTGACCTCGGTCATGAGCGTCCTGGCGCAGGTATGTGACGGGCTGGAGCCGGCCCCGTTGCACGCCAATAGCTGGGGTGATGGCCTCTTTCTCGCCTTCCGCGATGTTGGCGAGGCGGCGCGCGCCGCCGACGCGCTCCGCCGCGCCTTTGCAGCGATTGATCTTGCAGCGCTTGGCTTGCCTGAACACCTCGCCCTGCGGATCGGTGGTCATTACGGCCCGGTCCACGAGGCGCAGGACCCGCTTCGCAAGACGCCAACCTTGTTTGGCGGCCAGGTGGCGATCGCCTCACGTATCGAGCGCGCAACCTTGCCAGGTTCGATTTTCGTCAGCGCATTCTTTGCGGCGGCCCTGGCGATGGCGCGTGGCAGCGAGTTCCGGTGCGAATATGTCGGTCAGACCGCTATCGACGCCTTGATGCCCGAGGTCGGCATGTACAGCCTGCGCGCGGTGGCGGCCGACTGCCCGGCGGCGCTCGACGCGGCTGCGTCAGTTGGCGGTGCTTAGCCGGGCCAGGTGATCAGGGTCGACGAGCTCGAAGGCATCGGGGCGCCGCATCAGCATGCCGCGCCGTTCCAGATTGCTGACCGTGCGTGACACGGTTTCCCGCGTTGTATTAACCCGCAGCGCGATAGCCGTCAGCGAGGGAATGGGCCGGATGACCCGGGTCGGGCCTGCCTTCGAGCATTCGGACATGCGCAGGATTTCTGCATAGATCCGGCCCGGGGCAGACAGGGCCGACAGCTCGAACATGCGCTGGGTCGTGTGGTGAACGCGGTGCGCCAGAATGCGTGCCAGCGCCAGACCCAGATCGCCATATTGCTGTAGCAGTTCGAGAAAGACACCGGCCGGATAGCTTGCCAGTTCGCATCCGGTTTCGGCGATGATTTCCGAGGTGCGGCGCCGGTCGGTCAGGGCGGCGAGCTCGCCGATGATGGTGCCCGCCTGCAGCGTGTCGAGCCAGATTTCCTGGCCACCCTCGGAAAGCAGGACCACCCGTGCCGTCCCGTCGAGGACGAGAAAGACCTGGTCGCCCTGGTCATCCTGGGCGATGATGCTGGCACCGGCGGGGAAGCGTCGAATTTCGGCGCGCGCAACCAGCGCAGCGCGAGCATCCTGGTCCGTCAGAGCGAGAGCATCCAGGGCCCTTGCCCAGGATTTGTCCGCCATCATGCGTGTCCCCATCCCGCAAACAGTTGCTTGTTAGGGATAATCGGCGATCCACCCGCAGAAGGCCAGCGAAAAAGGCCGACGCATACGGGCGGGGAATGGTGAAGCTCCGGCCTTGCGCGCTGGCTGAAAAGCGCGCTCGGGCCGAGATCCTCCGGCCAGGCGTGCCACAGAGCCACAGCAACAAGGCTTTCACCGGCCGCGAAAAACCTGCTTTACTGGCCGCAGGATATACGGGGATTCCATGATGAAGCATTTGTTCGGGGCCTTGGTCGGTCTGGTGATGGCGTCGGTACCGGCGTTGGCGCAATCTTCGCCGCTGGCCGGCCAATACGATGCGCAAATTCCGACCGCGCAATCGATATTGGGTCATGAATTTGGTGCTGAAATCACACCGCCCGATCAGGCGATTGCCTATCTCCGGGCCTTGGAGGCAGCTTCCCCCGACCGCGTTCAGGTCGTTGACTACGCGACCAGCTGGGAAGGCCGCCCGCTCGCCTACGCCATCATCGCCAATCCGGACACCATGGCGCGCCTCGATGACATCCAGGCCGATCTGCAACAGCTGGCAGACCCCCGCGGACTGGCCGCTGACGTGCGCGACCGCCTGGTCGCCTCGACGCCGGCCGTGGTCTGGCTCTCCTATGGCGTGCATGGCGATGAGATTTCCTCGACCGATGCCGGCCTGCGCACCGCCTATCACCTGCTCGCATCGCGCAATGATGCCGGTGTCGACCGGGTCCTCGACCAGACCATTATCATTATTGATCCGGTCCAGAACCCCGATGGCCGGGCGCGCTTTGTGCACAGTTTTACTGCCGCACGTGGCCTGCAAGCCGACGAGAACCGTTTCACTGCCGAGCATGACCAGCCCTGGCCGGGTGGCCGCACCAATCACTATCTGTTTGACATGAATCGCGACTGGTTTGCGATGACCCAGCCGGAAACACGCGGCCGCGTTGCGGCGATGCTGGACTGGCGTCCGGTGGTCGTCGTCGATGCGCATGAAATGGGCGGCGACAGCAGTTACTTCTTTGCGCCATCGGCCGAGCCCTTCAACCCGCATGTGGTCCAGAGCCAACGCGACGCCCAGGACCTGATCGGGCGCAATCACGGCCGCTGGTTTGACCAGTTCGGCTATGATTATTTCACCCGTGAAGTCTTTGATGCCTTCTATCCCGGCTATGGCGATATGTGGCCGACCCTGCAGGGTGCCGTGGCGATGACCTATGAACAGGCCTCGGCGCGGGGTCTGGTCTGGCGCCGGCGCGATGGCTCGCTTCTGACCTATGGCGAAGCGGTCGAGCATCACTACGTCGCCAGCCTGTCGACGGCCGAAGTGGTGGCCGCCAATCGCGAGCGCTTTGTGCGCGACTATCTCAATTTCCGGGTCTCTGCGACCGAGGATGAAGGTGGACCGCAGGCGGTTCTCCTCGACCTGTCCTCCAATCGCTGGGGCGCCGAACGGCTGGCCCGTTTGCTGGTCGCCCAAGGCATCGAAGTGAGCCGCATTGACGGCCCGCTGTCCGCGTGCGGCAGCCGTTTCGAGGATGGCGCCTTCGAGGTCCGCTTCAATCAGCCCGCTGGCCGTCTGGCGCGCACACTGCTCGAGGATACCACTGAATTGCCGGCTGATTTCATGCAGGAGCAGGAGAGCCGACGGACGCGTGGCTTGCATGCCGAGCTCTATGACGTCACGGCCTGGTCCTTGCCTCTGATGCATAACGTGAATTCTGTGGTCTGCCGCCGTGATCCGGGCCTGAGTGGCGAGCCTGTTGATGCCGATGACGTGATTGCCTCGACGGGTTCCTCTGATGGCGCGGCCTGGGGCTATGCGATTGCCTGGGAGGATGCCGGTCAGGCCCGCCTCGTGGCAGCCCTCGCCGCGGCCGGCGTGCCGGCTCGCTCAAGCGATGTAGCTTTCAGGATTGGCGAGCGGACATTCCCGCGCGGCAGCGTCGTCGTGCCCCGCCATGGCGCGCCGGCCAATCTCGACAGCCTGATCGCTCGCCTCGGCGGTGAAATTGGTGCCCGCTTTGTCGGCCTCGCATCAAGCTGGGTGGATGAAGGGCCCAATCCGGGTTCCGAACACTTTGTCCCCGTGACGGCACCGCGTATCGCGATGCTCTGGGATGACGGGACGGATTCCGGTTCCGCCGGCGCCACGCGTTATGTGCTGGAGCAACGCTATGGCATGCCGGTCAGCATTATCCGGGCCGGGACGCTGGGGCGGGCCGATCTGTCAGTTTTTGATGTCCTGATCCTGCCCGAGCAGGGCCGCAGCGGCTATTCATCGGTGCTCGGCGCAAGCGGTTCGGCGCAACTGACCCGCTTCGTCCGTGCCGGTGGCGTGCTGGTGGGCCTGGGTGATGCGACACGCTGGCTGGCTGACCCCGAAGTCGGCCTGATCCCGACCCGCCGTGAACGGGCCGCCGAGACGCCCCGCGCCGGTGCGCAGGACAGCGCTGTTGTCGATGCGGTCTTGCTCACCTCGGTCGATGAACTCGATGTCGTGCAGGCCGAACAGGGCGCGATGCCGGATTACGCGCCCGGCGCGCTCTTGCGCGTCGAAGCCAATCCCGATGCCTGGATGTCGGCCGGGTATTCGCGTGGTGCCGCAGCGCTGGTCACCGGTTCGGATATCTATGCGCCGGTCAGCCGCGACGCGGCCGATACGGCCATGCGTTTCGCCGGGCCCGATACGCTCGTGGCGGGCGGGTATATGTGGGCGGAATCGACCTCGCAGATCGCCTTCAAACCCTTCGTGATCTCCAATTCGATGGGGTCAGGCCAGGTCATCGCCTTCACCCAGGCGCCGACAACGCGCGCCTATCTGGAAGGGCTTGATCTCTTGCTGCTCAATGCCGTCCTGCTCGGGCCGGCCCATAGTCGCGGCATGCGCTGACGGCTTCGGGATCGGGGGCCTATTCGCCCTCGATCTCGACGCGCTCGGTTTCCAGTTCGAGCCAGCGATCTTCCTTCTCCGACCGTGAGGCCAGGGCCGCAGCGAGCTCTTTGCTCGCCTTGGTGAAGCGGACCGTGTCCTTGAAGATGTCCGGATCGGCGAGCTCGGTCTCCAGCTTGCTGATGGCTTTGTCGAGCACTTCGATCTCGCCGGGCAGAAGCTTCAGCGCATAGCGATCCTTGTTTGCCATCTTGCGCTTCACGACGCGGGCTGGCGCGGCCGTTTTGGCGGCGGCCTTGCGGTTCGGCGCGGCATCGCCGCCGAGCGGCGTCAGCCCATAGCCGCGCTGGGACAGCATGTCGGAATAGCCACCGGCATATTCGGTCCAGTGACCATCGCCCTCGGCGATCATGACGCTGGTACAGACCCGGTCGAGGAAATCCCGGTCGTGCGAGACGATAAAGACGGTGCCGGAATACTCGTCGATCAGCGCCTGCAGAAGATCGAGGGTTTCCAGGTCAAGATCATTGGTCGGCTCGTCCAGCACCAGGAGATTGGACGGCAAGGCAAGGGCACGGGCCAGCATGACGCGGGCCTTCTCGCCGCCCGACAGGACCTCGATCGGGGTATTGATCTGCTCCGGCGGGAAGAGGAAATCCTTCATATAGGCAATGACATGTTTGGACTGGCCATTGACCTCAACGGTATTGCCGCCGCCCTGGGTGAGGGCTTCGGACAGGGTCCATTCCGGCTTTAGCGCGATGCGCTTCTGGTCGAGGCTGGCCATTTCCAGCTTGGTGCCGAGGCGGACTTCGCCGCTATCGGGCTCGAGCTTACCGGTCAGCAGGTTGAGCAGGGTGGTCTTGCCAGCGCCATTGGGCCCGATCAGGCCGATCCGGGCGCCGCGCGCGATCTTGGTCGAGAAATCCTTGACGATGTCACGGCCTTCATAGGCCTTGTTGAGATCGATTGCCTCGGCGACCAGCTTGCCGGAATCCTGGGCGGCCGAGGATTGCAGATTGACCTGGCCCTGCGGTCCGCGATGCTCGGTGCGTTGTTGTCGCAGGCCCTGCAGATCGGACAGGCGTTTCACATTGCGCTTGCGCCTTGCGGTGACACCATAGCGCAGCCAGTGCTCCTCGCGCACGATCTTGCGGTCAAGCTTGTGCATTTCCAACTGCTCGGCTTCGAGCACTTCATCGCGCCAGGTCTCGAAGGCGGAGAAACTGCGTTCCATCAGCCGCGTGCGGCCGCGATCAAGCCACAGCGTCTTGCGCGAGAGGTTCGACAGGAAGCGCCGGTCATGGCTGATCAGCACCAGGGCGGAGCGGCTCGATTTCAGCTCGGATTCCAGCCATTCGATCGCCGGCAGGTCGAGGTGATTGGTGGGCTCGTCGAGCAGGAGGATGTCCGGGCTCGGGGCCAGCGCCTGGGCCAGCGCGGCGCGGCGCGCCTCGCCGCCGGACAGGACTTTGGGGTCTTCCAGCCCGGTCAGGCCGAGATGTTCCAGCAGGTATTGGGCCCGATAGGGATCATCGCCGCCGGTCAGCCCTGATTCGACATACTCCATCACCGTCTTGAACTTCGTCAGGTCCGGATCCTGCTCGAGATAGCGGATCGTCGAGCCGGGGTGCACGAAGCGCTCACCCGCATCGGGTTCGACCGTGCCGGCGGCGACTTTCATCAGCGTCGACTTGCCCGAGCCATTGCGGCCGACCAGGCACAGGCGTTCGCCCTCGCCGACGCTGAGCTCAGCGCCGTCGAGCAGGGCGGTGACGCCGAAGGTGAGGTGGATATTCTGGAGAGTGAGGAGAGGTGGAGCCATGGCGCACCGCATACAGGTCCGCGCGATGAAGGTCACGGTCCGCGATCAGGTCAGATTTGCGGTGGGGGGACGGCGTCTCTGCCTGTCCCGCTATTCGTCAATCTGGATAAAGCGTCATTTGGCGCTTGTCGCGGTCCGGCCTAGGTTGACCGCATCGGGAAATGACAAGGGGAGCGACGCGATCAGTGTCGCAGAAAAAGATGCTGGAAATCAAGGGACTGTCGAAAACTTACGGCAATAAGGTTCGTGCGCTGGACGGGGTGGATCTGTCCATCCCCAAGGGAATGTTCGGTCTGCTTGGCCCCAATGGCGCCGGTAAATCGACCCTGATGCGCACCATTGCGACCTTGCAGGCGCCGGATGAGGGCAGCCTGACCTTCGGCGAGATCGACATTCTCAAGGACCCTCAGGCCTTGCGCGCCACACTGGGTTATCTGCCCCAGGATTTTGGCGTCTACCCACGCATGTCGGCGCGAGCCATGTTGGACCATCTCGCTGTCCTCAAGGGGATTTCAAACGGCAAGCAACGCAAGGCCGTCGTCACGGGCCTGCTCGAACAGACCAATCTGGCGCAGCACGCGAACAAGGCCGTCGCCAGTTTCTCCGGCGGCATGCGCCAGCGTTTCGGCATCGCCCAGGCCCTGCTCGGTGACCCGCAATTGATCATCGTCGACGAGCCGACCGCGGGTCTCGACCCGGAAGAGCGCAATCGTTTCCACAATCTCCTGTCGGAAATCGGTGAAAATGTTGTCGTCATTCTCTCCACCCATATCGTCGAGGATGTGTCCGATCTCTGTCCGAACATGGCGATCCTCAATGGCGGCAAGATCGTCGCCAAGGGCTCGCCCGGCGAGCTGATCGCGCAGATGGACGGCAAGGTCTGGGCGCGCACGATTGCCAAGTCCGAACTGGCTGGCCTGCGCAGCCAGTACACTATCATCTCCGAACGACTGACCGTCGGCCAAGTGCGGATCCATGTCGTGGCCGATTCGAGCCCCGGTGAAGATTTCGAGCCGATCCAGGCCGATCTGGAAGACGTGTATTTCTCAACCATCCGCCAGGGCCGTGACGCCCAGGTGGCCGCGGCCTGATCCCCGAAACCCTGTAGAGAAGGAGCACGTCATGCTCTCCAAAATCGCCGGGTTCGAGGTTCGCTATCAGCTGTTCTCGCCCACCTTCATTGCCGTTTTCGCCATTTTCTTCTTCCTGGTTTTCGGTGGCGTCACCATTGACAATATCCAGATCGGTGGCGGCGGGTCGACCAATATCAACTCGCCCAATGCGCTGACCATCAATGTGATGATCTTCTCGCTATTCGGCGGCTTTATTCCGGCCGCCTTCCTGTCGTCCGGGATTTTGCGCGACCGGAGCTTCAAGACAGAAGAACTCTTCTTCTCGCGCCCGATCCGTGAAACGGAATTCGTGCTTGGCCGGTTCGCGGGCGGTTTCATCGCGACCGCATTGTGCTTTGCCAGCGTGCCGCTGGCCTTCCTGATCGGATCGCAAATGCCCTGGCTTGACCAGGAGCTGATCGGGCCGACGAACCTGTCCTGGTTTGCCTATATCTACGCCGTGATCGGCCTGGTGAATATGTGGGTGATGGGGACTATCCTGTTCACCGTCGCCAATTTCACCCGCTCCAATCTTCTGGTCTGGATCGCCTTCCTGCTCTTGTTCGTGCTTTATCTGACGGGCTCGATCATCGCCGGCCAGGAACCGGAATTGCGCGATATCATTGCCCTGATCGATCCGTTTGGTCTCAACACCTATGGTGAGGTGACGCGTTACTGGACCACGTTCGAGCAGAATGGCCAGGTTGTGCCATTCGAGGGTGTGTTCATGATGAACCGGCTGGGCTGGATGGGCTTCGGTCTGGTCCTTCTGGTGATCAATGTCTTGAGTTTCCGCTTCCGCAAGGCCGCATCCTCGGCCGGACGCCGGGGCAAGCCAGCCGCTGTGGCCGTTTCATCCTCAGCGATCTCAGAAGTCGCTCTGCCGCGCGTCACTCCGACGCTGGGCGGCGCGACCTCATGGCAGCAATTCATGGCCCGCCTCAATTTCGAGGTGAAAGGCGTGGTGTTCAATGTCGCCTTCTGGATCATTCTGGCGATTGGCCTGATCAATACCGTGCCGGGCTTCTTCCTCGGCGGCGGCATTTTCGGGACCGACAACTATCCCGTCACCCGCGTCATGATGGACCTGATCGCAGGTGGCTATGGGATATTCCCGATCATCATCGTGATCTTCTATGCCGCAGAACTGATGTGGCGCGAGCGCGGTGTCGGATTCTCGGAAATAACCGACGCCACCCCGACACCAAGCTGGGTCTTCATAGTCTCGAAATTCCTCGCCATGTGCGTGGTGATCGTGTCGCTGGCGGTGGTGATCATCGTCTCGGCGATCATATCGCAGCTGATCCAGGGCTATACGGTGTTCGAGTTTGGCCAGTATGCCATTCGCGGCTTCGTGGAGCTGATCGTCCCGCCTGTTCTGCTGGCAGCACTGGCGATCTTCCTGCAGGTCGTGCTCAATAATCGCTGGCTCGGCATGGCGGCGATGATGGTCTTCTTCATCATCACCCTGGTGATGTCGCAGGTCGGTTTCGATCATCAGCTCTACAGCTATGGCTTCCCGCCAACGGGCCCTTGGTCCGACATGAACGGCTATGGCCATTTCCTCGGTATAGCGGCGTGGTACAGCCTCTATTGGAGCTTTGTCGCGGTCATCCTGCTGGTGCTGGCCTATCAGTTGTGGAGCCGCGGTGCCCTGACGCCCATCTGGTCACGCCTCGGTGGTCTGTTCGGCCGCTTCACACCGGCGACAGCAGGCCTCGCGGCAGCGGCGCTGATCGGTGCCGGGCTGACGGGCGGGTGGATTTTCTACAACACCAATGTGCTCAACGAATATGTTTCCGGCCCGGATGTTCGTCATCAACAAGCGGCCTATGAGCGCGAGTACGAGCATCTGGTCGATCTGCCGCAGCCGACCATCACGGATGTCTCATATGACGTCGACATCTATCCCGATGAGCGGCGGTATACGGCCCGTGGCAGCTATGTCCTGCAAAACCAGACCGATGGTGAACTCGACACTTTGTGGATTTCCTACGGTCCGGGCACAACCATCGGCAGCCAGGAATTCGAGGGCGCATCAATCGCCGCCTCCGATGAAGAGTCCTACATATACAGCTTCGCCCTGGACGTTCCGATGCAGCCGGGCGAGAGCCGGACATTCGATTTCAGCGTTGCTCGTGACAATCCCGGATTCCGCAATTCAGGCAATGTGACGACGGTCAATTACAACGGCACATTCTTCAACAATAGCGAGTCCATGCCGGGTATTGGCGTCAATCAGGGCATTTTCCTGCAAGACCGCCAGCAGCGTCGACGTGAAGGACTTGAGCCCTTGCCGCGGGCCTATGATCTGGAGGATGAGAGCCGCTGGGTGGAAAGCGCGTTCGGGAGCACCTCACACTATGTGAACTTCCGCACCATCGTCTCGACCAGTAGCGACCAGACCGCTATCGCACCGGGCTATCTCGAGCGCGAATGGGTTGAGGGCGATCGTCGCTATTTCGAATATGTGATGGACCGGCCAATCCTCAATTTCTACTCATGGCTCTCGGCCGATTACGAGCTGGTCGAGCGCACGCGTGGCGGGATTGACCTGCAGGTCTTCTATCACGAACCACATGCCTGGAATGTCGAGCGCATGCTGGACGCGGCGGAGGATTCGCTGGGGTATTTCTCCGAGCATTTCAGCCCCTATCAATACCGCCAGTTCCGGATCCTGGAATTCCCGGCCTACCAGACATTCGCCCAAGCCTTCCCGAATACGATTCCATTCTCGGAAGGTATTGGCTTCATTGCTGATTTGCGCGAAATCGAGGATATCGACTACGTGTATTACGTCACCGCTCACGAGGCGGCACACCAGTGGTGGGCCCACCAGGTGATGTCGGCGAATGTGCAGGGCGGCACAATGCTGATCGAAAGCTTCGCCCAGTATTCGGCCCTGATGGTGATGCGCCAGGAATATGGCGCGGACGCCATGCGCCGCTTCCTCAAATACGAACTCGATCGCTATCTGGGCGCGCGCGGTTCGGAAGCGATCGAGGAGCAGCCGCTCTACCGGGTCGAGAACCAGCAATACATCCACTACCGCAAGGGTTCGGTGATCATGTATGCGCTGCAGGACTATCTTGGCGAGGATGTGGTCAATCACGTCATGGCAAGATTGATCAGTGAGCGGGCCTATTCGAGCGAGCCCTATGCGACCACGCTCGATTTCCTGCGCATATTGCGCGAGGAGGCCGGCCCCGAGCACGAGCAGATGATCCATGACTTCTTCGAGCGGATCGTGCTGTTCGACCTCAAGGTCACCGAAGCCACAGCCACCGAGCGCGAGGATGGCCGCTGGGATGTGGTGATCGATGTCGAAGCTCACAAATTCTCCGCCGACGGGGCGGGTGAGCAGACCGAGGAGGATATCGACTACATGATCGATATCGGTGTCTTCACACGCAATCTGGACGGTGCCATCGAGGGCTCCGACCATGTCCTCTACATGCAGAAGCACCGCATCAATGAGACGACGATGCGCTTCGAACTGGTTGTTGATGAAGAGCCCGTCTTCGTCGGGATCGATCCCTATAACAAGCTGATCGATCGTGACTCCGACGATAATCTCAGCCGGGTGACGGTTGAATAGCGAGGCTTGAGCGTGTGCGGGAGGCCAGAGGGCCTCCCGCGCAGCGGCTTCGTTTCAGTTGAAAATCCGGGCCGTCAGCGCGTGTGGGCGGGGGGCTTGAGCAGTGAGAAGAAGAAGCCCGCACCAGCGCCGCCAAGCGCGAGGCTGAGCAGACCACCGAGTGTCCGGCTCGAGGCGACGGGTGTGATCGTCGATTCCAGGGCCTGCGCATAGAAGGCGGTGATGGCCAGCATGATGCAGGCGACGGCGACGCCGCCCGCCAGTGTAAACCCGATCCGCCGCCAGGGCTTTCCGAGCAGCCGTGCGATCCAGCCGGCGACCGGAAAGGCGATGGCGAAGCCGATCAGCACGACGACAAACAGTGTCGGTCCAAAGCCCAGCAAATCCCGGCGCATGGCGTCGATCCGCACGGCGGGGGGAATCTCCGCCCCGATGGCGGCGAGTGATTGCAAGACGACATGGGTATTGGCGACGCTGACCAGCACACTCCCCAACAGCACGCTGAGGACGAAAATCAGGAGGGTGCGAAAAATAGACATCAGCGCTGGCTTTCCGGGGCTCTACACAATGCGCGCCAGCCTATAGACTGTCCGGCGACACGACAATTGGCGGAGTTTGACCATGAAACACTGGGTTTTTGCAGCTATTGCGGCGGCCATGATGAGCACGGCCGGATGGGCCGAGCAACGGCATGAGACGGTGGTCGAGGGGCTGGAATACCCCTGGAGCCTGGCTTTCCTGCCCGATGGCCGCATGCTGGTCACCGAAAAACCGGGACGTCTGCGCGTGATCGACGAGACCGGGCTTCGCGCCGACCCCGTGTCGGGCGTGCCCGACGTGCTGTATTCAGGGCAGGGTGGTCTGCTCGATGTCGTTCTGCATCCCGACTTCGCGGCCAATCAGATCGTCTATCTGACCTGGTCGGAGGGCGAGGCCCGCGACAACACGCTCAAGCTTGGCCGCGGCCGGCTCGAGGGCATGGCCCTGACCGGTTTCGAGGAGATTTTTGCCGCCGAACCGCGGCGCGATACCGACGTCCATTATGGCGCCCGGCTGGCTTTTCTGCCCGACAATTCGCTCCTGCTCGGTATCGGGGATGGTTTCGATCATCGCGAAGAAGCCCAGCGCCCCCAAACGCATTATGGCAGCTATGTCCATCTCAATGCCGATGGCAGCGCGATTGACGGACCCTTCGCCGATGCCGCGCCCGGCGTCTACACGATCGGTCATCGCAATCCGCAGGCGATCGCGGTCGATCCGGTGAGCGGTATTGTCTATTCCAACGAGCATGGACCCCGCGGCGGCGACGAGATCAATATCCTGGTCGAGGGCGAGAATTACGGTTGGCCGATCGCGACCTATGGCATTGATTATAATGGCGCGCTGGTCAGTCCCTATACGAGCTATCCGGGGATGGTCGAGCCGATGCTCTACTGGGTGCCGTCGATCGCACCGTCCAGCATGGCGGTCTATCACGGCGCCATGTTTGCCGAATGGGAGGGAGACCTGCTGGTCAGCGCCCTGATCCGCGGCGATGCCGAAGTCGCGTCCGGGCATTTGCGCCGGATCGACCTGGAAGACGGCGAGGTTGCCGGGCAGGAAATTCTGCTCGGCGATGTCGAGGCGCGGATGCGCTATGTCGCGGTTGCGCCGGATGGCAGTATCTACGTCCTCACCGATGATCCCGAAGGCGTGGTGATCCGGCTCACACAATGACGCAGCGAGCTTTGACCAACTGGTGGGGAAGTGGCCTCAAGGCGGTCGCCCTGGCGAGGGACCCGTATTCGCACTGGGCCCAAACACCACGCCGGACCTGCTGGCATGCTGCGGTAGCGCTTGGCGCCGTCTGGCTGTTATCGGGCCCGCTCGCCGAGGCGCAGGATTTTGAGGCCACGGTGGCGGCGGTGCAGGCGTATATCCTCGACGAGGACTATCCTGAGGTCTTCGATGATATCCAGTATCGGGTGCAAGTCTCCAATCTCATCGTTACCGATCTGAATGCGGACGGCGTGACGGACGTCATCGCCCAAATGGAGCCTCACTACCGGCAATCGGCAACCATCATCCTGTACCAGGTAACCGGTGAGGGCGAAGTGTCACGAGCGACCGAGGGCTTGGCCCCCGGGCCGCTGGTTGCGCTCACGGGCGGCCAGCTCGACAGTCATGGATTGCCAAGTGGCGTGGACTTTAGCGTCGGCGGCGACACGCCTGGAGCGGACCGGCAGCACGGGCTGGCGCTTGCATCGGTGAATCGCTTCGGGAATGTGGTTGAGTACTCCACGTTTGTTCATGCTGATAGCCGCAGCGGGAACGGGGCGTATGTCGACATGTCTGGAATTGATCTTCCAGCAGCGGACCGGACTTGCGAAGGTTTCGAGTTTTCGCCGATCCGCCAAACCCTGGTCGGCGCTGTCCGCAGCCTGTCCGATCAGCGCCTACTGGCAGCTCTGGTCGGAAATGAGATCTATCTCTATGAAATCGGGGAAGTCTTGCCGACCGGATTGCTCCGCAAGCGGGTCTGGATCATTGAACTGCCCGCGGATGTGACCGAACTCGCGACCGATGAGACAGGCGCAGTCGCGATATTGCGGGACGGCGGGAGTTTGATCGTGCTGCGCCCGCAATGCCCGGATGGCGAGGGCCGTTGCACGACTGGCTGAGGTCGGACCGGAGACGCCGTCCCCGGTCGACCGGTACAAGGCAGAACCTCAGTCGGTGTGCAGACCTGTTTCGCTGTGACTGTCTCGCCGGCCGGGCAGGCGGCGGTCGATTTGTTGCCGCCGCCATTGGCCCAGGCGCGAGGGTGCGGCCAGCAGGACCGGGGTCAGGATCAGGGTCAGCAGGGTTGAAAAGCCCAGACCCCAGACCACGGCCGAGGACAGCTGGACCCACCATTCGCTGGCGGGCCCACCGATGCTGATCACACCCCGGCTGAAATCGGCATTGATCTGCCACGCCATCGGCAAGAGACCGAATATCGTCGTGATGGTCGTCAGCATGACCGGGCGCAGGCGCTGGGCCGCGGTCCGGATGACCGCTTCATCGACCGCCATGCCGAGGCCGCGCAGGCGCTGAAAGGTGTCGATCAGAACAATATTATTGTTCACCACAATCCCGGCCAGCGTCACGATCCCGGTGCCCAGGAAGAGGATGGAGATATAAGGGAAGGTCAGCAGAACGCCGAGCAGCACCCCGATCACCGACAGCACGACGGCCAGCAAGGTCAGGATGACGTGCCAGAAATTATTGAACTGCCACAGCAGGATCACGGCCATCATGAAGAGCGAGGCGATCATCGCGCTGACGAAGAAGGCGCCGGCCTCGGCATTTTCCTGATCGGCGCCGAGATACTCGACCGAGACGCTGCGGGCGATATTGCCGGTCTCGATCTGGTCATCAATCCACGACCTGACTTCGGCGACAAGCAGGTTTCCGGCATGGTTCTCATCGGCATTGGCCCGCAATTGCAGCACGCGCTGCCCGTCGCGGCGGCGGATGGAATCGACCCGTGGGCGTGCCTCCAGCGTGACGAAGTTTGACATGGGCACGGTACCGTTGAGCGTGTTGACCCGCAGATCGCCGAGCCGCGAGATATCGCGATCTTCCTCCGGGAAACGGACCCGGATATCGACTTCCTCATCAGCATCGTCGGGCCGGTAGCGGCCGACGAGCGAACCAGTGGTGACGAGCTGCACCGCGGCGCCGACCTGCGTGACATCGGCCCCGAAGCGGGCTGCCTCGGCGCGGTCGACATCGAGACGCCATTCGACACCGGGCAGCGGCAGGCTGTCCTCGATATCGACCAGGCCTTCCATCGTATCGAGATGGGCGCGGATCAGCCGTGCAGCCTGCTCCAGTGCGACCGGATCATTGGAACGCAACTGGACCTGCACGTCCTTGCCGACCGGTGGCCCCATCTCGAATGGCCGCACCTCGATGATGACGCCTGGAATGCCGACCATGGCGGCGCGGATTTCCCGCTCGATCAGGCGGCCATTGGGGCGCTGGCCGAAGGGTTCGAACTCGACGAAAATGCGCGCAATACTGTCGGCCGGCGCCGACCCGGTGCCGTCAAACGGATTATTGCCCGGCGGTTGGCCGGCGACCGTGTAATAGCCCTTGATGCCCTCAATCCCGGCCAGCCGGCTCTCGGCCTCCAGGGCGATGATATATTGCTCGGCGGGCGAGAGATTGCCGCGCGCGCGCACGAAGACATAGAGCTGCTCCGGTTCCGCATCGAGGAAGAATTCGGTGCGTTTGGGTTCCAGCCCGAACAGGCTGGCTGAGCTGGCAGCGAAACTGCCAATCACCAGAACCACGACCAGGATGGCGCTCAGCGCCACCGCGAGCGGTCGCTTGACGAGGGCCGAGATCAGCTTGGCATAACGTCCGGTCAAGCCTGGCAAATCGGTCGGATCGCTGGATTCCTGCGCGTTGAGATGCGCTACGGCTGAATTGGGGTCGACCACACCGCCCTTGGCACCCAGCACCGAGCCGAGCGTTGGCAGGAAGATCAGCGCCATGACCAGGGCAGAGCTGAGGACGAAGATCAGGGTCAGCGGCAGATAGGCCATGTATTGGCCGGGGATGGAATTCCAGAACAGGAAGGGCAGGAAAGCCGCCAGCGTCGTCGCGGTCGAGGAGACGATGGGCCAGAACATGCGCTTGCCGGCGTGGGTATAGGCCTGTTTGCGGGTCTCGCCCTCGGCCAGTTTGCGGTCGGCATACTCGACCACGACAATGGCGCCGTCGACCAGCAGGCCGACGGCCAGGACCATGGCAAACATCACCATGAAATTGACGGTCAGCCCGTATAGACTGAGCAGGAGGAAGGAGAAGAGGAAGCTCGACGGGATCGCCAGCCCGACCAGAAGCGCCGAGCGCAGGCCGAGCGCGGCCACGACGATGATCAGGACGAGGACAATCGCCAGCATGATGGAACTGGTCAGGCTTTGCAGGGAATCGCGCACATAGGTCGATTGATCGAGGCTGAACTGATAGCGCACGGTTTCCGGCCACTGGCTCGCGACCTCGGCTGTCAGCGCCCGGACGGCGGCGCTGGTATCCATGATGTTTTCGCCGCTGCGCCGGACGACCTGTAGCGTGAAAGCCGGGGCGCCATTATAGCGCGCATAGCTGTCGGCATCCTTGAAAGTCCGGCGTACGGCGGCGACGTCCTGCAGTGTCACCACGGCCTGGTTGGAGCTGGTCAGGGGCAGGTTGAGCGCGTCGTCTGCGGTCTCGAACAGGCCGGGCACCTTGACCTGGAAGCGGGCGGCACCGCTATCGAGCGAACCGGCTGCGATCAGGCGGTTATTTGACTGCACGGCGTTGAATAATTGGGCATAGGTCACGCCGTGGGATTCCAGCAGGGCCGGATCAATGACAATCTCGAGGACTTCCTCGCGCAGGCCCTGGACGTCGACCTGCAGGATTTCCGGCAGCGCCTCGATTGCGTCTTCCAACTGGCGGGTAAGCTGGAAGAGGGTGCGCTCGGGCGCCTCACCATAAACTTGCACGGCGATGGTCGGCGCGAGGCCGGAATTGAATTCCTGCACCACCGGTTCGCGGGCATCCTCGGGGAATTGCCGCCGCGCCATGTCGACGGCTTCGCGGACATCGAGCACTGCCTGGTTGGCGTCGAACGGAACCTGGAATTCGGCGACCAGCGAACCGGCCCCGAGCGAGGCGGTGCCGTGGAGTTCCACCAGATCATCGATCGAGCGCATTTCGGTTTCGGCCGGTCGCACGATCAGGCGTTCGGCGTCCTCGGGGGAAATCCCGTCGAGCGGAACGATGACAACGACATAGGGGAAGGGAATGTCAGGGTCGGATTCACGCGGCAGGGTCAGAAAGGAAATCAGGCCCGCCATCAGTGCACAGACGAAGATCGCCAGGATCATCCGGGCGCGATTGACCGCAAAATCGACGAGTCCGGTCACTCGGACACTCCCGGGTTTGCGATCCGGACCCGGACACCATCATCAACGAAATCCTGACCCACCGTAATGACGGTGACCGGGTCGGGCAGGCCGGAAACCCAGACTTCCTCGCCATCATCGCTGAGCAGCTCAACCGGCAGGAAGCGCACGATATTGCCCGTTTCCAGGATACGCACGCCCAGCTCACCGGTGGAACCGAGAGCAAGGACTGATGTCGGGATCCGGTGCGCCGGCTCGGCGGCCAGCGGCAAAGTGATCACCGCCGTGACGCCGCTGCGCAGCTGCCCGTCCGGATTGGGCGCTTCCAGCTCGAGGCGGAAGGTATGGGTTGCCGGATCGGCGCGGCGCTCGACGAAACGAACTGTACCGCTCACTTCCTCGCCGGTGATCAGGCGGGCCGTGCCCGGCATGCCCGCGACCAGGCCGGCGACATCGCGTTCGGCAATCTCGGCGGTGATGAGGATGGGATCCATCTGCACGACCGTGCCGCATGCGCCACCCGGCGCAAGATAGTCGCCGATTTCGCCGGCGCGATTGTCGAAATAGCCGTCAAACGGTGCCTGGATATTGATGTTGGCGAGCTCCTGGCGCGCCGCTTCCAGCCGCGCCTGGGCCGCATCGCGCAGGGCCTCGACGCCGGCGACGGAATTGGCCGAGCGGTGGCCGCGATTGAGCAGCTCCACGGCGGCATTATAATCGAGCTCGCGTGTGCGGTATTCCGCCTCGGCCTGGGCGAGGGCGGCGCCGCGGGCGTCGATATCGAGCCGGCAGAGCGTATCCCCCTCGACCACGGCCGTGCCTTCGATCGCGGGCGTTGCGACGATGCGGCCGCCCGTCTCCGAGCGCACCACGACTTCCCGGAAGGCTTCGGTGCGGCCGCGTGAGGTCAGCCGGGCGGGGCGGTCGATGGCGTGAACGGTCGCGGTCACAACTTCGAACAGGACAGGCTCACCGGATAGCGCGCCCGATGCCTGGTTTCGGTCACCCTGAAACAGGGTTCCGATGGCGAACAGGATGACGACGACGACGAAAATGCCAAGGGCGGTCAATTGCGAACGGTTCAACGAAATCATTTGGGTGCCCTGCGATTGGATCGTGCATCGTCGTGAATCAGCGAACAGTGTTTACCTGACCGACTTGATACCGCGTGCCTGCGCTCGGGGCGAGGAATTTCAGGGCGCGAGAAGCCGTCAATTACACCTACAGGCTTTACACATGCTGCCCGGCAGACCAGCCCGACGACCAGGCCCATTGAAAATTATACCCGCCCAGCCAGCCCGTGACATCAACGGCTTCGCCGATGAAATACAGGCCTGGTGCTTGTCGCGCCTCCATGCTGCGGCTGTCGAGACCGGCCGTGTCGACCCCGCCCAGCGTCACTTCGGCGGTGCGATAGCCTTCAGACCCGGTCGGCTTGATACGCCAGTCACGTAGCCAGGCCTCAAGTGCTTTCAGCTTCTTGTCGGACTGATCGGCGAGATTGCCGGTCAGACCGCAAACGGCCGCGAGCAATTGCGCCAGCCGCTTCGGCAGGAAGACCGACATCGCCGTGCCGATCGCCTGCCGGCCATTCTCACCGCGTTGCGATTTGAGCTCGTCGAATATACCGAAACCGGGTTGAAAACTGATCGAGATCTCGTCGCCTTCGCGCCAATAGGAAGAGATTTGCAGGATGGCCGGTCCGCTTAGGCCTCGGTGGGTGAACAGCAGGGCTTCCTCGAACGACGTCTTGCCGGCGCTCACGACCGCATCGACGGCAACGCCGGCAATCGGCTTGAAGCGTTCGAGAATTTCCGGACCGAAGGTGAGCGGTACCAGGGCGGGCCGGGTTTCGGTGACGTCCAGGCCATGGGTTTTCGCCACATCATAGGCGAAACCGGTCGCGCCCATTTTCGGGATCGACTTGCCGCCCGTTGCGATCACCAGTGATCGGCAGCGGAACACGGTGCCATCGCTGAGCCTGAGTTCGAAGCCGTCGCCCTTGCGTACGTGCGATGTGACTGAGACGCCCAGCCTGAGGCCGACTCCGGCGTCGCGCATCTCGCCGCGCAGGGCATCGATGATCTGGGTCGCCGGACCGTCGCAGAAGAGCTGACCCAATGTCTTTTCGTGCCAGGCGATGCGGTGGCGATCAATCCAGGCGATAAAATCGCGCTGGCTGTAGCGCTTGAGCGCCGACTTGGCGAAATGGGGATTGGCCGAGATGAAATTATTCGGGCCGCAATGCAGATTGGTGAAATTGCAGCGCCCGCCGCCGGAGATGCGGATCTTCTCGCCCGGCTTGTCGGCGTGCTCGATCAGCGTGACCGTGCGGCCGCGCTTGCCCGCCTCGACGGCGCACATCATGCCTGCCGCGCCGGCCCCGATAATGGCGACGTCATACTCGATCATGATGGCTCAGCCCGTGACCCGGTCAAGCCAGTCGGCAAAGGCGGCCATCTGCGCCTCGCGCCCGATCTCATTGAGGGTCTCGTGGCGGAAGCCCTTGAGAATGTGGAGATCGACATCGGTGAAGCCGGCTTTCTTGAGCCGCTTGTAGAGCGTGCGCATCGCCTTGCCCTGCAGGGTCGCGGGATCCTTCGACCCGCCGAGCAGATGGAAGGGCATATCGCTTGGCACATTGGCAAAATTGGCCCGGTCCTCGGCAAAGGCGACGCCCTCGAGGAAGTCGCGCCAGAGCGAGACGCTGGAGGGCCAGCCGCACACCGGGTCATTGACGTATTTGTCGACCTCTTCAGTGTCGCGTGACAGCCAGTCGGCATCGGTGCGCCGTTCGGGGAAGTTCTTGTTCCACGACTTGAACGTCATGGCATCAAGGGTGAGGCTCGGGGTGAATTCACCGCCCGCGGCCGCCTCGAACCAGAGAATGAGCTTCATGATGCTGGCCAGTTCGCCCAGGGTCATATTGCCATTCCAGATGGCCGCACCAGCCAGCTTGCCCGGCTCGCGCAGGACCTGGTTGAAGGCAATGACGGCGCCCATGGAATGACCGAAAACGATCAGCGGAAGGCCCGGCCAGGTGGCGCGCAGCGAATCTTCGACCGTGCTGACATCGCCCATCACCTTGGTCCAGCCATCGCTGTCGGCATAGCGGCGCGGCGCGCCATCATCGGCCGTCGTCGCGCCATGGCCGCGATGGTCATGGGCACCGACATGATAGCCGCGCGAGGCGAGATACTCGGCGAAGGGCGCATAGCGGCCAGCATGTTCGGCCAGGCCGTGATTGATATGGACAATGCCGCGCGGTGTACCCTTGGCCTCTGCCGTATACAGCGCCAGGCGGGCGCCGGTCGGGCTGGGCAGGGTTTGCAGGCTGTAATTGGACTTCGGCATGTCGGCTCCCCGGATCTCGCGAATATGAACCTAGCGCGTTTTCTTATCCGGCGGCAGGGCTATAGTCAGGCGCAAGACAAGGCGGGGAAAGCTCATGTTCAAGACGCGCAAGGCGCTACTGGCGCTCGATCAGGGCACGACGAGTTCGCGCGCCATCGTCTTTTCGACCACGGGCGAGATCATCGCCGAGGCGCAGCGCGAATTTGAACAGATCTATCCCAATCCCGGCTGGGTCGAACATGATCCCGAAGTGCTCTGGGCGACCGTGCTGGCGACCGCCCGCGAAGCCTTGAAGAAAGCCGAGAAGAAGGGCTGGAGCGTGCAGGCGATCGGCCTGACCAATCAGCGCGAAACCACGCTGGTCTGGGACCGCACCACCGGCCAGGCCATCCACAATGCCATCGTCTGGCAGGACCGCCGCACCGCCGATGTCTGCGCCTCCCTGCGCAAGGCGGGCCGCGCCGAGACCGTCGTCTCCCGCACCGGCCTGGTGCTCGACCCTTACTTCTCGGCCACGAAAATCGCCTGGATCCTCGACCATGTTGATGGTGCCCGGACCCGCGCCGCCGCGGGCGAGCTGGCTTTTGGCACGGTCGATAGCTGGCTGATCTGGCGCCTGACCGGCGGCCAGGTCCACGCCACCGACGCCACCAATGCCTCGCGCACCTCGCTCTACAATATCGACGCGGGCCGCTGGGACGAGGATCTGCTCGACTTGTTCAATGTCCCGGCCAACCTCCTGCCCGAGGTCAAGGATTGCGCCGGCGATTTCGGCACTACGGCAGCGGATCTGCTCGGCCGCGCCTTGCCGATCACCGGCGTCGCGGGCGATCAGCAGGCCGCCGCCATCGGTCAGGCCTGTTTCCGCCCCGGCGAGATGAAATCCACCTATGGCACCGGCGCATTCCTTCTGCTCAATACGGGGCAGGAGATGGTGCGTTCGCGCACGCGGCTGCTGGCGACCATCGCCTATCGTATCGCTGGCGAAACGACCTATGCGCTGGAAGGCTCGGTCCTGTCGGCCGGTTCAACCGTGCAATGGCTTCGCGATGGGCTCGGCCTGCTCAGCCAGGCCTCCGAGATCAGCGCGCTGGCTGCCGGCGCCGACCCGGAAAGCGGCGTCTATCTCGTCCCCGCCTTCACCGGTCTTGGCGCGCCCTATTGGGATGCCGATGCCCGCGGCGCGATCATCGGACTGACCCGCGGTGCCGGCCGCCCCGAGATCGCCCAGGCCGCGATCGATTCCACCGCCCACCAGACCTGCGACCTGCTCGACGCCATGGCCGGCGACGGCGTCACCACCAAAACCCTGCGCGTTGATGGCGGCATGGCGCGCAATGACACTGTCCTGCAGCGCCTCGCCGACCTCACCGATATCGACGTCGTGCGCCCGAAAAACACCGAAACCACCGCCTGGGGCGCCGCCTTCCTCGCCGGCCTGGGTGCCGGCCTGTTCCGCAAGCTCGAGGATGGCCGCGCGATCTGGAAAGCGGATCGCGAGTTCAAACCGGCGTGTGAGCCCGCCCACCGGGCGCGAATGCGGGCCGGGTGGAAAGATGCTGTCGGGCGGGTGAGGACGGGGTGAGGGGGCGACTTATCCCCCACGCCCGACAACTATCCAACGTCATCCTGACGTATGTCCACTGCTGTCCGGGATTTATTGATTGGGGGTGATGTGCACGGCAGACCCGGCTTGCAAATCAGGCCAGAAATCAAGCTACCAAACAAAGATTTCGGAGGTCTGCCGTGCC
>NZ_JBLWTL010000002.1:0-223117 GCF_048270095.1 Maricaulis sp. | reverse complement strand
GCCAGAAAGCTCATAACCATCCTCAACGCCATGCTCAGAGACGCCAAGCCCTTCATCGCCTGATACAGTTGCCGGAATTCGCTGCGCTCCTCCGGGGAAATGGGCTTGTGTATTTTGAGGTGATTGCTGGGTGATCGCGGTACGCCATCCAGGGAAACCCGACCCAGGATGAATGGCGCTGCCCCAAACATGTCCTGCCAGCGGCATGATCGCGACACAGGTGGCGGGCACACTTTCATCATCAACCAGGGAGGCGATGATGCACACCAGACCCGGACAGACACCACAGACCATAGCCTTCATGCACGGCGCCAGCGCGCCGAATGCAGGCGCGAAGGCGGCAATTCTGCTCGATGCCCTGCTGCGCCAGCACAAAGACACACGCCGGCCCCTCCAGGCCTGGTATGACACCCGCCTGACCCGGCGGCGTTGAGGTCGGGCCTTGCGGGATAGTCGGGGTAGGAGCAGGCCCGGTTTTCCCCATTATCAAAACAAATCTTGTCATCCCTGACGGATGCCCCGCGCATGCGGGGCGCAGATCAGGGACCCAGAACCGCCAAGGCGAATCCATCAGAGCTGGGGCAGGACAACGCGTCGCCCGGCGCGTGAATGGCCAGACGTCGGGCGTCTGGGTCCCTGATCTGCGCCCGGATCGCTCACGCGTCCGGGCATCCGTCAGGGATGACACGGATTTGGGTTTGGTCGAACGAGAGGCTGGGTCTCTCCCCAACGCTATTCCGCTTTGAACTCGCCCGCGCAAACAGGCACACTTGGCCTCGTGTCCTCCGAATCGTCATCTCGCGCCTCGATCCTGTTTCCGCTGCCCCTGCCGGAGGCCTTCGACTATCTTGTGCCTGACGGGCTTGAGCTCGGGCTGGGCGATCATGTGCTGGCGCCGCTGGGCAAGCGGATGGTGCATGGGGTTGTCTGGGCGCTGAAACCGGGGCCGGGCGAGCGGGCGTTAAAATCGGTCGAGGCGCCGATGGGCGGGGCGCCGCTGCCGGCGGGGACGCGGCAATTTGTTGACTGGCTGGCGCGCTATCTGGTGCAGCCGCCGGGCGTGATCCTGCGATCGGTATTGCGCAGCGCCGAGGCGCTCAAGCCTTCGCCAACCGAAACACTCTATCGCGTTAGCGGCACTGAAGCACCGCGCATGACGGCGGCTCGCGCGGCGGTGCTCGATGCGGCGCTGGCACTGGGGGAGGCTTCGGCGTCGGACATTGCGCGTGAAGCCGGGGTCGGCTCTGGAGTGGTCAAGGGTCTGGCAACGGCCGGAGCCCTGACCAGGCTGACCCATCCGATCGATCTGCCCTATGGCAATCCCGATCCCGAGGCTGAAGGCCTGTCGCTGACCATGTTGCAGGCCGAGGCGGGCGGCGTATTGCGGCGGCTGGTGCGGGCAGGCGGATTTCAGAGCGCCTTGCTCGACGGGGTGACCGGTTCGGGCAAGACCGAGGTCTATTTCGAGGCGATTGCCGAAGTTTTGCGCCGTCATCCCGATGGCCAGATCCTGATCATGCTGCCCGAGATCGCCCTGACGGCCGCTGTGTTGTCGCGCTTCGAGGCGCGTTTTGGCTGTGCGCCGGCGATCTGGCATTCGGCGGCGGGGCCCAAGGTGCGGCGGCGTTGCTGGCGCGAAGTGGCCGAGGGGCGGGCCCGGATCGTGGTCGGGGCGCGTTCGGCACTGTTTCTGCCCTTCACCAATCTCAAACTCATCATTGTCGATGAGGAGCATGACCCGACCTACAAGCAAGACGAGGGGCTGCCCTATCAGGGCCGCGACCTCGCCGTGCTGCGGGCCAAGATCGAGGGCGCGATGATCGTGCTCGCCTCGGCCACGCCCTCGCTGGAAAGCCTGACCAATGCCCAGGCCGGCCGCTATGTGCATGTACGCCTGCCGGCCCGGCCGGGCGCGGCCGTGCTGCCACAGGTCGACACGATTGATCTGCGCGAGCATCCGCCCGAGGCCGGGCGCTGGATCTCGCCGCCCTTGGTTTCCGCCATGGTGGAAACCCTGCAGGCGGGCGAACAGGTCCTGCTCTATCTCAACCGCCGCGGTTATGCGCCGCTGGTGCTGTGCCGCGCCTGTGGTCATCGCATGACCTCGCCGGACACCCAGTCCTATCTGGTCGAGCATCGCTATACCGGGCGGCTGGTCTGTCATGTCACCGGGTTTTCCATGCCGCGACCGAAATTCTGTCCCGAATGCAAGGCCGAGGACAGCCTGACCAGTGTCGGGCCGGGTGTGGAACGCGTCGCCGAGGAGGCGAAGCATCTCTTTCCCGATGCGAAAATTGAGATCTATTCCTCTGACAGTGCTGCCGGTGCCGATCTGGTCGACCGGATGGAACGCGGCGAGATCGACATCCTCGTCGGCACCCAGATCGCCGCCAAGGGCCATAACTTCCCCAATCTCACCCTGGTCGGGGTGATTGATGCCGATCTGGGCCTGGCCGGCGGCGATCCGCGCGCTGGCGAGCGCACCTTCCAGACCCTGGTCCAGGTGGCCGGCCGGGCCGGTCGCGCCGAACGTCCCGGTCGCGCCCTGTTGCAGACCCACCAGCCGGAACATGAGGCGATCCAGGCGCTGATCGCCGGGGATCGCGATGCCTTTCTGGAAACCGAGATGATGGCACGCGAGGCGCTCGGCCTGCCGCCGTTCGGCCGTATGGCGGCGATCAGTTTCCAGGCGCGTGATGTCCAGGCGGTTGAAGCCGCCGCCGGCCGCTATGCCGCGGCCGCGCCGCTGACCGATGGTGTCGAGATCTGGGGCCCGGCCGAGCCGCCGCGCGCGCTGGTGCGGGGCTGGCACCGCCGCCGCATCCTGGTGCGCGCCGACAAGACGATTGATATCTCCGCCTATCTGCGTGCCTGGAAGACGCGGGTGAAAATCCCGCCTTCGATCCGGGTGACGATTGATGTCGATCCCTATAGTTTCATGTGATCACGCCCGGGAACCATTATCATGATTGAACTCCTGTCTTCGCCAGAGATCTGGATGTCGCTGGCGACGCTGACTTTCCTCGAGATCGTGCTGGGCGTCGACAATGTGATCTTCGTCGCCCTGATGGCCGGGCGCCTGCCCGAGGCCAAACGGGCCTCGGCGCGAACGCTGGGCCTGGCCATGGCGCTGGTCTTCCGCATCATCATGCTGATGGGTCTGGTGTGGATGGCGCATCTGGAAGCCGACCTGTTCGCCGTCTTCGATCACGGTGTCTCCTGGCGCGACCTGATCCTGCTCGGCGGTGGTCTCTTCCTGCTCGCCAAGGGCACGCTGGAAATCCACCACACCGTTGAAGGCGTCAGCGAAGCGCCGAAGAACGCCGCCGGTGAGGCCTTCCTGATGATCGTCGCCCAGATCACCGTGATCGATATCGTCTTCTCGCTCGACAGCGTCATCACCGCTGTTGGCATGACCGATCATGTGCCGATCATGATCACAGCGGTCGTGATTGCGATGGGCGTGATGTTGTTCGCTGCCGGCACGGTCGCCCGTTTCATCGAGAATCACCCGACGACGAAAATGCTGGCCCTGGCCTTCCTGCTGCTGATCGGCATGTCGCTGATCGCCGATGGTCTCGGTTTCCACATTCCGCGCGGCTATCTCTATTTCGCGATCGCCTTTTCGCTCTTCGTCGAAGTGCTCAATATCCTCGCCAAAAAGGCACGCGCCGGCGGAGCGCCACCGTCCGGCAAGGATGCGGCAGGCTAGCCAGAGCCAAACGGGTGACGTGCAGCAGGGCTGCGGGACGTCTGCAGCCGGTCAAGGCGAGGCCGTCGCCGGGCCGGGGGATTCGCTGTCATGCTGCGGCTGCCCGCCTTCAATCGCCGGCCATTTGCCGGACCCGCAAAAATAACCGGGCCGTGGCCAGGCCGTTCAGCCCGGGCCGTTATCCCCGCCGCCGGGATCGCGACTGCCCCTGGAGTGTGCATCGATTCCCCTGTCTTGACAGGCTATCCGGCCGATCCCGACACCGCCGCAGCGGAGGCGTTTACGCCGACAATCCCGTCAATCCCGCCCATTTGGGCGGCAGGCACGCGCTGCAGACAGTGACGCGCCTGCTGAATCGGTACGCGCTCCGGCTTGCTGCGCTGATCACCCTGTGCTATCGCAGCGCCGAACCCCGAGGACGGGTGGCGCAAGCTTGCTCGTCCAATCGTACAAATCGTTGAATTTCAAGTGTTTGCACCTTTCGGTGATTTACAGACACTTCTCCAGCCAGAGAGTGACGTCACGGTGAGCACCGGCGAAGACGCCATCACAGCCAATGCTGCAGGTCGCTATGCGAAAGCAGTATTCGAGCTGGCCAAGACAAGCGGCAGCCTCGATGCGGTTGCCGCCGATCTGTCGGCCCTGCGCGCAGCGCTCGAGACCTCGGACGAATTGTCCGACGTCCTGACCTCGCCGCTGTATTCGGCCGAGCACAAAACCGGCGTTTTGTTCGCATTGGCTGACAAGGCTGGCTTTAACGAGCTGACAAAGAACGCTTTTGGTGTTGTGGCGGAAAACCGCCGCGCTGCCGAACTCGGCGATATCGCGACGATCTTCGCGGCCCTGCTTGATGCCGATCGCGGCATTGTCCGGGCTGATGTGACATCGGCCGCAGCGCTGACCAAGAAACAGACCGAAGCCCTTGCGGCTTCTCTGAAAAGTGCCTTCGGGCGCGAAATCGAAGTACGCACAAACGTGCGTCCTGAATTATTGGGCGGGCTGATCGTCAAGATTGGTTCCCGTATGTTCGACTCATCTCTCCGCACCAAGCTGGACGGGATGAAGAATGCGATGAAAGAGGCGTAGGCCATGGACATCCGGGCTGCAGAGATTTCTGCGATCCTGAAGGATCAGATCAAAAATTACGGCACCGAAGCTAAGGTTTCGGACGTCGGTCGTGTGCTATCCGTCGGTGACGGTATTGCGCGCGTTTACGGCCTCGATGAGGTCGCGGCTGGTGAGCTCGTTGAGTTCCCGGGCGGGATTAAGGGCATGGCCCTCAATCTGGAACGCGACAATGTCGGTTGCGTGATCTTCGGTGAAGACCGGGGCATCAAGGAAGGCGACACCGTCAAGCGTCTCGGCTCGATCGTCGATACCTCCGTTGGCAAGGGCCTGCTGGGCCGTGTGCTCGACGGTCTCGGTGAGCCAATCGATGGCAAGGGTCCTCTGACCGATGTCGCCGAGCGCCGCCGCGTTGACGTCAAGGCGCCGGGCATTATCCCGCGCAAATCGGTCCATGAACCCATGGCAACGGGCATCAAGGCGATTGACGCCATGATCCCGGTCGGCCGTGGCCAGCGCGAGCTGATCATTGGTGACCGCCAGACCGGCAAGACCGCGATCGCGCTCGACACCATCTTGAACCAGAAGGCGATCAACCAGGGCACAGATGAGAGCGCCAAGCTCTACTGCATCTATGTTGCCGTTGGTCAGAAGCGTTCTACGGTCGCCCAGATCGTGAAGACGCTCGAGGAAAACGGCGCGATGGATTACACCATCGTCGTGGCCGCAACGGCGTCGGATCCTGCACCGATGCAGTTCCTGGCACCGTTCACCGCCTCCGCCATGGGCGAATATTTCCGCGATAACGGCATGCATGCACTGATCGTTTATGATGATCTGTCCAAGCAGGCTGTGGCCTATCGCCAGATGTCCCTCCTGCTGCGCCGCCCACCAGGCCGCGAAGCCTATCCGGGCGATGTCTTCTATCTCCACTCTCGTCTGCTCGAGCGTTCGGCCAAGCTGAACGAAGCCAATGGTTCCGGCTCGATGACGGCTCTGCCGATCATTGAAACCCAGGCCAATGACGTCTCAGCCTATATCCCGACCAATGTGATCTCGATCACTGACGGCCAGATCTTCCTGGAAACCGATTTGTTCTACCAGGGCATCCGCCCGGCGGTGAACGTCGGCCTGTCGGTTTCGCGCGTTGGTTCGGCTGCCCAGACCAAGGCGATGAAGCAGGTTGCCGGCAAGATGAAGGGCGAACTGGCCCAGTACCGCGAAATGGCGGCCTTTGCCCAGTTCGGTTCCGACCTCGACGCCGCAACGCAAAAACTTCTCAGCCGTGGTCAGCGCCTGACCGAGCTTCTGAAACAGCCGCAATTCTCGCCGCTGTCGATGGAAGAGCAAGTCTGCACGATCTATGCTGGTACACGCGGCTATCTCGACGGGATCGCAATCGGCGACATCAAGCGTTTTGAAGCAGACCTTCTGCGTCATCTCCATGCCGAGCACGCCACTCTCATGGCGGCGATCCGCGATGAGAAGAAGGTGAGCGACGAATCTGAGGCCAAGCTGAAGGGCGTTCTGGACAAGTTCACCGAACATTTCGCGTGAATTTGAACCGTAACGACCGCTAGGAGTGCCGCATGGCGAGCCTTAAGGACCTTCGAAATCGTATCGCCAGCGTGAAATCCACGCAGAAGATCACCAAGGCGATGCAGATGGTGTCAGCGGCCAAGCTGCGCCGGGCACAGGAAGCCGCGGAAGCCGCGCGCCCCTATGCCGGGCGTATGGCGGCCGTGATGGCAAACCTGTCCAATTCGATGGCCGGAACCCCGGGCGCTTCGCCGCTCTTGGTCGGGACCGGTAGCGATGAGACGCATTTGCTGCTCGTCATGACAGCTGATCGTGGCCTGTGCGGCGGTTTCAATACCAATATCGCCCGTCTGGCGCGGGCGCGCGTCAACGAGCTGCAGCGCGCCGGCAAGACCGTCAAGATCATCTGCGTCGGCAAGAAGGGCTTCGATCAGTTGAAGCGCCAATTCGCCTCGCTGATCATCAAGATGTTCGATCTCAAGGCCGAGAAAACACTCAATAGCGCTGTCGCCGGACGTATCGGTGACGAGATCACCCATATGTTCGAAGCTGGCGAATTCGACGTCTGTGAAATCCTGGCGTCGGAATTTGTTTCGGTGATCTCGCAGAAGCCGTACTCGAAAGTGTTGATCCCGGCGATCGATGCGATCGAAGAAGGCGTCGACCGGCCCGATACGAAGGGCAGCGTCTACGAGGCCGAGCCGGACGAGGAAAGCATCCTCAACGCCTTGTTGCCGCGCTATATCACCACTGTAATTCTTTCGACCCTGCTGGAAAATTCGGCTGGCGAAATGGGGGCCCGCATGGCCGCCATGGACAATGCCACCCGCAATGCCGGCGAACTGATCGACAAGCTGAACCTTCTTTATAACCGCACCCGTCAGGCGCAAATCACGACGGAGTTGACTGAAATCATCTCCGGCGCCGAAGCTCTCTAGACGAGGGGAAGACCAATCATGAGCACTCTTAAAGGCCGTATTGTCCAGATCACCGGCGCCGTCGTCGACGTCGAGTTCGATGGTGGACTGCCCAACATCCTCAACGCCTTGCTGTCGACGAATGACGGCAAGCCGCTGACCCTCGAGGTTTCGCAGCATCTTGGTGAGAACACGGTTCGCACCATCGCCATGGACGCGACCGAGGGCTTGCAGCGCGGCGTCGAAGTGACCGACACGGGTGGCCCGATCATGGTTCCCGTCGGTCCGGGCACGCTCGGCCGCATCATGAACGTGACCGGCGCGCCGATTGACGAGGCCGGCGAGATTCCGCACGCGACCAAAGCGCCGATCCACCGCGCCGCACCGACCTTTGCCGAACAGGCAACGGAAGCTGAAATCCTGCCGACCGGTATCAAGGTCGTCGATCTGCTCTGCCCCTACGCAAAGGGCGGCAAGATTGGCCTGTTCGGCGGCGCCGGCGTTGGCAAGACGGTTCTGATCCAGGAGTTGATCAACAACATCGCAAAGATGTTCGGTGGTTACTCGGTTTTCGCCGGCGTTGGCGAGCGGACCCGTGAAGGTAATGACCTCTACTGGGAAATGATCGAATCGGGCGTCAACAAGGATCCGAAAGAGCATGATGGCTCGACCGAAGGTTCGCGTTGTTCGCTGGTCTTCGGCCAGATGAACGAGCCTCCGGGCGCGCGTGCCCGTGTCGCTCTGTCGGGTCTCGCCCAGGCTGAATATTTCCGCGATGAAGAGGGCAAGGACGTTCTCTTCTTCGTCGACAATATCTTCCGCTTCACCCAGGCCGGCTCCGAAGTGTCCGCCCTGCTCGGCCGTATCCCGTCCGCAGTGGGCTATCAGCCTACCCTGTCGACCGATATGGGCGCACTGCAGGAACGCATTACCTCGACCAACAAGGGTTCGATCACCTCGGTGCAGGCCGTTTACGTGCCAGCCGATGACCTGACCGACCCGGCCCCGGCCGCGACCTTTGCCCACCTCGATGCGACCACGGTTCTCAACCGTGCGATCTCGGAAAAGGGTATTTATCCAGCTGTGGATCCACTCGATTCGACCTCGCGTATTCTCGAGCCCCGCATCGTTGGCGATGACCACTACAACACAGCCCGCCGGGTCCAGGAAACGCTTCAGCGTTACAAGGCCCTGCAGGACATCATCGCCATCCTCGGCATGGACGAGCTGTCCGAAGAGGACAAGATGCTGGTGACCCGCGCGCGCAAGATCGAGCGCTTCCTGTCGCAGCCATTCGACGTGGCCGAAATCTTCACCGGCTTCCCGGGCATCCAGGTGCCTGTGGCGGATACGGTCAAGGGCTTCAAGGCGATCTGTGACGGCGAATATGATCACCTTCCCGAGCAGGCCTTCTACATGGTCGGCACGATCGAAGACGCGGTGAAAAAAGCCGAGAAAATGGCTGCGGAGGCCGCATAAGCGGTCTCCGGCATTAGCCGGAGGAATACCTGATGGCTGACAAGCTGCATTTTGACCTCGTATCGCCTGAGCGCCGCCTGTTTGCGGGCGAAGTCGATATGGTTGTCGTGCCCGGTGAAGATGGCGATTTCGGCGTGCTGCCGAAACACGCCCCCTTCATGTCGGTGATCCGCTCCGGCGCGATCATTGTCACGACTGACGGCGTTGCCGAGCGTACCTTCATTCACGGCGGTTTCGCCGAGGTGACGCCTGAGGGCCTGACCATCCTGGCCGAAGAAGCGATCCCGGTGTCCGAAATCGATGTCGCTGCGGTCGAGCAAGATCTCAAAAATGCCCAGGAAGATCTGGGTGTCGCCAAATCCGATATGGATATTGAGCTGGCGCAAGCGCGCATCGACCGTCTGGAAGCGATGCGGACAACTGCCGCCAACTAATCCGTCTGACATGTCTGATTTAATAGAGGCCGTCCCGTTGGGGCGGCCTTTATCTGTTCACCGTGCCGGTCGTCATACCCGTCGGGCGAATGCGCCAAATGCCTCGGCGACCTGCACATAGACATCCCGCTTCCACGGGATGATCAGCTCAGGGATTTCCGCCAGTTCGCCCCACCGCCAGGCGTCGAATTCAACCTCGGTGTGGCGTGCAAGGTCGATATCCGCCTCACTGCCGTGGAAGCGAAAGGCGAACCAGCGCTGTTTCTGCCCGAGATGGCGCTTCTTGTGAAAGCGCGGATCCTCGCGCACATCTGGCGGGTAATCATAGGCGATCCAGTTGGCGATACTGCCCAGCAGCGCAACGTGATCAGACCGGATACCGGTCTCCTCCTCCAGCTCGCGCAGCGCCGCGTGCTCTGGGATCTCGCCGGGGTCCATTCCGCCCTGCGGCAATTGCCAGTTCCACGGTGGCGGCGTGCCCTCGCGGCGGCCGAGCCAGACCAGGCCATCACCATTGAACAGGGCAATGCCGACATTGGCGCGATGATACGGCCAAGGATCGTTCGTGTTTGACATTAATGGCCCGAGGCGGCGGCGGGCGCCGCATGCTCGCCATCGCTCGATGCGTCCGCAGGCGGGCGAGACCATCGATTATCGGTGACATGTTCGGGCTCGGGCTCAAGCGCACGTGCTTCGGCGGCAAGGCGTGCCTGCAAGCGCCGGCGCGCCATGACTGCGGACGGCGGGGCCAGTTGATAGCCGCGCATGTCGAGGCTACGGGCCCAGTCGCGCACATGCTCGACAGTGGTCGGGTAGGAGAAACCGGCGCCGAGAGAGGCACCATTCTGAAGCGCGAGCGCCTCAAGCGTCAGCAAGTGATCGTCGATCGCGGTCGGGCTGGGGTCTTCGTCGAGAACACGGTCGGCAATGGCGTACTGTACGTTCGTCGTGCGGGCAGCTGTCTCGATCACGGTGCGTCGACCGGCGCCGTCATGCAGGAAGGCGACGCCCCTGTTCTCCAGACTCTGCAGCAGCTGTGTCATGGCCGGTTCCGAGGCAGAAAAGCGGGCGCCAAGGTAGTTGGAGACCGCAAAATAGCCGGTCGTGCGCCCAAGCACCCATTCCAGACGTGCCAAATTGTCCGCGGGGGCGGCATCGGCGAGCAGTGTTTGTGGCCCGGGATCATTATTGGGGTAGTCAAAAGGCTCCATCGGCGCCTCGATCAGGACTTCATGACCTGCGGCACGTGCCCGGTCGACCCAGGTCTGCAAGTCGCGGGTATAGGGTGCGAAGCTCAGGGCAATCTCCGGCGGCAATTCATCAATGGCCGCTTGCGTTACAGCACTATTGAGGCCCAGCCCGCCAATCACGACCGCGATGGTCGGTGCGCTCGGGTCCCCATGGAAGGGCCGCGCATAGGCCCGTGATGCGCGCAGGCCATTGGGTGGAATTACGGGCAGGGGACCATTGGGTCCATCTTCACTCAAACCGGGAAGCGGGGCCGGGGCGAGCGCCCGTGCCGGGTCTGGCCGCGAAGCGGCATGGCGGGCTTCCGCATCCCCGGGGTCGGAACCGGTCGCGGGAGGTTGTGGTGCGACAAAGCGATCCTCAATCCCGGCGAGCTGAGCCTCTTCGGCTCCCTCCGGTTCAATGAAGCGGATCACTGGCGCTTCGTCTTCCTCGGGTGCGATCCGCAATTCGGTTGCCGGATAGAGCGTTTCAGCGGGAGCGGGTGCAACGCCGCCGCGGGCGAGGGGCGGTTCAAGGTCGGCCTTCCCGAATACGGCAATTATCAGAACAACCACTGCCAACAGGGCTGCCGCTCCGAGCCCTGCGAAGAGGGGGGCCCTGATCGTGAGCAGGGGTTCGACATGACGTAGGACGGCGCTGGACATGTGAGCAATCTTCGACAGGCGAGATAACCGGTCATACGCCCCGGCGGGGCGCACGAATTTCCTGTCGAAACTGCCCTGTCCCGGAAAAGAAACGGTTAACGGCCGCCGCGCCGGAACCGCCCGCACCGAGCGGTGGCGGGCGGTGAAATCATGTCGGCCGGCCTATTGCAGCGCTGCCTGCTGGCTTTCCATCGAGCTGCGCAGAACGTCTTGAGCGCGGGAAAGCTGGAAGTCTTCGCCCTCCGGCCAGTCCGCGGGCGGTTGCTCGATCGCAGCGATATCCGCTTCTGCCCGGCCTTCACCGGATTCATTCTCGAGCGCGCCTGGCAGGTCGGCTTCAAGCCTGACCTGCGAGCCGGCCGAGTCCTCGTCTTCAGAAATCGGGAAAGAGCTGATCTGGAGATCCGGCACAATGCCGGTCCCCTGGATCGAGCGGCCTGCCGGCGTGTAATAACGCCCGGTCGTCAGGCGCAGGGCGCCGTCACGGCCGCCGCGCAGCGGGATTATGGTCTGAACCGAGCCCTTGCCAAAACTGGTCATTCCGACGAGCTCGGCACGTTCCCGGTCCTGCAGCGCGCCTGCCACAATCTCGGCGGCACTGGCCGAACCCTCATTGACCAGGACGACGATGGGGGCACCGTTGAGACGATCGCCGGGGCGGGCATTGTAACGCTGAGTGTCGCGTGGATCTCGATTGCGCGTCGAAACAACTTCGCCACCATCCAGGAAAACATCGGTCACACCGATCGCCTGGTCGAGCAAGCCACCCGGGTTATACCGGACATCGAGGATCAGACCGGGCAGAGGCGCGCCATATTCTTCTTCCAGATCAGCGATCCCTTCCAGCACCATTTCGGTGGTGCGCTCGTTGAATCCTGCGATCCGCAGATAGGGAATCCCGTCATCAATACGCGTTGCGACGGTGCGCAGCGGTATGGTGTCACGCACAAGGGTGACGTCGAAAGGGTCCTCGCCGGCGCGGGCAATGGTGATCGTAATCGGATCGCCGACGGCGCCGCGCATCAGCTCAACGGCCCTGTCGACCGTGGCTCCGACAATGCTGTCGCCATCGACCGCGATGATACGGTCATTGGTACGCAGGCCGGCACGTTCGGCCGGGGTATCGCTGATTGGCGATACGATTGTGATGAATTCGTCGCGCTTGGTCACTTCCATGCCCAGCCCGCCATACTCGCCGCGTGTGGTGACACGCAAATTCTCGTAGCTGTCGGGATTGTGATAGGCGGAATGCGGGTCCAGTGAAGTCAGCATGCCCTCAATGGCAGCCTCAATCATCTCGCTTTGTTCAGTCTCTGTGACGTAGTCGGACTCGATCCGGCTCAGCACGTCCCCGAACAGCTCAAGCTGCCGGAACGTCTCCGAATGATCCTCCTGCCGCCCTTCGGCTGCGACAGCTATGGCCACTGCCCCGAGCGCGAAAGCCAGGATTGAAGCGAAGACATTGATGCGCATACAAATTCGCGTCCTTTGTGCGCGAGGTCCTATCCGGATTGTGCGTCGGGCCTGAGCCAGGGCCCGGGATCCATTGCATTACCGTCTCTACGTAGCTCCAGATACAATTCTGGGGCCGTTTGCCCGGTTTCAGGCATTGCACCAACCGGCTCGCCAGCAAGGACGCTTTGTCCGGCGCTGGCATAGGTGACTGCCATGCCCGACAAGACCATATAATAGCCCTCCCCGACATTCAGTATCAAGAGACCGCCATATGTGCTGAACGGTCCGGCGAATTCGATACGGGCGTCGAACGGAGACACTACCTGCGCTTCGCTGCGAGTTCGAATGAATATTCCTTCAGATGCTGTGCCATCCTCGGCCAGCTCTGCAAACCGTCGGACCACTTCTCCGGCTGCGGGCGGCCTGAGCCTGCCGCGGGCATCGGCGAAACGCAGGGTCTCCAGCGGCTCGACCGGTGCCCGTGCGGCGATAAGGTCACGGGCCGGGCGCATGTGCGGTTCGGGTATCGTGTCCGGCAGCTCGATCCGGCGCGGGTTCAGCGTCGGCATCACGGTCGCCATCTGCGTCAATTCGGCCAGGAGCGAGCGGATCGAACGGGCCCGTTCGCCGGCGGAGCTGGAGGCTTCGAGGAAGGCGACGGCTTCGTCTCGCCGGCGGGCTTCGAGCGCGCGCCGCTCCGCGATCAGGGCCTGCAACTCAAGTCTTTGTGCCGACAAGACGTCTTCGGCGCTCGCCAGCACACTGCTCTGGGTCTCGATATCGCTGCGGATCGAGCGCAGCCGCGCCAGCTCCCGCGACAGGGCATCGGCGCGCTCCTGCAGAGCCGGCGCCACCTGTGCCATCAGGGTCGCCGCCCGCGCGGCCCGGGCCGCATCGTCTGGTGCCGCCAGGATCGCAGGCGGCGTTTGGGTCTCGATGCGCTGGATGGCCGCGAGGATGTCAATCAATGATTCGCGCTCAGCCGCCAGGCGGGCGAGAATTTCGGCTTCTTCGCTACCCAGGCGCGCGAGTTCACCCGATGCCGCCAGCGCCGCCTGTTCGCTACTGCCGACACGCTGGCCCAACTCCACCAATTCCTGCTGCATCAAAGCGATCTCGGACGCCACGTGATCGGCTTGTTCGCGCGCGGCTTCGGCGCGCGCCGCGGTCTCGCGGGCCTCCCGCTCAAGCTGCTCCGCGGTGGTCGCATCGGCCGGTAGCGCCTCGGCAGGCTGGGCCTGCGACAGCCAGAGAGAGAGGAGGAGGAAATACATCCGCTGACGACAAATCCTTATTCTGAATAGGGCCGGAACCGGTTCTGCCTAGCGAATGGACGCCGAGACCTGGAACGCCGGAAGGTCTTCCCGGTTCATGACTTACTCTCTGTGATAGGGCGTGCCCGCCAGAATCGACACGGCACGGTAGATCTGTTCCGCCAGCATGACGCGTACAAGCTTGTGTGGCCAGACGGCCGGTCCGAATGCGAGCATCAGATCGGGCGCAGGCAGCACGTCCCTGTCATGCCCGTCGGCCCCGCCAATGCAAAACACGACCTCACGGCAACCGCCATCACGCCATTGCCCGAGCTTGCGGGCAAGATCGGGCGATTTGAAGGCTTTGCCGCGCTCATCCAGCATCACGAATTTGACATCCCCACCGAGACTCTCGGTCAGGGCGCGGCTCTCATCGGTCTGTGTCTTGAGACTTCGATTGTCGATCTGGGTCTCGGTCAGAGGACCCAGGCCGATTCCGCGACCGGCAACTGAACAGCGATTGATATAGTCATCGACCAGTTCACGTTCCGGTCCGGAACGGATCCGCCCGATCGCTGCGATGCGGAGTTTCACCTAGACTGCCGGATCGGCCACCGAATCCGGAGTTTCCGGATCGACCGACCACATCTTTTCCAGGTTATAGAAGGTCCGGACTTCCGGACGGAAGAGGTGGATGACGATATCGCCGGCATCGATCAGCACCCAGTCACAGGTCTGCAATCCCTCGATCCGCGTCTTCACGCGGCCGGTTTCCTTCAACGTATCGATGAGGTGATTGGCGATCGCGCTGACATGGCGCGATGACCGTCCCGAGGCGATGATCATGATGTCGGTCACCGAAGACTTGCCGCGCAGATCGATCGCAACAACGTCTTCAGCCTTGTCGTCATCGAGAGTTTCGAGGACCAGTGCTTCCATTTCCTCGAGGGGACCGTCTTCTCCGATGACCCGGACGGCCGCAGCCGTTTCTTCCTTGGTCCGGCGCGATGTTTCCGTAGACAGGGCGGGTGTCCTTTCTGACAACCAATACAATTTTGTGCCTATATCACGCTTTCGCGTTTGGTTCGAGCCAATGCAGCGAGAAGAGTTCAGCTGGGTCTGACCAGCTCTGCAGCAGGTCGAAACCGGCCGATCTGGCCAGGGCCTGAAAGCTTTCGGGCGTGAATTTGTGGGAATTCTCGGTGTGGAGCCGCTCGCCTTTGGCCAGGGAAAACGACTGGCCAGCGACTTGAAACTGCTGTGCTTCCAGGGCCTCGAGATGCATTTCAATGCGCGATTTTTCGGCATTCCAGACCGAGATATGCTTCAGCAAGGCCGGGTCGAGTGTTCCATCAAGCTCTGAATTGATGCGGGCAATCAGGTTCATGTTGAAGGCGGCGGTCACGCCCTGGGCATCATCATACGCAGCTTCAAGGGTCTGCGGTGACTTCACGCGGTCGGCACCAATGAGGATTGCGTCACCTTCGCGCATCCCCTTGCGGAAACTGGCCAGCACGGCGCGGGCGGCGTCGGGCTCGAAGTTTCCGATGGTCGAGCCCGGGAAAAACAGGATCCGCCGGCCCTTGGGCAGCGGTAAATGGTCGAGCGACAGGCCGGTCGTGAAATCGGCGCAGATCGCGCCGATGTGCAAACCGGGATAATCTCGCGCCAGCTCGTCGCAGGAGGCGATGAGGTGCTCCCCGGAAATATCCAGGCCGACATAGCCGGCTGGCTGATCGAGAGCGCTGAGCAATTTCCGGATTTTCACACTCGAGCCCGAGCCTGGTTCGATGACCACCGCACCCGGCCCGGCGCGCCGGGCCAGCTCGGGTCCGATCCGGTCGAGCAGGGCCAGCTCGGTCCGTGTCACATAATATTCGGGCAGGTCGGTGATCTGGTCGAACAGCGCTGAGCCCGCGGCATCGTAGAAATAGACGGGCGGGATGGATTTTGGTGTCGCCGCCAGACCGGTCAGCACGTCCCGCAGGAAGTCACCGGCGGGCGGGTGCTGGTCATCGAAGAAATCCAGGGCGGCATGAACCGGGGAGTGGCCGAGGGTGAGGTCGGTCATGGAAATGTCCTGCCTGCTGTGGGTCGGGGTTCAGGTTTGGGCGCGAAGCGCAGAAGAGGAATGCCAGTTTAACGGTTCTACCAGATAGGTCCACGCGGGCGCCGTTTTTAGGGGCAGCATTGCCAGGCCCTGGTCACGAAGCCGTGAGCTTGCATGCATGCGGACGGCTGGAGCAAGACGGGCGCGAACGGAATCCTGTGGCCGTGAAATTACCGCAATCGGAACCGAGTTGAAAATTTCGCGCCATTGGCCCCAGCGGTGGAAGCTCCTGAGATTATCGGCGCCCATCAGCCAGACGAAGTGGACGCCGGGATAGCGGCGCTGCAGGGCGCGGATCAGTTCGATGGTCCGGCTGCAGCCCAGCCGGGCCTCTATATCGCTGACCACCATGCCCGGCCGGTCCGCCAGGGCAGACACCGCCGCCATGCGGTCGTCCAGCTCCCCGGCCCGTCGTTGCTTGAGTGGATTTTGCGGCGAGACCAACCACCAGATCCGGTCCAGGCCAAGGCGCCGTCTTGTGGCGTCGGCGACGTGGAGGTGGCCGTCATGGGGTGGATCGAACGTACCGCCGAACAGACCAATTTTCATCCCGCGGACGAGCGTTTCACCCCGCAGTGGCGGCGCGGGTTTCGGGGCGCTGATCAGCCGGCCTCCCGCCATCGGGCTGGACCGGCGCCTAGACATCACAGCCGGCAATTGCGCCAGGGCTCGACAGGACGATGTCGTCGGCATGAACCAGTGCCGATGCTCGCCGGTATCCGAGCAGGGCTTCGATTTCGGCAGACTGGCAACCGCAAATCCGCCGCGCATCGCTGGCGTCATAGCCGCTGACACCGCGTGCAATCGCGGAGCCGTCCGGTCCCGTGATGCGAATCGCATCGCCGCGTCCGAAATGCCCGTCCACCGCGACGGCACCGACTGGCAGCAGCGATTTTCCGGCGCGAAGCGCCGCAGCCGCGCCGGCATCGATCCGGATCTCGCCATGGGGGCTGTGGGCGCCCGCAATCCAGGCGGCGCGGGCACTGACGGCAGAGCCGGTCGGATGGAACCAGCTGCCACAACCGGCTTGCCGTAGTCGCAAGATAGGTGTGGGCGCCGATCCTGGTCCGATCAGGGTAGAGCAGCCTGAGGCCGTGGCAATCTCGGCAGCGAGGATTTTGGAACGCATCCCGCCCGTCCCGACGCCGGTCAGCGTGTTGGTGTCGCCGGCCATGGCGTGGATGGATGCGTCAATTCGTTGAACTTCCGGGACAAGTCTGGCCTCGGGATGGTTCCGGGGGTCACGGTCGAACAGGCCATCAATATCTGACAGCAAGATCAGAAGTTCGGCACCGACCAGCTGGGCCACCCGCGCTGCGAGGCGGTCATTATCGCCATAGCGAATCTCGTCGGTGGCGACGGTATCATTCTCATTGACCACCGGAATGGCACCGAGATCGAGCAGTGTATGAAGCGTGGCGCGGGCATTGAGCCAGTGGCGGCGTGATTCGGTCACGTCGAGCGTCAACAGGGCCTGGGCCGTGGCGCGGCCATGGCGGGCGAAGGCCCGTTCCCATTCGCCGACCAGAACCGGTTGACCGGCCGCTGCGGCGGCCTGTTTCTGTTCCAGGGTCAGAGAGCCGGAGCCGAGGCTGAGCCGGGGCCGTCCCAGCGCTACAGCGCCGGAGGAAACGAGTACGACCCGTTTCTTCTGCCCGGCCAGCGACGCGATATCGTCCGCAATCGCGTCTATGACGGCAGGGCCCGATTGCAGCAGGCTCGAACCGACCTTGACCACGATGCAGCGGGCCGCGTCGAAGCCGGGGCGTGTCACGGGGTCCAGCCTTCCTCATCGGGTTCGGCGACGCCGGCGCGGACCTGTTGCACGATGCGCCAGGCTTCCGAGCAGAGCCGCTTGACGCCGTCACCGGAGACACCCGACAGGCGCATGACTTTCTTGCCAGTCGCCGCTTCCAGCAGTTTCGCCTTTTCCTCGACCTCGTCCTCGGAAATGGCATCGATCTTGTTCAGCGCGAGGATTTCACGCTTGTCGGTAATGCCGCCGCCATAGGCCGCCAACTCGTTGCGGACCGTATGATAGGCTTCCACCGGATCATCCTGGGTGCCGTCGATCAGATGGATAATCGAAGCGCAGCGCTCGATATGGCCAAGGAATCGATCACCAATGCCGGCACCTTCATGCGCACCCTCGATCAGGCCGGGAATATCGGCGACGATGAAGCGCGAGCCGGGGCCAAGATCGACGACGCCAAGATTGGGATAGAGCGTCGTGAAGGGATAGGCGGCAATCTTCGGATTGGCCTTCGAGACAACGCTCAGGAAGGTCGACTTGCCCGCATTGGGCAGACCGACCAGGCCGACATCGGCGATCAGTTTCAGCCGCAGCCAGACCCAGCGCTCCTCGCCCGGCCAGCCGGGGGTGGATTTGCGCGGGGCGCGATTGGTCGCCGACTTGAAGCGCGCATTACCCTGGCCGCCATCACCGCCGCGCGCCAGCAGCACCCGCTGGCCCAGCTCGGTCATGTCGGCGAGTACCTCGTCCTTGTCCTCGTCGAGGATTTGCGTTCCGACCGGCACTTGCAAGATGACGTCCTCGCCGCCCTTGCCCGAGCGGTCGCGCCCATGGCCATGGCCACCGGTATCGCCTTTGAAATGCTGCTTGTAGCGATAGTCGATCAGGGTGTTGAGCCCCTCAACGGCCTCGGCCCAGACATCACCGCCCTTGCCGCCATCGCCGCCATCGGGACCGCCGAATTCGACAAAAGCCTCGCGCCGGAAGGACATACACCCAGCCCCGCCATTGCCGGAACGGACATAAACTTTAGCCTGGTCGAGGAATTTCATTGGGTAATCTCTTTTGTGAGCGCCTCTTATACCGCTTTCCCGGGCATAAATAAGCGTTTCTCGTCATTGCAGCGTTCCGCCTCAGGCGGCCGCCAGGTCCATTCTCATTCCCAGGCAATTCGCCTTCGCCAGGCGTCCCAGACTGAATTCCTCGCAGGCTTTGCCGGTATAGCGAAACCCGAGCTTCTCCAGCACCCGGCCTGAAGCCGGATTGTCGTCATAATGGCCGGCGGTGACGACCGGAGCCGCCAGCTCGTTGCGGGCATAGTCGATCAGGGCCTGTCCGGCCTCGGTGGCCAGGCCGCGGCCCCAGAACGGCTTGGCGATCCAATAGCCGATCGCCCACTCGCTGTCGCGGGAGCGCCGGAAAACCCCGGCCATGCCGCACATTTCGCCGCCATCGGCCTCGCGGGTCTGCACGATCAGATGACGGTTGGCCGAACCGGCCCAGCCGGCGCGGCGCATCAGCACCCACATTTCGGCTGCCGGCACCGGATAGGGGTGCGGGGTCAGCATTGTCATCTTCGCGATATCATACTCGCCGGCATGGCGGGCGATATCGGGCGCATCGCTCATTTCCGGCGGGCGCAGCAGCAATCTTCCAGTCTCGATCCGCGGACCCATCTCGATCTCCATCGGGCGGCGGGGAGGCAAACAAAAAGGGAGACGGTGACCCGTCTCCCCTGATGCGCGATTGCGCTGTCGAGCCCCGCTGGTAACAGCGAACGGCTCGATATGTGCGAACCGTTTATTCGGCGGCGTCTGCCATCGGCTGAACCGATACATAGGCCTTGTTGTTGGCTTTCTTGGCGAAAACCACACGGCCTTCGGTCAGTGCAAAGAGGGTATGATCCTTGCCCATGCCGACATTGGCTCCCGGATTCACCTTGGTGCCGCGCTGGCGCATGATGATGTTGCCCGGAATGACCACCTGGCCACCGTATTTCTTGACGCCAAGGCGGCGACCTGCGGAGTCGCGACCGTTACGGGATGAACCGCCTGCTTTCTTATGAGCCATTGTTAGCCCTCCGTTCCGGAAGCGAGCGCTTTGGCCGCTTCGATCCAGCCATTTTTCTCTGCCTTGGCGGTGACGCCGAGGGCTTCCATGTCGGCCGCCGTCCAGGCCGCGACTTGCGCGAAGGACGTCACACCGGCTTCATTCAGTGTCTTGGCCAGCGCCGGGCCAACGCCCGTCAACTGGGTCAGGTCGTCATTGGCAGCTGGTGCGGCCTTTTTGGCGGCGGCCTTCTTGGGCGCGGCCGGCTTGGCAGCAGCCTCAGCTTTTTTCGGCGCTGCAGCTTTCGGGGCTGCTTTCGCCTTCGGAGCAGCCTTTGGAGCCTCGACTTCGGCTGGAGCCGCGGTCGTGGTCTTCAGCGCTGTTTTGGCCTTGGCGCCCGGCATCACGATTTCAGCGATGCGCACGATCGTGCCCCACTGGCGGTGACCCTGGGTGCGGCGGTAATTCTGGCGGCGGCGCTTCTTGAAGACGATGATCTTGCGGGCACGATTGGTGTCCAGCAATTCACCGATCACCTGGGCACCATCGATGACGGGGGAGCCGACGGTCACGCCATCATCACTGCCCAGCATCAGCACAGGACCAAGTGACAGCGTGTCACCAGGCTGGCCTTCCAGCTTTTCGATACGAATTTCGTCGCCGGCTGCAACGCGATACTGCTTACCGCCGGTCTTGATCACTGCAAACATGATCTCGGTTTCCTTTGTTCAGCAACGTCCCTCACCGGTTTTTCCGGTATTGGCGTGGCTCTTTTTCTTCACCCCGTATCCCCGGGGCGTTGTTTCAACAAATACCCGCCCGAACGGAGAACCGCACAGACAGGAGCGGGCGTTATACTCATGCCACGCGCAGAGTCAACGCCGGGCACAGCGACAGACCTGCTGGCATTGGCGGTTTCCGCCTCTTGATTTTGTCATCGCGCTGGTACAGAAAGCGCCTCCCCGCGGAGAGGTGCCAGAGTGGTCGATCGGGGCGGTCTCGAAAACCGTTGAACCGCAAGGTTCCGGGGGTTCGAATCCCTCCCTCTCCGCCATTTAACTCCCGACACAAGATCGCCCGCCGCCGTGCAGCAATCGCCGCATGGCGTGCACTTGCGCGCTGCGCTAGGCTTGGCTGAAGTCTTTGTTTGGGGACATGCCATGCCAACCAGGCCACAGCATCATGACAGCGTCGATTCGATTGCCGATGCGATCATTGCCGCGGTCGGACGCCGGATTGTGCTGGCCTTGCCGCTCGGGCTGGGCAAACCCAATCACATCGTCAATGCGCTGGTAGCACGGGCGATGGCCGATCCCGGCATCAGTCTTACGATCTTTACGGCACTGACGCTGGAAACCCCGGCGCTCGGCGACGGGCTGGAGCGGCGCTTTCTTGAACCGGCGAGGGAGCGGTTGTTCGGGGCCTATCCGCCTTTGACCTATGCGGCGGCGCTGCGCGATGGTTCGCTGCCGGCCAATATCCGGGTCGATGAATTCTTCTTCCTCGCCGGGCGCTGGCGCGGCGTCGGGCGGGCACAACAGAATTATATCTGCGCCAATTATACCGATGCCCAGCGCTATATTCTCGACCGCGGTGTCAATGTCGTCGGGCAATTGGTGGCAAAGCAGGCAGGAGATGCGGGGCCGCGCTACAGCCTGGGCAGTAATCCCGACATCACGCCCGATCTGCTCAAGGCGCGCGCCGAGGGGCGCGCCGATTTCATGCTGGTCGGCCAGGTCAATTCGCAAATGCCCTTCATGGGCGGCGAATCGGCTTTGGTGGAGGCGCAGGAATTCGCGCACATGCTCGATAGCGAAGCGACGGATTTCGAGCTGTTCTCGGCCCCGAAACGCCCGGTCAGCCTGGCCGACCAGGCGATCGGCCTGCAGGTGGCGCGGCTGGTGCCCGATGGCGGGACCTTGCAGATCGGGATCGGTGCGGTCGGTGATGCCGTCGCCCAGGGCCTGATCCTGCGTCAGAGGCAGAATCATGTGTTCGCACCACTCTCCGCTGCCCTGCATGCCGGCGATTGCGAGGCTCTGGCCTGCGAGGACAAACCCTTCGAAACTGGCCTCTACGGCGCCAGCGAAATGCTGACCGATGGTTTCCTGCAGCTGGAAAAAGCCGATGTGCTCAAGCGCGAGGTTGATGGCGCCGTGCTGCATGCGGCCTTCTTCCTGGAATGCCGGGATTTCTACACCGCGCTGCGGACCATGCCGGAAGACCGGCGCCAGCGCTTCGAAATGCGGCCGGTCAGCTTCACCAATACGCTCTATGGCGGCGTCGACGAGCGGCGGCGCGCGCGCACGGATGCGCGCTTCATCAATAGCGCCATGATGGTGACCCTGCTCGGCGCCGTGGTCTCCGATGCGACCGGCGACGGCCAGGTGGTGAGCGGGGTTGGCGGCCAGTTCGACTTTGCCGAACAGGCCTTCGCCCTGGACGGGGCGCGATTCATCATCACCATCAATGCGGTGCGGACCTCGCGCGGCAAGACGGTGTCGAACATCGTCTGGTCCTACCCTCACAATACAATCCCGCGTCATCGCCGCGATATCGTCGTCACCGAATACGGCATTGCCGATCTGCGTGGAAAATCCGATGCCGATGTCGTTGCCGAGCTGATCAATATCGCCGATAGCCGGTTTCAAGGTGAATTGCTGGCGACTGCGAAACAGGCCGGCAAGATCGCCGCTGACTATGAAATTCCAGCCGGTTATCGCAACAACACGCCGGAGCGGATCCGCGCCACGCTCGCCCCGGCGCGCGCAGCCGGGCATCTGCCCGATTTCCCCTTCGGCACGGATTTCACGGCGGTCGAGCAGCGTCTCCTGCCGGCGTTGGAGCGGATGAAGAATGCCTCGGCCTCGCTCGGCTCTGTCCTGCGTCTTGCCTGGAGTGGTGCGCGGTTGTCGGCACAGGGCGGTGTTGATCAGGCGGCGCTGGAGCGGATGGGGCTTGAGCGGCCATCATCCTTCGAGGATCGGCTCTATCGCTGGATGCTGGCAGCGGCGCTGCACGAGGCGGCCCAGGACTGACCGCCTGGATCAGGGCTTCACCTTTGCCGCGAGAATGGCGTCGGCCAATTCGCCAATCGCGGTCGCATCCAGTGTCTCGCTGCGCAGGGTCACAACCGGGTCTTCGCCGTGATGCGTACGGGCTCGATTATAGGCGGCGTCGTAATGGGCGGTGATCAGCTCACCCGCCAGTTCGCGATAATTACCGGCGGCATGCAGTTCGCGCCAATGAGCGATCAGGGTTTTGGCGTGGCGGCTGGCGAGCTGGTCGAGGGAGGCGTTGAGCTTGGCGGTATCAGAGACCAGGTCGGGATAGGCCTCGACCAGATATTGCGCGCGCGCCGGCACCGGTGCCGAGATGGCGATGCGTGGCGCGGCCTTCATGGCACTCCAGATGCGGGCCGGCAATTGGCGCCGTCCGACCATGTTGGATTCGGCCTCGAGATAGATCGGGCGGGTCTGGTCCATGCCGCGCAATTGCTCCCAGATCAGGGTCTCGAAGCGCTTCTGGCTCGGTTGCGGAATGGCGGCAAAGTCACCGAAGGCCGAGCCGCGATGACAGGCCAGGCCCTCAAGGTCGAGGATCTGGGCCCCTTTGACAGCGAGCTCAAGCAGGATGGCGGTCTTGGCGGTGCCGGTCTGGCCGTCGATCAGGATGAAGGGCAGGCGTGCATCGGAATGCTCCAGCTGCGCCACCACTTCGCGCCGCCAGGTGCGATAGCCGCCGCGCAGCAGCGAGATTTTCCAGCCCACAGCTGACAGGACCAGCGCCATCGAGCGCGACCGCATGCCGCCGCGCCAGCAATAGAGCAAGACCTTCGACTTGCGCGGCAGGCCAGCCAGCGCGGTTTCCAGATGATGTCCGATATTGCGTGTCACCAGCGCCGCGCCTTCGCGGCGGGCATCGAAGGTTGAGACCTGTTTGTAGATCGTGCCGACGCGAACGCGTTCTTCATCGCTCAACACCGGAAGATTAATGGCGCCAGGCAGATGGTCCTCAGCATATTCGCCCGGCGAGCGGACATCGACGATCAGATCGAAACCGGCCAGGCTGGCGGCATCCGTGTCATCGAGCATCGCATAATCGGGCATGGGCGCAGTATACTCCACGGATCGATCCACCGGGCATGGCGATAGTCATGCCATTTGCCAGGAATTCCCATGACCGATCTCACGACGCCGCCCCTGCTGACAAGTCTGGCGCACGGCGGCGGTTGCGGCTGCAAGCTCGATCCATCCGTGCTCAACCAGATTATCGAGCGCACACCGGGCTTCGCCATGCCGGCCGAACTGATCGTCGACGCGGCGACACGCGATGATGCGGCGGTCTACCGTCTGGGTGATGATCTGGCGATTGTCGCGACGACGGATTTCTTCACCCCCATCGTCGATGACCCGTTTGATTTCGGCCGGATCGCGGCGACCAATGCATTGTCGGATATCTATGCCATGGGCGCGCGGCCGATTTTCTGCCTGGCGATTGTCGGCATGCCGGTTGGCAAGCTGCCGCTGGAGACGATCCGCACGATTCTCAATGGCGGCCGCTCGGTCGCAGAGGCCGCGGGTGCACCGATTGCTGGCGGGCATTCCATTGATGCGGCTGAGCCTTTCTATGGCCTGGTGGCGCTGGGGATTGTCCATCCCGATCGCATGCTGACCAATGCCGGTGCCAAGCCGGGCGATGTCCTCATCCTCGGGAAACCGCTGGGAATCGGCATCTATAGCGCGGCGATGAAGCGCGGCATTATTTCGCCCGAGGACCAGGCCGAGATGATCGCCTCGACCACATTGCTCAACCGGCCCGGCACTGATCTGGCAGGTGTCGACGGGGTGCATGCGGTCACTGATGTCACCGGTTTCGGCCTGCTCGGGCATTTGCGGGAAATGTGTGAGGGCAGTGGTGTCGCGGCTGTGCTGACGCGTGATGCGGTGCCGGTTTTTGCCGGGGCGCGGCGGCTGGCGCAGGAGGGTGTGCGGACCGGAGCATCGGGACGGGTCTGGGCTTCGGTCAAGGATTTCGTGGTGGCGCAAGATAGCTGGCCAGATGCCGAACGTGACCTGTTATGTGACCCCCAGACTAGTGGTGGCCTGCTGGTATCCTGCTGTTCCGAGCGTGTTGATGAAGTGCTGGCCCTGTTTGCCCGTCACGGTCATGAGTCCGCGGCTGTGATCGGGCACATCGAGGCCGGCGAGCCGGGGATTTCGCTGGTCTGATCCTGGCCGGTCAGAGTGGCAGGATTTGCGTCGTCTCGCCGGCGCGGACGGCGGGCGCTTCGACCTCCCGCCGGATCAGCGCATTGGAATGGACCAGGGCCGAGAGGGCCGAGGAATCCTGATTGCCAAGTGGATGAACGCGACCGGTCTGGCGGTCAATGCGGGCACGGACGAAGTTTTCGCGCATGCCATTGGCTGGCAGATCCTCGCCGAGAATGACGGTGGCAAATTCCAGCGATTCCGGCCGGCCGCACAAAATTGCCAGGGCTGGCTGCAACAAGAGCCGCGCCATCACCAGTGATGAGACCGGATTGCCTGGCAGACCGAGAAACGCGCTCTCGCCCAGCCGGCCGAACCAGCTCGGCTTGCCCGGTTTGACGGCGATCTTGCCGAAGGCCAGCTCGCCCCCCATGGCGTTGAAGACCTGGCGCAGATGGTCGTGGTCACCGACCGAGGCGCCGCCAATCGTGACGATCAGATCCAGGCCACGTGCAGTCTCCAGCCTGGCGCCGACATCGGCCTTGCTGTCGCGCGCAATGCCGAGATAGACCGGCTCTCCGCCCCATTGGCGCACCAGCCCGTCCAGCCCCCAGGCGATGGAATTGATAATCTGGTGCGGTCCCGGCGTCTGGCCCGGCTCGACCAGTTCGTCGCCGGTCGACAATATGCCGACGCGCGGACGGCGGTGCACGGTCAGTTCGAGTCCTCCGGAACCGGCGGCGAGGGCGACCGCGTCGGGGCTCAACAGCGTGCCGGCCGGCAGCAGGATATCGCCGGCCTTGAAATCAATCCCGGCGGCGCGAACATTCGAGGCCGGGCGCGGCGTGTCGTCGAGGGTGATGTGATTGCCGTCGCGCACGGCGCGCTCCTGCATCACGACCTGGTCGGCGCCTTGCGGCATCGGCGCGCCGGTCGAGATCCGGATCGCGTGGCCGGGTTTCAAATTCAGGTCGAAGCCATGGCCTGCCGCCGATTCCCCCTGCAGGGACAGGCGGTTCGGCGTCTCGCCGAGATCACTCGATAGCACCGCATAGCCATCCATGGCCGAAGCGGCGAAAGGCGGCTGGGTCAGCGCGGCGATGACGGGTGCGGCGAGGGTGCGGCCGGGCGCATCGATCAGCGTGCACGGCTCGGAATCCATCGGCAGCAGCGCCGCCGCGATGCGGGCACGGGCAGCCTCGACGGAGATCATGATGTCAGTCATTGCGTTGATAATCTCCCGACTTTCCGCCCGTCTTCTCATCCAGCACGATGTCGGAAATGCGCATGGATTTATCGAGCGCCTTGGCCATGTCATATATCGTCAGCGCGGTGACAGACACTGCCGTCAGCGCCTCCATCTCGACGCCGGTGCGGCCGCGCGTGGAGACCTCGGCGCGGATGATGAATTGCGGCGCGTCATCGCTGGCCTGAATGCTGACCTTGGCCTGGGTGATCGGCAGCGGATGGCAGAGGGGGATCAGGTCGGAGGTTTTCTTGGCCGCCATGATGCCGGCCAGTTCCGCCGTCTTCAGCGCATCGCCCTTGGGGCCCTGGCCATCGCGGATCGCTTCGAAGGCGGCCTGGCTCATGGTGATGCGGCCGGTCGCGACAGCGCGGCGGGTGGTTTCGTCCTTGCCGCCGACATCGACCATGCGGATGCGGCCATCATCATCCTGATGCGTGAGTTTGGCGCTCATCCTCAGCGCTCCGTCAGGCGCGGCAGGAGGTCGACCAGATTGCACGGCCGGTGGGTGCGGTCGAATTCATCCTTGAGAATATGATTCCAGACATCCTTGCAGCCCCCCATCGAGCCGGGAATGGCGAACAGATAGGTCCCGCCGGCAATCCCTGCCGTGGCGCGCGACTGGATGGTCGAGACGCCGACCGAGCGGAAACTGACCTGGTGATAGACGGCGGAAAAACCATCCATCTCCTTGTCATAGAGCGGCTTGAACGCTTCCGGCGTCACATCGCGGCCGGTCAGGCCTGTGCCGCCGGTCGCGATGACCGCATGGATGGCAGGATCGGCGATCCAGGCCTTGAGCTGGTCCTGGATGGCGCTGATCTCATCGGCGACGATAGCGTGATCGATGACCGCATGTCCTTCGGCGCTGATCTGTTCGCGCAGCCAGGGCCCTGTCTTGTCGGTCTTGGCGTCGCGGCTGTCGGAAACGGTCATGACGGCAAAGCCGATCATGTCTGGGATGGCGCTCATGCTGTGTTTTCCTTCTCACCGGCCAGCCAGGCCGAAGCGGCTTCATTATCGCCGGGACGTGGCTCGACCCAGTTAGAGCCGGAGGTGGTGTGTTCGCGTTTCCAGAACGGGGCCTGGGTTTTGAGAATATCGATCATGAAGCTGGTTGCCTCAAGTGCGGCGCGGCGGTGTGGTGCCGAAGCGCCGACAAAGACGATCGGCTCGCCAATCCCCATCTTGCCGACCCGGTGAATAATCACCGCCTCGCCCAGCGACCAGCGCCGCACGGCCTCATGGGCGATGCGGCTGAGCGCCTGCTCGGTGACGCCGGGATAATGCTCCAGTTCCAGCGCCACGAGATCATCGCCGCCGCGGACCTGGCCGGTAAAGCTGGCGACCGCGCCGCAGCTGGAATCCTGGCCCGCCAGCGCATTGAGCAGGGCACCGGCATCAAAGCTCTCGGTCTGGACCTTCACTGAAACTGCCACTGTCTAGCCCCCTGAAAAGGGCGGGCAGAAGGCAATGGTGTCGCCATCCTGGATGGATTGGCTGCGCGGTGCGATCTCGTCATTGATGATCAGGCGCACGGATGGATGGGCGAGCGCCTCTGCCGCCGGATCGCGCGCGATCAGCCACTCGGCGAGGCCGCCGCCATTAATGCCAGGGATGTGGTCGACGACAGATTCGGCCGTCCCCATCCTGTCGCGCAGGGCGGCGAAATAGCGGATTGTCAGAGCCATGGATCAGCCTCCGGTATGGGCCATGGTACGGCCAACGGCGGCCTCGGCCCCGGCAGAGACATCGAAATCATGCGCCTGTGGCTTCAGTGCCATGGCCTCGTCGAGCAGGGCGTCAACGGCCTCAAGCCCGCCTTCGCGCAAGGCCGCCCGCAGATCGAGCCGGCCATTGCGGCCCAGGCACATATAAAGCTGGCCGGTGCAGGTCAGGCGGACCCGGTTGCAGCCGGCACAGAAATTTTCGGTCAGCGGCGTGATCAGGCCGAGCCGGCCACCGGTCTCCTCGACGCGGTGATAGCGCGCCGGCCCGCCGGTATTGTCGCTCAGCGGAGTCAGGGTCCAACCCTGTTCGAGATCGGCCTTGACCTGGGCCAGCGAGAGGAATTGATCGGACCGCGCCGCATCGACCTCGCCCAGCGGCATGATCTCGATCAGGGTCAGGTCAAAGCCGCGGCCATGAGCCCAGGCGATCAGCTCACGCAGGGAATGCTCATTGTCGTCCTTGAGGGCGACGGTATTGATCTTGATCTTGAGGCCGGCGGCGTCCGCAGCATCAATCCCGGCCAGCGTATCGGCAATCCGGCCGCCCCGGGTCAGGCGTGAGAAGGTGGCCTCATCGAGCGTGTCGAGCGAGACATTGATGCGTTTGACGCCCGCGGCGACGAGATCCTTGGCGAAGCGCGGCAGCTGGGTCGCATTGGTGGTGAGGCAGATCTCCTCCAGCCCGGTCTTGCCCAGGCGAGTCCCGAGGTTTTCGATCAGCGTCATCACATCGCGCCGCACCAGCGGCTCCCCACCGGTGACGCGGATCTTGGTCACGCCGCGGCGGATGAAGGCATCGCTCAGCTGGGTCAATTCCTCGAGCGTGAGCAATTCCGATTTTGGCAGAAAATCCGGCCGCGCCTTCATGCAATAGACGCAGCGCAGATCGCAGCGATCCGTCACCGAGAGGCGCAGATAGGTGATATGCCGCCCGAAATGGTCGATCAGCGGGCGCTGACCCGCGGCGGTCGTGGTAGCGTTTGAAATCGAACCGTCCACAAAAACCTCGGTCGCGGCAAACTTACCGGCTTGATAAACATCAAAAATCGCCCTGTGGCGAAGCGGCGAGTCGTCGCAGTCTAGCGTGAAGTGTGATGGTGAGCGAATGCGCAGATGCGCCACTGGCGTGATTGTGATGCGAGGCGGGCTTTTTCAGCTATCGCAGCGCCCGGCCAGTTTCGGTTTTCGCTTCAAGGCGGCTCTGTGTATGGCTGGTCGTATTGGCTACGGCGCCACGCGTCGGGGCGTCGGTGTTCCGGGGGGATTATACCGTGTTGCTGCCATCGATCGCCGTATTCCGGCATGATGCCTTCCTGCGCTACTGGATCATGCGTCAGTCGATCTCCGCCGCGCGGCAGATGATGGCCGTCGCGATTGGCTGGCAGGTCTATGACATTGCGCGCCAGACCCGTTCCGTCGAGGAATCAGCGCTGATGCTGGGCATGGTGGGCCTGGCGCAATTCGCACCGGTGCTGCTGCTCTCCCTGGTCGGTGGCCAGGCGGCTGACCGGCTGGATCGCAAGATGATCCTGGTCCTGACCAATATCGGGCGCGCCCTGTGCACGCTGGTACTGGTGGCAAGCCCCTTCTTCGCCGGACCGACCGCATTGTGGATGATCTTCTCGGTCTCGCTGGCTTTGGGTGTGATGCACGCCTTTTCGCCGGCCGCCTCAAGCGCCCTGTTTGCGCGCCTCATCCCGCGCGATGAATTGCGTCAGGCGATTGCGTGGAATTCGCTCGGTTTCCAGGCTGCGGCGATTACCGGTCCGGCGATTGCCGGCCTGCTCTATATCGCGGGTCCGGCGACGGTGTATGCGGTCAGCTTCGTGCTCGTCATGATCGGCACCTATGCGATCTGGACGGCGCGCACGCCGCAGCATGAACATGTCCGCGGCGTCAACGGGCGCGCGCTGATCGTGGAGGGCCTGCGCTATGTGCGCAATAACCGCATCGTGCTCGGGGCGATCTCGCTCGACCTGGTCGTGGTCCTGTTCGGCGGTGTCACGGCGCTTCTGCCGGTCTTCGCGCGCGACATCCTTCACACCGATACCGTCGGGCTGGGCCTGTTGCGGACAGCGCCGGCAGTGGGCGCCGCGATTGTCGCCTTCATGCTCGCAACCCGGCCGCTGACGCGCCATGTCGGCGGCTGGATGCTGGGCGCGATCGCGGTTTACGGGGTGGCCATGATCGGGTTCGCGCTTTCCACACTGATCATCCTGTCGATGGCCATGCTGGCGATTACCGGCGCGGCTGACATGATCTCGGTCTATATCCGTCAGTCCATCATCCAGCTCTCGACGCCGCAGAGCATGCGCGGGCGCGTCTCGGCGGTCGAGTTCATGTTCATCTCGGCGTCGAACGAGCTGGGCGAGTTTGAATCCGGTGTCGCGGCGCGGTTTCTCGGCCCGGTCGGTGCGGTGCTGATGGGCGGCGTTCTGGCGCTGATCACAGCGGCCAGCTGGTTCAAGCTATTCCCGGACTTGTCCAGGACAGACGAGTTGAAACCGGCGGACGAAGAATAGTCCCGGCGGGCGATGACGGTTATCCGCCATCGCCCGCAGGTCTGACGCGATTACTCTTCCGACGGCTTGGCTTTCTTCTTGGTCTTCTTCAGCGCGTGATCGGGACCACCGGGAGCCGGGCTCTCGGTTGGCGAACGGCGCTTGACCGGGGCCGAGGCGACGACTGCCGGATCCCAGGGCTTGCTCGGGCGCGGCGTTCCCGCTTTTGCACCGGTCTTGCGGTCAGCACTGAAAGGTTTGCTGCGTGGCTTGAACGGCGCGCCGCCCTCGGCAGCGCGTGGCTTGCCCTTCGGGGCGAAAGGCTTGTCGCCATCGGCCTTACGGGGTTTGGGTGTGTAGGCCTTGTCGCCGTCGCTGGCGCGCGGCTTGGCCTTCGGTGCGTAGGGTGCGGTGAAAGCGGCGTCATCCCGCGACTTGCCCTGGTAGGGCTTGTCGGACTTGCCGGCATAGGGTTTCGGACGCGGTGTGAAATCGCCACCACCTTCGCCATCACGGGCCGGTTTCGGGCGGCCGGTATAGGCGGCCGGCTGACGCGGGGTGCGGGGACGGTCGAGAGGCGCGTCGGCACCGCCCTCATCACGGGTGATGCGGATCGACTTTTCGCCACCGCCGGCTTTCTGCACCGCTTCCATGAAACGGTCAGAGGCCGAGGCCAGGATTTCGAAACGGCTTTCTTCCTCGCCGATCTGGATCGCGCCGATCTCGCGTTTGGTGATATGGCCCAGACGGCAGATCAGCGGCAGGATCCAGCGCGGTTCGGCGCGGTGTTTGCGGCCCGCGGTGAGACGGTACCAGACACTGTCGCCAAACGGCTCGCGGCGCTTTTCCGGTGCGCCCGGGCCCTCATTGGAATAGGTGCCGGGATTCTCGATCAATTCCTCGGCCGACGGCATATCGGCCTGGCGGCGATTGAGGAAGGCGGCGGCAATCTGTTCGGCCGGATAGCGCGAGAGCAGTTCCTGGGCCATGGCGAGGGCAGCCTCGTCATAGGTCTCCGACAGCGACGGGTCGGTCATGACGCGCTCGCGGTCTTTTGCGGTAATATCGTCCAGGCTTGGCGCATTGCCCCATTCCGCCTGGATCTTGCCGTCGCGCAGCAGGCGCTGGGCACGGCCGCGGCGGGTATGTGGCACGATCAGGACGCAAGTCCCTTTCTGGCCGGCCCGGCCGGTGCGGCCGGAGCGGTGAAGCAGCGTGTCGCTATTGGTCGGCAGGTCGGCATGGATCACCAGTTCGAGGCCGGGCAGATCGATGCCGCGCGCGGCGACATCGGTGGCGACGCAGACGCGGGCCCGGCCATCACGCATCGCCTGCAGGGCCGAGGTGCGGTCTTTCTGGCTCAGTTCTCCGGACAGGGCGACAACGGCAAAGCCGCGATTGCCGAAGCGGCTGGAGAGCCGGTTGACTGCTTCGCGCGTGGCGCAAAAGACGATGGCGCTCGGGGCATCATAGAAACGCAGGACGTTGATGATGGCGTGTTCGCGATCGCTGGGCGCCACCGAGAGCGCCTTGTATTCGATATCGCTGTGCTGGGCGCGTTCCGAGACCGTGGAGATGCGCACGGCATTGCGCTGATAGCGCTTGGCCATATCGGCAATCGAGCGCGGCACGGTGGCCGAGAACATCAGGGTGCGGCGGCTCGCCGGTGCGGCGTCGAGGATATATTCGAGGTCTTCGCGGAAGCCGAAATCGAGCATTTCATCGGCTTCGTCGAGGACAACGGCGCGCAGGGAGGACAGATCGAGCGCGCCGCGTTCGATATGGTCGCGCAGGCGGCCCGGCGTGCCGACGACGATGTGGCAGCCCGCTTCAAGCGCGCGGCGTTCGGTACGCGTGTCCATGCCGCCAACGCAGGTGACGACGCGGGCGCCGGTCTCGCCATAGAGCCAGACCAGTTCGCGCTGGACCTGCAGCGCCAGTTCGCGGGTTGGGGCGACGACAAGCGCCATCGGTTCGGCACCGCGTTCGAAGCGTTCGGCCTCGCCGAGCAGGGTCGGGGCAATGGCCATGCCGAATGCGGCGGTCTTGCCAGAGCCGGTCTGGGCCGAGACCAGAAGGTCGGCGCCGTCGGCTTCCGGTGCGAGCACCGATTCCTGGACTTCTGTGAGGGTGGCAAAACCCTTCTTTTCAAGCGCGCGGGCCAATGCCGGCGCAATGCGGGTGTTCAGTGACATGAGGTCTATTTCCAATCCGGGCGCGTGTTTGCTCCAGATCATGCCTCAAGATGTCAGCTAACTGACTTGGCCGACTGGTCCGATTTTCGGGTGACGCGTCAGCGCCCCCATAACACGACCGGAAAGCTTATGCACATTTTTATATTGCAGTGCAGCAGAGCGCGGTGGCGGTCAGATCGTCTGGCCGGTGGCATCCCAGTCGGCGAGGAAGCTGGCCAGGCCCTTGTCGGTCAACATGTGCCGGGCGAGGGATTTGAGGACGTTCGGCGGAATGGTCGCGACATCCGCACCCGCCAGGGCGCAGGCCTCGACATGGGCGGCCGAGCGGATTGAAGCCGCGAGAATTTCCGTCTCGAAGCCATAAATATCGTAGATCGCGCGGATCTTGTGGATCAGCTCCATGCCGTCGACACCGAGATCGTCGAGCCGGCCGATAAAGGGCGAGATGAAACTCGCGCCGGCCTTGGCGGCCAGCAGGGCCTGATTGGCCGAGAAGCAGAGCGTGACATTGGTCGCTATGCCTTCATCACTCAGGGCGCGGCAGGCTTTCAGCCCGTCCCAGGTCAGTGGCAGTTTGACGGTAACATTGCCGGCAATCCCGGCGAGACGCCGGCCCTCGCGGAGCATGCCCTCGACATCCATGGCCACCACTTCAGCGGACACCGGTCCGGGAATGATGTCGCAAATCTCGGCGATGACTTCCATGAAATCCCGGCCGGACTGTTTGATCAGCGACGGGTTTGTCGTGATGCCGTCGACAAGACCGGTCGTCGCCAATTCGCGGATTTCAGCAGTTTCGGCAGTATCGATAAAGAATTTCATGGCGGCATCACCCTGGAACGTCACTGTCTCGCGCAAAATGGCGAGGCGGTCAGCCTAGCCGACCGCCTTCAGCCGACAAGCCTGGAGACCAGCGCTTCCGGTGATGTCACTGAAACCTCACACGACCTCATTCGGCCGGCGTTGGCGGCTTCACCTTATGGATGCCCAGCATGTCGAAGGCGGCCTTTTCATAGAAGGGCTCGCCGGTGCCGCTGCGGATCTTGCCGATGAAATAGCTTTCGAAGGCCTCCTTGGCCATGTGGACCCATTTGCCCTCCGCGGCCCAGTTGACATTGCGCGGCGGAATTTGCGGCATGGCCACGAAGGCGACGCCGCCATCGCCGAAATCGGCGATGCAGACGGCATTCCAGGTCGCCTCATTGACGGGCTCTTCGCCTTTCATCACGGCGCGCATATTGCGGGCCGCTGCCACGACCATGGATTCGATCATGAAGCCGGTTTTCGGTACGCCGACAGGGACCGCGTAATTGCCAACGGGCGGAATCGCGATGCAGACGCCGATGCCGTAGATATTGGGGAAGGTCGGGTTGCGCTGGGTCTTGTCGACGATGACGAAGCCGCGCGGATTGACCAGGCCCTCAATGCCGCGAAGCGCGGGAATGCCGCGGAAGGGTGGCAGCATCATCGAGTATTTGAAGGGCAATTCATGGGTCTTGGCGACGGTCCCGTCCTCGGCGACCTGCTCGACATGCATCAGCCCGTCCTCGACCTTGGTGACGCGGGCGCTGGTGATCCATTTGATATGCCGGTTGCGCAGCTCGCTCTCGAGCAGGCCCTTGGTATCGCCGACACCGTCCAGCCCGAGATGGCCGATATAGGGTTCGGAGGTCACGAAGGTCATCGGCACCTTGTCGCGAATCTTGCGGCGGCGCAGATCGGTTTCCATGATCATGGCGGATTCATAGGCCGGTCCGAAGCAGGACGCGCCCTGGACGGCGCCGACCACGATCGGGCCCGGATCAGCGACGAAGTCATCCCAGACCTGTTTCGAGGCCGCGGCATGATCGACATGACAGACCGATTGCGTGAAGCCGCCATGGGGACCCAGCCCCTCGATCTCGTCGAAGGCGAGCTCGGGACCGGTACAGATTGCCAGATAATCGTAGGTGACGGTCTCGCCATTGGCCAGGTCGATCGCGTTGTCCTGTGGTCGCAAACCGGTTGCGGCGGAATGGATAAAGGCGATCTTCTTCTTGCTCAACATCGGCTCAAGCTCGACCTTGATCTGGTCGGGCTTGCGCCAGTCAACGGCGACCCAGGGATTGGAGGGCGTGAAGTGAAAGGTCGCGCTGTCGCTGATGACGGTGACGGTATCGGACTTGCCGGCGTGTTTGCGGGCCTCGAGGGCCATCGGTACGCCGCCCAGTCCAGCTCCCAGTACAACAATGTGTGCCATGTCACGCTCCTTCAGGGTTGAGAGGGTCGCTGATCAGCCTTGCAGGCTGTCGGCGGCGATGCAGAAATCTTCCTTGAGATGTTTCAGAATGCCGTGGCAGCGCTCATCCGCGATCGAATAGTGAACCTGCAGGCCGGCCTTGCGGCCGGAGACCAGGCCCTCACTGCGCATCTTGGCGAGGTGTTGCGACATCGCCGACTGTGACAGTCCCGCCATTTCGCACAATTCCGATACCGTCGCCTCACCCATTGCGAGGCGACAAAGAATGAGGAGTCGTTTCTCGTTGGCGAGTTGTTTGAGGAAGGCCGCAGCGTCGCCGGCCTGATGCTGGAGGTCGGCAAAATGAACATCGGTTGCGGAGGCTGTCGGGCTTGCGGTCATCGGTTTTCCAAACATTAGTTGACACTAAAATATCTTTCACTACATTAGTTGTCAATTATGTTTTCTTCACCCCAGGGAGATGCCCCGATGAGCCTGCGTGAGCTGGATCCGAAAACCACCATTGAAGCGGTGCAGTCGAAACAAGCCATACTGATTGATGTCCGCGAGCCGCGCGAATACGCCTCCGAGCGCATTCATGGTGCCCTGCTTTTCCCGCTTTCGACCTTCGATCCCGCCGCCCTGCCCCTCGACAAGACCCGTGAGGTGATCTTCCATTGCGGTTCCGGCAAGCGTTCCGCCGATGCAGTGGCGCGCTGTGAGGCGGCTGGCATCCCGATCTCCACGCATGTGCGTGGTGGGCTCATGGCCTGGAAGCAGGCGGGTCTTTCGACGATTGCCATTGATCCGGCCACCGGCGCCATGTTCGATCCACAAGCCTGATGAGGCCTCCCATGCGACTGTCCGCAATCCTCTTTCCCCTGGCCCTGCTGGCCGCGCCCGCCATGGCCCAGACCGGCGGGACCTACACGGTCACCGAACAGAATATCGTTGACCGCAAGGCGGTCTTTGCCACCGTCGAGAGTATCGATGTGGTCAGCGCCCGGGCGCGGATCGGCGGTACGATCGGCGAATTGAGGGTTGATGAGGGCCACGCCGTCGCGGCCGGCGATATTCTCGCCGTCGTCGTCGATGACCGGATCGCGCCGCAGATTGGCGCCGCCAATGGCGATGTCGCAGCTCTGGAATCACAACTCGCCCAGGCGCGGATCGATCTGACCCGGGCCCAGGACTTGTTTGATCGCGGTATCTTCCCGCAGGCGCGGCTCGACGCTGCGCGCACCACTGCAGAGGTGCTGGAAGGTCAGCTCGCCGCCGCACGCCAGAGCCGCAATGTCCTGGTGCAGCAATCGCGGCAGGGCGATGTGCTGGCGCCGGCCTCGGGCCGTGTCTTGCAGGTGCCCGTGACCTCCGGCAGCGTTGTTCTGCCGGGCGAAGCCGTGGCGATGATCGCCTCGGACCTCTATCTTTTGCGCCTGCGCTTGCCGGAGCGGCATGCCCGCAGCATTCGTGAAGGCGATGCAGTGATGGTCGACAGCTCCGACCTGACCGGCGATGTCTCCCCGTCGGGCTATATCCGGCAAGTCTATCCGCAGGTTGAAGATGGCCGCGTGATCGCCGATGCGGTGGTCGAGGGCCTTGGCAGCTATTTCGTTGGCGAGCGCGTGCGGGTCTATGTCGCCGTCGATGAGCGCGCCGCCATCCTGGTGCCTGCCGACTATCTGGCGAACCGCTACGGTGTCGACTATGCCCGGCTACAACATCAGGACGGAAGCCATTCCGATATTGTCGTCCAGCGGGGCCTGGATACGGCAGACGGCGTGGAGATCCTCGGTGGTCTCGCCGCCGGTGACCTGCTGGTGCAGCCATGAAGCTGGGAATTTCCGGACACCTCACCAAGGCCTTCATCCGCTCGCCGCTGACGCCGCTTATCCTGCTGGCCTCGCTGGCCGTCGGTCTGCTGGCCCTGATGGTCATCCCGCGCGAGGAAGAGCCGCAGATTTCCGTGCCCATGGTCGATGTCATGGTCCAGACCGATGGCCTGCGCGCCGCCGATGGTGTCGAACTGGTCACCGAACCGCTCGAGGCGATCATCCGGTCGATCGATGCGGTCGAGCATGTCTACTCCCAGACCAGTGATGACCAGGTGATGGTGACGGCACGCTTTGATGTCGGCACTGATCCCGATGCGGCCATCCTGCGTGTGCATGAGCGCATCCGCGCCAATATGGACCGTATCCCGCATGGCATTCCGGAACCGCTTGTTGTTGGCCGCGGGATTGATGATGTCGCGATTGTATCGCTGACGCTCTCGCCCCGGGCTGATCACGCCGGGCATTGGGATGACAACGCGCTCTACAATATCGTCGAGGAATTGCGCGCTGCCCTGCTCTCGGTCGAGGATGTCGGCCTGACCTATATCGTCGGCGGCCGCGCCGACCAGATCCGCATCGAGCCCGATCCGGAGCGCCTGTCGCAATACGGCATTACGCTGCAACAGCTGGCCGCCCGTATCGCCGAAGCCAATCGGTCTTTCCCGGTTGGCGATCTGACCGCCACCGACCAGACATGGTCGGTCACTGCCGGCCAGACCCTGCAGGGCATTCCCGATATCGGTCTGCTGCTGGTGACCTCGCGCGATGGCCGCCCGGTCTATGTCCGCGATGTCGCCACTGTCGTGATCGGGTCGATGCCGACCGATGCCCGCGCCTGGATGCTCAATCGTGAGGAGGGCGAGCGCGAATGGAACCGCCTGCCCGCCGTCACCCTGGCGATTGCCAAGCGTGAGGGTGCCAATGCGGTGGTAGTTTCAGAGCATATCATCGAGCGCATTGAATCGCTTGAAGGCACGCTGATCCCGCACGGGCTCGACGTCACCATCACCCGCAATTACGGCGAGACCGCGAACGAGAAAGCCAATGAGCTCTTGTTCCACCTCGCGCTGGCGACCGTCTCCATCGTTCTGCTCGTCACCTTCGTGATCGGCTGGCGCGAGGGCGTCGTGGTGTTTGTCGTCATCCCGACGACCATTCTGCTCACCCTGTTTGCCTCCAATCTGATGGGTTACACCATCAATCGCGTCTCTCTGTTCGCGCTGATCTTCTCGATCGGCATTCTCGTCGACGACGCCATTGTCGTGATCGAGAATATTGCCCGTCACTGGGCGATGCGCGACGGGCGAACCCGTGTCCAGGCGGCCATCGAGGCCGTCGCCGAAGTCGGCAATCCGACCATTGTCGCCACCCTGACCGTGGTCGCGGCGCTTCTGCCCATGCTCTTCGTTTCCGGCCTGATGGGACCCTATATGGCGCCCATTCCGGTCAATGCCTCGGCCGCGATGATCTTCTCCTTCTTCGTCGCGATGGTGCTCACGCCCTGGCTGATGAAAGTCATCGCCGGCGGCAAGCCAGACAAGCCGGGCGATGAAGCTGCTCACGCGCATGAGAGCGAAGGCCCGCTCGGCCGGCTCTATCGCCGCGTCGCGACGCCGGTCATCGCCACGCGCGGCCGTGCCTGGACGCTTCTGCTCGTGATCGGGGTCTTTACCCTGGGATCGATGTCGCTCTTCTTCACCCGCACGGTGACCGTCAAGCTCCTGCCCTTCGACAACAAGTCTGAATTCCAGGTCGTGATTGATCTGCCCGAAGGCGCGACCCTGGAGCGGACCGAGCGCGTATTGAGCGAGGCCGCCGACCGTCTGGCAGCCCTGCCGGAAGCGACCTCGATCCAGCTCTATAGTGGCACCGCGGCTCCGTTCAATTTCAACGGTCTGGTCCGCCACTACTATCTCCGCAACCGTCCCGAGCTGGGCGATCTCCAGGTCAATCTGGCGCCGAAAACCGAGCGTGACCGCTCCTCGCACGAGATTGCGCTGGAGGCGCGGCAATTGCTTGACGGTCTCGACATGCCCGAGGGCACGGTCGTGCGCGTCGCCGAAATCCCGCCCGGGCCGCCCGTGATGGCAACCCTGCTGGCCGAGATTTACGGTCCCGATGCCGAGACCCGGCGCGCGGTCGCCACCGAAGTGCGCGCTGCATTCGCCTCGGTCCCCTATATCGTCGATATCGATGACAGTTTCGGCACGCCGCGGCCGCGTCTGCGCATTGCCATCGACCAGGACAGTCTGGAATTTTTCGAGGTCCAGCAAAGCGATGTCTATGACACCATCCAGGCCCTGATCGGCGGCATGCCGGTGGGTTATTCGCATCGCGGCGAGGGCCGTAATCCGATTGATATCTCGGTTGCCCTGCCACGCGGTGCGCGCAGCTGGAATGAACGTCTGGCTTCAACGCCGGTACCGGCCAATGCCCTGCCGGGTGCGCGCGGCGTCGTCGAGCTCGGCGATGTCGTCTCGGTCACCGAAGAGCCCGGCTCCTACCCGATCTATCGCCGCGATGGCCGCTATGCCGAAATGGTTATGGGCGAGTTGGCCGGGGCCTATGAGGCGCCGATCTATGGCATGGGCGCAGTTGCCGAAGCTCTCGACGACCGGCCCTGGACGGAAGCGGTGCCGCAGCCGGTGATCCGTCTGCATGGCCAGCCGGCCAATGATGATGCGCCGACCCTGCTGTGGGATGGTGAGTGGGAAATCACCTATGTCACCTTCCGCGACATGGGTGCGGCCTTCATGGTCGCGCTGCTCGGCGTCTATGTGCTGGTTGTGGCCCAGTTCGGCTCCTTCCGGGTGCCGCTGATCGTCCTCACGCCGGTGCCGCTCACCTTTATCGGCATCATGTTTGGCCATTGGGTGTTTGGCGCCGCCTTCACCGCGACCTCGATGATCGGCTTCATCGCCCTGGCCGGCATCATTGTGCGAAATTCCATCCTGCTGGTCGACTTCATCCGCCACGGCGCGGAGGCCGGCGAGCCCTTGCGCGAAACCTTGCTGCGAGCCGGTGCCATTCGCTTCAAGCCGATCATGCTGACCGCCATCGCGGCGATGATCGGGGCGGTCGTGATCCTGGGCGATCCGATCTTCCAGGGATTGGCGATCTCGCTTCTGTTCGGCCTGGCGTCCTCGACCCTTCTGACGGTCCTGGTGATCCCCGCCATCTATGTGATTTTCAAGGATCCCGACGAACCCTACATCCCCCAATCCGGTGTCCAGCCTGATGCGGAGCCGGTCATAGAAGGAAATATGCCATGACCATCAATAGTGCCGTCCGGCTGCTTGCGGGCAGCATGGTCCTGATCTCCATTGCCCTGTCGCTTCTGGTACACCCCTACTGGATCGCGCTGGCCATCTTCGTCGGCTTCAATCTGGTCCAGTCCAGCTTCACCGGCTTCTGCCCGCCGAGCATCATCTTTCGCAAGTTCGGCCTGAAGGGCTAAATCTGATCGCAAACGGCGCGGCGCGCGGCAAAAGGCGGCGTTCGCCTGATTTCCCGCTTGCCCGCCCGTGTCGTGATAAGGTCTGATTGGTGCTGCCCGCCAACGCCTTGCAGAAAGCCTCCCGATCATGACCCAGCCCGCCAATGCGCCGCAAGATATCGTCATCATCGGCGCCGGCCATGCAGGCGGCTCCGTCGCGGCGCAATTGCGCCAGGGCGGATTTGCCGGCGCGATCACGCTGATCGGCGAGGAAGCGGTCGTACCCTATCAGCGTCCGCCCCTGTCCAAGGCCTGGCTGGCGGGCACCAGCAGCCTTGATCATGTCATCCTGCGGCCGCACGACTGGTATCGTGAAAATGATGTCGATCTGCGGCTTGGCACCCGTGTTGCCCGGATTGATCGCACGGCCCGGCAGGTGATCCTCGGCGATGGCGAGGCCATCGGCTATGATGCGCTGGTGATTGCGACGGGTGCGCGGCCGCGCGTGCTCGGTCTGCCCGGCGAGGACCTCGCCGGCGTCCTCAGCCTGCGCAGCCTGGTCGATGCCGAAGCGCTGAAGACGGCGATGATGCCCGGAAAGACTATCGTGTTGATCGGCGCGGGCTATATCGGTCTGGAAGTCGCGGCGTCGGCCCGCAAGGCGGGGCTCAAGGCCATTATTGTCGAACGCGAGGCGCGCAGCGCCGCCCGTGTCGCCAGCGCGACCATGTCGGAATTTCTTGAGCGCTATCACCGCGATCACCAGGTCGAGTTCATCTTCAATGCCGCCGCTAAGGGCTTTGCCGGCACAGGGGCCGTGACGGCCGTCGAGCTGGCCGATGGCCGTGTCCTGGACTGCGATCTGGTTCTGGTCGGTGCCGGGGTCGTGCCCAATGATGAGCTGGCGCGTGAGGCCGGGCTCGAATGCGGCAATGGCATTATCGTTGATGCCGAGGCGCGCACCAGCGATCCGGCGATCTTCGCCATTGGCGATGTCTCTTTCCGGCCGCTGGAGCTCTACAACACGCAATTCCGGCTTGAGAGCGTGCCCAATGCGCTGGAACAGGCGCGATGTGTCGCTCATGTCCTGACCTCGACGCCGCCGCATGCGCCGGAAGTGCCCTGGTTCTGGTCGGATCAGTATGATCTGAAAATCCAGCTCGCCGGCCTGCCCATCGACGCGACCAGCCAGCTGGTGCGGGGCGATCCTGCGACCGGGACATTTGCCGTCTTTCATTTGCAGGGCAATCGCGTCCGCGCCGTCGAAGCGGTCAATGCGCCGCCGGAATTCATGTTTGGCCGCAAGCTGATCGCCGCCGGCAGCGCGGTCGATCTGGAGCGCCTGGCCGACATGTCTGTATCGATGAAACAGGTCGTCCTCTGATCCATGCGTATTTGTTGCGCTGCACAATAGGCGTTGACGCCTGGCGTTTTGACCGCGAATTTCTGCCCATTGGCTTGATCAAGCCGACAAGAAGGACCTGGCCATGCCCGCAAGTGAAACGCCCGAGACCCGCAAGACGCCTGCCGAGTTGATCGAAGGGCTGGAGCGCCTGCTCTCGGTCGAGGAACTCGACACCGATCTCTATCGTGGTCTGCGCAATCCCGGAGGTCAGGGCCGGGTGTTTGGCGGTCAGGTGATTGCCCAGGCGCTGATGTCGGCCACCGCGTCTGTCGAGCCTGACCGGATCGTGCACTCGCTCCACGCCTATTTCATGCGGCCTGGGGACGAAAACCTGCCGATCATCTGCCGCGTCGAACGCGATTTCGACGGGCGCAGCTTCTCCACCCGGCGTGTTGTCGCGATGCAGAAGGGCAAGCCTATTCTCAATCTGGCGGCCTCGTTCCAGATCCCCGAAGAGGGGTTCAACCATCAGGCGGAAATGCCCGATATACCGCAGCCGGAAGATCTGCTCAGCGATGCTGAACTCATCCGGCGCGAGAGCGCCGAACTGCCGGAAGCCTTCGTGAAGGCGATGACGCGGCCACGTCCGATCGAGATGCGGGCGGTCAAGCCCTGGTCATTGCTGCGTCCGGAAAAGAGTGAGCCGGTGCGGCAGATCTGGATGCGGGCCGTGGCGCCGATCGCCGGTGATCAGGTGATGCACCGGGCGATCATGACCTATGCCTCTGACATGGCCTTGCTGAGCACCAGCATGCAGCCACACGGGGTCAGCTGGATCAGTCCCGGCATGCAATCGGCCAGTCTGGATCATGCGCTGTGGCTGCATGGTGATGTGCGTGCGGATGAGTGGATGCTCTATGTCACCGACAGCCCCTGGGCTGGCGGCGGCCGCGGCTTCAATCGCGGCCAGATCTTTGCCCGTGATGGCCGTCTGATTGCCAGCACGGCGCAGGAAGGCCTGATCCGGCAGCGCCGGACCTAGTGCCGGCGCTTGGCTTTACCGCGGTTGCGGCCTAGTCGACGGCGAAATCGACGGGGTCTGCCAACAGGCCGTGGGCGACGGTCGAGCCGTACAGGCTGATCGCCGTCGGGTCCGGCAAGGTGGAGATCCAGCCGCGCAGATCATAGGCGGCGTTGAGCGTGCCCATGACCACCTGGCTGGCGATCAACGGGTCAAGGGCGCGGACCGAGCCTTCGGAAATGCCATCAATCATCATGCCCGCGAAGCGGCGGGCCAGCCGGGTCGAGCGCTCCAGCATGTCGGTCCGCCATTCGCTTGGCAGGACTTGCAGGGCCGTCGTGCGCAAGAGTGGAAAATCACTGCACAGCTGGACGTCAAGCAGGGTGGCGATGGCGGAGGCCAGCCGGTCGCGCTGGCTGCCATTGGCGTCGATGGCGGCACGCTGCACCAGTTCGATCCGCTCATGGCTGCGCCGGAAACACTCCAGCACCAGCTCATCCTTGGCTTCCAGATGGTGGTAGAAACTGCCCTTGGTGACATTCAGTTCTGACGCGATCTGTTCGACCGAGGCCCCGCGATAGCCCTTCTCATTGATCAGGCAGGTGGCGGCGCGCGCGAAATTCTCCGGCATGCCCTCCGCTTCGGCTGTCCGGGACGGTGTCTTGACCGGCAGGAGTTGTGGCGTCCATGCGGCCGCGGCCGGCGTGATGCCGTGCTCGAAAATCTCGATCATGCGGCGGCTGAGCCGCGGGTAGTCATCGACCGAATACAAGGCCAGCCAGCCGGGCAGCCAGAACATGTTTTGCACCAGGACATGGGCGCGGATTGTGCGCAAGACCTTGTCACGTGCCGTCAGCGGCGGCGCGAAGAATTCGCGGACCGCGCGCAGCGCCCCGACATAGCGTGCCGTCAGATCGGTGCGAAAAGGTTCGCCCAGGGCGCGGATATCCGAGAGCACAGTATAGGGACGTTCGCGATTGAGCTGGATGCGGGCGTGCAGCTCGAAATGGGCCTGGACATAGCGCGCGACGCGCGCGCGCGGCGTCGGCTGGGCCGCGGCGTCGCGGATCAATTCCTCGAGCCGGTCGATCGAGCGGTCCAGAACGGCCGCCGCCAGCAATTCCTTGCGCTTGAAATAATAGGTCACGCTTGTGGTGTTAAGCCCGACGAGTTCGGCGACATCGACAAAGGTCATCCCCTTGACGCCATGCCGGTTGATCAGCTGCGCCGCGGCATCGAGGATACGGTCCCGCTTCTGCTGAAAGCGCTGTGTGGTGGCGTCTTCGCCCTGATCAGGTCTGGCATCCATATCATCGGCTTAACAGAGTTTCGTGCGAGCGTCACCGAGGGCGGCAGATTGCGTGTCTTGCAGCGCGCCCTGGCTTGGGGTCAAATCGGAATGTCCCGCCGGTATGGCGTTAGACGCCTGAATTGAAACGGAATCGCCAGGAGCAGCCCATGTCTGTGATCACCACTCAACGCCACGGGGATGTGCTCGTCATCATCTCCGATAATCCGCCCGTCAATGCGCTCGGCCAGGCCGTGCGTGCCGGGCTGGCTGCGGGGATCGCCGAGGCGGCGGGCGACGACGCCATCAAGGCTGTCGTCATTCGCTGCGAGGGGCGGACATTCTTCGCGGGCGCGGACATAACCGAATTCGGCAAACCTCCGGTCGGGCCGTCATTGCCTGAGGTGGTCGATGCGATCGAGCAATGCCGCAAACCGGTGGTCGCGGCCATTCACGGCACGGCGCTGGGCGGCGGGCTGGAGGTCGCGCTGGGTTGCCATTACCGCATCGCCATTGGCTCGGCCAAACTGGGCCTGCCGGAAGTGAAACTGGGGCTCCTGCCTGGCGCGGGCGGCACGCAACGCCTGCCGCGCGTGACCGGCGTCGCCGATGCGCTCCACATGATCGTCAGCGGCAATCCGGTGACAGCGAGCCGGGCGCTGGAGATCGGACTGGTCGACCGGATCGCGAGTACCGGCAGCCTGGCCGACGAGGCCATCGCCTTTGCCAGGGAGGTCGCCGGCGCAGCCGGCCATCCGGTCTCCAGCCTGCGCACCGACCGCATTGCCGAAGCCGCCAACCATCCTCAGGTCTTCGATAAATTCATCGCCGAAAACTCACGCAAACTGCAAGGTTTCGATGCACCGAAGGCCTGTATCGAGGCCGTTCGGGCTGCGGTCGAATTGCCGTTTGAGCAAGGTATCAAGCTGGAACGTGAGCTATTCCTGAAACTCGTTTCCGGCACGCAATCCCGGGCAATGCGGCACCTCTTCTTCGCCGAACGCCAGGCCGCCAAGATTGATGGCATCCCCGCTGACACGCCCCTCATCCCGATTACCAGAGTCGGCATTCTCGGCGCCGGCACGATGGGCGGGGGGATTGCCATGAATTTCCTCTCCGCCGGCCTGCCCGTCACCCTGGTCGAGCGTGAACAGGCCGCCCTCGACCGCGGTGTCGCGACGATCCGAAAGAATTACGAACGCACCGCAGCGCGCGGCCGCATGACGATGGAGCAGGTCGAGCAGGCCATGAGCTTGCTGACCCCGACGCTGGATTATGAGGAGCTCGCCGATTGCGATCTGGTGATCGAGGCGGTGTTCGAGCTGATGGAGATCAAGAAGGAGGTCTTCCGGCGCCTCGATGGCCTCGTCAAACCCGGCGCGATCCTGGCCTCCAATACCAGTTATCTCAATATCGACGAGATGGCGGCCGAGACGACGCGGCCCGAGGCCGTGGTCGGGCTGCATTTCTTCTCGCCGGCCAATATCATGCGCCTGCTTGAAGTGGTGCGCGGCGCCAAAACCTCGCCGTCAGTGCTCAAGACGGTGATGGGACTGGCCAAGACAATCGGCAAGATCGCCGTCGTCTCCGGCGTCTGCCCCGGCTTCATCGGCAATCGCATGCTCAGCCCGCGTCAGAGCGAAGCGCAAAAGCTTCTGCTCGAAGGCGCGACCCCGTGGGAGGTCGATGCAGCCCTGACCGAATTCGGCTTCCCGATGGGCCCATTTCAGATGGCCGATCTGGCCGGGCTGGATCTGGGCTGGACCGCAGAAGGCTCGACCAGTTCGACCATTCGCGAAGTCCTGTGCGAGCGTGGCCGGCGCGGTCAGAAGACTGGACAGGGGTTCTACGATTACGACGAGAACCGTCGCGGCTCGCCCTCACCGGAGACCGAGGCGATCATCGCGGATTTTGCCGCCAGGAGCGGCCGGGCGCAGCGCAAGCTATCCGGCGATGAGATCCGTGAACGCCTGCTTTATCCAATGATCAATGAGGGCGCGAAAATCCTCGAGGAGGGCATGGCACAGCGCGCCTCGGACATCGATATCGTCTGGCTCAATGGTTATGGCTGGCCGGCCTCTACCGGTGGTCCGATGTTCTGGGCTGATACGATCGGGCTGAAGGCCGTGCTCGACGGCCTGGCCCGTCACGCCGATGCGCTGGGGCCGGATTTCATTGTCTCGCGCTTGCTGAAAGGCAAGGCCGAGGCCGGTGAAAGCTTCAACTGAATATGGAAACGGCCGGCGGGATTGCCCCGCCGGCCGCTTTCTTGTCGGCTTGCCGATGGGCGTTATTTCGGCGCGATGACACCGGTGCGCATGGCTTCCTTCATGGAGTCGAAATCCTCGGTCAACGCGCTGCTTGGTGTGCGCGTCATGAAGCCGACGATGAGTGTGACGATCAGGCTGAGCGCGAAGCCCGGCACCATTTCATACATCATGTCGGATGGGCGCATGCCGTTGATCTCGAACGGCGCGTAGATCCAGATCAGCACTGTTGCGGCGCCGGTGACCATGCCGGCCAGCGCGGCATTGCGGGTCATGCCGCGCCAGAACAGGCTCAGCAGGATCAGGGGGCCGAAGGCGGCACCAAAACCGGCCCAGGCATTGGAGACCAGCGAGAGAATGGTGCTCGAGCGGTCGAAGGCCAGCGCAATGGCGATCAGGGAGACGGCCAGAACCGAGAAGCGTCCGACCAGGACGAGTTCCGTCTGGCTGGCACCCTTGCGCACGAAATGCTTGTAGAAATCCTCGGTCAGAGAGCTGGACGAGACCAGAAGCTGTGAGGAAATCGTGCTCATGATCGCAGCCAGGATGGCGGCGAGCAGGAAGCCGCCAACCAACGGGTGGAAGAGGACCTGGGAGAGCAGGATGAAGATGGTTTCCGGATCCGTGAGTTCTGCGCCGGTCGAGGTGACATAGGCGAGACCGAGAATACCGGTGGCGACGGCACCGATCAGGGTGACGAGCATCCAGCTCATGCCGATATGGCGTGCTGCGCGAACTTCCTTCAGCGTCGCAATCGCCATGAAGCGGACGATGATGTGTGGCTGGCCAAAATAGCCGAGCCCCCAGGCCATGCTCGAAATCACACCGAGGACGGTGACGCCCGTGGTCATCTGCAGCAGGGTCGGATCAATTGCATTGATCTCTGTCAGGATGGGCTCGCTGCCACCGAGCACCATATAGGTCACGATCGGAACCGTGATCAGGGCGACGAACATGATGCAGCCCTGGACGAAATCGGTCAGTGAGACGGCGAGGAAGCCCCCGAACAAGGTGTAGGCGACGACGACGCCGGCGGTGAGGAAAAGCCCGAGCTCATAGCTCAGCCCGAAGGAGGCTTCGAACAGCTTGCCGCCCGCAACAACCCCGGCGGAGGTGTAGAGGGTGAAGAAGATCACGATGACCAGCGAGGAGATGACGCGCAGCAGGCGTGATTTGTCCTTGAAGCGCTTTTCGAAATAATCCGGGATGGTGATCGCATCTTCGGCGATCTCGGTATAGGCGCGCAGGCGTGGCGCCACGAGCTTGTAGTTGAGATAGGCCCCGATCAGCAGGCCGACCGCGATCCAGGCGCTGCTCATCCCCGAGACATAGATGGCGCCGGGCAGGCCCATCAGCATCCAGCCGCTCATATCCGAAGCGCCGGCAGAGAGCGCCGCCACGGCCGGGTGTAATTGACGGCCACCCAGCATGTATTCAGCGACATTGCTGGTCGATTTTCGGTAGGCGTAATAACCAATCGCCATCATCAGGATGAAATAGAGGGCGAGTGAAATCAGGGCTTCGGTTTGCATGTCACGCTCACGATCATGGATTGAGACTTGTCTGGGTGGCGGCCGGGGGCGCTATGGCCGGGTCTGGCCGTCGCCGAGAACGAGATATTTATAGATGGTCAATTGCTCGAGCCCGACCGGGCCGCGCGCATGCATCTTGCCGGTGGCAATGCCAATCTCCGCCCCCATGCCGAACTCGCCCCCGTCGGAAAACTGGGTCGAAGCATTATGCATCACGACCGCAGAGTCGATAGTGCGCAGGAAGGCGGCGGCAGTGTCGCTGTCTTCGGTGATGATCGCGTCGGTATGGTGCGAGGAATGGGCCTCGATGAAGGTCATGGCCTCAGCCGCGTCATCGACCAGTTTCACCGACAGGATGGCGTCTAGATATTCAGTGTCCCAGTCCTCATCGGAGGCGGGCTTGATGCGGGCATCGATCGCGATGGACTCCGCTTCGCCGCGGACCTCGCAGTCTCCCAGGGCATCGAGCAGGCCAGGCAGGTATTGGCCCGCAATCGCCCGGTCGACGACCAGGCTTTCCGTGGCGCCGCAAACGCCGGTGCGACGAAGCTTGGCATTGACGACGACGGCGGTCGCCTTGTTCAGGTCGGCGGCGCTGTGGATATAGGTGTGCACATTGCCATCGAGGTGCAGCAGGGTTGGCACGCGCGCTTCGCGCTGGACCAGGGAGACCAGGCCCTTGCCGCCGCGCGGGATGACGAGATCAACATAGTCGGCGCAATGAAGCAGGAATTTCACCGCATCGCGGTCGGTCGTATCGACCAACTGGACAGCCTCTTCCGGCAGACCGGCCTCTTTCAGGCCGCTGGCGAGGCAGGCGACAATCTGGCGCGTTGAGTTCAGGCTTTCCGAGCCGCCGCGCAAAATGATCGCATTGCCCGATTTCAGGCAGAGCGCGCCAGCATCGGCACCGACATTCGGGCGCGATTCATAAACCATGGCGATGACGCCAATCGGCACCGAGACGCGCTCGACGACGAGCCCGTTGGGCCGTTCGAAGCGGGCCAGCTTGCGTCCGACCGGGTCTGGCAGGTCAGCGATTTGTTCCAGCGCCGAGGCCATCGCCTCGATCCGGCCGGCATCGAGCACGAGACGGTCGATGAAAGCGGCATTCTTGCCTTTGCCAGCGACGCTTTCGACATCCTTGCGATTGGCGTCGAGCAGGGCGGGCATGGTTTCGCGCAGGGCCTTGGCGGTGGCGCGCAGGGCGGTATTCTTCTGTTCAGTGGTGGCTCCGGCGAGGGCGCCGGCGGCTTGCCTGGCCTTGCGGCCCAGCTCATTGACATAGTCTTGCACGGTCTCGGACATTATTTTCCTTGTAGTCTGTCTGGTGGTGATGGGCGGGCAGGCAGCGTCTGTTATCGCAGCTCTATGGCCCGCGCGTAAGCGGCTTTGGTGGTGTTTTCGAGCAGCGTGTCGAGCTGCCCGTCCTGCATCAGGGCTTCAAGCCCGGCCTGGGTCGTTCCGTTCTTGCTCGTCACATCCTTGCGCAGGGTCTCCAGTGAGTGGTCGGATTGCCGGGCCATCTCGATGGCCCCGGCCATGGTGTCGAGCACCAGGGTTCGCGCCGTGGCCGTATCGAAGCCCAGGGCTTCGGCGGCCGCGACATAGCTGCGGGCTATTTCGAAGACATAGCCCGACCCGCTGCCGGCGACGGCGGTGATGCGGTCGATCTGGTCTTCATCCTCGACCCAGATCGCCGAGCCGGTCGTGGTGGCCAGTGCGGTTGCGGCCTCGCGATGCGAGGGAGTGCACGGCGCATTGGCGAACAGGCCATTGACCCCCTGGCCGATCATCGCCGGCAAATTGGGCATCAGCCGGATAACCGGATGATCGCCGATCAGGGCGGTGAGGCGGGCACTGGAATAGCCTGCGGCAATCGAGACGAGGCAGCCATCCGGTGCCAGATGTGGCATATAGGGCGGCAATGCCGTGTCGATCATTTGCGGCTTCACCGCGATCAGCACCATGTCGAACAGGCGTTCGCCCAATTCTGCGGGTGAGCGCACATGCTCGACCCCCGGCGGCACGGAGCCGCCATTGGGTGAGGCGACGGTGAAACGTGCAATATCTGACTGGAGCCAGCGGCGCAGCATGGCACCGCCCATTTTCCCGCACCCGATCAACAAGATCTGCATCTATAATCCTCTGTTACGACCTGCTGGGTGGCCATCACAGAAGCTGGGCTAGCACTGGCCTGCGGTCATTTCAGGGCGTGTAGTATCTTATAAGCAAAGCGAACGCAAATCTCTCACAGAGTCCAATACCGTATCAAATTTGTGAGTAAGCGCAGAAGCGTTAAGCGGCAGAATTAGGGCAAGAGTTGATATAATGTATTTGCCATTACAGGAGTCGGTTGGTTGAAATGAGGTTCGTGTTCCCGTATAGACTGCTCGACCCCTGAAATTTACCCCAGATATCGAACGGAGACCTGTTTTGAGTGCGCGCAAGAGAATTGTTGTAAAGATCGGCTCGAGCCTTTTGGCCAACAGCAAGCGACTGACCCTGAGATATGCCTTCATGCACGGGCTTCTGAGCGACATCGCCGATCTGCGCGAGCAGGGTTATGATGTTGTATTGACCTCGTCCGGCGCCGTCGCGCTCGGACTCAATGCCGTCAACAAGTCGCCCGAAGAGGCCGATGTCCTCGACAAGCAGGCCGCAGCTGCCTGCGGTCAGCCGCTCTTGCTGAACGCTTACGGCCAGGTTGCCGCCGAGCATGGCTATATTATTGGCCAGGTCCTGGTGACGCTGGGCGATATCGAGGAGCGCCGGACCTTTCTCAATATCCGCAACACGATCCAGCGCCTGTTCGAGCACGGCGTGATGCCCGTGGTGAACGAGAATGACACGGTCACGACCCAGGAAATCCGCGTCGGCGATAATGATCGTCTCGCCGCCAAGGTCGCCCACATGATCCAGGCGGATCATCTGATCATCCTGACCAGTGTCGACGGCCTCTATGATCGCGACCCCTCAGAGCCTGGCGCCCAATTCATCGAGACGATTGACGATGTCAGCTCCTATCTGGCGGTGACCGATAGCACGAGTGCACTGGGAAGCGGTGGCATGCTGACCAAGATGCATGCGGCCAACATGGCCCAGGATGCCGGTTGCGAGACCTTGATCGCGCGCGGCATTATCGAGCGGCCGATCTCCTCCATCCTGGCCAAGGAACGCCGTCATACGCGTTGCGTCGCCAAGGGTACGCCGGCTTCGTCCTGGGCGGTCTGGCTCACCAATCGTCTGCAAATGGCCGGTAGCCTGGTGCTCAAGCAGGAGCGGATTGATGCCATGCTCGCCGGCGACCTCGTGGTCGAGCGCGCCGACATCGTCTCGATCCATGGTGATTTCCAGAAGGGCGATGTGCTGCACATCTATAATGAAGCCGATGAGGAGTGCGCTCGCGGCCTGACCAATTTCTCGTCCAATGAAACGCTTCTTCTGGCGCGGCATCTCGACCAGCCGATCAGCGAATTGCTCGGCTATGATGCTGGCACCCGGGTCATCAGTCCGGAAAATCTGGTGATGCTGCAAAACCACCACCTGCCATGGGATGTGCCGACAGATCAGGTCACCCTGGTCGCATCCTGACGATATCCAACCGGAGCGCCTGGCGCTCCGGTTGCCGCAGGCCGCCGCGCTCGCTCCCTGATGCATAAGATATGATATGGGCGGTGTCCCCGGCGTAGCCAGCGATTAACCTTGACAATTAATGCTGTCAGTTCCTTCGGCGGACCCGTTTTTGCGGGGCCCGTCAACTGGGAAGCTGGCCTGCGCAAGACTTCATCGCGTTGACCGGTTGACCCGTCACGCCGCCCGGTTCCGGGCCATGGAGTCCCTTGATGCCTGCGATCAACCTGCAAAACATGTCCTTGCGTGGCCGCCTGTCCCTGCTCGCCGTCGCCTCGATTGGCGCCATGCTGCTCTATGTGCTCGTCAACGGTCTGGTTGGCAGTGCGGTGGCGCGGGTCAGCACTGAAGCGCGGCACACCACCGTTGCGAACGTCGCCGCCAATGCGCTGGAAAAGGACATGACGTCCTTCCTGCGCGACACTTATCGCATGCTGGCGCTGCCAACCGATGATTTCATCGCCGATGCGCGCGGCAATCTGACCGATCTGGGGATTGCGATCGAAACTACACGGGAGACCGGGCTCGACGCCCGTTATCAGGCGACCTTTGACGAGATCCTCACTGAATACGCAGCGTTGACGGTGTTGTTCGGCGAGCTCGAAGCGCAAGTCCAGAACCTGACCACAGCCGACACGATCGCCTATACCGAACGCCTGGCGGTGTTCGACGATGAGATGGATACAATGATCGAGAGTGTCCGCGACGGCACGGCTGACGATCTGCGCGCCGGTTGGGCTGAACTCGACGCCATGCGCACGCTCAGCTTCTGGATCGCGGCCATCGCCGTCCTGGTCGCGGCTGGTGTGCTTTATGGGCTGACCATCATGATCGGTGCTTCGATCCGCCGTTCAGTCGCGAGCGTGCAGCAAACCCTTACAGCCCTGGCCCGCGGCGACCGGCATGTCGAGATCGCCGGCCAGGATCGCACCGATGTGTTTGGTGAGCTCAGCCGTGCCCTGTCGCAACTCGACGGAGCCTTGACGGCCGCCGATGAGGTGCGCGCGCGTGATGATGCCGAAGCTGAAACCAAGATGCGTCAGCAGGAAGCCACCCGGCAGGCTGTGGAACGCTTTGAAGAGGCGTCCTCCAATCTGATGCAGAGTGTCATGCGTTCCTCGGAAGGCCTCGAACTGGCCGCCGGCCAGATGCAGTCCCGGTCCAGCGAGGCTGCCGGCCAGTCCAACTCGGCCCGCCAGGCCGCCGATATGACCGCCAGCAGCGTGCAGTCGGTCGCCGCCGCCGCCGAGGAACTCGCCGCGTCCATCGCGGAAGTCTCCAGCCAGGTCGCCCGCACCAGTGAATTGTCACAGGTCGCCGACCAGGAAACGCGCGTCAGTTCCGAGGTTGTGGAGCAGCTGGCGGAATCGGCCCAAGCCATCGGTGCGATTATTGATCTGATCGACACCATCGCCTCGCAGACCAATCTGCTCGCACTCAACGCAACCATCGAGGCCGCTCGGGCGGGTGAAGCCGGCAAGGGCTTCGCCGTCGTGGCTTCCGAGGTCAAGGCGCTGGCCGAGCAGACCTCCGGTGCCACCCAGCAGATCACCCAGCGCATCTCGGCGATCCAGTCCTCGACCGAGGCCTGCGCCAAGTCGACGGCGGCGGCGCTCGCAGCCGTGTCCCAGCTGGGCGAACTGGCGACGGCCTCGGCCGCGGCAATCGAACAGCAACGCGTCGCCACCTCGGAGATCGCCGAGTCGGCTCAGCGGGCCCAGGCGGGCGCGACCAAGGCGGCCACCGATGTTGGCCAGGTTGCCGAATTCACCCAGCAGACCGACCAGGTCTCCAGCGACGTGCTGAATTCCTGCACCGACATGGCCCGCAATCAGGGCGCCTGGAAGGATGAGTTCGACCAGTTCCTGAACACGATCCGCGCAGCCTGACCGCAGCCTAGTCCCACAAACGCTCCCGGATCCCGGCGCCATGTTCGTCGAGACCGGGTGAGCGCTTGCCCGAGCCGACTTCGATGCCGGACAGGCGGATCGGATTGCGGATGCCGGGAATGCCGTCGGCTTCTGTCGCGAGGCCGCGATGCTGTGCCTGGACATCGTTGAAGGCTTGCTCGACGGTATTGATCGGCCCGGCCGGAATGCCTTCCTGCTCAAGTGCGGCGAGAAGATCATCGCGCGTGAAGCGCGCCATGGCATCGGCGATTTGTGCCACCAGTTCACTCCGGTTGGCAGCGCGTTCGGCATTGGTGCGATTGCGGACGAGAACGTCTGGCGGGAAATCAAGCAGGGTGCACAGGCGTTCAAACTGTCCATCATTGCCGCAGGCCAGGATGATATGGCCATCACTGGCGGCAAACTCCTGATAGGGCACGATATTCGGGTGTGAATTGCCGAGCCGGTGCGGTGCGACCCCGGTCGTCAGATAATTCATCGCCTGATTGCCCAGCACGCCCATCATGCTGTCCAGCAGCGCCATATCGACATGCTGGCCAAGCCCTGTCTTCTCGCGCTGGGCGAGGGCCGCCTGGACACCGATCACGCCATAGACGCCGGTGAAGATATCCGCGAAGGCGACGCCGAGGCGCTGGGGCGGACGGTCAGGCTCGCCGGTCAGGTCCATGATCCCGCTCATCGCCTGGATCATCAGGTCATAGCCGGCGCGGTGGGCATAGGGTCCGGTTTGGCCAAAACCCGTTACGGAACAATAGACAAGGCGTGGATTGCGCACCTTCAGACTGTCATAGTCGAGCCCGTATTTGGCCAGCCCGCCAACCTTGAAATTCTCCACCAGCACATCGGCGCCATCGACCAGTTCCAGCACGAGATCGCGATCTTCCGGCTTGGTAAAGTCCAGCGCGATCGAGCGCTTGCCGCGATTGCAGGAATGATAATAGGCCGAAGAAGCGCCGCTCTCGTGCTTGACCCAGGGTGGCCCCCAATGGCGGGTATCATCGCCGAGCGGGGCTTCGACCTTGATCACGTCGGCGCCGAGATCGGCCAACGTCTGACCGATCCATGGACCGGCCAGAACCCGGGCCAGTTCCAGAACCTTCAGGCCGGCAAGTGGCTTGTTGTCTACTGCTTGTGTCACGGGAATCCCCCTGGAAATCTGCCGTATACTAGCTGCTAATATGCTGCAGTGTCCTGCTGGCAAAGCTTCACCGTAACCGGTGCTGCGATCAACCCGGTCCGCGGTCGAAACTGGCGCTCTTGACCAGCGCGTAGACGGCCTGGCCCGGTGCCAGTTCCAGCGCCTCGATCGAGGCCCGGGTGAGGCGGGCTTTCAACTGGCTGGTCCCGATCGAGACGGTCAGATCGGCATAGGGTGAGGTCTCGTTTTCGCTGATGGCTATGATCCGGCCATCGAGCACATTGCGGATGCTGATCGCCTGGGGTTTCAGGGTCGCGATTGCGACATCGCGGGCCCGGATTCTCAGCCGGACCGTATCACCGGGCTGTAGCGCGGCGGACATGGGCAATTCCAGCACCTGGCCGCCAATGTCGACGCGGCTGAGCTGCAGGCGTTCATTCTGGTCGATCAGCTGTCCGGCCAGGATCGAGCCGGCTTCGAAATCGCGCTCCAGCGGTTCGATTTCCAGCCGGGCAAAGACCTCCTCGACCGGGCCCATCGCGACACAACGACCCTGGGACAGGGCCAGCACACGGTCGGACAGGCGCACCACTTCCTCGACGGAATGACTGACATAGAGGGCCGGAATTTCCAATTGCCGCAAGGTCGTGTCGAGATAGGGCAGAAGTTCGGCCTTGCGGGCATGGTCGAGCCCGGCCATCGGCTCGTCGAGCAGAAGCAGGCGCGGCTGGGTCAGCAGGGCGCGGGCCAGCGCCACGCGCTGTGCTTCGCCGCCCGACAGCGAGGCTGGTCGGCGCGGCAGGAGCGGAGCGAGATCGAGGGCCTTGATGATCGTTTCGGAATCGAAACGTGTCGGGCCGGTCGCGGCGCGGCGCTGCGCGTAGGCGAGATTGCCCGCCACGCTGAGATGCGAAAACAGGCGTGCATCTTGGAACACCAAACCGACCGGGCGCTGGTGGGCCGGGGTGAAAACATGCCGGGCGCGGTCGACCCAGACCGTATCGCCCATCGCGATGCGGCCTTCATCGGGTCGGTCGAGACCGGCGACCAGGCGCAGCAGGCTGGTCTTGCCGCTGCCGCTGGGGCCGAACACGGCGGTGATGCCGTCGAGCGGGATCTCCGCCTCGATATCGAGGTCGAAGCCACCGCGCCGGGCGCGCAGCTGCAGGGACAGCCGGTCATCCGACATGGATACGGAACCGGCGATTGAGGCTGTAGACGAGCAGCAGGGTGGCAAAGGAGAAGGCGATCAGCAGGCCCGACAGGATATGGGCGTCCTGATATTGCAGGCTCTCGACCTGTTCGAAAATCGCAATCGAGATGACGCGGGTCTGGCCGGGAATACTGCCACCGACCATCAGCACGACACCGAATTCCCCGATTGTGTGGGCGAAGCTCAGGATGGATGCGGTGAGAAATCCGCGGATGGAGAGCGGTGCCGCGACGCTGAAAAACGCGTCGAGCGGCGAGGCGCCGAGGCTGGCGGCGGCCTCGAGTGGTGCCCGGCCGACGCTCTCGAAGGCGCTCTGCAGCGGCTGCACCATGAAGGGCAGGGAATAGACCACCGAGGCCACAACCAGGCCGGTGAAGGAGAAGGTCAGCGTGTCGCCGGTCAGGGTCAGCCAGAAACTGCCGATCGGCGAGGTCGGGTTGAGCAGGATCAGCAGATAGAAGCCGATCACGGTCGGCGGCAGGATGAGTGGCAGGGCGGTCAGGGCCTCGATGGCCGGTTTCAGGCCTGAGCGCGTGCGCGCCAGCCACCAGGCCAGCGGTGTGCCGAGCGCCAGAAGGATCACGGTGGTGATCGCCGCGAGTTGGAGACTGAGCCAGAGCGGGCCGAGATCAGGCATTAATCCACAACACCATAGCCATGGGCCGAGATGATCTCCCGCGCCTCCGGACTGGCGAGGAAATCCAGCCAGGCCCGCGCTGCCGGATTGTCCTGTCCATGCCGGGTCAGCACCGCATCCTGACGGATCGGCGTATAGAGATGTTGCGGTATCGCCCAGTAATCGGGGTCGGTGCTCATATCTGTGCCGGCGAATTGGGAGACCGGCACGATGCCAAGATCGGCATTGCCGGTGATCAGCATCGCCTGCACGGCTGCAATGCTCTCGCCGGTCACGAGCCGGTCTTGCGCCGGAGACCACAAGTCCAGCGCTTGCAGCGCCTGACGGGCGGCTGCGCCGTAGGGTGCGAGTGCCGGATTGGCGATGGCGAGCGTGCGGTAGCGGCCTTCACGCAGCCTGTCTTCTATCGGGCCGGCTGTGTCAGCGTCACCGGCCGACCACAGGGCGATATGCCCCACGGCATAGGTGAATTGCGTGCCGGAAATGGTCTGGCCCTGCACTTCGAGGCGGTGCACCGTCAGCTGGTCAGCAGACAGGAATACATCGAAGGGCGCACCATGCAGGATCTGGGCATAGAATCGTCCGGTCGAGCCGGGCGTGATCAAGACGGTGTGTTCGCCTGTTTGCTCAAAACGGGTCTGCAGCGCGCGCGCTGCCGCGTCGAAATTCGACGCCACGGCAATCAGCGCCTGATCGGCGGCCGCAGGCGCAGGGTGAAACAGCCAGCCAAGCGTCAGCACGCCGGCACTCACAAGACTGCGTATTCGATCCGTCCAGGCCAAAGCGCTCCGCTCCCGGTGGCTGACAAGCCCCTCACCCTATTTGACGGCGGATCGGGCGCGCGGTCCAGAGCCTCGACTCAGGACAGGGTGGTCGCCGGCTTGCGATAGACGAATTGACCGACATCGCAGCGCCCCGAACGGAAGCCGGCTTCGCAATAGGCGAGGTAGTAGCGCCAGATGCGGGCGAAGCGGTCATCAAAGCCCAATGCGCGGATCTGTGGCCATGTGGCATCAAAGCCGGCGTGCCAGTGCTGCAGTGTGTTGGCATAGTCTTCGCCAAACATGCAGGCGTCGATATCGTCCAGCCCCGCGCGCCGGGCCTCCCCGGCGAGCGCCGATGGCGGCGGCAGCATGCCGCCCGGAAAGACGTATTTCTGGATGAAATCCACCGTGCCGCGATAATGATCGAAATCCGCTTCGCGCAGGGTGATGACCTGTAGCGCCGCATACCCGCCCGGTTTGAGGCAATGCGCCAGCTGGTCGAAATAGACCGGCCAGTGCGCCTCCCCAACGGCTTCGAACATTTCGATCGAGACGATGGCGTCGTATGTCTCGTCGATATCGCGATAATCACGGATCTGCAGATCGACCTGGTTGCTCAGCCCGGCCCGGGCGATGCGGGTCCGGGCATAGTCCAGCTGTTCTGTCGACAGGGTGACGCCGGTGACGCGGCAACCGAAATCGCGCGCGGCCACTTCGGCAAAACCACCCCAGCCGCAACCAATCTCGAGCACATGATCGCCGGGCTTCAATTGCGCGGCGACGCAAATCCGGCGGTATTTCTCGGCCTGGGCGGCTTGCAGACCCTGGTCTGGCGTCGCGAAACAGGCCGAGGAATAGGTCATGCTCGCATCGAGCCAGAGCGCGTAGAAGGCATTTCCCAGATCATAGTGGAAGGCGATATTGCGCTTGCTGCCGCTGCGCGTATTGGCGTTGAGCCAGTGCTGGACTTGGCCGATGATCCGGCTCGGACCGCCCTTCGCCTGGGCGACACTGATCTGGTCGAAGGCGCGGGCGAGCACATCGAGCAGGGCGCGCAGATCGGGCGTCTCCCATTCGTCATTCACATAACCTTCGGCAAAGCCCAGCGCGCCGCTTCCGCCCAGCCGCAACAGCGCATTCCAGCGTTTGAGTCGCCATTCGGCCTGGGCAACCGCTTCCGGGTCGCCACAGGAAACGCGATAGCCCGATGGCAATTCGATGACGAGATGGGCCGCGTCCAGGTCCGACAGGGCCCGGCGCAAACGGTTGGCGATGAAACGGTCCAGCGCGCTGCCGGATTCCGGTTGGCCGGTATCACCGGTCTGATCCGAGTAGATATCCATCATTGTCTCCAGGGTCTGGTGTCGATGGAGCCGTGCCGGGGAGTATACAGCCTTAACCCCTTCAGGCGAAGGCGTAGGGCTTCCAGCAGGATGGCGCCGACGATCTTGATGGTGTTGAAGGCCAGCGAAAACGGGGCGCGGACCAGATTGCGCGTCGTCAGTGGCCGGATCGTGCATTTCTGGACGGCGCTGAGGACGCAGGCGCCGTCGCGATACAGCTGGATTGCCAGGCGCAAACCGGTCTGATCGCGATCGAGCCGGAAGCGGTATTCGCCATTGGTGTCGTTGAAGGGCGAGACGAAGAAGCGCTTGCGGCTGGAAAAGCGCAGGCTCTCTCCCGCGGTGGCGCGTGGCAGCACGAAGGTGTAGGCATGGCGGCCGCCATGGAAATTGCTGACCTGGAAGATGACGGCCCGCAATGCTGCCGACCGGTCATGGCAAAACAACACCGTCACCGGATTGAAGACCAGGCCGAGCACGCGCGGGGCTGCGAGGATCTGCACCCGGCCCAGCGGGAAATCCGCTGCCGCATCGTCCAGCTGGTCCTGCACCCAGGGCCGCAGCTCTGCCTCGCCGCGCCCGTGATCGCGGGCCTGGAAGCTGACGAGATTAAAGCGATTGACCGAGAAGAGGGGCGAGCGGATCCGGTCCCGATCCGGCCCGTCAATATCGAGCAGGATGGAGGCCATGCGATAGCGCAGGCTGTGGCGCTTCGGTCCCAGCCGTGAGTGTCCGACATCGCCGTCCAGGAGAGAGGCTGGCAGGGGAGTCATTCGGCGGCAATCGCGCTTGGGCTATTGGCGCGCAGGGGAATGTGGTCCGGCCAGACGATACGTCCGGTCATGCCTTCCAGTCCCCAGGGGCGTGTGGGCGCGCCCAGCGCTTCGGCGACGGCGAGGCCGGATTGCAGGCCGTCCTCGTGGAAGCCCGATCCCATCCAGGCGCCGCAATACCAGCTGTGATGATCGCCCTGGATTTCATGGATCTGCCGCTGCGCCGCGATCGCGGCGGCGTCGAATACGGGGTGGGCATAATGATCCGTGTGCAGGACGTGCTCCGGTGCCGGGGCGAGATCGGGATTGAGGGTGACCAGGACCGGCCTGGTTGTCGCCAGCGGCTGCAGCCGGTTCATCCAGTAGGTGAGGCTGATGCGCTCCTGACCGGACCGGTCCGGCGTATCGAGATAATTCCAGCTCGCCCAGGCCGATTTGCGCCGCGGCATCAGCCGCGTATCGGTATGCAGGACGGCGATATTGTCGCGATAGCGGATAGCGCCGAGCAGGTTGATCTCCTGCGGCGAGGGATCGGCGAGAAGTTTCAGCGCCTGGTCGCTATGACAGGCGAAAACCACTTCGTCGAAGGGCTCGGTGCCGCCATTGGCGAGATGCAGGGTCACCGATTCACGTTGGCGGGTGACCGAATGGACCGGTGTCGACAGCCGCAAATCGCCGGTGAAGAGGTCGGTCAATGCCTCGACATGGTGGCGGCTCCCGCCTGTCACAGTGCGCCAGGCGGGCTGGTTCAGCACCTGCAACAGGCCGTGATTGCGGAAAAACTCGAAGAAGGCGCTGGCCGGATAACCCCGCATCGTGGCGACGGGCGAGGACCAGATCGCGGCGCACATGGGCAGGATATGGTCGTCGCGGAAGGTGCGCGAATAGCCTTCATCGCGCAGGAATTGCTCGAGGCTGCGCGTCTCTGCGGCCGCGTCGAGGGCCTTGGAATGCGCGTGCAGGCGCAAAAGGTCGCGCAGCATGCGCCACATGCGCGGACGCAATAGATTGCGCTTCTGGGCAAACAGGCCTTCGGGCCGCGATGAATATTCGAAGCCATGACTGTCGAGCGAGGCAGCGAAGGACATGTCGCTGGGGGAGGTCTCGACGCCCAGCAGATCCAGCATGGCGGTGAAATTGGGGTAATTGGCCGGGTTGAAGACAATGAAACCGGTATCGACAGCGACGGTCGCGCCATCGATATCGACTTCCACGGTATGGGCATGGCCGCCCGGTCGGGAGGCCGCCTCGAACAGGGTCACGTGATTATCGAGTGTCAGGCGCCAGGCCGCTGCCAGCCCGGCAATTCCCGAGCCGATCACCGCGATCCGTTTCTTCTGTTGTAGTGCACCCATTGGCCGCGCCCGATAATTGTGATCAATGAAAGGGGTTACGAGCGCCGGCCCGGCGTGGATCACTGCAGCTGCATGTGATCCATCTCGCTGCGGGCGCCGTAGTCTGGGCATGTACGCTGTCGCTCAGATACTGAACTCGTCCTGGCCAGGAGGCCGGACTGGCCTGGAAAAGGGGCGAATGGGGATGGCTGCGCCGTCGCAGGCAGGGTTGATGGATGCTGCGGAGCTGGCTGACCTTGTCGCGCGCATTGGCGTCGACCGGGACCGCGAGGCCTTCCGCCGTCTGTTTGACCATTTCGCACCGCGCGTGCGGGGCTTTCTGGTCCGGCGCGGCTTGCCTTCCGCCCAGGCCGATGATCTGGCCCAGGACACCATGCTCGCGATCTGGCGTCGCGCCGAGAGCTATGACGTCGCCAAATCCGCCGTGTCGACCTGGGTCTATACGATCGCGCGCAACCTCCATATCGACCAGTATCGCAAGCTGGCCCGGGCCGATCGCGTCGACCTGACCGATCCATCCCTGCGGCCTGGCGAGATCCCGGCTGCCGATGAGCTTTATGCCCGCGGGCAGGATGCCAGTGCCGTGAGCGAGGCGCTTCTGACCCTGCCGGACGATCAGCGCCGTGTGCTCGAACTGGCCTTTATGGAAGGCCTGTCTCACAGCGACATCGCGGTGCGACTGGTTTTGCCGCTGGGGACGGTCAAATCGCGAATTCGTCTGGCGATGGATAAATTGAAACTCAGCCTTGGAGATTTGCAATGAGCCGGAGAGGCTATTTCCTCGAACAGGGCTGGTATCTCGACCATGCCGCCGGTGCCCCGATGTCGCCGGGTCAGGACATGTTGTTGCGTTCGCATCTGGAAGTGTCCGTGCCGGCACGCGCGCATGCCGCCTCGATGGCGCGCATTGGCGGCGCCATGCTGGAAGGCGTCGAGGACAAGGGTGAACTCGCTTTCGATGCCGATGATATTTTTGCCCTCGATGAGGCGTTTGATGCCGCCCGGACCCGGGCGGAACCGGCACCGGTTGCGGCGGCGCCCGTGGCCCCGGCCGACCGTCCCGAATGCCTGCCCGCCGTCTTGTGCGATTTCATCGACCGGGAAGGCATAAAGCTGCGCTGGGAGTTTCTCGGCCCCGGCCTCAGGAAGGCGATGCTGTGGCATGGCGAGAGCGATGAACGCCTGTGGCTGTTGCGCGCGCGTCCAGGCGTCGCCATCCCGCATCATGGTCATCGCGGCACCGAATTGACGCTCGTCTTGCAGGGCTCATTCCTCGATGGCGACCAGCGTTATGAACGCGGTGATGTCGAGGAAGCCGATCCCGAGGTCGCCCATGATATCAAGATTGGCGAGGGCGAAGAGTGCATCTGCCTCGCCTTGACCCAGGGCAAGCTGCGCTTTGACGATCCGCTCTTGCGGGCGCTGCAGGTCTTCACCGGCCTTTGACCCTGCGCTGGCCCGGCGCCCGTCAACACCGCAGGCGGTTTACGGCTTGATCAGGATATCGGTCTAATCTGGTTTTGCATTGCGACTGAACGTGCGCATCGCGGGCCGGACAGGCTGGCGGAAAATCAGTGAAGGGTATGGATCATGACGGACCAGACGATGGATTGGCGAAACCAGGCGGAGATCGACAATGCCGCCGTTGGGGCATTGGTTGCCGCGGTCGGCCCGGACACATTTGCCGCCTTGAAGCTTCAGTTTGCCGCCGATTTCCAATCCCTGTCGGACACACATATCCAGGCCCGCCGCGATGGCGATGAGGCGTCGGCCCGCGCGGCCGCGCATGGCCTGCGGGGTGCGGCCCTGAATGTCGGGCTGAAACGGCTTGGTCACCTCGCCGGCGCACTCGAACGCGGTGAGCACAGCGATGAGGCCGAGCTGCCCGCCGTGCTGGCCTCGTCGGTGTCGTGCCTGATGGCGTCGGGCCAGTCCTGATCGCGCATCGCCGCGCCTGAAATCGAAAAAAACTCCTTCATTCAGCTAGGGTTCACCCGGAAAACCCTTTAGTATGGGGGTCTGGCATCTGCCGGGGCGGCTTGCACGGGGTGGGCCGAGCCTCCGGCGATCGTTCAAGGGGAAATCAAGATGAAAGCATTTTTGCTCGCAACGGCATCTGTCGCACTGCTGGCGGGCGGCGCGCTCGCCCAGGATTATTCGGCGCCGCCAACCTATGGCAGTGTCAATCTCAATGCCGGCTTCACGCCTGATCCGTATACCGTCAGCATCACGTCCGGTGGTGCGCTCCGGGCCAGCAATGTGTCCTCGTCCTGCCGCGGCTGGGTCGCCAATGCGCCTGATTATTCGGTCAATTACGCTGCCGGCGGTTATAATCTGACGATCGGCGCGACGTCGAATTCCGACACGACCCTGCTGGTCAATGGTCCAAATGGCGAATGGTATTGCGACGATGATAGCGGTCAGGGCCTCAACCCTCTGGTCCAGCTCAACAATCCACGTTCCGGTCGCTATGATGTCTGGATCGGCTCCTATTCCGAGGGCGATTACGCCGCCACGACTCTCTCGGTGTCGGAAATCGGTGCGACCCAGGGCGGGTCAAACGTGCCGAATACCAATGCGCCAGCGACCTTTGGCAGCGCCAATCTGCGGGCCGGCTTCACGCCTGATCCTTACACGGTGAATGTGACCTCTGGCGGCACTCGCAGCGCCGCTCAGATGAGCAGTTCCTGCCGCGGCTGGATCGCCGACGCGCCGGATTTCTCCGTCAACTACACCGCCGGCAATTTTGACACGCTGACCATTGGTGCCGTGTCCAGCTCGGACACCACGCTCGTGGTCAATGACGCCTATGGCAACTGGTATTGCGACGATGATAGCGGCAATGGCCTCAATCCTCTGGTTACCTTGGCCAATCTGGCGACCGGCCGTTACGATATCTGGGTCGGTTCCTATTCCCAGGGCGATTATGCGACCTCGGTCCTGTCGATCTCGGAAATCGGCCAGGTCGCGGGCCAGCAGCCCCGTCCACAGCCCCGCCCGCAACCGCGTCCGCAGTCGGGCATCAATATGTCGGCCCCGGCCGCCTATGGCACTGCTTCGCTGCGTGCCGGCTTCCAGCCTGACCCTTACCGCGTCAGCATCACGTCGGGCGGTGGCTATCGTGCCGATAGTGTCCGCTCGGGCTGTGCCGGTTGGGTCGCGTCTGCGCCTGATTTCGAACTGACCTATTCGGCCGGTTCCCTGCCGCTGATCATTTCGGCCGCTTCAAGCTCCGACACGACGCTTCTGATCAATGATCCGAACGGCAACTGGTTCTGCAATGATGATGGCGGCAATGCCGGCCTGAACCCGGCGCTTCGTTTCGACAATGCGGCATCCGGTGTCTATGACATCTGGATCGGCTCCTACAGCCAGGGCAATAACGCCTCGGCCACCCTGTCGATCTCCGAGCTCTACAGCGAATAGACCTGACAGCATCGACTGCATTGAGAGGGCCGTCCGGCAAACCGGGCGGCCCTTTTGCTTGCAAGCCGCGCTTGCTGTGGCACTCTCGCGTTCAAATCGATCCGGGGGAATGAGATGCGTATTATTCTGGCAGTGGCCGCGGCCCTATTGGTGGCCGTCGCCATCGGCGTATTCGGCGTCCTTCCGGCCAAGCTCGACCACGACATGAATGCCGTCACCGCCCACGAGCCCTACGCCATCTCGGCCGAGGCGACGGCCCTGCACGACAGCCTGCGCGTCGCCGATCTGCATTCCGACATGCTGTTGTGGATGCGCGATCCGACGCGCTGGAATGATCGCGGCCATACCGATCTGCCGCGCCTGCGCGCCGGCCGTGTCGCGCTGCAGGTCTTCGCCAGCGTCACCAAGACGCCGGCCGACATGAATTACGACAGCAATACTGCCGACAGTGACAACATTACCCCGCTGGCCATCGTCCAGCTCTGGCCGCTCGACACCTGGACCTCGATCTATGCCCGCGCCCGCTTCCATGCCCGGCGCCTGATGCGCGTGGCCGAGCGCTCTGACGGCGATTTCGTCGTCGCCCTGACCCGCGGGGAGCTGGCCGAAGCCCTGGAGCGCCGCGCCGGCGATACCGATGTGCTGGTCGGCATCCTCGCGACCGAGGGCGGGCACCCGTTCGAGGGCGATCTGGCCAATATCGACGGTCTCTATGATGAGGGCTATCGGATGATCGGCCTGCAGCACTTCTTCGACAATGAGCTCGGCGGCTCGCTTCATGGCGTCTCAAACGCCGGCCTGACCGATTTCGGACGCGCTGCCGTTGAGCGCATTGCCGGGCACGGCATGATTATCGATCTGGCCCATTCCTCCCAGGCCGTGGTCCGCGACGTGCTCGACATGACCGATGTCCCGCTGGTCATCTCCCACACCGGCATTCACGGCCATTGCGAAGCCAAGCGCAATATTCCTGACGCCCTGATGTCGGAAGTCGCATCGCGCGGCGGTGTGATCGGTATCGGCTTCTGGGCGGATGTGACTTGTGACGACACCCCCGAGGGCGTCGCCGCGACCCTCCTCGCCGCGATTGATCTTCTGGGTGTGGAGCATGTCGCGCTGGGATCCGATTATGACGGCACCATCACGGCGACTTTCGATGCCTCGGAATATGCGGTGCTGACGGATCGCCTGCTGGCCGCCGGTCTCAGCGAGGCGGATATCCGCGCCGTGATGGGCGAGAACACGATCCGCTTCTTCCTGGAGAATTTGCCGGAGGGGTAGAACTGCCGTTTGTATCGCCGTGGCCCGCTTGTCTCCCCCGTCTTCCTGGATGGAAGATGTGGCCGCGAAGCGGTCGGCTTGGCGGCTTATCCCCCACCACCGACAACTACCCCACGTCATCCCGGCATACGCAGGGACCTCGACGTGACAGGGTCGGAGCCTGGTCGTTCGAGGTCCTGACTTTCGTCAGGATGGCGAATTTTTGGTGATGTTATCCCCGCCCCCTCGCGCCTGGCGCATACCTCAGCCGTTCCGGTCGCACGGGAGGCACGAGCTCAGTCAGTCGCGGCGGTCGGGAGCGTGCAGCCTGTCCGGGCAGAGGGGTGACATCCCGCGCACTGGCAGGGCGTCCTTTCAGGTCTGACGGCACTACACGCCCGACCCGAATACCCGATTGGATTGGAAACGGGGCCGAGAGGCAACGGGAAAACTGCACGTGTGGGACGTCTCGGATGTCACACTTAAATCATACGCGTTACCCGGCATTCGCCGGCGTCCCACACACCTCCCACCTGGGGAGGGCCAGCAAACCTCCAGCGGCACGCCGCGTGGAGATTTTGGTACAGGCGTCAGCTCTTTTCCGCCCGCTTCAACATTTCCTGCTTCACCTTCTCGGCCAGCTGGATGAGCGTGAAGGGCTTGGGCAGGAAGGAGACTTCCTGTTCTTCCGACAGCGTCTTGGAGAATTCCTCGGCGGCATAGCCGGAGATGAAGACGACACGCGTATCATTCAGCATATGCCGGGCCTTTTGCAGCAGACCGGGGCCATCCAGCCCGGGCATCACGACATCGGAGAGCAGAAGGTCGAAGCCCTCCTCATCCTCCTCGAGGATTTCATAGGCTTCCTCGCCATCACAGGCCTCGACCACGTCATAACCGCGCTTGACCAGGGTCTTGGCGGCGATATTGCGCACCGCATCCTCGTCCTCGACCAGCAGGATACGGCCATGGCCGGACAGATCGGACGGTGCCGGCTCAACGGTGCGCGCTTCCTCGGCCTGTTTGAATTCGGCCGTTTCGGCCTCGCTTGGCACATGGCCGGGCAGATAGATGGTGAAAGTCGTGCCCTTGCCGACGTCCGAATTGGCAAACAGGAAACCGCCGGACTGTTTGACGATCCCATAGACCGTGGCGAGACCCAGACCAGTGCCCTTGCCCGCTTCCTTGGTGGTGAAGAAAGGCTCGAAAATCTTCTCCAGCGTCTCGGCATCCATGCCATGGCCTTCATCGCTGACGGCGATCGAAACCCACGGACCGGGCCGCGGATTGGGTCCACCGGCCTTGCGCACATCTTCGTCGGAGAGCACGGCGGTGCGGATCACCAGCGAGCCACCACCCTGGTCACGCATCGCGTCACGGGCATTGGCGGCCAGATTGATGATGGCCGTTTCCAGCTGGCCCTTGTCCACCTTGATCAACGGCACATCGCGGCCATGGATAATGTCGAGCCTGACGGTCTCTTCGACGATCTGGCGCAACAGGACCGAGACGTCGGACAGGAGGTCGCCGATATCCATCGCTTCCATGCGGAAAGTCTGCTTGCGCGAGAAGGCGAGCAGTTTGCGCACCAGGCCGGCGGCGCGAACCACGGTCTGGTTGATCGATTGCAGCTCGCCATAATCGGGGTCGCCAACCGGGTGACGGTTGAGCAGCTCATCGCAATTGAGCCGCACGGCGGTGAGCAGATTGTTGAAGTCGTGCGCCACCCCGCCGGCCAGCTGACCAACCGCCTGCATTTTATTGGCCTGGGAGAATTGCCGCTCGAGTTCCTTCCACGCCGTCACATCGATGATGTAGGCGACGCGCTTGCCGCCGCGGGCCGGCGCGAAGGCGAGGTGGACATAGGTCGCCGCCTCGCTGGCGAGCCGCGCCTCGGCCGGCTCCTTGCCACCGGCCATCGCGACCGCGAAGGCATCGGTCGCCGAACGACCGTCTTCCCAGTTGAAGATCTCGCGGAACTTGACCCCGGGGATCGCCTTGCCACCGGAGAGCTGGACCAGGGCCGGATTGACGTCCTCGATCATGGCGCTTTCCGGATCGGCACCATCCAGGCGGACGACACCGAAGGGGGCGCTGGCAAACATGTCGTCGAGCGTGCGGCCGGCCGGGCGTGCCTCGCCCATGGACTGGGCCACACCCGGCGGCGAACCGGTCGGGGACAGGCCATAGAGCACGCCGCGGCCGATCGAGGGTTCGCCGGGCGCCCATTCAATCGCCACAACAACCGGGCTTTCAATGCCGTCGCGGGCCCGCAGACGGCAATCGACACGGGTCACGCCCTCGCCGCCGCGTGCCTGCAGCACCGCTTTGGCGCCATCGCCGGTCAGCACATCGCCGAGCATTGGAAAACCCTGGCCATCAATCAGGCCGAGCCATTCGCGCAAGGTCGCATTGCCCATCGCGATCTCGCCGCTGGCGCGCAGCGAGAACAGGCCGACAGGAGCGTGCTGCGACCAGTCCGCCATGGAGGAGGCCTGCCCCATGGATCGGTCGCCGACGGGCGTCAGCCGCCACAGGATCATCTGATCGGGTTGTGGCAGGGCTTCGAGGTGGAACTGGCCAATCGCGCCATCGGCGAGGTCGAGCGGCGGCAGCATTTCACAGGCGCCCTCGCCGCGCGCCGCGGTCCGTGCCAGCCGGTAGACCGCGCCATCGCCGCCACCGGCACCGGCCCAGATACGGTCAATCCCGGGGATGCCGAAGCTCTGGCCGAAACCGGTCGTGGCCTTGGCCAGGTCACGATAGGCCGCATTGGCCCAGCGCGCCGCACCGCGTTGGTCGGTCATCAGGACCGGATCGGGAAAGGATTCCATGGCCTGGCCGGCGAGCATGGCTGCGCTGGGCGCCTGATTCTGATTGATGCGTTTGCGCATGCTGCGCCCGGCGGTTTCACCGGCCGCGATCGCGTAGAGCACCAGGAAACCGATCGCGGCCAGGCCCGACAGCAGGACAAAACCCTGCCAGCCATCCTGACCCGCAGCGAACAGCGCGGCCAGGGCCGCCAAGGCCACAATAAAGACGCAGACCCAGAAGGCGACGCGGCCAAAGGGTTTGGACCAGAAGGACTTGCGCGCAGCAGCGGGCCGGGCGGCAGGATCATGGGCGGGCAGTTCAGCCATGGGAGGCTCCAGCACGAATCAAAAAGCTTGCGGTACAGACTACTCGCTTGGAGCGTATTGTGCGCGACCGCGTGAAAGCGACAGCACATAGCCGATAATCTTGGCGACAGCCTTGAAATGGTCGACCGGAATCTCCTGGTCCAGCTCGGCCGTCGCGAACAGGGCCCGCGCCAGCGGCGGATCCTCGACGATCGGGATGTCATGCTCCTTGGCCACTTCGCGAATCCGCAGCGCCACTTCATCCACCCCCAGCGCCAGGCAGATCGGCGCCGTGGTCTTGCCCTGTTCGTACAGGAGCGCCACCGCGTAGTGGGTCGGATTGGTGATGATCACGGTCGCCTCGGGCACCCGCGCCATCATCCGGCGCTGCGAGCGCTCATGGCGCAATTGGCGCAGCTTCGCCTTGACGTGCGGATCGCCCTCGGAATTCTTGTGCTCGTCCTTGATTTCCTGCTTGGACATGCGATTGCGCTTCATGAAACTCTGTTTCTGGAAGGCGAAATCGGCTGCGGCAATCATGGCGTAGACCACCAGGCAGGCGAGCATGAGTTCAATCGAGATTGTGCGCACCAGGACCAGGATGTCCGAGACGTCGAGTGCGGGCATGCCCGCCAGTAGATCGCGTTTCGGATACAGCACCACAAACACCGCCAGCCCGACCAGTGCCATCTTGCCAATCCCCTTGAGGAAGTTGGCGACGCCCTGCGGCCCGAACACACGCTTGAAGCCCTCGACCGGATTGATCTTGGAGAGTTTGGGCTGCATTTTTTCGGTGGTGAAAATCATGCCCTGCTGCAGGTAATGTCCGGCGAAACCGGCCCCGGCGAGCACCAGGATCGGCACGCCGACAATGACCGCAACATGCCAGGCTGTCTGGCGCATCATCGAAAGCACGGCGTGCGGTTCGACGGCAAAGGCCTCGGGCTGTTCGAGATATACGACCAGCGTGCCGGCGAGATTGCGGGCCATCGCCGGAAAAATGAAGCTGAGCAGGGCCAGTCCGGCCGCCAGGATGAACCAGCCGGGGATTTCCTGCGACTTGGCGACATCGCCCTTCTCGCGCGCATCATCGAGCTTCTTCTGGGTCGGTTCCTCGGTTTTCTGACTTTCGTCTTCGCCTTCGGCCATCTCGCCCCCCTCAGTTCAGATCAATCGCGAACTGGCGCATGCGGTCGAGCCAGACGGCGCTCATGGCACCCAGCGATATCGTGAGGATGAACAGGCCGACCATGATGTTGGACGGCATGGCGATGAAGAAGATCTGCGCCTGCGGCATGAGGCGTGAGAGCACGCCAAGCGCCAGGTAGAAAACCAGTCCGAACACGATCATCGGCGCCGCAATCTGGACGCCGAGCCGGAAGGCATCCGTGAAGGCCTGCAACGCCCAGGCGGCCGCATCGGCCATGGGCGGCAATTCGCCCGGCGGGAAGACGAGATAGGAATTACTCGCCGCCAGCAGAAGGAGATGATGCAGATTGGTCGCGAACATCAGGATCAGGAAGGTCAGGTTGAGCAGGGTGGAGAAAATCGCGCCCTGCTGCCCCTGGGATGGATCGAAGGTCTGTGCAAAGGCGAGCCCGCTCTGCATGCCGATCACCTGGCCGGCAATCGCCGCCATCGCCATCAGCATGCGCGCAATCCCGCCAATCATCAGCCCGATCAGCATTTCGCCAATCACCAGACCGGCGATTGGCAAGGGGGCTGCGGGCATGGGCGGCAGGATCGGCGCGATGACCGGACCGAGGATCAGCGCCACCAGCAGGGCGAAGGAGAGCCGGATCCGCATCGGAATGCTGGGCTCGGCAAAGCCGGGCATCAGCATCAGAATCGACCCGACACGCGCAAACACCAGTCCGGCGGCGAAGACAAGCCCTGGCAGATCGGGAATCATGGATTGACGATCCGCTCGATGACCCCGGCCATGAAGGCGGACAAGAGCGCGCCCATCAGCGGCAGGAAGATCAGCATCGAGACGAAAATGGCGATGATCTTGGGCACGAAGACCAGAGTCATTTCCTGGATCTGGGTCAGGGCCTGGAAGAGCGCGATTACGATCCCGACGGTCAGGCCCGTCAACATGATCGGTCCTGCCATGGCGAGAGTCAGCCAGATGGCATCGCGTGCAAAGTCGAGGACTTCAGGTCCGGTCACGTGTCAGGCCTCAGCCGGTCAAGAGAATCGCTATTACGGTTAATTATCTTTACGCTTGGCCCGCGCACGTTAAGAAAGAGTCAATTCTTAACCATTCGGGGGTTCAACAACCATGTCATTCCGCTCATTCCTGGCCAGCACCAGCGCACTGGTTCTGCTCGCCGCCTGCTCACCGCAAACCAGCGAAACCCCGGCGGCGCCAACCGCCGCCGCGACCGCCGAGACCGCTGCGGTTCAGAGCGAGACCGAGCGTCTCAATGCCTGGTTCGACGAACAGTTCGCGGCCGAACTGGCCTACTCCCCCGAGGGCAAGACCTATCTGGGCATGCTTGACGATCTGGAAGCCTATGGCCAATGGGATGATCCCTCCGAGGAAGCCTTCCGCGCCTGGCTGCAACGCGCCGCCGACCGCCTGCGCTACATGCAGGAGAATTTCGACTATGACGCGCTGACCGAAGACGCCCAGGTCAGCTGGCGTTTCGCCGAATTCATCACCGCCAATGACGCTCAACAGGGCGAGTTCCGCGACCATAATTATACTTTCACCCAGTTCTTCGGCCCGCATACCGGCATGCCGACCCTGCTGATCGGCTATCACAAGGTCGAAAACCTTGACCAGGCCGAGGCCTATCTCAGCCGTCTGTCCAGCCTGGGCGACACGCTCGACATCCACACCGCACAGGCCGATGAGCAGGCGCAGGCCGGCATTATCGCGCCAGCCTTCGCCTATCCGATCGTGATCGGCGCGGCGCAGCGCTTCATCACCGGCGCGCCCTTCGACGACAGTGGCGAGGATTCGCCGCTACTGGCCGATTTCCGCTCCAAGGTCGAAGCGCTCGATATTGATGATGCCGAGAAGACGGCCCTGATCGACCGTGCCGTCACGGCGCTGACCGATGGTGTCGCACCAGCCTACCAGCATCTGATCGAGGTGATGGGGCGTCACGCTGAACTGGCCGACGGCCGCAATGACGGCGCCTGGGCCCTGCCCGATGGCGAGGAATATTATCGCAGTCAGCTGACCAATTACACCACTCGCACCGACCTCACCGCCGCCGATATTCATCAGACGGGTCTGGACGAAGTTGCCCGCATTCATGACGAAATGCGCGCCATCATGGAACAGGTCGGATTTGAAGGCACGCTGCAGGAATTCTTCGCCTTCCTGCGTACCGATCCGCAATTCTACTATGCCGATACAGACGACGGCCGCGCCGCCTATCTCGCCGATGCCACCGCGATCATTGATCGCGTCATGGAAGCGTCGCCGGACTATTTCGGGCAATTGCCGGCGGCAGATCTGGAAGTGCGCGCGGTCGAGGAATACCGCATCACCACCGCAACCGGCGCCTTCTACGAACCCGGCTCGCTCGATGGCTCCCGCCCCGGCGCCTACTACATCAACCTCGCCAACATGGCGGAAAGCCCGACTTATCAGATGGAGACCCTCGCCTATCATGAGGGCGCGCCCGGTCACCATTTCCAGAGCTCGCTGGCCCAGGAACTCGAAGGCGCGCCGATGTTCCAGCGCCTGACCTGGTATTCCGCCTATGGCGAGGGCTGGGCGCTCTATGCCGAAAGTCTCGGCAAGGATATGGGCTTCTTTACTGACCCCTATATGGATTTCGGCCGCCTCTCCTATGAGGTCTTCCGCGCGGCCCGTCTGGTCGTCGATACCGGCATTCATGACCTGCACTGGACCGAGCAGCAGGCGGTCGACTACATGACGCACAACACGCCGATGGCCGACACCGATATCCAGAGCGAGATCCGCCGCTATATCGTCTGGCCGGGCCAGGCCGTGTCCTACAAGGTCGGCATGCTCACCATTCTCGAGCTGCGCCAGCGGGCAATGGATCAGCTCGGTGATGACTTCGACTGGGGCGAGTTCCACGATGTGGTCCTGACCCATGGCTCGGTGCCGCTGACCCTGCTCGAGGAACTGGTCGACGGCTATATCGCCGACACGCTCGCGGCCCGCAGCGCCGACTGATCCGCTGGCCGGAGGCGGCATACGCCCGCCTCCGGCCGCGCCAGCCTGGCGGTCTTTCGTCCGTATGCAGGTCTTGACCGCACTGGAATATCCGCTGACGGTACCGTCCGGATATGATCAAGCCGGACGCAGGCGAAAGCCTCGCAGGATTACCGGCGGCAGACATCGGGGAAAACAAGATGCGTCGTATAATCCAGACACCCATGGCGGTGTCATTGCTGGCCTTGATGGCCGCCTGTTCGCCGCAACAGCAATCGGCAAGCCCTGCCGCGGATACTGCGACCGTGCAGGAAGTCGCCAGTGAACAGACCGAGACGGCCCGGCTCAATGCCTGGTTCGCCGAACTGTTTGAAGCGGATCTGGCGCGATCGCCGGAAGGCCAGACGGCGCTGGGCCGGATTGATGATCTCGACGCCTATGGCCGCTGGGATGCGGTCGATGAAGCCGATGCCGCCGCCGCCAATGCCCGCCGCATCGAGCGGCTCGACCAGTTGCGTAATACTTTCAACATCGATGCCCTCGACGCCACGGCGCGGGTCTCCTACCGGGTGTTCGAATATCTCCAGCAGACCGGGATCCGCAATTACGAGTTCCGCGACCAGCGCTATATTTTCACCCAGATGTTTGGCCCGCATACCGGCCTCGCGACGACGCTGATCAGCCAGCACCGCATTAATAATGCCGAGCAGGCGGAAGCCTATATCCGCCGTCTCGACGGCATGGGACCCATCCTGCGCGAGCTGATCGACCAGGCCGAAACGCGCGCCGCCGCCGGCGTCCTGCCGCCCCGCTTCACCTTCGCCTATCTAATCGACAATACCGCACAGCTTGTCGCTGGTGCGCCCTTCGATGAAAGCGGTACGACTTCGCCCCTGCTGGCCGATTTCACCGCCAAGGTCGAGGCGCTGGAGATTGACGATGACGCCAAGGCCGACCTGATCGCCCGCGCCGCCACTGCCCTGACGGAGCAGGTCGGGCCGGCCTATACCGATCTGCTCGCGATGTTCGAGCGTCATCGCGAGATGGGCGATGATCGCGACGGGGCCTGGAAACTGCCGCGCGGCGAGGCCTATTACCAGGCTCAGCTGGCCAATTTCACCACCATGCATGACCTCTCGCCCGAGGAGGTTCACCAGACCGGCCTCGAGGAGATCGACCGCATTCATGGCGAGATGGCGGCGATCATGGAGCAGGTGGGCTTTGAGGGTTCGCTGGCCGAATTCTTTGAATTCATGCGCTCCGAACCGCAATTCTACCTGCCCAGCACTGATGAGGGCCGGGCCGAATACATGACGCAGGTCAATGCAATCTTCGACCGCGTGCGCGGTGTGCTGCCAGACTATTTCGACACTGTGCCACGCGGCGAAATGGTGGTCCGCGAGGTCGAGCCCTACCGGGCCGCCGGAGCACCGAGCGCCTTCTACAATACCGGCACCATGGACGGCACGCGTCCCGGCACCTTCTACGCCAATACGCTGAACATGCGGAACCTGCCCATCTATCAGATGGAGACGCTCGCCTATCATGAGGGTATTCCGGGCCATCACTTCCAGCTCACCCTGGCGCTGGAAGCCGCCGACAGGCCGATGTTCCAGCGCCTGCTCTACCTGCCGGCCTTCGGTGAGGGCTGGGCGCTCTATGCCGAGAGCCTGGGCAAGGATATGGGAATGTTCACCGACCCCTACCAGGATTTCGGCCGCCTCTCCTATGAGCTCTGGCGTGCCGGCCGGCTGGTCGTCGATACCGGTATCCATTCGATGCGCTGGACGCGCCAGGATGCGATCGATTATCTGCGCACCAACACCTCCTTCACCGAGGAGGAAATCACACGCGAGGTCGAGCGCTATATCGTCTGGCCCGGCCAGGCGACCGCCTATAAGATCGGCCAGATACGCATTCGGGCCCTGCGTGACTTCGCGCAAGCCCAATTGGGCGATGCCTTCGATTTCGGCGAATTCCACGATGTGGTGCTGACGAATGGCTCTTTGCCCCTGCCCGTCCTGACCGAACTTGTGAATGATTATGTAGAGGCCAAGCGCGCCGAAACGGCACCTTGAGGGAGAATGAAATGACAAATCTGAAACGATTCCTGGTCAGCGCCGCGAGCGCAGCCCTGCTCGCCGCCTGCTCGGACCCGACCGGCACACCACCGGCAGCCAGCACCGCGCCGGCCGCGGATACGGCGTCCGCGCCGGCTGATGCCAGCAGCGAACAGCCTGTCCTCTCCGCGGAGACCGTGCGCATCAATGCCTGGTTTGAAGACGTCTTCCAGCGCAATGTCGCCCGTTCGCCGATGACCCAGACCTTCCTCGGCCTCAAGACCAATTACGACCAGTGGAATGACGCGTCGCCGGAATATGATCGCGAGGAGTTTGAACTCGGTCAGGCCGATCTCGCCTATATGCTGGCGAATTTCGACTATGATTCCCTCGATGAAAGCGCTCAGATTTCCTGGCGCCTGTTTGAATATAATGCCCGGCGGGCCGCCGACGGCCAGCGCTGGGTCGATCACGGCTATACCTTCACGCCGCGCTCGGGTCCGCACATGAATTCGCCGACCTTCCTGATCAATAATCACCGCGTCGACGATGTCAGCGATGCCGAAGCCTATATCGGCCGCCTGCGCAATCTGGGCCCTTATCTCGACCAGAATATCGCCAATGCACGCCGCTCCTTCGAGCTCGGCATCTCGACGCCGGACTGGACCTATCCGCCGATGATCCGCACGGCGCAGAACATCATCACCGGCGCCCCGTTTGACGATGGCGATGACAGCCCGATCATGGCCGACTTCCGCGGCAAGGTCGCAGCGCTGGGCCTGCCAGAGGCCGAAGCGGATCAGCTGCTGGCCGACGCCTCAGCGGCCTTGCGCGACGTCGTTGCGCCGGCCTATGGCCGGATCATTGCCCTGTTCGAGGAACAGGCCGAAAGCGCCACCGGCGATGACGGGATCTGGAAACATCCCGATGGCGGTGAATATTATAATTACCTCCTCAATGGCTATACGACGATGGATATCTCCGCCGAAGAGATCCACCAGCTTGGCCTGTCGGAAGTCGCCCGTATCCACGACGAAATGCGCGGCATCATGGACCAGGTCGGTTTTGAAGGATCGCTGCAGGACTTCTTCGAATTCATGCGCACCGATCCGCAATTCCAGTATGCCAATGACGAGGCCGGGCGCACCGCCTATCTCGCCGACGCCACAGCGCTGATCGACACCATGCGCGAGGCGCTGCCGCAAATGTTCAACACTTTCCCGCGCGCCGAGCTGGAAGTGCGCCGGGTCGAAGCCTTCCGCGAGGCTTCCGCCGGCAAGGCCTTCTATAACCGTCCGGCACCGGACGGGTCACGGCCAGCCTATTATTACGCCAATCTGCGCGATATGGCCGACATGCCGACCTATCAGATGGAAGCGCTCGCCTATCATGAAGGCATTCCGGGCCACCACATGCAGCTGGCCATCATGCAGGAACTGGAGGGCGTTCCGTCCTTCCGGCGCTTTGGTGGCTACACCGCCTATACCGAAGGCTGGGGACTTTACAGCGAATTGCTGCCGCGCGAATTCGGCTTCTATTCCGACCCCTATTCCGACTTCGGCCGCCTGGCGATGGAACTGTGGCGCGCTTGCCGGCTGGTGGTCGATACCGGCATCCACCACCATCAATGGAGCCGTCAGGACGCGGTCGATTATCTCGCCACCAACACGCCCAACCCACAAGGCGATGTCGAGAATGCGATTGACCGTTACGTCGTCTATCCGGGCCAGGCCAATGCCTACAAGATCGGCATGCTTGAGATCCTGCGCCTGCGCGGCATCGCCGAAGCCGAGCTGGGCGAGGCCTATGACATCCGTGACTTCCACGATGTCGTCCTGACCCAGGGCGCCATGCCGTTGGCGATCCTGGAAGAACGCGTCCAGGACTATATCGCGGCCACGCCTCACTAAGGCAGGCAGAGTCGACAAACAAAAGGCCGCCAGATCGGATGATCGGGCGGCCTTTTTTCTTGTTGGTTGCGAAAGTTCGGACGTGGGCTAGATCGGCATGCGCAGGATTTCCTGATAGGCGCGAACCACCTCATCGCGAACCGCGACCATGGTTTCAAGCGAGATCTCGGCCGCCGTCACTGCGGTCGCGACATCGATCAGCTCGGCATCACCGGTCGCCGACGCGGCCGTCATCTGCTCGGCATGGCCGAGCGAATTGGAGGTCTGGTTGATCGCCTCGGCGACCATGTCGCCGAAAGCAAATCCGCCGGCCTCGACTTTCTCGCCGCCATTGCCGACAGCATTCTGGGCGGAACGGATGGCGGCCTGATAAGCCTGCACCCCGGTGAGATCACCTGCCATGGACTTTATCCTTCAAACTCGTTCTGAGTCAGTGATGCGACCGGCTAGCGGCGCAGGAGATCCAGCGCACGCTCCTGCATGCGCCGACTGTTTTCAATCATGTTCAGATTGGCTTCATAGCTGCGCAAGGCTTCGCGCATATCCATCATTTCCACCAGCATGCTGACATTGGAGGTACGCACATAGCCACTCTCGTCAGCGGCCGGGTGGCCGGGATCATACTCAAGTGTGAACTCGGATTCGTCCCGGGCGACATCGGTCATGCGGACGCGATTGACGCCGGATGCCCGGTCGAGCTCGGTGTCGAAAACCGGGATCTGACGCTGATACGGATCGCCGCCGGCCTCGCGTGCCGTGGAATCGGCATTGGCGATATTCTCGGAAATAATCCGCATCCGGGCCGCCTGGGCCCGCATGCCGGAGGCCGAGACCTGCATCGCATCTGAAGCATTTCCCATGACTTATTCTCCCGGCTAGCGGCCAGCCTGGCGGATCGCGGTGCGGATCATGCCAAGGCTTTTCTGGTAGAGGCTCAAGGCGCTCTCGTATTCCATGCGGTTTTCATTGGCCCGCATCATCTGTTCCTCGAGCACGACCGTATTGCCATTGACGGTGGTCTCGGAGTCCGGCGCATCCTGGGTCTGCCACTGGCGCGTCGGCGATGTCAGTGCCGGCATGGCCGCACCGCCACGCGTCGAACGGGCCGCAGAGCGGGCCTGCATCTGTTCACGCAGATCACGCTGAAACTCACCTTCATCGAGGTCCTGGGCGACATAGCCGGGCGTGTTCGCATTGGCGACGTTCTCCGCAATCACGCGCTGGCGCTGATTGTGGAAATTCATCGATTGGGTCAAAAGCCCCAGTACGGGCACGTCTTCCGGTCGCATGAGCGAATCGCCTTCTGATTGGGGTTCAGGCTGCGCCCGCACGGTTAACGCTGGCTTAACCGCATCGGCCCACAAGGCGAGATGAAGCAAAATGCGGCCCTGCCATGAATGACCTCGTCAACTGGAGCCATTACCTGCTCGCCCTGATGGTCCTGCTCGGGCTACTCGGCGCGATGGGCTTCTTTGCCTATGCGGTGCAGCGCGGCTGGATCCTGCAGGGCGTCACCGGTCTGCGGGCCTTCACTGCGACGACGCGGCGGCTGTCGATCAGCGAAACCCTGAGCGTCGACCCGCGCCGGCGGATTGTCATCGTGCGCTGCGACAATCGCGAACACATCCTTCTGCTCGGTGCCGAGCGCGAAACCATTCTGGCCAGCCATGATGTGCCGGCGCAAAGCCCGCTAGCCAACAGGGAAACCGAAACATGAAAAAGGGTTTCTGGCTCTATCTCGGCCTGTTTGCACTCGGCGCAGCCCTGCTGCTGGGCGGCGGCGCCCAGGCCCAGTCGATCACGATCGATACCGGCACGGAAGGCGGTCTGACCGAACGCGTGCTGCAGCTCATCGCCCTGATGACGGTGCTGTCGCTGGCACCGTCCATCGTCGTGATGACCACCAGTTTCGTGCGCATCACTGTCGTGCTGTCACTGTTGCGCACCGGGCTCGGCCTGCAGCAAAGCCCGCCCAATGCGGTCCTGGTCAGCCTGGCCATGTTCCTGACCGCCTTCATCATGGCGCCGGTCTTCACCCAGTCCTATAATGAGGGCATCGAGCCCTTGCTGAACAATGAGATCGAGCTGACCGAAGCGTTCGACCTCAGCACCGACCCGCTCAAGGCCTTCATGCTGATGCATACCCGCGAGGATGATCTCGGCCTGTTTATCGGCATGTCCCAGGGCGAAGTGCCGGAGACGCCGGCCGATGCCTCCTTCTTCGTCGTCGCACCGGCCTTCATGATCTCCGAATTGCGCCGCGCCTTCGAGATTGGCTTCCTGCTCTTCATCCCCTTCCTGGTGATCGATCTGGTCGTCGCCTCCATCCTGATGTCGATGGGCATGATGATGCTGCCGCCGGTGGTGATCTCACTGCCATTCAAGCTGATCTTCTTCGTTCTGGTGGATGGCTGGCGACTGGTGACAGGTGCGCTGGTGCAGAGCTTCGGCACGATAGGCTGACGGCAATAGCCGCCCCATGCTCGCAGATAACCGGGACATCCATTGAGAGCACAGCGCTCACGCGCGCTGCCGCCTGTCCGGATCAGGCCGGTCCGCCACCATTATTGAAGCGGGCCCGGAAAGGTTCCATGAAGGCGTCGAGCGTATCGATGCGGGCGATGCGGGCCGCCAGATCCGAGAAGCGGACATTGCCTGGCGGCGTGTCATCATCGGTCAGGACCTCGAAGGCCGCGGCCCCCTCGGTGATCGCCATCGCCTCGCCATAACGGCGCCCCAGCCGGCCGGCCGCACCCCGGTCCCCGGACAGGGAATAGGCGATCGCGGCTCGCACCAGATCGGATTGCTCCGACGGTGTCAGCGGGGCGGCATCGAGATAACGATTGCCGAGCAGCGCTTCCAGCCGGCGGCCGGTATTGGGCCAGTCGCGCTGGGCCCAGGTCACATCGGCACGCAGGCGGGCCGCAGCCGGCGACTGATCGTCCTGAATCAGCTCCAGCGCCTGTTCGTGACGGCCCAGCTCGGACAGCGCGCGGGCCTCCAGCAGATAGCGTTCATCGACCAGGGCTTCGGGCAGGCCGGCGACCCGCGAGCCGCGGATCGTGTTGAGCGCATCCTCATAGCGATGGTCCATCAGATAGACCACGGCCAGATCGGTGGCGACACGGGCCCGCGCCGTCGGTTCGCGCAAGCGATAGGTGCAATCAGCCCCCGTACTGATGCGGTGACAACCGACCTGGTGCTGCAGCAATTCCGACGCCGGGCCGAGCAGATCAAAGGCGATCAGGCGGTCAGCCAGACGCCGGATCATGCGGTCACCATCGGAGCCAATCGGGGCCAGATGTTGATATTGATAGAAAATCGCGACCGCTTCGACCGGGTCCATCCGGTCGGCCTCGCCATCGAGGAAAAGCCGGCGGAAAATCGCCGCCATATCGCCGCCGATGCGGCGCCCGGCCTCGGTGTCGGGAAAGCGCGATTGCGCTGTGCTCATGGTCTGGAGCCCACGGGCAAAACTGCCGGACTGGACGTAGAGCTCGCCGAGCAGGCGCACGGTATCGAGTTCGATCGTATCCCCGCGCCAGCGGAAGCGCAGGTTTTCCAGCGCGTCGATCGCCTCCTCGCGGCTGATGCGTCCATCGGCCACCTGCAGCCGGTAAAGCTCGTAGAGTGCATGCGCCTCGAGCGGCGGCACACCGGAGTCAGCGAGGCGTTCAAACCGGCGGATCGCCTCGTCAAGATTACCGGTTTCGGCCTCGATCCGGGCCGCGATATAGGCGGCGTCCAGCCGGGTCCGGTCATCGGGCTCGCCTTCATCGACGCGATAGAGAAAGTCCTGCGCCGCAGCGAGATCGCCAAGTTCGAGCGCCGCGCGGGCCTGGGCCACGGAAAAACGGGCCTGCCAGTCAGGCGAATAGGCGCCCGCCACAGCCTGGCCGGCCAATAGCCGGCGCCGGCCCTCCGGCCAACGCTCCAACCCGACGGCAATCATGCCGCGCCACAGATCGGCAGCGGGATCGACCAGCAGGGACGGATCAGCCAGGAATCGGGTCGCATCGTCGAGCCGGTTCATCTCGTAGGCGGCAACAGCCTGCAGGCTGCGGACATGGGAATCGCTCGCCAATTGCGGTTCACGTGCAATGGCAAAATCGAGCATGCCCAACGCTTCCAGCGCCATGTCGCGGGCCAGCAGGAAGCGCGCCAGGGCAATGCGGCTTTCCGATGTGTCTTCGAGCGCGGATTGGCGCTGGCGCGCATTCCAGGCCGGCAGGAAGGGCCCCTCGCCGTGCCAGCTGGCAAAGTCGAGCATGGCCGGCGAAGCGAGCGCGGCGGCATTGGCATCGCCTTCACCGGTCAGGCTCGCGGCCGGTGTCAGGTCGAGTCCGCCTGGCCGGCCAATCGCGGCCCCGGCGCCGATCAAGGTCAGTTCGAGATCCTCGGCGACCACTTCCACCGCGCCGCCATGGGCCGAACGCAATAGCGCACCGCCCACAAAATCACGGCGTGAAATCAAACCCTGAACCGGTCCCGTGGCGGTGACCACAGCGATACGGTCGCCGACGACCGGGTCGGGGACCCAGCGAATGGCATGGGCGCCATCAAGCCCGATCAGGATCCGGCCCGGCCGGTTGAGACGGGCATCGCGGCGGATCTGGATCGGGCGCGGCGGGGCGTCGATCCGGTCGCTGAAAACAATAATCCAGCGGCCGCCATCAATACGGGCCTCCGCCTGCGTCACCCCGGACGTCACCAGCCGGACGGCCGTGTAGTCGGCGCCCTGCATGACCTCATAATCACGGATATGACGATCCGGCCCGCCGGGAAAATCGCCGAATTGCAGGGCTGCGGCGGCATCGAAGACAATCCAGATCGCCTCACCGCGCCGGAAAATCGCTGCACCGACGGGCGCTGCCCAGGGAAATTCGGCCCGCAAATCACCATCTGTCTCGGCCAGCAGGACCGGAATGATGCCGCTTTCCGGAACCGGATCGAGTTCCGCTTCCGGCTCGACCAGGGCCGCTGCAGGTGCGATTTGCGCCGGGCCGCGCGGCTGTACGTCCGAAGCAATGGGCGCGGCGTCATCAAGGGCCAGGGCTGCGGGCTCCGGAGCGGGCTCAGATGCCGTTTCAGGGGCGGGGTCAGCGGCAGGCTCAGCGGGTTCATCGGGTTCATCGGGCGCGCGCAGGCTGGCCATTTGTGCCAGCAGGGCTTCGGCACCGGCAGCCGCGGGGTCGGGCAAATCAATATTGACCCGCGGCCCGTCAGCCCAGGCTCGCGCCTGCACGCCGGAATCGAGCTCCAGGCGCAATATCCAGTCATTGCCGATGCGCTCCTGGGTCGCGGCGCGCAGGAAATTCGGCGGTGAACCGGTCAGCCGCCCGAGCGAGATCTCGGCCGGTTCGCTGAAGCGCAGCTCGGCCGTGTCGCCCGTCTGGCTTAGGGTGAAGGGCACAGCGCGCGGCCAGATCAGTTCAAGCCGGGTGTATTCCGTGGTCTGTCCGACCCGGTACTGGACCGGAACCGGATCAAGCGGTGGCGGGCCGGCCGGCGTGCTGGCGGCGAGTTCGGCCGCACGTGCGGCGGCCTCGCGCTCGGCCTGCTCGCGCGGCGAAACCAGCGGCGCAAGGGCGGGCGTGCCGGGCGGGGCGAGATCAATCGCAATCTGGTCATAACTGGCCGACACGCGTGTCTCGACCGGGCGCGTCAGGGCGATGCGCAAGGTGGCACCGTCCGCATCCAGACGCGCCCGCGCTGCCAGATCACCGATCTCGTCGGCCAGGCCGGAAATATCGGCGCGCATGGCCTCGCTCAGGCGGATCAGCAAGACAGAGTATTCCAGCCCGGCCGTCGCGGTCGGGCGGGCATCACCGAGACTGTCTTCGTAATCCAGAATAATGCGCGCGGTTACCCCCTCGCGCTCGACGCGGACATCGGCAGCGCTTTGAGCCAGCACGGCGGGGCTCAGACAACAGGTGAGCGCCAGGGCGGACAGGAAGCCGATATGTCTAGCCGCCTTCGGCAATCCGCGCCTCCAGCTCGGCCACGGTATCGGGAAGATTGCTGCGCGCGGCCATACGCTCGGTCAGGCTGGCCGCCGCCAGCGGCGTCATCTCGGCGAGAATGCCACCAAATGTGCGTTGGGACATCCGCGAGGCGATCTGCAACTGGGTATCCAGATCCAGGCTCGAAATCCGCGTCGCCGCATCACCGGCATCCATCGCGGCATACCAGGACACGATCACGTTCATGTCTTCGGATTCGCGCTCGGTCAGATCGCCGGCCAGACCTTCAATCTGGGTGCGCAATTGGTTGAGTTCGCCGATCTTGGTGTCGACACGATGTTCCATCGCCAGCATCAGGGCTTCGCGCGTTTCCAGCTCGCTCTCGCGGCGGTCCAGCTCGACGGAACGTTCGCGCAGGCGATAGATCACACGCTCCTCGTCCGCCGTGCGCACACCACTGGCAATGCGGCTGGCGAATTCGGCAGACGGTGTCGCGGCTGCAGGCGCCGGTTCCGGCACCTCGGCCTCCCCCAGGCTGATCGGCGCTGCGGCGGCCGGAGCCGGCTCCTCATCCACGCCGGACGTCGCTGCGCCAGCTGTCTCCTGCTCCATGCCGGCAGCCTGGGCCTGCCACCAGTCGGCGGCGCCATTGGCGACCGAGATCGTCTTGAGGGCGAACAGGCCGCCCATCAGGATGGCGAGGACGGCGAGCAGGCGCATGGGTTCACGCATCATGGTCTATCTCACATCCTTCAGGCCATTAATCACCGAGGAGCCGGCGCCTTCGGGGAAAATCTCCGAAGCGCGGCGGCGCGGTGCCCGGCGCGAAATCGTATCGGCCGTGCGATCGGCCTGGCCGGTCATCAGGCGCAATTCCTCGGACAGGCCGCGCGCCTCGCGCACCCGGGCTTCCAGGACTTCACCCGATTCCGTCGTGGCGCGTTCGAGCGCCGCCAGGCTGGCACGGGCGCGGTCGGTGGCTTCATTGAGCGCGATCACGGCGCCACGAACGCCATCCTGGCCGCGCTTGAGCGCGTTGAGCCGGCGATCGACCCGCCAGCACATGACGACAGCGACCAGCAAGAGACCGGCGACCAGCGCCTCGAAAATCAGACCTGCGAGTGTCATGCGAACCTCATCATTGTTTTCTTGGCAACCGGCGAGAGCGGACCGCTCAGGCGCAGGGCTACACTGTGTCCGAGTCGGCCCATCCGGCCGCGCGTCAATGGCACATTGCCGCAACGCAATTCCACTTCACTGGTCGGCGAGGCATCGAGGAAGAGCGTATCGCCGACCTTGAGATCCATCACCCGGCCCAGCGTCACGCGCTGCTCGTCGAGCACGGCGTGAACCTCCATCTTGGTCGACCACAGCTCGGTGGCCAGATGGCCTTCCCAGATATTGTCGCGACCGAATTTCTCACCCATGAATTGCTGCAGCAGCATTTTGCGGATCGGCTCGAGCGTCGCATAGGGCAGCAGCAGCTCGATGCGGCCGCCGCGGTCTTCCATGTCGATGCGCAGCTTGACCAGGATCGCCGCATTGGCCGGCCGGGCGATGGCGGCAAAGCGCGGATTGGTCTCGACGCGCTCGAGATCGAAATCAACCTCGGTCAGGGGCTGGAATGCCTGTTTGGCATCGCCGAGCACGACCTCGATCATGCGCTGGACGAGCATGCGCTCGATCGTGGTGTAGGGGCGGCCCTCAATGCGCATGGCAGAGGTGCCGCGCCGCCCACCGAGCAACACGTCGACGATGGAGTAGATCAGGTTGGAATCGACGGTCAGCAGACCGTAATTATCGAGCTGCTTGGCGCGGAACACCGCCAGGATGGCCGGCAGCGGGATCGAGTTGAGATAATCGCCGAACCGGATCGAGGAAATATTGTCGAGGCTGACCTCGACATTGTCCGATGTGAAATTGCGCAGGCTCGTCGTCATCAGACGGACCAGCCGGTCGAACACGATCTCGAGCATCGGCAAACGCTCATAGGAGACCAACGCCGAATTGATAATCGCGCGAATGCCCGACTTGTCAGCCGCATCATCATCAGAGAGCGAAAACCCGAGCAGGCTGTCGATCTCGTCCTGATTGAGAATACGCTCGGCCGCACCGCCGGACTGGGCCATTTCGGACGAATCATCATCGCCGCCCACCATGGCTTCCCATTCGGAGGCGAGATCGAGATCATCGCCATCCTCGGCCATCGCTTCCCATTCGGCAGCGAGCGCATCTTGGTCCATATCGTCAGACATGCAATTGGGTCCTAATCGACAATCATGAATTCTTGAATCAGCACGGCATCGGCATATTCCGGTTCAATAGCCAGATTCACCCGCCGCAATAATTCCAGACGCACACGGTGCATGCCCGCCGAGCCGTAGAGATCGTCCTCACGCAGCTCGCGCAGGAACATGATGAACTGGTCCATGATCGGATCGATGTGGGCATCAATGACCTGGCCAAACTCCGGATTGGACGATTCCAGTGTGATCTTCAGCATCACCGTGACCGGACGGCCATCGACCGAGCGGATATTGGTGATGATCGGATCCTCGGCACCGTCGGCATCGCGCAGCGGGAAATAATAGGCCTGCGCCTCATGCTCTTCTTCCGCTTCGGCATGCCCGCCCGCAGCCGCCATGACCGGCTGGCCATGATCGTCGAGCACAGGATCGCCATGCTCGTCCAGCACGGCTTCCATCACAGGCTCATCACTACCGCCGGCAAACATCATGAAACCGGCCACACCGGCCAGTAGAAGGATAATCGCCGGCAAGCCGATAAACAGGCCGAGCTTGAGCATGCCCATTTTCGGCTTGGCCTTGGCTTCGCCGCCGTCTTCGTCTTCGTTTTCTTCCGGATCGTCGGCCATGCCGGTCTCCTGCAAGGGAATCGCTTTGCATGATTAACGGCCAGCGCGGTTAACACTCCGTAGCCTTTCGGCCGGAACCGGCAATTCCTGCCCACTTGCCCGGACAGGATTGCCCCCGCCGCAGGGTGCCCCCAACCCTCTCACCACATCAACTAATTGATTTTGCGCGATATTAACCTTGGCACGCCGGATGCAATGGTTTGTGGCAACGCCGCAGACCGTGGCGAACACCGGCATCCAGAATGGAATATGCCCATGGATAATACTCTGATGATCGGCCTGTCGCGCCAAATGGCCCTGCGCCAGGCGATGGATGTGGTGGCGAATAACATCGCCAACGCCAATACGGCGGGCTTCAAGGTCGAATCACTCCTGATCGAGAATCACGCCGCCCCGACCGCCTCCCAGGCTGACGGACCGACCGACCTTCAATTTGCCGATGTCTGGGGCATGGGCCGCGACTTCCGCCAGGGTGCGCTGGAAATGACCGGCCGCAATCTCGACGTCGCGATCGAGGGCGACGGCTTCTTCGCCGTCAGCGTCAATGGCGCCGAGCAATTCACCCGCGATGGCCGCTTCCATCTCGACAATGCCGGCCAGCTCACCGCCCATGACGGAGCACCGGTGCTCGATGCGGCAACGCGCGGCCCGATTATGCTCAACCCGTCGGCGCAATCGACCAGCATTTCGCAGGACGGCACCATCACCCAGGACGGTGTCCCGGTCGGTACGATCGGCGTGTTCGAGATCACCAATCTCTCGGGCCTCTCCAAACAGGGTAATGGCCGCTACGTCCAGACTGACAATCCCGATGGCCGCAATGACCCGCAATCCATGCTCTCGCCGGTCATGCGCCAGGGCTTTGTCGAGGCGTCCAACGTCCAGCCCGTGGTCGAGATGACCGACATGATGACCATCATGCGCAGCTATCAGTCTGTGTCGAAATTTGTCGAACAAGCCGAAGACATCAACCGTCGCGCCATTGAGCGCCTCGGCAAGGTTTAAAGGGAAAGAGGACCGATATGCGCTCTCTCATGACTGCCGCAACGGGCATGCAAGCCCAACAGCTCAATGTCGAGGTCATCTCGAACAACCTGGCCAATATGAACACAACCGGGTTCAAGCGGCAGCGCGCCGAATTCCAGGACCTGCTCTACCAGAATGTCCAGCAGATGGGCGTCAGCTCCTCGGACGCCGGCACCATTGTCCCGACCGGTATCCAGGTCGGGTTGGGTGTGCAGACCGCCTCGATCTATCGCATCACGGAACAGGGATCGCTGGCCAATACCGGCAATCCGTTCGATCTGGCGATCAATGGCGATGGCTATTTCCGCATCTCCATGCCCAATGGCAATGACGCCTATACCCGGGCGGGCAGTTTCGCTGTCAGCCCGGAAGGCGAGATTGTCACCGCCGATGGCTATACCGTCGCGCCGGGCATCGTCATTCCCGCGGGTGCCCGCAGCGTGGCGATCAATGAACAGGGCCAGGTCCAGGCCATGATCGATGGCCAGACCGAGCCTCAGACCGTCGGCCAGCTCGAGCTTTCAACCTTCAATAATGATGCCGGCCTGGAAGCGATCGGTAACAATCTCTTCCTCGAATCCGCCGCCTCCGGCGCCGCCGCAACCGGCACGCCAAGCTCGCCGGGTTATGGCTATGTCATGCAGGGTTTTGTCGAGGCCTCCAACGTCAATGCGGTGACCGAGATCACCTCGCTGATCCAGGCCCAGCGCGCCTATGAAATGAATGCCCGCGTCATTACCGCGTCCGACGAAATGATGTCCGCTACCTCGAACCTTCGCTAGGAGGACCGCTAGATGATCCGCGCCAGCTTGCTTGCCCTCGCCTGCCTCACCACGGCACCGGCCCTCGCATCAGAGCCCGTCTTCCTGCGCGAAACGCTGGTTGTCGAAGGGCCACAAATCACCCTCGGCGACCTGTTCGAAGTCGGCGGCCCCCAGGCCGCCACCGTGCTGGCCCGCTCACCGGCTCCGGGCGCCCGCACAGCGCTCGACGTCAATTATGTGCGTCAGATCGCAGCCGATCACGAGCTCGACTGGGCCAATGCGTCCGGCCTGCTGCGCCTGACCATCACCCGCGCCAGCCGCGTCGTCGATGCCCGCGAACTGACCGGCATGCTGGAAGGCGAATTATTTGCCCGCGAAGGCGGCCAGCACGAAGTTCAGCTCGCCAATACCAATCTCGCCCTGCACGCGCCCATCGATACGATTGGCGGACCGCAGATCAGTGCGCTCAATTTCGACCCACGCACCGGCATGCTCAGCGCCGACATCGCGCCATTTGACGGCGCTGCCAGCGTCCGCGTGACCGGCCGGGCCTATCAGACGATCGATATTCCCGTCCTCGTCCAGCCCGTCGCGGCCGGCGAGGTGATCGGCGATGACGATATTCGCTGGGTCTCGCTGCGCAGCGATCGCGTCCGTCCGGATTCGGTGCTCGATCCGGGCGCCATCATCGGTCATCAGGCCCGCCGCGCCCTGCGCGCCGGCGAACCCTTGCGCGGCTATGACGTGCAGGAGGCCATTCTGGTCAATCGCGGCGATCTGGTCACCTTGATGTTCGAAGCCCGCGGCATCCAGTTGAGCGTGCGTGCGCGCGCCATGGAGAATGCCGCCGATGGCGAGCTGATCCGCTTCGTCAATCTGCAATCCAACCGCACTGTTGAAGCCATGGTGGACGGCCCCGGTCGCGCCCGCGTCTTCGCCAGCCCTGCCGCCAGTTTCTAGGCCCTGGAGACCATCATGATCCGCAAGATAACCGTCATTATCATCGCCGCGCTCGCCCTCCAGGCCTGTGGTGCCACCACCCGCCTGTCACAGGTTGGACAGACCCCGCCGATGCGTCCGATCGAGAACCCGGCTGTTCTGGCCGGCACCGGCCCGTCGCAAATCCCGATGCCCGACATGCCGCGGCGCCTGCCGGCCACCCAGACCAATTCGCTCTGGAACGCCAATTCACCGACCTTCTTCGGCGATCCCCGTGCAGCACGGATTGGCGATATCCTAACGGTCAATATCGACATTTCCGACAGCGCCCAGATCAACAATACGACCAGCCGTTCGCGCACCGCGGCGGAAGATTCCGACATGACGCAATTCTTCGGACTCGATCTGACGCAATTCTTCAATGACTCGATTGATCCAAGCGCGCTGACCAGCCTGGGCTCGGCCTCATCGACCTCCGGTACGGGCACGGTCAATCGCGGCGAGTCGATCTCGTTGACGGTCGCCGCCATCGTCACCCAGGTCCTGCCGAACGGTAATCTGGTGCTCGCAGGCCGTCAGGAAGTCCGGGTCAATAACGAGGTGCGCGAGCTCCTGATCAGCGGCATCGCCCGGCCCCAGGACATCGGCTCCGACAACACGATCAGCCATACCCAGATTGCCGAGGCCAGAATCTCCTACGGTGGACGCGGCCATATCTCCGAAGTCCAGCGTCCCAGCTATGGCCAGGAACTCTACAATATCCTGATGCCCTTCTAGGCCGCATCAGCAGACCATACTTCCGGCCAACCTCGTGCGCATTGAAGTCGCGACAGGCAGGCCGGACAGAAACCCCGCCACCATCGGGCTTTTCTGGGCCGTCACGAGCAATCGTGGCGGCCCTTTTTTTTGGATAAACCTGGGTGCTCAGCCGCACCTGGTCGGCGCAGCTAGTCGTCGCGGTGAACACGTTCCTTGCGCTCGTGACGCTCCTGCGCCTCGAGGGAGAGCGTCGCGACCGGACGGGCATCGAGCCGGGCCAGGCTGATCGGCTCGCCGGTATCTTCGCAATAGCCGTAAGCGTCGTCCTCGATCCGGCGCAAGGCACTGTCGATCTTGGAGATCAGCTTGCGCTGGCGGTCGCGGGCACGCAGTTCAAGCGAGCGATCTGTCTCGGTCGAGGCACGGTCGGCAATATCCGGCAAAGCCCCCTGGTCAGCCTGCAAATTGGACAGCGTTGATTTGCTCTCCCGCAGGATATCTTCCTTCCAGGCGATCAGTTTGAGACGGAAATACTCCTTTTGCCGCTCACTCATGAACGGCTCATCATCGCTGGGCCTGTAGCCCGCGGGGAGTTCGATCGGTTCAGATTCCATCATCGCCTTCTACTCAACAACTGTCGCCTACAGGCTCTCCCCCCAGAAAGCGGGCGGAGCATATGCACGGTGCACGCCGAGTCAACGCGGCGGCGCTGCTCGGCGACAGGGCTCACCTAGCAAAAATCTGACCAAACAGGGAAATGGAGGACATGCAGCCGGATAGCCGGTTGCTGGGTCAGCCGAATTTCGCAAGCTCGACAGCGGCCCGGATCTCGACTTCGTCCAGGGCGGCTTCCAGCCCGGCATCATTGGTATCATCGCGCCGGGTCTGCAGCAGATTCATCAACGCGACCAACTTGGTTTTCGGCAAACCGCCTTCAAGCAAGGCCAGTTTGAGCTCATCGAGCACATCGAGCAATTCCATCGCCCGACCGGTCGCCTGCTGGCGCGCTTCATTGAAGTCGCCCACCGATTGCAGCGCCAGAATGGCATCAACCGAGCTCACGCCGGTCATCGGTGCACTCGCCATCGCCGCAGAAGATTGCGTGGCCTGTTCAAGCGTAAAACTGTCGCCGCCCGCACGCGAGCCGGAGGCGCGCTTGCCGGTCGAAACTGAGCTCGCTGAGCGGGGACCTGTGACTTTCATGACGAGAATCGCTTCCTGTTCGATGACCTTCAGGGATGCGCTGCCGCCGTTAACAGAGGCTTAATCCGGCCACCCCGCCCGGCAGATCTTGCCCGGCGATTGCCGCCACCGGCGAGTTTTACCGCCCGGCCACATCAGCCACGATCTCACAAGGGTTTGTTTTTAGTGGCATATTTTTATATCCGCCCGTCCTGGCACTGGCACAGCATTCGCAATGCTTCTGGAGAATCTTTCCGGAGACCGCAAAATGCGTCTGCTCATGACTATCCTGACTGCCCTGCTTGTATCGGCCCCTGCGCTCGCCTCATCGCGAATCAAGGACATGGTTGATGTCGAGGATGTGCGCGATAACCATCTGGTCGGTTATGGCCTGGTTGTCGGTCTCGATGGCACGGGCGACTCGCTGCGCAATTCCAGCTTCACCAATCAATCACTCAACGCGATGCTGGAGCATTTCAACGTCAATACGCGCGACGCCAATCTGAACACGCGCAATATTGCCGCCGTGATGGTCACCGCCACACTCCCCGCCTTCTCCTCGCAGGGCTCGCGCATTGATGTCACCGTCTCCGCGATCGGCGATGCGGGCAGTCTGCAGGGCGGGACATTGATCGGCACGCCGCTGTTTGACAGCCATGGCCGCGCCTGGGCCGTCAGCCAGGGAACGCTGACCATTGGCGGCTTTTCCGCTGGCGGCGACGGCGCTTCGGTGACACGCGGAGTTCCCACCAGCGGCCGCATCGCCAATGGCGCCCTGGTCGAGAACCCGTTTGACGGGACCGGGATGGATCCCTGGCAGGAGATTGCCAATCGCTCCTCCCTGCGCCTGTCCCTGCGCAATCCCGATTTCACCACCGCGCGCCGTATGGCCGATGTCATCAATGCCTTCATGGGCGCCAGCGCCGCGCGTGCGACCAATCCGGCGACCGTCGAGCTGACCCGCCTCGCCTCCTATAATGGCGACATGATCGACCTGCTCTCCGAGATCGAGCAATTGCGCGTCCAGGCTGACCAGCCGGCCCGCATCATCATTGACGAAAACACCGGCACCATCGTGATGGGCGAGAATGTCCGCGTCTCCACCGTGGCGATCGCCCAGGGCAATCTGACCATCACGGTCCGCGAAAGCCCGGTCGCCAGCCAGCCCGCGCCCTTCTCCGGCGGGGAGACAGTCGTCCTGCCACGCACGGATGTGTCGGTCTCCGAGGACAATACCCAGCTGGGCGTCCTCGATGGCGGCGTCTCGCTGAGCGAGCTGGTCGACGGGCTCAATGCGCTGGGCGTCACGCCGCGCGACATGATCACCATCCTGCAATCCATCAAGGCAGCCGGTGCGCTGCAGGCAGAGATCGAGGTGCTGTAATGGAAAGCCTGCTCGACTTTCAGCTCAACCAGGCGCTCGGCGCCTCGCGTTCGGGCAATATCACCGCCCAGACCAGCGGCACGACGGCGGATGCCGCCCGCGCTGCGGCCGAGGATTTCGAATCCGTTTTCCTGGCGCAGATGATGGAAGCCATGTTTGCCCAGGTCGGCGAGGATAATCCCTTTGGCGGCGGTCCTGGCGAGAACGCCTTCCGCGGCATGCTCAACGAGGAATACGCCAAGGTGATGTCGCAGGCTGGCGGACTGGGTCTGTCGGATCGCCTGACCTCGGAGATCCTGCGCTACCAGGAAGCCGCTGACAGCCAGGGTGGAGAGAGCCAGTGACCGAACTAGCCGCGAGAAACGGTACCGAACGCGCCGAGGCGCTATTGCGCCTGACGATCCGCCTGACCGAGCTTGTCCGCGGCGAAACCCGGATGTTTCAGCGCCGCCGGCCACAGGACGCGGTCACGCTGCAGGATGAAAAGAGCAAGCTCGCCAATATCTATCGCAGCGAGGTCGCCCGGGCCCGCAGCGAACCGACCCGCTTCGCCGGCGCACCGGCGCCGCTCAAGAACACCTTGCGCGAGGCAACCGTCAGCTTCCACGCCGCCCTGGCCGAAAATGCCCGCGCCGTGACGGCCATGAAGGTGATCACCGAGGGCGTTGTCCGCGCCATCGCCGAGGAAGCCGAACGCCAGCGCAGCACCGGCCATGGCTATGGCCCCGGCGCCGCCCAGCGACCGCAACAGTCGCGCGGCCTCTCCATCGCCCTGAACCAGACGGCCTGAACCACCACGTCTTTCTTTATCGGGGAAGCGCAAGCCTAGCGGCTGGCCTGGCCTAGTAATACCCGCCGCTCGTTGAACCGCCCAGCCGTTCCAGTCCGGCGGTGTAGTTGGCCAATTGCTTGGTCAGATAGGCCGGCACAGTACCGCCGGTCTTGCCCGGGCCTTCGTTCAGCAGATTCTTCAACGCTGCCGGCGTCGTCAGTTCGCGATAGGCGCGCTGGACGATCGTCATCGCATTGCTGATCGCGTCAAAGGCGGTCTTCGACGTGTCCTTGTCGGACAGGCTCATCAGCGTCGGCAGGTCCATCGCAAACAAGGGCGGCGCATCGGCCGAACCATCCTTGTCGAGCGCGGAGGCCTTCTTGACGATCGCGCCGGGCGCCATGCCGAGCGCCTTGAGCAAGTCGCTGCCCTCACTGCCGGCGAACAGCTCGATGGTCGAGCCGTCCTTCGGCGAAATGCGCAGGGCATCGCCATTGGTCGCACGCCGGACATCGGCGGTGCCGTCGAGGATCAGGGCGCCATTGATCTTGAAGGTGAGCGAACGCATCGTATCGTCCGCATCAATGGTGATTTTCTGGCGGCGTCCGCCATTGACCGACACGTAGAAATGATCGCCCTCACGCGCAGCTGTACGGTCGGTCACGACAAGGCTGTCGGCATAGGTCAGTGTCCCGGCCGGCAGGCCCATCGCGTCGAGCACGGAATCACCGCCGGCGACAACGGAAACACCGGTGGCCTCGCTGATGCCATTGCGGCCGCTGAGCTGGACCGCCCAGTCAAAGGCACCATCGGCGGCATTGAAACTGGCAGCAAAGGCATCGCGATCACCGATCAGCGACTGGCCAGGCAAGGCACCGGTGGTCTTGCCGGCGAGATAGATCTTGGAGCCATCCAGGGTGATGGCATTGGCCGTTTCATCCTTGTCCGAGCCGAGGAAGGTTGTGTAATCGACCGTCGCCGAGACCCCATCGGTCAGCTTGATCAGGACGGCATCACGCTCGCCGCCGGAATGGGCCGTGACCGGCGCGCTCGGGGCGAAACTGCCGCCAGCCGAACCGGCAATATAGATATTGCTGCCATCCACCACGATATCACCAATTCGGCCCGCGCCCATATCGCCCAGGGATTGGGTCCAGAGCGGGCCGGCGGCCAGATCGGCCGTGTCGAATTTGCGGATCACACCGACGCCGTCTTCCTGGCTGGCGACGATCAGATTGCCGTCCGACGCCATGGTGATCGCGGACACCGATTCATCACCAACGCCGCCAATACGGGTCGTCGAAAGCGTCGTACCGCTGGAACTGATCGCCCGCAGATAGCCATCGCTGGCACCGCCCAGATGATTGGCACCGCCAAAGGCACTGGCGGCCTTGCCGGCGACATAGACCGTGCCATCGCTGGCAATGGTCACGGCATTGGGCTGGTCGTCACCGCTGCCGCCAAAGCGCGACAGCCATTGCTCGACACCATTGGCATTGTATTTGGCAACGAAGCTGTCCTTGCCACCGATATCGGTCGTGCTGCCCAGCCCGCCCTCGACAATGCCGGCGACAACGACATTGCCGCTATCATCAACGGCGACGCTTGTGGCGCCGGCTTCGGCCGCAGCGCCGAGCACGCGGCTCCACACCATCTTGCCGGTGGAATCATACTTGGCCAGCACCATGTCGTGCTCGCCCTTGATATCGGCACCGCCCAGCGCGGCCGACGTCGTACCAACCACAAAAACACTGCCATCGGCGGCCGTGGCACTCGACTTGATCTCGAGCGGATTGACCTCTTCCTTGATGCGGGTCTCATCATCCTCGCTACCGACCACAGCCACTTCACTGGTGTCTGGCGCAGCTTCAAGCCGGGTGGAAAAAGCCGTCGTCGGTGCCGCGGCACCCAGATCGGTCAGCTTGACCACCTGGCCGGCTGCATTCTCGTTTAGCCCCGACGTGCCGGCGAGGTAGATGGCCGGGCTTGCAGAGGCCGCGCTGAAGCTGACAACCTCGGTCGAGATACCCGAGACCTTGAAGCCGTAATCATTGCCGGGGATGATATTATTCTCGTCCGGCGTGCCCAGTTTGACGCGGGAAAAACGTGTCATCACGCCAGCGCCCTCGAGCGCCGTATTGATATGGGCCGAGACATTGTCGAGCGAGCGCGTCGTCGCGCCCATATCGGCCAGATTGATGGCGATATCCTGGGTCACGCCATTCTTCTTCACCGAGACCGTGAACTCTACATCGCCGGTCAGGCTCGCCACTTCGGCGTCATAGGCACCGGTATGCACCGTGCCGGTGACATAGACGGACTCGCCGCGGCTGATCGCGACCGAACTGTCGGCGGTGGACAGCTGCTCGCCCTTGAGCAGGGTTAGCCCGTCGAGATTCATGGAATCATAGAAGCTGTCGAGCTGGGCCAGACCTTCAGAAAATCGCGTATTGATGAATTTGCGATCGGTCTCCGAGACCGTCTTGTCCATCGCCTTTTCGGCCAGAGAGGACAGGGTCTTCAGTCCGACATAGAGATCAAACAGCGCCTTGTAGTCATCCGGAGCGTTGAGATCGGAGAAGGCGCTCTTCTTGGAGTCGAAGAATTCACCGCTGGCCAGGACGCCCCGGCGCAAGTCCTCGATCGACGCGGTCTCGCTGGACACATCCCAGGGCGGCGTCACACCGGCGGCGGCCGTTTCATTCGCGGTACGGGCCTGGGGCGCGGCGCTGGATACTTGCGACGCGCTGAGCTTGGCCTGGTACCAGCCGCTCAATACCGATAAATCCAACCCGTAAACGGCCACGACTCGAAACCCTTCTGATCCAGTGTGCGAGACTAGGCGCAGAGTGCGAACAAAGTCTTGCCGGCAAGGCTCAAAAGCGCGTCTTAAGCGGCTTCACGCAGGGCGAACGGGGCGCTGGTGATCTCGGCCAGCTGCGGGTTGGCGAGCCGGCCCGGATCGAGCCGGCCGGCATTGATCGCCACGAGGTCGGGACGGCGCAGGCACAGGGCAGCCAGCTGGGCCGCCGACGCCGTCGCCGCGGCCTCTCCGAGTTCGTCGTAAACGGCCTGGAAGAATTCCAGGTCTTCGGGGTAGTCGAGCGTCCAGCGCAGCCGCTCCAGCCCCTGACCGGGCCCGGCCAGGCAGGCGTGGTGGAGGTGCGGGTTCTGGCGCAGCCACGGCGTGACATGCTCGCGGTCGCCCGGTTCACGGGCCAGGCGGTCGGCGCGATAGAGCAGTACGGCCGGGAAAACCTCACAATCGAGCCCGTGCGGAAACAGGGCCGGCATTGTATTGCTGGCATAGTCGGCATGGGTGTCGTGCAACAGCGCGATCACACGTTCGCAGATCTGCGGATCGATGAAGGGGCAATCGCTGGTGACCCGCATAATATATTCGGCACCGCAGTCGCGCGCCGCTTTGGCATAGCGCGACAAGACGTCGCTCTCCGAACCGCGACTGACGGCATAGCCCGCCGCGCGGGCCGCATCCGCGACCACATTATCGGCCTCGGTATCAGGGATTGCAGCGATGACATGATCGGCTCCGCCTATGCGGGCGCAGCGGTCGAGCACCCGTGCCAGCGCGGTCTTCGAGCCGAGCGGGTTGAGAATTTTGCCCGGCAATCGCGATGAGCCGAGACGCGCTTGAACGATGATGGCGAGGGTCATGACCAGCCTTGAAGAGTAGTCTGATGAAACAGTGTCGTATCAGTCTCTGCGGCACTCTCCTAACGCCTCGTTAACCGCTGCACGCCAGCGTCGAGTCCGACAGGCGAATCACGAGACCCAATATGTCCAAGACCCCGATCGAAGCAGATGCGCTGGAACAGATGGTGATGAGCCGCACTTTTCGGGAGCCCCGAATCGATCTGAACGGCAAATCCGTCCTGATCACCGGCGGGACCGGCTCGTTCGGCAAGCGTTTCGTTGAAACGATTTGCCGCGACTACAAGCCGCGCAAATTGATCATCTTTTCGCGCGACGAGCTGAAGCAATATGAAATGGCTCAGCAATTCTCACCGAACGACTATCCCTTCCTGCGCTATTTCATCGGCGATGTACGCGATGAATCGCGCCTGGAACAGGCGATGCGCGGGGTCGATATCGTCATCCATGCCGCGGCCCTGAAACATGTCCCGATCGCTGAATACAATCCGTTCGAATGCATCAAGACCAATGTCATGGGTGCCGAGAATGTTGTCCGCGCGACCATCAAGTGTGGCGTGAAGCATGTTTGCGCCCTTTCGACCGACAAGGCGGCCAACCCGATCAATCTCTACGGCGCCTCGAAACTGGCTGCCGACAAGATTTTCACCGCAGGCCAGCATATGGGCGGCGCCGACGGCCCCGTCTTCTCGGTTGTGCGTTATGGCAATGTCGTGGGCTCGCGGGGTTCGGTCATCCCCTTCTTCCGCAAGCTGATCGATGAGGGCACTGACCACCTCCCCATCACCGACCCGCGCATGACCCGTTTCTGGATCACCATCGAGCAGGGCGTGAATTTCGTCCTCTCCACCCTGGCCATGGCCCGCGGCGGCGAGATTTTCGTGCCGAAAATTCCATCGATGAGCATGGTCGACCTCGCCCATACCATCGCGCCAGACCTGCCGCACAAGGTGATCGGCATCCGGCCCGGCGAAAAACTGCACGAAATTATGGTGCCGTCCGATGATGCCCGTTCAACCGTTGAGCTCAGCGACCGCTTTGCCATCCTGCCAGCCTATGCCGGCGAACTCATGGCGCGCTATCTCGGCAAGGGGGCCCATCGGGTCCCCGATGACTGGTCCTACTCCTCCGACAATAATGCCGAACAACTCGACGGCCCATCGCTGCGCGAACTGATAGGCGAAGCGAACGCCGCCTGATGTCTGCCGCAGCCCTGCCTGCACGTATCCTGATCCGGGCCGATGCCGGGCCAGAGCTCGGCGGCGGCCATATCATGCGATGCCTGGCGCTGGCCGCTTCGCTCAAGACCCATGGTGCCAGTATCGCCTTTGCCTGTGCGCCCGGCTCCGGCGATCTTGTCCCGGCCCTGTCGCGATCCGGCTTTGCGGTGATGACGGCACGATCAGCCGCCGATTTCGATCTCCCGCCGGCCTGGAATGGCCGGGCCGATGCGATACTGGTCGATCTTTACGCCTCCACACAGGCCGATGAGAGCCGGATGCGGCTCATCGCACCGGTCATCGCCGTGCTGGAAGACCTGCCCGACCGGCCCCATGACTGCGATCTGCTGGGCGATCAGGGTTTTGACCGTCAGCCATCGGACTATGCCGACAGGGTCCCGCCAGGTACCACGCTACTGCTCGGAGCGGACATGGCGCCGCTGCGGCCCGATTTTGCCCGTTTGCGAATTGCCTCGCTGGCCCGGCGGCAGGCCAGCCCCGGCCTGTCGCGCCTGATGGTCTCGATGGGAATGACGGATGTCGGCGGCATCAGCGCGAAAATCGTCTCCCTGGCCCGCGCCAGCCTGCCCGGGATCACAATCGATGTTATCCTCGGCCCGCTCGCGCCAAGCCTGCCCGGCTTGCGGCACGCCGCAGAGAACGACCCGAACCTCAATATCCTGGTTGATGTCGACCGCATGGCCGATTGCGTCATGGCCGCCGATCTGGCGATCGGTGCCGGCGGCGGCAGCGCCCTGGAGCGCTGCGTTCTCGGCGTTCCAAGCATTGTCGTCGTGCTGGCGGAAAACCAGCGGCCGGCGGCCCGGGCCATGGCCGCAGCCGGTGCAGCCCTGACGATCGAGACGCCCGCAGCGCTGGCCGACACCCTGCCCGGTCTGCTGCGCCAGGTGTCACCGCGCCAATTGGCAGACATGTCGGCCCGGGCCGCGCGCTTGTGCGACGGGCGCGGCGCGGAGCGGATCGCCCGTGCCTTGCTGGCGCGGATCTCGCAGCATCCGTCCCGCGCGAATGGCTGACCGGCAAGACTTGGTTAAACTCGCACACCCAGACTCCGCGCCATGCACGTCCTGATTCTTTCCCCCTATCCCGAGGCCCTGATCGCTCCGGTCACGGCCCGGGGGGACCGTGTCACCACGCGATCAGACCTGCTGAGCGAGGCCGATTTTGCGGCCATCCGCCCCGACTGGATCATCAGCTATGGCTATCGCCGCCTGATCACTGCACCGGTGCTGGAGCAGTATGCGGACCGGATTGTGAATCTGCACATCTCGCTTCTGCCCTACAATCGCGGCGCCGATCCAAATTTCTGGTCCTGGGTCGACAACACCCCCAAAGGCGTGACCCTGCATCTGATCGATGGCGGGATGGATACCGGACCGATCCTGGTCCAGCGCGAGGTCGAGCTCGATCCGGACATTGAAACCCTGAAGTCCAGCTATGTGCGGCTGCGCCAGGAAATCGAGGATGTTTTCGCCCGCCATTGGGACGCGATCGCCAGCGGACGCTTGCAGCCCCGGATCCAGACGACCTGCCTGCCGATGCACCGCGCCGCCGACAAGACGACGCTGTTTGCCCTGTTGCCCGAAGGCTGGGATACCCGCGCCCGCACCGCGATGCGCCTGCTTTCCGACGCATCCGGTCCCGGCGAAGCCGGCAGCGCCGACGGTCAGGGTCGAACGACAAATTAACCTGCCTGACCGAGGCTCGAAGCCTGTCTCCAAGGGTGATTCGCCCCATGCGCCACGCGACATATTTTTGGCCGGACACCACTGCCTGAGGACGATTATGCCCACCGCCCCTGACACCACATTCGACTTCGCCGGGCGCCCGGTCGGCCCTGATCACCCACCGCTGGTGATCGCCGAGATCTCGGCCAATCATCTTGGCCATATCGACCGCGCCATCGCGTCAATCGAGGCGGCGGCGGCCTGCGGTGCCGATGCGATCAAGATCCAGACCTATACCGCCGATACCATCACGATTGATCATGACGGCCCGGGCTTCGTGATCGAGGGGGGATTATGGCACGGGCGCTCGCTGCACGATCTCTACTCCGAGGCCCACACGCCGTTTGAATGGCATGGCGAACTCTTCGCCCGTGCCCGCAAACTGGGCGTGCCGCTGTTCTCGACGCCCTTCGACCACACCGCCGTCGACCTGCTGGAATCGCTCGACGCGCCGGCCTACAAGATTGCCTCCTTCGAGATCACCGATCTGCCGCTGATCGCCCGCGTCGCGCGCACCGGAAAACCGATGATCATGTCAACCGGCATGGCCAATCTGGCCGAGATCCATGACGCCGTCCGCACCGCCCGCGAAAACGGCGTTGGCGGGCTGGCCGTCCTGCATTGCCTGTCTGCCTATCCGGCACCGATTGACCAATCCGATCTGCGCACCGTGCCGCACCTGGCCGAAGCCTTCCACGCCGTCGCCGGGCTGAGCGATCATACGCCGGGCACCGCCTGCGCCGTCGCCGCTGTCGCGCTCGGAGCGCGCGTGATCGAGAAACACTTCACGCTCTCGCGGGCCGATGGCGGCCCGGACGGTTCCTTCTCGCTGGAGCCGGATGAACTCACACGCCTGGTCGAGGATTGCCATAACGCCTTCGCCGCACTGGGCTCGGTCCGATACGAGCTGGCCGGCTGTGAACGCGGTTCCATGAATTTCCGCCGCTCGCTCTATGTCGTGCGCGACATCGCCGCCGGCGAGGCTTTCACGGCGGACAATGTCCGCTCGATCCGGCCCGGCCTGGGCCTCGCCCCGAAGCACTGGGATGCGATAATCGACCGGCGTGCGACGCGCGCCCTGAAACGTGGTGATCCGCTGGCGATGGAGATGATCGACTGGCGCAGCGATGGAGAGAGTGCATGACCGACACAACCCAGCTCGATGCCTGGCGCGGCGAATTCGGCGACAAATATATCGATCGCAATGAGAGTCTGACCGAGGTGCTGCGAATGCGCACCCGGATGTGGGCGGAGATGCTCAAAACAACGTTTGGCGCCGAGCCGGAGAGCATTCTGGAGGTCGGCTGCAATATCGGTCTGAACCTGCGCGCCATCGACCGGCTCTGCGCCGCGACACTGCACGCAGTGGAGCCCAATGCCAAGGCAAGGCAGCGCGTGCTGGACGACAGGGTTGTGGCAGACGAACGGCTATATAACGCGACAGGGCAGAAACTGCCCTTTGGCGCCGGCGAAATCGACATGGTGTTCTCGTCGGGCGTGTTGATTCACGTCCATCCTGACGATCTCGGCACCGTCGCCGACGAGATGCACCGGGTTTCAAATCGCTGGATTCTGGTCGCCGAATATTTCTCGACCAAGCCCGAATCCATTCCGTATCGCGGACGTAACGACCTGTTGTTCAAGCGTGATTTCGGCGGCTTCTTCCTCGACCGTTTCGATGATCTGGAAATCGTGGAGGATGGATTCATGTGGCAGCGCTCCACCGGGATTGATGACCTCACCTGGGTCCTGTTCCGCAAGAAGAACCGCTAGCCGCCCAGCACCGCGTCCAGCGCCGCCACCACCCGCGCCGGATCGTCTGCCGCCATGTCCGTGAACAGCGGCAGGCTCAATGTCTGCGCATAATATCCAGCCGCACCGGGCGGAGTCTGATCGCCATAACGCCTGCGATACCAAGGCTGTGACGGCACCGGGATATAGTGAACCTGCGAACCTATCCCGCGTTCCTGCAGGGCCCGCATAATGCTGGCGCGGTCCGTGCCAGCCCCGGCAAAGTCAATCCGCACCGGATAGAGATGCAGACAGGGATCACATTCGGGTGTCCGTACCAATGGTTTCACGAGCGGATGCCCCGTGAGCAAAACGTCATAAGTCTCTGCCAGCGCTTTGCGTTTGGCCGCGAAAACATCCAGGCGATGCAATTGCGAACGCGCCAGAGCCGCCTGGACATCGCACAGGCGGTAATTCCAGCCCAGCTCCTGCATCTCATGCCACCAGGGCTCGTCCTGGCCCTGTTCCATTCGTGCCGGATCGCGCTCAATGCCATGACTGCGCAAACGCCGCAGCCGGGCTGCCAGAGCCGCGTCGCTGGTTGTCACCATCCCTCCCTCGCCGGCCGCTATGGTCTTGACGGGATGGAAGGAAAAGCAAGCCGCGTCGGAATGCTCGCAGGCCCCGACCGGCCGGTCCCGCCAGCGCGTGCCGAGTGCATGACAGGCATCCTCGACCAGTTTGGCGCCGGCCGCATCAGCGATCTCGCGCATGGCGGCCATATCCTCGCACTGCCCGGCCAGATGGACCGGCAAAACGGCGCGCAGTCTCGCCCCCGAGACACGCGTGATCGCCTGCCGCAGCGTGTCCGGGGTCATCAGCCCGGTCGTGGCATCAACATCGGCAAACACCACATCGGCACCGCAATACATCGCCGCATTCGCCGTCGCCATGAAGGTAATCGCCGGCACGATGCAGACATCGCCCGGGCCAACATCCAGCCCGGCGAGGGCCAGATGCAGGGCGGTCGTCCCGTTCGAGCAGGCGATCGCATGGGCCGCCCCGGTGCAGGCCGCGAAGTCCGCCTCGAAGGCATCGACCGCCGGCCCTGTCGTCAGCCAGTCCGAGCGCAAAACCTGGGCAACCGCCTGGATATCGCTGTCATCAATGGATTGCCGGCCATAGGGCAGAAAGGGTCTGGGCATGATGTATCCTCGGTGCGCTGCGCATCATGACGCGAGTCGCTGAAACGAAAACGGCACCCCGTGGGGTGCCGTTCCGCAGCAAGACAGGCCGTGGTGAGGCAGGCTTACGGGTCTACTGGAAAAGATTGAGAATGATCTGTGGCTGGGAGTTGGCAATCGAAAGCGCCTGGACACCCAGTTGTTGCTTGACCTGCAAGGCCTGCAATTGCGCACTTTCAACCGCCAGGTCGGCATCGACCAGATTGCCAACCCCCTTGGTGAGGGCATCGGCCAGTTTGCTGACGAAACCGGAATGGGCTTCGAGCTTCTTGGTGTCCGAGCCGAGATCAGCGAGGGATTGATTGACGTTATCGAGACTGGCCTGGATGGTCGCCATGACCGAAGTTGCAAGCGTGACAGTGCTCAGGCTGGCCGTCGCCGGGATCGTCACGATCGCGCCGCCAATGCTCATATCCTGGGACTTCAGCGTGACCGTGCGGGCCGCATCGGCGTCGGCGAGGAATTCAACACCATTGGTCACCGAGCCATCAAGAAGATTGGCGCCATCAAATTCAGCATTCTCGATGATCACCCGGACCTGGTCGAGCAGAGCCTTGAAGTCAGAATCATAGGCCTGACGCGAATAGGAATCGATCGACGGGTCCATCGCCGCCATGGCCTTTTCGCGCATCTGGATCAGCAAATCCGAGATCGTCTCACCGGCGGCCAGCGCAACATCACCAATCGTCGTGGCGCGGTTGAGACCGGTCTGGACGGCACTGAGCGCACCGAGATCAGCGCGCATGCCCTGGGCGACCGCATAGATCGCCGCATTATCCTTGGCTCCGGCGATCTTCAGGCCGGTATTGATCCGGTTCTGAACGCCATCCATCTGATCATTGGTTTTGTTGAGGTTCTGCAGCGCAATCATCGCGGCGGTATTGGTGTGGACACTCAAGGTCATGCGATATTCTCCCGCAAATCACCGCGCCACACTTTCGTGACGCCTTGATATTACGAGCGCAATTGCCGTGCCTATTTCTGAAAAGCCGATAAATAGCTCTATATCAGCGACTTACCCGTTTTTGCGATCACCGCGATGGGGAGGAAAAGTCGGAATTTGCCGAGTCGTGACGGCCAGGGCGGTCAGTTTTGCCCAGCGACTCAGGCCCTCTTGTTGACGATGCCGGCCTTGAAGGTCCGCAGATACTCCGCCAGGTCCTGGTGCGTTTCAGGCGGCCAGCGACGGATGGTCTCGCCGGTATCCTTGTCGATCATCAAATAGACGAAGTCGCCGGACGTCGTTTCACGCTGAATACTGAGCCTGGAATTTCCCAGCATGTCCCGGGACAAGCGCTCCAGCTCTGCAACCAGTTCCTCTGAAGGACGGCCTGCAGTCTTTGGCATGGACGGCTTTGTTTCGACAGGCGGGACGCGGGTCGGGTCGGGCCGAAGGCGGTCGCCGGACATATCGCGTGAATCCAGAAGTGGATTAGCCACCAGAGGTGACCGCGTATAATTGGTATCAGCCATTTTCTTTTCGCCGACGTAGAGGCGTCAGCGCCTCCAAAACATCCTCCGTCAGCGATCCCGGGAAGGTGGATGGCGGGCCAGGGCCCGCCATCCGGTTCCGTGGATTAACGGAAGTAGCCCAGGATCGTGCTCGGAGCACTGTTTGCGATCGACAGAGCCTGAACGCCAAGCTGTTGCTTGACCTGCAGGGACTGCAACCGCGCGCTCTCTTTTGCCAGATCGGCATCGACCAGATTGCCGATACCCTGCGTCAGGGAGTCGGACAGCTTGCCGACGAAATCCTTGTGGATACCCACGGATTTCGAAGCCGTACCCAGGCGAGCCAGGGAAGAGTTGAGGTTGTTCAGAGACGTCGAGATGGTGCCAGCGAGTGTCGCAGCGGTACCGGCAGAATCCATCGAAGCGGTTGCTGCCAGCGTGACAACGCCGCCACCGAGCGAAAGATTCTCGTCAGCGATCGAGATCGTGGACGAGCCCGAAGCATTGGCGAGCGCCGAGATCGAGGTCACCGAGTTATTGATCAGGTTCGTGCCATTGAACGAGGCATTACCAACGATCTTGCCGATCTGGTCGCGAAGTGCCTTGAAGTCTTCGTTCAGCGCGGAACGCGAAGCCGAATCGAGGCTGGTGTCGGAAGCGGCGAGCGCCTTCGACTTCATTTCGATCAGGATATCGGAAACAGCTTCGCCAGCGGCCAGGGCCACGTCGACCGTCGAGGCTGCCAGATCGAGCGACCCGCCAACAACTTCATAAGCCTGAACGTCTGCCCGCATTTTCTGGGCAATAGCGAACTTGCCGCCATCATCTTTCGCGGAGCTGACCGCAAGGCCGGTGGTGATCCGGCTCTGGACCTGTTCCAGGTCGCGATTGGTCATGTTCAGCTGCTGCAGCGCAACCATGGCGCCGGAATTCGTATTGATAGTAGCCATTTCTTGGCCCTTTCCGTTCTGGTTTATGCCGGGCGTTTTGCCCGATGGACCTTCTGATCCACGGAAATCCTCGCAAACTACGGGCCAGAAACGGTTGGCTGAAACAGGTTAATCGGGGGAGAGAAGCCGCCGCTGGTAATGTTCGCTGAATCGGACGATCGCCGGTAACCATTGGCTCGGCAAAAAGTGCCGCAGCAGCAGGCAGAATGGCCGGCAAAAATTTCCCATCGGCAAAGTTTTATGATTTACAGATGGTTAACGCCAGATTGCGGACATGCTTATGGCCCCCCGCGTGCTGAACCAAGAAAATCGGGGCCGCCCAAGGGCGGCCCCGATCGACGAAACTACTGGAAGAAAGACAGAATGGTCTGCGGAGCCGTATTGGCAATCGAAAGTGCCTGAACCCCCAGCTGCTGCTTGACTTGCAGCGACTGCAGGCGCGCGCTCTCTTTTGCCAGATCCGCGTCGACAATATTCCCGATACCCACTTCAAGGGCGTCGGAAAGCTTGGCCACAAAGCTTTCGTGAATCTCCAAAGATTTCGATGCCGTGCCGAGGCGCGCCAACGCAAGATTCAGATTATTCAGCGAAGTCGAGATCGTTCCCGCAAGCGTATCAGCCGTACCAGCCGTCGCGAAGGAAGCCGTCGCACCGAGGGTCACGACAGCGCCCCCCAGCGAGAGGTTTTCATCGACGATCGAGATCGTGCTGCTACCGTCATCATTCGCCAGGGCGGAAATTGACGTCACGGTATTGTTGATCAAGTTTGTGCCATTGAATTCAGCGGTACTGACCATCTTCGAAATCTGGTCGCGCAGGGCCTTGAAGTCTTCGTTCAGGGCCGTCCGCGATGCAGAGTCCAGAGAAACATCAGATGCCGCCAGTGCCTTTGCCTTCATCTCAATGAGCAGGTCCGAGATGCCCTCGGCCGCCGCAAGTGCGACGTCGACGACAGACTGGGACCGGTTCAGACTGTCTTTCACAACGGAATAGCCACCCACCTGGGCGCGCATACGCTGGGCGATAGCGAACTTGCCGCCATCATCCTTCGCACCCGCCACATCCAGGCCGGTATTGATCCGCTGTTGAACCTCAGTCATTTGAGCGTTGGTCTTCGTCAGGTTCTGCAGAGCCACCATGGCTCCGGCGTTGGTGTTCACTGAAAGCATAATTGTTCCTCCATTCTGGAAGTGGTGAAGTCGTTCTTGACTTGGACTTTTTGTCCTGTCGGAACAGTCGCAATCCCCATGCCACCGAAGACGCAGGCAAGCGGTTGTTTTCGTGTCGGATTTTATATTTGCGTGGAACCATAGCCGGACATTCGCCCGATTGTGCAGTCCAATTGTGCCGACCCGGCAGAACCTGCCTGCGGCCGCACCCCTACGCGCAATTCTGGTGAATGCAGAACGCGGCCTGGCCCCGAGAACCGCCGGTCAGACACGCCGCAAATGCACAAGGCCGGCCGCATTCACGTGCGGCCGGCCCTTCAGGTATTCAGGAAAGCTTGGAAATGACGGCTATCAGCCATGCGCGGCCGGTCAGGCGGCGCTGTTCGCCGCATTCGGTTGCGGCGCGAGGCCCTGCATGATCGTGCGGTTCAGGTCGATCAAAACTTCGAACTCACCGGTCCCGCGCATCACCTGGGAGGTGTATTTCGAGACAAATAGCGACAGCGAGATGATCGAGGCACGGAGCTGTTCCGGGAGTTTGTTCTCGGCACTGGCACAATCGGCGCCGAGGTTGGACCAGAGCCTGCGATTCCAGTCGAGCGCGTCAATCCGGCTCGAAATCTCGACCCGGTCAGCCTCCGACGCCTGCATCAGGGCCCGCGTCACCTGGGCAAATAGCCGATATTCCGTCGAACGCGGGTCTTCCACCCGGGTTGAGGCTTTTTGATAGGCTTGAAAGGACATTACTTCAGACGCTCCTCTTCAAACTCGATCAGTTTCTTGCAGCGCATCAACGCCTTGTAATACTCGCCGGCCATCACATCGCGGCTGATGGTGACGCAACTCGACAGGATTTCCGTCGCCGTCACAGCGCCCATGAATTCATTCATCCGGAGCACGAACTGCTCGTACTGGAATTCATCGGCCTGATCGGAGAGATACATCATCATGATCGGAAAATAGATGTGGCGGGCCGGTGTCGTGACCTGGTCTGCCTGCATGATGTCCTTCTCACGAAGCACCGAAGCCCGGTTCTGCAACAGAAGCGTGGCACGGCGGTCGCCATTCTCCACCACGGCTCCGTTCAGCACGAACTTCTCGCCGGGTTTGAGCGAGATTTTCAGGGCCATGAGAATTCTCCAGTCATTGAAGCGCGGATTCGCGCCATAGCAAACGCCACGTTGGCAAAACGGGGTGAAGAAAAGGTTTCGCCACTACCCCGCCAGCAGCAAGTCTGGCGATGGCCGCGTTAGCAAGTTTTAAATCGAATCCCGTCCAGCTGCGATTGGATTCCCAGTCACACCAGACCCGATAGGCTTTGTATGAGCGACGCAGCCCTGATTGACGAGTTTAACGCCGAAGCCGAGTCCGCGAAAAATGATGCGATCGGCGCGCGCGGGTCACGCGGCCGGCTCAGCGCCGAAATTCGCCTCGGCGTCGTCCCGAAAGCCCAGCGCGACAAGTATCGCAAGGCCGCCAGCCTGGTAACGCGGGGTATTAAATTATCCGATGAGGGCGAACACCAGGAGGCTGCGAAATACGTCCTCCGCGCCCTCGACATCGCCCCGGACGTCGCTTTGACCAATCATGCCGTCGGCCTGGTCCTGTTTCGGGTCGGGCGCCTGTCGAAGGCACTCGAATATTACGAGCGCGCCTGGAAAATCGACCCGAAGGACGCTGAAATCTACCTCAATATGGGCATTGTTGCCTGGAAGCTTGATATGCTGGGCGCGGCGGAGAAATTCTACCGGCTCTGCCTTCAGCTGGATCCCGGCAATCTCAGCGGCATCACCAATCTGGCCAGCGTCCTGCGTGATCAGGCGCGGATCGAAGACGCGATTGAAATTCTGCGATCCGCGATATTCCTGCACCCGGAGAATGTCGAATTGTGGAATTCGCTCGGCACCGTCCTTGCCGAATCCGGTGACCCGGCGGGCGCCATGACCTTCTTCAGCGAAGCCTTGCGGCTGAATCCCGACTTCGCCCGCGCCCACAATAATATGGCCAATATGTATGAGCTGCTCGGCAAGCCATTCGAAGCGGTTGAGCATTTTGAACTCGCCCTGAGGAGCCCGCAGGACGCGATGGACCGGGCGACGATGGAGCATGGCCGCTCCCTGCTCTTGCTGGCCTGCGGGCGTGTCGAGGAGGGTTGGAAAGCTCAACAGGGCCGCCTCGACCCAAATAATTCGCAGGCGACGATTTTTGCCATGAGCTGCCCGCGCTGGGAGAGCCATGACCTCGCCGATATCAAGGGCAAGATCGTTGTCCTCGTCGGCGAACAGGGCCTCGGCGATGAAGTGCTCTTTCTCAACACAGCCCAGGATTTGCTCGACGCGATCGGCCCGGAAGGTGAATTAAGAATTGCCTGTGAATACAGGTTGGTAGAACTCGTCCAACGTTCATTGCCCCAGGCCAGGGTCGGCCATCATACTTCGGTCAAGCTTGAAGGGCGCGATGTGCGCACCGCCAATCATCTCGATGATGGCGCCGACTATTGGACGCCGATGGGCGACCCACTGATCGCCCTGCGGCCATCGCTCGAGAGCTTTCCCAAACGACCTGCCTTTCTCACGCCCGATCCCGGGCGCGTACAGGTCTGGCGTGACTATCTCGACGGGATCGGCGATGGGCTGAAAGTCGGCATTCTCTGGAAATCATTGAAAATGACCGTGCGACGGTCACGTTTCTTCTCGGAATTCGAGGACTGGAAACCGATCTTCGCGGTGGACGGCGTCAATTTCATCAATCTGCAATATGGTGAAATCGCCAAGGAACTCCAGCAAGCCAAGGATATGTTCGGCGTCGACATCCATCAGCCCAAGGGCATCGACCTCAAAATGGACCTCGATGATATCGCCGCCTTCGCCTCGAGCTGCGATCTCGTAATCGGGCCGATGAATGCAACCAGCAATCTGGCGGCCGCGTCCGGTGGCAAGGTCTGGTTCATTCACGCACGGTCTACCGCCTGGCCCCTGCTCGGCACCGATCACATGCGATGGTATCCGCGGACCCGCTCGTTTTTCGGCACCGGCTTCCGTGACTTCAACAATATCATGCCGCAGGTCGCTTCGAATCTGGAGCAGATGGTCAAAGAGCGGAAATGAACGCCATGCCCGCCCGCCTGGCGATCCGAGCCGATGGCGATAGCCGGATCGGCTTCGGCCATATGATGCGGTGTGCGGCGCTGGCCCACGCCCTGCTGGATGCCGGGCATACCCTCGTCTGGTTCAGCCGCACGCCGCTTGCCCTGCCCGCCAGCCTGGCCGCCCGCATCGACGTCCGGCCCTTCGCCGCCGACGGTGATGTCGCTGATTGCCTGGCGCGAACCCTCGGCGATGCGGGGGTCGCCGGCCTGATTGGTGACTGGCAGACCACCGACGCCCTGCTCTGTGCACAACTGCGCCGCGCCGGATTCTGGCTGGCCCTGATTGGCAGTCACCATGGCGACGCCGAGGCCGATCTCGTCATCCACCAGGGATTTGAACCGGCCCAGGGCGGCGCACTGACCGGGTTATGCGAGGGCCGCGAACACATTCTTCTCGCCCCCGGCTATGCCGGCCGGCCGCCACGCACCATCCGGCCGCAAGTTCAGCGCCTGCTAATCTCGCTCGGGGGCAGCGACACGCCGGTGCTGGACCCCGTGCTGGGCGCGCTCAAGGGCCTGCCCGAACTCGAAGGCGTCAGGATCGACATCAAGCGGGCGACGCCAGGAGCTGACGTCCTGCCCGAGGCTGGTCTGCTGGACGAGCTCTGCGCGGCCGATATCGGCATTCTCGGCGCCGGGACCACATTGCATGAGGCGGCAGCGACCGGTCTCGCGGCCATCGCCCTGCCGATCGCAGCCAACCAGCGCGAGCGGGCCCGGCAATTCGAGACATTTGGGCTCGGGCGCAGCCTGGATCCGGCCGCTGGCAGCTTTGCGGAAGATTTGCGACAGGCCCTTCGCAGCCTGCTGGAAACACCGGCCCGGCGTCAGGCCTTTTCCCGTGCGGGCGAGGCAGCGGTCGATGGCCGCGGCGCCAGCCGGGTCGCGGCCCGCATTTCACATCTCGTTTCAGCCACACCGACACAGCTGAATCCAAGCATTTCAAGGGTGACGGCTGGTCCGGCGGCCTGAATCAGGCGCAGTATTTCCAGTCCAAGCCAATACAGAAGCTGCCAATCGGCCGCACCGAGGGAGACCAGGGTGGGTAACGCACCAATATATCGACACCCCGGCTCGGAGGCCTCAGCCGCACCCGGCTGGCCGGACTTTCTCGTGATCGGTGCGCCGAAATCCGGCACGACCTCGCTCTATCACTATCTGCGCCAGCACCCGGATATCTTCCTCTCGCCCACGCGCAAGGAGGGCCGTTTCTTCTCCGACATCTGGAAGGGCGAGGTCTACTGGCCCGCCTTCTATCATTTCGACGCCCCGACCTCGGCAGCTGATTATCAGGCCCTGTTCGCCACGCGCCGCCATGAAACACACGCCGGTGATGTCTCCCCGGACTATATCGCCTATGCGGACATCGCCGCCCCGCAGGCCCGAGCCCTGTGTGGCCCCGCCACCCGCGTCATTGCGATATTGCGCAATCCGGTTGATCGCGCCTGGTCTCACTATCTGCAGAACGTCCGGCGCGATGCCGAATTTCTCTCCTTCGCCAAAACCCTGGAGATCGAAGCCGGGCGCAAGGCAGCGAATTGGGGTTTCCAATGGCTCTATACCGACACCGGCCGCTATGCCGGCAAGCTCCAGCCCTGGATGGATCGGTTCGATCATTGTCTTGTCCTGCTGCAGGACGATCTCGACCATGACGCGCCCGGCACGATGCGCCGCATATTCGAATTTCTCGACCTGGACCCGGATGTCCCGGTGTCGCTGCAAGAGCGCTACAACACCGGTGGCATACCGGCCGCCAAGCTTCCCGTGCTTGCAGGCGCTTATGACCATCGCGCGGCAGAGAGCTTCGAAGCCCTGCATGCCGAACTGGTCGCCCCGGTCAGCGGCGTCTCATCGGCCTCAACCGCCGACGGCGTCTACCCGCCCCCGGGGGCTGCACCGGTGCAGGTCCCACCGATGGATGCCGGGATTCGGGCGATGCTGGAGGCGCGATTCGCACCTGAAATCGGCGCACTGGAACGCCTGCTCGACCGTTCGCTCGACGCCTGGAGGCCGGCATGATGCTGCATGGGCTCTCTACCGGTGTTCTGGTCACAGGGGTTGGCGCCCCGCCAGGTCTGGGCACGGTCCGCTCGCTCAGACTGGCCGACAGCGAACTGAAGATCGTCGCTGCGGATCTCAACCCCCTCGCCGCCGGGCTGTTCGAGCCTGGCGCTGAAGCCCGGCTCCTGCCCGCGGCCAGGGATGCCGATGCCTATCGTGCCGCCGTGCGCGAAATCTGCAAAACCCACCGGCTCGACATCATCATTCCCGGCTCGGAGGCCGAGGCCGCCGTGCTCGCTCCGGTGGCCCGCGAATGGGAGCGCGAAGGCTTGCGGGTGCCGGTGCCCGATCCGGAGGTTTTGCGTTTCGGAATTGACAAGGGCCTGCTGCTCACCCGCATCGCCGAAGCCGGTCTGCCGCTGCCGCGCACCCTGCAGCCAGACACACCCGCAGACCTGGACAGCTGGGATGGCGGTTTCCCCTGCGTGCTCAAACCGCGCTGTTCGCGCGGCGCGCGCGGCGTGAGTTATCCAGCCGATATGGCAACGCTCCAGCGCGACTGGCCACAAACCATTGCCGAACATGGCCCGAGCCTGGTGCAACAGCGCATCCCCGGCGGTCCCGAGACGATTTACACGATCGGCACGCTCTGGAATCGCGGCCAGCTGGTGGTCTCCACCCTGCATCGAAAGCTGCAGACCAATCCCCCCAGCGGCGGCGCCGCCATTGCCGGCGAGACCGTTGTCGATGCCAGCCTCACAGAAGCCGGCCTCGCCGTGCTGCGCGCCACCGGTCCCTGGCACGGCCTGGCCGCCGTCGAGCTCAAACGGCCTGATGCAGACGCCCCGCCCTACCTGCTGGAGATCAATCCGCGCATGTGGGGTTTTGGCTATCTGATGACGCTGGCCGGCCTGAATGTTCCGGATCTGCTGGTGCGCATGCTCGCCGGGGCAGAGCATCTGGATGGCCATATCCCGTCAACCATTCCGCCCTATGCTCCCATGCGCATGGTTCGCTCCTGGCAGGACGTGGCCATTCCACTCGATGTTGAGGGCATCACATGAAGCGTACGATCGCCGTCATCCAGGCCCGGATGGGCTCCAGTCGGCTGCCGGGGAAAATTCTCGAGCCGCTGCATGACGACGTATCCCTGTTGGCTTATCAATGCCGCCGCCTGCGCCGGGTCGACGGTGTCGACGAGCTTGTGATCGCGACCACACAGGCCCGGCGCGATGATGTCATCGCAGCCCTTGCGAAGGCCGAAGGCATCCGTGTCTGCCGCGGTTCCGAACACGATGTCCTGAGCCGCTTCGTCCTCGCCGCCGACATGACGCTTGCCGACACGTTGGTCCGCATTACCTCGGACAGCCCGTTTCGCGACCCGGACGTGATTGCCCGCTGCGTCGCCGAACACCAGGCACTTGGCGCCGAATACACCCGGCCGGAGGCTGGCCATCTTCCCAAGGGACTGCGTGCCGAAGTCGTCGAAGCGCGCGTGCTGCGCCAGATCGATCGCGATGACGCGACAACGGACCGTGAGCGCGAGCATGTGACGATAAAAGTGCGCGAAAATCCCGGTGCCTACCGCTGCCTGATATTGCCTTTTCCAAAAGCGTTGCATCACCCGGAATACGACCTGTCTGTCGATACTGCCGAGGAGCTGGACTATGTGCGCATGATCCATTCGAGCCTCGTAGCGCGGGGCTGGCCGGTCGATACTGGTCATATCTGCGCCCTTCTGGCCGAGATGGCACCCGCTCCGTCTGTGCAACAAGGATTAGCCTCATGAAGCCTGCCATCACATTGATCGCCGAAATCGGCTCAAACCATGGTGGCAGTCTCGACGAGGCCAAGCGCTATATCGAGGCCAGCGCCCGCGCCGGCGCCCAGATCGCCAAATTCCAGTCGCTGACCCGCGAAGGCCTGATCGCCCGCAAGGCGAAGGATGCCGCGACCGGGGACTGGATCGACAATCCACGCTATGCGGCCTTCACCAATCAAGGCTTGCCCGATCACTGGCTTCCAGAGCTCAAGGCATGCTGTGACGGACACGGCATTGAATTCATGTCGACGCCGTTTGACCTCGAGGCCGTCGACAAGCTCGAGGCACTCGGCGTCAAGCGCTACAAGATTGCATCAGGCGACCTGACCTTCACGCCTCTGCTCGAAAAGGTCGCCGCTACCGGCAAGGCCGTCATCATGTCGACCGGGGCGAGCTATCTGGACGAGGTCACCGAGGCGATCAAAACCCTGCAGGCCGCCGGCTGTACCGATCTGACCGTGCTGCAATGCACGGCGAGCTATCCGCCCAGCTGGGAAGATCTCAATCTGAATGCCATCACGACGCTCAAGGCCGCGTTCGGCCTGCCGGTGGGCTTATCGGACCACTCACCGGGCCATCTCGCCCCCATCGCCGCTGCAGCGCTGGGTGCCACAGTGATCGAGAAACACGTCACCTTCGACCGCGCCACACCGGGCCCGGACCATCCGTTTGCGATGGAGATGGAAGAGTTTGCCGGCCTGGCCCGCGATCTGGCCGCACTGACAACAGCGCTCGGTGATGGCGAAAAGCGTCCTGCGGCGAGCGAGATCAACCGCCGCAATAACCTGCGCCGCGGTGTCTATGATCCGGACACAGGACTGCCAACCGAAGCCGCAAACGGCGTCTGGCTGCGTCCGCAATACAAATAGCGAAAATCAGGCGGTACGGATCTTGTCGATCTTGTTGGCCGAAATCCCGTCAACCATGGTGCGGTTGATCATCGGGTGATCCTCGTCCTGGGGGCCGAAATCACTATCGGGATGATAGGCGATCACACGCATTTCGCTGTCGAAGGTACGGAATTTGTGATTGCCCTCGAACGGGATGCGGAACATCACGCCCGGCTCGAGCGGAATAATACCCTCCGGCGTCACACATTCACCGCGACCTGAGAACACAACACCGATCCGGTCGGACGGATGTGTGTGGGGGGTCTGGTCAATGCCTGGCGGAAAATAGAGCAGGTTGAGACAGGCATCGCCCATCCGCACTGGCGGGATCAGCAGGCTGTCGGTGCAGCCATCGATATATTTGAGGCGCCCCTTCTCTTCGACCGGTCCACCAATCATGAAGAATCCGCGGGCGCGATCGCGGGCAATGACGATACCGCGTCCGCCAGAGACCTGGCCGCGATCATTGAAAGAGAAATACATGCCGGGCTTCAGCGTGAAACGTCCGGAGGCGCATTCGATGACCGCCTCGCCTTCCTGGACGAATCCGAAGAATGCGGTGTCAGGTTGATGCAAATCAAGCGGCTCGCCATCCCAGGCATGGAGCGTGGTCGGGAAATTCGGATCGCAATCCGCAATCTTCCCGGTCTTCCAGCCGAAGCTGTAGAAATTCTTGGCCTGGGCAAGCTCGATGGCCATGGGACACGCTCCTCTTATCCTTGTTGATGCGATTGCGAAGGGATTCGCTTTACAGACTCTTAATCCGCCTCGCTCCTGCCCGGCCAGGCCAGCCAGATCAGCTGAAACCCGCCCCTACCCTCGCTTGCATAATCGCGCTAAGTCGGTGGCATGCGTTTTCAAGGTACAGATAGTTACGTCGCTGACGGCGAATTGAGCGCCGCGGTTAACGCCGCGATTGCTCTGGAGCGTCCGCTGCTCGTCAAGGGCGAGCCGGGCACGGGGAAGACCGAACTGGCGCGCCAGGTGGCCCGGTCTCTCGGCATGCCTTTGCTGGAATGGCACATCAAATCGACCACCAAGGCACGCCAGGGTCTGTACGAATATGATGCCGTCGGGCGTCTGCGCGACAGCCAGCTCGGCGATGAGCGCGTGCACGACATTTCCAACTATATCCGCAAGGGCAAGCTGTGGGAGGCCTTCACGGCCGAGAAACGCTCAGTCCTGCTGATCGATGAAATCGACAAGGCCGATATCGAATTCCCCAATGATCTCCTGCAGGAGCTCGACCGGATGGAATTCCATGTCTACGAGACCGGCGAGACCATCAAGGCCGCCGAACGCCCCGTCGTCATCATCACCTCGAATAATGAGAAGGAATTGCCGGACGCTTTCCTGCGCCGCTGCTTCTTCCACTTCATCGCCTTCCCCGACGAAGAGATGATGCGCGCCATTGTCGACGTCCACTTCCCGGGCCTGAAAAGCCGCTTGCTCGCCGAAGCGCTGAAGCTGTTTTACGAGATCCGCTCGGTGCCCGGCGTCAAGAAGAAACCCTCGACATCCGAATTGCTCGACTGGCTCAAACTCCTCCTGATCGAGGATATCGATCCGTCCCTGCTCAGCGAGCAAGACCCGCGCAAACTGATCCCGCCGCTGCATGGCGCCCTGCTGAAGAATGAGCAGGATGTGATGCTGTTCGAAAAGCTGGCGTTCATGGCGCGACGAGCGCCGGCCGGTGGACCGGGACGCGGGCCAGGGGGCGGGCCGGGGGCGGCTTAGGGAAAGCTGGCACCGCAACTGGGGTGGTGGCATAATCAATACGAAGACAATGGAGAGTGACATGGACCAGCGCGGCTAAACCGCGCCCCGCGATGCCGGAGGCGCATTTCACCGAAACCTTGTGAAATCACGCCCGGAGTCCGCTCATGCCTGTCACTACCCACCCGGCCCTCGACCCGATGACGCTGCACCCGCTGCCGGCAGCGCCGTCCATGGCCTATCTCAAACCCCTGCTCGCCGATCACCCCAAGATCGAGGCCGGCGATTACAGCTATATCCACTCCTTCACCGACCCTGCGCGCTTTGCCGACCAGGTGAAATACGCCTTCGATTTCATCGATGACCGGCTGGTGATCGGGAAATTCTGCTCGATCGCCGCCGATGCCAGTTTCGTGCTCAATGGCGGAAATCATTTCGCCGACCGGCTTTCAACCTATCCCTTCCCCATCTTCGGTTGCTGGGGCGAACCCGATCCCGGGCCGTGGCCCAACAAGGGCGGCATCATGATCGGCCATGATGTCTGGATTGGCTGGGACGCGACCATCATGCCCGGCGTAACGATCGGCAATGGTGCCATCATCGCCGCCAAATCGGTCGTCACCCGCAATGTCGAGCCCTACACGATTGTCGGCGGCAATCCGGCGCGAATGATCAAGCGGCGTTTGCCGGAGGATGTGGCGGCACAACTGCAGGCGCTCGCCTGGTGGGACTGGCCGGTGGAGCGCATCGCGCAGGCGTCAGAGGCGCTGATGCAGGCGGATATCGACGCCTTGACCCGTCTGCGTCCCGCAGAAGATTGAGCCGTCCCGGCGCCTTGCCGGCTTTCAGAGCTGGCGCAGGCCTTGCTGTCAATAAATAGAAAGTTTTTCTGTTTCGGATTGTATCGCCGACCGGAATGTGGAATTTTTGCGCTCATGACATTTTCCGTCCGCAGTGCATTACTGTCGGGCTGACGGATCAAGGGGAGACCGGGATGAAGACGACGATACGCAATATCATCATTGGTGCAGCGGCACTGAGCCTGGGCGCATGCGGCAATCAGGTCGATACGACCCGGGATATTTCCGCGGCCAACAGCGATTATCAGAGCGTCCTGCTGGAGCAGCTGATCGATGCCCAGCCCGGCGATGTGATCGAGATCCCGGCCGGAATCTATAATTTCACCCGCTCGCTCAGCCTCAATGTCGATGGCGTCACCATTCGTGGCGCGGGCATGGACGAGACCATTCTCAGCTTTCAAAACCAGATCGCCGGCGCTGAAGGCCTGATCGTCACCGCCAATGACTTCACCCTCGAAGATCTCGCCATCGAGGACACGATCGGTGACGGCCTCAAGGTGAATGGCGGCGAGAATATCATCATTCGCGGCGTCCGCGTCGAATGGACCAATGGCTATGCGACGGAGAACGGGGCCTATGGCATTTATCCCGTGCAAACGACCAATGTCCTGGTGGAAAACACGGTCGCTATCGGCGCATCGGATGCCGGCATCTATGTCGGTCAGTCGCGCAATGTGATCGTGCGCAACAGCCGCGCCGAATACAATGTCGCCGGGATCGAGATCGAGAACTGCATCGGCGCCGATGTGTATGGCAATACCGCGACCAACAATACCGGCGGCATCCTCGTCTTCAACATGCCCAATTTGCCACAGCCGGGCTATCATACCCGCGTCTACGACAATGACGTCTTTGCCAATAATACCGAGAATTTCGGCCATGCCGGCACGCCGGTCGCCAGCGTTCCGGCTGGTTCGGGCATCGTCATCAATTCCAATGACCAGGTCGAGATCTTCAACAACCGGATCGCCGACAATAATACGGCCAATATCATCATCTCCAGCCTGCACTCGACCGGCTATTCCTCCTATTCCGTTCAGTCGGATTTCGACCCCTATCCCGAAGCGATCTGGATCCACGACAACACCTATACCGGCGGCGGCACCTCGCCGGACGGGCTTGAGTTGACGGCGTTGAAAGTCACCATGTTCGGGCTCAATGGCGCCCTGCCCGATATCCTGTTTGACGGCTATGTCGACGCTGAAAAACTGGTCGATGGCGCCATGCCGGCCGACCTGCGCATCTGCAACAGCGATGCAGTCGATGTCCTCAATGCCGACGGCCCGAACGGGTATGCATCGCCGCGCGTCGACACCGAGGCCTTCAACTGTGCGCTCGAGCCGCTGAGCGAAGTCGAGCTGGCCTTCGCCAACTAGGAGCGTGATCATGGGTGTGTTGCGCGGGTTCCTGCTGCTGATTGCGATCACACTTGCGGCCTGCGGCGAACAGGACGCGACACCGCAATATCACGCGACCGACAACCCCCGGCTGCTCTCTGAATGGGGGCAGCTGGGCATTGCCGCCGGTGAACTACGCCTCGGCGAAGGCGTCGTCCCCTACGATCTCAACACGCCGCTCTTCACCGATTATGCCCTCAAACTGCGGACGATCTGGATGCCTCCGGGCACCCGGGCCACGTATCGCGAGGGCGTTGCGCTCGACTTTCCGGTCGGCACGGTCATCACCAAGACGTTCTACTATCCGCTCGCCGATACGCCGGGCATGGTCGTGGCCGGTGACGGGCACAGCCTGACCAATGCGGATGGCAGTCTCGACCTGTCGCGCGTTCAGATGATCGAGACGCGCATTCTCGTGCGCCGCGAGGCGGGCTGGTCTGCCCTGCCCTATCGCTGGAATGCCGACCAGAGCGAAGCGGTCCTGCACCGCTATGGCGATATTGTTCCGCTGGAGATGATCAATGCTGAGGGTGAGCAGACCACGTTCAGCTATGTCATGCCGGACGCCAATCAATGCGCCAGTTGCCATGCCCCCGATTCCAATACGCGCGTCATCGAGCCCATTGGGCCAAAACCGCGCCACATCAATCGGGTTTTCGACTATCCGGACGGCCCGCAAAATCAGCTCGAGCACCTGACCGAGGTCGGCTTCCTGACGGGCGCGCCTGGGCCGCAGGACGCGCCGCGCAATGCCGACTGGGCCGATGTCACTGCGCCGCTGGAAGCGCGCGCACGCGCCTATCTCGACGCCAATTGCTCGCATTGCCACAGCCCGGTCGGACCAGCTGACACCTCGGGGCTGAACCTGGAACCGGACGTGCCGCACGGCCCCGCTGCCGGCTTCTGCAAACCCCCGGTCGCCGCTGGCAGCGGAACCGGTGATCGATTGTTCGATATTGTTCCGGGCGAGCCTGACCAATCCATCCTGGTCTTCCGCCTCGACACGGTGCTGCCGGACCAGATGATGCCGGAACTCGGCCGCTCGACCATCCATCGCGAAGGCATAGCGCTGATCCGGGACTGGATCGAGAGCCTGCCGGGCGATTGCGGGTGATTATTTCAGATAGGCCGACAGATAACGCTGCAACGCCATCAGCGCTTCGGTGAAGTAGGCCTCGGCCACCTCCGGACGATCACGCACTTCGAAGATCAGGATCTCCGCAGAACAATAGATCTCGACCGTCATGCGGGCGATTATCGCCGGGTCGCCACCATGGAAACCGTCCTTCCCCTCGCGCCAGCGCGTTGCGAGGACATCAGCCAGGTGCAAATTCCACGCCTCGCGCACAGCCCGCAATTCATGCGTCATCAGGGTGAGATGGAAGACCGCGCCATAGGACGGATTGTTGACGACCAGTTCGCGCAAGCCAAAAATTACACCCGCCAGACCTTGCTGCCAGTCCTGTGCCTCAGGATCCTCAAGCACCGTCAGGACAATCCGGTCGGTTTCGAGTTTGAACTCTTCCAGGATGGTGCGGTGGATCGAATAGATATTCGGGAAATAGCGATAGACCGAGCTGACCGGCACATTCGCCTCCGCAGCGACGGTGGTGGTCGTAATCGAGTCCACCTCACCGCGCTCAAGCAGGCGCTTGGTCGCGGCGACAATTTGCGCGATCCGGGCCTGTGAGCGCTTCTGCTGCGGCGCCGCCCGGCGCTCGAGGTCGACCATTTCTGCGGGGGCACGCTCGTTCAATCTACGCCTCTTCGATATCTCGCGGTAAACTCGCACATCGGGATGATGAAACAAGTGTGACCAATTTACGCCATGCGGGCACCATCATGCCATCAATCGCGCAGGCCGCTTGAATACATGAAAAAAATTCTGTTTCGTTTATAGGGGAAACCAAGTGTAAAATCCAAGGGGAACGGCGCGGCATGGCAATTTGTCGCAACCACGCCGGAAGACGGGCCGAGGGCTCAGGGGAGAAAACATGAGAACCACCAATCCAACACGTCGGCCCGGCCTGCGCTGCATGCTCGCATCGACGGTCGCCTGCATTCTGGCCGCACCAGCCCTGGCCCAGGATGGCGGCGAGGCCCAGGAGGTCATCACGGTCACGGCGCAGCAGCGCGCCCAGTCTGCCCAGGACGTACCGATCTCGCTTCAGGTGCTCGATAGCGGCTTCATCCAGTCGCTTGCGGCCGACGATATGGGCGATCTCGACGCCTTCGTACCCGGTCTTGATGTCTCCAATGGCAGTCCGACCCAGCCGCGCTACTCGATCCGTGGCATCACCACGAGCGATTTCGGTGTCGGTACCGACCCGGCAGTCGGCATCTATGTCGACGGAATCTATGCGGCCCGGTCGGGCGCATCGCTGCTGGCCTTCAACGATGTCGAGCGCATCGAGGTCCTCAAGGGGCCGCAGGGCACATTGTTCGGACGCAACTCCGCAGCCGGCGCGGTCTCGATCATCACGCGCGCACCCAGCGATGAGCTTGAGGGCCGCCTCGCCCTGCGGGTCGGGAGCCATAGCCGGGTCCGCACCGAGGGGATGATCAATATCCCGATCACGGACACTCTGGCGATCCGCGCCAATTTTCTCAGCAACAAGGCCGACGGCTGGCTGACAGATTCGGTCACCGGCGAGGACTACCGCCGTGAAAATGGTTCGGCAGACCGGCTCACCATCCGCTGGAACGCGACGCCGTCCACCGAAATCCTGCTGCGCCACAGCCGCGACAATATCAGTCAGGATGCCCGCCCCGCGATCGGCATCGTTGACCTGCCGGCCTATCCGGGCACGCCGGCCACACCGGCCGATCCCAGTGCCTATCTAAATCCCTTCAATGCTCCGCTTCGCAATGATGTCGCGATCAATCGTGAATCGCGCGACCTCGCCGAAACGACCCTGACTATTCATCAGGATATCGGCGCGATGACCCTGACCTCACTCACCTCGTATCGCGAATTCAACACGATGAACCGCGAGGACGAAGACGGGACCAACCGGATCGACACCTATTTCGACACCAGCAATGTCGAGGACAATGAAGCCTTCTACCAGGAATTCCGCCTGGCCGGCACGTCCGGCCCGGTCGATTGGCTGATCGGTGCGAGCTATTATGACGAAACCGCGGTGCAGGCGTCCGAGACCTTCACCTATACCGATACCGTCAACACCGTGCTTGGCAATCTCGGCGCGGGCACACCCTTTACCGATCTGGAATACGGCCTGCTCGTCCCCTTCGGCCTGCCTTTCACCATGCTCGGACATGCCTGGTCGGAGAACATGTATAATCGCGGCGAGTTCACGGCCCGCGCCATTTATGCCGACGCCATCTGGTCTGTAACCGACCGCATGAATCTCTCGGTCGGCCTTCGCTACACCGAGGATGAAAAAAGCTTCCAGTGGCTCAATGGCGGTCGCCAGGCCGACAGTCTCGACCAGACACTGGCCGCCCTCGACGGTGCCGGCTTTCTCGGCCTTGCAGGCGCCTCTCCGGCGGATTTTCTGTTCGACTTCGTGTTTGATCTTGCACCACTGGCGGGCGTTGCCTGCGACAATGGGGTCTTCGTCGCGGAGAATGTTGCCTGCATCCAGCAGGACAGCTGGAGCAATCTCAGCCCGCGCGTCGTCGTCGACTATCAGCTGACTGACAATGTCATGGTCTACGGATCCTTCAGCGAGGGCTACAAGGCCGGTGGTTTCAACTCGGTGGAAGTGGGTTCGCGTTTCGAGAATGAGACCGTGACCAGCTGGGAATTCGGCTTCAAGTCCGACTTCATCAATCCCGACCTGATCTTCAACATGTCGGTTTTCTCCTACCTGTATGAAGGCAAGCAATCGGTACGGCTGGTCGTGCCGACTGGCGGCGGCATCCCGCAATATCTCGTCCAGACCTCCGACGATGAAGCCATCGGCGTCGATTTCGAACTCGACTGGAATGCCACCGAGGCGCTGCGCCTGTACGGCAATGCGCAATGGCTCGATTCCACCCACAAGCGCCGGGTCGACAGCAATGGCGCGGATCTGGCCGGCGAACCGACCGGCGAACCAAACTGGAACCTCGCCGTCGGGGCCGAATACGTCATCAACTGGCATGACCGCGGCGAGCTCACCTTGCAGGCCAATCACGCCTATCGCGGCGAAAGCCGGTGCAACAGCCAATCCGTGCTGCAGGGCACATGTGGTGGATACGCAGCCTTCGAGCTCGGTGAAGCCCGCAACCGGACCGATCTGCGCCTGCGATGGACGGCTCCCGGTGACCGGCTGAGTGTCAGCGCATTCGCGAACAACCTGTTCGACAATCAGTATGTCGAAGGTGTCAACAATCTCACCGCCGATACGCTCGGCACCCCCTTCGCGACCCTCTCGACACCACGGGTCGTGGGGCTGGAGATCGGCTACGACTTCTAGAGCCTTTCTCTTCTGCGGCAGAACGGCCCCGCCTCTGTGCGGGGCCGCTTCGCACGGGGCGCATGCCCGCCTTTTCCTGCGGCGCGAAGCTCGCTAGGTTGCCCCCATGCTCCATCACTTCTTCACCCAGCTGCGCGCCGCCAAGATCCCCGTCACGACACGGGAATATCTCACGCTCCTTGAAGCGCTCGACAAGGGTGTGATCGAGCCGGATATCGGGCATTTCTATTCCGTCAGCCGCGCCGCTCTGGTCAAGGATGAGAAGGCTTTTGACAAGTTCGACCAGGTGTTCGCGCATGTCTTCAAGGGCGTCGAAACGCTGGGCGATTTGTTCGGGGAAAACGAAATCCCCGACGACTGGCTCAAGGCGATGATGCAAAAACTCCTGACCGAAGAAGAGATGGCGGCCATGGAGGCCCTGCCCTTCGAGGAATTGATGGAGACGCTGAAAAAGCGGCTCGAGGAACAGGAAAAACGCCATGAAGGCGGCTCCAAATGGATCGGCACCGGCGGCACCTCGCCCTTTGGCCATGGCGGTTATAATCCGGCCGGCGTGCGCATTGGCGGGCCGGGCAAACATGGCCGCGCCGCCAAGGTGTGGGAGCAGCGCCGCTACAAGGATCTCGACGGGGATCGCGAACTGGGCACGCGCAATCTGAAAGTCGCGCTGCGCCGCCTGCGCAAATTTGCCCGCGACGGCGCCCAGGACGAGCTCGATCTCGACAATACGATCAACGCTACCGCACGCCAGGGCTGGCTGGATGTCGTGATGCGGCCGGAACGGCGCAATGCGATCAAGGTATTGGCGCTCTTCGATGTCGGCGGCTCGATGGACCCGTATGTCAAGCTGTGCGAGGAGCTGTTTTCGGCGTCACGCTCGACCTTCAAGAATCTCGAATATTTCTACTTCCACAACTGCCCCTATGAGGGCGTCTGGCGCTCCAATCTGCGCCGCCGTGCCGAGACAGTTCCGACGCTTGATCTGATCCATAAATATCCGCACGACTGGAAAGTCATTATCGTCGGCGATGCCGCCATGGCGCCCTATGAGATCACCCATGCGGGCGGCTCGGTCGAGGGCTGGAATGATGAGGCCGGCGCGGTCTGGATCAAGCGTCTGGTCGAGACCTGGCCCAATCTGATCTGGCTCAATCCCCAGCCCGAGGAATGGTGGGAATATTCTCATTCGACCAAGCTGGTACAAGATCTGATCGGCGCCCAGCGCATGTTCCCGCTGACGCTGGAAGGTGTCGACGAGGCGATAAAGGAATTGGCCCGCTAGCGAGGGCGCCCGCCGCACACGCGTCCCATCCTTAACCAGTGCGTTACCGCCCAGGCGGCCGCCGGATGGCGCAAACGCGTCAGTGCTTCATGCGGATCAAGCCAGACCAGCTCGTGATCATCCTCGATCTTGCCGCCGGTCATCTCCACCAGTTCGCACAGAAAGAAGCCGCACTGATTGCGCCGGCGCTCGCCGGTGCGCGTGATGGTGAATTGCTCGGCCCGCGCCACCAGGGCGCCAGCCGTGACAGCCCAGCCCGTTTCCTCGCAGAACTCGCGCGCCAGCGCGACGGCCTCGCTCTCGCCGGGATCGATCATGCCGCCGGGAAGATCCCAATTGACATAGGTCTCGCGCGCAATCCTCACCAGGGCGATGCGCCCCTTATCATCGACAGCGATCCCAAAGGCGCAGGGACGCGCCTGGTAGGGCGCCCCCGCCTCGCAGAGACCGAATTGCGGCACCGCCTCGATGGTTTCGCTCGACGCCACGCGCTATCCGGCCGCGTCGACGCGGCCATCATCGGGATCGAGCCCGAGTTCCTGGTCGATGCGGGCAATCCACCCGCGCACATTGAGAAACTCGTCGAGATCAAACCCGCCCTCATCGGCCAGGCGGGTATAGGCAACCAGCGCGATATCGGCGAGCGTCATCGTGTCGCCGACGATGAAATCACGCGAGAGAAGCCGCATCTCCATCACGCCGAGCGCACGGCGCCCCTTCGCCATCAAGGCCGGGTCGATCGAGTCCTCCGGGAGTTTCAGGAAGGCCTTCTGAAAACGCCGCACGGCAACCGCCGGCTCGTGGCTGTATTGCTCCCAGAACATCCATTCGAGCATTTTCGCGGTATCGAAACTATCGGCCGGAATCAGCGGGGAGCCGCCGGCGAGATGGAAGATGATCGCATTCGACTGCGCCAGGATGCGGCCATCCTCGCGCTCCAGACAAGGCACCTGCCCCGCCGGGTTGATGGCGAGGAAATCATCGGTGCGGGTCTCGCCCCTGGCCACATCGACCTCAATCCACTGATAGGGAATGGCGAGATAATCGGCTGTCCATTTCACCTTCAGACAATTGCCGCTGCGGCGATCGCCATAAATTCTGACCGGCTGTGACATTGCGAGTCTCCAAGGTTTGACCGCCAGCATAGCGCGGCTGGCGATCAGGTCGACCGGCAATGCGCTCGACTGACCGGGTGTGACAGCTCGCCTCTTGGGGGATAGCCCCGCGCCGCCTATAACCGCATCAGGACTGCAACAGGTTGACCCGATATGAGTACACAGACCGCCGCCACACGTATCAGCCCGGAAGATTGCACCAGCATGGCCCAGGTGCGCGAAGGGGTCGATGCGATCGACCGCGAACTGGTGGCGCTGATCGCCGGGCGCGCGCGCTATATGGAAGCCGCGGCCCGGATCAAACCGTCGCGCGCTGTCGTTCATGATGATTGGCGGATCGAGGATGTGATCGGCAAGGTTCTCGCCGAGTCGCGGCGGGTCGGGCTCAGTACCGAGCTTGCCGAGCCGGTCTGGCGCGAACTGATCCGTCAGTCGATCGCCTATGAATTCGAGGTCTGGGACCGGACACGCGGCAGCTAGCCGCGATCAGTCGCGCTCGAAACAGCAACGGGTTTCGGCAAAGGCCTGCGCAACAGATTGAGCTGCCTCCGGCCAGCGCGCTTGCGGCGCGTCCTCGGCGGCTTCACAGGCCTCGCCGAGGGCAAATGCCCCGACACCGCGCGCTGCGCCCTTGAGCGTGTGCAGCGCCGAGGTCCAGCGATCATGGTCGGATGCCGAGCTGATCAAGCCTATACAGCGCTCCGCCTGCTCACACATCAGCGCCAGCAATTCCGCCTTAAGCTCCGGATCGTCGCCCGTATAGCGCGCCAGATGCGCGGCATCGAAGAGGGGTGCCGTCATGCGAAGGGGAGAATTGGGCCGGGCCGGTTTCATGGCGACACGCTCTCACGCCTGTCTTAACAGCACGCTTAACCCGACAGGTCAGGCACACACTTTTTGCGCCCAGGGTAAATGAGGACTTGCCGCCGCCCGAGGGGGCCACCGGCGACGCGGCGACAGCCCCATTTCCCCTCCAGCCGCACACGCTGAAATCAGGCCCTTGCTTTGTGAACAATCTCGCGTATGTTCCGCCGCCTCCACCCCGGCGCGCCTATAGCTCAGTTGGTAGAGCAGCTGACTCTTAATCAGCGGGTCCAAGGTTCGAATCCTTGTGGGCGCACCAATCCTTTCCATAACCGTTCCGACGGCCGGTCGTCCCGGCACCGCCGTGGCTTGTGGTCAAACAACCCTGACGGACTGCGCACAGCAAAACGCCCGGACCATGACAGTCCGGGCGCCGTGCAATTCGCTTTACGTCGTGGCGCTGAAATCAGCCCGCCTTGCGCACTTCATTGAGGAAGGTTTCGACCGTCTTGTTGAGGCGGTCAGCACGCTCGGATACCGCGCGAACCGATTTGAGGACTTCCTGGGACGCCTCACCGGTCTGCATGGCCGAACGCGATACCGAGTCGACATTGTCGGACACATTGCGCGCGCTGGTCGCGGCATGAGCGACGGAGCCGGAAATCTCGCGGGTCGATGCACTTTGCTCTTCGGACGCCGCAGCAATCGCCGCCGATGCGCGGCTGATTTCAGCAACCGCCTTGGTGACATCGCCAATGGAAGCCGAAGACGACGCCGCAGCTTCCTGAATGGCCTCGATCTGACCGCGGATATCGCCGGTCGCCTTGGCGGTCTGTGCCGCCAGCGATTTCACTTCCGAGGCAACGACAGCAAAACCCTTGCCCGCTTCGCCGGCCCGGGCCGCTTCGATGGTTGCGTTGAGCGCCAGAAGATTGGTCTGCTCGGAAATATCATTGATCAGCTGGACGACATTGCCGATCTGCTGCGCGGCGGAACCGAGATTATCGACCACGGACTGGACCGCCTTGGAGCGCTCATCGGCCTGGGCGGCCATATTGGATGAATTCTGGATCTGCTGCGTGACCTCCTGGATCGACGCCGACAATTCCTCGGAGGCGGCGGCCACGGATTCCACATTGCTTGAGGCTTCGGCTGCCGATGTCGCCATCATGCCGCTCTTGGTCGACCCTTCAATGGCCGCGGTGGAAAGCTGTTCGGAAATTGCCGACATTGAGGAACACGCCTCGGTGACCTCGCCGAGCAAGGTCATGACTTCGGTGTCGAAGGCCTTTGCCAGATCATTGATCTGGGTGGCCCGGCGCTCCTGCACCGCGGTCGCGTTGCGTTGTTCCTGTTCGAGCTCCTCGGCCTTGATGCCGCTTTCGCGGAAACGTTTCAGGCTTTCGACGACGGCGCCCAGCTCATCGGTCCGCTCCAGCGCAACGATATCCAGCGAATAATCGCCATTGGCCAGGGTCTCGGTCGCATCGGCAATCGAGCGGACAGATTTGGAAATCCGTGTCCCGAAGAAGATGGACAGCGAGATCAGGCCGATGGCGACCATGGCGGTCAAACCGACAAAGACCATGATGGCGGTGCGAGCGGCGGCATCAGCCGCCTCGGCGTCGGCGCGCGACAGGCTGGCAGCCGTATCGGCCAGCTCGGTGAGATCGCCGCTCAATTCGGTGAAGACGTCGTCGAATGGCGCCAGAAAGGCGACGGAGCTTGCGAAATCGAGCTCCAGCATCTGACCGACAAAGTCGAGCGCGTCGCGATAGAGCGCCAATTGTTCGGTCAGGCCGTCGATTGTCTCAGCGTGACCGGCCTCTTCTGCAAAGGGGCGCAAGGTCTCGACCTGCGTTGAAAGGCTGTTGATATTCACAGCGACGGGTTCGAAAGCCGCCATCACATCGACACCCTGGCCGGCAGCCTGGGCCGTGATAATCTGGAAGACGTCGGCATTGATGGTTTCAAGCGTCGTCTGCATGCGGGTCAGCTCGACACCGACTTCCATGCCCGCAATGACGCGGGCCTGGCTCGCAGAGGCCTGCATGAGGGACCAGGTGCCCAGGCCAGCAACAGCGGCAAGGGCCAGAATGGCAGCGATGGGCGCCACGGCGAACGACCGTGCGATGGTGAGATTGAACAATTTTGTTCCCTTGGCCATGGGGCCCTCCTGCGAGCCGGCACGCAAATGCGAATCCGGTAGACTGCATGATCAGGTCGAAGCATTGAATTCATGGTTAACGCCCCGGTGCTACAGCACCGGGGCGTCACTGATTCCAGTCGTTAGAAGCCCGCCGCAAAGGAAAGCCAGAAGCGGCTTTCATTCTCGCCGAACGTATTGGTCACCTGACCATCATCGAAATTGGCGTTCTGGGCGTTCAGGGAGACCGTGAAATTGTCATTGACCTGATAGGCACCGCGGAACGACACGGCCAGATGGCTGTCGACCGGCACGAGACTGATGGCACCGAAGGCGCCCTGCACGGGCATGTCGATGCCCGATACATAATTGGCGTAGCCGTCGAGCGTGACACGTCCATTAGTCCAGCCAAGGTGAGCATTGGCCAGATGGGACGGCGTCGCCGATTCAAAATCCAGCGGCGTATAGAAGGCGAATGCCGACAGATCATCCTCGACCGTCTTGTAGGTGTAGTTGACATCCCAGGCCCAGCCACCGGCCGGACGACCCGCCAGGGTCACCTCAGCCCCGGCGACATTGGTGTCACCGCGATTGGCAAACGCAAAACTTACGATAGGGGCGTTGGGGGGAAGGATGTCAGGAGCGCCGCCGAATGTGCCCTTCACGTCCTGGGTTTCCTGGTAGAAGACAGCCGCCCGCAGGGTGATGGTCGGCGTCAGGCCGCGATCATAGGCGAGCTCGTAATTGGTCACGATCGATGGCTCGATCGACGGATCACCAACCAGGCCGACCATGAAACCGCCACCCATATCGACCGGCAGGGTGAAGCCCATATCGAACATGGTCGGCGCCTGGACGCCGCGCGCGGCTGTGGCGCGGACGGCACCGCCGAACTCCGGCCGCCAGACCAGGGCCGCATTATAGCTGAGCTCCTCGATCGAGCGATCATACTCGGCCCGGGTGAAGGGATAGAGACCCGGATTGGGTTCGGCATCGCGGCTCCAGGCAACGCTGTCAAAACGCGCAGCAAGCGTCATGTCGAGCGAAGCGTTGAAGTCATGGCTCCACATCGCGGCGACCGAGGTCGTGGTGTAGCCGAAATCGCCATTCGACGGGTCCGGGAAGGATGCGGCAGTCGCGTCGCGATACTCGATCGAGACGCGCACGATGTCGCTCGGCGTCACGCTGATCAGGTCCTGCAGACGGAAGGTATTGATCGAGCTCGTCAGCGGTCCGAAGCTGTATCCGATTTCGGACTCGTTGCGGTAGGCGGAGGCGGTGATGAAACCCCAGTCGGTATCCGCTTCAAGCTGGCCCTGATAGGAATTCAGGGCATAGACCGACCGGCCGCCATAATAGATCGAGTCGAATTCGAGGAATTCGACATTGGAGAAGGTGTATTCGCCGCTCAGGCTCACCTTGCTGGAGATCCGGTAGCGCGCTTCAATGGCACCGGTCTCGCGTTCGAACAGCGCACCTGTTGCGGCGCGCAAGGCTGCGTTCGCATTGCCGGCAAAGGTCTCGAACTCATTGCCCTGCGAGGCACCATAGCTCAACCGCACGGCGAGGTTTTCACCGAGCTGACGGCCGCCGGTCAGGGAAATGCCCTGATACTCGTCACTGCCGCCATTGGCACGGATGGTGGCGTAATTGCCGTGCATCGGATTGCGGGTGATGATGTTGACCACGCCGGCAACGGCATTGAAGCCGTAGAGTGCCGATTGCGGGCCCTTGACGACTTCGATCTGCTGGATTTCGTCGAGCTGGACCGGCAGGGTCGACCAGGCAGTATAGCCATAGCTGTCGAGATAAACCTCGCGGCCATTGACCAGAACCAGAAGACGCGGCGTATAGCCGGTTGCAGCACCGCGGACAGAGACCTGACCGTCGCCATAGGCATAACGGGTGACGTCAACGCCGCCATAGTGGCGCAGGATGCCGGGAATGTCGTATTCCGGGAAGCGTTCAATCTCGTCCTGGGTGATGATGATCATCGTCGCGGGCACATCGGACGCGCGCTGCGGAGCACCGGTGGCACCGGCTGTCACGGCTTCGCCGAACATTTCGCTCATCGAAGTATAGTCCAGCTGCTGCGCAGAAACGCCGACCGTAAAGGCCGCCGAGAGAGCGATCGCGGAGATCGTCGTCAATAGTGTTGTCGTTTTCATGATTTATCCTCGTCAGGGCCTCAGCCCACCTGAAAGTCTTGTGGAGCCTCAGCTCGCCTAGATTTCTTCAACCATCATGGCGAACGCCGCCGCGAAGGAGACCGATGATGCTGTCGCTGCGGCGCCATTGACGACGATCCGCACGGCGGGTGCGCTCTGAACGCCCATCACGCATTTGCCCGACTGAACGCAGCTCATATCGGTCGAGACGCTCATCACGCCATTGGCACTGGTGGCGGCGAAAACGCCGGCATCGCCCGCGGCAGAGCCAAGCAGAACGGCCGCATCGGCCCCGGCCAGGCTGGCCGTGTCGGACGCTGCGACCAGGCGCGGCGTCAGCGTGACGCGGCCGGCCGACAGGCCGCTGCCCATCGAGCTCGCCAGGGCCTGGGCCTCGGCTTCGCTGCCCGCATCATAAACAATGGCGACGACGCGCGTGGTGCCGCTGGCACCATCAACGAAGCCGAGGGCGCGACCGATGACTTCGAGGTCACGCTGTGTGGTTTCAGCCGCGACTGGCGCTGTCAGGAGCGCGCCAGCGAGGACTGTCAGTAGAAATTTCTGCATTGTGGAACCCTGTCCTTTCACGAGTGCACCCGGGGGAAAGGTGCGTGTCAGCAACCCGTGTAGTTTCCGGGCGTTAACCACAGACTTATTTCGAATCATACGTTATTACCGTCCAGGGTCGTGTCGGCACTTGGCTGACCTCCAGTCTTGTCTGCCGTCCTTTTGCCTGCATTGGGCTTCAGTATTGCAGAGAGGGGAGAGGCGGGATCATGGCGGAATCGCGAGCATTGGCCGATCAAGGCGCCGGGCAGGCCACGACCGCCTTGCTGGTCCTCACTTCATGCCTCCTGCCCCTCGGTCTCGTCTCGCCGGCGCTGCGGACCACACAATTCGGCCTCTGGACCGGGGAACACTCGATTTTGGGCTTTGGCCGGGCGCTGTTGCAGGACGGTGAATTCGTGCTCGCCACCATCGTGCTGGGCTTTTCGGTGGTGTTTCCGGGCCTCAAGCTGATCTGGATGTGGCGGTTGCAGTTTTCCCGTGCGCCGGGGACCGGCGCCGGCCATCTGCGATTTCTTGAAATGCTGGGCAAATGGTCGATGGCCGATGTGCTGGTGCTGGCGCTGGTGATTTTCAGCGTGCGCGACAATCTCGTCTTCGCCGCCTCCACCCTGCCCGGTGTCTATATCTTCGCCGCCGCCACCGTGCTGGCCATGCTCGCCTCGGGCCGTATCGTCACGCAGCTGGGCCAGCGGACACGGGCCACCGCGCCCTAGCCGTCCCTGAGATCGCGGGCGCGGTCGCGCAGCCGGTCGAGCAGGGTTGAGAGCAGCGCGACCTCATCCGGCGAGAGCCCGGTCACAAGCGCAGCTTCGGCCTGCAGCGCGACCGGCGCGATTTCCGCATAGATCGCCCGCCCCGCGGGCGTCAGTGCCAGCAGATGCGAACGGCGGTCCGCCCGGTTGCTCGAACGCTCGATCACACCGCGATCGGCCAGCGAACGCACGGCGCGGCTGACCGAGACCTTGTCCATCGCCGTCACATCACACAGACCCTGCGCCGTCATCGCCCGCCCCTCGCCAAGAATGGCGATCACGCGCCATTCCCAGATCGTGATCCCGAACCGGCTCTGATAGGCCCGGGCCACCATTGACGAGACCTGGTTGGAGGCAATCGCGAGACGGTAGGGCAGATACTCGCCCAGCCGCAGGACAGGCAGGTCAGGCGCGTTGTGTGGGTCGGCTTCATCCATATCCGGTCTGGTGCCGCAAACGGGTTGCAGCAGCAAGCCAAAACTCGCTCGACGCCGACCCGTTTGTCGCGCTATCCCAGCATCATGACCGATATCATCCCGACACCCGACCTGCCGAGCCTGCCCATCGAAGACGATGCGCGCCGCTTCCCCGTCCGCCGCATTTTCTGCATCGGCCGCAATTATGCCGATCACGCCAAGGAAATGGGTGCCGCCGCCGAGGCCATTTTCTTCATGAAGCCGAGCGATGCGGTCACGACCGCGTCGCGTGTGCCCTACCCGCAAGGCACATCGGAACTGCATCACGAGGTCGAGCTGGTCCTCGCCCTCGGCGATGGCGGCGCGATCATGGGCTGCGCGGTCGGCGTTGATCTCACCCGGCGCGACCTGCAGGGCGCGATGAAAGCCAAGGGCGGACCGTGGGAAATCGGCAAGTCATTCGAGAATTCCGCACCGGTCGGCCTGCTGCGTTTCGGTCCCGTGCCCGAGCGCGGCGCCATATCGCTGAAGGTCAATGGCGTGCGCCGCCAGTCCGGCGATCTGTCGGAGATGATCCTGCCGCCGCGCCGCGTCCTCTCGGAACTGGCGCGCTATTTCACGCTCAAGCCCGGCGATCTGGTTTTCACCGGCACGCCTGCCGGCGTCGGCCCCTTGCAGCGCGATGACCAGGTGAAGGCGGAGATTGCCGGCCTGCCGCCGCTTGAATTCACCGTCAGCTGACGCCGCCCCGATACGGAGATCGCCATGAAACCTGTCCTCTACGGCTATTGGCGTTCCGGCGCCGCCTACCGGCTTCGCATTGCCCTCAATCTGAAGGGCGTCGAATATGACCAGGTCGCGATCAATCTGAAAACCGGTGAGCAGAAGAGCGATGCCTGGCTGGCCATGCAGCCACAGGGTCTGGTGCCCGTGCTCAAATATGGCGATGCGATGCTGATGCAGTCGCCGGCGATTCTGGAATGGATCGAGGAGAGCTGGCCGCAGCCGGCCCTGCTGCCTTCCGATCCGCTGGAGCGATGCCGCGTGCGCGCCTGGGCCGCCATCATTGGCTGCGACACCCATCCGGTACAGAATTTGCGCATTCTCAAGGCCGTCGGTGATGATCTCGCTCAGGGCCCGGCGGGGATGAAAGCCTGGGCGCATCGCTGGACCCGCGACGGGCTGGCCGCGCTGGAGACCCTGGTCGCAGCCCATCCGCGCTCAACGCCATTCCTGCACGGCGACGCACCGGGCATGACGGAGATCTATCTCCTGCCGCAACTGGTCAATGCGCGCCGGTGGGAGGTCGATCTGTCGGCCTTTCCAACGTTGATGGCGGCCGAAGCTGCCTGTCTCGACTTGCCAGCCTTCCAGCGCGCCACACCGGAAAACCAGCCCGACGCCGAATAGGCTATCCGCGCAGCCATTGTTGTGGCCGCCCGGCGCTGAGCGAGCGCCACACCCATTCGACCGGGCCGTAGCGATAACGTTGCAGCCAGAAAATCGAGCCGAAAACCTGCGCCACCCAGACCGAGACCAGGATCAGCGCCAGCCCGGTGCGATCAATCTGGCCGAATTGCCCCAGCCCCGGAAAGCCGACGAAGAGCAGGGTCATCAAAAGGGTCTGTGCGAAGTAATTGCTGATCGGCATGCGCCCGACCGCCGCCAGCGCCGAACGCGCGGCGCGGGCCAGATCCAGCTTTGCCGCCAGCATGAAGCCGGCGGCATAGCCGAGCGCCAGCGCCAGGCTGCCGAAATACTGGGCGACGCGGTTTTGCAGGACTGCCGCGGGTGAGAAACCGGAGGCCATCGCATTCCACGCTCCGGCCAGGCACACCAGCACGCCCAGCGCCAGGGCCATCCCGGCAATCCAGCCATATCGGCGAGCCGGCCAGGTCCCGGTCAGGAAACCGCTGCGCAGCCCGGCCATGCCAAGCAGAAGACAGCCGGCGATGCGGCCGCTCATGAAGACAATCTGCATCATCTCCGATTGCAGGGCGATGCTCATATTATAGCCGAGCCGCGCCATAAAGCCGGTCCGGTAAAGCGCTTCAATGTCGGCAATCGCCTCGGGATTGAACCCCATCGCCCCGGCCGCGGTAATGCTGTCGCCGATCAGCGCACCGATCGCGCTGCCAGCCAGCAACATCAGGCCGGTAAACCCGATCAAGCCAAGGCCGAGCCCCCAAAGACCCCGCAGCGCCATGCCATTGGCGGCCACAACGATCATCGCAACCAGGGCCAGCGGCACCAGGATATCGCCATACCAGAACAGATGCGCGTGCAGCAGGCCGAGCAGGAGCAGCCAGCTCAATCGCGGCCATTGCCGGGTCGGGTTCCGGCGCGCAGCCCGGACGCTCAGGACCAGGGCAGCACCGAACAGGGTGATGAAGAGCGCCGTGCCCGCTTGCGAGATGAAGGTCTGGGTCACCAGCCAGACGGCGCGATCACCCCAGCTGTTGAAGTCGCCTTGAAGGCCGGGAATATCGGCCGCGATCCAGACCAGGGCGAAGAGCTGAATATTGACCGCAAACATCGCCAGCACGGCAAAACCCCGCACTTCGTCGAGGACGTCATGACGTTGCGATGGCGTTTCATCCGGCATTTTTGCTCCCTTGAGGCGAATTCGCCAGGTTTCCGCCATATTCTTACGAAAGTTTCACGCTCGCAGCATGTTTCGGGAATTGTATCGAGTCTCAATAAATTTCATAACTCAATCACGCATGCGGATACGCCTTGGGGTGCGAAAACGTCATGATCCAGTTTCTGGTCTCGCTGATTGAATGGTTTGCCGTGATGGGCTTGTCCGTCCTGGGCATTTCCTATTCTCCCCCGGCTGGCTGCCACGCCCCTGAGCCGACCGAATACCGTCAGATGGTCGCCTGGAACCCTGGCCATGCGTCGAACACTCCCGCCGGCACGCTGATATCGAGCCGGGAATGCATCTCCGGTTCTGAACTCAGAATACACGGTTCGACACCGGTATTCGTGACGCCATCCGACCGGTACGACAGCTAGCTGGCCGGTTTCCGGGACCCGTTCCGACAGGCAAACTCCCATATTGCATAGATTATCTGTGTCGGCAGCGCGCTTCTGTGCCTATCATCTGTCACAATGGCTCAATTGAGCCCTTCTGTCCGCAGACCCCGTCCGGGAGCACACCTGCTCCATGGCCCGATCGAGCGCAATATGACCGAGAAAACGCTAGATAAATCAATCCACCTCGCCGAAATCGACCTGGCGGAATCCACCACCGACCAGACTGTGTCGGCGGCAGGGTCCCAGGTTCCGGTGTCCGAATCGCCGCAGGCTGATCCACGCCAGTCTCGCAGGGCAGAGGAAAATCCCGGCGGGGCCTGGCTGATCTGGCTCGCCAATAGCTTTGCCCTGCTCTGGGTCGGCGGCGCCGCCGCCTTCATCTGGGGCGCCCTCGGTGTCCAGTCGCTTGAACGTCTCGGACAATACGGCTTCGGACAACTGACCGGGCTGGCCGTTTTCGCTATCGCGCCGGCCCTGCTCTTCATCATGAGCGGGCTGATGGCACGCGAAGTGGTCCGCAATGCCCATAATACCCGACGCGTTGAACGCGCCATCCGCCGCCTGTCCGAGCCGGCCCAGTATGCGCGTCACGAGGTCCAGTCCCTCTCCCAGGCCGTGACCGGCGAAGTCGACCGCATCAATTCGGCGCTGGAGAGCGCCCTCGCCCGTCTGGCGGCGATGGAAGAAGTCATCAGCCATCACGCGGAATCGCTTGAGCTTTCGGCCACCGATGCCCGTGACCGGACCGAGGAATTGCTCAAGGGTCTGCGCAAGGAGCGACTGCGTCTCGGCGAGGTCTCCGAATCCTTCGACGACAAGGCCGCCCTGATTGCCGCAGCGATTTCCGACCAGTCCAAAATGGTCGCGGCAGCCGCCGAACTGGCCGCCAACCAGGCCAGTGATAGCGGACGCCGCATCCTGGCCAGCGTTGAAAGCCTGCAGGACGCCGGCGATTCCGTCACCGAGCGCAGCAATATTGCGGCAACCAAACTGTCGGAACGCACCGCGCATCTCCACGAGCTTTCCGACACGCTCAAGGAAAGAACCGACAATCTCGACGCTGCCTATGTCAAACACCGCGGCCGCCTGAGCGAAGCCGGTGAAGCCTTGCGCAAGGAGCAGGAGAAGATCGCCGCCGCGCTCGACTTCCACCGGGCCGAACTCGATGTCATGGCGACCACCGCGCGCGACGGCGCCAACGCCCTGACCTCGGCCTCGACCGATGGCGCGGCCGCCTTCAAGAAATCTGTCGACGAGGCACTCGAGCGGGCGCACGGCCTGGCGGGCCGTGTCCGGTCGGAATCCGAATATGCGGCGCGTGAGCATGAGGCCGCCCTGGCACGCTTGATTGCCTCCGCCCAGGAAGCCAAGTCAATTTCCGAGGCCGCGATCGAAGCCATCGAGGCTCAGGCGAATGCGGTGACGCAGAAGGTCGAACATTCCAACGAAATCGCCTTCAACGCCGCCCAGCGCTCCGACGATGCCTTCCAGCAACGCCTTGCCGAGGCCGACAAGCTCACCGCACGTGCATCGCAGGTGGCCGATGAAGCCGCCGAGTCGGTCCGCCGCCGGCTTGAGGCCGTGCTCGCATCGGCCCGCGTCGAGACCCAGACCGTCGAACGCCATATCGACACGATGACTGATCGCCTTGCCGAGCTGCCCGTGATGGCCCGTGAGCGCGCCCAGGAGGCTGCCGATGCCCTGCGCCGTGGCCTGGAAGGGCTGAATGCCGCTGCCATGGTTGCCGCCGAGGAATCCCAGGAAATTGACGCCGCATTCCAGGCTCGCATCCGGCAGAATTACGAATTGCTCAGCGATTTCATGTTGCGCATGGGCTCGGTGGCCGGTGGCCGCCGCGTACCGGATCTCGGCACGAATGAATTGCCTGACCCGCTGCTGGGCCGCAAACGCAAGCCGGCGGACGATGAAGACGCCAAAACCGATAGCACTGAAGCCAGTGATGAGATGCACGCACCGCTGACCGGACCGCAGCCACGCCGGGCCGCACCCCGCGGGGCTGAAAACAGCGTCGGATTCCCGGAGCGCGGCGGCCGTCAAACCGGCGAGCCGGGCTGGCGCTGGAAGGATCTGCTCTCGAGCATGCCGGCCGAAGGCGATGGCGACGACGCTGACGACGGTGCGGCTGCCGCCAAACGCCCGGCCAAGCGTGACAAGGGCGACAGCTAGGCGTCGATCATCCGGTAGTGTCACCGCGACCGCTGCGCGGTCGCGTCAATTCACCGGGCGGTCTGCTCCGCGGTCCAGTCGGCCAGATCCTGGCTGACCTGCGTCGCGGCCTGATCGAAAGCGGCGACGATCGCCCCCATGCGATTGCTTGACGCGCGCGCCTCGCCCACGAAAACACTCGATCCGACGATGCGTCGGCCGCGGCTCGCGACCAGCCGCGTTGCCAGCCGGACGCGGACCAGCGGTGCATTGGTGTCGCCGCGGTCATACACCGCCTCGAATTCACGCAGATCGAGCCGCAATTCATAGGCCGCGCGCACACCGTCTTCCGGCAAGGTTGGCGCCAGGTGGGACTCGCTGCCATTGAAGGTGTCGACGATCAGAGTCTGCATGATGCGGGGTGTCGGCGCGATCCAGCGCGCCGCAGCCATATAGGCGATACGGCCATCGGCCATCTGGATGGCGATCTCGTCACCGGCGAGACCACGCGGCGCCTGTGGTGCCACCACCTCAATGACGGTCCAGTCCTCACCGGTCCATGTCCGCGCCTCGGGCGACGACAATCGATAGACCGATGACGGGGTGGATTCCGGCAGCAGGGACACGCAGGCCGAGAGCGACAAGGCGCTCAGCGCCACCACAGCCAGCTTGATCGAAATGACGGGTTTCATTGCGGCACCTCTACCGTTTGACGGGGCGAACCGGCGATGAAGCCGCCGGGATTGTTTTCAAAGTCCGACGCACTGCGTTCCATCGATTCAACCAGCCGGTTCAGCTCGCCGGCCGCGCGGGTCATATCTTCAAGACCATCCTGGGCGAAGGATTCCAGAGCCGGCTGAATCGCCTCGATCAGTCCCGTCGTGTCGGTCGCGGCCCGGTTGACGGCAATGGCCGCCGCCGTGGTCTCATTGACGGCCGTCGCCATTTCATTGGTCAGGAAGGCATCGGCCGTGACACCGAATTGCTGCAAGGTGACGGCAGCATCGGAGATATCGGAAGCCGCAGTATCGATCCGCCCGATGGCGGCGCGCATTTCCTCGACGAGGACCTGTTCGGCATTCACCCGGTCGGTGATCTCGCGCAAATTCTGCAGCGTCGCGGAGAACTCCTCGACATTCTGGTCACTGAGCAATTCGGACAGGCGGAACAGGGTCAGCTGTGCCGCGTCGAGCACATCCTCGGAGCCTTCGACAAGCCCCTCCAGCTGGGCGCGCCGCGCGAAAATGCGTGGGGGCTGCCGGCTGGCCGGGCTCAACAGGCGCTGGGCATCCGGAGCGCCGCCGGAAATCAGGATATAGGACAGACCGGTCAGGCCTTGCGGTTCAAGCTGGGCATAGGAATCAACGCGCACCGGCGTTTGCGCCAGCACCCGGACCCGCGCAATGACGCGGCTCTGGCCATCCAGCCCGAGCGAGGTGACTTCGCCCACCTGGATTCCGTTGAAACGCACTTCGGCGGATTCGCGAAGACCGCGCACCGGCCCCTCGAACACGACATCGTAGAACGCATAATCCTCATCGAAAGAGACCTTGCCGAGCCAGACCGCGAAAACACCGCCGCCGGCGATCAAGATCAGTGCGAACAGACCGACCAGAACGTGATGTGCCTTGGTTTCCATCGTCTAATTCTCCTTGCCGGCGGTCGCGGTGCGGCCGCGCGGACCGTGGAAATATTCCTGGATCCACGGATGAGGGTTTCGCATCAACGCCTCCAGGGGCGCAACCGCCGCGACACGTTTATCCGCCAGGACGGCAATTCGGTCACAGATCGCATAGAGACTGTCGAGGTCATGCGTGATCATCAACACGGTCAGATCGAGCGCCCGCGACAATTCCAGGATGAGCGCATCAAACGCCGCTGCACCGATCGGGTCGAGACCGGCGGTGGGCTCGTCGAGGAAAAGAATATCGGGATCGAGGGCGAGCGCCCGCGCCAGGGCGACGCGCTTGCGCATCCCGCCCGAAAGCTCTGAGGGAAAGCGGTCGAACACACTGGAATCGAGCCCGGCGAGGCCGAGCTTCATGCCGGCAATCTCTTCCATCAACGGGACGGACATATCGATATGCTCACGCAGCGGCGCCATGACATTCTCGAGCACGGTCAGCGACGTAAACAGGGCGCCATTCTGGAATAGCACGCCCCAGCGGCTATCGACCTTGCGCCGTTCGGCCGAACTCAGCTCGGAGAAGCGGCGTCCATTGAACAGGATATCGCCCGCGGCATAGTTCTGAAGCCCGAGGATGGCGTTCATCAACACGGTCTTGCCCGTGCCGGATCCCCCGACCAGCCCGAGAATTTCGCCCCGCCGGATATCGAGGTCGAGATTATCGTGCACCACATGGCTGCCAAAAGCAGTGCGCAGGCCGCGAATCGAGATCAGGACATCGGTACTCATATGCCCAACTCCAGATACATCATCGCGAACAGGGCTTCGATGACGATGACGATGAAGATCGACTGCACCACCGACGCGGTGACCCGGCGGCCGAGGGATTCAACATCGCCGGCCACCTTCATGCCCTGCCGGCAACCGACAATCGCCACCACCAGACCAAAGACCGGCGCCTTGGACATCCCGACCCAGAAATGGCTCCAGTCGAGCTCCGAATGAATACGCGCCACGAAAACTGCCGGCGAAATGTCCTGGGCGGTCCAGGCCACGAGCATGCCGCCAAAAATACCGGTGATCATGGCCGCGAAGGTCAGCAGCGGCGCCATCAGCACACAGGCGACCACGCGTGGCAGGACCAGAACCTCGAACGGGTCCAGCCCGAGCACACGCATCGCGTCGATTTCCTGCTGCATCTTCATGGCGCCAATCGAGGCGGTGAAGGCTGAATCCGAACGCCCCGCCAGCATGATCGCCGTGATCAGAACCCCGAATTCCCGCAGCACGGAAATGCCGATCAGCTCGACGCTGAAAATCGCAAAGCCGAGATCGGCCAGCAGGTTTGCGCCCATATAGGCCACGACCGCCCCGATGAAGAAGGACAGGACCGCGATGATCGGCATTGCATTGACGCCGACCTCTTCCATGGCCCACACCGTCGCGGTCATGCGAAAGCGCGATGGCCGCACCAGGGTGTGCAGCCCCGTCGTCACCGTCTGACCGAAAAACCCGATCGTCTCGATCGCTTCGCGCGCCGCCGCCTCGAGCCCCGCACCGATCCGCGCCAGGGCGCCGTAAAATCCGAGCCCCCGAGGTGCGTCGGGCGGGCAGACCTGGGTCCGGCGCCGGACCTCCTCGATCAGCCGGCGCGCCGTCGGGTGGCTGCCGAGAAAATGAAAATCACCATCGGGGACACCGCAGCGGCGCGTAGCACGCCCGAGCAGATAGGCACCGGACGTGTCGACGCGTCCGAGATGACCCAGGTCGAGGACGATCTTGTCGGGCTCGATACTGGTTTCAACCTGGCGGATCGCGTCATCGACACGGCCGATCGTATCAACCGTCCAGTCGCCATGCGCTTCAATGATCGTCTTGCCCGCGTCTTCGCGCAAAACGACCGCAGCACTGGTCTGAGAACTCGCTGGATTTCCCCTCATATCTGGCACCCTAGTCGATATCGGCGGTCCGAGGGAGTACAGAAATGCGGTGAAGCAGTAATGCAACAGCCAGACCGGCGGCGGCAGGCAATATCATGATCGCGAAGCCCGTAGTCCCCAGCCGCGCGAAAAAATATCCCGAGACCGCCGAAGCGATCGCCATCACCACGCCGCCGGACAGGGCCGAATTGATTGCCTGTCCGGTCGCCGCGAACCGGTCAGGCACGGCCGTCGCCGCATAGCGCAGAAATCCGAGATAGGTCGCCGCAAAGCTCAGGGCATGCAGGCATTGCAGCGCAAACAAGCCCCAAAGCGGCGGCGCCAATGCCGTCAGTCCCCAGCGCAGGATGGAGCCGGCACCGCCCAGGATCAGCAAGGCTGCCGGGCTGAGCCGCCCGAGCCAACCGCGACCGGACAGCCAGAGAAAGACAATCTCCACCGCCACGCCGCTCGCCCACAACGCCCCGATGATCACATCGGAATAACCTTGCGCCGACCAGGCAACAGCCGAGAAGGCATAATAGAAACCATGCCCCCCCTGGATCAGGGCCGAGGCCGCCAAAGCCAGTCCGAAGGGTCCCGCCACCATCCGGCGCAGGGCCGACAAGTCAGCTTCCTCAGCCGGCGGATGTGGAACCCGCTCCCCAGCCGGCAAGCGCGCCGCAGCGATGGAGATCGCGACCGAACCGAACACGATGCAGGCGAGAATTGTCTCACTGCCGCGCCAGTCGATCAGCGCGCCGGCGGCAAAATTGCTGATGATGAACATCACGGATCCGATTGCCCGGACCGGGCCGAAAACGAAAAACCCGTCGCGCGCCTGGCGCAGGGCGAAGGCGTCAATCACCGGGATCTGGCCAAAGAGTACCGCACCGGAGAGGAAGGACAGGATTACCAGTAGCCAGGGCGAGTGCACCGGGTAGTGAACAGCAAACACAAGGGTAGCTGCCAGGGCAAACAGGAGAATCGGGTCGCGATTGCGCCGCGCATTGTCAGCCCAGCGCGCGCCCAGCGGCGAAACCAGTGTCCGCCCCGCCAGACCGGCGGCGACAATCCAGCCAATCCACTCCGCACTCAGATCCCGTCCTTCCAGCCATTTGGGGAAATACGGCAGGAAAGCCCCCAGGGTGAGGTAGAACGCCCCGTAATAGGTGGCAAAACGGAATCCGGGCGATCTGATCATTTCAATCCTTCAATGTGCGATGCCCATAACCCGTGCCACTGTTCCTGCATAGGCATGATGCGCTTGGCGAACAGTGTTCACCGCTATAGGTTCGCCGCCAGATTGAAGCCGAGGAATGACCCTAGATGGATGCGGATACCGCAGTATTGGATTGTGCGGAAGCCAGGGATCAAGACACACAGCTCCGCCCCTTGCGCGTGCTGGTGACCGGTTATCGCTCCAATCCGCATGTCGGTGGACAGGGCGTCTATATCCGTGAATTGACGCGCAGTTTGCGCGATCTGGGGCACAAGGTCTCGGTCGCATCCGGCCCGCCCTACCCGGAACTTGATGACGGTATCGAGCTGATCAGACTGCCGGCGCTCGACCTGTTTGCCGAGGATAATGCCTTCATGGCGCTGCGACTTCGGCATCTGGCATCCTGGGCCGATCTGTCAGAATGGCTCTCCCACAATAGCGGTGCCTTCGGCGAGCTTTACGCCTTCTCGCGCCGGCTCGAACGCTTCCTCGCCCGGGAGGGGGATCGCTTCGACGTCGTGCATGACAATCAGACCCTGGCGACACCCTTCCTGCGTATCAATCGCCGCCTGCCGGTCATCACCACCGTCCACCACCCGATCGCCATCGACCGCGAATACGCTCTCGCTGCCGGTGGCAAATGGTGGGAACGCGCCCTGACCCGGCGCTGGTATCATTTCATCGGCATGCAGGCACGCACCGCCCGCCAACTGCCGCGCCTGCTCGCCGTCTCCCAGGCCGCCAGCGACAGCCATGCCGACCATTACGGCATCGATACGAGCCGCGTCCGCGTCGCCTTCAATGGCATTGACCATGACATTTTCCACCCCGATCCGGCGGCAAAGCCCGAGCCGGGACTGATCGTCACCACCGCCAGCGCCGACGCCCCGATCAAGGGGCTGGACGTGTTGATCGACGCCCTTGCGCGCGTCGCGGCGGCACGCCCGCTGGCCCGGCTGCACATTATCGGTACGCTGCGCGACGGCCCCGCCAAACAGGCGCTCGCCGCCCACGGACTCAGCAATCGCGTCACGACAAGCTCCGGTTTGACGCGCGAAGCCATCGCCCAGCTTTATCGCCGCGCCCATATCGTCGCCTGCCCCGCCCGCTTTGAAGGCTTCGGCTTTCCGGCCGCCGAGGCGATGGCTTGCGGCGGCGCCGTCGCAGCCAGCAATGGCGGCGCCCTGCCGGAAGTCGTCGGCGATGCCGGCCTGATCTCCACCGCCGGCGATGCCACCAGCCTCGCCAATGATCTCGCCCGCCTGCTTGACAATCCCGAAGAGGCACGGCGCCTTGGCGCCCGTGCGGCGATCCGGGCCCGCGAGGAATTCAACTGGTCACGTCACGCCCTGGCCGCCTCCCGGCTCTATGCCGAAGCCCTCGCGGAGCGGAGCCCGAACGCCTGATGTTGACAATGCGACTGGAAGACATGGCGCTCGAGCCCGGCATGCGCGTGCTTGATCTCGGCTGCGGCCGCGGCCGGCATTTGCACGCCCTTTACTGGAATGAGATCCCGCTGGACGTGGTCGGCGTCGATCTCTCCCATGGCGAGGTCAAGGCGGCCTTCGACGGCTTCTTCCAGCTGCCGCCACCGGAACCACATTCGCCATTGCGCAGCGCTGTACTCAGCGCCGGCGACGCTGCGCGCCTGCCATTTGCCGATAATAGTTTCGACCGGGTCCTGTGTTCGGAAGTGCTCGAGCACGTCCCCGATCCCGACGCCGTACTGGCCGAGATCGCCCGCATTTTGAAGCCTGACGGCATCTTCGCAGCTTCGGTGCCGCGCTACTGGCCCGAGGCGATCTGCTGGAAGCTGTCGACCGCCTATCACAATACGCCCGGCGGTCATGTCCGCATTTTCAAGACCAAGGCCCTGCGCGACCAGGTCCGCAAACAGGGCTTCGCCTGTTTCAAACGGCATTGGGCCCACGGGCTGCACAGCCCCTATTGGTGGCTGCAATGCGCCTTGTGGGAGCAGCGTGAAACCAGCGCCTCGGTGCGGCTCTACCGTAAATTCCTTGAATGGGACCTGATGGAGAAGCCCTGGCTGACCCAGTCGCTGGAATGGCTGCTGGCGCCGGTCATGGGTAAATCCGTGGTGATGTATTTCCGGAAGGTCGGCTGATGGCCAGACAGATCGATATTGCTGCCTGCGCCGATCATATCGAGCGCCTGCAACGAGCCGACGGCTCCATTCCCTGGGTCGAGGCAGGCATATGGGATGCCTGGAATCACGGCGAGAGCGTGATGGCACTGGCCATTGCCGGTCGCGGCGCCGCCGCCCGCAAGGCGCTTGATGCGCTGTTCGAGCGCCAGGACGAGGATGGTGGCTGGCGCGGTGATCTCGGAGCCTCCGTGCCGCTCGATGACGCCAATCGCCGCCTGGTGCCGGGCACGCCGGAGACCGCACGTGACACGAATTTCTCCGGCTATGCCGCTGTCACCCTGCTGCGCTCCATGCTGGCGCTGGACACGCCGGCAGAGGTGTCACGCTACTGGCCGCAATTGCGCCGGGCGATCAACTGGGTCCTCAGCCATCAGACGCGCCATGGTGATATTGTCTGGCGCGCGCCCGATACGGGCGAGACAATGGAAGCGCTCGATTCCTTGCGCGCCGGAAATGCCAGCCTCTACAAGGCGCTTGAATGTGCCATCCAGATCGCGCGCATGCTGGGTCATGATGATCGCGAATGGATGCAGGCCCGACAGCGGCTCGGCGCGGCCTTGCGCGAAAATGACGCCCGCTTCGACCGTACCGGCATTGATCGCCGCCGCTATGCGATGGACTGGTATTACCCGGTGCTGGCCGGTGTCTTGCCGATCGAGACCGGCCGCGCCCGTCTCTATGCCCGCTGGACCGACTTCGTCGAGCCGGGACTGGGCTGCCGCTGCGTCGCCGACGAGCCCTGGGTGACCGCCGCCGAAACGGCGGAGCTGGCGCTGGCCTGTATGGCGGTCGGCAAGACGAGCCAGGCCACATCCCTGCTCGCAGACCTCGCGCCCTTGGCGGCCAAGGATGGCGGCTATTGGATGGGATGGCAGTTCGAGGAGGGCGTCATCTGGCCCTATGAACGCCCGTCCTGGACCGCAGGGGCCATGGTGCTGGCCGCGGACGCGATTCAGGGGCTGAGCAAGGGCTCGACTCTCTTGATCAAGAATGCCGTGCCGGAATTCGCGCTCAAGCGCGGCGGCGCAGGACTTCCAGCGTCCCGACGCGATTGACGGTGTCGTAAAGACCCGACGCGACCGCCAGTTTCCAGATCTCATAGGGCGGCCGACCGCCATCGGCCGGATCCGGGAAAACGTCATGGATGGCCAGAATGCCGCCGGCGACAATCCGGCCGGTCCAGCCCTCATAATCGGCCAGGGCTGCCTCCATGGAATGCCCACCATCGATGAAGACCATGCCGAGCGGTGTGGTCCAATGGGCCGCGATAATGGCCGAACGTCCGACGACCGGAATCACACAATCCTCGAGCCCACCCCTGAACAGCGTCTCACGCAAGGCGGGCAAGGTCTCGACAGCGCCCAGCTTGGCATTGAACAGTTCGGGGTCGTGATATTCCTCGCCGGCCTGGTGTTCCTCCGAGCCGCGATGATGGTCGAGCGTGTAGAGCACGCTGCCAGCCTCACGCGCCGCAGGGCCGAGATAGAGCGCCGACTTGCCGCAATAGGAGCCGATTTCAAGCACCGGACCGAGATGGCCGGCTTCGCGCGCAAGCGCGGCCAGTGCCTCACCCTCGACCGGATCGAGGAAGCCTTTGACGGTCGACGGATCAAGCATCAGGAAAAGGGCTGAACATCGCGGATTTCGCGGCGCAAACGCGCCAGCGCGTCAGCATGGTCGCGCAGGCTTTCAGACAGAAAAGCCAGCTGGTCGCGTTCGATATTCACACGCGCGCGCTGCTCCTCGTCAAATCGGTCCGACATCAGGGCGACAACCGCATCGAATGTCGTCACCGCTTCGCGCGTCAGATTGATGGCGGTTTCGACCTCACCGAGATCACGGGTCAGAGTTGAGCGGGTAAAGCCGGCCGGCTGGATGATAATGGCCCGAGCCGCCTGGTCGACCTGGCGGGCCTGGGCTGTGGCGAGCGTGACGTCGGTGACGACGAGCTCTGCGGCGGCAGCCCCATTCAAAGTCAGCAGCTGGCGTAATTCGATATAGGCCTGCCCCGGCTGTTCCGCAGGCTCGGCCTCGCTGCCGGCCTGGCCGGTCAGCCGGTCCATCCAGCCACGCGCCGTCTGCATGGCTCCGTCCGTGCGGACCCAGGCATTGTCACGATAGCTGGTCTGGAGTGTCTGCGCGGCATTGAGCAAGTTGGCCTGGGCCGGGTTCGAGCGCAGCTCGGTGTCGGAGACGCCGGATCCAACAAGTGAGATAGGGTCGCTGGCACAGGCCGTGATCAAGCCGCAGGCGCAAATCGCCGCAAGAACACCCTGGTATCCACGCATCAAACGATAATTCCCAACACGAAACCTGCCCCAATTCGCTAGAGCGTATAGTGAGTAGCTCTGATAAGCTATGCAATATTATATTGATGATGCGCTAACGATAGATGGACGCGATGGACACCGCCTATACCCGCCGCCCGCTCTACCCGCCGATCCGCCCCAACAAGGCCTCGCGCCTGCCGGTCGGGGACGGACATGAACTCTATATCGAGGATTGCGGTCGCCCGGACGGATTGCCGGTCATCGCCCTTCATGGTGGTCCCGGCGGCGGCATCTCACCGGCATTGCGCCGTTTTTTCGACCCTGAGCGCTATCGCATCATCCTGTTCGACCAACGCGGCTGCGGCCGCTCGACACCGCATGGTGCCCTGAACGCCAATACCACCGCCCATCTTGTCGGCGATATCGAGCGCATTCGCGCCGCGCTCGGGATCGATAAATGGGTGGTTTTTGGCGGCTCATGGGGCGCAACCCTGGCGCTCGCCTATGCCCGCGAACATGCCAGCCAATGCCTGGGACTGATCCTGCGCGGCGTGTTTACATGCCGCCAGGTCGAGCTCGACTGGTTCTACCGGCGCGGTGCCAACATGTTGTTTCCGGACAGCTGGGAGCGGCTGACCGGTTCGCTCAGCGCGACAGAATCCGGGGACGTCCTCAAGGCCTATTATGAGCGCATGCAGGAGCCGGACATCGTGCGTCGGCGCCCCGATGCGCTCGCCTGGGCGCGCTGGGAAAGTGCGCTGATCAGCCTGGCCGGGCAACCCGATGCGCCGCTGGCCGATCCGCTGCGCGCCGATGCCCTCGCCCGGATGGAGACGCATTACTTCTTCCACAAGGGATTTCTGGAGCATGATGGCGCCCTGATCGACAGCGCGCCGCGCTTCAAACACCTGCCCGGCATCATCGTGCAGGGCCGCTATGACGTTGTGACGCCGCCGCAGACGGCCTGGAGCCTGGCGCGCGAATGGCCGCGGGCGCGGCTACGCATCATTCCCGATGCGGGCCATGCCGCCGGCGAGCCGGGGATTGTCGACGGGCTGGTGCGCGCCACAGATGCGTTCGCCGACCAGTTCAGCTAGCGGCAGGATCACCGGCGACGGCGCTCGCCAGGCCTGAGTCTAGACAGAAAAAGGCCCCGCCTGCGATCTGCGCCGGCGGGGCCTTTCCTTGTATGCCTGTGCCCGGCAATGCGGGCGGTGGTTAGCCGAGACCAATCATGGTGCCGAGCCGGCCGGCATTGAAGCGATCATCCAGGCCAAGCACCAGGATGGAGCCAATCGCCACGGGTACGATATAGCGCACCGCAAAGTGGAAGAAGGCGAACAGGCCCGGCGAAGCGTGGCTCAGTTCAGTCCGCATCAGGCTCTTCGGGATCACCCAACCAGCGAAGACCGCGACCAGGAAGCCACCAAGCGGCAGCAGGATCTGACCGGACAGCACGTCGACGAAACCGCCGGCAAAGGCTTCCGAATAGACGGCACCGGCGCCGATCATGAAGGCAAAGCCACCCAGCAGCCAGGCGGTCATCGAACGACCGAAACTCGCATTCTCCTCGACGAAGGCGACGGTCGCCTCGAGCAGGGAGATGGACGAGGTCAGGGCGGCGATGAAGGCCAGGGCGAAGAAGGCCCCACCGATGAAATTACCGGCCGGCATGGTCGAGAAAACCTGCGGCAGGGCGGTGAAGATCAGGCCGAGCCCGGCAGCCGGGTCCATCCCGACCATGAAGACGATCGGGAAGATCATCAGGCCGGCAATCAGAGCAACCATCGTATCAGCCGAAACGATCAGAACCGACGAAGAGCCGATGTTGGAATCGCGCGGCAGATAGGAGCCATAGGTGATCATGATGGCCGAGGCGACGCTGACCGAGAAGAAAGCCTGGCCGAGCGCGGCGACGAAGGTCTGGCCCGAGACGGCGCTGAAATCAGGCGCGAACAGGTAGTTGAGGGCTTCGCCGGCCGCACCATTCATCATCGAATAGATCGTCAGGCCGATCAGGACGAGGAAGAAGAGCGGCATCAGGATTGTGGCGACGCGCTCAATCCCGCCTTTCAGGCCTCGTGAGACAACCAGAATGGTCAGGACCATGAAGCCGAAATGCCAGAGCATTTTGACGCCGTCAGTGCCGTAGAACATCGTCGCGCCATCAGGCTGGGCGAACCCACCGGCAAAGCCGGCGGCGGAGAACGCCATGACCTGGCCGGCGATAACACTATAGGTCGTCAGTACGAGGAAACCGGCAGCGGTACAGACCCAGCCGACGATCGACCAATTACCGGACTTGCCGGCTTCGATCGCCATTTTGCGGGTCGATGTGATCGCGGATTGTTGCGCGTGACGCCCGATCGCCAGTTCGGCCATCAGGACCGGAAGGGCAAACAGGATGACGCAGCCGATATAGATCAGCACGAAGGCCGAGCCGCCATTCTGGCCCGTCATGAACGGGAAGCGCCAGAGATTGCCGAGACCGACGGCTGAGCCGACGGCGGCCATGATGAATGCAAAACGCGACGACCAGTGGGCGTGCGTGCTCGCGAGCGCTGCTGCCATGAAACTCTCCCCTCATGTCCGGCGGTCTATGCGCCTGGACGGTTATTAATTGGAGCGCACATTTCCCCAACCCTACAGCCGGGTCAAGCTCGGGATTGCTGCGAACAGCCGATCAGCCGAACAGCCCGACACCGCGTGGCGGCTCGGCATTGCGGTGAATATGCGCGCCGAGGATGAGTCCGAACCCGGCGAGCACGGCCAGCATCACAGTCCCGCCATAGGAAATCATCGGCAGCGGCACACCAACGACCGGCAGGACCCCCATCACCATGCCGACATTGATGAAGACATAGAGCCCGAATGTGGTGGCAACACCCATTGTTGTCAGGCGCAGGAAGGTCGATTTGCAGCTCGTCGCAATGGCGACGGTATTGGCCAGGATCAGGGCATAGACCGTCAGGATGACCAGACCGCCGACGAAGCCGAACTCCTCGCCGAGGATGGTGAAGATGAAGTCGGTTTGTTTTTCGGGCAGATAGTCGAGCTGTGACTGCGTGCCTTCCATGAAACCCTTGCCGGTGAAACCACCCGACCCCAGGGCGATCTTGGACTGCAGGATCTGATAGCCGGCACCGAGGGGATCGGAATCCGGGTTGAACATCGTCATGATGCGCTGGCGTTGATAGTCTTCCAGACCATAGCTGAAGAAACCGATGCCTGCGGCCAGACCGGCAACGGCGCCGGGCAGGATGACTTTCCAGCTCAGGCCCGCAAGAAAGACCACCGCGCCGCCGGTCGCGACCAGAAGCAGGGTCGTACCCAGGTCAGGCTGTTTCAGGATCAGCATGGCCGGCACGCCGATCAGGGCTGCCGGCACCAGCAGACCACCGAGCCGGGAAACCCGCTCGGTCGGCAGGTCGTGATAGAAACGCGCCAGTGCGAATACCAGGGCGATCTTCATGAGTTCCGAGGGCTGCAGGCGGATCGGGCCTATATCGAGCCAGCGTTGCGAACCATTGACCGTGGCACCGAATAATTCCGCGCCGATCAGCAGGATGAGCGCGACGGTATAGACCGGATAGGCCACACCCATCCAGAAGCGGGGCGGGAACATGGCGATAACCAGCATGGCGACGAAGCCAACCGCGAAACGGATAGCGTGTTGCACCGCCCAGGGCTCCCATGACCCGTCGCCCACCGAGTACAACATGCCGACGCCCGCCGCGCCAATCAGGACAAGGAGAAGCACCAGCGACCAGTTGAGTTCCATCAACTTGCCCGGCAGGTCGCGAGGCACACTTTCCCGGAAGACCGCCATCAGAGACCGCTCCGCGCAATATTGCCGAAATCGGCGAAAACACCGGGCCGGCTCGACGGGTCGCGGGCCACAACCCGGCGCAGGATGTCGCGCGCAGGTCGTGTCGCAGCGCTGGAACCGCCGCCATGTTCCACCACGACGACAACCGCATATTTGGGATTATCGGCCGGCGCGTAGCAGACAAACAGACCGTGATCACGCAGCCGCCAGGGCAGATCGAGCTGGGTTCGCACACCGGATTCACGCTCGGCTGCGGTGATCGAATAGACCTGCGCCGTTCCGGTCTTGCCGGCCATCTCGATGCCGTCAATGCCAAGACCGCCAAGCCCGAAGGACGTGCCGCCCGGCTCCTCGGCCGCTGCGCGCAGGGCATCGCGCACTTGCACCAGCGATTCATCACGCAGGCCCATATGCGGTGCCGGCGGCGCCATGGCATTGCGGTAGAGCGTTGGCTCGACCGCACGGCCCGAGGCGACGCGCGCCGTCATCACCGCCAATTGCAGCGGCGAGGCCAGCATGGCGCCCTGCCCGATCACGGTGTTGTAGCTATCGCCGGTCGACCAGCCCTGGTTACGCTGGGCCCGTTTCCAGGCCGGGTCCGGCATGATGCCGCGCGCGACGCCGGAAATTCCGATATCGAAGGGCTGACCGATGCCAAAACGTTGCCCCATCGCGTGCAGTCGCTCGATACCCAGCCGTTGCGCCGCTTCATAGAAGAAGATGTCGCACGACGTCTTCACCGCCGTACGCAGATTGACGGCACCGTGACCTTGACGGCGCCAGCAATGGAATTCGCGTTCGCCCAGCCGCACAGAGCCGGAACAGTGCACGGTCTCATTGGGCCGGAAGACGTTGTGCTCGATCGCCGCCGCGGCCGAGACCGCCTTGAAGGTCGAACCAGGCGGATAAGTGCCCTGGATCGATTTCTGGAAGAGCGGCCGGTGGTCATTATCGCGCAGACCCGAGAAATCAGCGCTCGAAATCCCTCCCACAAAGAGATTGGGATCGAAGCTGGGCGCTGAAACCAGGGCGATCAATTCGCCACTATTGACGTCGATCACCACCGCGGCCGCGCTGTCCTGGCCGAGCCGCTCATAGGCATATTGCTGGATATCGGCGTCCAGCGTCATGACAACATCCTGGCCCTGCTGCGGGGCGTTGGATTGTTCGGGCAATTCACGGATCACACGACCCACCGAATTGACCTCGATCTTCAAAGCGCCGGCAGACCCGCGCAAATCCTGTTCACGCGCAACCTCGACGCCGGTCTTGCCGACCTTGAAGCCGGGATGGCGCAGCAACCGCTCGGCCTCGCGGGACTCATTGGCGAGATCGTCCTCATTGGGCGTTTGCACATATCCCACCACATGCGCGAAAGCCGCGGCATAAGGGTAGGAGCGCACTTCGCCGACATCCGGCGCCATGCCCGCCAGCTCAGGGGCATTGAGATTGATCGCGGAGAAGGTCTGCCAATCGAGGTCCTCGGCGACGGTGATGGCATTGAAACGCTGGCCGCGGCTGGCGGCGCGCAAGACGCGTTCGCGCTCATAATCGCTCAACGGCATGAAGCGCGCGAGCCGGTCTAGTGCCGCAGCGATATCGCCGGCCTGTTCGGGAATGATGAGGACGCGGAAACTGTCACGATTATCCGCCAGCAAGGCGCCAAAGCGATCCAGGATGCGCCCACGCGAGGGCGGCACGAGCCGGAAATTGAACTGATTGTTTTCCGACAGGAGGCGGTAGCGTTCGCCTTCCAGCACCTGCAATGAATACAGCCGTGCAGTCAGCCCGGTAAAGGCCAGGGCCCCGCCACCCGCCATCAGCAGGGCGCGGCGGGTGAATTTCATATCCTGTTCCTGGCGATCAGCGCGCATCGGGTTTCGCGATCATCCTCCGATAAAGCCGGTTCGGCTGCTGCGCCGGCGGCGCAGCGCGAAATGGGCGATCAAGGGGAACATCAGCATGGTCGCCGTCGCTTCAATCATCAAGGGCCGTACGTCGGCGAGCTGGCCCAGCGCCAGACTACCGGCGGCATAGGCAATCACATGCGCCAGAACGAGTGTTCCCGCAAAGCGGGCGACGATTGGCGGCAAGTCGCGCGGCATGCCATCCTCGCCGCGGAACCGCAAAGCGGAAATCGAGACCAGATAGGCCAGCGCCCAGACGCCCATCGGCGCCCCGGTCAACAAGTCCTGGAAAAGCCCGATCGAGAAGACGAGGATCGGAGGCATGAAATAGGGCCGCAATCCGGCCCACAGGAAGATTGCGATCAGTGGCCAGGTCGGCATGATATTGACGCCATCGACCAATTGCGTTGGCGCGGCCTGGACGACCAGCGCGAGGAAGACCGACAAGGCGCAGGCGGCGGCGGCCCAATAGGGTGTCTGGCGTTCAGAGGGTTTTCTCATTGCTCGCCTCCATCCGGCAGGGCTTCGCTGTCCGGTGTCGCGGCGGGAGCGCCGTCGGCTTCAGGGCCCTGCGCATCCATGGCCGCCTCGAGCGCGGCGGCCTCTGGCTCGTCGACCGGCGCTTCGATCCGCTGGTACGGCCACACCCAGACGAAATCCACCGGGGCCTGATCGGAATAAAGCCGGACGCGCCAGCTTCCGTCACGGGCCTCCACCGCTTCGCCGACCGGCAGGCCGCGCGGCAGGATGCCGTCATCACCAGAGCTGACAATGCGATCACCCGGCTGGATGTCAGCGTCGCGACCGACATAGTCCAGGCGCGGAAAAGAGGTGTTGTCGCCAATCAGGATCGCGCGCGCATTGGAGCGGTCGGCCATGACCGGAATGCGGCTGTTGAGGTCGGTCAGCAGAAGAATGCGCGCGGAGCGGCGGCCGCTTTCGAACACGCGTCCGACCAGGCCGTACAGATTGATTACCGGATAGCCATCATCAATGCCGGCATCGCGGCCGCGACCGATCAGGCGGGCACGAACGAAAGGGCCTTCCGGATCGGCCACCGTCCAGGCGCCAATCCGCTCCTGTGTGGCCGGTGTGTTGATGTCGAGCGCCGCTTCATAGACCTCGATCCGGTCGCGCTGGCGATAGGCGAGATCTTCCCAATAGCGCGCTTCAACCAATTGCTGACGCAGCTCGGCATTCTCGGCCGCGAGCCCCCCCTGGCGCCGGAAATAGGGGCCAATCCCCTTCAGTCCGCGAACCGGCTGGGCGGCCAGTTCCAGGACTGGCGCAGCGATATCGGTAAAGCCTGCGCGGAAGCTGGCAAAGCCGGCCGAGCGTGTTTCAGGACGATCAAATGCGATCAGGGCACCGGAGAGGACAAGCAGGGCGATAAACAGGGTTCGGGAAAACCGAACCCCACCCTCACCTTCATGCCGTCCTGAACGACGAGACGCCACGACTCACTCCTGCCCTTGCATGACCCGGCAGACTAGACCGCTTCAGACAGAATGGGGCGCCAAAGCTTAAGATCTTCAACCGCCTTGCCACAGCCCAGCACAACGCAGGACAGTGGATCATCGGCGAGACAGACCGGCAGGCCGGTCCGTTCACGCAGCTCGGTATCGAGATTGCGCAACAATGCGCCGCCGCCGGTGAGCACAATGCCCTTGTCGACGATGTCTGCGGCCAGCTCGGGCGGTGTCGCCTCGAGCGCCTGCTTCACGGCTTCGACGATCTGCTCGACCGGCTCGGAGAGCGCATCGGCAATCATCGCCTCGGTGATCGAGATTTCGCGCGGCACACCATTCATCAGGTCACGCCCCTTGATATCCAGGGTCAGGCCTTCGCCCTTGACCGGCGGCATGGCCGAGCCGATTTCCTTCTTGATCCGCTCAGCGCTGGTTTCACCAATCAGGAGATTGGCCGAGCGGCGGATGTAATTGATGATGGATTCATCCATCTTGTCGCCGCCAACGCGGACCGAGCGCGAATAGACGATCCCCGACAGCGACATCACGGCGACTTCCGTCGTACCGCCACCGATATCGACGATCATCGAACCGGTCGGCTCATCGATCGGCAGACCGGCGCCGACCGCAGCGGCCATGGGTTCGTCGATCAGATAGACTTTGCGGGCACCGGCACCGAGAGCGGATTCATGAATGGCGCGGCGTTCAACGGCGGTCGCGCCGGACGGCACGCAAATCACGACCTGCGGGCTCACCATGGAACGGCGATTGTGCACTTTCTGGATGAAATGCTTGATCATTTCCTCGGCGACGTCGAAATCGGCGATGACGCCATCACGCATCGGCCGGATCGCTTCAACATTGCCCGGCGTCTTGCCCAGCATCAGCTTGGCTTCCGCCCCGACTGCCTGGACGTATTTACGCCCTTTCTCGACCTTGTAGGCGACCACCGATGGCTCATTGAGCACGACACCGCGTCCCTTGACGTAGACGAGCGTGTTGGCAGTACCAAGATCGATGGCGATATCTGCAGAAAGTAAGCCGAAAAGATAGTTGAACATTGAGCGCGCTGGTTTCGAGGGGTGTGGCGGCAATGCCGCGGGAAAGCTTTTTTTGTTGTGCGACGCCCCGCGCCATATTGCAAGGGGTACGCAAGTTCAAACGCATACTGCCTGGCTTGACCGGCTAGGGCTCCGCCTCATGTTTCGCTGGCGGCTCTGCCCCCTCGACCGGCCGGTTCCGCCGCAACCAGCGGCGGGCGACAAGCATCATGCCGATCCAGCCTGCCACCGCGAGCGCCAGGGTCAGGCCCAGCAGCAACTGTCCCTCGCTCATCATGGCCAGGATGCTTTGGCCTGCCAGGGCAACAACCAACAGCTTCGGCCCCGTCCCCAGTAGTGTGCCCAGACCGAAGGCCCAATACGGCGTGCGCGCGATGCCAAAGCCCATATTGACGACAATGAAGGGCCCGGATGGGACCCAGCGCACGATCATGCTCGCCAACAGGCCATTACGACCTATGAAATCGGAAATCCGGTTGGCCCAATCGCCGCCGAACCGGGCCAGCAGGCCGGCGCCAAACCAGCGTCCGAGAAAATAATTGACGGTCGCCGCCGCCAGGGTGGCAATCCAGGCGTAGATGAAACCGGTCTGCGGTCCGAAGGCGACGATGGCGGCTGCCATCAAGCCAAATTGCGGAGCACCGAGAAAGGACAGGGCGATGAAGACGAGGATCGTCAGCGGCAGCGCATACCAGCGGCTGGCCGCAGAATCGAACCACTCGTCAATCGCACCCGGCCCGATATCGAGCACGAAACGTCCGATAACGAACACGGCCGCGACGCACGCGAACAGGGCGATGGAGACGCCGATCGCGCGCGCGGCCCGCGCATCAAGGCGCAACATGAATTGAATCAGAGCGTTCATTCTCTCCGGTACCCAAGGACAAGATGCGAGCTAACTAAACACGGATCCGCGCGCCTGCAACGCAGATCATCCGTCAGCCTGGCCTGTTTCGTCCGGCAACTCGCCCGCAGCGATCGCTGTCAACTTGGCACGCTGCAAGGCCAGGACGCCCAGCTGTTCGTCCAGCAATTTGAGAATTTCACGCGCTTCCTGCTGGTCGACAACACCGGGAGAGCGTTCGGTTTCACCCAGCGAATCCATCAGGGCTGCGATATTGCGCGCATTGCCGCGGCTGGCATCGCCCGCCAGTGACAGCCAGTTGGCGTCGGCCGCCTTGTCGACCGGCACGAAGATCCCGCCGGCCAGCGCCGCGAGATGCTGGGCCGCTGCGGTGGCGCCGGATTCGGTCAGCCGTGCGATACGGGCATAGGAAATTTCATTGCTGGAATCAGGATCGGCGAGCGCATAGACACGGGTCCGGCTGAGCTCGAGCAGGTTCATCACCTCGGGGATCCCCCCGACTTCCTCGAACACGCGCGCCACGACTTCTTTCGGTTCGCCGTAGCGGCGCTCCTTGACCGGATTGAATGCCATCTTTGTCCCCACAATTGATTTCATGTCCCTGTAGATGACAGAGATGAACAGATTTATTGTCTATTTCGTGGCGGTGCCAAGCCTTGAGCGCAATTCGGCGCCGGCCGCCTCGATCGGCAAAGTTCGATCACGCGCCCGTTCAGCCTGCAGCCGGTCGCCCGATTCATAGCGCTCGACCCATTTGCGCGCGAAGCGGCCGGACTCGATAGCCTCCATCGCGCCGTCGAACACCTTGAGCAATTCGGGCCCGGCAATCGCATCCTCGATCTCGCGGGCACCGAATTCAGCGGTATCGGAAATCGCCTCATACATGCCGGCAATACCGCGCGCCTGAATCAGGTCAGCGAGATATTTCAGCTCATGTACGCAATCGATATAGGCCATGCGCTCACTGACGCCGGCCGCCGTCAGCCGCGTGAAACTCGCCTTGGCCAGTGCCACCATGCCGCCCACCAGCACGACCTGTTCGCCGAACAGGTCGGACACGGTTTCCTCGCGGAATGTGGTCGGGAAAATCCCGACATTGCCCGACCCGATTGCAGCCAGATAGGCCAGCGCCAGCGCCCGCGCCTGGCCACTGGCATCCTGGTGCACGGCCCAGAAGCCGATCAGTCCGCGGCCCTTGAGGAATTCCTCCCTCACGGCGCCGCCTGGCCCCTTGGCCGCGGCGAGGATGATGTCGGCATCGGCCGGCGCCTCGATCATTCCGTAATGCACCGAAAAACCATGGCAGACGATCAGCGCCTGGCCCGGCTTGCGATGGGGCAGAATGTCCTGCGTCCAGATCTGCCGGTGCGCTTCATCAGCGGCCAGCAGGGCGATCGCATCGGCCCAGGCGGCAGCCTCGGCCACGGTGACGACCTCAAACCCGTCTGCCTCGGCCTTGGCCCGAGAGGCCGAACCGGCGCGCAGCGCAATGCGGATCTGCGACACGCCACTATCGCGCAGGCACAGCGCGTGCGAGCGCCCATGATTGCCATAACCGACCAGGGCAAGCTTGCGGCTGGTGATCGGGCCAGGATCGATATCGCGGGTGTAGAGCGGTTCAGTCGTGTCCGGAGTCATGGGCAGAATCATCCTCGTCTGCGGTCAGCCGATAGGACGCAGGCTCACGCCCCAAGTCCAGCACAGCGCACCTTTTTGCCGGCAACCCGGCGATCAACGCGCCAGGATGGCGGCCAGCTCACGTCGCGGCGCGGCGGCGTCGAGCGCATGAATGCGGGGCCAGTCCGCCTGTTGATTGCGAAGCCAGGTCAATTGCCGTTTGGCGTAGCGACGCGAATCCCGTTGCGCCAGCGCCACCGCCGCGGCCAACCCGATCTCGCCGCGCAGATGCGCCAACAGGGGCGGCACGCCCAACGCCTTGCTGGCTGGCAGGAGCGGATCCAGACCGAGGCGGGCGAAGGCGCGCACCTCGTCGAGCGCCCCCGCCTCCAGCATCAGCTCAAAACGCCGGTCGATCCGGTCATACAGAGCCTGGCGCTCAGGGATGATGGCGATGCCGCGCCAGTCCGCCGCGTCAAGCATGGGCCGGGTATCGGCATGGAAAGCTGTCAGCGGTTCGCCGGTCGCATAGCCGACTTCGACAATCCGGCTCAGGCGTTGCAGATCGGCCGGCTTGATGCGCGCCGCCGCGACCGGGTCCAACCGCTCCGCCTCACGGCGCAAACCCTCCGGCCCCGAGGCCGCGATCAGCTCTGCCACATGGCGGCGGGTGTCGGGATCAATCTCGGGCACCGGAGCCAGACCTTTGGTCAGGGCCAGAAAATAGAGACCGGTGCCGCCCACCAGGATCGGCGTGCGGCCGCGCCCGCGAATGTCCCTGATCAGCGACAGTGCCGCCCCGGCCCAATGTCCGACCGACCAGCGTTCGGCCGGGTCAACACTGCCAAAAAGATGATGCGGCGCGCGCGCGAAATCGACCGCGCCCGGTTGCGCCGTGATCAGCGCCAGACCGGCATAGATCTGCATCGAATCGGCATTGATGATCTCGCCATCGAGCGCTTCGGCGGCCGCCAGGGCCAGGGCGGTCTTGCCCGCCGCCGTCGGTCCCGCAATCAGCAGGCAGCGCGTCACGGCCGGATGGATTGCAGCACGTATTGACCGCCGCGATTGAGCTGGAAGCGCACCGGGCCGGTCGGGATACCATCAACGATACGGCGGATATCCTCGATCGAGCTGACCCGCGTGAACTCGACCTCTTCAATCACGTCACCCGGGCGCACCTTGCCGGCAGCATCGCTGCTCGCCGCGACTTCGGTGACCAGTACGCCGGTCGCGTCGGGATGGACCCGGAAACGGCGGCGCGACGCGGTATCGAGCGCCGCCAGCGTCATGCCGCGCACGCTATTGCCCTGGCTCTGTTCGGGGGTGAGGACGGGTGAATTGGCGGTTGCCGGGGCTGCATCACCTGCCGTTGTTGCCAGTTCACCGACGGTGACGCGCAATGTCATCGGGCGATCGCGACGGATAATCCCGATCTCTGCGACCAGACCGATTTCAGTCTCGGCCACCAGGCGGGGAAAACTGCGGCTGTCGCGCACGCGGCGGCCATCAAAGCTGACCACCAGATCGCCGGTGCGCAAATCAGCAGCCGCGGCAGGGCCACCCGGCTCGACGCGCGAGATGATCGCGCCATGCGGCGAGTCGAGCTCGAAGCTTTCCGCCAGTTCCGGCGTCACCGGCTGGACGCTGACACCGAGCCAGCCGCGACGGGTTTCACCGAACTCGATCAGCTGCGCGACGACACGGGTTGCGATATTGGACGGGATGGAGAGCGAAATGCCGACGCTGGCCCCGGTCGGCGAGAGGATCAGCGTATTCACGCCGATGACATCGCCATCCATATTGAAGAGCGGGCCGCCCGAATTGCCGGTATTGATGGCGACATCGGTCTGGATGTAATCATCATAGCGCCCGCCAGCCTCCCGGCCACGCGCCGAGACGACACCGGCGGTCAATGTGCCACCCAAGCCGAATGGATTGCCGATCGCGATCACCCAGTCGCCGACACGCGCGCGGTCACTGTCACCGAAGCTGACATGCGGCAGCGCCTCGTGAACATTCATCATCCGCAAGACGGCGAGATCGGTCACCGGATCAATGCCGATGACCTCGGCCGCGAAGACACGGCCATCGGGCAGGGCGACCTCGACTTCGTCGGCCCCGTCGATGACGTGATTATTGGTCACCACCAGGCCGGTCTCATCGATGATGAAGCCGGAGCCCAGCGAATTGGCGATGCGCGGAGCGTCGCCGAAAATTTCATTGAAACGCTCGAGCGGCGAGCCTTCGGGAAAGGAGGGCAGGCCCTCGCCGGCATTGAGGCGCTGCGCCGCGGCGATATTCACAACGGCCGGCGAAAGCCCCTCGGCCAGATCGGCAAAGCCGCCCGATCCCGGATGCGCCAGGGCGGTCGCGGGCAGGACAAACAGCAAGACGAGGGCAAACAGACGACGCATGAACTCAACCGATCCGAATTGGGAATACCGTTCTTTACACATTGATTGATAGCGCCTCGCAGCCCTGTGCCGCAAGCATTGTGACGTGATTGTCATTGCGATGACAAAGCGGTCACGCGTCAGCCAGGGTCGAAACGCGCTCGGTCAGGGGCCGAGGAAAGCCACCAGCGCCACCCCGGACACCAGGGCGACCAGCCCCGCAATGCGCAGCTGGTCGCCCGGCATATCCAGAATCTGGAGCAGAAATCGCTTCATCGCGTCGGGGGCCAGCGCATAGGCCGCCCCCTCAAGCGCCAGAGCGACGCCCACACCGACAAGCAAGGCCGTCAACACGCCTAGTTACGACCTGTCTCGCTACGGAAATAGTCGAAGAATTCCGAATCCGGTGCGACGACAATCGGCGTCCCGGCCCCGATCGCTTCCTGGTAAGCGATCATCGAGCGATAGAAGGCGAAGAATTCAGGATCTCGGCCATATGCCGCCGCATAGATGGCGTTACGCTGGGCATCGCCCTCACCCATGATCCGTTCCGCATCTGCGCGCGCTTCAGCCCGGATGATCAGGCCCTGACGATCGGCATCAGCCTGGATTTCCTGGGCCTGCTGGGCACCGACGGCGCGGATTTGCGCGGCGCGCTGTTCACGCTCCGAGCGCATGCGCTGGAAGACGCGTTCGGCGATCTGCTGCGGCAGGTCAGCACGAAGAATGCGCACATCGACCACTTCGATACCGAGATTTTGCCGGCCGACCTGGGCTTCGACCGCGGCCTGGACCCGGTCCATCAATTCGGCACGTTGACCGGAGACAACTTCCTGGGACGGGATCGAGGCGATCACACCGCGCAAGCTATCATCCATGATCGAGCGCAGGCGCGACTGGGCCCCACGCTCATTTCCGACGGTCTGGTAGAAGCGCAGGGGATCGACGATCCGGTATCGCAGAAAGGCGTCAACGACGAGGCGAACCTGGTCCGACGCCTGGATTTCTTCCGGGCTCATGTCGAATTCCAGATTGCGCTTGTCGAACATCAGCACATCCATGATGAAGGGCAGCTTGAAGTGCAGGCCGGGATCTTCATCGCCCGCTTCATTGACAGCATCGACCGGCTCACCAACGCGCAGGATCAGCGCCTGCTGGAGTTCATTCACCGTATAGACGCTCTGCAGCCCGACGAAGACGACGCCGAACAGGATGATTATTCCGAGGGTGCGGATCATTGGTTATTCCCCTGACTGCGAGTGCGGTTCTGACCAAGCTGGTCAAGCGGGAGATAGGGCACGGCGCCGGACTGACTATCGAGAATGGTCAGGTCGGAATCGCGCAATACGCCCTCCATGGTTTCCAGATACATGCGGTGACGCGTCACTTCCGGCGCCTGCACATATTCCTGATAGATCGACAGGAAACGATCAGCCTGGCCTTGCGCCTCGGCGATCACCGAGTCGCGATAACCCTGGGCTGCCTCGCCCAGACGGGCCGCATCACCACGCGCTTCCGGGATAACCCGGTTGGAATAGGAGGTGGCTTCCAGACGCAGACGTTCAGCATCCTGCTCGGCGACATCCACATCACGGAAGGCGTCGATCACGCTGGCAGGTGGCTGGGCGGTCTGAAGGTTGACCTCGAGGATCTCGACACCCGCCGTGTATTCATCGAGCGTTGCCTGCAGCAATTCCTTGGTCCGGCGCGAAACTTCGCCGCGGCCCTCGGTGATGATGTATTGCAGGTTCGAAGAACCGATCACTTCGCGCATGGCGCTTTCGGCGACCGCACGAACCGTATTTTCCGGGTTGCGGACATTGAACAGATAGTCGCGAACGCCGTTGGGATAACCCAGATTGACGCGCCACTGCACGGCAAAATCGATATCGACGATATTCTGGTCGCGCGTCAGCATCTGTCCTTCAGAGCCGGCGCCGATGGAGAGGGTATTGGTCGTCGTCACTTCGGGCAGGAAGACCGTCTCGACCGGGGTCGGGAATTTGAAATGCAGGCCGGGCGGAGTGGTCCGGCTGTATTCGCCAAAGCGCAGCACGACACCGTTCTGGTTGGGTCCGACCTGATACCAGCCACTGCCGGGAAGCAGGAACCAGACACCGATCAGGATTGCCAGTACGAGGCCAACGCCGAACACACCGCCGCCCTTGCCGCCATCCTTGCCGCCGGATTTACCGCCGCCGCCGAACATGCCCCGGAAGCTGCGCTGCAACTGGCGCACAACTTCGTCGAGATCGGGCGGCTCCTGACCGCCACCACCGCCGCCACCTTCGGGCCTGCGGCCCCAGGGATTTTGTCCATTTCCGTTATTGCCGCCGCCTGAGCCCCAAGGGCCTCCGCCGCCGCCGCTACCGCCGGTATTATCGTTCCAGGGCATGGATGCTTCATTCCTCTCGATACATTGCGTCAATAGATGAACGTTTGCGGGCAAAGGTTCAAGGGTAATCGGGGGGGACGTGCAGGCTGCCAATCCCGCCCTCCGGGCTCAGACCCGTTCCAGAACCCGGCAAACGAAATTGTACTCATCGCCGGGCCCGGCCTCGTGGACCTCGCGGGAGATCTCCGACCATTGCCCGGCCTCAAGGGTCGGAAAGACGGCATCGCCGGCCGGGTCGGCCTCGACCTCTGTGATATAAAGCCGGTGGGCATGCCCCAGCGCCGCGGCATAGATCTGGGCGCCGCCAATCACGAAAACCTCGTCGACCGAATCGGCCTGGGCCTGCGCCGCCGCCATCACCAGGGCCGTGCCGAGATCACCCGCCACCTGCCCGCCTTCGGCCGCGAAACCGGTCTGCCGGGTGACGACGATATTCAGCCGTCCCGGCAAGGGCCGCCTGGGCAGGCTGTCCCAGGTCTTGCGGCCCATGATGATCGGCTTGCCGCTGGTGACGGCCTTGAAATGCTTGAGATCCGAGCTCAGCCGCCAGGGCAGATCGCCTTGCGTACCGATGACCCCATTGCGACCACGCGCCACGATCAGACAAATCGCCGGCAAGCCGGCAGCGGGTTCCGCTTTCCTCATGATGCGTCCTCGCGCTCCAGCCAGCTCAGCCATTTCTCCTGCACGGCGGCATCAAGATCGACGCCCTCATCGCGCGCCATCAAAAGCAGCATGCCGAGCACATCGGCCATTTCCAGCGCCATCGCCTGACGGGCCGCCGCGTCGCTGGCACGGCGGCTGCGGCCGGTGACGTCGAGATAGGCCTGGGTCAGCTCGCCAAGCTCTTCCTGGAGCTTCAGCAGATACCAGTCGCCGGACCGGTCAATATCATAGTGTGCGGCATAGATGTCCGAGACCTGCGCGATCCGCGCCCCGAGATCATTGAGGCCTTCACTCATACCGCGACCGGCGCCCTGATCGCCGGATGCGGGTCGTAGTCCTCCAGCATGATGTCCTCATACTCGAAGCCGAACAGATCAGTCGCGTCCGGATTGAGGCGCAGGCGCGGCAGGGCGCGCGGCGCACGCGAAAGCTGCTCGGCGACCTGGTCCATATGATTGGAATAGATATGCGCGTCGCCGAATGTGTGGATGTATTCGCCCGGCTCCAGCCCGCACACCTTGGCGACCATCGTCGTCAACAGCGCGTAGGAGGCGATATTGAAAGGTACGCCGAGAAACATGTCAGCCGAGCGCTGATAGAGCTGGCAGCTGAGTTTTCCGTCGGCGACATTGAATTGATACAGCGTGTGGCAGGGCGGCAGCGCCATGGACGGCACATCGACCGGGTTCCAGCCCGACACGATCAGCCGCCGCGAGGACGGCGTGTTGCGGATCTGGTCGAGCAGATTGGAGAGCTGGTCGATCTCGGTGCCATCAGGCCCGGCCCAGCGGCGCCACTGCTTGCCATAAACCGGGCCAAGCTCGCCATCGGCATCGGCCCATTCATCCCAGATCTTGACCCCGCGCTCCTGCAGCCAGCGTACATTGGTCTCGCCGCGCAAAAACCACAGCAATTCGATCGCGATCGATTTGAAATGCACCTTCTTGGTCGTCAAAAGCGGAAAGCCTTCGGAGAGGTCACAGCGCAATTGCCGGCCAAACACCGAACGCGTGCCAACGCCAGTGCGGTCATCCTGCTGCGCCCCGTTCTGGAGAATATCGCGCAGCAAATCGAGATAGGCGGCCTCAGCAGCAGAGCCGGTCGCGGCTGCGCGTCCGGTCTGGGTGCCGGGCTCAAGAAGAGCTGTATCTGCCATCGCCGTCTCCGCTTACGTCTCGTGACGCGCCAGTCTACATCCGATTCGGCCGCACCGGACGCCCGGCATCAGGATGATCCACACGTTTTTGTAGAGGCGGGTGCGGGGGGCCCCGGAACACAGCCGCCCCGCAAACGTGTGTCGGGAAAGTTTACATCCGGGCGAATATCAGGCCGTAATTGAGCCTGACAGAGACGGGGACGAGACGATGAGCGATCAGGAACAGCCTACGGGCGATACGGCCCCGACACCGGCCCGCCGCACCACCCCGGCGGTGCTGGATCGCTGGGACATCTTGCTGTTCGCCCTCATCGGCGGTCTCGGTGGCTACGCTTTGCGCCTGCTTGGCACCACCGATGAGCTTGAAGGCCGGCTGGTCATGAGCCTGGCCGTCGGCATCCTCGCGGCGTGCGCCGCTTTTCTCGCGGCCTGGGCGCGCCGGGCCATTCCGGCCCGCCTGGCGCTCAGCCTCGGACTGACAGCACTGCTCGCCATCGCAACATGGCTGGTGATCGGCGCCGCTCCGGCCCAGTCTCGCGAGCTGGGCCTCGGCTTCATGCAGAATTTCTGGCTCTTTCCCAGCCTGCCCCTGGTCGGCTATCTCGGTCTGGTCTTCGGACTGGTGGCGATTGATGAAGGCGGGCCGCGCTGGCCCTATCCCGCAATCTTCCGCACCGGACTCAACGTGCCGATCCAGCTGGGCCTCGGCCTGCTGGCCGGCGGCCTGATCTGCGGCTTCGTTTTCCTGTGGGCACTCGCCCTGACGGCCGCCGGCTGGGGCGGGCTCCAAGCGGCCTTCGAAGATGGCTGGCTCTGGCCTGTACTGGGCGGCTCAACGACCGGAATCGCTGTCGGTCTCGCGCGCTCGGTCGACAAGCTGCGTGAAGCGGCCGAGGCCATCATCCTGATCGCCGCCCGGCTCGGCCTGCCCCTGCTGGCGGTGTTTTCGAGCCTGTTTGCCATCGCCATCCTGATCGGCGGGATTGATAATCTGCGCGCGGCGGGCAGTCCGACCGGTATCCTGCTCAGTCTGGCCATCCTCGCGAAACTGATTTTCAACGCCGTCTATCGCGATGGCGGCGAAACGCCGGGCCGCATCATGCGGAGCTTCGCCTGGATCGCCATCGCCGTCCTGCCAATCTATGCCAGCCTCGCGGTTTACGGGATATCGGTACGGGTGCTGGAATACGGCTTCACCCCGTCACGTTTGATCGTCCTGATCGTGGCCAGCCTGGTCGCGGCCTATACGCTGCTGTTGCTGATCAGCCTCGTCGGCGACGTGGTGCGGTCAGGCGGCAAGACGCGCTGGATGCCGCTGGTCTCGCAGCTCAATACCGGCTTTGCCGGCTTGTGGTTCGTGCTGCTGCTGGCGCTGCAATCGCCGCTGCTCTCCGCCAACCAGATCAGCGTCAATGACCAACTGGCCCGATTGTCGGACGGCCGCACCGAGGCTGAGGCGTTCAGTTACGACGCCCTGCGCTTCGATATGGGCGCCCCGGGACGGCGCGCCATCGCCGAGCTGGCCGACATCACCGACCACCCGGAGGCCGATTATATCCGCGGGCGCGCCAGCGCGGCGCGCGACGCGACGGAACGCTGGACACTGCGCTCAACGCCGCCATCGTCCGCCGATCCCCTACCCGATGCCCTGTTGGAACAAATGGATGCGCTCGCCTCCATCGGCAGTGACGAGACCCGCACCCTGCTGGCTGCTGCCATCACCCGCCGGGACGCGGCGCAAACACTGATGTGCGAGATTGAGGCCGACGACACGCTCACCGATGCGCAAAAGCTCACCGCCCAATACGAATTGCGCCAACGCATGCCGCATTTCGTCAACGATGCTGTCAGAATTGCCGGGGAGTTTCCGGACCTTGCGGATGCGCCGGGAATGGAAGACCGCGAACACTACACGCCCAGTGACTGGATCCCGCAGCTCTCCGAGTGCCAGTAACGGCACCGCCGCCGCGGCGTGGTAGCCGCCGCCTGGTATTCGGGCAGGAATTGAGCGCCGGAATCACCTGATCGAAAGCGATGTATTGCCCAAGGCGAGCGGGGTCATGGAGCGAATGGGGTCAGGCACAGTTTCCGCCCCCGGAGCCCTCTCCGATAGCCTCTTGCCAGTCGGTGGACCATCCAGACTTCCACGCATTGTCCTGACAGCATGGTGGCCACAAAGGTGTGCGGACGGCAAGTTCGCGCTTGCCTCGCGGCAAACTGGCGATAGTGTGGCGCCGTGGAACATTAACAGAACACGAACATCTCTGAGGGAGAAACACATGCTGGGCTATGTCACACTCGGTACCAATGACTTGCAGCGCGCCGCCACGTTTTACGACAAGATCTGCGCCGAATTCGGCGTCGGCCGGATGATGGATTCCGACGCCTTCATCGCCTGGGGCAAGCCCGGCGGCGGCGCCGGGATCGCAATGACCAAACCGGCCGATGGCCAGCCTGCCACAGTGGGCAATGGCGTCATGGCCGCCTTCCAGGCCGAGAACAAGGAACAGGTCGACAAGGTCTACAAGCTCGCCATCGAACTCGGTGCCAAGGATGAAGGCCCCGCCGGCCCGCGCGGCGATAATTTCTACGCCGGCTATTTCCGCGACCCGGACGGCAATAAGCTGAATGTGTTCTGCATGTAGTTTTTCGCCCGCGAGGGACCACAGCCCACCACCCTTTCATATCGGCCTCGCATGCCCTATATTCCCCGTGTCAGCTTGCTGACTATGGCGATAAACGCGCTCGTAATAACCAGACCGGACCCGGGGGCAGTACCCGGCGGCTCCACCATTACCTTCAGCTTGTATTGGCAAGCGATTATGGGGCCGAAACAGGATTGACGGATGGGTAAAGGAGATTGCTTTTGCCCGGGTGAGGCCCGATACAGGCTCATTCTTAAAGTTGCCAATGACAACTTTGCTGAAGAAGTCCGTCTCGCTGCCTAGTCAGCGCGTCTAACTTCGACATGAACTCCTGGGTGTTCGCACGCCCAGGCGGGGTCCGGAGGCACCTGGCAACAGAAGCCTCCACTTTATCTCGCACAATTCACCGCGCACATCGCCCATCCCGCACATCGCCCATCCCGCACATTGCACATCCCTCAGATTGCCAGCGATATCACACCGGCGCCCGCGGGGGTCCCGAGCTTGACGCGCGGGCCGTCTCTCCGGCTAGATAGCCCTTGCCCGCGCGGCGCAGGAGCTTGCATGACCCCGACCCAGCCGCCTGACCATCCCCGACCCGCCCTGTGCGCCAATTGCGGCACCCCGCTCGAGGGGCCCTATTGTGCGGCCTGCGGCCAGTCGGATGCCGACTTGCGCCGCCCCGTCCTGTCGCTCGTCACCGATTTTCTCGACGGCGCGGTGGCCTGGGATGGCCGCTTCCTGACAACGCTGCGCGGCCTCTATACCCGGCCCGGCAAGGTCGCGCGCGACTATGTCGACGGCAAGCGGATGCAGTTTTCGCCGCCGGTGCGGATCTATCTGATCATGACCTTGATATTTTTCGCGGTGAACGCCGCGGCCGGCACACGCCCCGTCTCGATTATCTTCACCCCCGATGCCGCCACCATCCGCAGCCAGACCGCCGGGGATGTCGAAGCAAGACGCCAGGCCTGGGAGGCTTATGATGCGAGGGCCCGCAGGGACGGCACCGGCCCGCGCTTCACATGCGGCGTCATGCCCGGACCCGACGAATTCGATCCCGATGGCGGTCTCGTCTATGCGCGCGATACCGGTATCAATGTCACCCTGTTCCAGCGCGGCCGCCCGCCGGAGCCCCGTAGCCTCGATGCACAGGGCGAAGCCTGTTTCCGGCAGGCACTGATCGCCGAGGACGCCGGCTGGATCGTGCCGGTAATCCTTGAAGCCATCCGTCATCCAGACGCCTATGAGGCGCGCGCGGCGGCGATTGCCAGCCAGGCCCTATTGTTCATGGTGGCCGCCTTTGCCCTGTTGAACATGGCGCTGCACCCCCGGCGGCGGGTGATCGAACATGTCGTCTATTCGCTCTACTGGAATGCCAGCATGGTCCCGGCGATCATGCTGACCATCCTGACCTTCAATCTCGGCGGCATCAGCGCACCAAGCCTTGTCGCGCTGGCCTGTATCAGCATCGCCACCCAGGTTTTTACGGCGCTGCAGGAGCGCGGCTTCTATGGCTCGAGCTGGCTGGGCACCGCGCTGCGGCTGCCGGTTCTGGTCGCTGGCTACGGCGCCGGCATGACCGCAGTCTCGTTCGGGTTGATCTGGCTGGGCGCGCGATGAGGGCGCGCTTGTCTGAAACATCTGCGCCCCCAACTCTTGCGGGAACACGCACCAACCGCCCGAACGGGTTGACTTAATCGCGCCCATAGCTTGAATAGCGCTTTATTTAATGGGGGGTCCCAAATGAAAACATCTCAAATTGCCGCGCTCGCCGCGACCGTATTCATCGTGTCAGCCTGCACATCGACACCGAAGGTCAATGTTCGTCAACCCGGCGACCGCAATCTCAGCTGCGCCGAAATTCAAAGCGAGTTTGACAGCCTGGACAATGTCCAGAACGAAGCTGAGGACAATCAGGGCGTGAACACAGCGAATGTCGCCGCTGTCCTGTTCTTCTGGCCCGCCGCCGTGGGCAATTACATGGATGCTGATCGCGCCATGGATCTGGTTGAAGAGCGCCGCGCGGTCCTGATGGACCTGTATGAAGCGAAATCCTGCGACGCCTGATCGCGCCTGTCCAAACCGGTATGGAATAAAGGGGCTCCTGGGCGGAGCCCCTTTATTCTTCCCGATTGGAGAGCGCATACCCGCCGCCCCTTGCATGCCAGGCGCGAAAATCCCGCCTAACGGGCAAAACCCGAACGCCTGTCTCACCATGCCACGCCTTGTGCAGTGAAACGACCAGAATGCGTTGACCTGCTCACGCCGTGAGTTACCCTTGATGCAAGGGAAAAACGGGGATTTTCATGGCCAAGGATCTGATGCGCTACGACTTGATGGCGCAAGAGGCGCTGCGCGGCGTTGTCCGTCAGGCTCTGCTCAGAGCGGGTATGCCGCAAGGCCTGCCCGGCCCGCACCATTTCTACATCACCTTCCGCACGCGCGCGCCGGGCGTCGATATCGACCCCTCCCTGCTCGAGAAATATCCTGATGAGATGACCATTGTCCTGGAGCATCAATTCTGGGACCTGGAAGTGACCGATATCGGTTTCGAAGTGACGCTGAAATTTGGCGGCGTGCCGAAATATATCAAAATGCCCTACTCAGCCGTGTCGCGTTTCCACGATCCCAGCGTCGGCTTTCACCTGCAATTCGACCAGGCTGTCACCGGCGATGATCCGGCCGCCGATAGCGGCCCCGGCTCGAAACCCGCCCCCCGGGGTGCCCCCGCCGAGGGCGAGGCCGGCCAGGTCGTCAGCCTCGACAGTTTCCGCAAGAAGTGATGTCGGGCCAACGTCCGGTTGCCCCTGATCTGAGCGATGGCCCGGTTCACAGGCTCGACGCAGAGCAGATTCGCGCCCGGCTCACCGCGATGACCCATCTGGAGCACGCCGCGACCCTGCTGGGCTTTCGCCTGCTCGATTTCTCCATTGAAGACGGTTGGCTCGAGGCTGAATTCAACCCCTCGCCCCAGGTCTCCAATCTGCGCGGCGGCGTGCAGGGCGGCATGATGTGCGCCATGCTCGATGAGGTGATGTCACTCGCGGTCCTGGTCGATCAGGGCTTCACGGTCGGGGTGCCGACGCTGGAGATGAAGACCAGCTTTCTCGCACCGCTGCCGCTGGCCCGGTGCAAGGCACGCGGACAGGCGCTCCGCGTCGGCCGCAATGTCGCTTTCATGGAAGGCACGATCTGGACTGGCGACGGCATTATTGCGGCCAAGGGCACAGCGACCGCACAGGTGCGCCGGCCAAGGGCGCTGCGCGACAAGGTGTGAGTCCGGCCAGCGCCTTTACCGGAAAGACCCACGCCCTGGCGCTGATCGCGCTGGCACAATTCCTCGCCCTTTCGGTCTGGTTTGCCGGCGCCGCCGCGCTGCCAGCCCTGCTGGAGGCCGCGCCCCTCTCCGCCTTCCGCCAGGCCGCCCTGACCAGTGCCGTCCAGGCCGGTTTTGTCGTCGGCGCCGTGCTGAGCGCGCTCTACGGTCTGCCCGACCGGATTGAGCCGCGGCGCCTGTTCGCGATCGGCGCGGCGATTGCCGCCCTTGCCAATCTCGCGGCGCTCGCCCTGCCCCCGGGCGGACTTGCGATGATCGTCAGCCGGGCGATTGCCGGTGCCGCACTGGCGCTGGTCTATCCGGTCGGCATGAAGCTGGCCGCCAGCTGGGCCCGCGATGATGCCGGGCTCCTGGTCGGCCTGCTGGTCGGGGCGCTGACACTGGGCTCGGCCACGCCCTACCTGTTCAATCTCGCCGAGATCGGCCTCGGCTGGCAAACGCCCTTCGCGCTCTCGGGCATCGTGGCGCTCATCTCGAGCGGCATTATTTTGCTGGCGCGCGCCGGCCCTGGCCTGCATGCCGCCGCGGCGTTTGATCCGGGCGCGATCCAGCTCGCGTTTCGCGACCCGGCCCTGCGCCTGGCCAATCTGGGCTATCTCGGACATATGTGGGAATTATATGCGATGTGGGCCTGGATTGGCCCCTTTCTGCACGCCTATTGGGCCCTGCAGGCGCGCAGCGGCGTGGCAAATGCTGCCAACCTCTCGGCCTTCGCCGTCATCGCCATTGGCGCCATCGCCTGCGTATTGGCGGGGCGCGCCGCCGACCGGTTCGGCCGTACATCGGTCACCATGCTGGCGATGGCGATCAGCGGCAGTTGCGCCCTGCTGGTCGGTTTCTTGTTCGAGGCCTCACCCTGGCTGATGCTGCCGCTGCTGATGATCTGGGGCATGAGCGTGATTGCCGACAGCGCCCAGTTTTCCGCCGCCATCACCGAATTGGCGCCCGCGGACCGTGTCGGCACGCTCCTCACCGCGCAAACCGCGATGGGTTTCGCCCTGACGACACTCCTGGTGCAGATCCTGCCACTCTGGATCGGTGTTTCCGGCTGGAGCTATGCCTTTGCACCGCTGGCGATCGGGCCGGCGGTCGGCGTCTGGGCGATGTGGCGGTTGCGCCAACGGCCCGAAGCGCGGCGCATGGCCGGTGGCCGACGCTGATCACGGGCCAGCCTGCCCCGATGGGCGTCAGGCGTCTTCGAGCACGCGCTGCCGCCGCACGGCCAGCGGCGGGGCGATAACGGGCGGGGTGCTGATCGGCCGCGCCACAATACTGACCCGCGCCTGTTCGCCATCATGGCGGGTCACCGATAGCGCATTGACCGGGCTGTCATCGTGAAACAGCACGCCGGTCAGCGCATCAAACACCGATCGGGCGACATGATCGACCTCCGGGTCGGCGCTGGTGCCGGGCCGTTCGATGCGGATACACACTTCATAGACACGGCCCGGCAAGCGGTCGCGCTTGAACTCCAGACGCAGGAATTCGCCGATCAGCGACCGGAAACGGCGCGTCTGACTGGTCAGCGCATCGACGCGCATATTGAGTTCGTCACCCGACATTGTGCGAAATTTCGCCCCTGCTTCCAAGCTGACCGAATGCAGTGCCCCCACGGCGATGCGCATCATCATCTTGATCCGTCATCTGTGAGTGATACACGTCCGACCTGTTCTTCACCATCTTCGTCCGGCGCACCACGCGCTGCAAGGAGCTTCCCCTCATGCGCGAGACCCGCACCGAAACCGACAGCTTTGGCCCGCTCGAAGTTCCCAGTGAAAAGCTCTGGGGGGCACAGACTGCCCGCTCCCTGATCAATTTCCCGATCGGCACCGAGACGATGCCGAAACCGCTGATCCGCGCGCTCGGCGTCGTGAAATACAGCGCCGCCCGCGCCAATCAACGGCTCGACAATCTGGACGCCAATCTGGCCGACGCCATCGCCAGGGCGGCGCTGGAAGTCGCCGAAGGCAAGCTCGACGATCACTTCCCGCTCTCCGTCTGGCAGACCGGTTCGGGCACCCAGTCGAACATGAATACCAATGAGGTCGTCTCCAATCGCGCGATCCAGATCCTTGGCGGCGAGGTCGGCTCGAAAGACCCGGTCCACCCGAATGATCACGTCAATCGCTCGCAATCGTCCAATGATACATTCCCGACCGCGATGCATATTGCCGCCGCCGAAGAGATCACCCACCGGCTGATCCCGGCGCTGCAAACCCTGCACAATGCGCTCAACGACAAGTCGCAGGCCTTCAAATCCATCATCAAGATCGGCCGCACCCATTTGCAGGATGCGACGCCTTTGACCCTCGGTCAGGAGTTTTCCGGTTATACGGCCATGGTCGCCAATGCGATCCGCCGCGTTGAAAGCGCCCTGCCGGCGCTTTGCGAACTGGCCCAGGGCGGTACCGCTGTCGGCACCGGGCTGAACACCAGGATCGGTTTCGCCGAGGCCTTCGCCGAGGAAGCCGCCGCGCTGACCAAAATCCCCTTCATCACCGCGCCCAACAAGTTCGAGGCGCTGGCGACCAAGGATGGTCTGGTCGAGGCGCATGGCACGCTCAACTCCGTCGCCGTCTCGCTGTTCAAGATCGCCAATGATATCCGCCTGCTGGGCTCGGGCCCGCGTTCCGGTCTTGGCGAACTGGCCCTGCCGGAGAATGAGCCGGGCTCGTCAATCATGCCGGGCAAGGTCAATCCGACCCAGTGCGAGGCGTTGACCATGGTCTGCACCCAGGTGATGGGCAATAACACCACCGTCTCGATGGCCGGCAGCCAGGGCCATTTCGAGCTCAATGTCTACAAGCCGGTGATCATCTTCAACGTGCTGCAATCGATCCGCCTGCTGGCGGACGCCGCGGAGAGTTTCACGGAACGCTGCGTCGTTGGCATCAAGGCGCGCGAAGACAATATCGCGCTTCTGATGAACCGCTCTTTGATGCTGGTCACCGCGCTCAATTCCACCATCGGCTATGACAAGGCGACCATCGTCGCCAAGACGGCCCACAAGAACGGCACCACCCTGCGCGAAGAAGCCGTCAAGCTCGGCTTCGTCACAACCGAACAGTTCGACGCCATCGTGAAGCCGGAAAACATGCTCGGGCCGAAGGATTAGGCGTGGGCAAGCCGGTCAATCTCAAACAGGCGCGCAAGCGCAAGGCCCGCGCCGAAAAGGCGAAGAAGGCCGAGGCCAACCGGCTGCTGCACGGGCAGCCGAAAGCCGTGACCGATCTGGCCAAGGCGCGCAGCGAGAAAGCCGCGCGCGAGCTGGACGGCAAGAAGCTTGAGACGCCCGGGGATTGAGCTCCTGATTGATGGGTGCATGCAAGCGTCTGCCCCTATGATCCTCACCAGCTCCGTCGGCTTCGCCGCCACCTCTTCCATCAAGGAAGAGGAGGGTGATTGATTGATGCGGGGCACCAGGATTCGAGCCGGCATCACCTGAAATCGCCGCAAGCTGCCCACCTCTTCCTTGATGGAAGAGGTGCGCCGGACTTAAGTCCGGGGCGGAGCTGGTGACCGCCGTGGAGCTCCGGCGACGGTCGCTAGAACCCGGAATTATACATCGGGCGCTCACCGCGGCGGTCGCGGTATTCGGCGAGGAAGCGGGTGGCTTCCTCCGATTCGCTCAGGCTCTCGAAATACAGGAAAGCCGCCGGCCGGACCGGCCAGTTCTCCGCCGGCTCGAGCCGGATCTGGCTGAACGCCCCGCGCAGGGATCGCGAGGAGGCAATCTTGAGCACAGAGGAAGGATCGGTCTCGGACCGCAGCAGGACATAAACGCCAGGCCGGTTCGGGACACGCCGTTCACTCATCGCCGAAAACGGCAGGGGTTGGCTCCATCTACGCATAGGGTCAGATAGCACGCCAATAGCTGCGGATTGGTAACCATGAACGCGGGCGACGCAGTGACGACTGCGCATCACCGGCTTGCCTGCACGGCGGCGCTGGGAGATGCTGCCGCCATGCCCCTGATCAAACGCTCAGTTTCGCTTGCCGGTCACCGTACCTCCCTGTCGCTGGAGCCGGAATTCTGGGCCGTGATCGACACGGCTATCCGGGCCGACGGCCTGTCGCTGGCCGGGCTGATCGCGCAGATCGACGAGGCCCGCGGTCTGGAACCGCTCGCCTCCTCGATGCGCGTCTGGGCCCTGAAACGCGCGCAGGGCTTGCCGGACGACTAGTGCCCGGGCCGGCGCTGGGCCGCGACTGTCAGCACGTCCATCTCTGAATCGAGATCGAACACGATCGGTTCCTCGATGCCGCACTGCCAGCCCGGCGCCAGATAATCGGCTGCATCGCGGGCGATCTGATTGGCATTGGGCTGCTGCGCCGCCTCGATATAGGCGACATGGCAGGCGCCAACTTCGCCGTCGGGCCGCAAGGCGGCGACGGTCAGATATTGCCCGCCATCGCCGCGCTCATACCCGGTGAATATCGAGCGATAAATCGTCGCGAAGGGTGCGCCGGACGCGTCCAGACGCCATTCCATCACCTGGCCGAGATCCTGGAACACCGCAGCGCGCGGCGGGTTCTGCCCCCATTGGGTTTCCTTGCCGCGCTGGGAATAGGCCACCGCCGCACCATGTTCGCCGGCGACGATATGGACCGTCCAGCCTGCGAAGCCGGCGCAATCGGAGAAATGGACCGGCTCGTCCTCGGCCTGGTAGCTCGTGCAATTGTCGAAGACGCGCACATAGGCGCTGTCATGGCCGGCGCCGCCCGATTGGGCATGGGCCGGGACGGCCAGTGCGAGAATGGCGATCAGGCTTGCAGGCATAAAGTGTTGCATGGGGTCTCCCTTTTCCGCTTCAGTCTAGGGCGGGCTGGCCGGTCTGTGCCAGAAAAAACCGCCCGGCCGTGCACACCCTTGCCGCTTGCCCTTGACCCCGGTCGCCGGAGCACGGCAAATCGCCTTGTGTCAAAGCCAAAGCCCAAAGCCTCCACCGGGGAATTTCTCGTCCGCTCCATTCGCGATGGCCGCGGGCCGGTTCTATGGGTGCTGGGGATATTCGTCGGCCTGATCGCCGGCTATGCCACGATCGGCCTGCGGCTGGGCATCAGCTTTTTCGAGCAACCCGCCTTTGGCGTCACCGAAGAGAATCTGGCCAGCCAGGCTGCGACCCTGCCCTATCTGCGCCTGGTCTTGATTCCGCTGGCCACCGGCGTCGTGATCGCCTCGCTCTATTATATCGCCCGCCGCTTCGGACTGGTGACCGAGCCCAGCGGCAAGGCGGTCGCCGACATAGTCGAGGCGCGCGCCGTCAAGGGCGGCAAGGTCGAGCTGAAGTCCGGCCTGTATTCGGCCCTGCTCGCGGCGATCTCGCTCGGCGGCGGGGCCAGCGCCGGGCGCGAAGGCCCGGCCGTGCATCTGGGCGGCACAATGGGATCGGCGCTGGCGGCCTGGCTCAATATGCCCGCCCGCGCCAGCCGTATCCTGCTCGCCTGCGGCGCCGCGGCCGCCGTCTCCGCCAGTTTCAACGCCCCGGTCGCCGGTGCCCTGTTCGCCTTCGAGGTCGTGCTCGGCCATTACGCCCTGCGCTCGATCGCCCCCGTCGCGGTCGCCAGCGTGGTCGGCGCGTTGATCCTGCGCCTGCATCTGGGCGAGGATCCGGTGTTTGGCCATTTGCCGGTCGCCCCGGTCGGGCTGTGGGATTATCCCGCCGCCGCCGTGCTCGGCATTGCCGCCGCTGGCCTGGCCATCCTGTTTGATCGCGGCGTGCTGCACGGCCCCGTGATTGTCACAGGCTGGGCTGACAGAATTGGCTTTCCCCACTGGATGCTCCCAATCCCCGGCGGGCTTCTGGTCGGACTGCTGGCGCTGATCGCCCCGGAAATCCTCGGCGTCGGTTATGAAGCGACATCCAATGCACTCAATGTCGCCTATCCGCTGCAACTCCTCCTGCTCTTCATCGCGCTCAAGGTGATCGCCACCACCATCACCCTCTCCTTCCGCTTTGCCGGCGGCGTGTTTTCACCCTCCATCTATCTGGGCGCCATGCTCGGCTCGGCGTTCGGCCTGGTGATGGTGACCCTGTTCGGTGATGCGACCGCCGGCGCCGGATTCTTCGCCGTGATCGGCATGGGTGCCGTCGCCGGCGCCGTGCTCGGCGCGCCGCTCTCGACCACGCTGATCGTGTTCGAACTGACCTCGAGCTATGAGGCCTCGGTCGCGGTGCTGGTCTCGGTCTCGCTGGCGACGATATTGACCCAGTCAGCACTGGGCGGCTCGCTCTTCCAGCGCCAGATCATGCGCCATGGCTATGACATCTCAGGCGGTTCAAGCCGGCTGGTATTGCAAACCGTGCGGGTGCGCGACTTCATGATTTCACTGGATGAATGGGGGAAGGCCGAGCTGGCCACCGGCGTCTGCCTGTATGAGGATGACACGCTGAGCCGCGCCATGGGCCTGCTCGACGCCGAGCAGATTGACGGCGCCCCGGTGCGCAGCCGCTCTGATGACCAGTCCGTCGTCGGCTGGGTCACCAAGGCCGATGCCCAGGCGGCCTATGCACGGCGGCTGGCCGAAATCAGCGAAGAGGAACATCGCTGATCGCACCGGGCTTCAATTCCCGCACGGCGATTATCCGTCTGGAAAGAATGTCGGCGTATATGTGTGACACATGAGCGCAGAGCAGCACGACATGACGGGGCCAACCCCGCTTCTGGGAGAGGGCCTTCTGAGCGCCGAAGCCCTGCGTGCAGCCAATATCAATCCGGTTACCGGCCTGGCGACGGACTATCTCAATCACTTCAATGAAGTGATGATGTTGATGGAAATGCTCCCCGACATGCCCGATTGCGCCGAAGACGTGCTCGACTGGGCCCCGGCCGACTATACCGCCCACTTCACCAATTCCCGCTTCAAGGACAAGGAACTCGCCGTGCTGGCCTTCCAGGCGGCGCCGCGTCATGTCCGGGCGGAACTGGTCACCGTGGTCTTGCAGATCGAGGCCGAGGTCGAACGGGCCCAGGACATGTTGCGCGGTGAAGCCGATGCCAGCGCCTGCCGCGCGGTGGCCGGTCTGGCGACCGACTGCATCAAGCCGCTGATCGCCGCAGCGTCGGGTGCCATCCACGGCCAGGTCGAGAGCGTCGATGATTTCGGCGATGAGAATGTCCAGGCCGGTGTCGACGCCCTCTTCGACTAGTTGCGTATTGCGACCTCACACGCAGTTTCATATTCTATGAGTTGGGTTAACCAGGAAAATCGCGAATAAGCGCGCCGCTATTCATTGTTCCAATTACGAGAATCCCATCATGCCCCGCCTGACACTGGTCCCGCCCTCATCCCGCAATCCAACACCATGCCCGACGCAGGAATTGCAGGCGATCATCGATGATCTGCATGCAGCGCGTGATGGCATGACCGATGGCCCTGAAGTGCTGTGGCTGGTGAATGATCTGATGTCCTGGTGCGACAGCCGGATCGAGGATGACGACACGCAGGCGACTGGCAATGCCCAGCTCACCCTGTCCCGCCAGAATTTCATGGCCCGCCTGACCGGCTATGCCGAGAATATCCGGCGCTCGAATGGCGAAATCACCGATGAATTCCTCGCCTTCCTCGCCACCGCGCAGACCGCGATGGATGCACCGACGACCAATTAGGCCCGCTCCGGCCCGCCGCAGGTTTCGGCCCTGCCATCCGATGCGAACAAATAACGAACAATTGCACATCACCGGCTTGGGATTGCGCGCTTTTCAGTCCAGACTATCCGATTGAACGACTCGTAATCTGCAGGCTGGCATGTCTAACCTCTCGATTTCCGACATGGCGCGCCCGGCGCCGCCCTCGCCTTATCTTGAAGGGCTCAATACCGAGCAGCGCACCGCTGTCGAGGCGCTCGACGGGGCCGTGCTGGTGCTCGCAGGTGCCGGCACAGGCAAGACCCGCGTGCTGACCACCCGCCTCGCCCATATCCTCGCCACCGGCCGCGCGCGTCCGTGGGAAATCCTCGCCGTCACCTTCACCAACAAGGCGGCGCGCGAGATGAAGGAACGGGTCGGCAAGATTATCGGCGAAGCCGTCGAGGGCGTGCCGTGGATGGGAACCTTCCACTCGGTCTCGGCCCAGATCCTGCGCCGCCATGCCGAGCTCGTGGGTCTGAAATCCGCCTTCACCATCATCGATACCGATGATCAGCTGCGGCTGATGAAACAGATCATCCAGGCCGAGGGGCTCGACGAAAAGCGCTGGACGCCGCGCCATCTGGCTTCGGTGATTGATGGCTGGAAAAATCGCGGCCTGATGCCGGAACAACTGGGCGAGGAAGACAAATACGCCTTCGCCGAGGGGCGCGGCAAAGACCTCTACGCGATGTATCAGGCGCGCCTGAAAGTGCTCAATTGCTGCGATTTCGGCGACCTCCTGCTGCACACGCTCCACATCCTGAAAGATAATCCGGACGTGCTGGCCGAGTATCACCGCAAATTCCGCTATCTTCTGGTCGACGAGTATCAGGACACCAATGTCGCCCAATATATGTGGCTGCGCCTGCTCGCACGCGGCACCGGAAATCTGTGCTGCGTCGGCGATGACGACCAGTCCATCTATGGCTGGCGCGGCGCCGAGGTCGACAATATCCTGCGCTTCGACAAGGACTTCCCCGGCGCAACCGTGGTCCGTCTGGAGCGCAATTACCGCTCGACCGAACACATCCTTGGCGCCGCCTCCGGCCTGATCTCCGCCAATCGCGACCGGCTCGGCAAGACGCTGTGGACCGATGAGGAAGGCGGCGAGAAAGTCCAGGTTCGCGGCCTCTGGGATGGCGAGGCGGAAGCGCGCTTTGTCGCCGAGGAATGCGAGAACTGGGTCTCGGCCGGCCGCTCCTATGCCGATATCGCCATTCTGGTGCGCGCCTCCTGGCAGATGCGCGCCTTTGAAGAGCGCTTCATCATGCTGGGCCTGCCCTACAAGGTGATCGGCGGCCCGCGCTTCTTCGAGCGCGCCGAAGTGCGCGATGCCCACGCTTACTTGCGCCTCGTGCGCTCGCCGGAGGACGATCTCGCCTTTGAGCGTATCGTCAACACGCCCAAGCGCGGCATTGGCGATACCAGCGTCCAGAAAATCGCCATGCTGTCGCGCGAGCTGCAGATCCCGATGACCGAAGCGACGCGGATCATGGTCGGCACGGACGAGATCCGCGGCAAGGCGCGCACCAGCCTTCAGGTTTTCCTGCGCGATCTGGCGCGCTGGCGCGATCTGTCCGAAACCAGCCCGCTCAACGAGATGGCCGAAATCATCCTCGATGAGAGCGGCTATACCGCGATGTGGCGCGAGGACAAGACGCCCCAGGCCGCCGGCCGGCTGGAAAACCTCAAGGAATTGGTCAGTTCGATGGCCGAATGGGACACGCTGGAAGCCTATCTCGAGCATGTCGCCCTGGTCACCGATGCCGATCGTGCCGTCAGCGAGGACGAGGTCTCCCTGATGACACTACACGGCGCCAAGGGCCTGGAATTCCCGCACGTCTTCCTGCCCGGCTGGGAAGAGACCGTCTTCCCCTCGCAGCGATCGCTCGATGAAGGCGGCACCAAATCCCTCGAGGAAGAACGCCGCCTCGCCTATGTCGGCATAACCAGAGCGCGCGAGCGCGCCACCATCACCTTCACCGCCAACCGCATGATCTATGGCCGCTGGCAGAGCGTGCTGCCGTCACGCTTCATCGACGAACTGCCGCACGACCATGTCGAGGCGCGCAGCGAGACCGGCTATTACGAGGGCGGCGGCCCCGGCTTCGAAAACGTGCGCCAGACCGCCGACCCGATGGCGTCGAGCTATTCCAGCCCCGGCTGGAAACGCTACCAGGCCTCAGCCCAGGAAAACCGCCGCACCACCCCGCTCACCATCGACGCCAAGGCCAATCTGATCGAAAGCGGCCCGGTCGGCGGCGGCAGCGGCAAATGGAAAGCCGGCGACCGCGTCTTCCACGACAAGTTCGGCTATGGCCGCATCAAGACGGCGGACGGCTCAAAGCTGACGGTTGCGTTCGACAAGGCCGGGATCAAGAAGGTGGTGGAGAGCTTTGTGCGGGAGCTGCCTTAGGGGGGCAGCGCGCCCCTGCAGTCTCGCCCCGCCCAGTTTCGGCCCATTTCGGAATTCGCGCGCTGTCAGGCTTGCCTGAGCCCGGTCACTCCGGACCCGCCAGTCGCTCGAAATTCATCCCGCCTACCGACACCCGACTGACCGCCGCGCGATCCGCATGCGCGGCGTCAGGGCCCCATGCAGGGAATAATGACAACTCCAGCACGCTCGCCTCAGGCAGTTCAAACTCGAATGAGATTTGGTAGGAGTCAGCGTCCAGTTCGTCGAGCGAAATCGCGTCGACATTGATCCGGCGCCACACCTCCGTCGCCGGGTCCAGCGCGACTTCGTAACGCAGCTCATTGAGGGGACGCCCAGGCTTGCGAAGCCGGATCGCGAACGCTCCCGCCTCCGGCCCGCCCAGACGGGCCGTCAGCCGGTAGCGCCCTGCCTCAAAGGCTTCGCGACCAGTCCAGACTGCCGGTTCCCAGGCGCTGGTTGAGCTGTCTACGACAATAGCGGCGAGCCCGTCCCGGGCCGCCGGGTTTGCGTCGACGGAACCTGACCAGCCAGAATTACCGTAGAAAGGCAGCGGCAATTCCAGGGCAGTGCCATTCCAGGTGGCCGCACGAGCGGCCCCTTGAGTGAGATCAGCCAAGGGATGCCCGGCCATATATTCAAAGAGCGATTCGTTCAAACCACTCTGGAGCGCCGCCGGGATAATCACCTGCATCCCCGTGAGACTGAAATGATTGACGTCCCGGATGATCGGCTCCCCCGCAAATTCAATATTGCAGGAGGTAATGCTGTCTGTTGTGCACAGCAAGTCGATCTGATCGATGTAGAAGAAATCCAGTCTCGGCCAGTGGCTACTGATTTCGCGCCGCTCATCCGGGTTGAAATAGGACACGTACTCAGGGTCCAGACAGGCTCCGGCGCTACCGAGCGAACGTGCCAGATCCGGGCAGCGATAGGGTGAGAAATTTGCGAAAGATCCCAGCACCACAATTTTGATATCGGGATTGAGAGCCTGAAGCGCCGCTGCATAGTCCAGATAGATGCGCGAATAGGTAAATGGCAGAAACCCGGCGACGGCGACCACATCGAATTGCCGGGCGATTTCTTCCATATCATTCAGTGCCGAGGCGAGGCCCCGGCAACGAGCCGATGGTGTCGATAGTGGCACACCTGCATTGTCGCCAAACTCGCACTCGACATCATCTCTTACGTGGGTGGATCCATAGACAAGTCCGACATCCATCGCGTTGATCTGGTCGAGGAACAGGGTCCGTAACAGTCGATAGAGATGCAATTCATGTGAATTACCAATGGTCAGAATGCGGGTTTCTGCGTCCGGCGAGCAAAGCCGGTTGCCGTAACGATCCAGCGAGGCTTCCGGGTCCTGCCCAAGCAGACAGAATTCCGTCGCCGCCCGTGTATCAATCGGGGCATCGGCCAAAGCCGGCACCGCGTCGCCATCATCAGTGCGAGCCTGCAAGCTCCAGGAAAGCGCGGCCAGCAGGACGCAGATCGAAACTGCGCCGCCCAATGTCACGCTGAGAACCCGGGTCGGCGTCCAGCGACTTCCCGCAAGTAGTCGGTAGCGAACAGGGTTCTCCAGCCCATGATGGAGCATCACGGAGATGAGCACCATCAATGACAGAAGAGCAGCAATCTCAAAAGTCGTGTTTTGACCCGGATTCATATAATTGAAGAAAACAATTATCGGCCAATGAACCAGATATAGCGCATAACTGATTTTGCCCAAGTACACGACAGCAACATTGCCGAAGACATGCCTAGAGATAGAGTTTTGGCCATCCAATATTATAGCGGCGGTCGCGACTGATACGATCAATGCACTCCAGGATGGGAATCGGACCGCCTCATCTATCAGCAGCACCGCCGCAAACAGGCCGATAATCCCCGCAATGATAAGGGGGAATCGGAATGATTTTCGAATATAGCCGGCCGCGCCGATTTCGAACGCGATCGCGCCAATGCAGAACTCAAACACGCGAAACGGCGTCAGATAGAAGGCCGCGCTATTATCGAGATAAACGCCAAGAATGGCCATTTCCGCGGTCAGAAATGAGACCAGACCCAAGACCGCGAGCACCGCGATTCTCGCGCCTCTGGAAAACCGGCTGATCGCGACAATCAGAATGGGCCAGAAGATGTAAAACTGCTCCTCAACACCAAGCGACCACGTGTGGAGCAAGGGTCGGAGGGTTGAGATGGCGTCAAAATAGTCTGAGTTAAAATAGAAATATACGTTCGCCAAGCTTAACGTGGCGTATTTTGCCGAATTCAGATAGTCTAACCTTATATCTACCGGAAATAATATATATGCTGCAATGGTTGATGTCAGAATTACGAAAAACAGGACTGGAAGCAAACGCTTAGCGCGTCTAGACCAAAAATTTAGAAAAGAAAACCCGTTAGAGCTAAGCGATTGCCTTTGGATGATGCCCGTAATTAAGTAACCACTAATTACGAAAAAAACATCGACGCCAATGAATCCGCCAGAAAAGCCGCTTACGCCAATATGATAAAGAATTACGACTGATACAGCGAACGCGCGAAGGCCGTCAATATCAGATCTGTACTCTATTTGCTTAGACATTTATCAATCTTGATTTTGAAGTGGGGACATTGAAAACCGAAGCTTTAGGCGAAATTTTATTAAATCCAAAAACTACCTTAGGCAACAACCTTGCTCTATGCGAGCTGCCGGATAGTCCGTCAAACCAGTGAATATTCAAGGGGATTGATTGCGCCTTCCGGGCAGGCGGCCAGCTGTGCCGGTGAGCAGGCCGGCGGGTGGCGCCGGGATGGTCTTGATCGGACCGCCCTTAATTGGCTCGCAAGGGCCGGGCTTCACCGGGTTGTGGACGGTCCTCCCGGGACAAAAGACACCAGAAGACAAACGCAGACTTCCCGATGGATCGTCCGCAATGCCCGCCGATACGGGATCGGGACATGATCCGGCCTCAACGAGGCCGGTGCGTGTCCCGTTTTGCGTGGTGAAGCGCGCGCCCACCACATGGGGACACGCACCGGCTGGACGCCGGACCATGTCCCCGGCGCGGCGCTCTTGAATTTCGCGCTTCATCGGTCCAAACCCGCGCCACACCATCCAAGGACATTCCGATGAGCACGATCTGGCGCCTGACTGCCTTTGCTGATTTCAAACCCCTGGCCGATGCCGTCGAGCGGCTGGATGAGGCCTATCCACCGATTGCCCTGTCCTGGCTCCTGTTTGAGGATGGCGCGGCGGCGCGGATGGATGTGTTGTTTGAGGCGCGGCCCGATGAAGCGGCCTTCCGGGAGGCTTCAGGTCTGGCCGGTGATATCGCCCTTACCGTCGAGCCGATGCCGGACGAGGACTGGGTGCGGATTTCGCTGGAGGGTTTGAAGCCGGTCGATGCCGGGCGTTTTGTATTGTTCGGCGCGCATGACCGCGAGGCGATTGCGCCGGGACAGATCGGGATCGAGATCGAGGCCGGGCCGGCCTTCGGCACCGGGCATCACGGCACCACGCGCGGCTGCCTGATCGCCTTTGACGACATGCTCAATACCGGCTTCGAGCCGAGCACCGTATTCGATCTCGGCTGCGGCACCGCGGCCCTGGCGATCGCCGCCGCGAAAGTCCTGCCCGACGCCGAGGTGATCGCCTCGGACATCGATCCGGAAGCGGTCGAGGAGAGCGCCGAGAATTGCACCAAGAACGGCACGCCAGGGATTGATTGCTTCGTCGCCGAAGGGCTCGATCATGCCAAGCTCGCCGGGCGCGAGTTTGAGCTGATCTTCGCCAATATTCTTGCCGGCCCGCTGGTCGATCTGGCACCGGGAATTGCCCGGGCGCTGACACCGGGCGGGCGGGTCATCCTGTCCGGTCTCTTGACCGAACAGGAACCCTGGGTGCGCGCCGCCTATGAATCGGCCGGGCTCGACGTCCACCGCCAGCCGCCCCTGGAAGGCTGGGAGTGTCTTGTAGCCAGCAAACAATAGTCCAGCGGGTGACGAACGGCAGGGTAACGCGCTATTTGCGGCGGGCTTTGAGACCACAGGCCGACAGGAAGCTGTCGACATCATGATTGCGCGCACGCACACGCACACCGGCACGCTCGCGGGAGCGATCCAGCGTGTGTGAGAAACTGTCACCGCCATTGAGGCGCAGGACGTCATCCATCATCGAATACATTGCAGGCTCTTTCATGCTCGGGTCGGGCAGATGTTAAATTCGCCCTGCCTTTGCAGCGCTTTGCGCGAGATGTAGAGGGCCTTTACCGCAGGGCGGCCCTGCGCAAATGCATGCAGAAGCCGACAGGCATTGAAACGCGCCGCGCTGAGGCCTAGCTTGCGCTCATGACCCAGATGATCTCCCAGACTTTCGACGTAAAAGGCGGCTTTCACTATGGCCGCGACAATGTTCCCAAGCTGCGCGCAGAGCTGAAAAAGCTCGGCCTCGATGGCTTTCTCGTCCCGCATGAGGATGAGTATGACAATGAGTATCTACCTGATTGTAATGAGCGTTTACTGTGGATCGCCGGCTTCTCCGGTTCCGCTGGCGCCGCCATTGTGATGAGCGACCGCGCCGCGATTTTCGTCGACGGACGCTATACCGCACAGGTCAAGCATCAGGCCGCACCGGAGATTTTCGACTATTGCGACCTGGTCAATCAGGGCCTGTATGGCTGGATCGAGGAACACGGCAAGCCCGGCGAGACGATCGGCTATGATGCCCGTCTGCACAGCCCCGCCGCCCTCGATCTGCTGAAGACCGCCGCGATGCGGGCCAAGGTCGAACTGGTCGCGGTTGAGACCAATCCGATCGACCTCGCCTGGAGCGACCGTCCGGCCGCGCCGATGGCGCTTATCAACCCGCAACCGCTTGAATTTGCGGGCGAAGACCATAATTCCAAACGCCAACGCATCGGCATTGCCATCGAGCGCGGCGGCGCCGATGCCGCCGTCATCACGGCACCGCCCTCGATCGCCTGGCTGTTCAATATCCGTGGCGGCGATGTCTCGCGTTCGCCCCTGCCCTTGTCCTCCGCGATCATCAACAAGGATGGCACCGCGACCCTGTTTGTCGCTCCGGAAAAGATCACCGACGAAACCCGCAGCCATCTCGGCAACCAGGTCGCCCTGCGCCCCGAAAGCGAGTTCGAATCCGGCCTGTCCGAGCTTGCTGGCAAGACAATCCGCGTCGATCCATCGACCGCATCAGCCTGGGTGCTGGAACGCCTCGGGGCCGGCGGCGCCGAGGTGCAAAAGCTGGAAGATCCGGTGATGCGCCCCAAGGCGATCAAGAATGCCGCCGAGATCGAAGGCTCACGCCAGGCGCATATCCGCGATGGCGGCGCCATCGTCAAATTCCTGCACTGGCTCGACACCACCGCCCAGACCGGCGAAGTCGATGAAATCATTGCCGCACGCAAACTGGAATCGATCCGCAAGACCTTGCCCGAACTGCGGGATTTGTCCTTCGACACCATCTCCGGCGCGCAAGGTAATGGTGCCTTCGCGCATTACCGCGTCTCCGAGGCCAGCAATCTGAAACTCGTGCCCGGCTCGCTCTATCTGGTTGATAGTGGTGGCCAATATCCCGATGGCACCACAGACATCACCCGCACCGTGCCGATCGGCCAGCCAACGGCGGAAATGCGCACCCAGTTTACCCGCGTCCTCAAGGGCCATATCGCCCTGTCGCGCGTGCGCTTTCCCAAGGGCACGACCGGCACCCAGCTGGATATCCTGGCGCGTCTGCCATTGTGGGAAGCCGGCTTCGATTATGATCACGGCACCGGCCATGGCGTCGGCGCCTTCCTGGGCGTGCATGAAGGCCCGCAGCGCATTGCCAAGTCACCCAATGCCGTCGCCCTCGAGCCGGGGATGATCCTGTCCAATGAGCCGGGCTATTACAAGGAAGACGGCTATGGCATCCGGATCGAAAACCTGCAGGTGGTCACAGAGGCCGAGCTGATCCATGGCGGCGACCGGCCGATGCTCGGCTTTGAGACGCTGACCATGGCACCGATCCATCGCAAACTGATCGACGTGCCCTCCCTGACCCCGGCCGAGCTGCAATGGCTCGACGCCTATCACGCCGAAGTCCGCGCCCGTATCGCACCATTGGTCGATGGCGAAACTGCGGTCTGGCTGCATGGCGCGACCGAGCCGCTCGCGGGCGCCACACCCTAGTGTCGCGCTTTGCGATTCTCCTTGCGGCACTGATCCTGAGCGGCTGTTTCTATTCGGAACGGCCGCTGATCGGCCGCCGCGCAGCGGAGTTTCCGATCGCTGACGGCTTCTATACCCACACGCCCTATCTCACCGACGGCACCCCCTTCGACCAGCCGATGTGGCGCGGCGAGATACGTCGGCGCGGTGTCAGCTATTATTCGGAAGTCGTGGATTTCCCGCACGAAAATGTCCGCCTGCGCGAACTCTCGCGCGGGATATATGTGGCGATGAAGCCCGATTACAATAACTGGGTTTACGGCCTGGCCTGGGTCTATCCCGGCGGCGTCATCACCTATCACCAGCCCTCCTGCTCTGAGCTGGAACAGGCCGTACTCGATGATTACGACATCACCCAGACCGAAGGCGAAGCGGGCTATTGCCGGGTCAATGACTGGGACCGGCTGAGCGGGATCATGCTGAGCTATCTCGAGGCCGTGGGCGAGCCGCGCATTGACGGGGTTTACCGGCTGGTCAGCGAGTAGTCGCAGCGCCTTCCCTCCCTGCACTTCCCTCTCCGTGAGGAGAGGGTCCGGCGAAGCCGGGGGTGAGGCGGGCAGCACCACGCTCTCAGACGGCACCGCCCACCAGAACCGTCTTGGCCGAAACCGAGCCCGCTGCCTTGGACCGAGCGGTTGCGCCTTGGGTTCGCCGCGCCTCTACACCCGGCGCGGTCTTCGCGCAGCGGGCCCGGTGCAGGCCTGGTATCCACGCCCCGCCAGACGCCCCGGGACGATGCGAAGTCGTTGGCACGCCTCGTAGAAACACCCATCGCCATGGGATTCTCCGATCTCACCAGCGACAAGCCCGCAGACACGGGCATCGTCTTCGGCACGGTGATGGTTGAATTCAAATTGGAACCGGGCCGCCAGGAGGTTCAGCTTGACGCGATCCATATCCGGAAAAGCCACCCTGGCCGCATTCATGGTGCACAAGTATTCGAGCTGCGGATATTGAAGGCCATAATGGTCGCACGTATGGCGGATGACGCTCATGTCGAATGAGGCATTGTGCGCAACGACCAGCGAGCCGCCAATGATCGCCGTGAGTTGTTCCAGAATTTCCCGGAAGTCCGGCGCATCCTCAACATCGGTCGGCCGAATACCGTGAATGCCGATATTGAATGAGCTGAACCGCATTTCCGGCGGGCGGATAAGGAATTCATGCGAATTGACCAGTTCGCGTCCTTCGAAGACCGCGATCCCGACGGAGCATGGGCTGCCCCGCTGCTCATTTGCGGTTTCGAAGTCGATCGCCACCATTCTCATTGAGCAAACCCCTGAATACCTTGATCACCACCCGACAGTGTGGCCCGTTCGGCCTCCGGGACAAGCTCATTTTCGGAGCAAAACAAGGACTCTGCGCCCTCAGGAAGAGGCGCCCCCAATGCGGCCAGAGCTGGTGAGGCTGTGGCGCTCACCCCTCCCCGATCAGCACGAACCACTCATCCTCGGAGATCATCTCCACCCCGAGCTCTGCGGCTTTCTTCGCCTTCGAACCGGCACCGGGACCGGCGACGACAAGATCCGTCTTGGCCGAAACCGAGCCCGCGACCTTGGCACCGAGCGATTGCGCCTTGGCCTTGGCCTCGTCGCGGGTCATGCGTTCCAGCGCACCGGTGAAGACGACTGTCTTGCCAGCGACCGGGCTATCACTGGCGACGGCCTGCGCATCCTCGATGGTCAGCTCAGCCACCAGGCGCGCCAGAAGATCGCGATTATGCGGTTCGGAGAAATACTGGTCGAGCGCCTCGATGACGGTTTCGCCAATGCCATCAATGCCGAGCATTTCGGCGCGAACGGTCTCGTCGGAGAGATGTTCGGCGGCGGCGCTGAACGCGTCCCAGCTGCCATAGGTGCGCGCCAGCAAGGTCGCCGTATTCTCACCGACATGCCTGATGCCGAGCGCATTGAGCAGCCGCGCCAGCGCAATCGTGCGCCGGCTCTCAATGGCGGCGAAGAGATTGTTGGCGCTGGTCTCGCCCCAGCCCTCTCGCTCCTGTATCGGCGGAACGACCTCGCCGGCCTCATTGCGCGCTTTCAGAGTGAAGATGTGCGAGGGTTCGGTGATCAGGCCCTCTTCGTGGAAGGCCTCGATCTGCTTGGCGCCCAGCCCCTCGATATCGAAGGCCTTGCGGCTGACGAAATGGCGCAGCCTCTCCTTGATCTGGGCCCCGCAGATCAGCCCACCGGTGCAGCGGCGCACGACATCAAGCTTGCCGGTCTTCTCGTCATGCTCGCGCACGGCCTGGCTGTGGCAGATCGGGCATTCAGTGGGAAAGACGAAGGCCTCACCCCGGCCCGCCCGCTCGGCATCAACGGCGCGCACAATCTGCGGGATGACATCGCCGGCGCGCTGGATCACCACCGTATCGCCTACGCGCACATCCTTGCGGGCAATCTCGTCTTCATTGTGAAGGGTTGCATTCGACACGACGACGCCGCCGACCGTGACCGGTCTGAGCCGCGCCACCGGGGTCAGCGAGCCGGTGCGGCCGACCTGGATATCGATGCCCTCAAGCACGGTGGTTGCCTGTTCGGCGGGAAATTTATGGGCGATAGCCCAGCGCGGTGCGCGCGCGACCTGGCCAAGACGGGCCTGCCAGTCGAGCCGGTCAACCTTGTAGACGACGCCGTCGATATCATAGCCCAGGCTGGCGCGCTGCGCCTCGATATCGCGATAGACGGCGATCAGGGCCTCAATGCTGTCGCAGCGCTGCATCAGCGCATTGATCGTGAAGCCCAAGCCCTTGAAGCGTTGAACGGCTTCCATCTGGGTCGGTGCCAGGGGCTCGCTCAACTCACCCCAGGCATAGGCGAAGAATTTGAGCGGCCGCTGCGCTGTCATTTTCGGATCGATCTGGCGCAGGGAGCCGGCGGCGGCATTGCGCGGATTCTTGTAGGCGGGCTTGCCGGCCGCTTCCTGGCGCTCATTGAGCGCTGCGAAATCGGCATGGCTCATATAGACCTCGCCGCGCACTTCCAGCACATCGGGCCAGTCGCTGCCGGGCAGGCTTTGCGGGATGTCCTTGAGGGTACGGATATTGGCGGTGACATCCTCGCCGGTCGTGCCATCGCCGCGCGTCGCGGCGGAGACCAGCTCGCCCTTCACATAGCGCAGGCTGGCCGAGAGCCCGTCAATCTTGGGCTCGGCGGTGATGGCGACCGGCTCCTCATCGGTGAGGCCGAGAAAGCGGCGCACCCGGCCGACAAAATCGGCGACATCCTCATCATTGAAGGCATTGCCCAACGAGAGCATGGGCACCGCATGCGTGATCTCGCCAAACTTGCCCGAGGGTGTGGCGCCGACCCGCTGGCTCGGGCTGAACAGGTCGACCAATTGCGGAAAGCGGGCCTCGACCGCCTCGAGCCGCTGACGCAGGGCGTCATAGACGGCGTCTGAGACCTTGGGGGCATCGTTTTGGTAATAGGCCTTGTCGTGGCGGCTGATTTCACGCGCCAGCCGGGCATGCTCGGCATTCGCCTCGGCCTCGCTCAACATGCCGACATCTTTCAAAGCGCTCATGATTTGCTCGCGTGCTGGGCTAACCGGTCGAATCTAGCCGCTTCCGGGCGCATTGTGGAGCGTTTGTCGGCGAGGTCGAGCGCGCGCTCACACCACTGTGCAGTCAGCCCCTCAAGCCTCGACCGCCATCAGCTGATCGGCCTGGGCCCGGGCCGCATCGGTAACCTCGGCTCCGGAGAGCATGCGGGCAATTTCCTCGCGGCGGGCGTCACCGTCGAGCTGGATCAGAACCGTGCGGACACCGCCCTTGCCATCATCTTCCTTGACGATCTTCCAGTGATGGTCGGCCAGGGCAGCAACTTGCGGGCTATGGGTGACCACGAGGGTCTGACCGGTCTTCGCCAGGCGTTTGAGACGGCGGCCAACGGCATCGGCAACCGCACCGCCGACCCCCTGATCGACTTCGTCGAAGACCAGAACACGGCCATCATCATCGCCGGCCAGCGCCACTTTCAATGCCAGACCGAAACGCGACAGCTCGCCGCCGGAGGCGATCTTGTCGAGAGCGCCAAAGGGCGCGCCCGGATTGGTCGAAACTTCAAAGCGGACGCTGTCGCAGCCATCCGGCCCGCCATGCCCGGCATCGGTCACCAGCGCGACACGGAATTGCGCCCTGTCCATTTTCAGCGGTGGCAATTCGGACGCCACGGCGGCACCGAGTTCTTGCGCCGCGCTGTCGCGTGAGCGCGTCAGGGCCCCTGCCGCGTCGCGATATAGTGCCTCGGCCGCCTGCACGTTCTTCTCCGCCTCGGCGATACGCTCACCGGCATTCTCGATCGCATCGAGCTGATCGGCGAACCGGATCTGCAAGCCCGGCAATTCCTCGATCGCGACATCATGCTTGCGGGCCAGAGCACGCAGGGCGAACAATCTTTCCTCGACGCTCTCCAGCCGGCCCGGCTCAACCTCAAAGGCGCGTGCTGCATCGCCGAGCGCATCGCCGGCTTCGGAAAACTCGATCAGGGCCCGCTCGATCGCCGCCGAGGCCCGGTCGAGGGCCGTCCCGGCCTCGCCGCCCGCGCTGCCAATCTGGTCACGCACGCGTTCCAGACCGCGCACAGCCGTATTGAGCCGGCCTTCAAGCCCGCCGCCATCTCCGGCCAGCGCATCCTGGGCTTCCTGAAGATCGCCGAGCGCGCGCTCGGCCGCCATCAGAAACTGCCGCTCCTCGGCCAGGGCATCTTCCTCACCGGGACGCGGCTGCATCTTGTTGATCTCGGCGAGCGCATGGCGCAGGAAATCCTGCTCCTCGGTCGAGGCCGAATGCGCACGCACCAGGTCGTCGAGACCGTTTCGGGCGGCCGAGACGGTGGCCCAGGCCTTGCGGCAGGCGTCGCGCAGCGATGCATTGCCGGCATAGCTGTCGAGTTGACCGCGATGGGTTTTGGGGTCGAGCAGGCCGCGGCCATCATGCTGACCGTGCACTTCAACGAGGACATCGCCGAGACTGCGCAACAGGCCAATACTGGCGGGCTGGTCGTTGATATGGGCGCGGCTGCGGCCATCCTCGGCGAGGCGGCGGCGCAGAATCAGGGCCTCACCGGGTTCCACCACAAGCCCGGCCTCTTCGAGCACAGCCCAGGCGGCATGCCCGGGAGCCAGGTCGAATTCAGCGGCGGCAGAGGCTTCATCCGTGCCGGCGCGAACGAGACCGCGCTCGGCACGTTCGCCGGCAGCCAGCCCGAGGGCGCCCAGGAGAATGGATTTTCCGGCACCGGTTTCGCCCGTCAGCGCACACAGACCCCGGTCGAAGCCGGCATCGAGGCTGTCGATGAGCACAACATTCCGGATCGAGAGCGATTGCAGCATTCAGAGCGATCGCACCCCCTGCCCGACCTAGCCGAAGATACGCTGCATGGCGCGTTCAATGAAGGTTGGATCGCGCTGATTGACAGCATCTTCGATCGCAATGCCCTCCCGCGTCAGCAGGTTATAGCTGTTTTCATACCAGTCACTGCCCGGGAAGTTATAGCCCAGAACCGACGCGACCTGGGTCGCCTCGCTATCAAGGCCGAGCGCCACATAGGCTTCGACCAACCGGTGCAGGGACTCCGGAACATGCGATGTCGTGCCATAGTCCCGAACGACATTCTGGAAGCGGTTGACCGCTGCAAGATGATAATTGCGGCGCAGATACCAGCGCCCGATATCCATCTCCTTGCCGGCGAGATGGTCACGCGTCATGTCAATCTTCAGCCGCGCGTCGGTGGCATAACGGCTCTCGGGATAACGGCGCACCACTTGCTGCAACGCATCGAGCGCCTGCTGCGTGATCTGCTGGTCGCGGCCGACATCGACGATCTGCTCGAAATAGCTGATCGCGATCAGGTAATAGGCGTAGGGCGCGCTGCGATTGCCCGGGTGTAGCGAGATGAAGCGCCGGGCATCAGAGACCGCCTCGTCATATTTATTGGCCTGGTAATTGGCGAAGGCGGCCATCAGCATCGAACGCCGGGCCCACTCTGAATAAGGGTGCTGACGCTCGACCTCATCGAACTGGGCCGCGGCAAGCTGATACTGGCCACGCTCCATGGTCTGAAAAGCGTCGGCATAGATCAGTTCGGCCGGCCGCTCGACATAAGCTACCGAAGTATCCGGTCCATTTGCGCAGGCCGCGACAAGAACGGACAGGAAAAGTGTCGGCAACAAACGCGGCAAGAAGGTCATATTGAACACGGCCCAGCAGCTAGGGCGGTCGAATGACCGCCGGTCCAGAAAAGCTTGTAGCGGATCATGCGCCGCGACAAAAGTGCCGCGTCAGGTCAACCGCCGCAATATCAGGAGTTGGCCATCGCCACGTCGTGCTGGCAAGCGTCACGCACTGTAACCATTTTCCAGGCGGACTTGTCGGCCAGCAATGCGCGCAGTGCCAGATTATTGATCGCATGACCGGGACGCTGGGCATGATAGCGGCCGATAATCGGCGCACCGGCCAGGTAGAGATCGCCCAGCGCATCAAGCGCCTTGTGCCGTGCAAACTCATCGTCGAAGCGCAGCCCTTCAGGGTTTGCGACACCGTCATCATCAAGGACGACAGCATTATCCATCGAACCACCGCGTGCCAGACCGGCGGCGAGAAGCGCGTCGAGATCCTTGCGGAAGCCGAAGGTGCGGGCCGCAGCGATATCGCCGGCAAAGATTTCAGGCGTGACTTCAAACGTGCAGGTCTGATTGCCAACCGCGCTGTGCTCAAAATTGATTTCGACTTCGATCATCGAACTCAGGGCCGGCAGGAAACTGGCGCGGCGGCCTTCCGATTCGACGACAACAGGCTTGAGAACCTGGATGGCCCGGCGCGGTGCAGCGAGCTGCTTCAGGCCGACCCGATTGACCAGATCAACGAAAGGCGCCGAGGAGCCATCCATCACCGGCAATTCAGGACCATCGATCTCGACAACCGCGTCATCGACACCGAGCCCGGCGAGGGCCGCCATCAGATGTTCAACCGTCGCGACCGACACGCCCGCCGCATTGGCGATCGTGGTTCCCAGTCGAACGGTGGTGACATTATCGGCCAGGGCCGCGATCCGGTTATCACGATCCGTGATGTCGGAGCGCACAAAGCTGATACCGGCACCGGTTGAAGCCGGCTTCAGGACGAGACGGACACGTTCGCCCGTGTGAAGGCCAATGCCTGCGCACACTACGGGTGCCGCCAATGTTTGCCGGTAAATCACAACACAACGCCGTTTGTTCTGGGCCAATAATCAGCGACTTGCGTCGCCCCTCGCCTGCACAAAACGACATGCCGGGTCAGCATTCAACTAAAGCTTTGTTGCGATTTGTTACGCTTAAGGCAGGCTAGTTCGCCTGACGACGCAGGAAGGCCGGGATTTCGAGATCGCCTTCGTCCACGCTCTCACCGAACAAATCGCCGCTCGCCATGCGAGTGGTTGATTGCACAGGGGTATTGCGTGTGGTCGGAGCGGCCTTCGGTGCCGGCTCGGCCGGCTTGCGACGGCGTCCGAACAGGGAGAACCCGCCACGCTTGGGCTCGTCGGCGACCGGTTGGGCGGAATGGCCTGGAACTTCGCCGGCACGGCGTTGCTCATAACGGGCATTCAGCGTTGCGGCCTCTTCGGCCAGGCGGGCCTGATCGACACGGACCTGGGGCGTCTGGGCGCTGACATGATGTGTGTCGTCGGCTTCGGCGACATAGGGGTCGCGTGAATTATCTTCCGGTGCCTGGGCGACCGCATCGCTCAACTCTTCGGCGCCAACGGCCATCGGCAGGGCTCCGGCCTGGGCTTCGCGGGGCGCTTCATTGCGCTCGCCCGACTCAACCTTCTGCTCGACGGCAACACGACCGGGACGGTCGGAATTGGTCCGCTTCCACGGCAGGATCGCATCATTGGGGGCACGTTCCGGCGCCGCGGCGCCGCGCAGGCGCGAGCGTGGATCGACGACGGCGACCTCGGCATCGATACCGGTTGCGACCACGGAAACCCGCATCGAACCTTCCATCGTCTCGTCAAAGGTCGAACCGACAATGATATTGGCTTCAGGGTCGACTTCGGAGCGGATCTCATTGGCCGCTTCATCGACTTCATACAGCGTCATGTCATAGCCGCCGGTGATGTTGATCAACACGCCGGTCGCACCGCGCATCGAGACATCGTCGAGCAGCGGATTGGAAATCGCAGCCTGGGCCGCTTCAATGGCGCGCTTCTCGCCGGACGCTTCGCCGGTTCCCATCATCGCCTTGCCCATCTCATTCATCACGGAACGGACATCGGCAAAGTCGAGATTGATCAGGCCGGGCATCACCATCAGATCAGTAATGCCGCGAACGCCGGAATGCAGGACCTGGTCGGCCATTGAGAAGGCTTCGGAGAAGGTGGTTTTCTCGGTCGCGATCCGGAACAGGTTCTGGTTGGGGATTACGATCAGCGTATCAACATGATCCTGCAGCTGGCCGATGCCGGCCTCCGCCAGTTTCATGCGGCGCGTGCCCTCGAAATGGAATGGCTTGGTGATCACACCCACGGTCAGGATACCCATTTCCCGAGCCGCGCGCGCCACGACGGGTGCAGCGCCAGTCCCGGTACCGCCACCCATTCCGGCGGTAATGAAGACCATGTGTGCGCCACCGAGGTGCTCGCGAATTTCCTCGATCGAATCCTCGGCCGATTGCTCGCCCACTTCCGGACGGGCGCCAGCGCCGAGCCCTTCGGTGATTGCCGCGCCCATCTGGATGCGTTTTTCGGCCTGTGAACGTGTCAGGGCCTGGGCATCGGTATTGGCGACAACGAAGTCGACGCCTTCGAGTTTGGACTCGATCATGTTGTTGACGGCATTGCCGCCAGCGCCACCGACACCAAACACCACAATACGAGGGCGCAATTCAGTCGTTTCGGGAAGGGAAAGATTCAACGTCATGCGAGACCTCGTGGCCGAATGGGTTCGGGTAATAATCGATTCACCATGAAGTTTCCGCCTGCGACGCTTAAGCGAGCGTTAAACGTCGTGGAATTTTTCAAGTGAGTGCTGCTGCTCGTGGACCGCATGCCGGCAGCCGGGCCGCTCTCAGCCGGTGCGGCGAAGACGCGTCGCAGGCGTGCGGGTCCAGGCCTCGACATCCGCCGCAGCATCGAGGTCCCTGATCTCATGACCCTGGGCGAGCATGTTGGCGGCGAAGGCATTGATCGTCGCGCAGGCCCGCTGATCGACGGGCCGGATAATGCCAATACTCATCTGCTGGTGGGCAAATTCGTGAAAGAATTCGGCCACGTGGGGCGCTTCCACAACGGCAACGCGCATATCGACGAGCCGGAAATCAAGCAGGACGCGTCGCACATCGAGCTGTTCGACGGCGGCGACGATCCGCTCGATCGTGTCGACCGCCGACAGCCAGTCCTCGTGGCCGTCAAAAACGACCTCGATATAGCCCGCTGCGCGGTGTGGAAGAATGCGACTGAATGACATGGTTCCGGCCTGTATGTTTCACAGGCGGTATAACGCGTCTGATGCCGGAAAGTCTTACCGCCAGGCTCATTGATTATGAGCTGTGCAGCCCTTTGCAGGCGGTCAGAAGCTCTCGGCGAACCAGCGCCAGACAGCACCCCCGCGCTCGGTTTCGCGGGTCGGGTCGCGCCGGATCCTCGCGCCTGACATCACGCCAAGCCGCGGCGGTCCGGCGATGGCTTCCGCCGCACCACGGGTCTCACGGCGGACGACGCCCGCAACCGCGCTGAAGGCCGGTCCGGACACCGCATCACCCAGACCGGTAATACCGCTGGGCTCTGCAATACGGACCTGTTTGCCAAACACACGTGCGGCCAGCTCGCCGGTCCCGGGAAGCTGTGACGCTCCGCCGGTAAGGACCAGCCGGCGGCCGGAGGTCTTGCTGACGCCGGCCGCGTCAAGCCGGTCGCGGATCAGTTCAAACGTTTCTTCCAGCCGGGGTCGGATAATCGAATTGAGCAGGGAGCGCGGCGCCGATCCGTAAATCCGGTCACCGGTCACCGAGGGCACTTCAATCATCTGCTGGTCATCGTCTGGACTGTCGAGCGCGGAGCCGTAGAGCGTCTTCAGGCGCTCGGCGGCGGCGAGCGGTGTCGACAGGCCGCGCGCGACATCGGAGGTCACATGCGAACCGCCGACGGGCACGGTGTCGATGTGCAGCAATGCGCCTTCGGCGAACACGGCAGCCGTCGTGGCGCCGGCCCCCATATCGATCAGCGTGGCGCCGAGTTGAACTTCATCATCGCCCAGGGCTGACAAGCCTGAGGCATAAGGTGTGGCGACAACGCCCTTGAGGTCGAAATGGCAGCGTTCGACGCAGGTCATCAGATTGCGCAATGGCCCGATCGCGGCGGTGATGACATGCACCTCGACGCCAAGCGTGCGGCCGAACATGCCGCGCGGATCGCGAATGCCGCGATGATCATCAACCGACCAGGCCAGCGGGATGGCGTGCAACACGACGCGGTCGGCGACGGCAAATTCTGACAGGGCCCCGTCGAGCAGACGGCGCAGATCGCGCTCGCTCACTTCGCGTTGAGGCAAGTCGATTTCGGCACCGATACGCGTGCTGGTCGGCTGACCGGCCGACAGGGTGAGTGTGACTGAATTAACCGCCTGTCCGGCCATGCGTTCGGCCTGCTCGACCGCGGCACGAATAGCCTCGGCAGCTTCGTCCATATCGACGATGGCACCGGCGCGGACACCGCGGCTCGATTGATGGCCGACACCGACCACGCGCGGACGTGGCCCGGCAATCGTCTGGTCGGTCTTGGCGATGAAGCAGGCAATCTTGGACGATCCGACATCGAGCGCTGCGCACACACCGGGGGCCTTGCCATTGGAACCATTGCGGGCCGTCTGGGGACGTAAGAACTCGAACACACTCATGCTTCATGCTCCCGCATGCCGGCCGCAGCAGCCCGGTCGGGCAAGGCTCTGACAATCAAATCACCCTGCCCGCGCAGGTCAAAACTTTCGGCCGCGAGCCGCAAGACACCGCGCTCGGCCTGCAAGCGCGCCAGAATGGCAATTGACGCCTGGACGTCGCCGGCCGGCAATTTCACATCGGCGCCGGTATCGAGGCGCAGATTCCAGCGTCGCTCACCGACACGGACCGCCCCGACAACATGAGCGCGGATGGCGGGATGGCGGGCGAGCGCCTCGACAATCTCAACGACGCTGTCATTGGCGCCATCGGCGACCACCAGCGGCAAGGCGGGCGGGTTCATGACATCCGCCTCGGCCAGCACGACACCGTCGCGATCAATAATATTGAGCACACCCTCGACCTGCCACAGGGCGAAGGCCTCACGGGTTTCAACCACAATGGAAATGCGGTCCGGCCACAGCCGCGCCACGGTCGCCGAACGCACCATGGGCAGCGCCTCGACCCGGGCGCGCACGGCGTCTGGATCAACAGAGAAGAGTGACTGACCGTCATAAACTTCGGTCGCCACAACGATGGAGTGGGCAATCGCATCGCCGGCGCCGGTGACATCGACGGAACGGACAGCAAAGCCCATATCGGCCAGACGGACGGTGATTTTCTCGCCGCCCAGGCGCAACACGTCATCAAGCTGGCCGAACAGAGTCAGGCCGGCGATCGTCGCCAGCACGAGTGCGGCAGCCGCCATCGCGCCCATACGGGCTGCATTTGCCACTCGGTAACGCGCACTTCTAAATTGGGCTTCCGCCCAGTTACGCAAACGCCGCGGTGCAGACACCGCGGCGGACCGGTGGTTAGACTTGCGACGGGGTGCTTTTCGCGACCCGCCACGTGCTACCTTCGACACGACGCATTCTCCGCCATCCACTCCACGAGATCATTAAACGCGATCCCGCAGAAGAGCGCCTGTTCTGGCGCCAATGAAGTGGGAGTCATGCCCGGTTGGGTGTTAATTTCGAGTAACCATAGCGGCGGATTTGCTGATTCGTCGTAGCGGAAATCACTGCGTGTCAAGCCACGGCAGCCCAGCACTGCGTGGGCCTGCAGGGCCAGGGCGCGTGCCTGGTCAGCAATCTCCGGCGACACGTCCGCGGGTAAAATATGAGTCGAGCCGCCGGCCGAATATTTCGCCTCATAATCATAGAACTTCGTGTTGGGGATAATCTCGGTCACCGCGAGCGCCCGGTCCTCCATCACCGCGACGGTTAATTCACGGCCGGGGATATAGCGTTCGATCAGCACCTCTTCGCCCAGCGCCCAGGCATTTGAGCCGAGCTCGGCCGGTGGCCGATTGGCCCCTTCCAGCACGATATGCACCCCGACCGAGGAGCCTTGTGCATTCGGTTTGGCGACATAGGGTGGCTTCATCGCATGGGCCTTGGCGGCCTCGAAGCGATTGACGATCAGGCCTTCCGGACACGGAATGCCGGAGGCGCGCAGCACGGCCTTGGCTTTCTGCTTGTCCATCGCCAGTGCCGAAGCGAGCACGCCGGAATGGGTATAAGGCTTGCCGAAATGCTCCAGCACACCCTGCACCATGCCGTCCTCGCCCCATTCGCCGTGCAGCGCATTGAAGACGATATCCGGAGCGGCATCCTTGAGCTGCTGCGCCAGATCGCGCGACGCATCAATCTCGACGACGTCATAGCCCTTTTCCCGCAGGCCCTTGGCACAGGCGCGGCCCGAGACCAGCGAGACATCACGTTCCGGAGACAACCCGCCGAGCAGGACAGCGACACGTTTGGTCATGATGTTTCCCCTTTGCCGCGCACTCCGACGCGTTTGACTTCCCAGCGCAATTCGACGCCGGACTTGTGTTTCACTCGCGCGCGAACCTCTTCGCCGAGATCTTCCAGATCGGCAGCGGTGGCGGTGCCATCATTGATCAGGAAATTGCAATGCTGTTCGGAAAAATGCGCCCCGCCGACGCGCAGGCCGCGGCCGCCGGCCTGATCGATCAATTGCCAGGTCTTGCGCGCATCGGGTGTGCCCGGCGCGTCCGGATTGGCAAAGGTCGAGCCGGATGTCTTCTCGCGGATCGGCTGGGTCGTCTCGCGGCGCGCGGTGATGGCATCCATGCGCTCGAGGATGGCGGCCGGCTCGTCTTCTGTGCCCTGCAGCACCGCCTCGACGAAGATCCAGTCCGCCGGTGCGCCGCAATGGCGATAGCCATAGGCCAGCTCGTCGGGCCGGGCGATGATGCGGCGACCGGCGCGGTCGAGTGCCACCACCTCAACCACCACATCCTTGGTCTCTTGCTCGTAACAGCCGGCATTCATCCGCAAGGCACCGCCAATCGTGCCCGGCACGCCAACGAGATATTCCATCCCGCCGATGCCGGCTTTCGCAGCCGCCTTGGCGACCATCTTGTCGAGCGCCCCGGCCCCGGCGCGCAGCCGGTTCTCGCCGAGCGCTTCGGTCTTGGCGAAAGCACCCGTCAGGCGGATCACCACGCCGGGCACGCCGCCATCACGCACCAGCGTATTGGAACCGGCGCCGAGCACATGCACGGGGATTTCATCAGGTGTTTCAGCGAGAAAGCGCGCCAGGTCGGATTCGTCGGCCGGTAGATAAAGCACCTCGGCCGGGCCGCCAACGCGCAGCCAGGTCACATCGGCCAGCGGTGCAGCCTCGATATATTTTCCGCGGACAGGAGGAAGGCGATTGACCAGGCTCAACCCAGCGCCTCCAGCTCTCCCGGCAGGGCATAGGCCCATTGCGTGATGTCGCCGGCACCGAGGCAGACGACCACATCGCCAGCTGCCGCTCGGCTGGCGACTTCGGCGGCAACATTGGAGCGCATCACCGGATTGGCATCGCGATGCCCGTGGGCGCGCAGGCTCTCGACCAGATGATCGCGGTCAATGCCCTCGATCGGGTCTTCGCCGGCGGTGTAGACATCGGCGACGAGGACGCTGTCGGCATCATTGAAACAGGTCGAGAAATCGTCGAACAAATCGTGCAGGCGGCTGAAACGATGCGGCTGCATCACGGCGATCACCTTGCCGGAGGACGCCTGGCGCGCGGCTTTCAGCACTGCCGTGATCTCGACCGGGTGATGGCCGTAATCATCGATAATGCTGGCGCCCTTCCACTCACCGGTCTTGGTGAAGCGGCGCTTGACGCCGCCGAACTCGGCCAGCGCCTTCTTGCCCGCCGCTTCGGTGAGGCCCAGCTCTCGCGCCGTCGCGAGCGCCGCCAGCGTGTTGAGCACATTATGCTCGCCCATCATCGGCAGGAAGACATCGCTCCAGCGTTCTTCGCTCTGGCCGCGAATGCGGAAACAGACATCGAAGGTCGCCCCCTTGGCGTCCGAGCGCAGATTCTCAACGCGCACATCAGCCTGCGGGTTGAAGCCATAAGTAATCACGCGCCGGTCCTGGATGCGGCTGGCCAGGCTCTGGACTTCGGGGTGGTCGGTGCAAAGCACGGCAAAGCCATAAAAGGGCAGGTTCTCGACGAACTGGAAGAAGGCCTCGCGCAGCGTGTCGAAATCGCCGTAATGCTCGAGATGTTCCGGATCGATATTGGTGACGATGGCGACGGTGCCGCGCAGTTTCAGGAAAGAGCCGTCCGACTCGTCCGCCTCGACCGCCATCCAGTCACCCAGCCCGACCTTGGCGTTGGAGCCGTAGGCGGAGATGATGCCGCCATTGATCACCGTTGGATCCACACCGGCCGCATCCATCAGCACCGAGACCAGCGAAGTGGTCGTCGTTTTGCCATGTGTACCGCCGACGGCGACGGCGAATTTCAGCCGCATCAGCTCGGCCAGCATTTCCGCGCGGCGCACGACGGGGATCTTGGCGGCGCGGGCCGCGAGGAGTTCGGGATTATTCGGCCGGATCGCCGAGGAGACGACGATGGCACCGGCACCGCTGACATTCTCGCCCGCATGGCCGATCGCCACCTGGGCGCCCAGCGTGCGCAGCCGCTCGACATTGGGATTGGCCTTGATGTCGGAGCCCTGCACCGCATAGCCCAGATTGAGCATCACCTCGGCAATACCGCTCATGCCAATGCCGCCTATGCCGACGAAATGGACCGGACCAACCGGAAAGGGCAAAGCGGCAAATTTCATGTGAGTGCTCCTCGAACCAGACCATCGACCGCCTTGGCCAGGGCCTCGGCGGCGTCAGGCCGGCCCAGCGAACGCGCCGCAGCGGCGCGCTCTGCCAAATCGGCGGGATTGGATAAACGGGATTGCAAAAGACCGGCCAGACGCCCGGCCGTGAAATCGGATTCCGGGATGACGTCAGCGGCGAGAGCGGCGACCAGCCCCTCGACATTGGCGCTTTGATGATCGTCGGCGGCGATGGCCAGCGGGCAGAAGATCGCCGGACGCCCGACGCCCGCCACTTCAGACACGGTTGAGGCCCCGGCGCGTCCGATCACCAGATGTGAGGCGGCATAGAGCGCGCCCACATCCTCGAAGAAGGGCTCGCAGCGGGCATTCACGCCGGCAGACTGGTAACTTTCACGCGCCATCACCAGCGATTCTTCGCGGGTTTGTTGGACGATATCAAGGCGGGAACGAAGCGATTCCGGGAGTTGTGCGACAGCCGCCGGAACCGTTTCCGACAAGAGCCGCGCGCCAAGACTGCCACCGAGGATGAGCAGATTGATCCGGCCCTCCGCCGTCAGCGCAGGATAACCGGCGGCGCGCGCATCCAGAATCGGCTGGCGTAGCGGATTGCCGGTCAGCAAATGGTGTTTGCGGCCTGTGACTGAGAGCTTGTCGAGGCGTTCAAATCCCGACGCGATAAAACCCGCCCGGCCCGCGAAGACGCGATTGACCCGGCCGAGCACGGCGTTTTGTTCATGGATGGCATAGGCAATGCCCATGGTCTGGGCCGCGGCCAGCGCCGGAAAGGCGGGATAGCCGCCAAAGCCGGCGACGACATCGGGTTTCCAGCGCTTGATGATGGCCCGCGTCTCGCTCAGCCCCTTGGCCAGTTCGACGCCGGCCCGGGCCAGTTTGATCGGGTTCTTCGTGGACGGGCTGGCAGCATGGATTTCGTCGATCGCCACAGCAGGAAAACCGGCGGTGTGCTTGAGCCCGCGGGCATCGGTCACCAGCCGGATCTGCCAGCCGCGCGCGATCAGCGCCTCGGCAGCAGCGCGAGCGGGAAACATATGTCCGCCGGTTCCGCCGGCAGCAATCAGACAGCGACGCGGCGTCATGCGGAATATTGCATCGAATAGGCGCCGGGACGACGGCGCGTGAATGCCAGCATCAGGCCAGCCGCAAAGGTCAGGGCGAGCATGGACGACCCTCCATTGGAAACGAATGGCAATGTCATGCCCTTCGGCGGGATCAGGTTCAAGTTCACAGAGATGTTGATCAGCGCCTGCAGCCCGAATTGCAGCGCCAGACCGGCCACTGCAAGCTGCGCGAAATGGTCATTGAGCCGCATCGCCTGGTTCCAGGCGCGGGTCACCAGGATGGCGAACAGGCCAATGATGGACAGTGATGCCAAGAGGCCGAACTCCTCGGTCGCAACGGAGAAGATGAAATCGGTATTGGCGTCCGGCAAAATATGTTTCACCTCGCCCTCGCCCGGCCCGACCCCGGTCAGTCCGCCGCGCGAAATCGCCTCGAGCGCCCGGTCGATCTGATAGGTCTCATTGCCTTCCGGATTGATAAAGCTTTGCACCCGCGCCGCGACGTGAGGCAGTGTCAGATAGGCCAGGCCTGAGCCGGTCACCGCCAGACCGCCGAGCACGGAAACCCAGAGCCAGGACAAGCCGGACGCGAAGAAGACGCCGCCAAAGCACAGGGTCAGCAGGACCGATTGGCCGAAGTCCGGCTGCGCCATAAGCAAGCCGACCGAAGCGACAAACAGGATGAAGGCGATCAGGCGGCCGGGGATCGGCGCGCCGCGCTTCTCCTCGGCAAACAGCCAGGCGACCGTCACGAGCAAGGCCGGTTTGAGAAATTCAGAGGGCTGCAATGAGAAAGAACCGAGGCGTAACCAGCGTGTCGCGCCCTTGACCTCATGGCCGATAAAGAGAACCGCCACCATCAGAACGAAAGCACCCACCAGAACCAGCGCAGCCAGCCGGCGCGCGCCTTTCGGGCTCAGACTGGAGATCGCCAGCATGCCGATGATACCAAGCACCGCAAACACGCCCTGCCGGTAGAGAAAGTGGAAGGGGTCATCGAGGCCAAGGCGTGCAGCGGCCGCCGGGCTGGACGCCATGGACAGCACAACCCCGGTGGTGATCAGTGCCAGGATGACGAAGAGCAGGGTGCGGTCAATGCCGCGCCACCAGGAAGCGAAGGCTCGCGGCAGAGTCTGCATCATTGGCCAGGCTCCGCACCGCGTGCCGGCATTTCGAGCGCCGCGACCAGGTCGCGGAAGGCATCGCCTCGCGCTTCAAAATTGGCGAACTGGTCAAAGGAGGCGGCCGCTGGCGATAACAGCACCACCGCATTGTCCCGGCCATCTGCGGTCGCGTCCCGACAAGCCGCCGCCGTCGCTGCCGCCAGATCACCGCAGCGCTCATAGGCCAGCTTGCCGTCAAGATCCTTGGCGAAGCGCGCCTCGGACTCCCCGATCAAATAGGCCTTGGCGATGCGTGGATAGAGATGTGCCAGTGCTGACAGCCCGCCTGATTTCGGACGCCCGCCGACAATCCAGTAAATCGGGTCATAGCAGGCCAGGGCCTGCATGGCGGCCTCGGCATTGGTTGCCTTGCTGTCATTGATGAAACGCACGCCGCCCAGCTTGCCGACCTCTTCCTGGCGGTGTGCCAGTCCGCCAAAGCTTTCAATGGCTGCAGCCGCCACTCGCGACCCGATCCCCAGCACGCGCACCGCGGCCAGGGCCGCGGCAATATTCTGGGCATTATGCCGGCCGGGAAGCGCCCGCGCACGGCTGAGCTGCAAGACGGGATGCGGTGCGATATCGAGTGCTTCATACACCTGGTCGCCCAGTGCATAGACACCGCGCGATACCACACGTCCGGCCGAAATCGGCAGGACTTGCGCGTCGGGGCGCTTCATCCTCAGGCGGGAATAATAGTCGCGGGTCGGATCATCATCGACACCAATCACCGCAACGCCCGCCTCGCCCTGCATCGCGAACAGGCGTTGTTTGGCGGCGAAATAGCCGGCGAAATCACCATGGCGGTCAATATGGTCCGGCGTCATATTGAGCAGGATGGCGACATCGCATTGCAGGCTCTGGGTCAGGTCAATCTGGTAGGAGGATAGTTCCAGCACGAAAAACGAACCCGGTCGCGGCGGTTCCTGGGCCAGGACGGCATCGCCGATATTGCCGGCCACGGTCACATTGCGGCCCGCCTGGCGCAGGATATGCCCGATCAGCGCTGTCGTGGTGGATTTGCCGTTTGTGCCCGTAATGCCAATGATTTTCGGGCGCCGCTTGGCCGGCATGGCGAGCACTTCCAGCGCGAAGAGTTCGATATCCCCGATCACCGGCGCTCCGACCGCATGCGCCAGTTCGACCATGCGGTGCGGTTTGGGATGGGTCAGCGGCACACCCGGCGAGAGGACCAGCGCGGCGATATCGCCCCAGTCGCGCCGGTTGAGATCTTCGAGCTCAAAGCCCTGGGCCTGCGCAGCGGCGCGCGAGGCTTCGGAATCATCCCAGGCTGACACCTCGGCACCGCCCGCCAGCAACGCTCGTATGGTCGCCAGACCGGTACGTCCTAGTCCGAAAACGGCGACGCGGCGCCCCTTGAAGGCATGGACCGGAATCATCGCCTATCTCAGCTTGAGCGTGGCAAGACCGACCAGCGCCAGAACCACGGCAATGATCCAGAAGCGGATCACGATAGTGGCCTCGGCCCAGCCCTTCTTCTCGTAATGGTGATGGATGGGCGCCATGCGGAAAACGCGCTTTCCGGTCAGCTTGAAACTGGCGACCTGGACCATGACCGACACCATTTCCAGCACGAACAGCCCGCCGACAATCGCCAGCACGATCTCATGCTTGACCGCGACCGCGATCACGCCGAGCGCGCCGCCCAGCGAGAGCGAGCCGGTATCGCCCATGAAGATCATCGCCGGCGGGGCATTCCACCATAAGAATCCGAGACCGGCGCCGAGCAAGGCACCGCAGAAGACGAGGATTTCACCGGTTCCCGGCGTGTAGAGGACTTGCAGATATTCGGCGAAATCGACACGGCCGACAACATAGGCGATCACGCCGAAGGTCGCCGCCGCAATCATCACCGGCACGATGGCCAGCCCGTCCAGCCCGTCCGTCATATTCACCGCATTGCCGGATCCGACGATCACCAGGCAGCCAAACACCAGAAAGAGCGGGCCGAGATTGAACAGGAAATCCTTGAAGAAGGGGAAGGTGATCGATGTCGTCACCGCGGGGTCCATGCCATTGGCGGTCGCCGTTGCGGTGGCCCACCAGACCGCGATCAGCGCGATGGTGAACTCGCCGGCGAGCTTGAGCTTGCCGCCCAGCCCGTCCGTCGTCTGCTTGGTGACTTTCTGATAATCGTCGATAAATCCGATCAGGCCGAAGCCGGCGGTGACGAAAATCACGATCCACACATAGCTATTGGACAGATCGGCCCATAGCAGCGTGCCAACCATCACCCCGAGCAGGATCAGAAAACCGCCCATGGTCGGGGTGCCGGCCTTTTCGATCACGTGACGCTCAATGCCCTCGGCGCGGATTGGCTGACCCCGGCCCTGCTTGCGCCGCAACCAGCCAATCATGGGCTGGCCGAACACGAAGGCGATCAGCATCGCCGTCATCAGCGCGCCGCCGGAGCGGAAGGTGATATAGCGAAACAGGTTGGCGATCTGGACATCGTCCGCCATCGGCGCAAACAGCAAATACAACATGGGCGGATCAGGCCTCCGACAGATTGAAAGCCGAGCCGTCGGCCAGGACAGCGGCGATTTTATGAAGACCGGAGCCATTCGACCCCTTGATCAGAACGACATCACCGGCGCGAATGGCCGAAGCGACCATCTTGCGGCCCTCTCCAGCATTGGCCGCATAACCGGCGCGCAAGCGGTCAGGCAAGTGATCGTGCAGCTCGCGCATCAACGCTCCACAGCTAAACACAGCGTCGACATTCGCCTCGGCCAGGGCCGGCGCCAGACCGCGATGCAGTTGCGGGGATTGGGGCCCGAGCTCGAGCATGTCGCCGAGCACTGCGATGCGGCGGCCGCCTGCGCCCGGCTTGGCACTGCCCAGCGAGGCAATCGCGGCGGCCATCGAGACGGGATTGGCGTTATAGGCGTCGTCGAGCAGGGTAAAAGACCCGCCCTTGGGCAGTGTGACCTCAATGGCGCGGCCACGGCCAGCCTCGGCATCGACGGTGCGCAATGTCTCGGCCACCTGCCGCGGGTCGAGTCCTGAAGCGGCGGCAGCGGCAAACACCGCGCCGGCATTCCAGGCCCAGTGTTCGCCGGTGGCAGCGAGATGGAAGGGTACACGCACACCCATCACATTGACGACACCATCACTGCCGCCAAGCCCGGTTTCAAAGGATTCCATCCGGATTGCCGCGGTGGCGCTGCGCCCGAAGTCGAGCATGAAGGCGGCTGTCGAACGCTTGGCATGGCTGGCCAGACGCTCGGCCAGCGGGTCATCGGCGGGATAGATGGCAACACCGTCCGGCTCGAGACCTTCATAGATTTCCGCCTTGGCATCGGCGATCGCCTCGATCGTGCCGAGATGCTCCAGATGCGCTGGCGCGATACGGGTGATCAGGGCGATATGCGGCCGCACCAGATTGGCGAGATCATGGATTTCGCCGGCGTGGTTCATGCCCAGCTCGAACACGGCGCGCTGGGTCTCGGCCGGCATGCGCGCCAGGGTCAGCGGCACGCCCCAGTGATTATTGTAGGATTTGACGCTCCAGTGCGCCGGCCCCGCAGCCCGCAGGACGGCGGCCAGTGCCTCCTTGACGCTGGTCTTGCCGACACTGCCGGTCACCGCGATACGCACGGCATTGCTGCGGTCACGTGCCGCCTCCCCAAGCGCGCGCAGGGCCCGCCGCGTGTCCTTTACCTGCAAGGCAGGGCCCGGGCAGTTGGAGGTGTCGGTGACCAGGCAGGCGGCGGCACCGCGCGCCATCGCGTCGGTAATGAATTCATGCCCGTCGCGCACATCCTGCAAGGCGACGAAGAGGTCGCCGGGCAGGATGGATCGCGTATCGATCGACAGGCCCGAACAGGTCCAGTCGAGATCGCCGGTCAACATGCCGCCGGTCGCGGCCATCGCCTGCCTGGCGGTCCACAGGGGTTTATGCATCAGCGCCCTCCTGTCCCAGATAGGCCTTGCGTGCGAGCAGCGCCTTGCGACCCTGCTCGCGGTCATCGAACGGATGCACGACCCCGGCGACAGTCTGACCGGTTTCATGGCCCTTGCCCGCCAGCAACAGGCAATCGCCCGGCTGCAACAGGGCGACGCCCCGCGCGATGGCGGCAGCGCGGTCGGCAATTTCCTCGGCGTCCGGGCACCCGTCCAGGATCGCCGCGCGGATCAGCGCGGCATCCTCGGAGCGCGGATTATCGTCGGTAACAATGACATGATCGGCCTGACGGGCGGCAATCTCGCCCATCTTGGCGCGCTTGGTCGGGTCACGATCACCGCCGCAGCCGAACACCAGGATGATACGGCCACGGGTGTGCGGACGCGCCGAGCGGAGCAATTTGTCCAGCCCGTCCGGCGTATGCGCATAATCGACCAGGACCGGGGCTGCCGCCTCGGTCTCGCCGACCTTTTCCAGCCGTCCGGGCACGCCGCCCAGCTGGCCCAGCGTCTTGAGCACGACATTGAGGGCGACACCCTCGACCAGGGCAATAGCGGCGGCACCCAGCGCATTGAGGACCTGGAATTCGCCGACCAGCGGCACTTCGACCTGATGCTCGACACCGCGCCAGGCGAAGACGACATCCTGGCTGGCCGGGCGCGGGGTAATCTCGCGGATCTGCAGGTCGCTGCCGCGCCAGCCAATCGTCGTGATCATCAGGCCGCGCGTGCGGGCCAGCTCGGCCATGCGTTCACCCCACCGGGAATCGACATTGATCACCGCGCCGGCGCCATCCGGCAAACGCTCGGTGAAGAGCAAAGCTTTGGATGCGAAATAGTCGTCAAAATCCGGGTGATAGTCGAGGTGGTCCTGGGTCAGATTGGTGAAGGCACCAATCGCCAGCCGCGCCCCGTCCATCCGCCTTTGCTTCAAGCCATGGCTGGAGGCCTCCATCGCCAGATGCGTGACGCCATCGGCGGCGAGCGCATCGAGCGCATGGTGCAGGGCCACAGCGTCGGGTGTGGTGTAGCCGGTGGTCTCGAGCGAAGCCCCGCGCGCCACACCGAGCGTGCCGAGGCTGGCACCGTCAATGCCCGCTGCGGTCCAGATCTGGCGCAGGAATTCCACCGTCGAGCTTTTGCCATTCGTACCGGTAATGGCGACGATATGGCCCGGCTGGCGCGGATAGAAGCGGGCTGCCATCGCCGCCAGCTCAGCCGCTGCGTCATCGGCGATGATCACCGGCACATCAAGGCCTGGAATGTCCCGGTCGGACAGAATGGCCACCGCACCTTGCGCGACCGCCTGGGCCGCATAGGCGCTGCCATGCAGTTTCACACCCGGCAGGGCGGCAAACAGAAAGCCGGGCTTCACGGCCCGGCTGTCCAGCGTCAGGCCCGCAACCTCGATCTGATCGGTCGCAGGCGTGGCATGTTCAGGTGTGAGAAGGCCGGACAGGGTCAAGGGATGGCCTCCGGCATCAGTGCCGCGCGCACCAGCGCCGCGCGCTCATTATGATCGGCATCGGAGCGGTCGACGCCGAGGATGGGCGCAATGCGGGAGACGATCTGGCCCACGGCGGGCGCGGCCGTCCAGCCACCGGTGGAATAGCCATGTGTCGATTCATTGCCATGCGGCTCATCGAGCAGGACGAGAATGGCATATTGCGGGTCGTTATAGGGGAAGACGGCCGAGAAGGAGGAGATCAGTCGATTGCGGTCATAGCCGCCGCGCGAGGGCTTTTCCGCCGTGCCGGTCTTGCCCGCGACGAGATAGCCGGGCGCCTCGGCGCGGCCGCCCGTGCCATCGGTGACATTTTCGCGCATCAGCGCCATCACGTCGCGTGCGGCGCTCGCCTCCATCACCCGCTCGCCGACAATCCTTTCGTCGGCAGCGACGGGCTGCAGCGTCGGCGCGACATAAATGCCGTCATTGGCGATGGCCGCAAAGGCCGCGATTGTGGCGATCGGGCTGACGGCGAGGCCGTGGCCATAGGAAATCGTCGCCGTTTCCGTCGGACCCCAATTGCGCGGCAGGAGCGGATCGGCGCTCTCGGCCAGCTCGATTGGCGCGCGTTCAAGCAGGCGCATCCGGCCGAGAAATTCTCTCTGCCCTTCGGATCCGACGTCCAGCGCAATGCGCGAGGAGCCGATATTGGAGGAATGGATGAAGATTTCCGACAGCGTCAGCCAGCGGTTCTCGCCATGAAAATCATGAATGGTGTGACCGCCGATCTGCAGCGGCTCGGTCGCGTCGAACCCGCTTTCGAGCGTGGCCGCACCGGATTCCAGTGCCATCGCAACGGTGAAGGCCTTGAAGGTCGACCCCATTTCATAAACCGACTGGGCGCTGCGATTCAGGCGCTCATTATTGGAGGCATCATTGGGCCGGTTGGGATCATAATCCGGCAGCGACACCATGCCGACGATCTCGCCGGTGCGCACATTCATCACAATGCCCGAAGCCGCGAGGGCGCTGAACTCGTCCATCGTCGTGCGCAGGACTTCGTCGAGATGGAATTGCACGCCCATATCGATCGACAGCGCCACCGGGCGGCCATCGCTCGAGGACAGCGCCGCATCAAAGGAGCGCTCGGCGCCGGCCAGCCCGTTCAGGTCGCGATCCGTATAGCCGACGATATGCGAAGCCAGCCGGCCACGCGGATAGACGCGGCGCGGCTCGAGGCGGAAATCCAGGCCTGGCAGGCCGAGCGAGAAGACCGCCTGGCGCTGGCGCGGGGTGAGGTTTCTGCGCACCCAGACGAAGCGGCGATGCGAGGACAGATCGCGCGTGACCGCTTCGATATCGAGATCGGGCAGCACGCCCGCCAGCGCCTCGGCGGTTTCGGCGGCATCCCAGACCAGGCTCGGATCAGCAAACAGGGAATGGGTCTGCAAGGTCGTCGCCAGCACCTGGCCGGTACGATCGAACAGATCACCACGCGTCGCCTCGGCCATCACCGGCCGTGTCGCGGCGGCATGGGCCGGGCTGGTGACAGCCAGCTCAATGGCGCGCAGACCGAGCACGCCGAAACACAGCGCAAGGCTCAGCCCGACGATCTTCAGCCGGCCGCGCGCGGCATCGAGCGCCTTGATTTCGGTACTTTCAATGCGCAGCAGGCGTGACATGTCGGCCGGCGCCGCCTCGGCCATGGGTGGCGGGCCGACGCTGCGGGATTCAGCTGAAACTTGACGGCGAAAGGGCCACCAGCGCATCAGTTTTGCCCCCCAACCTCATGCGGTTCGGCCAGCGCCAGTGCCTGGTCGGACTGGTTGACCAGCAGGCCCTCACGGCGCGGCTGCTCGACCCCGGGACCGGGCTCAGCCAGCAGGGGCAGATCGCCCAGCGCAACTTCACGGCTCGGATCAAGCGGCTCAAAGCCGAGATAGCGGCGCGCCAGGGCGCGCAGGCGCTCGGGGTCTTCGAGATGGGCAATCTCGACATTGAGAACATTGATCTGGCGCCGCTCCTCGACCAGTTGCGACTGGATATCCTCGAGCCGCTCCTGGGAGTTCTTGGCTTCGGTCTTGGCGACATAGAGGGCGCCAGCCAGGGCGACTGCAACGACAAGGGCTATCGCGTTAAACGTACGGATCATAACACGGCCTCCAGACGCTCAAGCGACACAACATTCCTGCCGAACTCCGACAGATCCTCAGCCCAGGCCGGAGCCTCGGTACGAATAGCAACACGCATTTTGGCGGAACGTGACCGCGGATTGGCGGCGATCTCGGCCTCACTGGCGGCGCTCGCCTTACGGTGCAGCAAGGAAAAACTCGGACTGGCGACAGGACCGGTTTCCACTGCAGGCGCATGGCGCGAGCCACCCCCTCCCGCCTGGCCCGACCGGGCCCGCAAGAAGTCCTTCACCATGCGATCTTCCAGTGAATGGAAGGTAACCACGACGAGACGCCCATGCGGCGCGAGAATGGCCTCGGCGGCCTCGAGCGCGCGGGCCAGTTCGCCCAATTCGTCATTCACATAAATCCGCAACGCCTGGAAGACTTTGGTCGCGGGGTGAATCTTGGAATGTTTTCCGCCCGTTGCGCGCGTGACGATGGCGGCAAGGCGGTCTGTCGTCTCGATCGGCGCCTCAGCGCGCGCCTCGACAATCTGCTTGGCGATGCGGCGCGAGCGGCGCTCATCGCCGTAAACATAAAATATGTCTGCCAGCTCTTCCTCGCTCAGCAGATTGACCGCATCGGCCGCGCTGGCACCGGTCCGGGCCATGCGCATGTCGAGCGGGCCGGCACGCATGAAGGAAAAACCGCGCTCGGCCTGGTCGATCTGCATCGAGGAGACGCCGATATCGAGCACAATGCCCTGCACGCTCTCGCCGCCATTGGCGCGGATCACTTCAGCCATTTTCGAGAATGGCGCCTGCACGAAGACGAAACGCCCACCCGAGGCCTTGCCCAGCTGTTCAGCCGCCGGAATGACGCTGGGATCGCGATCAATCCCGATCAGGCGGCAATCGGCCGCTGACAAGATGGCGCGCGAGTAACCGCCGGCGCCGAATGTGCCGTCAATATAGAGACCGGAATCCTGCGGATCCAGCGCACGCACGACTTCATCGAGCATCACAGGGAGATGGCTCATGACGCCCCCCCATTGCGGGGAACCAGACGCAGGGAGCGCTTGTTCTCGCGGGCATAGGCGCGCGCCGTCGCCTGATGCTCGGCATAGGCCTCCGGCGACCAGAGCTCGAAACGTGAACCGAGACCGACAAAGGTCGCCTTGCCCTCAAGCCCGGCGTGATCAATCAATTCCTTTGGCAGGGTGACACGGCCGGTCGCATCAAAGGCGAGCGGTCTGGCGGCCCCGAAAATGGCGCGTTCGAAAGCGATGCGCGCATCATCATACGGGTCCATGTCTTCGATCAGACGCTGATAACTGTCGAGCAGGGCCTGGCCACCACCTTCCAGATAAGGACCGTCGAAAGAAGGCCAGACGATAATGCCGTCGAACGGACCACCGCGCACCACGGAACGGAAATCGGCTGGCACCGATACACGTCCCTTGGCGTCAACGCCATTAATGGTGGTCGATAAAAACACGCTCGATTTGCTCCCCGGCCATACCGATCCGTCCCCGCATGGTTAACTATGGGATAACATGGGATTTGATGGGAAACAACGCCGAAAGCATCGAATTCTATGGATTGAAGCGCCTTTTGAAGTAATCAAATATGGCCAAATTGAGAACAACAAGGGAACATTAAGTTAATATCCACAGGGCCGCGGATGGATGAATGGAGGAAACGAGGATCAGGTGGCCTGTAAGCCGGGTTCTGTGTCGCTTGTTCCGGAACGGAACAAGCGCGACGACCATTCATCTGCGACATGCCTTGCGACATGCCTGGTGCGACCTACCCGGATGGCATGCGGAGACGCATGTGTGGCCGAGGCCACGGCCCATCCCTATTCGGTCTTGCTCCAGGTGGGGCTTGCCTAGCCCCCTTCCTTGCGGTCGGGGCGGTGCGCTCTTACCGCACCGTTTCACCCTTACCGGACGCGCACGCCCGGCGGTCTTTCTCTGCTGCGCTTTCCCTGGGGTCACCCCCGCCGGGAATTACCCGGCACCTTGTCTCCGTGGAGCCCGGACTTTCCTCGGTGCCGCCTTTTCAAGCCTGACACCGCGGCCGCCCAGCCACCTGATCGGGAATGTATGTGGTTGAGTTGTGAGAGGCGGTCAAGCGGCGGGGGATGCGGGCCTGGCAGCAAGCCATTGAAACCGCATCGCGAGGCCGTCACCAGCTCCGTCGCCTTCGGCGCCACCTCTTCCATCAAGGAAGAGGTGGGAGACAATCGAGGCCGGTCAGATCAAACGCCCTCCTCTTCCTTGATGGAAGAGGTGGCCGCGAAGCGGTCGGAGCTGGTGAGGATGACGGGCTCGGCGGTCCTTGCTGGCACCGAGAATAAGCGGAGCCAGCCACGCCCCGTTTTCAACCCCCTCACTCCCAAACCGCCTCATACAACCCCGCCAGCTCATCCGCCGTCGGCACTCTTGGATTATTCCCCGGTGAGCCCGACGCCAGCGCCTGCTCGACCATCACCGGGATCATCTCGAAATAGCGCCCGCGGTCGATGCCGAAGCCCGACAGTGTCGGCACTTCGAGCGCCGTGACGATGCGGTTGAGGCCGGCCATCAGCTTGGCGTGCGCGACAGTCTCATCATCGCCGGCCCCGGCAAAACCAATCGCACGGCTGCACGCCGCATAGCGTTGCGGCGCGGCGGCGAGCGAGAACTCGGTGACCTTCGCCAGCAGCATCGCATTGGACAGGCCATGCGGCACATGGAAATGCGCGCCGATCGGGCGGCTCATCCCGTGGACCAGGGCGACGGAGGCGCCGGAAAAGGCGATGCCGGCAAGCGTCGCGCCGAGCATGACGGCCTCGCGGGCATTGCGGTTTTGTGGCTCGGTGTAGACGGTTTCCAGATTGGGGCCGATCAGACGCATCGCGGCGAGCGCCTGCTGGTCGCAGAACGCATTGGCCTTCGCGCTGACATGCGCCTCGATCGCATGGGTCAGCGCATCCAGTCCGGTATCGGCCGTGGTGCGCGGCGGCAGGCCAAGCGTGAGCTCGTAATCGATGATGGCGGCGGCGGAGACCAGGCCCGGCCCCATGCATAAAAGTTTCTCGTCATTGGCCGCCTCGGTGATAACGGCGACGCCGGTGACTTCGGAGCCCGTGCCCGCCGTTGTCGGAATGGCGATCACCGGCAGGCCGACCGGTGCCACCACGGCCGGAACCGCGATCTCGCGAATGGTTTTGCCCGTCGCGGCGAGCACCGCCATCACCTTGGCGGTATCGATCACGCTGCCGCCGCCAAGCGCGATCACCGCATCAAACGGCCCGCGCGGCGATCCGGCCAGCAAGACCCGCGTGCCCGCCATGACGCAGGCATCGGAGGGTTCCGGCTCGGTGCCGTCAAACAGGGCGTGGGGAATTTGGGCCGCATCGAGCAAGGCAGTGAGCTGGCCCACCAGGCCGATCTTGGCCAACACCATGTCGCTGACAATCAGCGGATTGCTGCAGCCCAGCCGCGCCAGGATCGGTGCGATCTCACGCAGCGCGCCGCCGCCGATCTGCAGGATAGGCGGGATGGAGATATTGGCGGACATGGATGCGAACTCCTCACCTAAGCAGCGACAGACGTCACCCACGCACAACCCGCGCGCAGCCCGCCGCAGCCAGCCGGTCCCAGGGGAATTTCTCGCCCGGGTCCTGTTTGCGGCCCGGGGCGATGTCGGAATGACCGATCACGCCCTCGGGGCCGATCCCATGGCGTCCCATGACATCACGCACCAGTTCGATCACCGCATCAATCTGGACGCCGGGAAAGTCCGGCAAGCCGAAATCATGGCCGCCATTGACGATCTCGATGCCGATCGAGCTGGAATTGATGTCGGTCTCGCCGCGCCAGAGGCTGACGCCGGCATGCCAGGCACGCTTGTCCTCATCGACGAGCTGGAAGATGCGGCCATCTTCCTCGACCATGTAATGGGCACTGACCTGGGCGGCCGGATCGCGCAGTCTCGCCAGCGCCGACGGGCCGTCTTTCATGCCGGTATAATGCAGCACGATCAGACTGACCGGCAATTTGCGGTCGTTGAAATTCGGCGAGGGCGTCGAGATCGGCGGCTGCATCACAGGGTTTTCTCCCGCGCCAGCCCCGCTTCCGGCAGCGCCCGGTTGGGCCGCAGGGCGATAATCCCGACACCGAGCAGCGCCAGTCCGCCACCGACCAGCAGGCGCCAGCCGAAGGGGTCGCCCGTGATGACGATGCCGGAAATGACGCCAATCAGGGGCGCCAGCAGGGTGATCGGTGCAATCATGGTCGCATCATAGCGCTGCAGCATTTTGTAGAACACACCATGGCCGAACACATTGACCAGCAGGACGGTGAAAACGACCGTCAGCATGAAGGGCCAGCCGCCGGCCATGACTGAAGCGATCTGGTCGCGCTCGAAGATCAGCGACAACACCAGCAGGGGCGGCCAGGAAATCAGACCGATCCAGGCCTGCATCCGCATCGAATCCAGTGGCATGCGCTTGACCAGTATCATCCCCAGTGCGCCCGTGAAGGCGGCACCGATGCCGAGCAGCAGCCCGAAGGAGAGCCCGCCAATCCCGGGCCGGGCGACGACGAGGATAATCCCGGCGAAGGCGATGATGATGCCGGTGATACGCGGCAGGCCGAGCCTTTCCTTCAGCATCACCACCGAGAGCAGTGTCGCGAACGGCACGCCCATTTGCAGCGTGATCGCCATGCCCGAGGGCGTCGCCCATTGCAGACCGAGGAACATCAGCGCGTATTGCAGCGCCCCCATGGAGAGCGCGATACCGATCATCGCCTTCATGTCCTGCGGCCGTGGTCGCAGCCAGGGCGAGAGGATGGCGAACAGCAGCGCAAAGCGCAGGAAGGCGAAGAAAAGCGGCGGTGAGCCCTCGAATCCGGGCACCCATCCCGGCGAGCCCGTGATCGAGAATTTTGCAACGACGAAGTTGACGCCCCAGACCGCACAAACAGCGATCAGGGCGAGGAGATCACGAATACGCATATCGCTTCATGGACCGGCCCGGCCAGCCGCACAAGCGGCCACGCGTATGGGCGACATGCACGCTTGATGTCAGTACGTTACGAAATATGTCGTGGGCATTGCAAAGCGGTGGCGAGGTTCAGGAACCGAGCCCGTCAACCGTCCAGCCGTCGGGACCGCGCGTTGCGACGAGAACTTCCGGGCCCTTGGCCCCACGCCGTCCGCGCACCTTCATCCAGAGCCAGTAAACCCCGAAGGTCACGAGACCAGCGCCAGCCACGATCAGGAAGACTGCCGTCAGCATGACCGCCATAAAGACGATCGCGCCGATGAAGGCCAGGGCAATCATGGCCGCCAGAACATCGCGTGCAATACGGCCTGCGCCGCTCGCGAAGAATGCGGATTGGGTATGAGGTGTCTCTGTCATATTCCTCGATCCATATCTGCCCCTGCTCCCCATGTTGGCATTTCAACCGCCGAGGTCAATTGGCAGCGCCGACATTAAGCCCGCGCTCTGCAAGGATCTGGCCATAAGCCGCGTTGATTACTGCCATTTTTTCATTGGCGAAACGCTGGGTTTCGAGCGGCGCGCCGCGCGCCATCATGCGATCAGGATGGTTTTGCGAGGCGATTCGGCGGTAGGCGCGCTTGAGGTCGCTGTCGGAAATATCGGCCTCAATGCCGAGAATTATATAGGGATCATCGTCGGACGCGCCCAGATGGGCGGTGCTGATGCGGCGAAATTCGAGCGGCGAGAAACCGAAGATTTCCGCTACCTGGCTGAGATATTCCAGTTCATCGCTGGTCACCGCCCCATCCGCCTTGGCGATATGGAACAAGCCGTCGAGGACATCTTCCAGGATCGCCGGATTGGCCCGGAAACGCCGGGCCAGGCGCCGGGCATAGCCCTCGAAGCCGAGCGTCGTCTGCATCGCCAGTTCGAAGGCGCGGTCGAGGGCGGCGCGCCCCTCGGGCGGTGGCCGGAAGACCTCGTAGAAGGCCTTGATCTCGCTGCGGGTCACAAAGCCATCGGCCTTGGCCATTTTGGCACCCAGCCCGATCAGGGCCATGGCAAATTCGGCATCCCCGACCCGGCGCTCCGGCATCTCCTCGGCCAGGCCAGTGCCGGCATCACAACCGTCACAGTCGAGGAAGCTGTCCCGTCCCTGCAGGCGGGCTGCCAATTTGTGCCAAAAACGCATGCGTGAATGTCCCTTGCACGGCCATATAGGTGTTCAATCGGGAATACGTCAGGGATGGGCAATCGGATTGACCGTATTTTGTCAGCTTTACCCGCTCACGCCGGCGCAGACCATGATAAACCTTGCCGCAGGCAGAGATATGCGGCCGCGCTGCGACGGGAGTTTTCATGTCTGACTGGGAGTTCTGGATTGATCGCGGCGGCACCTTCACCGATGTGATCGGGCGCGGTCCCGATGGACGGCTGCATCCGCTCAAACTCCTGTCGGAAAGCCCCGACTATCCCGATGCTGCCAGCGAAGGCGTGCGCCGCCTCGCCGCCGGAGCGCCGGTCGGTTCGGTCAAGATGGGCACCACGGTGGCCACCAATGCCCTGCTCGAACGCAAGGGCGCGAAGACCCTCTTCCTGGTCACGCGCGGTTTCGCCGACCTGCTGATCATCGGCGACCAGACCCGGCCCGATATTTTCGCCCTCGACATCGCGCGCCCGGCGCCGCTGCATGACCGCGTCGTCGAAATCGATGAACGGCTCGATGCCGAAGGCCATGTCCTGATCCCGCTCGATGAGGCGCCAGTCCGCGAAGCGCTCGTGGCGGCGAAGCTGGACGGCTTCACCTCGGTCGCGATCACGCTGATGCATGCCTATGGCAATGATACTCACGAGGTCAGGCTCGAGACGCTCGCCCGCGAGGCCGGCTTTGCCACCGTGATCCGCTCCAGCATTGCCAGCCCGCTGGTCAAGATCGTGCCGCGCGCCTCGACCACGGTTCTTGATGCCTACCTCACCCCGGTCCTGCGCGATTATGTCGACCGCGTCGATGCCGGGCTGGAGGGCACGCCGCTCTATTTCATGCAGTCCTCGGGCGGACTCGCCCCGGCCGCCGGTTTCCATGCCCGCGACGCAGTCTTGTCCGGCCCCGCCGGCGGTGTCGTCGGCATGGCCAAGACGGCGCTGGCCGCCGGTCATCCAAAAGTGATCGGTTTCGACATGGGCGGCACCTCGACCGATGTCTCGCGCTTTGATGGCGAGACGTTCGAGCGCGTCCAGGAAACCCTCGTCGCCGGCCACCGCCTGCGCGCACCGATGATGGCGGTCCACACAGTCGCCGCCGGCGGCGGCTCCCTGCTCACCTTCGATGGCGAACGCGCCCGGGTCGGCCCGGAAAGCGCTGGCGCCATGCCGGGACCGGCTGGCTATGGCCGCGGTGGGCCGGCTGCCGTCACCGATGCCAATATCGTGCTCGGCCGGGTGCAGGCCGAGTGGTTCCCGCTCGTCTTCGGCACGGACGGAGCCTCACCGCTTGATGTCGCCGCCAGCCGCGCCGCGCTGCAGACACTCGCCGATGCCATGGAGCTCGACAGCCCGGAAGCCGCTGCCGAGGGCTTCCTCGCCGTCGCCGTCGAGAGCATGGCCCAGGCGATCAAGCAGATCTCCATCGGCCAGGGCGTCAATCCATCGGCCTATGCGCTCGCGGCCTTCGGCGGTGCCGGGGCGCAGCACGCCTGCAAGGTCGCCGACGCGCTCGGCATGAGAAGTGTGCTGATCCACCCCTATGCCGGCCTGCTCTCGGCGCTGGGTATCGGACTCGCCGAAATCCGCCAGACCCGGCTCGCCGCCGTCGAACAGGATTTCCAGACCGGGCTTGAGACCGCCCACGCCCTCGCCGCCGATCTGGCGACGGACGTCACCGCCCGCCTGTCGGAAGAAGGTTTCGCGGCAGGCCAGATCCGCACCCGTACCGAGTGGCGCCTGCGCGTGCAGGGCTCCGACACCAGCTTGCCCGTGCCCGTCGACGAACCCGACGCGATGCAGGTCACATTCGCCGCCGCTCACAAGCGCCTGTTCGGCTTCGCGCCGGATGCGGCGCTGGTGATTGAATCGGTGATGGTCGAAGCCGAGGCCGATCCGCCCGGCGCGCGGGGCTGGTCCATCGAGATGAGTGAAGAGACGACGGCGCCGCAAGCCATCGCCTCCGTGAATGTGTTCGATCGCGGCGCCTGGCGCGAGACGCCGCTTTACCGGCTCGACCAGTTTAGTGCCGGAGCCGAGGCGCCCGGCCCGGCCCTGGTGATGGACCCCAATTCCACCATCGTCATCGACGCCGGATGGTCAGCGACCCGCCTGCCCGATGGCACGTTGAAACTGACCCGCACCGAGGCGCTCGCCACCGAGACCGCCGACACAGCCCTCGATCCGATCCGCCTCGAACTCTTCAACAAGCGTTTCATGAGCGTCGCCGAGCAAATGGGCCTGGCGCTGGAGCGCACGGCCCATTCGGTCAATATCAAGGAGCGGCTGGATTTCTCCTGCGCCGTGTTTGATGCGGATGGTGGGCTGGTCGCCAATGCGCCGCACATGCCGGTGCATCTCGGCTCGATGTCGGCCAGCGTGCGCGCTGCGGCCGATGCGCATCCTGAGCTCAAGGCGGGCGATGCCGTCGCGGTCAACGCGCCCTATGATGGCGGCACCCATCTGCCCGATATCACCCTCGTCACGCCCGTCCATGACGAGAGCGCGGGCGAGCGGATCTTCTATGTCGCCTCGCGCGGGCACCATGCCGATGTCGGCGGTATCGCGCCCGGCTCAATGCCGCCCTTCTCGACCTCGATCGAGGAAGAAGGCGTGCAGTTCCGCAATATCAAGATCATGTCCGGCGGCCAATTCCTCGAAGCGGAAACCCGCGCCGTACTCGCCTCCAAGCCCTGGCCGGCCCGCAATCCCGACCAGAATATCGCCGACCTCAAGGCCCAGCTCGCCGCCTGCGCCAAGGGTGCCGACGAGCTGCGCCGGCTGGTCGATGATAACGGGCTCGCCGTCGTCAAAGCCTATATGGGCCATGTCCAGGACAATGCCGAACGCGCCGTGCGCCGGGTGATCGATGCGCTGAGCGATGGGGAGCACAGCGTCAAGCTCGATGACGGCGCCGAGATCCGCGTCGCGATCCGGGTCAATCGGGCGACGCGATCAGCCGTGGTCGATTTCACCGGTACCTCGCCCCAGCGCCCGAGCAATTTCAACGCCCCCTCCTCGGTCGCCCGCGCCGCCGTGCTCTATGTCTTCCGCTGTCTGGTCGGCGACGCCATTCCGCTCAATGAAGGCTGCCTGAAACCGCTCGAGCTGATCATCCCCGAGGGCAGCCTGCTCAACCCGAAACCGCCGGCCGCCGTGGTCGCCGGCAATGTCGAGACCAGCCAGCTGATCGTCGACGCCCTGTTCGGCGCCACCGGCAGGCTCGCCGCCAGCCAGGGCTCGATGAATAATCTCACCTTCGGCAATGACCGCCACCAGTATTACGAGACGATTTGCGGCGGTGCCGGAGCCGGCATCGACAATGAGGGCCACGGCTTTGCCGGTCTCTCGGCCATCCACACCCATATGACCAATTCGCGCATGACCGACCCGGAAGTGCTCGAACGGCGCTTCCCCGTACGGCTGGAGCATCACAGGATCCGCCCCGGATCGGGCGGCGCTGGCCAATTCCCCGGCGGCGATGGCAGCGATCGCAAGCTCACCTTCCTCGAACCGATGGAAGTCGCCCTCCTCTCCTCACGCCGCAAGGAAGCACCCTTTGGGCTGGCGGGAGGCGGCGATGCCGCGCGCGGCGAGCAGTGCGTCACCCGTGCGGGTGGGGAAACAGAGGCCCTGCCGGGCCTGTTCCGGATTGATGTTGAGCCGGGGGATAGTGTAGAGGTGAAGACGCCGGGTGGCGGCGGGTATGGGAAGCGCTAGCTGATCACTGCCGGAAAAAACGGTGCGTTTCCCGGTTTGCATCAACAATGCCATTGGCAGCTTTATCGAGATTGACCTGAACTTCTGGCCTTTGCCCAAATTGACATCTAGTTTTCCACCTCAAATTGATACCTGGCCGCGTAGGAAAAAGGGTCATCCGGCGTGAGATTGGCGCATTGCCGCACCGCAACCTTGCTCGGGTCGAATGGGCTACGACAGCAGATCGAAACTGCTCCGTCTCGCGATACAAGGACAGCCCGGCTTTCGCGGAAGACCACCCGGCCGTCCAATGTGATTTCGTGGATACTCTGGGCCAGACTTGCGCGCCCATCTGTGGCCAGCGTCCGGTGCGCGCTCGCCGCAATCGGCTGCTCCGACATCGGCATGCTTTCAATGTGCACACACTCTCCCTGGAGCCTGCGTGCTCGCAAGTCCCCATAGATCTGAGCCATCGGACTGTAATCTGCGTCGGCCCCGAATCTCGCCCAAGGCCAAATCGATCGTGCCATATTGCCGGGTGATTGCTCCACACTCATCCTGCGGGGATCGCCCGAGGGTATGGTCGGCCAGTCGCGTTCAACGGAGAGGAAATAGTCTGCTATTGCCAGAATTGCGTCAGCAACCTCACAATCACCACCCTCCTCGGCAACTGTCATGACAAAGGCTGATCGCTGATCGAGCCTGCGGGAATAGTCACTTCCAGCTCCGGGCCCACGAAATGCCAAGAAAGGCGCCCGCAATTCTTCCGGTATTCCACGAGGCAGCGTGATCGCCTCGCCAGACGCGGAGCCTCGCTGGCTCCAAGCGATCAACAAATCCCCAAGCCTTAAGTCGCGGACCGCGGCAAACTGTTGAACATCGTACGGATCCTGTTGTCCGAGCGCCCGAGTGAAATCCGTGTCCAGTGGCTGGAGCCAGTTCACCGTGACCGGGTTTGCGAACAGGGCCTCGCGATCCAGTACCGGTTCGACGGCACACATCGCCGCGTAGCGATCTGCGAAATCGGGCCCTTGCTCGGTTTCCTCGGCGCAAGACGCCACCCCCAGCACTGCCAACAAGCAAGACAGGTAGACGAAGTTGCCCCGATGACATCCCTGTACCGACACTCTAACCCTCCCCCATTTCCACCCGACTCTAAACGCACTTCCCGCCGGCCCACGAAAAACCCTCGACTATCTAACTCCAGCCGACATCCTCGCCCAGACCGTTGCGCTCACCGGTTAAATCCAAGCACTCACCATTTTTCCGACACTAAGAATTTGACAGAATTTATCCATTCCACCCCGCCCACGGCCCGAACCGGGCACAGCCATCCCTGAAATCCTTGCCAGTCTGGCCGGATCCCGGCATGGGTTTCAGGGCGGGGTCTGGCCGCTCGGAATTAATAGGTGCCTGTCACCATTTATTGCGGCCTTTTGCCCCCGGAGGAAAGGCAATGAACAAGACTGTTATGTGGCTATCATTGGCGCTGTTGATCCACGTCATTTCATCAATTTTGCTTGCCGCGATCGGGTGGGTTGGTTCCGAATGGATGCCGTTACTGCTAGGGACTGGCTTTATATCGGCCACCGCGAGCGGCCTTCTTTCATTTATTTTTTTGGACGCAAGTTTCGCACCTAAGATCACTCGTATCGCGGGAGCTAATCCTCTTACACTTTTATTGAGGAATTTATTGATTGTCTTCGTATCGATGTTTGCGTTCTTTTTAGTATTCCTAACGCACTTTATTCCGATTAGGTGTGATGGTGATTTTACAAACCCGTGCTATGCAACTGCTGTTTATGAAGTCGGGATAGTTTTTGTAGGCGCCGCCTTGGTTATTGCTATCGGAAAAACAATCCGAACATTTCTAAATTGAATAGTGAAAGGCACCGGTTTTCGCGAGCCAAGTATATACATGACCGGGTGTAAAAACAAACGGGGACACTCACCATTTTTCCGACACTAAGGTTTTGACAGAATTTATCTATTCCAATCCCGCCCACGGCCCGCGCCGGGCAGAGCTATCCCTGAAATCCTTGCCAGGCAGGGCGCCAGACTGGACTTGTCTCGTCAAGGGTCCTGACCGCGCAGCGGCGCTTCGCGCCCTTGACGAGACAAGTCCAGTCTGGCCGGATCCCGGCATGGGTTTCAGGGCGAGGTCTGGCCGCTCGGGCCGACGTGTTGGACGGGGGCCTCGTCAGCGGTAAATGGCGAGTTTCGCTGATTTTTTGGCCGGTCCGCAATCAGCTAATTAGGACGCGGAATTCGCCGCCGGCTTCGCCACCGCCTTCTTGCGCCGCACCGTCTTGCGGGCGATCGGGCGGACATGGTCTTCGATATATTCCACAATCATGCCGGCGACATCCTTGCCCGAAGTGCGCTCGACGCCTTCCAGTCCGGGCGATGAGTTCACTTCCAGGATTTTCGGGCCCACAGAAGAGCGCAGCAAATCCACCCCGGCGACCGAAAGCCCCAGCGCCTTGGCGGCCCGCAGGGCGGCGGTGCGTTCATCCTTGCTCACCTTGACCTTGGTCGCCGATCCGCCGCGATGCAGGTTGGAGCGGAACTCGCCGGCCTCGCCCTGGCGCATCATCGTCGCGACCACCTTGCCGCCAACGATGAAGCAGCGGATATCGGCGCCGCCGGCCTCCTTGACGAATTCCTGGACGATGAAATTGGCCTCGAGACCGCGAAAGGCATCGATCACCGATTCCGCAGCCTTCTTGGTCTCGGCCAGCACGACGCCGCGTCCTTGCGTGCTCTGCAACAGCTTGACCACCAGCGGCGCGCCGCCGACATGGGCGATCAGGTTATTGGTATCCTTGGGCGAATGGGCAAAGGCCGTCACCGGCATGGCGATGCCCTCGCGTGCCAGCACCTGATGAGCATAGAGCTTGTCGCGCGAGGCCCCGATCGCCTCGGCGGAATTGAGACAATAGGCGCCCATCATGTTGAATTGCCGCAGCACCGCCATGCCATATCCGGTCATGCTGGCACCGATACGCGGGATGACGGCGTCATAGGCGGGCAAGGGTTTGCCGTCATAGAAAACCCGCGGATCAGCCGCATCGAGCGCCAGGGTGCAGCGCGCCGTATTGATCATCTCGACGACATGGCCGCGCGTCTCGGCCGCATCCTTCAGACGCTGCGAGGAATAATTATTCGGCTCGCGCGTCAAAATCGCGACCCGCAGCGGCCGCTTGACCGGCCGGCGGCGCGGGAAATCCTTGTAGAGCTCATAATCCAGCACGCCCTGGGCACAGGACTGCCCCGGGCTGACCATCATGTCCTCGCCAATCGCCTGGCGTCCGAGCAGCATGCGATAGGTCATGGATTCGCGATTGGTCAGCGTCAGCTCGACCGGCCAGGTGCGGTCGCCAATCTTCATCGGAGTCTCGATCACCCAGCGCAATTCACGCTCGCCATTCGAGGACGTCACCTCGCGCCGGTCGACCGCGGGCGCCGAACAGACCACCTCGATCTCCGGCTTGTCCGGCACCGGGTGCATGATGAAACGCACTTGCGGCTTGTCGAGCGGCCCGAAGGGCTCAACCGAGACCGCATGCAGCGCCGATGTCCGCGCACCGGTATCGACCTTGGCGCGCACGGCCGGCAGCCCCAGCTTGGGAAAGGCCGCCCATTCTTCCCAACCGAGCTGAAATGTCTTGTCCATGGATATCTCTCAAGCGTCGCGGCGAAATACCGGTTCGTCTTAGCAGAATGATCGGAGGAGCCAAGCGCGAACGGGACATGCTCCTGACCGGGAGGGCAGGTGCGTGTTGTCTAATCGCGGCCCTTTCTGTCAAGCTCCGAGTTACTCCGTTTTGTCTGTCACCGCCGGTATCACGGTTGTCTTCGCGGTCTGGTGAGCCGGGTTTGCGTGGGCTCGCCGCATCATGGCTTT
>NZ_JBLWTL010000001.1:0-381406 GCF_048270095.1 Maricaulis sp. | reverse complement strand
ACTCGTCGACATATTCATAGGGCAGATGGTGCACGATGCGCAGCACGACACTGCCATCGCCGCCCTGACGGGCCACAACCGGCGGCGGCGCCGCCGCGGCGGCAGCGGCATCGCCGCGCCGGGGCCGGGCGCGAAACCGGAAGGCGCCCAACACAACGGCACTCACCCGGGCGAGGCCCAACCATTCGAGCAGCCCCAAGGCTCCCATAATCTCGATCATTGCAACTCCCCCACTCGCCGGCCCACCCCCGGCGGCAAACGGCCCGGTCAGGCATTTGCCATCCCCCACTATGACCGTCCTCGCGCCAAGCTTACAGCCCGCTCCCCGCTGACGCGACTATAAACCGGCCCATTCCCCGCATGCATCGTCAGCGGTGATGCCAGGTCGCCGATTGACGCGGCGCCCGCTGGCGGGTTTAGCTCTGGCGCGTGGCGCACCTCCCGCGCCGAATGTCAGCCCTGGTGACGGCATGAGCCCTGCCCCTGCGACCACGATTCCGGCCCTGGTCACGCCGCGACTCGTTCTGCGCGGCCATACGGCGGCAGATTTCGCCGGCAGCCTGGCCTTGTGGACCGATCCCGGGGTAATCCGCTTCATCGGCGGGCGCGCCTCGAGCGAGCACGAGGTCTGGCAGCGCCTGCTGCGCTATGGCGGGATGTGGACCATGCTGGGTTTTGGCTATTGGGTAATCACCGACCGCACCGATGGCCGTTTTCTCGGTGAGGCCGGCCTGGCAGATCTGAAGCGCGAACTCCTGCCACCGCTCGGCGATGTCCCCGAGAGCGGCTGGGCGCTTTTGCCGACAGCGCACGGCCGCGGCCTCGGACACGAGGCGATGCAGGCCGTGCTCACCTGGGCCGATCGCGCGCTCGACCGGCCGGAGACCTGTTGCATCATTGACCCGATCAATACGGCCTCAACCTCGCTGGCCGGCAAACTGGGCTATCAGGCCCGGCACACGGCCAGGCTGGCGGAAAACGAGCTGACAGTATTCTACCGCCCCCGCAAGACAAACGCGCCATGACGGGGCGGTGCTTCGGTCGCGTGCAGCCTCGCCTTGCCGTTGCGCCTGAGCGCCGCTAGCGTCGCCGCAGCTGGGGGCTGGCACCGGAATGCTGATCAATTCATCACAATCTCGACGCGGTCTGGCGCAGCGCAGGGCTTGCCGGTCTGGTGGACAGGGCGGCCCCGGTGTGCGGATACCAGCCGCTTTTACCCATCACTCCTGTGCGGGGCTAACCGCATGAAGCAATACGCCAGAACATTATTCATCGCGCTGTTCACGGGCCTTTTGGGCTTTGCCGGCTTCAACGCCCTGATCGACCCGTTCAACGTCACCGGCGCGCCCGATATTCCGGGGCTGACGGCGCGTGATACGCGGCTGTATGGCGATGGTGGCCGGGTCCATGTCGGCGACCGGCTGGCACGCGGCGGCGATGCGTCCATCCTGCTCGGCTCCTCGCGCACGGTCGACGGATTCCCGCACGAGCCGACCGGCTGGCCCGGCGAGATTTACAATGCCGGCATGCGCGGCACCAATATATTCGAACTCAGCCAGGCGATGGCGCTGGCCGCGCGCAACCGTTCCCTGCGCTGCGTCGTGATCGGGCTCGACCTCGATGAATTCGGCACCCATTCCAGGGCCAAGGCGACCTATTGGCTATCGACGCTGAATGACGGCAATCGCGCATTGTCCATGACGCGGGTGTCGCTATCGCCCAATACATTCGGCGCCTCACTCCAGTTGATGGCCGATAATATCGGCGGCGGTTCGCCGCGCGTGCCCTGGGCCGACACCTATCCGGCAGGGGCCCAGCGGGAGCGCTATGAAAGCGGTGTGCGCGGGATTTACGGCTTCTATCTGGGCTATAATTTTGACGCCGGCCGCGTCGCCCTGTTTGAACGCGCGCTGGACGCACTGACAGCGAATGGCGTCCAGGTCATCGGCTTTATTCACCCGCTCCATGCCTGGCGCGAGGAGGCCCTGTTCCGCTCGGGTCGCAGTGAGACCTATTTCGAGATGCGCCAGGCGCTGACCGGGGTGTTCGACCGGCATGCCGCCAACAGCCCGGATGATGCCTGCGTCGAGGGCGGTGGCGCGGTGTTGTGGGATTTCTCCGGTTTTCGCGATTTTGCCAGCCTGCCCGCGCCGGGACCGGAGCAGACCGCCGCGCATCCCAATTTCTACGAACCCTCACATTATCTGCCGCATATCGGCCAGGCGATGCTCGATACCTTGCGCGGCGAGGCAGCCCCCGGCAGCGAGGTGTCGGGCATCCAGCTCGAGCCCGGCAATCTGTCCGTCAGCGCCGACGCGATCCGGGCGCGCCGCCAGCGCTGGCTGGAGAGCGCCGATGGTCAGGCCGCCACCGCGCTGTTCGACGCCCTGGAGGCCGCCGGTCCGCAAGCCGAGACTGAAATGCCGCAATTTCTCAATCGCGATGACCGGCGCAGCCTGGACGACAAGATCAGCCGCATTGCGCCGGGCCGCGCGGAGCGTTAGGACGCGTGCCAGAAACTGAGGATTGAGCGATGACTGTACATTACCACCGCGGCGATTTGCCCGCCGATGTCGATCTGGGCCCGCTGGTCGCCATCGACACGGAGACCCTGGGCCTGTCCCTGACCCGTGACGCGCTGTGCGTCGTACAGCTCTCCAGCGGCGACGGCGATGCCCATGTCGTGCAGCTGATCCGCCCCGAATATGACTGCCCCAACCTGAAAGCCCTGCTGGGCGATCCCGGCGTCGAGAAAATCCTCCACTTTGCCCGTTTCGATGTCGCCATGGTCGAGCGCAGCCTCGGTGTCACCCTGGCCCCGGTCTTCTGTACCAAGATCGCGTCGAAGCTGTGCCGCACCTATACCGACCGCCACGGCCTGAAGGATGTGACGCGCGAACTCGTCGGCATCGATATGAACAAGCAGCAGCAAAGCTCCGACTGGGGCGCGGATGAATTGTCGAAAGCGCAGCTGGAATACGCCGCCTCCGACGTGCTGTACCTGCACCAGCTGCGCGAACGGCTGAGTGTGATGCTGGAGCGTGAAGGCCGGATGGAGATGGCGAAGGCCTGTTTCGATTTCCTGCCCATGCGTGCCAAACTCGACCTGGCGGGTTGGCCGGACACCGACATTTTCGCCCACGCCTGATCCGGTTTGCCTTGAAAAGGCCAGCAAAGGCTGGTCTTTGTTGCGCGGCAAGGCTGTGCCTGCCGTTTGCGAGATGATGATCTGCCGATGAGTACGACCGCGACCCCCGGCCTCGAGCTGTTCCAGCCCACAATGCACGGCAATTGGGAACCCCGCCGCGCATTGACGCTGAGTGCTGCCCGGCGCCGGACGCAGTTTGTGCGCTGGCTGCGCTTCGTCTTCATTGCCGGCATCATCGCGCTGCTGGCATTGCTGGCTGCGCAATTATTCATCGGGGCATCGGTTGGCCCGGTGGTTCCGGCCGAAGCCGTGAGCACGGACGTGCGCATGGTCAATCCGCGCATTACCGGCCGCGACGAGAATCTCACCCCCTATGCGCTCACAGCCGATGTCGCGATCCGCCGGCGCGACAATGCCAACAGTCTCACCGAGCTGGAGCGCCCGCGCCTCGACTATGATTTCCTCAATACCGGAGCAAATGCTTCGGAAGTTCTGGCGCAGACCGGAACCTTTGATCCAGCCAACCGCATTCTCGACCTGTATTCCGACGTCAATCTGAATACCGATAACGGCTATAGCTTTGCCTCCCAGCATGCCCGCATCTTTCTGCGCGAGGAACGCGTGGCCGGCGAACTGCCGGTGACCGGTTCCGGACCGGTCGGGACCATCACCGCCGACCGCTATGAAATTCACGAAGGCGGCAATCGCGTTATTTTCGAGGGCAATGTGCACGCACGTATAGTACAAGCCCGGACCGCCCCCAGCGAAGGAGAGGATCAATGATCCGCCTGCTTGCCCGACTGACCGCCCTGTCCTGTCTCCTGCTGGCGCCGCTTGCGACCGCCCAGGCGCAGATCGGGGATTCGTCGCAACCACTCGACACCATCGCCGACCGAATCGAAAATCTCGACGATCAGGGCCGCACGGTCCTGACCGGTCATGTCGACATTACCCAGGGCGACCGCCGCATCATGGCGGATCGGGTCGAGCTGGTCTGGACCCAGCCTGCAGACGGCAGTCGCGGCGACATCGAACGCGTTGTTGCCACGGGGCATGTCCGGTATTTCTCACCCTTCCAGAACGCCACCGGCGATCTGGGCGTTTATGAAATGGGTCAGGACACCATCACCCTGACAGGCGATGTCGTCATCACCCAGGGCGAGAATGTCATCACCACCACCCGTTTTGTCTCCAATCTGACATCCGGGAATTCCAATTTTGGTGAAGAGGGTAATGGTACGCCCGTGCGGGCCGTGATCTACCCGCGCCAGACCGACGCCACGCCCGCCAATGGTGATGGCAACGGCACTGGCGGCCGCTAGAATTCCGATCGAGGGCAAGTTGAGCATGGCAATGACCGAAGACTTCGCAGCGGCCCCGTCCGCTCTCAGCACGGGACTGGTCGTCGAAGCAATCGGCAAAACCTATCGCAAACGCCCCGTCGTCAAGGGCGTCTCGCTCTCGCTCCAGCGCGGCGAAGTCGCGGGCCTGCTTGGCCCCAATGGCGCCGGCAAGACGACCTGTTTCTACATGATCACGGGCCTGGTTGATGTCGATTATGGCCGCATCCTGCTTGATGGCGAGGATATCACCCGCCTGCCCATGTATCAGCGTGCCCGGCTCGGGATCGGCTATCTGCCGCAGGAAAAATCCATCTTCCAGGGCATGAGCGTGCGCGAGAACATCCTCGCCGTCGCCGAAGTGGTCGAGAAGGACCGCAGCCAGCGTCATGAGCTGGTCGACCAATTGCTCGAGGAATTGCGCATCTCGCACCTCGCCGAAGCACCGGCTCCGTCACTGTCCGGGGGCGAACGCCGCCGGGTCGAGATTGCCCGGGCGCTGGCGACTCGCCCCTCATTCATGCTGCTTGATGAGCCTTTCGCCGGCATCGATCCGCTGGCAATTGCAGATATCCGCGATCTGATCCGCTTCCTGAAGGATCGCGGCATCGGCATTCTGATCACCGACCATAATGTCCGCGAAACCCTTGAAATCACGGACCGTGCGACGATTATTCATGAGGGTGAAGTGCTGTTTGAAGGCTCACCTGAAGCAATCCGGGCCGATCCTGATGTGCGCCGCGTTTATCTCGGGGAAAGCTTTGCCTGATTAACTTCTGCCGTAAACCACCACGCAGAGGCGTTCATGGCCGGACTGATGCAAAAGCTGGAGATGCGCCAGGGTCAATCCCTGGTGATGACGCCCCAGCTACAACAAGCCATCAAGCTGTTGCAGCTCTCGAATATCGAGCTTGCCGAATTCGTTGAGAGCGAGCTCGAACAGAACCCCTTGCTCGAACGCGACGACCGTAGCGAAAGCACCGAATCAACGCGGCAGGAAAGCGATAACGAGACGCGTGAGCTCGAATTCTCGGCCGCCAATGGCGATGCCGCTGATGCGATCGATGCCGATTCGGACATGTTGCACGGCGAGGATTCCAAATCCGACCTGTCCGGTGTTGAAACCTCGCAGGCCGGTGATTCGGTTGGCATGGGTGCCAGCACCTGGTCATCCACGGGCAGCGCCGGCGGCTCCTTCAACGGCGAGGAATATGATGCGATCGCCAATTCCTCGCGTGATATTTCGCTGGCGGAACACCTGCACGAACAATTGTCCACGGCGACATCAGATCCGATCGACCGCCTGATCGGGGCACACCTGATCGACCTCGCTGATGAAGATGGCTATCTGCGCGCCGACCTCGACGAGATCGCCGACCGGCTGGGTCTGGAGCGCGCCCGGATCGAGGCCGTCCTGACGACGACGCAAACCTTCGAGCCAGCTGGTGTGATGGCGCGGGATCTGGCCGAGTGCCTGGCGCTGCAATTGCAGGAAAAGAACCGCCTCGACCCGGCCATGGCGATCCTGCTCGACAATCTCGAGCGGCTCGCCAAGCATGATTACGCGACGCTGAAATCACTGTGCGGTGTCGATGGCGAAGACCTCGACGACATGATTTCCGAAATCAAGGCGCTGACCCCCAAGCCCGGCCTCGCCTACGGCACCGAATCAACCCGCGCCGTCGAACCCGATGTCTATATCCGCCAGGCCCCCGATGGGGGCTGGCATGTCGAGCTCAACTCGGAAACCCTGCCGCGCGTGCTCATCAACAACCGGTACTACAATGAAATCAACGCGGCTGCCCGCAATGAGTCGGAGCGCAGCTTCATCACCGAGTGCAGCCAGAATGCCAGCTGGCTCGTGAAGAGCCTGGATCAGCGGGCGCGCACCATCCTCAAGGTTTCCAGTGAAATCGTGCGCCAGCAGGACCTCTTCCTCGTCAACGGCGTCGCCTATTTGCGGCCCCTGAATCTGAAGACTGTGGCCGACGCAATCGGCATGCACGAATCGACCGTCAGCCGGGTGACCTCGAACAAATACGTCTCGACACCGCGCGGCATGTTCGAATTGAAATACTTTTTCACCTCCTCGATTCCCTCGGCCGGAGGCGGCGAGTCCCACTCGGCAGAGGCCGTCAGGCACAAGATCAAGCTCCTGATCCAGCAGGAAACCGCCGACGACGTCCTGTCCGACGACAAGCTTGTCGAGCTTTTGCACGATGAGGGGATTGAAATCGCCCGCCGGACTGTGGCTAAATACCGGGAGGCGTTGAATATCCCTTCTTCGGTCCAGCGCCGACGCATGTTGAAACGTGCCAGCTGACGACAGGACAATCCGCGCATGACGGTGGTAGTTGTGTCACGCCCCATGTGGTTGGAAAGCCACCACCGACTGAGATTGACTCCCGCTGCACCCGACGACTAGGGTCCGCCCGCATTCCGGGGGGAGTTGGAAGAGTTTTTGACGCCTCACAAGCTGGTGTATGGCCAGCGGGAAGGAGCGCATGCACATTCAAATCGCAAACAAGGGCATCGATGTCAGCGATAGCCTGAGAGCCAGGATCCTGGAACGGGTCGAGGACGGCGTTGCCAAATATTTCAGCCGTCCGGGCGAAGCCTATGTGTCGATCGCACGCGAAGGCCTCGGTTTTCGCATCGACTGTTCGCTGCACCTGCCTTCGGGCATGATGCTGCAGGCTCATGACAGCGCCGACGACGCCTACAAGGCCGCCGACGGCACCATGGACAAGCTTGAGAAGCGGCTGCGCCGCTACAAGCGCAAACTCAAGAATCACCGCCAGGGTCACAAGGCAGAACTGCCGGCCGAATCGCTGCCGATCTTCGTCCTCAAGGGCATGCGCGATACGTATTCCGAGGAAGCGGAGGATCATGTCGACGAATCCCTGCCCGACGCTCCGGAGCCGATTGTCATTGCCGAACATGCCGGCGAATTCCGGACATTGACCGTCGGAATGGCCTCGCTTGAGCTCGACGCTGCGGATTCGCCCTTCCTGATGTTCCGAAATGCCGCTAATGGCGGGTTGAACATTGTCTATCGGCGACCGGATGGCCATATCGGCTGGATCGACCCGGCCCGCGCAGTGCAGGCCTGATTGGCTTGAAATAGAGTTGTTTTTACCATGGCATTAGCAGATCTGATTCCCGATGGCGGCGCCGCCGTTGATGTCGGGGCGTCCAGTCGCAAGCAAGCCTTGCAAGCCATGTCGGAAACGGCAGCGCAGGCAACCGGGCTGAATCCGCGCGTTATTTTCGAAGCTGTATTGCAGCGTGAACGCCTTGGCTCGACCGGTGTCGGCCAGGGCGTCGCGATTCCGCACGCGCGGCTGACCGGGATCGACAAGGTCACCGGATTCTTCATGCGCCTGCGGGCACCCGTGGATTTCGAATCGATCGACGGCCAGCCCGCTGACCTGATTTTCCTGCTGCTGGCACCGGAAGATGCCGGTGCCGAACACCTCAAGGCCCTGGCTCGCGTCTCGCGCCTGCTGCGCCGGGAAGATGTCCGTCAACGCCTGCGCGCTGCGCCCGATGCCGATGCTGTCTATGCCGTTCTCACGGGCGAGCCGACCAGCGACGCCGCCTGAAAGACGGCCTGACGGGCCGGAAAGCCGGCGAACACCACACCCGCTTTGATATGTGGCAAATGGCGGCAGGTCCGCCGTGACGCGACTCCGTGTATGCTCCGCGATGCAGCCGCAGGAGCGCGACCCATGCGAACCCAGATCAATCAATTGCTCGAGAAGATCCAGTCACTGGAGGCCGACCTCGAGGAAGAATTGGCAGAGCGCCGCCGCAGCTATGGCTACAAGCTGGAGCAGGGACGGCTCTTCATCAGCCGGGAAGCGCGCGAACGCCAGGCAGCCCTGAAACTCGGCCTGCGGCGCTATCTGGTCGATAGCGGCGTGCTGACCATCCTCACAGCCCCCTTTATCTATGCGGTCGCCATCCCGGTCTTCCTTCTCGATGTGGTGGCGAGCCTCTACCAGGCTGTGTGCTTCCGGGTGTATGGCGTCAAACAGGTGAAGCGGCGTGATTATGTCGTGTTTGACCGGCACCGCCTGCCCTATCTCAATGCGATCCAGAAGGTGAATTGCTTCTATTGCTCTTATGCCAACGGCGTGATCGCCTATGTCCACGAAATCGCGTCACGGACCGAGCAATACTGGTGCCCAATCAAACACGCCGAACGGCTGGCCGGCACCCACCGGCGCTATGATGGCTTCCTCGAATACGGCGATGTCGGCGAATACCCGGACAGCCTCGAAGAACAGCGCCGTCGTCTGCGCAGTGAAGGCGATATCCCGCCCGATCCGCAAGGCCCGGCCGAATAAAAACAAGGCCCCACCGGGGATCCGGTGGGGCCTTGTTTTCAGGTCGAACCAGAGCCGCTTCGCTCGAAGAGCGTTGGGCCTGCCTGGCCGAAGCTCGCGCAGCGAGCGCCAGGTCAGGTGGAGTATTTAGATACGGGGTGTCCGCCTTCGCCAAGGCTGCGGCGGGACATCCTTCGCTCGGAAGAGCGTTGGGCCCGCCTAGCCGAAGCTCGCGCAGCGAGCGAAGGATGGTGGAGCCAGACGGAATCGAACCGACGACCTCTTGCATGCCATGCAAGCGCTCTCCCAACTGAGCTATGGCCCCAATATCCTTGTCGCCGCGATGGGGTGCGGCGAGAGGCGCGGAAACTAGTCCCGCTTTTCACGCGGATCAAGCCTCAACGCAGCACCTTGCGCAGCGCCGCGGCTTGAGCCCTACAGATCCTCGTCTTCACCCTTGGTGAATTCAGCGAAATCATCATCCTCATCATCGTCGAGCAAGACTGTATTGTCATCCTCGTCGACCGAATCCTCGCCGTCATCTTCCTCAAAACCGTCCGGAAGATCATCGCTGAGGCCCGAACCCTCATCATCGTCGTCATCATCATCGACCACGATGTCATCGCCGGCATCCCCGACTTCCGGCGTGTCGTCGACCTCATCCTCGAATCCGTCAGCCTCGACCACTTTGGCCTTGGCGGGCGCTTCGTCGTCATCGACGGGCTCCGGCGCTACTTTCAGCCGCACGGGCACCAGTTCGGGATCGAACTCGTGGGCGCACTTCGGACATCGCGCCGGGCGACGGCCCAGATCGTAAAATTTGGCGGCACACTTCGGACAAGTGCGCTTGGAGCCCAGTTCTTGTTTGGCCATGACATCCCTTCACAACCGGTTTTGTTTTTCGGCGCGACCCGTTGCCACGATCACCGCGCTCTGTCAAAACCTGATCGCCGTCTTCTCACCCTAATCGTTGAAATTCAGTTGATGACCCAGCTTGCCCCCCAATTGCAAGGCCCGTTTTTGGCGCGTCCGAGTGGACCGCTGACCGGCAACCTCTCCGCGCCTGCCGACAAGTCGATCTCGCACCGCGCCCTGATCTTTGCGGGGCTGGCCCAGGGCGAGAGCCGCATTGCCGGCCTGCTCGAGAGCGATGATGTCCTCAACACGGCGAAGGCTATCGCGTCGCTGGGCGCTGAAGTCGAGCGCCTTGGCCCTGGCAATTGGCGGGTCGTGGGCCGGGGTGGACGGTTCGCATCGCCGCGCTCGCCACTCGACTTCGGTAATTCGGGCACCGGCGTCCGGCTCATGATGGGTGCCATCGCCGGCAGCGGCGCCGGCGCAGTTTTCACCGGCGATGCCAGTCTGTCCGCCCGCCCGATGCGGCGCGTGACCGACCCGCTTGAAATGATGGGCGCCGGCTTCACCTGCACTGATGGCCGCCTGCCCGTCACCCTCGCGCCATCACGCCTGAAGGGCATTGCCTATGCACCGCCGATCGCTTCGGCCCAGGTAAAGTCGGCGATCCTGCTGGCCGGTCTTGGGGCTAGCGGCGAGACCGTCATCACCGAGCAGCACGCCACCCGCGACCATACCGAGACCATGCTGCGGGCCTTCGGCGTCACACTCGAGATCACGCGCAGCGAAGACGGCGTGCGAATCCGCCTGCCCGGTCACCAGGCGCTGAAAGCCCAGGACATCACGGTCCCCGGCGACCCGTCCTCGATCAGCTTTGCACTCGTGGCCGCCCTGATCACACCGGGCTCCTGCATCCAGATCGACGGCGTAATGGACAATCCCTCGCGCACCGGGCTGATTGAAACCCTCCGGGAAATGGGCGCCGATCTGGATGTCACACCCGGGCCGTCCATGGCCGGCGAGCGGACGATGAATATCACCGCACGTCACTCCACCCTGCGCGGCGTCGCGGTGCCGGCGGGTCGTGCGCCATCGATGATTGATGAATACCCCATACTCGGCGTCGCGGCCGCCTGCGCCACCGGCCCGACACACATGGCCGGCCTCACGGAATTGCGGGCCAAGGAGAGCGACCGGCTGGCCGGTACTGCCGCGCTTTTGCGCTGCAATGGCGTTGAGCTGGAAATTGGCGAGGACAGCCTCACAGTCACGGGCAAGGGGCCGGGCTCGGTGGCGGGTGGCGGCATGGTGCCGACCCATCATGATCACCGTCTGGCGATGAGCGCCCTCGTGCTCGGCCTGGCGGCACAGGCGCCGGTGAGCATCGACGATGCATCCATGATCGCGACCAGCTATCCCCGCTTCGCCGACGATATGATGGCGCTCGGCGCGATACTGGAGTCGATCTGAGATGATTATCGCCGTTGATGGACCGCTCGCTTCGGGCAAGGGCACGATCGCCAAGGCACTCGCGCGTCATTTCGGCCTGCCGCATCTCGACACCGGCTCACTGTATCGCGCCACGGCGGTTGCGGTGATTGACGCGGCGATCGACCCGGCCGACGCGGCCGCTGCGGCCGGCGCAGCACGCGCCCTCGATGGCACAGCGATTGATGAAAGCCGGATTCGCACCGCCGATGCCGGAGCCATGGCCTCCCGCGTCGCGGCCCTGCCTGCCGTGCGCGCAGCGCTCTATGAGTTGCAGCGCGACTTCGCCGGGCAGCCCGGCGGCGCTATTCTGGACGGCCGCGATATCGGCACCGTGATCTGCCCCGATGCCCGTGTGAAGCTCTATGTCACCGCCAATGCCGAGACCCGGGCCGACCGGCGCTGGCGGGAGCTGGCGGCGAAGGGCGATCCGATAAGCTATGAAACCGTGCTGGCCCAGACGCGCGAACGAGACGCGCGCGACGCCGAGCGCGCCGACGCCCCCATGCGGCCCGCCGACGACGCAACCTTGCTTGATACCTCGTCCTTGAGTATAGACGCGGCGATTGCTGCGGCCATTCAGATTGTGGAAAACGCCAGGACGGCGTGATCCACAAGGGCTTTGGCGATCTCGAAACCGGGCTTACCGAGTTCAAAACGCGCACGATTTCACGATCGCTGCGGGTCTTGACCTTGGCGCCCATGGAAAAACCCCTTGCCGGGCCGATCTGGCCCAGCGATGCGAACTCCCCCGCATTTTGCGGCGCGCATCGCATTCTGGAGCAACCTCTTACATGTCTACCGAAACCCTTACCCCGACGACCGACGATTTTGCCGCCATGCTCGAAGCGAGCCTGGCCGGCCGCGACCTTGCCGAGGGCCAGGTCATTAAAGGCATTGTCACCGCCATTGAAAATGATGCCGTCGTCGTCGACGTAGGTCTCAAGACCGAAGGCCGTATTCCGGTCCGCGAATTTACCGGTCCTGGTTCCAAAGCCCCTAAAGTGGGTGATGAAGTCGAAGTCTTCCTCGAGCGCATCGAAAACGCCCTCGGTGAAGCCATGCTGTCGCGCGACAAGGCTCGCCGCGAAGAAAGCTGGGATCGCCTCGAGCAGTCCTTCGAGAAAAAAGAACCTGTCAACGGTGCCATTGTCGGCCGCGTCAAGGGTGGTTTCACGGTCGATCTGGGCGGCGCCAGCGCCTTCCTGCCAGGCTCGCAAGTCGATATCCGCCCTGTGCGCGATGTCGGCCCGCTGATGAACCAGGAACAGCCTTTCGCCGTTCTCAAAATGGACCGTCCGCGCGGCAATATCGTCGTTTCGCGTCGTGCCGTGCTTGAAGAATCGCGTGCCGAACAGCGCGCCGAACTCGTCGGCCAGCTGGCCGAGGGCGAAGCCCGTGACGGTATCGTCAAGAACATCACCGATTACGGCGCATTCGTTGATCTCGGCGGCATTGATGGCCTGCTGCACGTCACCGACATGTCGTGGAGCCGCGTGGGTCATCCGTCCGAAGTCGTTGAAGTCGGTCAGAACGTCAAAGTCCAGATCATCAAGATCAACAAAGAGACCCAGCGTATCTCGCTCGGCATGAAGCAGCTGATGTCCGACCCATGGGAAGGCGTTGCCGCCAAATACCCTGTCAGCGCGACATTCAAGGGCCGCGTCACCAATATCGCCGAATACGGTGCCTTCGTTGAACTCGAAGAGGGCGTTGAAGGCCTGGTCCACGTGTCCGAAATGAGCTGGACCAAGAAGAATATCCACCCGGGCAAGATCCTTTCGACCTCCCAGGAAGTCGAAGTCATGGTTCTCGATGTCGACGCCGACAAGCGCCGCATCTCGCTGGGTGTCAAACAGACCCAGCGCAATCCATGGGAAGTCTTCGCCGAAACCTATCCCGCGGGCTCGCAGATCCAGGGCGAAGTCAAGAACATCACCGAATTCGGTCTGTTCGTTGGCCTGGAAGGCGAAATCGACGGCATGGTTCACCTCTCCGACATCTCCTGGGATCAGTCGGGCGAGCAAGCCATCGAAGCCTTCAAGAAGGGTGACCTGGTCGACGCAAAAGTTCTCGATGTCGACATCGACAAGGAACGCGTTTCCCTCGGCATCAAGCAACTGGCCGGCGATCCGATGGATTCCTCCGGCGCCAATCGCGGTGACACCGTGACCTGTACGGTCACTGAAATCACCACGGGCGGTATCGAAGTCACCTTCGGCGACGACGCTGCCGTCAAAGCCTTCATCCGCAAGTCCGACCTGTCGCGCGATCGTGCCGAGCAGCGTCCGGAGCGTTTTGCGGTCGGCGACAAGGTTGATGCCCGCATCACCAATGTCGACAAGGCTTCGCGCCGGGTTTCGCTCTCGGTCAAGGCGCTTGAAATCGCCGATGAACGCGACGCTGTCGAACAGTATGGCTCGTCTGACGCCGGTGCCTCACTCGGTGATATTCTCGGTGCAGCGATGCGCGAGAAGGATGCCGACAAAGGCGAATAGGCTAGCTTGACCCTGCGGGGTTGAGTAGAATGAACGGCCGGAGCTCATCGCTCCGGCCGTTTTTTTGAATCTGACTCATTGACGCGAGCGGTCGCAAAGGTCAGGTTTGAACTTTCAGGCGTGGAGCTGTCGCATGATCAAATCCGAGCTGATCGACAAACTGGCCGAGGCCAACCCGCATCTCTACCACCGGGATGTCGAGCGCGTGGTCAATACGATTCTCGATGGAATTACTGACTCCCTCGCGCGCGGCGAACGTGTCGAACTGCGCGGCTTTGGCGCCTTTTCCGTGCGTCACCGGCCCGCCCGCACCGGTCGCAATCCCCGCACCGGCGACAGCGTTTCCGTCAAGGAAAAGCATGTTCCCTTCTTCAAGACCGGCAAGGAATTGCGCGAACGCGTCGATGCGTCGCGGGCGTCGAAGTCGACGCCAGCCTGACCGGCGGCGATCACTTGCGGCTGAACCGGTAGGCTGTTTTGGCCCGGCCTTGCGGTGTGACGGTTTCAAACGGGTTTCCCTCAGGCCAGCAAAGCGCTAACTCCTCGGGCATGACCGAGATCAAATTCTGTGGCCTGAAAACCGGGCGTGACGTCGCCGCAGCCGCTAAAGCCGGCGCGCGCTGGACCGGCTTTGTGATTTTCCCTGCCAGCCCGCGCCATGTCTCGCCCGGCCTGGCCGGCGAACTGGCCCATCTGGCACAAGGGACCGAGACCGTCGCCGTGATGGTCGATCCCGATGACACGCTCTTGGCCCAGATCCGCGACGCGATGCGGCCTGACTGGATCCAGCTGCATGGGCAGGAGAGCCCCCGGCGTGTGATCCAGGCGCGCGCCTATGCACGCCAGGGGATTGTCAAGTCTGTCCCGATCGCGCAGGCGAGTGATCTTGCCGCCGCGCGCGCTTACGACCGGATCGCCGACATGCTGTTATTTGACGCCAAGCCACCCAGCGGCGCCAGCCGTCCGGGTGGCTGGGGCGAGGGCTATGACTATGCCCTGCTGAAAAACCTGAACCTGTCTGTGCCCTGGCTCTTGTCCGGCGGTCTGGATGCCACCAATGTCTGCAGGGCCGTCACCGCGTCCGGTGCCCAGGCTGTCGACGTGTCCTCGGGCATTGAATCAGCGCCCGGCATCAAGGATACGGCACGGATACAAGCCTTTGCCGATGCGCTTGCCCCCGAGCGCACCGCCTGACCTGAAGGAGAGCGCCATGAGCGAGACCGCGCCCGTCGACCCCCGACCCAATTCGCTCTCGGCCTGGCCGGACGGGCAAGGCCGCTTCGGCGATTTTGGCGGCCGCTATGTCGCCGAGACCCTGATGCCGCTTATCCTCGAGCTGGAAACCGCCTATGAGGCGGCCAAGGTCGATCCGGCCTTCACCGACAAGATGGATGAATTCCTGCGCGACTATGTCGGCAAGCCGAGCCCGATGTATTTCGCCGAGCGCCTGACTGAGGAATTCGGCGGCGCCCAGGTCTGGCTCAAGCGCGATGAGCTCAATCATACCGGCAGCCACAAGATCAATAATTGCCTCGGCCAGGTCCTGCTCGCCCTGCGCATGGGCAAGACCCGCATCATCGCCGAGACCGGCGCCGGCCAGCACGGCGTCGCCACGGCTACGGTCGCGGCGCGTTTCGGCCTGCCTTGCACCGTCTTCATGGGCGCCACCGATGTCGCGCGCCAATCGCCCAATGTCTTCCGCATGAAGCTGCTGGGCGCCGAGGTTGTGCCGGTCACCTCCGGCACCGGCACGCTGAAAGATGCGATGAATGAGGCCCTGCGCGACTGGGTCACCAATGTGCATGACACGTTCTACGTCATCGGCACGGTCGCCGGCCCGCACCCCTATCCGGCGATGGTGCGCGACTTCCAGTCGATCATTGGCCGCGAGGCGCGCGAACAGATCTTGGAACGCACCGGCCGCCTGCCCGATGCCTGCGTCGCCTGTATCGGCGGCGGCTCCAATGCGATGGGCCTGTTCCATCCCTTCATCGATGACGAAGATGTCCGCCTGATCGGTGTTGAAGCCGCCGGGCTCGGGCTGGACACCGACAAGCACGCCGCCAGCCTCAAGGGCGGCCGCCCGGGTATCCTCCACGGCAACCGCACCTATCTGCTGCAGGATGATGACGGCCAGATCATCGACGCCCACTCCATCTCCGCCGGCCTCGACTATCCCGGCATCGGCCCGGAGCACGCTTTCCTGCACGACATGAAACGCGCCGAATATGTCTCGGCGACCGACACCGAAGCGCTGGAAATGTTCCAGATCTGCTCCAGGCTCGAAGGCATTATCCCGGCGCTGGAACCCGCCCACGCCCTCGCCCGCGTCCGCGATCTGGCGAAAGAGCTCGGCCCGGACGGCATCATCCTGATGAATATGTGCGGCCGCGGCGACAAGGATGTGCCGCAAGTTGCGGAGATGCTGGGGGTCAAGTTGTAGCAACTTTTGATTGTAATCATACCATACAAACGTATTCTGACAAGAGGAAGCGCTTGAGGGAAACTACAATTGTAGCTACAATGGATGGAATTCGATTGGGATCCAGCGAAGGATGACGCCAACCGGCGCAAGCATGGTTTCGGCTTTGAACTGGCAGTGCGCGTCTTCAAAGGCCGGTGCATCACCCTGCCCGGTCGAAGTGTCGGTGGAGAGGTCCGAAGCCTTACGATCGGCCAAATCGAGGAATTGCTCGTCATTGCGGTCGTGCACACTGACCGTCAGGGTCGCACAAGGCTGATTTCAGCCCGACCGGCGAGCCGGCGTGAGAGGGAGATATTCCATGGCTATGAAGCGCGTGAAACTTGAAGACCTGCCGCCACTGACTGGCGCCCAGCGCGCGCGCATCCGTGAGATCGCAGCCACCCCCGATGATCAGATCGATTACTCCGACATCCCCGAACTCGACGAGGCCTGGTTCGCCAAGGCCGTCCTCTGGACGCCACCGTCCAAGAAGCAACTCACCTTGCGGCTCGACGAAGACATTGTCACCTTCTTCAAACAAAGCGGCAAAGGCTACCAGACTCGAATGAACGCTGCCCTGCGCGCCTATGTCGATGCGATGAAGAAGGGTGAGGCGTGAGGCTTCAAGATGTGAGACGTTATCGGCCAAAGCCCGCAGGAGCAGACCTCTGACATGACCAATCGCCTGACCACCCGTTTTTCCGAACTGGAAGCCTGGGGCCGCCCCGGCTTCGTCGCCTATATCATGGCCGGCGATGGCGATAGTGCCGGCTTGCTCGCAGCCCTGCCCGACGCCGGTGCCGACGTGATCGAGCTGGGCATGCCCTTTACCGATCCGATGGCCGATGGAGCCTCGATCCAGGCGGCCGCCCTGCGCTCACTGGATGCCGGCATGACGCTGAAAGGCACGCTCCAGCAGGTGCAGGATTTCCGCAAACATGATCACACCACGCCGATCGTGCTGATGGGCTATGCCAATCCGATCCATTCGATGGGTTGGGAGAAATTCGCCAAGGCTGCGGCCAAGGCCGGTATTGATGGTCTGATCTGCGTCGACCTGCCGCCGGAAGAAGACAGCGTCTTGCGGTCGCATCTGGCCAAGTTCGGCATCTCGATGATCCGCCTGGCCACCCCGACCACCGATGACGAGCGGCTGGCAACCGTGGTCGAAAACACTTCGGGCTTCGTCTATTACGTCTCAACGACGGGCGTGACCGGGACCGGTTCCGGCGCCGTCACCGATGTCGGCAATGCCGTGGCGCGCGTCAAGGCGGCGAGCGGACTTCCGGTCGTGGTGGGCTTCGGTGTTCGCACGCCGGAACAAGCCACAGCGATCGCCCAATGCGCCGATGCGGTTGTCGTCGGCTCGGCCATTGTCGATGCGATGCATGATGGCGGTGTTGCGGGCGCGGTAAAACTGGTGAAAACCTTGTCGACCGCCACACACGGCGTCAAACGATGAGACAGAGACAATGAGAGATCGGGATTCAGAGATGAACTGGCTTTCCAAGATCACCCCTCCGGGGATGTCGAAAATCTTCTCCAAGCGGGACACGCCCGACAATCTCTGGGTCAAATGTCCGATCTCGGGCGAGATGGTGTTCCAGAAGGATCTGGAGGCCGGCCAATTCGTCACGCCTGCGGGCCATCACATGCGGATCGGGCCCGCCTGGCGCTTCCAGTTCACCTTCGATGACGCGTTCGAGGAACTCGACACACCGGAAGTCCCGAAGGACCCTTTGAAATTCCGCGACGAGAAGACCTATGTCTCCAAGATCGCGGCCGCGCGCAAGAAGACCGGGCGCGACGATGCCATGGCGATTGCCGTCGGCCGTATTGGCGGCGTCGAATCCGTGGTTCTTGTGCAGAATTTCGCCTTCATGGGCGGTTCGCTCGGCATGGCCGCTGGCGAGAGCTTCATCAAGGCCGCCGAAACCGCAATTGCCAAACGGGCACCGCTGATCGTCTTCACCGCCGCTGGCGGTGCGCGCATGCAGGAAGGCGCCCTGTCGCTGATGCAGATGCCGCGCACCACAATCGCCGTCGAGATGATGCGCGATGCGAGCCTGCCCTATATCGTCGTGCTGACCGACCCGACCACGGGCGGGGTCACCGCCTCCTATGCCATGCTGGGCGATGTCCAGATTGCCGAACCGGGCGCATTGATCGGTTTTGCCGGCCCGCGCGTGATTGAACAGACCATCCGCGAGAAACTCCCGGAGGGCTTCCAGCGTGCCGAATACCTGCTGGAAAAAGGCATGATCGACCAGGTCGTTCATCGTCATGAAATCCCGGCAACGCTGGCCCGCATGCTGCGCGTGCTGATGAAACGTCCAAGCGGGTCCACTCCCGGCCGCCTGGCACCGCCTTCACCTGACCATGTGGCGGCGGCCGGAGGATCGCATGAGCACCCGACGCCAGGACATTGACGACGCGCTGACGCGGCTGGCACGGCTTCACCCGAGAAAGATCGACCTGTCGCTGGGGCGGCTTCAGCGCCTTCTGACAGCGCTGGGAAACCCCCAGGACCAGCTGCCGCCGACCATCCATGTTGCGGGCACCAACGGCAAAGGTTCGACCTGCGCCTATCTGGCGCATATGGCCCGTGCCAACGGCCAGACAGTGCATGTCTACACCTCGCCGCACCTGGTCGATTTCAACGAACGCATCCAGATCGACAGCCAGCCCGTCGGCGACCAGGCCCTGATCGAGGCGTTTGCGCGCTGTGAGGCGGCCAATTTCGGCGAACCGATCACATTTTTCGAGATCACTACCGCTGCCGCCTTCCTGCTGTTCAGCGAACACCCGGCCGATCTGCTCATCCTCGAGGTCGGGCTCGGTGGCCGCTTCGATGCGACCAATGTGATCGCCAAACCCGTCCTGTGCGTCATCACCGCAATCGGGCTCGATCACCAGGAATTCCTCGGCCATGACATCGAGACGATCGCACGCGAGAAGGCGGGCATCTGCAAATTCGGTGTCCCGACCATTATCGGGCGCCAGAGCCCCGAGGCCGAAGCCGCCCTGCTCCAGGAAGCGGGACGGGTTGGCGCACTGGCCTATGTCTGGGGTCAGGATTTCCGGGCCTATCAACAACATGGCCGCCTGACCTATGAAGATGAAAGCCGGGTCTGGGACCTGCCCAGTCCGGGCCTGATCGGCCCGCACCAGATCGACAATGCCGGAGCCGCCGCCGCCTGCGCCGCTGTGCTGCAATGGCCGGAGAAATGTGTCGCCGACGGCATCGCCCACGCCACCTGGCCGGCCCGTCTGCAGAACATCACGCGCGGCCCGCTCGGCGAAATTGCCCGCAGCCATAATGCCGAGCTCTGGCTCGATGGCGGCCATAATCCCGCCGCCGCCGCTGCCCTGTCCCACGCCCTGGCCGATATGGATGAGCGCGAAGACCGCCCACTGGTCATCATCGCGGGCTTTTCGCCCAATAAGGACGTCCAGGGCTGGTGCTCGCAATTTGCCGGTCTGGCACGGCGGCTGATCGCGGTCGAATTCAGCTCCGGGCGCGGCGGGTCGCAAACAGGCGAAGCCGTTGCTGCCGCCTCCAATGCTGCCGGCCTCAAGGCGGAAACCGCCACAAGCCTTCTGACTGCGGTCAAGAATGCCGCCAGGGAAGTCCCCGCACCGCGCATCCTGATTGGGGGCTCTCTCTATCTGGCGGGCGAAGCCTTGGCCCTGGGCGGTGCCGCACCACACCAGACGCCGGGCTGACGCACCAAGAAAAACGGGCCCCGAAAGGGACCCGTTTCTCAATTCTGACTGGCCGTCTGGAGCTTGATCAGGCCGAGAGGGTTTCGCGAACCCATTCAGTGATCTTGCCCTTCGCCATCGCACCAATCTTGGTCGAGGCCACCTGGCCGCCCTTGAAAATCATCAGGGTCGGGATGCCGCGCACGCCATACTTGCCAGGCGTCAACGGGTGATCGTCGATATTCACCTTGGCGACCGTGAGTTCACCGGCCATTTCCTCGGCCAACTCTTCAAGTGCGGGTGCAATCTGCTTGCACGGGCCGCACCATTCGGCCCAGAAATCGACAAGCACGGGACGATCCGCATTGAGGACATCAGACTCGAAGGAATCATCGCTGACCGCTTTCGTCGCCATGGGCTACTCCTTTGTTCGGGACGGGTCCGGTTGGTCCGGACCCATTACATGAGGCGTGAGGTAAGCAGCGCCGGGTCGATCGTCAAGAGTTTGCACCTGACAGGACACCGTCCAGCAACTCAGCGGGGATTTCCATCAGGCGTGCCGCATCCGTCCACAGCAGGGCGCACCGCACCGTCTTGCCGGGATGCAGGCTGCGCAGCAGGGCACGGTAGGCGGCCATCTGGCCAAGATAGACCCGCGCGACCCCGCCGACATCAACCGGCGGCGGACGATTGGTCTTGTAGTCGACGATCAGGACTTCGTGATCCGTCACCACCAGCCGGTCGACCTGTCCGCGCACTGTCGTGCCCGGCGGCAGTCCCGGCGCGGTGCCGGTCAGGGCCACTTCGGCGCGGCTGCCCGGGCCGAACAGGGCGGCGAAATCGGGGTGATCGAGAATGCCCAGCGTTTCCTCGACGATGATCGACCGGTTCGTATCATCGAGATCAGGCTGGGCCGCGACAAAGCGCAGTGCCGCCTCGCGCCGGCGGGCCGGGTCAAGATCGGGCAGGGTTTCGAGCAATTTGTGGATGACCTCACCGCGCCGGAAGCGCTGGCCGCCCGGATCGAGCAGTGGCGAAACCACCGCCTCCGCCATCTCCCCATCGTCGAGAAGACGCGAAGGCGCAATCGCACGCAGGGCACCGGCCTCGGCACTCGCCGGCTCAGTCGCCCAATCGGGGAGGGTCACACGCGCCGCAGCGGCGCGATCATGCGCACCCAGCGCGACCGGCACAGCGCCCAGTCTCAGGCCTGCACCAATCCCCTCGACCCGTGCCGAGAGCGGGGTCTCAAATTCCACCCAGTCATCCCCGGACCATTGCGCCGCCAATTGCGTATACCAACTGTCCTTGGCCACGCTCCCGGCACCCCGGCCCTGGCGCCAGCCGCAGACAATCAACCGGTCACGTGCCCGCGTCAGCGCGACGTAAAGCAGGCGCCCATGTTCGGCCTGGGCCCTTGCGGCATCGGTTTCGCGCATTTCAGCAACGAGCGGCGGGTCCCCGGCCTTGCGTTGTGACCAGATCAGACCGGCTGCAGCATGACTGAAGATAGGTTCCCCTTTGCCAGTAGCAGGCGAACGCGTGGTATCCGGCAGGATAATGACAGGCCTCTCAAGCCCCTTGGAGGCGTGAACCGTCATGACCTGGACCTCATCCCGGTCCGTGCTCATTTCGCGCTTGAGCTGGGTCTCTTCGCCTTGCAGCGAAGCAATAAAGCTCGCCATCGCACCGCCATGCTCACGCTCCTGCTCGAGCGCACGCCCCAGGAAGACCTCAGCCGGATCGCGCGCCTCCTCACCCAGCCGCGCCAGGACCCGGGCCCAGCGGCTCTCCCCGGTCGGCGTGCGTGCATTGAGGAAGCTGCAATAAACATCGTACAGCCCCTCGCTATCAGCCTTGTTGCGCCAGTCGGTTAGCGCGACTCTGGCTTCGGCAAAACGCGGATCGGTCGAGGTGAAGAGTGCATTCCAAAGCGCCCCGCGATGGCTGTTGCGACGGCTCTCTGCGAGATCGAACAGCGCCGCATCATCAAGCGGCGGCGTCGTACTGGCGACCGGATCGAAGAAGGGCGATTTGAGCAATTCGGCCAGCGCCAGATCATCACCGGGCGTGATCGCCAATCGCCCCAGCGCCAGAAGATCCTTCACCACGGTCTGTTCCCGCAGCACCATCCGGTCGGCACCGGCAACAGGTACCTGGGCAAGCTTGAGCTGGCGGATCACTTCTTCGAAGAAGCCACCCGTTCGGCGCCAGACGAGGATGGCAATATCCCTGGGCTGAACCGGGCGCTGCTCGAAACGGCCACCCGTCTCCTGCCAGACCGCATCCCCCCGATCGATCATCGCGCGGATCTCTGCAGCCAGTGTCTGGGCCAGAATATCGCGCGCCGAACCGCGACCCGGTGCATCGACCGGATCGAAGATCGAGCTCTCCTCAACCACTTCAGGCTTGGGCACGGAGGGCCAGAACTCGACACAGCCCGGCGTGCCGGAACGAGCCGCCTTGTGATTATGATAGAAGGCGAAGGGCCGCGCCGGATCGGCATTCACAAACTTGGTTTCCGGCGCACTGGCGGCAATCGGCGCGAAGGCCTGGTCGACAGCCTGCAGGATTTCCGGCGCCGAGCGAAAGCTGACATCGAGCCCCGGTCGGGTGAATTTCAACCCGGCCGCGTCGGCCCGCTCTCCCAGCGCATCGCCCTCGGCAATGAAACGGGCCGGCTCGGCGCCCTGGAAGGAATAAATCGACTGTTTCTCATCGCCGACCACGAACAGGGTACGCCCCGCTTCAGCGGAGCCCTTGCCGGCGAAGAATTCCGCTGTCAGCGATGCGATCATGTCCCATTGCCGCGGCGCGGTGTCCTGGGCCTCATCGACGAGGGCATGCGCCAGGCGGCCATCGAGCTTGTAGCCGACCCAGCCGGAAAAGGGGTTGGCGTCGCTCAAAAGCTGGCCGGACAGCACGATGAGATCCTCGAAATCGAGCGCTCTTTGCCGCAGCATTTCCGCATCATAGGCGTCGAGGAACAGGGTCGCGACCTGCAGCGCCGCAGCGCTCGCCTCGGCGACCTGGGCGGTGCGGACCCGGTCGCGGGCCAATTCCATGCGCTCGGCCTCGGCTTCAAACAGGCCGGGCAGGCTCGGCGCCGCCTTGGCGCACGTCTTGGTAATCAGCGTTTTGGCCTGGCTGCCCTCGCCATTGCTGATGAACCAGGCCGGCAGACAGGCATCAAAGGCCAGGTCCGGCGAGGCGGCATTGAGCGCCGCGTCGAGAGCCGCAGCCCGGGTCTGATCGGTCGAGCCGCCATAATGGCGCAGCGCGATCACCGCTTCAGCGAGATGCGCATGCGGTGCGGCGCCCCAGGCCTCGGCTTTCACCGCTGCCGACACCGTGCCGGGTGGCAGGTCAAACAGCGCATACATCTGGCCGGTCAACGCTTGTGCATCACCGGCTCCCTCCAACGCATCGCGCAGCTTGTGGCGATTGAAACGCACCCAGCGCAGGATATTGCCCAGCGCATCGGGGCCGCCGGCCTGCAACAGGGTGTCTACCGTCTCTCGGTCCAGCCCTTGCAGCGTGCACCGTCTGGCGGTCTCGACCACTTTCGCCGCTTCGGCATCATCCAGTGTCTTGAACCCCGGCGGGGCGCCGGCCTCGAGCGGGAAGCGCCGTAGCAGGTTTTCGCAGAAGGCGTGGATCGTCTGGATCTTCAAGCCGCCCGGTGTTTCCAACGCCATGGCGAAGAGTTTGCGGGCCGAAGCGAGGAAATCCGCGTCGCGCCGTTTCTGCCCAAGCTTTTCCAGCTCATCGCCGAGCCTGGCGTCCGGCATGACCGACCAGTGACCGAGCCGGTCAAACAGGCGCTCCTTCATCTCCGCAGCGGCGGCCTTGGTATAGGTCACACAAAGAATCTGATCAGGCTGGGTGCCGTTCAGCAGGATATTGATGACGCGATTGACCAGCACACGGGTCTTGCCCGAGCCGGCATTGGCCTCGACGAAGACACTTGCTACCGGATCCGCAGCAAGGTCCTGCTCGGCGGTGGCCCGCTTGATGATGTCGGGATCGAAACCGGGCTCGCTCATGTCTCGCCGCCCTCATCGCTGCCACCGGGCGCACTGGCCCATTCACCGCGCCGCGCGAGATGATCGTAATCACCATAATCATTGACGTATTTCGCGCGAGGCTGAGAGAGATAGGGCTCTGCCTCATTGTCGAAACGGTTGATCCATTCACGCAGGTCAGCGATCGCCTGGTCCGCCATTTCGGCAGCGGTCGGCGTGGGCGATTTGGCCGGCCCGGCCTCGTCGATCCGGGTTTCTTCACCGCCCTTGGCGTTGCCAGGCAGGCGCACATAGTAAAGCCCGGCCGGTTCGCCGGAGAAATCCTTGAACGCGCCAATCTCGCGCGCCATCGCGGCTGTCAGCGGCAATTGCGGATCGAAACCGGAGGCCACTTCCTTCGGCGCGGCGGCGCCCCCGGTCTTGTAGTCAATGATGTCGATACGGCCATCGCCGTGCCGGTCGAAACGGTCAGAGCGGCCATTCAACACCCAGTTGCCGCCCGGCACATCGAGCGTCAGCTCACCCTTGATTTCCAGCTTGGCGATTGTGATGCCTTCGGCGCGGCGGGCGCGCTCCCAGCCCACCAGCCAGCGCGCAGCGCGCGCAAAGCGCGGCACTTCGACGACCATTTCCTCCGGCGCAAACCCGGCCTTGACCAGATGCCGGCGCGAGACCTCGACCAATTGCGCCTCGGCATCTTCGGGCAACACCTCCAGCCAGTTCTCGAAGGCTTCCTGCAACGCGTCGTGCAAGGCCGTGCCCCGCTCGCGCGGCCCGATGGGCATATCCGCCGGGTCGAGCCGGTTGATGCCGAGAATCCGACGGGCATAAATGGAATACGGGTCGCGCACCCAGGTGCGGATCTCGGTAATCGACAGACCTCGCGGCCGTGCGCTAACGGGCGGCCTCGGCTCCGGCTTGGGCGCTGGCTTCGGACCGAGGCCGGGCGCGTTGAGGTCACGGGCAATGGCGGCATAGGGCTCGGCCGGCTCCAGCGCCCTGGCAGCCGCATCACGGCCCATCGCGCCCTCAACCAGCGTCTTGAGCCGCCAGACCCAGCGCGAGGCCACCGTCGGCGCGCCATCAGCCTTGGTGGCACGGGTCAGAAAGACTTCGGCGCCGCAGGCGAGCTGGGCGAAATCATGCGCGGCGAGACCATGGCGGCGTTCCGGTGCGCCCAGTTCAAGAACCCTGCGCATGCCCGCAGAGAGCCAGGGGTCCACTCCCAGCCCGGCAGGCCAGACACCCTCATTCAGGCCCGCCAGCACAATCCGGTCGGCGCCAATCAGGCGCGCTTCGAGCGGGCCGAGCACTTGCAGACGTGGGTGCACGCCCAGACGCGGTGGCACGCGGCGCGCGCGTACCAACTCGCGAAACGCGCCGGCATATTCAAACAGACGCATCGGTGGCAGGCTTTCGGTCTCACCGAGTAATTCGCGCAGCACACCAGCCGCCGCATCGCCGCCCTCGCCGGCCCAGAGCCGGACCGCCCCCTCACGCCCGGCGCTCGAGGCCAGCGCCTCGGCGGCGCGGGCATGGCGTTCGGCCCAGACGGCTGCAGGTAGCGCCTCGTCCGGCTCGAGCGGCGCCATCGCGGCCTGCATCTGAGTCAGGATGGTTTCAATCGCCGCGCGGTCATCATCGAACAGATCGACATATTTTCCATCCAGGCGCGCACGCACCGCAGCCAGATCACGCCCCGGCCTGACACCGCGCAAGGCTTCCGCCTCGAACTTGCCGAGCACGCCATGCACCAGGCCGCGCTCGAGCCCGGCGGCAAACAAGGGTGACCCCCAAAGCGCCGACAGGGCCACGACACTGCCCGGATCCTCGGCAACATCGAGCAGGCGCAAGAGGAAGGCCCCGGCATGGGTCTCCGACAGCGCTGCGCCGCCGGAATCATCGAGCCGGACACCGAACCGGTCCATCTCGGCCGCGACGCGCCGGGCCAGGCCGCGATCCGGCGTCACCAGAATGGCGGTCTTGCCCGGCGTATCGAGGGTTTCGCGCAGCAGGAGTGCGCAGATGCGCGCTTCGGCCAGAAGATCAGGCGCCTCGATCAGGGAGAGGCCATCCAGGCCGCGGGCGAAGTAGTCGTCGCCATATTGCTGTTTGAGCTGCTCGACGCGATCGAGCCAGTCATCGGTGGCCTTCGCCGGGCGCAGGGATTCGGCGATGACACGGCGACGGGCCCGCGCGGGTGCCTCTTCCGCCGAGCCTGGCCATTGCCGGACCTGTTTGCGATGAATCCCGAAATCATTGACGAACGCCTGCATCGCCCATTGCGGGTGGGAATCGTCAATATGCTCCCAGGCCTTGTCATCGGCGTCCCAGTCGAAACCGGGCAGGACCACCGCGCCCTGAGGCAATTGCGCGACGCAGCGCATCACATCGCGCGCCGCCGGAATTGAACCGGTCGACCCGACAACCAGAACCGGATGCGATGGCGCTTGTCGATCCCAGCGCTCAACCAAGGCACCCAACACGATCGAGCGCCGCGACGCACTATCGACCAGGCCGAGTTCTTTCAGCCGCATCGGCCATATCGTGCCGACGATATTGAGGAATTCGACCGCTTCACGGCGGTCGGCCGGCAAATGCTCCTGCAGCGCCTCATCGAGGACGGACAAATCCGTCACATCCTCGGTCGCCAGATCATCGAGCAGGGCACCGAGCGGCTCAGCCAGAGCCAGCGCTCCGCCAATCCCGATCTCGCGTCCCAGTGCCGCTTCCTTGGCCAGGATCAGACGCGCCAGCTCGAAGCGGCGGCGCGATGCGGACACGGCTGGCGGCGCGATGCCGGCCAGTTCGCCCGGTTCAAACGGAGGGTCGTCGACATCAATATCACCGAGCGGACGGATCATCGGCAGCAGGGCAACCCCATTGCCCGCCTCCTCCGCGAAGGCGTCTCCCAGAGCCTTGGCGGCGCGCCGGGTCGGGGTCAGGATCAGGACACGGGTCAAGGCGTCGGGATGGGTCTCGACATTGAATTCAAGCCGCAGGCGGCGGGCGATGGATCGCAGGAAGTCGGCCTGGGGCGGCAGGGTGAAGAGGCGCGGAGCCGGCGTATCGAACAGGCTCTCGCTCACCTCGCCAGACGCGCCTCGGCCGCGGCGACCGCTTGCGGGTCACCGACATGCATCCAGAAACTTTGCATGGGCAGACCGAAGACGCGGCCCCGGGGCACCAGATCGCGCCAGATTTCGGTCATCGAGAAGCGCGCCTCACTCCGGCCCGCCATGATTGATGGCTTCATGATCTGGACGCCAGCATAGGCGAACGGCGCCGTCGCCGCCTCGCCGCGCCAGGCAACGCGGCCGTCATCGCCGAGGAAGAAGTCGCCCGCTCCGTCGAAACCGAGCACGGCCTGCATCGGCGCCAGCAAGAGCAGGACATCCATCCGCTCCGCATCCCAGACGTCGCGCATCCGGTCGAGCTCGGGCTCCGGCCCATCTACCCAGATGGCGTCGATATTGGAGATGAAGACCGGATCATCACCCAGCAACGGCAACGCCTTGACGACACCGCCGCCGGTTTCCAGCACGCAATCGCGCTCGTCGGAGATTGTCAGGCTTTCATTGCGCGGGTGGGCCTGGATATGAGCCTCCATCGCATCCGCAAAATGGTGCACATTGATGATGGTCCGCTGCACACCCGCTGCCTCGAACCGTTCCAGCGCCCAATCGAGCAAGACCTTGCCGCCAACTTCGACCAGTGCCTTGGGCCGGTCATTGGTGAGCGGCCGCATCCTCGTTCCCAACCCGGCGGCCAGCGCCATACCCGTCGAGATCCGCGTCATTTGTGGGCTTCCGCAAAGACTGACGGCGCATGCGTCTTGGTCCACATCAGCAAGGGCATCAGGGCCGGGTGCTGCAGGTTGGACACATAATGGCGGGCAACGCGTGGCAACAGGTCGAGATAGCGCTGCTTGCCGTCGCGCTTTGCGAGGCGCACGAAAATACCGAGAATTTTCGCATTGCGCTGCGCACCGAGCACCGCATAGGCCGCGTCAAAGCCAGCCGCATCCTCAATCCCGGCCTTCTCGACGAAGCGGGCCTTCAGGGGGATCGCCAGATTGTGATCAACACTGCGGCGCGCATCTTCGATCAGCGAGACGAGATCATAGGCGGGATGGCCGATCAGGGCATCCTGGAAATCGAGCAGGCCAACGCGGGCATGGCCTTCGCGCTCGGGCAGGTGGATCAGGTTCTCGGCATGGAAATCACGCAGCACGAGGCCCGGCGCGCAGCTGTCCAGCCGCCGGAAAGCCTGTTCCCAGATCTGCCCCCAATCCGCGCGGGCGCTCTCGCTGATCGTCAGGCCGGCATGTTGTGCAGCGAACCAGTCGAGGAAAAGATCGGCTTCGGCCGCCAAAGCGACAGCGTCATAAGGCAGAAGTGGCCATTCCTGGCCGTCCAGTGTGACCCGGTCGGAGAAGGACGCGCGGTAGATCGCGGCCAGCGCGTCGACCGCTTCGGAATACAAACGGCCTTCATGCATCTGGCCAGGCAAGAGGCGGGCATAGAGTGCATCGCCCAGGTCCTCGAGCAGGAGAAATCCCTGGTCGGGGTCGCTGGCCAGGATGCGCGGGGCGGAAAAGCCGCGTTCGACCAGCGCGCTCGCCAGCCCGGCGAAGGCCGTCGGATTGGAACCGGCCAGCCGGGCCTGGGCGTTATATCCCAATGCGGCGCGCTGCTCCGGCGTGGCGCCTTGCGGACAGGTCGGCGCTTCAGCGCGCGCCGGTGCATCCATCAGCATTGCCGGCTCTCCCTGCCTGGACAGGCGAAAATATTGTCGAGTGGAGGCATCGCCGGGCAGCGGCGCAATCTCGGCGCCGGCCCATCCGGCCCGGTCAAGAAAGGCTGCGCGCGCAGTGGCGCGGTCAGAATTCATCAACGCGGCTCTCCCAGCTTCCAAACCCTGTTATCCGGGCTTCCCGGACAGTGTCCACGCCCGCGCCGGTGATGGCTATGGAAATTTCCAGCCGGTCGCCGGGGAGGCTGTCTTCAAGCCGTTCCGGCCATTCAATCAGTGTGATGGCATCATCGAAGGCGTCATCCAGCCCGAGCTGTTCCAGTTCGCCCGGCTCTTCGATGCGGTAGAGATCAACATGCCAGAGCGCGACGGAAGCGCCGGTCTCATAGACCTGGACAATGGTGTAGGTCGGGCTCGGGGCATCGTCGACGCCGCACATATTGGCGATCACCTGGCGCGCCAGGGTCGTCTTTCCGGCCCCGAGATCGCCAGACAGACAGACGATATCGCCCGCCACCAGCAAGCCGGCGAGACGATCGCCCAGCGCCGTAGTATCGGCGAGATCAGTCAGCGGGAGGTGGCGCGAATGGCTCATGCCTCGCGCTTAACGAAGCGCGGCAGCGACGGCAAGCGGTGAAGCTGAATCTTGACATCGCAGTGAACGCTGTTCATTTCCAACCCATAGAACCGGAGCGTCGCATGGCCAAGATTACCTATATCGAGCACAACGGAACCGAGCACAGCATTGAGGTCGCCACTGGGTTGACCGTCATGGAGGGCGCGGTCCGCAACATGGTTCCCGGCATTGATGCCGATTGCGGCGGGGCCTGTGCCTGCGCCACCTGCCATGTCTTTGTCGACCAGGCCTGGTTCGACAAAACCGGTTCACGCGAAGCGATGGAAGACTCCATGCTCGACTTCGCCGACGGCGTCACCGAAACCTCGCGCCTGTCCTGCCAGATCAAGGTCACTGAAGAACTGGACGGGCTGATCGTCCGGATGCCGAAACACCAGGGCTAACCGGTTGGCGGCCCGATCGGGCCGCCGCGCTAGTTCTGCGAGCTCACCCGGTCGTCCTCATTTGCGACGCCGGTGAGGTCGAGCTCGTTGGGTGTTGCCCGGCTACGGGCCTCGGCCGGCAGATGGCAGGCGACCAGCGTGCCCTTGCCGGGTTCTGATTTCAGCTCGACCCAGCCGCCATGCAGCAGGGCGATATCCTTCACCAGCGCCAGACCCAGACCGGCACCGCCACGCTCGCCGCGGGCGAAGCGATCGAACACAGTGGCCTGCTTGTCCGGTGCGATCCCCTCGCCATTATCATTGACCCACAGGGTGAGCTGATCGCTTTCCCGGCGGGCACCAATCGTAATGCCGCCGCCGGGTTGCACATGGCGCAGCGCATTGGACAAAAGGTTCATCGCCACCTGTTTGAGCCGGTTGCGGTCTGCGCGCAGCAGGCCGATATCGCCCTCGATGCGGACATCCAGCTTGACTGAATTATGATCAGCGCGGGCCGCGACCAGTTCGGCCGCTTCGCGGACCACGTCCTCAAGATTGACATCACCGAGATCGAGCTCGAGCTGGCCGGCGTCAATCGCGGCCACATCAAGAATATCATCGATCAGCTTGGCCAGGTGGGACGAGGCCGACTGGATCGCCGCCATTGGTTCTTTCTGGCGGTCAGTCAGCTCGCCGGCAAAGCCCTGGGCCAGCAGATCGGCATAGCCGCCAATCGTCGTCAGAGGCGTACGCAATTGATAGCTCACATGCTCGACGAATTCGGTCTTGATGCGCTCGGAGGTTTCCAGCGCCTCGGCGCGCTCACGCAGAGCCTCTTCGATCCGGCGGCTGTCAGTGACGTCATCCCAACAGATCAGGGTCGCGCCATCGGGCAGGGGCCGGGTCAGATAGGTCAGCACACGATCATCCGAGCGATGCATTTCACCCGTGACCTGTTTGCGCGCCTGCGGGCTTGGGTCCGTGACCCGGCCGCGGATCTCATTCCACACCCGGTCGTCAGCAAACAGGGCCGCACAGGTCTCGGCGACAGTCTCGAAGTCGGGCTGCCCGTCGAGCTCATCAGCATCGAAACCCCATAATTGCTCGAAGGCATTATTGTTGAGCTGCAAACGCCCATTGGCGCCAAACACAGCGACGGCCTCATGCAATTTGTCGAGCGTTGCACGCTGGACATTGATCAAGGTGTTGTAGCGGGCCCGCAAGGCCAACTCGTCGGTCTTGTCCTCGAAAATCAACATCAGGCCACCGAGCGGGTGACGCTGGCGGGCGACGCGCAAGGTACGCCCATCTGGAACCGGCCACAGCTCGTCCGGCGTTTCATCGCCCGGGGCGAGCTCGTAGCGAGCCAGCTCATTGGCCTTCCACTCCGCGAAATCAGCCTGTTCCGGGAGCAGGCGCTTTTCGCGCATACGGTCCAGCAATTGACCGTGCCCGGGACGGTCATTGAGCCACGCTTCGTCGAGCTTGAACAATTTCGAAAAAGCCGTGTTGTGGAAGGATGTCCGTTTTGAACGATCGAACACGACCACGGCTTCGGCCATATGGTTCAGGGTTTCATCATGAGCGCGCCGGAACCGCGACAGGTCACTCTTCGCATCCTCGCCTTCGGTGACGTCGAGCGCAAAGCCGGCTGCGCCTCCAGAAACCGGGAAAACAAGGAATTGCATTGCCCGCCGCCGGCCGCCGACAACAATCACGCGTGTATCGCCGACAACATCGGCCTTCGCGGTCGCCTTGCCGGCCTGTTCGGCCATCGCCGCATCGAGCGTGGTCTGTTTTTGAAGAACCTCGTCAATCGTCTCGGCATCGACTGCGTTCACATAGGCCTGATTGGCCCATTCCAGCCGGCCGGTCGCATTCATGCGCCAGGCCGGGAAAGGGGCACGGCCGAGCATGTCGAGGAAGGCCATCGGATCCTTGCTGACGAGACGTTGCGCCTCCTCAACCCGGCCACGCGCGCCGGATTCCTCCAGGCCACGGATCGTGGAATCCGAAAGCCAGACGACCAGTTGCGTCCCTGCCGCACGGCCATCGACTTCCAGAAAACGCCCGCCCGGGCCCAAAATGGTCAGGGAGAAAGGACTGCCCTGCTGCATCAGCTCCTGGAAGCGAAGCCGCAATGTGGTCTCGCCACCGCCGGCTGAGCGCGCTTCATAATCGGCGAGACCTTCCATCAGTGTGCTGGCCGGATCAGGCCCGTCACTGGCTTCGGCAAAGCGCAGAAGTGATGCCAGCGCCACCGGCGAGCCAAAAATGCGCGGATGGCCCCAGCCTGTGTCGGACTCGTCGAAAGGTGGCTCATCCCAGACCAGCACCAGGCCCGGATGGGCCCCGAATACGCTGTCAGCGCGGGCAATCTTGTCTTCCAGGTCGGAGGTGCGACGGCGCCATAATGTCTGTGCAGCACGCGCGCCCGCCGTCAGCCGGTAGGCCCACATCCCTGTTGCGAAGGCAAACGCCACGGCGCCGAGTGTGACGATCAGGGTCACGATCTGGAAGGTCTGTCCGGTCATCAATTTCGCCCTGTGGCGGATCTCACCCCCGTATCTCGAGGTCCGCACGAATCAGTATGATAACGATGCGGGGACTCGGCGGCGATGCCTGCCACCGCAAAACTCTTAATAACTTATTTGATCCACGCGAAATCGCGAACATTATCCGTGCACAAACTCAAAATACCGGGGGAAAGCGCGCCTCGGCGAGTACCGGTATTGATCAGCGAATCTGGACTTCGCCAGCACGGAATTCGAACATCACGACGCAGTTTTCCAGCACTTCAACCCCGTCGAGTGGCCGGAAACGCCAGTTCGAGACGGCGCGTGTCGCGGCGCGGTTGAATGGCCCGTCGGGCACGGCTCGCGCCACCCGGGCCCGATGAACACTGCCGTCGGAATAGACATGGAAACGAACCACGACCCAGCCCTGACGGCCACGCGAATAGGGCCCGCCGGGATAGGCAGGGGTCGGCGCCTCGAGCGCTGCCAGGGTCGACCCACGGCAATCCGTCGGGCCGATCATGAGGTCGACATTGGGCGGTGTTGGATAGGTATCAACGGGCCGGAAGACGCCGCGCTGAGCCGATAGCGGCGCCAGTCCTCCGGGCAGGGAGGAACAGGCGGTGAGGGAGAGGCAAAACAGAGCCAGGAAACAGCGCATCATGAGCGCCAAGCTAGCGCGCACCCTCGCGGGCGCAATTACCACGCGCAGCGGCCTGCCCGCCGCTTTGCCAGACGACGGACCCGGCCCGGATCACGGCTTATATAAACTTCATCACAAGACAGGTTCTATTTCCGGCACCGAACTTGTAAGATTAATCAGAAATTACCGCTGATTGGCCCGGATTGGCACAAAGCCCTGTCCGCCAAGTGTTTTACAAGGTGCGTTGAGTTATGTCGCAATTGCCAACCGCTCATGCCGGGCAGTCCTTTGGTTCACGCCGGATCGATTTTATCACCGTGTCCGGTGAGGTTTCCAGTTCCGACGCTGGCACTGGCCGTGTCACTGACGGCGATGGCGTCGTTCACGATGTCAGGCTGGACGAGCGCACAAGCGCCCTCGCTGCGGGCGATACAGCGACCGTTCTTCGCGTGCAGTCAGGACCGAACCGGCGCTCGCGGCCTGTCGCGATCATCAATCATTCCCGAAATGTCTGGATGCGTGCCGCCCCCGATGCGACGACAATTCTGGGGCGCTCCGGGGTCACACGGACGCTGAACTGGTGGCTGTCTGTTCTCGCGCTCGCCCTGACGGCCATCGCGGCGGCATGGCCGGCACTGCACAGCTTCCTGACCGAATTGAATGGCGCGATGATGGCCGGCGTGCCGTCGATTGATATCTTCGCCTTGCTCGGCGCCCAGATGCCCGGGCTGGCGAGCTGGCGGATGGAAACAGCGCTGGCGTCGGGATTGTTCGATGCGGTTGCTGCGCTGGGCTTCGTACCGATGGAGCAGCTCACCGAATGGAGTCTCGCCATCGCCGTCGCGGCGCTTTCCCTGGTCGCGTTCTTCGCGCGCTCCTGGCGCCTGCTCTACGTGCCAGCATTGGCCTTGCTCTGCGTTGTATCCGGCGCGATCCTCGGCAGCCCGGACGCAACCCTGTTGATGACTGGCGGCGCCGTGCTCCTCTTTATTACCGGCGGCTTCATCAACCGCATCCGTGATGGTGGTCGTTTCAACGCCCGGGTCGAACGCCTGGCGGAATATGTTTTGCGTCATCCGCCTGAAGAAGGGGTCCGCACCCTCGAACCGGCCCGCGCCGAGCCGGCAGCGCCGGAGCCACTGGCAGCCGCCGTCGCCGCGACCGCAATCGCCGCCGCTTCAGCCGTCGCGCAAGGCGATGAGACCAGCGACGCATCCGCCGCGGCGCCCGATGAGGACATCACCACCGAGACGAGCATCGCCGCCGAGCCCGCCCAGAGCGCCGCCAATGGGGAAGTCGCCGCCGGAAGCGAAGACGATGAAACCTCTGAACTACAGAGCGCCGAGCCAGAAATCGCTGGGCCGGAAAGCGCTGGGCCAGAAAGCGCTGAGCCGGACGTAGCGGCCGCGGAAGCCTCCGAACCTGAAGCGACCGAGACTGCGGCCGCAGAGGCAGAGACATCCAGTACCGACAACACGGAAGCCGCCACAGCTGCCGATGATGAAGCGTCGCCAGCCCCTGTGATCATGGCCGAGGCTGCGCCAAACTCTGAAGCCGCACCGGCGCCAGACACCAACGCCGACGATGAAGACCTGCCAAGCCTGGAGGCCGTCGCCGCTGCTGCGGCGATCAGCGATACCGAGCGCGCCGGCACCAACACCGCAGCAACCGCTGCAGCACTGGATGAAGACCGTACAATGCCCGTGGTCGCACCGCCGCCAATGCCTGTGGCAGCAGCCGGAACCGGCAGCGTCGCTGCCATTGCCGAACCCGCCGAGCCAGAAATCGAAGCGGTCGAAGCGCCCATTGAAGCCCCTGCGACCAGCGCCGGGATCCCGGCGATCGCCGCCGCGATCCCTGGCGGACTGGAGAGCGAAGCCATCCCGGCTCCAGAATTGGCGGCCACCGCACCGCAAGCCGAGGTCCCGTTAGAGGCTGGATCCGAAAATTCCGTCGCGACTCCAGCAATCGAGGACCCCATGATCGACGACGATCATGATCCGATGATGGAATCTGCCAATGGTGATTTTGCGCCCGGCGCCCCTGAAATCGACGTCGAAAGTGAGAAATCAGACTGACGGGCAGGTGGCGGCAGCCCGGGGTTCAGTCTTCCTCGTGAAACCCGGCTTCGACCAGTTCCGCCAGCGCATCGGCTACTTCCGAAGCCTGGACGCCCGTGGCCTCAATGCCGATTTCCGACCCTTTTCCGGCCGCCAGCATCAACAATTCCATGATTGAGTCGGCATTCACGGTCTCGCCATCGCGCGAGACGTGAATGACCGCGTCATAGCTCTGCGCCATCTCGACGAATTTCGCAGCAGCGCGGGCATGCAAGCCGCGATTATTGCAGATGGTTACGCGCCGTTGAGACCGACTCACTTGCCGGAACCTTCGAGAACATTGGACGCGATCGCGATATAGCGTTTGCCAGCGTCCTCGCCCATCCGGGCCAGGCTATCGAGATCGGCGCGCGACCGGGCTTCGGCCAGCTTAATCAACATCGGCAGATTGACGCCAGCAATGACCTCAACCTTGCCCGTTTCAAGCAATGAGATCGCCAGATTGGATGGCGTGCCGCCAAACATGTCGGTCAAAACCAGCACGCCCTCACCACGGTCGGCATCGGCGATTGCCTGCCGGATATCAGCCCGGCGCTTTTCCATATCGTCGTCGGGCCCAATGCAGACAGCAAGAAACGCATCCATCGGCCCGACCACATGCTCTGTGGCGGCGACGAATTCATCGGCCAGACGGCCATGACTAACGACGACAACTCCTATCATGCGAAGCATCTAATCGCGGCTTGGCCCCGCGGGGAAGCGCCTTTTTGCAACACAAGCAGCTTGATTGTCAGTGAGCAGGTGCCGCCGGCAGCTCGACGGTGAAACGGGCCCCCAGGCACGCCCCCGTCACATCACACCTGTTGCTGGCAGTGATACGGCCGCCATGCGCCTTGATAATCTGGCGTGAGATCGCCAGTCCCAGGCCCGAATGCGTCCCGAAGGCTGCGCCGGTCGGGCGTTGGGTATAGAAGCGATCAAACACCGCTTCGAGATTTTCTTCGGGAATTCCGGGGCCGTCATCATCGACCGTGATGAGCATGGTTTCGCGCGGCTCTCGTTGACCGCGGATGGCGGTGACATAAACCTTTCCGCCCGGCGGGCTGAAGGTGATGGCATTATCAATCAGATTGCGGAATACCTGCCCCAGCGGCCCTTCACGCCCCAGCACCCGGCTATTGCGAACCTGGCTCTCAAACACCACCGGCGTCTGGCTTGACGATGCTTCGCTATAGGCCTCGGCGAGGCTGGCCAGCAGGCCGCCCAGATCAAATGGCCCGACGTCCTCGCGCGCCAGCTCCGCATCGACACGGGAGGCGCGGGAGATATCCGTGATCAACCGGTCCAGACGCGCGACATCGGCGGTAATGACAGCCAGCAAGCGGCCACGTCGAACATCATCCTTCGCCTTCGGCAGGGTTTCAGCTGCGGAGCGAATCGAAGTCAGCGGGTTTTTGAGTTCATGGGCAACGTCGGCGGCAAAGCTCTCGATCGCATCGAGACGGTCATAGAGCGCATCGGTCATCTCCGCCAGCGCGACACCGAGTTCGCCAATCTCGTCATTACGCGCACCAAGGTCCGGCATTTTGACCCGCCGCCCGCCGGCACGCCGCGCCTCATGCGCCGCCCGCGCCAGGCGCCGGATCGGCCGCGCAATGAAAACGGTCAACGCCAGCGACGACATCGCCGTTACCAGGGCCGCGATCAGAATGAAGGGCAGCAAGGCCTGCCGGTCGGCGTCAATCAGCCGGTCGAGATCATAGGATTCAATTGTCACGACACCGACGACGGCCCGGACATGCTGGATGGGAATGGAGACCGAGACCACACGCCGGCCATCGACCTCGCGCCGGACGCCCGCAACAATGCCGCCGGAAATCGCCTGGCGTACTTCATCTCGAAGATCACGATTCAGGGCTGCGCGCTCCTCAGGCGAACGCAGGATGTCCGCGAACCCGTCGAGCAGGCGCACTGGCAGGGCGTCACTCGTCTCACCCTCACCGGCGGGATCGGCGCCGGCCGGTGGCAATTCTGAGGTTTCAAAGACATCGGCGAGGAGATGGCTGTCGGCGACCAGGCTTGCACCCTTGTCAAAGACCAGCACACGCGCCTCCGCCGGAACATAGAGCTGGCGCAATAGCGCGCGGGCATCATGATTGCGCAAGGCCGGGGCCGGTATTCCGTCCGACGCCCCTTCGGCCAGCACATTGGCGATCAATTCGCCCTGGCTCCGCAGGGAATCCAGCTTGGCATTGACGAGGCCGCGACGCGTCTCGGTCAGCGCCAGCATGCCAACCACCAGCACACCCAGGGCGACAAAATTGGCCATCAGGATGAGCTGTGCCAGACGCGACGACGCCCGCGGCGCGAGGCCACGAAGGAAGGCGCGGGTGCGTCTGACAGTCTCGCGCATGTCGGCTACGTCAATCTTCCTTGTACCGGTAACCCACGCCGTAGAGGGTCTCGATGGAATCAAATTCTTGATCCACCTCCCGGAACTTCTTCCGGATGCGCTTGATATGGCTGTCGATTGTCCGGTCATCGACGTAAACCTGGTCGTCATAGGCCGCGTCCATCAGATTATCGCGGCTCTTCACATAACCGGGGCGCGTGGCCAGCGCCTGCAAAATCAGGAATTCCGTCACCGTCAGACGAACCGGCTCACCCACCCAGGAACAGGCGTGGCGATTCGAATCGAGGAGGAGCTTGCCGCGGTCCAGCGGTTTGGCATCGCCGGGCTCTCCCCCTGTAAGGGTCAAAGGCTCCGATGCCAGCCGGGCACGGCGCAGGACCGCCTTGACCCGCTCGCCCAGCAGGCGCTGGGAGAAGGGTTTGGCGATGTAGTCATCAGCGCCGAGATTGAGGCCAAGCGCCTCGTCGAACTCGTCATCCTTCGAGGTCAGGAAGATCACGGGAAGGTTCGAGGATTGCCGCAGGCGCCGCAATAATTCGAGCCCGTCCATACGCGGCATCTTGACGTCGAAAATCCCGAGATCCGGCGGATCCTCGGTCAGCGCGACGAGCGCAGACGCACCGTCATTATAGGTTCGGACATTATATCCCTCACCCTCGAGAAAGATCGAAACCGAAGTTATGATGTTCTCGTCGTCATCGACGAGCGCAATTGTAGCCATGCCATCTCCGCCCATTGCACCGTGAACCGGATGCCGAATACTGCCGTTCAGCGGGGAGGATAGACGCGGCAGCCCCCACACGCCAAGCAGGAACCGCCTGATTGCGCCGGGTTCATATGCTTTTAAGCCTATTGGCGCAGTCTTCCGCTGAATATTCCGGGGATACCAATGGCTACCGACACGCATTACGAAGTCTTCGTGAAGAAGAATCGGAAGGCCGCCTGGACGCTGCACGAGGCCCAGAACGACCGTGAAACGGCGATCCGGCTCGCGCACAAGATTTTTGCACAAAACAAGATCGGCTCCGTACGGGTCACCAAGGAAGTGTATGACGAGGAAGCGCGCACCTTCCGGTCTGTCCCGATCTGCGAGCTCGGTGACGAGAAATTTGCCGAGGGTGAGGACAAGAACGGGGCCGCTACGCTGCCCTGCCTGACACCGGACGACCTCTCCAAGCCGCACGCCCGCGATACAATTCGCCGCGTCTTGACCGCCTGGTTCGAGCGATTGCAGGCCTTGCCGATGGAATTGCTGCACCGGCCCGATCTGGTCGAGCAGCTGGAAGCCTCCGGCACGGATCTCCAGCACGCGGTTCAGAAAGTCGCTATCGCCAGTGCCAAGGATGGCGATGCAAATGTCCACGGCTATGTCAAACAGCTGAACGAGTTGATCCAGCAGGCACTGACCCGGATCTACCAGGATGCCCGTGCCCAGCGCCTCCCGGAATATCCTGACTCCAAACCGTTCAAGGATATCGTCAGCGAAATCCACGCCGGTGATCAGCGCGCCTACCTGCTGCGATCCGCAATGGCCGCACGGCTCAAGTCGGCGAAGCGATATAGCAACAAGCTCGACGCCCTGATGGATATGGGTGAAACGCTTGGTGAAGACTCTCCGGAGCGCGATTTCGCACTGACCGAGATCGACAATTATGCGGCGGAAGTGATCAGCTTCGACGCCGGGATGGCGGCCCTGCTGGGGTCTTGTCGTGATCTGGGCGAGACACTCCAGCGGTTGGCCTGCCTGTTCGATGGCGACCAAGGGGCCGATGCGATCAATTACGCCCCAAGCGTCTGCAAACGCCTCACGGCCCGTATCGGCAAGGGTGAGATGGATGCCTGCCGCGCTGTCGTCGCCCAATCCCTCCTGACTGAATTGCAGCGACCCAAACGCCTGCGCCCCTCCAGCCTGTCCGGCGAGCTTCAACTGGCCCGGGAGCTGGCACAAAAACTCGTGATGAGCCCCGATTCCCTGCTGCCTACCGACGCCCTGATCAAGGCGTTCGCAGCGCGCTCGGCGCGGCTGCTGCATCCGGAGACGATCGAAGAATTGCTGAAGGGCGCGGCGGATCCGAACGAGGAACTCGAGCGCTTGCTGGCGCTGGAAGAAAATCTTGTCGGCGAGACCAACAAGCAGAAACTTGCTGGTTATGCGCATGGAATGCTGGGCGCACAGAACACACTGTCCTGGTATCTGCGCGGCCCCAACAAACCGCTCGAACGGCTGGCCTCGCTCACGGTTCACCAGCGCCGCGTCCTCAAGGGGCAATACCCGTCGCGGGAGAAGGCCGAGCTGGCGAGCGCCATCGACGAGCTCGGGATGAAGATTATCGATGAGAGCAAGATCCTCAACGCCGTCGAAGCCGGCGATCGTCCGGCGCTGGACAAGGCGACCGGCCTGCTAAGGCTGGCAACTGCGGGCGCCCTGCCCGCCGGCCAATGCTCATCCGACGCACAGGCGCGCGCAATCCGCCATCTCAAATCCGCCGGCGGGATGAGTGAGGCGCAGACAGAGGATGGCAGGGCCAAGCTGAAATTGATCCAGACCATGCTGGTCAAGATGACGCCGCGCGCCGACGCGGCATAGCGGCCCCGCGCGTCTGACAGCACCGGTTCGACACACTTTCCAAGCCGCAAGGCCACGGCTAGGCTCGTCGCATGTGGATCAAGACCGGATTGGCGACTTTGGCAGGCGTGGCGGGCGGCGCGCTGCTGGCCGTGCTGCTCGTGTTTGGCCCGTTCGAGCTTGGCGGCACGGCTGTCGGCCCGTGGAAAACCAATCTCCTGATCGGCGACCCCGCCGCCAGCCCGGCCGTGCGGGCCGCGATTGCACGACGCGGATTGCTGGCTCTGAACCGCTCGGAGACCGTGTATTTCAACGCGACCAGCGATGATTCCGGCCAAGGCTTGCGCGAAGACTGCAGTTATCGCGTCAGCTTCGATCAACAGCCGGATACACGGTGGTGGAGCCTGACCCTCTACGCCGAGGACGATTTTCTCGCCGTCAATGGCGATAGCGCCCATTCCATCACGGCAGAGCACGCAGCCGCCAGTGCTGCGAATTCGATCGATATTGCCGTCGCAGCATCACGGCCGGAGCGTCCGGCCCACTGGATGAGTTCACGCCATGCAGGCAATTTCGCCCTGACCTTGCGCCTGTACCAACCGGACCCGGCGATCAGTGACGACCCGGTCCAGGCTATCCTGCCCAGGATTGAGCGCCTGTCCTGCGAGGGTGAGTCCTGATGCGCCGGCTCATACCGCTCACGGCAGCCCTGCTCGCGGCCATGCTCGGATTCTGGTTCACCCTGAACTGGATTCCCGGCTTCATCATGACCCGCGCGATGGAGCAGTTGGGAAACGGTGGAGCAGCGACCAATACGGCAACGCACGCGCCCCCCGTCACCGAGGCCAGCCGCCATGTCGTCAGGCCCAGCCCCGATATCCTTTACTCCATTTGCCCGTTTGACCTGTCTAACGGGCCCTTGCTGATTCAGGCCCGTTGGCCGCGGAGCGGCAGCTATGCCTCGATCAGCCTGTATGACAGTCGCACCAATAACATCTTCACGCTCAGCGACCGCGATGCCGGCCGCGCCCCGGCGATCTGGCTGGACCGGCCCGGCGCAGACGCGGTCCCGGACGGAGCGATCTCGGTGAGCAGCCCCACGCAGACCGGCCTGGTCCTGTTTCGCCAGATTGTCGAAGACCCGTCGATGATCGCCGCCGCCGATGCCGAACGGCGCAGTTTCAGGTGCGACGCGCAATAGCGCCCAACCATAGAGCCCGGACATGAAAACCCCCGAAGCCAGGCTCCGGGGGTTTTGTGTTCAGCCTGCCGGACGGACTATTCCGGCGTGGCACCCTCATCGGTAACCGGCTCGTCGCTATCCATCAGCTTTTGCATCAGGAAAGTGTAGAGCAGGGCATCACGCCGGGCGTATTCCTCCAGATTGGCGGCTGCGGCATGACCGCCCGCCGTGTTCTCATAGTAGAGATAGGGATGGCCAAGCTCAGCGAGCAGATACGCCATTTTGCGCGCATGGCCCGGATGAACCCGATCATCCTTGGTCGAGGTGTAGAGATAGATTTCCGGGTATTCGCCATTGGCGTCGACATTGTGATAGGGCGAAATCGAGCGCAGGAAGGCGCCCTCGTCCGGATCGGCCGGGTCGCCATATTCGCCCATCCAGGAATTGCCCGCCAGCAGGGTGTGATAGCGCAGCATGTCGAGCAGCGGCACAGCCGAGACGACGGCATTCCACAGATCGGGCCGCTGGGTATACATCACACCGGTCAGCAGACCGCCGTTCGACCCGCCATAGACGCCGAGATGGCGTGAACTGGTCAGGCCGGTATCGATGAGGCCTTCAGCAACCGCAATCAGATCATCATAGATGCGCTGGCGATCCATTTTGAGGCCGGCCTGGTGCCAGGCAGGCCCAAACTCGCCGCCGCCACGAATATTGGCGACGACATAGGCGCCGCCATTTTCCAGCCAGAGCTGGCCACGACTGCCCGAATAGCTCGGCCGGATCGAAACCTGGAACCCGCCATAGGCGTAGAGCAGGGTTGGCGTCGTGCCGTCCATCACCGTGTCTTCGCGGCGCACCACGAAATACGGGATCATGGTGCCATCAGGCGACGCGGCTTCGAGCTGCTCGACCACCAGACCTTCGGCATCAAAGCGCGCGGGGATGGATTTGATCGGCTCAACCGTGAGTGCCGCAGAATTGACGACAGACAGGGTATCCTGCGTCAGAAAGCCTTCCGCAGTCATGAAGGCAATGTCTTCGTGACGATGGGTGCTGCCCAGAGTGATCGTCATATTGGCCGGGACCGGGATGGTCTCCGAGGTCCAGGCGCCATCCACAAACTGGAAGGCCTCCAGGCCACCGACAACATTTTCGTCGATCTCGACCAGGAAGGCCGTCCGCGTCGACCCCATACCGCCAAGTGATTGTCGGGCGCGGGGCACATAGACCGTGTGCACACTCGGCAATTCGCCGGTCGCGACCCATTCGGCAATATCAAAGGAGAGGAGCGAACCCTGGGCGAAGCTGGCGCCGCCCTCGACCGGTGCCCAGTCTTCTTCGATTGTGAAGACCAGCTGGCCGTGGAAAATATCCTGGATAGAGGATTTGGCCGGCAATGGCAGCTGAACCGGTGCCGCATCCGCAGGCAGATACCACCAGTTGGTGTCGTAGAAGGTGACGGCCTGGGAGGCCATCATATAGACCGTGCCGTCGAAATCCTCGGCGCGGAAGGTGAACAGGCCGACATCGGACCGGTCACCGCGCACAACCTCTGTCGCGTCTTCCAGCGCCACACCGCGTTCCCAGCGATAGGCGACGGACGGATAGCCGGAATCCGTGCTGTCTGCCTCACTCGTGGCCAGGCCGACCAGAAGAGTGTCGGCGTCAATCCAGCTCACGCCACCCTTGGCATCAGGCGTCTCGAAGCCGCCATCGACAAACTCACGGGCCGAAATCGAAAACTCCCGGCGCACGGCGGCATCGGAGCCGCCATCGGACAAGGTGACCATGCAATGTTCATAGTCCGGTGCGAGACAATTGGCACCGCGCCAGACCCAATTCCGGCCTTCGGTTTCCGACAGGGCGTCAAGATCGAGGATGACATCCCATTCCGGCGTGTCGGTGACATAGCTTTCCATCGTTGTGCGGCGCCACAGGCCATGCGTATTGGCGGCGTCCTGCCAAAAGCCCCAGACAAAGCCGCCATAGAAGGCGCCGCCAGGGATCCGGTCCTCGCTCTGATAGATGGCGAGGGCCTGGTCAAACATGCCTTGATAGCGTTCATCGCCCTGTAGACGATCAAAGGTGCGTGTGTTTTGCCCCTCAACCCACTCGATGGCGGCCTCGCCCTCGACCTCTTCCAGCCAGACCCGCGGATCATTGTCCGGATCGATCTGCACAATCTGACGCCCGGCGCCGGTTACCACATTATCAGGGGTCACACTGTCTCCACTTTCCGCGACCGGCTGGCTGCAGGCCGCCAGCAAGAGCGCGCCTGCCATGGCCGTCAATTTATTCGCTGTTGAGCGCATCACCGAAATCCTTCTTGCCGATTTGCGGCGCAGTTAAGCCCGGACTGGTGCTGGACGTAAAGCCGTCTCGGCGCTATCGCAGCAGGATGAGAGCAAGATTGATGAATGGTGCCGGCAATGCCTTTCTCCTCGTCGATGCGCGGGGAAATCCGGCGCCGACCCGGATTGCGGCCAGCCGGATTCGCGATTGGGCCCAACGATGGCCATTCGATCAGCTACTTGTGCTCGAAACCTCCGATCGCGCCGATGTCTTCATGCGGATCTGGAATGCGGATGGCGACGAGGTTGGCGCCTGCGGCAATGGGACACGCGCTGCGGCCTGGCAGATGATGGAGGCGACAGGCCTTCAGCATGTGGCCATCGACACACAGGCTGGCATTCTGCTGGCCGGCCGCAAGCCCGGCGGTGAGGTGAGTGTCGATATGGGCGTCCCGCGCCTGGACTGGCGCGACATCCCGCTGGCCCGCCCAATGAACACGATCAGTCTGGATTTCCGCGCCGAGGTTGATGGTATCCGCGTCGAGAACCCCGGAGCCGTCAATATGGGCAATCCCCACGCGGTCTTCTTCGTGCGCGATCTGGAAAGTTTGCCGGTGGCGCGCCTGGGCCGCGAGGTTGAACTCGATCCGGTATTCCCGGAGCGGGTCAATGCCGGATTCGCCCAGATCCACGACCCGGCTCATATCCGTCTGCGGGTCTGGGAGCGCGGTGCCGGACTGACCCCCGCCTGCGGAACGGGGGCCTGCGCTGCGCTCGTCGCGGCACACCGCCGGGGGCTGGCCGGGCGAAGCGCTACGATAACCGCCGATGGCGGCGAGCTATTTGTCGAATGGCGCGAGAGCGACGGTCATGTCATTCTCACCGGCCCGGTCGAGGACGACGGCGAGATCGAACTCGAGCCCTGGCACTGACGGGACTGTCGCAAAAGTAACTTTCTGGCCAGAATAAAATCAATATTATCAAGCATCCAGCCGGCCCGTAACGCGAGGCGGCAATGTATAGAAAGCGTGATTATGGGCAAAACTCTCACCATGCGAAGCCTGCTGGCGGCGGCGGGCCTGACGGTCCTGATCACCCTGCCGGCGCTTGGACAGGGCAGCGCCGAAGGTCCGGCTTCAACTCTGCCGACGCCGCAGAGCATTGCCATGGAATTATTCGGCGGCGCCAATAGCGCCCTGCGCTCCGGCGATTACGAGAGCGCCCGGCGCATGCTGGAAGCGGCGCTCGACCTCAAACCCGGCCATCCGGCCATCTTGCGCGGCCTCTACCGTGTCGCGATCAACGCCGAACGGCCCGGCGATGCGCTTGCCGTGCTCGAACGCATGGCCGATGCCGGCCTCGGCTTTGACGCGGGGAATGACTTCGCGGCCCTCAACGCCGCCGATTCCGGCCGCCTCTCGGACGTCCAGGCGCGCCTGGCCGACAATATGACCGCCACCGGTCATGCCGAACGCGCCGCCCGCATTGACCGGCCCGACGCACTGATCGAAGGGGTTGCCGTCGATATCGAGACTGACCGCATTTTCCTGTCCTCGGTCGCCAACCGCGAAATTCTCATGCTTGAGCCCTTCGCGCCAAATGACCCGGTGGTCTTCGCCGACCGCGAGGACGGGCTGTGGTCGGTGTTCGGCATCGCCGTTGATGATCGAAACCGCATGGTCTGGGCCGCGTCCGGCGTCGTGCCGCAGACCCCGCTCGAGGCCGGTGAGGAAGCGGGCACGGCCCTGTTTGCCTTCGACATGATGACGGGCGACCTCTATCGCCGGTTCGAAATGGATGGTGCCCGCCGGCTCGCCGACTTCGTCGTCCGCGACGGCATTGTCTATGTTTCCGATGCCGACGCCCCGCGCATCTATGTCCTCAACTCGATTTCCAGCCAGCTTGAACTGCTGGTCGAGGACCCGCGCTTCGTCAGCCTGCAGGGCCTCGCCCTGGCGCATGGCGCGCTATACGTCGCCGATTATGCGATGGGGATATGGCGCATCGATCTGGGCGATCACAGCGTCTCGCTGGTCCGCGCCGGCGATGAAAGCCTGATCGGCATTGATGGGTTCCTCAACACGCGCGACGGTCGGCTGATCGCCGTGCGCAACGGGGTTACCCCACATCAGGTGATGGCGATCGACCTCGATGCGACAGGCCATGCCGTCGCCCATATCGATATCCTGCTGCGCGGTCATCGCGACATGGCCGGCGAGACCGAACCGACGCTGATTGACCTGGCTGATGGCCGCGGCTGGCTGGTGGCGAACGCAGCCTGGCCGCTTTTCCCCGAGGACGGCTCTGCCCCCGAGACGCCCCGCCCGGCGACCGTCATCCTTGAGCTGGACCTGCCATAGCGCCATTCCCGGCGTCGCAAAGAAGGCATTGGCTGGCCGCATCATCGAGGTCGCGCGACAAGCCGGTTCCGGCGATCGGTTCGGCAGCGCTATCGAGCGATCTCGCGGACGCGACTGACGCCGCTGGCAGAGGCAGCTCACAGGCTGCAGCTACCGAATGCCCGCCGAACCTGCTACAAGGAAGCGGATTATTGCGACACCCCCACGGCCTGACGGCAGCGGCCCCGGGCAAGAATTTCAACACGGCTCTTTCAAATCTATGGGGCATCGTCATAGTTGATGAATCTCGATCGGGAAACAGACCAAGGATAGAATCATGAAACGCTTTCTCTGCCTCGCCGGACTTTCCCTGCTCGCCGCATGCGCCACACCGACGCCCTACCAGGCCGCCGGCCAAACCCAATGGGGCTTCCAGGAAAGCCAGATTGAATCCAATCGCTTCCGGGTCTCATTCAGCGGCAATTCCCTGACCGATCGCGAAACGGTCGAGACCTATTTCCTGTACCGCGCCGCCGAACTCACTCTGGAGAACGGCTATGATCACTTCCTCGTCGCGCAACGGGCAACCGATGTGGAATCGCGGATCATCGGCTCCCGCCCGGACCCATTCTACCGGCCTGGATTCGGCCTGCACTATAGCTATTTCCATCCACGCTGGGGCTGGCGCGGTGCGGCAGACCCGTTCTGGAATGACACCAATTACCGCGAGATCACCCGCTATGAAGCGAGCGCCGAAATCGTGCTCGGGCGGGGCGCCAAGCCTGATGACATGAATGCCTTCGACGCCCGCGCCGTGATGACCAATCTCGGACCGAGCATCCAGCGGCCCACCGCGGACTGAACGGCGTCAGAAGCTGACGGACAGGCCCAGCAGTACGGCACGGGGCGCCCCGGGGCGCAATCCGGCCGGCTGACGGGCTACCGCATAGACTTCGTCGGTCAGGTTTCGGACCGAGAGGCGGGCGCGCACCTGCTCGCTGACGGCATACCAGGCTGAAAGATCCGCAACGGTGTGGGCCTCGATGCGATCGGTAGCTGCGATAGCGCCCTGGCCGGCCGTCGTGCGCACTTCATCAACCCAGGACATTGCCAATTCGCCGCCGAAACGTCCGGCATCAATACCGATGGCGGCGAAGAATTGCTGTTCCGGGATGTAGGGGACCAGATCACCGGACACCACGACGCCCCAGGGCTCATAATCCGAGCTGAAACCGGTCTGGAATTCAGCCTCGGTCCAGGTATAGGCCGCGCGCACCGGCACCGAGATACCCAGTCCCAGAAGCGGCGCGAGATCGGCACGACCCGTCAGTTCCAGGCCGCGGACATCGACTTCACCGCCATCGAACTGATCGCCGATCGTGCAGCCACCGCCGGTGGAATTGGTGCAGCTGCCGATGAGATTGTCATAGGCATTGAAGAAGCCGACCGCTTCGACCTGCCAGTTTTCGCGGCCATATCGCGCGCCAATTTCCCAATTGCGGGCGTCTTCGGGCTCCTGGTTGGTCGTGCCCGGTGCCGGCGGTGCAAAGCCGCGATGAACGCCGCCGAATACAGACAGGCTCTCGTTGAAATCATAGCGCACACCCAATCCCGGGATCAGCGCATCGACCGTATTGGTCCGCACGGTCAAATTGGCGCCGGTGCGGTCCGGGTCGGTCTTGCCGAAATCCTCACGCCGCAGCTCGACACGCTCATAGCGCAGGCCGGGCGTCAGCATCCAATTGCCGAAACTGATTTCGTCCTGGATGAAGAAGGCGGTGGCTTCGGCACTTTCGATCCGGTTGGAATCGGAGCCCGGCACATCGACGCTTGTCTGCACCATGACACCGTCATCCATGCGGAAGCGTTCGACCCACTGGAAGCGATCCATGTCATCGCGATGCGCGCGCACCCCGACCCGCCAGGCATGATCGGTCCGCCCCAGCGTCAGATCGCCAGCCAGCTCGAGCTGGATGCCCTCGGCCGAATAGTCGCGATTATTGTGTTTGACGGTCAACGCATTATCGGCCGAGACGAGACCGGCACCGCCGAAAATGATGTCGAGGGAATCGGAATGGGCGGCCGGGTCTGCGAGCAGGGCCGAGATCGAGACCGAGCCGGCCGCACCCGCCCCGTCCGGGTCGATATTGTCCAGCTTGAACCAGTCGCGGCCGAAGTGGGTTGAATAGACAACTGCCGACACTTCCAGCCCGTTGGAAAAATCGGCGCGATAGCGCAGCGACAGCTCGCTGTGATCGGCATTCATCTGGTCGAGCTGGCTACCGGCATAGCGGCGGAACGGGTCCGCGGCAAAGTCCGCCTCGGTCAGGCCGAGATAGGTCTCGTCGGAGACCTCATCGGAGGCCTGGCCCTTCAGTTCGAACATGTGGTCGATGCCGCCGGTCGAGAATTCCAGACGCAATTTGCCGACATAGTCCTCGATTTCATATCCGGTCGAACCCGACTCGAAGCCATCGATCGTCTTGAATCCGTCAGCGCTGTCCAGATAGGCTTCGAGCAGGCCACCAATGCGGACGCCATCGTCCAGCTCGGTCATGCCGCCGGCGAAGCCATGGGCGCGACGAATGCCCTCATCACCGGCCCACAGGTCCAATGCGCCCGAAAACGCGTCGGGAACCGGGGTCGAGAACAGATTGAGCGAGCCGCCCTGGGTGCGCGGGCCATAGCGAACGCCAGCCGCGCCCTTGATCACTTCAACACCCGCCATGCGGCCGGCATGGGGAAAATAATAGGCCGCCGGCGCGGAATAGGGCGCCGGCGCGATCAGGACGCCATCCTCCATCAGGGTAATCTTGTCAGAGCGGTCGAGACCGGTGCCGCGCATGCCGATATTCGGGCGCAGGCCGTAACCATCCTCTTCCTGGAAATTCACCCCGGCGACGGTCCGCAAGAGCCGGGTGATGTCGGCATAATCATGGACGGCGAGGTCTTCGGCATCAAGCAGGTCGGCCGAGCCGGGAATGGAATTGGGGTCGCCGCCAAGGCCAATGACCGAAATCACTTCGGCGTGGATATTGCTGGAAGCAGGCGCCTGGGCCCAGGCGGATGTCGTGACGGCGGCCAGCGCGGTGGCCGAGAGAAGTGCGATACGCATGAGACCCCTAAACGCTCTATCATTGCGACTGATCCGCAATTACAGAGCATTGAGCCGCCTGTCCAGCCGTATTGCAAATGAGTTGCAGGAGTATTGTCGCGCGCGTTCGGGCATAAAAAGGGCCGGATCGAAACCCGGCCCCTTTCAGTTCACCGTGTGAGGACGCCTATTTTGGCGGCATGCGCGCGCCGGCATCCAGGCGGACGCACTCGGCATTGATGTAGTCGCTGGTGACCATGAAGGCGACGAGATCGGCATACTCGGCCGGCGTGCCGAAGCGCTGCGGGAATTGCAGATGCGACGCGAGGCTCACTTTCACTTCCGGCGGCATTTGCTGGTAGATCGGGGTCTCGAAGAAACCCGGCAGGATCGTGTTGACGCGGATACCCTCGCGCGCCAGATCGCGCGCCATCGGCAGGGTCATGCCGTAAATCCCGCCCTTGGATGCCGCGTAGGCAACCTGGCCGATCTGACCGTCCTGGGCTGCGACCGATGCGGTATTGATAATCACGCCGCGGCCCGAGCCACCATTGGGGTCGAGCGACATCATGCCGGCGGCCGATTTGGCAGCACAGATGAAGGAACCGATCAGATTGATCGAGATCACCTTGGAGAAACCGGCAAAGCTGTGCGCCGCGATCTCGCCGGTCGAGGAAGACCGGCGTGCCGTCTTCTCGGCCCAGCCAATACCGGCGCAATTGACGAACACACGTTCCTGGCCATGGGCCGCGCGCGCCTTGGCAAAACCGGCATCGACGCTGGCTTCATCGGCGACATTGACCTGGCAGAATACACCGCCAATCTCCTTGGCAACCATTTCGCCGCGCTCGGCATTCATGTCGAAAATGGCGACCTTGGCACCATCGGCGGCAAGGCGGCGGGCCGAACCTTCGCCCAGACCGGAAGCGCCACCGGTGACGATGGCTGCGATTGAAGCGTCAATTTTCATCAGTTCATTCCCCTGCATGGATTGGCACATCGCCGAACAAGTTCTCTGCGGACGGGCGTAGCGAAAACGCGCAGTGTCCGCAAGCGGGGCAGCGTGCCGCATTGCCGCCTTCTCCCTCGCCCCGGCGAGTGATAAAGCGGGTTCCGAATTTGCCCTGACACCGCCTGGAGACTATCGACATGACCGGCACCTATGCTCTTGTCCTTCACGGTGGAGCCGGCGTCCTCGCCGACCACGGCTATCCGGAACAGATCGCCCACATGCGCAAACTGGCCGAGCTGGGCAAATCCATGCTCGCTTCCGGCGAGACCGCGCTCGACACCGTGACGGAAATCGTCCGCCAGCTTGAGGCCTCCGGCCTTTATGTCGCGGGCAAGGGGGCCTCGCCAAACAAGGCCGGGCGCTATGAGCTCGACGCTGCGATCATGACCGGTCACGACCGCAAGGCCGGCGCTGTGGCAGCGCTGACCGGCTTTGTCAGTCCGATCCACGCGGCGCGAGCCGTCATGGAGACCACGCCGCATGTCATGCTGGCGGGGCGCGGCGCCGACGCCTTCGGGATGCAACTCAATCTGGAGCGCGTTGACAGCGTCAATGATTACTACACGCCCGCCGCAGCCCCTGATGATCGCGCCATGGCGACGGGCACGGTCGGCTGCGTCGCACTCGACCGCGCCGGCAATCTGGTTGCCGCCACGTCGACTGGCGGCACTTTGAACAAGATGGAAGGCCGCATCGGCGATTGCCCGGTGATCGGATCGGGCACCTGGGCCGACAGCCAGGTGGCGATTTCCTGCACCGGCCAGGGCGAATACTTTCTGCGCACGGCGACCGCCAAGGATGTGGCGGCGCGGATGGCCTATGGCGGGCTGGATCTTGCCGCCGCCTGTCAGGCTTCGATCGATGAGGTTGGCGCGCTCGGCGGCGAAGGCGGCCTGATCGCCGTCGACCGGCATGGCAATATCGCCCAGCCCTTCAACTCCCCCGGCATGAAACGCGCAGTCGTCCATGCCGATGGCAGGATTACGGTTGATGTCGACTAGCGCCGCGACGCAATTCCCCCGGTAAATTTTGCGTCATCTGCCAAATCTTAGCGCGGACTTAACCCTCGCCATCATACCGCCATCAGGGTGCGCATATTCTTGTTTTTTGCCTGGTGAGGTGTTTGCCGTGACCATCCGACGCTGTCTGACTGCTCTTGTACTGATCTTCGGCCTCGGCGCGCCGGCTATGGCCCAGAGCGAACCGGAATTTCGCGGCGAGTATAGCGATTGGCGGGTCTTTACCCGCTCAACCGATGACGGACTTGTCTGCTATACGCTCAGCCGGCCACGCGATTCCACGCCGCTCGCCCATGACCATGGCAATGTCTATTTCCTCGTATCGTCCTGGCAATCCGGCTCGGTCGAAGAACAGCCCAACCTGCTGGTCGGCTATGATCTGCGCCCCATCAGCCCGCCACAGATCCGGGTCGGATCGAGCCGTTTCGACATGTTTGTCGACGGACAGGAGGCCTTTCTCGACAATCTGCGCGATGAGCCTTCCCTGGTCCGGGAAATGCGCCGCGGCTCCACCATGCGGGTGACTGGCACGACGAGTGACGGCATCGCCACCGCCTATGAGTTCTCGCTCAGCGGCATCACCGCCGCGCTGCAACGCGTTTCCAGCCTTTGCGGCTAGCTTCGCCGGCAGTCCGTTACGATTAGGCCACGCCACGCTTTTGTGATATTGCGCGCGGCTTCCGAACACTTGAACGGTCCATCCAAGATCATGAGCCACGCGCTGAACATCGCAGCCGCCAACGTCAATGCCCCGCGCATCGACGAGTCCACGCCCCACGCCCTGCCGTCACTGGCCGGAATGGGGCGCGCGCAATTGCGCGAGGCGGCGCTCGCCTGCGGTGTCGAGGAGCGCAAGGCCAAGATGCGCGCCAACCAGCTGTTTGGCTGGATCTATCATTACGGCAGCACGTCCTTCGACGAGATGACGAATATCGACAAGGAGACGCGCGCACGTCTTGCGGCCCACTACACACTCGACCGGCCGCGAATACTCGAGCGGCTTGTCTCCACCGATGGCACCCGCAAATACCTGATCGAGCTGGCGCCCGGCGTCGAATGCGAAACCGTCTTCATTCCCGATGTCGCCCGCTCAGGCGCGCTATGCGTATCGAGCCAGGTTGGCTGCACGCTCAATTGCACCTTCTGCCATACCGGGACCCAGGCCCTGGTGCGCAATCTCACCGCCGCCGAAATCGTTGCCCAGGTGATGATCGCGCGCGATGACCTGGCCGAATGGCCGAGCTCGAATGATGATCGCAAGGTCACCAATATCGTCTTCATGGGCATGGGCGAGCCCTTGTATAATCTCGACCATGTCTCCGATTCGATCGACACCATCTCCGATCCCGAAGGCATGGCCATCGGCCGCCGCCGGATCACGGTGTCGACCTCGGGCGTGGTGCCGAAAATTGCCGAGCTTGGCACCCGCACCAACACCATGCTGGCGATCTCGCTTCACGCCACCAATGACGCACTGCGCGACGAGCTGGTGCCACTGAACAAGAAATACCCGCTCAAAGCGCTGATGGACGCGATCCGCGCCTATCCGGGCCTCAATAATTCACGCCGCATCACCTTCGAATACGTGATGCTGAAGGGCGTCAATGACAGCCTCGCCGAAGCGCGCGCCCTGGTGAAACTGCTCAAGGGCGTGCCGGCCAAGATCAATCTCATCCCTTTCAATCCCTGGCCCAACAGCCCCTATGAATGCTCGGACTGGCCGCAAATCGTGGCCTTCGCCGACCTCGTCAACAAGGCCGGCTATGCCTCCCCGATCCGCACCCCGCGCGGCCGCGATATCTTCGCCGCCTGCGGACAATTGCGGTCGGAAAGCAAAAAGGTGAAGGCGAGCGAATTGAAGAAACAGCGGCTGGCGGAAGGTTAGTCAGCTATGAAGAAGCTCAGCGACAGAGTGCTTCACTTCACCAATGGCGCTGGATTTCTTGGCATCATTGAGGGCGACCATCTGAGGGCCACTCACTTTGAGTACACCAACGACTCGAGTGAGTTGAGATCGTATTTGGATGCTATTTCAAGGCTTTCACTGAACAGTGATGTTGAGGCAGATTCCGACAATTTGATCGAAGAAAAAGACGGCAAAATCATTGTAACACTAAGTCAAACGAACTGGCAGATTTTACAGTTGGGGATCGTCAGAAACCCAGATCAATTTCTAAATGCTTATCTCACAAGTTTTTGTAAAATACAAAATATGTATCAATATTATAACGGATTACTAAGTCAATGGCGCGGATATTCCAATGATGGCGGCTATGCACTTGAATTTTTTAAAGATGAAATTATTAACAAACTGCAGGGCCTATCAGAAACGGAATCGTTTTCATTTACAACTGACGTCAAATACGTAGACAACACTAAAATCGAACGTGAATTGCAAAAATCTTTCTACAAAACAGCGTCGATATCTCAACGTCAGTCAATATTGGACAAGAATTTATTTGATATGGGGCCATTTAATTTAAACGATAAGAGGTCAGTAATAGGGTTGGCAGGTATTCAAGTCGCCCTTCAAGTTATGAAATCATGTTTGCAATACAAAAATTTGCACTTTTCTGAAGAAAATGAATGGCGTGTCGGTTCCTTTCACATGAAACCGCTTGATGAGGGTTCGAGTTTCGTCAATTTTTACAACCGTGGAGGAACGTTGACTCCGTATCTGAGAATCCTTGCGGGCAAGACGTGCAAGCTACTTCGACGTGTGGTGGTGGGCCCACACCCACAACAGGGGCGCCGAATACGATCTGCCGAAATGTTGTTGGCGAAACATGGATGTAAAGCCAAGGTTTCTGGCTCATCAATTCCATTTACTAGACTCACACAATAAAATGACCGCCGCCATCCTCTACCGCTGGCGTCTCAAGCCCGGTCGCGAGACTGAATTCCGCGCCGCCTGGGCCGAAGGCACGCGCCTGATCCACCAGGCTTGCAAATCCTATGGTGCGCGCCTGCACGAAGGCGAGGACGGTCTGTTCTGGTCCTATGCGTTGTGGCCATCGGAAGCGACGCGCAAGGCCTGTTTTGCCGACCAGGACTGGTTCTCCCGGGACTGTTTCAAGACCATGCAGGCCTGTATCGAGGAGCGGTTCGACGAGATTCGCCTCACCCTCACCGATGATGCCCTGACCGCGCCAACCCCGCGTCTCGAACCCGTCCTGCTGACGACTGAACGCCTGCTCTTGCGCCCGATGGTGACAGAGGATTGCGAGGCCTTCTTGCCGGCCCTGACCGATCCGGAAACGATGAAATACTGGTCGCGCGGCCCGCTGGCCGGCATCGAGGCGGTTCGCGATTATCTCGGATGGAATATCCGCGGCGACGGCGTGGAGACCTTCGTCCTCACGCTCAAGGACGCGCCCCGGGACGCGCTCGGCTGGGTCGTGTTGATGGACCGCAAGAATAATGCGGCCGAGACGGGCTATATGATGCGTCCCGATCAGCAAGGCCATGGCTATGCCCGCGAGGCGACGGCGGCGGTGGTCGAGCATGGCTTCATGACCCGTGGCTTGCGCCGCATCTATGCCGATACCGACCCGGACAATGCCGGCTCGATCCGCCTGCTCGAATCGCTTGGCTTCCAGCTCGAGGGGCGTTTGCGCGCCGCCTGGGAAACCCATATCGGTGTCCGCGACAGCCTGATCTTCAGTCGCGTGAAGGTTTAGACCTGCCCTCGGGCACCGCTTGGGCCACCGAAAAGCTTTCTTAACCACACGCATGCTCTCTGGTTCTTTCCAGTTGAGAAATGAAACCATGCGTCGCCGATCCAACACGCCCCTCAAATTCCTGCCCGCCATCGCGGTCAGCCTGGCTGTGATCGGCATGCCGGCCCTGGCCGTGTTCGAGCCGGTGCATGGAAGCGAGGCCGCTGCGGTCTTTCCACCGGGATGGAAGCATGCCGACGTGGTGCTCGCCACAGCGCAGGCCGATTTGTCCTTCGTGCGTTTCGGCGCCTTCTCCAATATCGGCATTGTCGAGATTGCCGATGCGGGCTCGCTGCGGGCCCTGCGCCGGGCCGGCGCGCTGATCCTTCTTCCGCCGGGCGCGCTGGGCGGTTGCCTTCTGCCCCGCGACCCGTCGACACCCTTTACGGCCGCCCCCTCAAACAACGGACTTTCGATATGACACGTCTCGATCAATTGCGCTCCCAGGCCCAGACCGCCCTGACGCTGGTGATTTGCGCCGGAGCCGTGCTCTACCCGCTGGCAGCCTTATTCCTGGCCCAGGATCGATTGATCCCCGGGACGGTTCTCCTCGCACTGGTCGCGGCAATGGCCGTCTTCGTCTGGAAAACCGACGCGAATTCGATGTCCTCGCGGATCACGACAGGCGCCAGCCTGATCGCCCTGCCGGCCGCGCTCGTCTACATGATGAGCGGTTCGGGCTGGCAGATCGACATGCACATGCTGTTCTTCGCCTGCCTGGCGGCCACTGCCGCCCTGCTGGACTGGCGCGTCATCGTGGCGGCAGCGGCCGTCACTGCGGTGCACCACCTCTCGCTCAACTTCATCCTGCCCTGGGCCATCTTCCCGGAAGGCGCGAGCTTTACCCGCGTCCTGTTCCACGCCGTGATCGTTGTCGGCCAGGCTGCAACGCTGATCTGGATGACGGCCCAGGCTTCCATGGCCCTGACCGAAGCCGACGCCAGCACAGAGCAAGCCAATGCCGCGCAGCAATCGGCGGCCCAGAGCGCTGCGGCGGAACAATCCGCCAAGACCGACACTGAGACACGCCGGGCCGCCGTGGCCGAGCTTGCGACCAATTTCCAGAACGCCCTGCGCACGGTCGCCAGTGGTGTCTCGGGCGCCGCCGGTCAGGTCGACTCCCTGGCCCGTCAGCTTCAGACCGATGCCGGCGCCACGCGCGATGGTGCCCGCAGCGCTGCCGAGCGCGCCGGGCAGACCAATTCCAATGTCCAGTCTGTCGCCGCTGCGGCGCAGGAATTATCAGCCTCGATCTCGGAAGTGTCCCGCATCCTGGAAAATTCCGACAATGTCTCCGAACGCGCCGCCGCCGAAGCCGTCGGTGCCGGACGTTCGATCGACGACCTCCAGGCCGCCGCCAAGGAGATCGAGGACATTATGCAACTGGTCGCGGCCGTCGCCGAACAGACCAATCTGCTCGCCCTCAACGCCACCATCGAGGCCGCTCGCGCGGGTGAAGCCGGCAAGGGTTTCGCGGTCGTCGCGTCGGAAGTGAAAGCCCTGGCCGAGCAAACCTCGCGCGCCTCCAGCGATATCGCCGGGCGTATCGAGGCGATGCGCGGGGCCTCGGGCGGCGCCGCCAGCTCGCTGGGCAAGATCGCCGAGACGATCGAAGAACTGCGCGCCTCGTCCAATAGTGTCCGCGGCGCCTTCACCGAACAGAGCAGCGCGACGCGCGAGATTGCCGAACTCGCCGAACGGGCCGCCGGCGAGACGTCTGAAGTGACGCGCGAAATGGACAATGTGAACGGGGCGGCCAGCCGCGCCAGCACAGCCGCCGAGGAATTCATGCTCGCCTCGTCGGAGCTGAACCAGTCGGCCACCCAGCTCGACCATGAACTCAATGCCTTCAAGGCCGCGCTCGACGCCGCCTGACAGCAGCCACTACAGCAGACATGAAAACGGGCGGTGCCAGACCGGCGCCGCCCGTTTTCATTGACAACCAGCCTCGGCTCAGCCCGGCTTGCGGAAGCGGTAGACGAAGCGGTCCGTGTGCCGGCGCAGATCCGGCGCGAAGACATTGCCGGTCCGGTCGTCGTCCGGATTGGCGAGCATGTCGCTTTCCGCTTCCAGAATGAAACCGGCCGCCATCACCTCTTCACGGACGATATGGGCATCGATGCGGTGGGTATCATTGACGAAGGTCAGGCCGGAGCCGGCGGGGGCATGGTGGTCAATGACGATGAAGACACCACCGGGACGCAGGGCGTCGTAAATCGCCTGGTTCATCGCGACCCGGTCGGTGCCGTCATAGGCGGTATCGTGGTAGAACAACACCATGAAGGCGGCATCCAGCGGCGCGTCGATCGCGCTGTCGAAATTCTCGATCATGTCGACGACGCGGGTCATATTGCTGCGTGAATCCGCGAGTTCGCCCAAGGTGGCATTGCCGTCCGCGAAACGCTCGGCGATCCAGGCCGGATTGAACGCGTAGACATGGCCCGCCTCACCCACGGCGGTCGAGAGCACGCGGGCATAATAGCCGCCTCCCGGCACGATATCGGCAACGCGCCAGCCATGCTCCAGCCCGGCAAAGGCGAGCACTTCGGCCGGATGCCGATTGACATCCAGCAGCCGGTCCTCCTCAGGCCGCGCCGCATCGGCCAACGCGGCCTCGATCACCACAGGCATGGGCGCAGGCTGTTGCGCGGCAGGCGCCGGCGTTTCGGTCGCTGGCGAACAGGCTGCGAGCGTCAGCGCTGCAGCGGAAAGGCAGAAGAGAAGGCGCATCGAATAGTCCCCGATCATGGTCCCCGAATGAGGCCAGCATCATCGCCAAGACGACCTCACAAGCCAATCAATTCGCCGTGAGACATTTTCTATCCCCAATGTTTCAGACCTTTACGGTTGGGAAGGGTTTTTCTGGCATCAAGGCCGCGTGTCCGGAGCTTGATTCCTTCCGTGACCGGGGGAGGTTGAATCATGCAATTCATGCTCGCAATCGCGACAATCATGGCCGTCGGCGCCGCTTTCATCTACCGGGCTGAAAGCCGCCGCGAGGACTAGCACCTCCGCGCTGCTGCCAGGCACTTGCACTTCGCTGCCGGGGCCGTTTATCTCGGCGATCCAATCTTGCTGCTCCCTCTTGCCGCGAAGGGCTCGCCATGCTGCTCCACCACGCCACCTGGCCTGAAGTCGAAACCTATCTGAAGCGCTGCAAGGGCATCGTGATTCCGATTGGCTCGACCGAACAACACGGTCCCAACGGGCTGGTGGGCACCGATGCCATTTGCCCGGAAGTGATCGCCGCCGAGGCTGGCGCCGAAGCCGGCTTCCTCGTCGGCCCGACCTTCAATGTCGGCATCGCCCAGCACCATCTCGGCTTTCCCGGTTCGATGACCTTGCGTCCCTCGACCATGATCGCCGTCATCAATGACTGGACAGAGAGCCTGCTGCGCCACGGCTTCAAGCGGATCTATTTCTTCAACGGCCATGGCGGCAATATCACCACAATCAGCGCCGCCTTCGCCGAATTCTATGCGCAATGGTCGCTCGACGCCGAGCCTTGCCCGGCGCGGCTGATGCAGCGCAATTGGTGGGAATTGCCCGGCGTCATGGAGACCTGCCGTACCCTTTTCCCGGTCGGCGAAGGTTCGCACGCCACCGCATCGGAAGTCTCGGTCACGCAATACGCGCTGCCCCAGGCGATCAAATCGGTCGCCATGAGCCCGACAATCGCCCCCTCGGGCGGTTTCGCAGATGCCGCCGATTTCCGCGCCCGCTATCCCGATGGCCGTATCGGATCGGACCCGTCGCAGGCGACACCGGAGAAGGGCGCGCAGATCGTCGCCGTGGCGAAACAGGCGCTGATCGCCGATGTCGCCGGGTTTTTCGAAGCCTGACCGGCAAACACAGCCGCGAATTCGTCCGCGTCCTGCCCTTTTTCAGGGTCCCGGATGCGATTTAGTCCGGTTGGCCCGTTTTTCCGCACCATACCGATTCCACGCGCCTGATTTCCCGGCTATTCAGGCCTATGGACATCGTTCTGATCACCACAGTCATTGCCTCGCTCTTCCTCGTCATCGGCGCGGCTGAGCCGCTGGCAGCGCAGTTGCGCCTGCCCTACACGGTGATCCTCGCCGCGCTGGGTCTGCTGATCGGCTCGGCCGCGCTGTTTTTCCTGCAAACCGAGCTGACCGACGCCCTCAATCCGGTGGCCGAGGCGATCCTGGGCCTGCCGATCCGGTCAAACGTCTTCCTCTACGTTTTCCTGCCGACTCTGCTCTTCCAGGCGACGCTGGGGATGAATCTGCGCCGCATGCTTGACGACTGGGTGCCCATCCTCGTCCTGGCCGTTGTGGCCGTCGTCGTGGCGACGCTGAGCGTCGGCTATGCGCTGGCCTGGGCCAGCGCGCTGCCGCTGGCGGTCTGCCTTCTGGTCGGCGCCATTGTCTCGACCACCGACCCGTCAGCCGTGGTCTCGATCTTCCGCTCGATCTCGGCGCCGCAGCGGCTGGCGCGGATCATTGAGGGCGAGAGCCTGCTCAATGATGCCGCCGCGATTGCCCTGTTTGGCCTCTTCATGGGTTTCGTGATGCTGGAGGGCTCCGATCCCAGCCTCGGCGCCGCACTGGCACGCTTCCCGATCCTGATCGGTGGCGGCGCGCTGACAGGCTGGCTGGGAGGTCGCTTCACCGTCTGGGTCATGTCACTCCTGCCCAAGCATGAGCTGGCACAAATCTCGATTTCGGTGGCGCTGCCCTATCTCGTCTATATCGGCGCGGAACAGAGCATTGGTGCATCCGGTGTCATCGCGGTCGTGGTCGCGGGCCTGACGATGAATCTGACCGGGCCGGGGCAATTGCCGCCGCAGGCCTGGAGCAATCTGCGCGAAGTCTGGGATTTGCTCGCTCACTGGGCGATGGCGCTGATCTTTATCCTCGCGGCACTGTTGATTCCGCGGATTCTTGAAGAGGTCCGCGCCGGCGACTTCCTGCTGATCGGCGTCGTCGTCCTCGCCGCGATCACAGCACGCAGCGTGATCCTGTTCGGACTCCTGCCTTTGCTGACCATCCTGCGTGTTTCGCCGGCCGTCGATGGCCCCTATCGCGCCGCGATCCTGTGGGGCGGTCTGCGCGGCGCCGTCACGCTGGCACTGGCGCTGGCCGTCACCGAGAGCGTCAGCGTCCCGGGCGAGATCAAGCGTGTCGTCGGTATTCTCGCCACAGGCTTCACCCTCTTCACCCTGATCGTACAGGGGGCAACCCTGCGCACGGTGATCGGCTGGCTTGGCCTCGACCGGCTGTCACCGATGGACCAGGCCCTGTCACGCCAGGTCGTCGCAGTCGCGCTGCAAACCGTGCGCGAGGACGTCGCGCGCACCAGCGAGAATTATGAGCTGAGCCATGACATTGTGCGCTCCGAGGCCAAACGTTTCGGCAAACGGCTCGACAAGGCGGTGAAGACGGCTGAGGAGAGCGTCGACATCCTCGACCGCGACCGCGTCACGCTCGGCCTGGTCGCGCTGGCCGGTCATGAGCGTGACACCATCCTGGCGCGGATGCGGGAACGGACAATTTCGGCACGGATGGCCGACCAGGTCCTGTCCGATGCTGACCGCCTGATCGAAGGCGCGCAAACCCAGGGCCGCCGCGGCTATCAGCTCGCGGCCCGCCGCAGCGTCGCCTATGGCCGGGCCTTCCGGGCCGCGGTCTGGCTGCACAGCCGGCTTCACCTGTCCGGTCCGCTGGCGCGCATGACCGCCGACCGTTTCGAATTCCTGCTGTCCCAGCGCCTGATCCTGCGCGATCTCAATGCCTTCATCCGGGGCCGCATCCGGCGGATCCACGGGCGCCAGGTCGCCGACATGCTGCACGATCTGCTCGCGCGCCGCATCGAGGCCGTCGAGACGGCGCTGGAAGGCCTGCGACTGCAATATCCCGGCTATGCCGACCAGCTCGAACGGCGCTTCATCCGGCGCACGGCCTTGCGGCTGGAAGAGCGTGAGTATTCCACAATGCTGGAAGATGGGCTGATCGGTTCGGAGGTCTTCACCGACCTGATGAAAGCACTCGGCAGCCGCCGCGCCGCAGCAGAACAGCGTCCACGCCTGCTGATCGCGCCCCAGCGCGCCGAACTGGTCGCGCAATTCCCGCTCTTCGCCGACCTCGACGAGGTTGCCCTCAAACGCCTCGGCGGTGCCCTGCGCACCCGTTATGCCAATGCCGGCGAGGTGCTCATTCGCAAGACCAGCGTCGTGAAAAGCGTGTTCTTTATCGCCTCCGGCGCCGTCGAACTGCAGAGTGCCGGCCAGAGCTGGCGCCTCGGTGGCGGCGAGATGTTCGGGCAGATGGCCATACTGATGCAAAAGCCGCGGCGCGCCGAAGCCCGCGCCATCGCCCCCTCGACCCTGCTCACCCTCGACGAGGAACGCTTCCGCCAGCTGCTCGATGGCAGCGAAACCCTGCGCATGGCCGTCCGCGCCAGCGCCGAGAAACGCGGCATCGACCCGGGAATCCTCCTGTCGGATGACTCCGGGGACGACTGAGGCAGTCCGGGAGCGATCAGGTGCGGCGTTGGGTGCTACCGGCGGAGACTGTCGAGCTTCGGGTCTGCGGCCTTGACGGTCAGGCGAAGAATCGCCGCCGAAACCGGGACATGATCCTGCTTCAAGGAAGCAGGTGCGTGTCCCGACTTGGTGGGTGAGCTGGCGCAGGAAGTCGGGACAAATACACGGTGACAGGCACTACCTTTCGAAAGCCAACCGCTAGAAACTGAACTTGTTCCCTCGCAACCAGTCATGCGGCGTTGGAATAGGAGCATGTCAACATTTTTTGGGCCTGGATCAGCGGTGAGCGTTTCGATTTTCTCCCTATTTTGGCTGGGGACTGCCGGTTGGTCAGAACTGAGCGTTCATTGTCCTGCGACCCACTTTTTTGTTGCTAGTTGTAGTACCCATTTAGACACCGCTTGCTATTGCGGCTCCCGTCTGCAAAGCATGGCAACGAAAACCTGACGATAAAGATTGGACAACGTATGCGAGAGGAGCAGGGGAGAAATCATCCAATCCTGATTGCGGCAGTGATCGTCCTATCTATGTTTCTGGTGACATCCCTATTTTGGATAATTCTGTATGCACCGTTAGGACACTCTGCCGACGCGGATAGCGCCATATCGCAAACTGACTTTGCTGTTCTCTTTGCGATACTCTTTGGGTCGTCGACAATCATCCTGACCTGCACGACGGTGGGCATCGCGCTCTTAGCATTCTTTGGCTGGCGCGGGATGAAGAAGGCAGCTGTGACCGCCGCGATTACCAAAGCAATTGAGGTAGCGGAAAAGACTGCCCTGCCGGCCGCCAGGGAAGCTGCAGAGTATGCGGCGCATGGGACAGCAATTGATGTCATTAAGGACGAACTGCTCGACGGCGGAGAGTTAAGAAGTCTGTTGGCTACACGCGTTGAGGAAATACAAAGAGAGCTTCTTGGAGAAGCCCCGGACGAACGACTACTTGCTTTGATTGGCCAAGTGTTGGACAGCCGAACTTTATATCCTGGCCAAAGTAGTGCGCCAGAAGTAGCACCCGATCAGGAAACAATTGAGTTTGCCGACGACGAGTACGGCGAACCCCCCTCGTCCATACGCCGCGACCGAAACCAAGATGGCGATGACGGAGATAAGGACTCGGACAAATGATGGAGCACAACATTTGGACACGAGTTTCATCAGCCGAAAAAGTGACGCTAGCGCAGCACCTTACTACGGCCCCAGTGAGCATTGGTTCCATCGCGGAGTCACTGGGCCTCATTCTGCGAGGAGCGACCCTTCCTGCTGGCATATCAGGTGAAATCAGGCGTTTTGAGGACGCTCCGGCAGGGTACATCATCCGGATCAACCGGCACGAGGCCCGGACACGCCAAAGGTTCACCGCTGCGCATGAATTGAGCCACTATCTACTTCACAGACCCCTGATTGGTGACGGCCTCACTGACGATGTGCTGTACAGGTCGGGCCTATCCAACCGCCAGGAGGCGGAAGCGAACCGCCTGGCCGCAGAAATATTGATGCCGCGAAAGTTGATAGAATTCGCTCGCTCGAAGATATCTGACGTGGAAGATAACGAAATGATCGAGGCCCTCGCCCAACAATTTGTAGTATCGCCCGATGCAATGCGAATTCGGCTGGATCAATAAATGCCCTTTCCCGTGGACGTAAAATATGTACCCACACTAACGCTGCGCCCCGCAGAGATGCGAGGCTTGCGCGAACTTCCCCAGACCAGCAAGAACATGATCGCGCCGCATATTTTGCTACGACCATGGACGACTGCGCAGTATCTACAATCCGCTCTAAACGTCATAGTAGACCTAAAATGCAGCAATATAATCATTGACTTTGACGAAAATTTCTCCCTCGCGAAATCTACGGGCGAACGGCCGATATTGGGCGAGCTCAGGGAGCTGTTTAACGAAGCTAACGGATATGAGGCCTGGATAAAATTCACCCTGGAAAACGGCTTCATACCGTGCGTTCTGGCTGGCTCGGATTCGGATCAAGTCCAACGGCAAATCGAAGCTTTCTCTGCGGCAAAGGTATTCACATTTCTCCGGTTCAGCCCGCAGGGTGGCAGCGGCCGCCAGGCCCGCCAAATTGCCGCGATCAAGGCCGCCGCACAAATATTTGATGGTGACCAGCTGGGGGTGATTATTGATTTTGGCCAACAGGCCATTGGTTGGGACCAAGAATCAATGCTGGCTTTTTCGGCAACAAAGCTTGTTCTCTCACTCGGCCCAATATCTTTGATTGTGATCTCTGCAACGACGTTTCCAGACTCGTTTGAGGGACGTCGCCACCAGACGATATTTGAACGAACCTTGTTTTCAAAACTCGCCATTCCGGGCAACGACACAAGACTTGTGTATGGTGACCGGGGCAGTGCCCGTGCAAAACGCCAAGCCTCTGGCGGCGGCGCTCCGCTGCCCAGAATTGATTTGCCCGTAGAAAACGCTTGGTACTTTTTCCGGGAACGCCCCGCGGTCGCAGTTGACCCGGTCACTGGAAACGAAGTGGACGTAGGCATTAGTGAGCGGAAGGTCGCACGGGCAACGGCCTATAGGCAGGCCTCGAGAAGGGCCATGAAAAGCGAGCACTGGGGAACGGCCCCCAAGGTTTGGGGAACCCAGATGATCCAAGACACGGCCGCAGGACAAGGCGCAATCGGCTCGCCCGCGTACGCAACCGCTGCGAGGATCAACATTCATCTCTTCACTCAGGCGCACTACGGATTGCCGGGTGGGAACACTGGAGATGAACCTTGGCAAGAATTCTAATCCTGATGTGCGCGTTGACGCAACAGCCGGACATTTTCGATACGCTTTTTAATTTCTTCAATAATTGAATTTGAGTTGGTGTTTTTCAACAACTCGATCGTGTTCTCTTCTGAATAGCGCCGCGATACATTATGCACCCTTGATAATAGACTGGCTATTTGCTCGTCATTTAAAAGTGGTGCATACTTATATGCATCAGAGCTTCTCACCATTTTACCGCGCCGACGCAATTTTAACCGGTTGCTTTTGTATTGAATCAATACATCGCAATTATCTGGCAAATTCATTAATTCTAATTTCTTCTCATGCTTTTCAGATATACAAAGCACCAACTTGTCGAAGTGCGCGGAATAATATTTCGTTTGATCCTCAAGTTTCCTGAGACTGTCAAACTCTGTCTTCACTTCAATTGCGATAACTGAGCGATCGCAGAGAACAATCGCATCTGCGCGGCACCGACCGCGGAGAAAGCGGAATTCGCGGACAATTGAAAATGAGCCAGAGTCACGCATACGCGCCCTAATGCTTGATGCAGCAGCCTGGACCAGTTGCTCTTCGTTCAAGGGAAATCCTGCTTCGGTAAAATCGCTCGGGTATTTGCTTTATGGTACACCGCATAGCGTGTTTCAAAGCGCATTTTCAAAGCTCACACCCATGAGGGGCGCTAAAATCCAAAATGACCCTATCGCAAGTGGCTGCAGTAGAACGAAACATCACACCCGTTTTGCCGCAGAAGCCGGAAAGCCCCGGCTTTCGGGCCGCGACACCAAGACAATCTCTGAACTGTCGCGCCATCGTTACACCACCCGGATCTCCGGCCCCACAACCTCAACCTCAACTCCCGTCAGCCCATAACCCGCCGCCGGTCCCCCCACACACATCCCGTCCGTCGCCGCAAAGCTCGCGCCGTGCACCGGGCAGACGATGAAGGCGCCCTCGTGCAGCATTACCTTGCCACCGGGCAGGTTGAGCGGGCGTTGGGCGTGGGGGCAGGTGTTGAGGAAGGCGGTGATGGTCTGGCCGCGGCGGACCAGGATGACGGCGCCATCATTCCAGCTCGAGGCGCGGGCACCGGGGTCGGGCAGATCCTCGAGACGGCCGAGCACGGTTCCGGACTTAGGCAGGCTGCTCATGGCGCCAGATCGGCAGGCGGGTTGAACACCCATTTGTAGGGTGCGGCCTCGACCGATTGGAACAGGCCGGCGAGGGCATAGGGGTCTTGCGCCAGCCAGGCATCGAGCGCGGCGCCGCTCTCCATCTCCACGATCAGGAGCGAGCCGGCCGGCTTGTCGTCACTGCCGAGCCAGGGGCCGGCGGCCTTGATGGCGGGGCCGGCCGCCGTGAGCCAGTCGAGATGGGCCGGACGGTTGGCCATGCGGATATCGAGCGCGCCGGGCTTGTCGGTGGCGTGGACCATGAAGAGCATCAGGCGGATTCCAGCGTGAAGGGGCGGGCGAGCAGGGCTTCGATGGCGCCTTCAACGCTGGTGCGGCCGGCGAGGATATCGTCCACGGCTTCACAGATCGGCATCTCGACGCCGTGTCGTTTCGCCAGCGCAACGACCGCCGGCGCGCTGGCCACGCCTTCGGTGACCGAGCGGCGACTGCCGAGAATATCGTCCAGATGCACCCCGCGCCCCAGCGCCAGGCCGCAGGACATATTGCGCGATTGCGGCGAGGAACAGGTCAGAACCAGATCGCCCAGCCCGCACAGGCCCGCCAGGGTTTCGCGCTTGGCGCCCAGCGCCAGGGCCAGCCGGGTCATCTCGGCAAAGCCGCGCGCGATCAGCGCCGCATGGGCCGATTTGCCCAGCCCGCGTCCCTCGACAATGCCGCAGCCGATCGCCAGCACATTCTTCACCGCGCCGCCGATTTCCGCGCCGATCAGATCGGTCGCCAGATAGGGCCGGAAGCGCGGCGTGCCGAGCGCCTCGATCAGGGCGGTGCCGATCGCCTCATCCTTGCAGGCCAGGGTCACCGCCGTTGGCAGGCCCTGGGCGGTGTCGATGGCAAAGCTCGGGCCCGAGAGCACGGCCGGGATGGCCGAGGGAATGGTTTCGCTCAGCACCTGGGTCATCATTGACAGGCTCGATTGCTCAATCCCCTTGGCACACAGGATGATCGGCAGGCCGCGCCGGGCGAAGGGGGCGAATGTCTCCAGCGTGCCGCGCAAATGCTGCGCCGGGGCGACCGCCAGAACGGCATCGCAGACATCGAGATCGGCCATCGCCGTGACGGCCGCGATATTCGGCTCCAGCGCCACACCGGGCAGGAAGATGCTGTTCTCGTGCGTGTTGTTGATCACATCGGCAACGTCCTGCTCGAAGGACCAGATCAATACGTCACGACCGGCCTTCGCCGCCGTCTGTGCCAGCGCCGTGCCCCAGGCCCCGGCCCCGATTACCCCGATGGTTTGAAAATCTGTCACGCCTTGGGTCCTTTTCGTCCCGAACCGATCACCGGGTCCAATCTGGCCGAGACCGCGTCCAAAGGCCAGCGCGCCCGCGCCGGGGCATCGAGGCCGTCAATTTCGCCCCGGAGCAAATGTTCCAGCCCGGCCAGCGCAATCATCGCCGCATTGTCGGTGCACCAGCGCATCGGCGGTGCGATCAGGCGGAAGCCTTCCTCGCGCGCTGCCGTTTCGAGCATTTTTCGCACCGTCTGATTGGCCGCGACCCCGCCGGCGACGACAAAGGGTAATGGAGCGGTAGTCTGCGGCAGGCTGGCAGCAAACTCGCGCATGGCCCGCCGTGACCTTGTGGCAAGGGTATGGGCAATCGCCGTTTGTACTGATGCAGCAAGGTCGGCGCGGTCCTGATCGCCCGGATTGTCGAACCCGTCCCAGATCTGACGCGCCGCGGTTTTCAGCCCGGCGAAGGAAAAATCGCAACCGGGGCGGCCCTTTAGCGGGTTGGGCAGGTCAAAGCGTTTCGCATTGCCCGCGGCGGCACAGCGTTCCAGCGCCGGCCCCCCGGGAAAACCCAGTCCCATCACCTTCGCGGTCTTGTCAAACGCCTCGCCGGCGGCATCATCCAGGGTCGATCCCAGACGCCGGTAAACCCCGAAATCTTCTACACAAATCAATTGCGTATGCCCGCCAGAGACGAGCAGGAGCAGATAGGGGAAGTCGAGATTCTCGCTCAAACGCGGCGACAGCGCATGCCCTTCAAGATGATTGACTGCAATCAACGGCTTGCCCGATCCCAGCGCCAGTCCCTTCGCCGTCATCAGGGCCGCCATCACCCCGCCGATAAGTCCCGGTCCTGAGGTCGCGGCAATGCCGTCAATCTCGGCCAGAGTCAGCCCCGCTTCCTGCAAGGCCTGCCCGGCCAGCCCTGACATGGCTTCCGCATGCGCCCGCGCGGCGATCTCCGGCACCACACCGCCAAATGGCGCATGGGCTTCGGTCTGACCGAGGATAAGGTCGGACAACACCGTGATCTCGCCTGTGGCCGATCGGCGCAGTACGGCGGCGGCCGTCTCGTCACAGCTCGATTCAAGCCCGAGCACGGTCAGTGTGCCGTCTTGCGCTATGGGGGATGGCGGGGCTAAGTCCATGTCTGTTCGATAACCTCACTGCCGGGATCCCGCAACGTGCCGCTACCGTCCAAACCCATGCCCATCGCCACCCGGCGCTCCCCCCTCGCTCTTGTCCAGGCCCGCGACGTCCAGGCGCGACTGGCCCGGCTGCACGGTGTCGAGGACGAAATGCGCGAGACCGTCTTCCCGATCCTCGGCCTGCTGAGTACCGGTGACCAGATCCAGGACCGCGCCCTGATCGAGGCCGGCGGCAAAGGCCTGTTCACCAAGGAAATCGACGAGGCCCTGCTGGAGCGCAGCGCCGCTTTCGCCGTTCACTCGATGAAGGATGTCCAGACCGAATTGCCCGAAGGGATTGAACTTGGAGCGATTCTCGAGCGTGAAGATGCCCGCGACATGCTGCTGGCCCGCGGCGGCGAAACCCGGCTCGCGGATCTGCCGCAGGGTGTGGTGATCGGCACAGCCAGCCTGCGCCGCCAGGCCCAGGCGCTGTATCAGCGGCCCGACCTTTCGGTGGTGGTGCTGCGCGGCAATGTCGACACCCGGCTGGGCCGGCTCGCCTCCGGTGAAATCTATGCCACATTCCTCGCCCGCGCCGGCCTCAACCGGCTTGGCCGCAAGGAAGCGGAAGCCGAACCGCTGGCCCTGTCTGAAATGCTCCCCGCCGCAGCCCAGGGTGCGGTCGGCGTGGCGATTCGCAGCGATGATGACCGCGCCCGCGAACTGTTAATGCCGCTCAACCACCGCGAAACCGAACTCTCCACCCTGGCCGAGCGCGCCTTCCTGGCAAGGCTTGACGGATCCTGCCGCACCCCGATCGCGGCGCATGTGCATATCGAATCAATGGACTTCACCGGCGAAGTTTTGACTCCTGATGGCCAGGTCCGTTGGCGGGAACAGATGCGATTCGATATGAAAACAGCCACCAGAACCAGCGCCATCGCCGCCGGGCAATCCCTGGGTCAGGCGGTCAGGGACGCGGCCGGCGATCAACTCGCCGCCGCGCTTGTCAACGCATGACGGTATTGGTCACACGCGGCTGGCCAGGTGCCAAACGCACCGCCACAGAGCTGCGGGCTCGCGGTATTGACCCGATTATTGCGCCCGTACTCGACATTAATTTTCGCGCCCGGATCGAGGTTGACCTGACCGAGGTCCAGGCCTTGATTTTCACCAGCGGCAATGGTGTGCGTGCCTGGGGCCCGAGACGCCCGGAGCGCGACCTGCCGGTCTACACAGTCGGCGACAGCACGGCCGCCGATGCGCGCAAGGCCGGATTTCGAAAAGTCGTGTCGGCCAATGGCGATGTGCATGATCTGGCGGCGCTGATCAAACGCAAGGTCAAGCCGCAAAACGGTAGCCTGGTGCATGTCCGCGGCATCCATGTCGCCGGTGATCTGGCCGGTGAGCTGAAGGCCGACGGTTATCAGGTGCGCGACGTGATCGGTTATGGCGCTGTGGCCGTCGACGCCCTGCGCGAGGATGCCATCGCAGCGATCCTGTGCGGCGCGCCCGTCGCGGTCCTGATCCATTCGGCACGCGGCGCCAAGACCTTCCTCGACCTGGTGCGAAAATTCGGATTGCAGGCCTGGCTGAAATCGGTGACCGCCTATGGCATCAGCGCCAATGCCTTGAAGCCACTGGAAAATGCCGGCTTCGCTGCGCTGGTCGCAGCGGCACATCCGAGCGAGGACGCCCTGCTCGACCTGCTGGTTCATCCCATGGAACTGGCGCCGCTCGGCGACGCATCATAAGGTGCGAGAAACCTAGCTGAATCGCGTATTGAGATGGCCGATCCCAAGCAAAACCCCGATCCCGAACCGGTTGATGCCGAGTTCGAACCCGCCCGCGACCTGCCCGACCCGGAGGGCGAACGCTCCGGACGCAAGGGCGTCGGCGGTGCCACCGTGGCCGTGCTCTTCCTGATCGCCACCCTGGCAGGCGGCGGCCTCGGCTTTGCCGGCGCGCGCTATTGGCCCGCCACCAGCACCAGCGATACAGGCGCTGCCAGCGAACGGGCAGCCCTGACGCAATCGATCACCACGCTGGAAAGCCGTCTGGCCGCGATGGCGGCTGAGCCGAGCCCGGCGCAGTCACTGGAAACGGCCCTGGGGCAAGCTGTCACTGCGGTCAATTCGCGGCTCGACGCCCTCGAAGGCGCGCCGGCGCAGGCGGGTCCGGACCTGACCGCCATCGAGGCACGGCTGATGACGCTGGAAAGCGCCGCGCCAACGGATGATACGAACGCGCCCGATATAGCGGCGCTGGACGCGATCAACGCCCGCCTCGAGACCGCCGAACGCGATCTGGCCGATCTCGGCCTGCTGCTGCAACAGGCGAGCGAAGCTTCGGCCGATCAGGGCACTGTCGATCCGCTCCTGCTGCAAAACCTCTCCGATCGCCTCGCCGCACTGGAATCCGCGCAAGACGCTGCCGCCAGCCCTGCCGAACCCGTCACCGATCCACAAACCGCCATTCTCGCTGCCCGGATCGAACAGCTTGAGAGCGGGCTGAACGAAACCCGCGCCCTGGCGGAAACAGCCCGCGCGGCAGCCGATGCCGCAGCGGACAGCGCCGCGACCCGGCCATCATCCGATACCGGCCAGGCCTCGCGCCAGCTGGCGGCGCGCGCCCTGGCGCTCAGCGCCCTGCGCGACATTGCCGGCACCCATGAGGGTTTCGAGGCTGAACGCGCGGCCCTGGCCCAGCTCTGGCGCGGCAATGCCGATCTCGCGGCCATGGCCAGCTATGCCCGCGCCGGCGTGCCAACCCTGGACGACCTCACCACTGACTATCCAGGCGATGCCATTCGTGACGCGGCCGGGCCGGGACGGATATTCTTCGGCCTGATCGAAGTGCGCCAGGCCAATCCGGGCAGCGCCGATACCGGCGCGATGGCGATCACGGCGCTGGCGGAAAACCGTCTCGCCCTGCGCGATCTGGACGGCGCCGTCGCGCTGACCGAACGGCTGGATGCGACCTCATTGCCGGCAGCGCAGGACTGGCTGATCGGTGCCCAGGCCCGCCTCGATCTCGACCGCCGGCTGATCTCACTGCGCCAGGCCCTGACCGAAGCGGCTGCGGCCCAGGGAGAGGATCCGTCATGATCCGTCTGATTATTGTCGTCATCATTGTTATCCTGACGACCGCGCTGGGTGCTTTCCTGGCGCTCAATCCCGGCCATGCCAGTTTTGAATTCCTCGGGACGCAGATGGAGATGCCCTTCGTCGTCGCCGCCGGGGCGTTGATCCTGTTCTCCTTTCTGATGCTGGTGTTGTGGTGGGGGATCTACATGTTGTGGACCTCCCCGGACAAGGTGAAGACCTTCCTGTCGCGCCGCCGCCGCGAACAGGGCTATGATGCGCTCGAGCGCGCCCTGATTGCCTCCGCCGCCGGCGATGGCGAAGCGGCTGTGCGCCAGGCCGCGCGCGCCGATGCCCTGCTCGACCGTCCCGCCCTGTCGCGCCTGCTCGCCGCCCGCGCCGCCGAGGCCGCCGGTCACCCCGAGCGCGCCGAAACCCAGTATGAGGCCCTGCTCGAGGATCCGCGCACCCGCGTCGTGGCCCGCCGTGGCCTGACCCAGCTGGCGCATGATCGCGGCGACCTGGAAGCCACCGCCGAACATGCCGCGGACGCCTTTGACAAGGCCAAGGGCGCCCGCTGGGCCTTCGATGCCCTGTTCGAGGCACAAGTCGCCCAGGGTCGCTGGGATGCCGCCGTGGAAACGCTCGGCGAGGGCGACCGGCGCAAACATATCGCCCCGGACATTTCCAAACGCCGCCGCGCCGTATTGCTGACAGCCTCGGCCCTGGCCAGCGAAACCAGCGATTCCGATCATGCCCGCGACCTCGCCGAAGCGGCCTGCCGGGCTGCGCCGGGTTTCGCACCCGCAGCCAGCCTCGCCTCACGCCTGCTGAATGGGGCGCGCAAATACAAGAAAGCGTCCGACGTGCTCGAAGCCAGCTGGACCCTGTCGCCACACCCTGCGATCGCCCGCGCCTATCGCGATCTGCGCAAGTCCGACACGAAGGCGAAACGCCTCGACCGGCTCAAGGCTCTGGCGGCGCTGCAACCAGAGCACCGCGAGAGCAAGCTGGTGCTGATCGATGTCGCGCTGGAAGATAGTGACGCCGCGACGGCACGCACCCTGATTACCCCCCTGATCGCCGAGGGACCGCCGAGCTCGCGCCTGTGTGCGCTGGCGGCACGGCTGGCCCGGCTGGAGGGCGAGGACGAACAGGCACGCCGCTGGATGGCCCGCGCCGCCCACGCCTCGACCGAGGCCGACTGGTCGGACATGGATCCGGATGGCCACGCCTTCCCCTATACCGCCGACGACTGGAAGCGGATGGTCTATATCTATGGCGATGAAGGCCGGCTGATCCATCCACGCTATGAGCGCTATGAACGCAATGCCGAGGCCGTGCCCGAGACGGCCTTGCTGGAGGCGCCGCCCAAGCGCAGCCCCGCCAAGCCGGCCGCCTTTTTCGAGGCGCCGCGCCCGCCCGATGATCCGGGCGTTGATGATGATGACGAGGATTCGGAGCGCGCGCGATGAGCCGGAGGCCCTTCCTCCTGGCCGTCGTCGGCGGATCGGCCTCAGGCAAGACCCGCCTGGCGCACGCCCTCGCCGATCATTTCGCCAGCCATGATGCCTGTGTCATTCCCGAGGACGATTATTATGTCGATGCGGGCCATCAGCCCGGTTTTGTCGCCTCGGATTTCAATTTCGACGAGCCCGCCGCCAAGGATCATGCCCTGCTGGCCAGCCATCTCGCCGCCCTGCGCGCAGGCCAGCCCGTCGAGGCCCCGCAATATGACTTCACCACCCATTGCCGACGGAGCCAGACGGTCGAGCGCACGCCGGCTGGCGTGATGATCGTCGAAGGCCTGCACCTGCTTGCGAGCCCGGAGCTGGCGGCGCAATTCGACCTGACCATTTTCGTCGACGCCTGCGACACGACCCGGCTGGCCCGCCGCATCCAGCGCGATGTCGCCGAGCGCGGCCGCAGCGAAGACTTCGTCAAACAGCAATTCGACGACATCGTGCGGCCAATGCACGCGCTGCATGTCGAGCCCCAGCGCGCGGCTGCCGATCTCGTCGTGGAGAATATGGGTGCGCCCGATTTCGAAGCGCTGGCCAGGCCGGTCGTCGACCGGATCGGCTTGCAGGAAGCGGCCCTGCACAAGGTCTGATGCCGGCCTGACCCCGCCACTGCACAGGGGCTTGCCCGCTTGCCCGTTCAAAGCTAGTTTCCGCCGCCTCTCGCCAGATAACTGGCCGGGAGCCCACGGGTAAGCCGCATTAGCTCAGCTGGTAGAGCAACGCATTCGTAATGCGTAGGTCAGGTGTTCGAGTCACCTATGCGGCACCACCCTTCGCCCTGCGGGCTTCGGGTGGCAAGCCACCCGCAGCGCGCATACGAGCGCAGCGAGTGGGCGAAGAGGTGCCGTCCGAAGCCTTGGCGTAGGAGGGCTGCGACGGCCGCTCATCAGGGCGTCCGGCCACGCCCCCGGACCGCCGCCTTATCCACGCCCGTCCCGACGCGCCTATAATCCGGCAAACCCGCTCTTTGACATTGTCGGTCCAATATGAGTTTCGCGCCTTGAGGCGGGCGCGCGCACCGCTTCGTCAGTGGCAGGCGGGGTGACAGGGTGACAGGTTCAGTGACAGGGCAGGAATCGGAAAAATACTGCCTGAACAAAACAATAGCGATCCAGTGACAGACTGGCAGAATGCCGGTTCCGGCCCCGGACAGTGATTGGCCCCACTCTCACCGCCGCGGAATTATCACCCGCTTGGGGCGTAGAATATGCGGTGTCGCGCGTTTCAGAACAGCCCTCAGTGCTTGTGCCGCGCCTCAAGCGCCGCCAGCTGTTCCGGCGTCGCGGCCGTTTGAAAATCGCGCTTCCAGTCGGCATAGGCCATGCCGTAAATTCGTTCGCGGGCCGCTTCGGGGGCAAGCGCCACGCCTTGCTCCTTCGCGGCAGCGTCATACCATTTGCCCAGGCAGTTTCGGCAGAAGTCTGCCAGGATCATCAGATCGATATTCTGGACGTCCTTGTGTGCATCAAGATGCGCCAGCAGGCGGCGGAATGTGGCGGCGTCGAGCGCATCCTGTTGCGCGCCTGGCAAGTCTTCGTGCTTCATTGTCCTGCTTTCGTACTGCGAAGGACCGGCCTCGCAAGGCCGCGCCCGAAACGGCGATTGCTCAATTGCCGCGAATGATACTGCCAAGCGGTCCCAGCACCGAGCCCTCGCCCTGACCGGAGCCGGTGACGGGCAGATTGGCCATGATGCGTCCGGCCAGGCGTGAGAAGGGCATGGATTGCATCCAGACCTTGCCCGGCCCTTTGAGCTTGGCGAAGAAGACGCCTTCACCGCCGAAAATCATCGATTTGATATTGCCGGCCCGCTCGATCTCGAATTCGACCGTCTTGGTATAGGCTACAACACAGCCGGTATCGATGTGGATTTCCTCGCCGGCCGCCAGCTCGCGCTGGACCAGGGTGCCGCCGGCATGGATGAAGCACCAGCCATCGCCCTCGAGGCGCTGCATGATGAAGCCTTCACCGCCGAACAGGCCGGTCATGATTTTTCGCTGCAGGGCAATGCCGATCGAGACGCCCTTGGCGGCGACCAGAAAACTGTCTTTCTGGCAAATCAGCTCGCCATCAACATCCGGCAGGTGAACCGCGATGATCGTGCCGGGAAAGGGTGCCGCGAAGGCCGCATGCGCCTTGCCCTGCCCCTGATGGGTGAAGGCCGTCATGAACAGGCTCTCGCCGGTCAGCAGGCGCTTGCCCGCGCCGGCCAGTGCGCCCATGAAACCCTTATTCTTCTGGGAGCCATCGCCGAACACCGACTCCATCGCAATACCGGTCGACTTGTACATCATGGCACCGGCTTCCGCGACGACGGTCTCGCCCGGATCCAGTTCGATTTCCACGAATTGAATGTCTTCGCCGCAAATCTTGTAGTCAATTTCGTGTGCGCTGCTCATCTCGATCCTCGCCGTGTTGAGCGGCGATTATAGGACCGGTCGCGGCAGGATTGTAAGACGCGCGGGGCGTTTTCTGCGCCGGTCGCGTTCAGATGCTGAGGAAATCTTCCGTCGCCACCGCATTGCGGATCACCTGGGCGATATTGACCGACTTGCGGCCGCGCTCGACCTTGAAGCTGGCATTCTTGTCGAGACTGGCGATTCCCTCGCCAAGATGCTCGCGGTCAACCGCCATGGAGCCCGACAGCACCAGCAGCGGCGTCGCACCGGCGGACGTGCGGGCCACCTCAAGTGTCTCGGTGGGGTGCACGGAATCGGGCAGGCGCAGATCGAGCAGGATCAAGTCGAACCCGCCAGCCTGCATACGCAATTTGGCCTCACGCAAGGTCCGCACGACCTCAAAGGAAATATCAAAATCACCAGCTTCACAGACAGCCTGCTGCACGAGCATCGCGTCCGCGAAATCATCTTCTACGTGCAGAACATGCAATGCCTGATTGGCCATCATGAAACTCCCTTCCGCCGAGTATCGCCGAGTGGCGTTATTGAACCGTTTAAAAAACCAGAAAGAGGCAAGATTAAAGACCGGCCGGTTTTTCAAGCCCGGCCCGCGCAGCGGCGGCCAGCACTGTATTGCGCAATAACATGGCAATCGTCATGGGTCCGATTCCGCCGGGCACCGGCGTAATCCAGCCGGCATGGCCGACCGCTTCATCAAACGCGACATCGCCCACCAGGCGGGTGCGGCCCTCGCCACGCTCGGGGGCATCGACCCGGTTGATGCCGACATCGAGCACGCAAGCGCCCGGCTTGATCCAGTCACCGCGCACCATTTGCGGCCGGCCCACCGCGGCGACCACAATATCAGCGGTCCGGGTGAGCGCCGGAAGATCATGCGTGCGCGAATGGGCGATGGTGACGGTGGCATTCTGTTCGAGAAAGAGGAGGGCTGCGGGCTTTCCGACCAGGATGGAGCGGCCGATCACGACCACTGATTTGCCCGACAATGAGCCCATCGCGCGCTCGGCCAGCAAGACGCAACCAGCGGGCGTGCACGGGCGCAATCCGGGCTTGCCCAGAAGCAGGCGTCCGGCGCTGACCTCGGTCAGTCCGTCGACATCCTTGTCCGGATCGATGGCGCTGATGACGGCGCTGGAATCGATATGATCCGGCAAGGGCATTTGCACGAGAATGCCGTCGACCGCCGCATCGCTGTTAAGACCGCGGACGATCTCGACCACTTCGGCCTGGCTGACATCAGCCGGACGGCGAATCTCGATCGAGGTCATCCCCGCCGCTTCGGTACGCTTCACCTTGGAGCGGACATAGACATCGCTGGCCGGATCGTCGCCGATGAGCACCACAGCCAAACAGGGCGCACGGCCCAGGGCCTTCGACAATTCCGCGCCGGCCTGGCCAGCCCGGGCATCGATGTCTGCCGCGACAGCTTTGCCGTCGATCAGCTCAGCACCCATCTTCAACTCCCCCCAATCGGTCGGTGACGCGCGACCGGTCCTTGGCATCTGCCGTCACCCGAACCGTTTTCAGCCGCGAGGTCGTGCCGCGGATCACCTCGATATCGCGCTTCGGCAGACCAAGAAACTGCGACAAAACCGCTATCAATGCCTTGTTGGCTTTCCCCTTCTCGGGCACCGCCCTGACGCGAACGCCCAAATGGCAAAGCCCGTCGGCCGTCTCGGCCACGCCCTCCACGGCGTCCCGGGACGCATTGGGGGTGAGGCGAATGCGCAAGGTCAGGCCCGACTCATCCTCAATCCAGGCTGGGCTCAAAGCACTCGCATCAGCATCGGAACGAGATAACCCTGCGCGAAGGAAATCAGCAGCAAGAGCACGACCGGGGAGAAATCCATCCCGCCCAGATTGGGCAGAATGCTCCGGATCGGCCCGAGCAGAGGCTCGGTAATACTATTGGTCAAACGCCAGACCATACCCACAAACTGATTGTGTGGATTGACGACGTTGAAACTGATCAGCCAGCTCAGGATGACCCCCACAATGACGATGATCCACAACAGCCCGAGGATCGGATTGAGGAAATACACCACCAGGGCCTGACCAAATGAGAGTTCGAGCGGCATAGCAAAATCCTGAGCGACAAAAGATGATTGGCTATGTAACCGCGTCGCTTCCTCGCGTCCAGAAGCCAGTGCTTGACACTGCCGATCCGCGCTCGTACTTGCCTCCTCGACACGGGGCCGTAGCTCAGTTGGGAGAGCGCGTCGTTCGCAATGACGAGGTCAGCGGTTCGATCCCGCTCGGCTCCACCATCCTTCGCTCGCTGCGCGAGCTTCGGCCAGGCAGGCCCAACGCTCTTCCGGGCGAAGGATGTCCCGCCGCAGCCTTGGCGAAGGCGGACACCCCCGTATCCAAATACTCCACCTGGCTTGGCGCTCGCTGCGCGAGCTTCGGCCAGGCATGCGTAACGGCAAGACCTAGGCGCCCGCCAGATCGGGCAGGGCCTGGCTGATGCGGGCCACCGAGCTGATGACGCGGCGCCAGGCCAGCTCATCGGCGGGTCGCTCCATGGCGCCGACCACATTGGAGAAGCTGCGCGCACGGTCCGACATGCCGGCTTCGCGTGAGAGTGCGATTACCGGCAATTGACGAAACCGCCGGTCTTCCTGCATCCGTTCCAATAGCCAGACACCGTCGTGCGGGCCGGCCAATTGCCCCAGAAGAATGCAGGCCGGCCGCCGGCCGCCCGGCGCAATGGCCCAGCATTGCATCATCTCCCATGCCAGCTGTGTCGAGCGGGCGTGCTCAAGCTGGACATCGAGCGAAAACCGCTTGAAGGCGGCCTTGATCGCGGCGGAATCTGCCTCATGATCTTCAACCAGCAGGATGCGCTTCATGGGCCTTGCACTCCATCCGGCAGGCCCTCGGGGCCGCGATTCGTCAAGCCTCCCACGCGAGCGGGGCTGTCGGCGGGCCGTCGCTCCGCGCCCCAAGGGTTCGCGCAACAGGCTCGAGCCACACAGCAACATAAAACATCCTGCCCTGCCCATGACGGCGATCACGGGGCGCGCAAAATATTGAATAGTTTCGGGCCTCTTTTTTCGGCAAGCGGGACTCGCCGGCACCGATGAGCCATGCGCGAACCCTTCTTTTACCGGTCTTGCGCTAGGGTGCAGGCATGAAACATTCAACCGCACTTCCGATACGATCCGTGCTGACCTTCGGCCTGGCACTCGGCCTGATGCTGGCCCCCGGCGAGATGGCGCTTGCGAAAAGTGGCGGCGGCGGGGGTGGTGATGCCGCGCCGGCCGAGGACAGCCGGCATCGCAGCCTGACGTCGTCGGACACTTACCTGCCCTTGCCGCCCCTGATGGCAACGGTACAGGCCAATTATCGCGCCCGCGGCAATCTTCAGATCGAGGCAGGGCTCGACGTGGAGGACGCCCGTCTTCGCCGCCAGATCGAGCAGGCCATGCCCCGGTTACGCAATGCGTATGTCACGGCGTTGAGCGTCTATACCGGCGTCAATTACCGCTATGGCGCCGTGCCCGATGCGGACCGGATCGCGCAGCTCTTGCAAGACGCTACCAATATGACGCTGGGCACGGATGAGGCCCGCGTGCTGATCGGCATGGTCATCGTCAATTCCGATTGAGGCGTCTCAATCATTGAACATGCCGCCAGCACGGGGGCACACCCGGGATTTGCGATCAACCGGCGATCGAATCCATGAAACGCGCCAGTTCCAGGTCGAGCGTCGTGACGCCGCCGGCATCATGAGTGGTCAAGGTCACATCGACCCGGTTCCAGACATTGAACCATTCGGGATGGTGATTCATCACCTCGGCGCGGATCGCCACACGGGCCATGAAGCCCCAGGCTTCGTTGAAATCGGCGAAGCGGTAGGATTTGTGGATCGCATCCTTGCCCTCGGCGGGCGCCCAGCCTTCCAGCTGCGCTGCTGCTGCGGCGGCGCCTACACTCTGGCCCGTGGTCGGTGTCGTCATTGCCTGGCTCCATCAATTGGCGGCGCAATCGCGCGTGAGGCGAAATTTAACTCTCTTGCGAGCATATTACCGGTCAAACCGATGCATGGAGCAAGGGCATGACCCATTTTCTGGTATCCGAGGACAATCCTGACGGGCGAAAACTGGAGGATATCCTGATTGAGCTGCGCGCTGACATCCTGACGCGCTGCACCAAGATCTCCAGCGATCTGCGACCTGAAGCGCTGGAAGTGATGGCCAACAACATGGCCATCCTCCAGCATGTGTCCGATGCGATCGAACTGGCCATGGACTCCACCGCCCTGCTCGACCGCGCCTTCGGGCCTTCGCAGACGATGAAGGGCGGCCCGCCACGCATTGGCGAAGGCTGATTACTCCGCTGCCGGCAAGGTCGAGGCCTGCAAACCGAGCGCCTTGAACATCGCCATGTCATCATGCTGGTCCGGATTGGGCGTGGTCAGCAATTCCTCGCCGACAAAGATTGAATTGGCCCCGGCCAGAAAACAGAGCGCGTGCAGTTCGCGGCTCATTTCCTCACGCCCGGCCGAGAGCCGCACGAAGGATTTCGGCATCATGATGCGAGCCGTCGCGATGGTGCGCACGAAATCGATGCCGTCGAGCGGTTTGCTGTCACCCAGCGGCGTGCCCGGCACAGCGACCAGGTGATTGATCGGCACGCTTTCCGGCTGCGGCGACATGATCGCCAGCTCGGTCAGAAGGCCGATGCGCGCATCCTCGCTCTCGCCCATGCCGACAATGCCGCCGGTGCAGACATGAATGCCGGCGCCGCGGACCTGGGCCAGCGTGTCGAGCCGGTCCTGATAGGTCCGCGTCGAGATCACACGGCCGTAATCTTCCGGCGCCGTATCGAGATTGTGATTATAATAATCCAGCCCCGCATCGCGCAGTTTCTCGGCCTGGCCATCATCAAGCATGCCGAGCGTGACGCAGGTCTCCATGCCCATCGCCTTGACGCCGGAGATCATGGCGCAAACTTTCTCCTCGTCGCGCGGCTTCAGCGAGCGCCAGGCAGCGCCCATGCAGAAACGCGTCGCGCCACCGGCCTTGGCCCGTTCGGCGGCGACCAGCACCTCGTCGAGCGGCATCAGCTTGGACGCGCTCAGGCCGGTGTCGAAATGCGCCGACTGGCTGCAATAACCACAATCCTCGGCGCAACCGCCCGTCTTGATCGACAGGAGTTGACTGGTCTGGACCTGGTTGGCGGCATGGCACCGTCTGTGCACAGACTGGGCTGCGAAGACCAGGTCGTTGAACGGGGCGCGGTAGATTTCCGCAGCTTCCGCACGCGTCCAGTCAGAACGGGCTTGCAAGAGGCGGTCGATATCATTGAGTAATGTGGTCATGGATCATCAGTCCCGAAATAATTCCGGCGACCCTAGAAACAGTGAAGCCGCGCGTCCAGATGCGGGACTGCGCTGGGCCGGCCGTGTGCTGTTTGTGACCACAGGATTGCTGATCACGGATCTCGCGCTGCAACCGGGCCTGCCAACGCCGCCCGAACTGTTTGGCCCTGACAAGATTGAACATTTTCTGGCCTTCTTCGTGCTCACCATGCTGGCCCGCATGGGGTGGCCCCGGCGCGGCTGGATCACGGCGATCATGCTGTTGTCATACGGTATCGGCATTGAACTGGTGCAGGGGGCGACCATTTTCGGCCGCACAGCCTCGGCCGCCGACGTTGCCGCCGACCTGATCGGTATCGGCCTCGGCCTGGTGTTCGCCAACCTGTTCCGGCAGCGCGTACCGGCCTGACAATGGCGCATGAAAAAGGCCCCGCCAAAGCGGGGCCCTCTCACAATCAGAAGTCCAGGCCTATTCGGCGGCGGACCCGGCCTCTGTCTTGGCCGCTTCCAGCTTGGCGAAATACTCCTGGGTCATCTTGAAGACCAAGGGAGACAGAGCCAGCAGCGCGATGAGGTTCGGTGCCGCCATCAGACCGGTCAGTGTATCGGTCGTCAGCCAGATGGTGTTCATCAGCTCGGTGATGTTATCGCCTGCATAGAGCAGCATGGTCGCGGCCATGATCATCGCGATCCACAACCAGCGGAATGGCGTGACGATTTTCTCGCCAAACAGGTATTCCGCACAACGCTCGCCATAATAGGACCAGCCCAGGATGGTGGTGAAGGCGAACAGGGCCAGCGCCGCGGCCACAAAGTGCTGCCCGAAGCCCGGCAGGGCCGAGGCAAAGGCGTCACTGGTGATACGGGCACCGGTCTCGCAGATCTCCGGCGAACTTCCGCCGAGCGCGAACAGGCCGGCATCGCATTCAGCCGGGATCACGCCCGAGGTCAGGATGGCCAGACCGGTAATCGTGCAGACCATGATCGTATCGATGAAGGTACCGAGCATGGCGATAATGCCCTGGTCGACCGGATCATTATTCTGCGCCGCCGCGTGGGCGATAGGCGCCGAGCCCTGGCCCGCTTCGTTGGAGAAGATACCGCGGGCCACGCCGCGCTGCATCGCCAGCATGATCAGGGCGCCAGAGAAGCCGCCCGCCGCCGCGCCAAAGCCAAAGGCGTTGGAGAAGATGCGGATGAAAGCGTCAGGAATGCCGGTATAGTTCAGCGCCACGACGACCAGGCCAACCCCGATATAGGTGATCGCCATGGCCGGGACGATCTTCTCGGCAACACTGGCAATCCGCTTGATCCCGCCCAGAATGACCAGACCAGCCAGAATGGCAATCGCCGCCCCGGTCATCCAGTATTCAATGCCATAGGTGTCACCAATGGTGCGAACCACCTCAACGGTCTGGATCGCATTTCCGGTGCCCAGACCGGCCATGACCCCGAACAGTGCGAACAGGCCGCCAAGCCAGACGAAGCCTTTGCCCATGCCGTTCTTGATGTAATACATCGGCCCGCCAACGCGGCGGCCATCAGCGTCAACCTCGCGGAACTTCACCGCCAGCACGCCTTCGGAATACTTGGTGGCCATGCCGACCAGCGCCGTCATCCACATCCAGAACAGGGCGCCCGGCCCGCCAATGGCGATGGCCACGGCGACGCCGGCGATATTGCCGGTGCCGATGGTCGAGGACAATGCGGTCATCAGGGCGCCGAACGGGGTGACATCCCCTTCGCCTTCGGATTTGCGCCCCTTCATCAGCTCGCCAAAGGCGAAACCGATCTTGCGCAGCGGCATGAAGCGCAGGCCCACGGTCAGATAGATACCGGTCCCCAGCAGCAGGATCAGCATGGGCGGACCCCACACCATGCCATTTACGAAGTCCACATACCCCGTGACGACATCAAGCGTCGTCGCTGCGTCAGCAGCCCCAGTCACATCTTGCATAATCTTCCCCGATTTCTGCTTGCGCGCACATTAGGCAGGAGTGGGGCGGATTGGAACAGGTTTTGTAAGACGCGGGGTAGGAGCACCCTGCGGATCAATCCGCCGCAGCCGTGACGACCTCAACCGCGAACACGCCCCAGAGCCAGTCATCATCCGGCATGCCGTCCAGGGCAGGGTCCGAGCCACGCGGCCAGACCAGCATAGCCGGTCCGTAACCGCCAACCCCCAGCGGCTGGCCATCCATCCGCAAGGCAAGGATGACGTCATGATCGACGATGCGAGCGAGGCTGATCTCTCGCTGATAGCCATCAAGCGCCGTGACGACAAGCGTGTCGCCGCGCGGGTCAGCGATATCGATCACATCTCGCAAGAGTGGCCCCGAAAAGCGCCGGACCGGCCCGCCCGCCGGGAAATCGGACGCGATCGAGTGCTGCTCGATAGCGTTCAGACTGGTCCAGTTGAACAGGCTGGCGGCTTCGAACTCCATGCCAAAAGCGCCAAAGAGCGGTTCAGTGACAGGATCGACCGGGCCGCGATCAACAGTGCCGATCTCGCCATAGATCGTCAGGATATTGCCACTGGCCTCATCGCTGCCCGGGGTCGGCCCCTGGCAGGCCGCGAGCCCGGTGAGAAGTGCAACCAAAGCCAATATCCGGCGCATCGCCCACTCTCCATCGCACGGTGAAACGGCAGTCTAGGCCGGCCGTCAGCCGGCGCAAGTGACCGCGCTTAGGCCTTGTTCGGGACAAGCCGGCCGGCGTCGATCAATTGCTGGAACAGCTCGACCACGGAATCTGCCATCGGCCGGTATTCAATGGCGAGCTCGCGCACGCTCTTGGAATGATCGGCGTGGAAGTCGATATCGACGCTTTCGGACACGCGTTTACGGGTCAGGGCCGAATTGATGATCGGTCCAAACAGCCAGACCATCCATTTCGGCATGCGCTTGCCGGATATCTTGAACTGGTCGCCATAATGCGCCCGCAGCGCCGCCGCCATCTCCGGAAAGCCGGAATCATGGGCCGACAGGATATAGCGCCCGCTCGCCTCCGGCGTGAAGCCAGCCTTGATATGGGCCGCCGCGACCTCTCGGACATCGACCATGCCGATGCGGAAATTGGGCACGCCATTGGCCATGGCACCGGTCCCGAACTGCATCATGATGGCATAGCTCTCGCCCGTCGTTTCCGGATTGATGCCCGGCCCGAGGATGAAGGACGGGTTGATCGCAATCAGGTCCCAGCGATCCTGGGCGCCGGCGATGGCCCAACCCTCCTTTTCTGCCATAGTCTTGGAATAGGCGTAGGGCTCATTGGTCAGGCTTGATGTGGTATTCCATTCGGCCTCGGTGAGCATTTTCTTCGGCATGTCCGCGATATCGGCATTGGTGCCATAGATCGCGGCGCAGCTCGATGTCATCACCACGCGCTTGACCGTCGCCGTCGCATTGGCGGCATTGAGCACATTGCGCACCCCATTGACGGCAGGATCGACCAGTTCGGTCTGCGGATCCGTGACATTCAGGGTGAAGGGCGAGGCGGTGTGGATCACCAGTTCGCAGCCGGCCATGGGCGCCTCGAACGAGGCGGCATCCATCAGATCGGCCTTGAAATAGCGGATCTGGCCCGGCGTGCCGGCGGCGATGGCATTGAGATATTTGAGCCCATCCGCATTGTCGGGATTGCGCACGGTGGCGTGGACGGTATGGCCCGCCTCGAGCAATTGCCTGACGATGACGCCGGCGAGATAGCCGGTCGCGCCGGTGACCATGATCGGCGCCTGCGGATTGATTTGTGTCATGGGGTCAGTCTCCTGTCGGGGCGACGGCAATGCCGCGCCAGAAAATCTCGAATGATGTGTGCGCCGTGTCGGCGGCCATGGCGTCTGGATGGTTCACCAGGAACTCGATGGCGGCGCCGATCTGGGCCTCGGCGAGGGCCTTGAGCAGGGCCGGCTCGATCGGGTGGAGCTCTCCGCGCGCCATCGCCTCGCCGATCAGCTCCAGCGTCGCGCCGAACATGTCGATTCCGTGGGCGCGCGCACCGTCGCCGATCTCGTCGGAGAGCTTCAATTGCCCCAGCAGGGCGTAGCGGTCCAGATGCGCCCGCGCCCAGTCAATCGCGCCGTGCCAATAGCCGGCCAAACGGTCATGCACGCTGCCAGATGCTGGCGCCGCAGCCTGCAAATGCGTTGCCCAGGACTGTTTCAGGCTCAGATAAACCGCTTCGACCAGCGCCGCCTTGGACGGGAAATAATTGAACAATGTCCCATTGGCGACACCGGCCTCGCGGGCAATCAATGCCGTCGGCGTGTCCCAGAATCCGCGCTCGTGAAACAGGCGGATGGCGGTCTCGATCAGCGTGGCGCGTTTGTCGATCATGCGGTGAATTTAGACCTGACTGACTGATCAGTCAATCTCGTTCTGGCGCGAGCCGAGGCGGTCAGGCGAACTCCGGCCGGCCCGTCGCCCCCGCCGGCGGCACTCACGCGGCCTGGCTATGCGCATTGCGCTGCGCCGCACAGCATTCTGCTTTGCCGGTCCGGCCAACCGTCGTAGCAAGGCTGTATGTGGATAGTCCTCCTGATCTTGTTCCTCGGCGCCGGCACCCTTGTGGCGCGTCACTGGTCGGCGCAGCGTCTGCGGAAGGCGCTTCTGGCGTCGGAGTTGCCGGCTGATCAGCGCGCGATCGTCCTGGACTCGGTGCCGCTCCTTCGGAAACTTCCCGATGCCTTGCGCCAGACCCTGGACGGCAAGATCGCGCTCTTCCTGCACCAGATCGAGTTTATCGGTTGCGACGGGGTTGAGGTGACCGAGGAGATGAGGCTGTCGATTGCGGCGCAGGCCTGCCTGCTCGTCGTCAACACCGGGAACTGGTACGTCAATCTCCGCACGGTGCTTATCTATCCCGGCGCCTTCAAGTCGCGGCGGGCCGAGCACAATGGCTATGTCGTGACGGAACGCGAGACGGTGCGCACAGGAGAAAGCTGGGCCCGCGGCCCGGTCGTGCTCTCCTGGGCTGATGCCCGGCAGGGCGCCCTGGACGATATGGATGGCCACAATGTCGTCTTCCATGAATTCGCCCACCAGCTCGACGACCTGTCAGGCCATACGGACGGCGTGCCCGTTCTCGACAAGAAGCAGAGCTTTGCCGAATGGGAACGCGTCTTCGTGACGGCGTTCAAGGCGCACAGCGGCAAGGTTGAAAGCGGCCATCCAGCGGTGTTTGACGCCTATGGTGCCACCGGACCGGAGGAATTCTTCGCGGTCGCCGTCGAGACCTTCTTCGAACGTCCCGCTGATCTGCAACGCGAGGCAGGGGACGTATACCGGCAACTGGAGCGCCTCTTCCGTCTCGATCCCTCAAGCTGGACCTGACCACCGGACTGTCAGAGGTCGGCCAGCGCTCGCCGCGTGGTCGGTGCAGGGCCCTGATTCATTTGAGTCACAGCCAGTGATATGGCAGGCGGCAAACAAAAAAAGCCCCGCCAATGGCGGGGCTTTCTACGGATCAGGCGGGGTCAACTAGCGACGCAGGATAATCCACACGGCGTGGATGATGCCCGGGATGTAGCCCAGCAGGGTCAGGATCACATTGATCCAGAATTGCAGGGTCAGGCCGACCTGCAGGAACACACCAAGTGGTGGCAGCAGAATGGCGAGAATAATGCGAACGATATCCAGGGTTGCCTCTTCTTTTGGCTGATTGAACGACGTCATCGGTCCACCTCCGTTTGATTGGGATAGTCGCAAGGATAACGCCGGACCCACCAGGAAGTTCCCGGGTGAAGTCAGCGCCCCGCTGAAGGATTGGCGAGACGACGCCGCTTGACCGGTCCTCAACCGGCCGGACGGCCCGGTGTCCCGATACGGTGGAACCATTCGGCGCGCAAATGACTTGATTCCGCATGGAATTGTTTAAACGCATCCGGGAGCACGAACAGCTCAAACGACGCCTCCAGCGCCTGCGCACGCTGGCGACGGCAGGAATGCTGACGGCGATCGGCGCGGCGCTGACGGTCGCGCCCCTGCCCTTCGGCGCACCGATTCTCGCTGGCGGCCTCGCACTTCTTTCCGCCGTTGACCGAAGCTTCCGGCGCGCCCTCATGCGGGCAAGAGAAAGATCGAAACTCCTGAATTCCATCCTTGGCCGCGCCGGTGGCGTCCTGCCTGCGCCCGTCCGGAAACTGATCGGTCTGACCGATCCGCTGACCTATCACCGTGAGGCCGGCCCGGACGACCCGGAAAAGCCCTGAAGCCCTTGTCCGGGACATGCGTTTGCGGGACATGCGTTGCAGGGGAAATGAAACCTTGTTGGCCTTGACGCGTTATCCCGGTGTCAGTCGATACAGGAGATGACTCATGGCTACCGCGAAGAAACCAATGACCGATCGTGCCAAACAGGAAAAATCGGCGAGTTCAGAAGCAGCGGCCAATATTTCCGAAGACATCCAGGCGCTCCGCGAGGATGTCGACGCGCTGGTTCAACATATCGGCGGCCTGGCGAAAGCCGAAGCACAGGCTGGCACGGAAATGGTCGCCGAGACCCGCGACCAGGCGCTTGAACAAGGCGAAGAAGTGCTGGACCAGTCCAAGGAATATATTCGCGAGAACCCGCTCACGGCCTGCGCCGCTGCATTGGGCACGGGCCTGGTCGCCGCCACGCTGTTGCGCCGGTAATCGGGATGCGGTTCGCTTTACTGATAACCAGCGGGCTAACTGGAATCATCGCCCTGGCCTTCGGGCTGGCGGCGATATTCCTGACCGTCGAGGATCTGTATGGCCCCGTCATCGCGGCGTTTTCGGTTACAGGTCTTCTCGCCTCGATTTCGGTCATCGCGTTGATCGCCGACCGCATACTGGCGCGCAGACGGCGCAAACCCGACCTGTCCTCGCCGACAAAGATTGTGAAATCCGTGGTGCGGGCCAATCCTGTCGGCGCGGTCAGCGCACTGGCAGTGCTGAGCTTTGTTGTCGTTCGGCGACCGGCCATGGCGGCTCGCATGGCCAGGCGGATTTCGACAATGGTCTTGTAGCGCGCCAAGGATGAAAGGCGAGGCCGTCGCCCGCTTCCCGACATGCCCGGACCGGCCGGGTCGCCATGATCCCCGGCGCAGATCCAAACCCTCTTTTCGGTGATGATCGCGCGACACACGCGGCCCATGCATTGCGGCGCGCGATATGGCAGTGTGGCGCGAAGCGGGAAAAGGTCATTCCCTGATCGCATCCGCTTTCAATGCTCTGCACTGAGTGCGAACCGAGAAGGGTATTCGACTTGGATATGGACCAAGGACGCCTGCGTTTTCTGACGCAATACATTGGCGCGCTAGTGATAGCCTTCTTGTGCCTGCTCGTTGATCCTGCGCAGGCACAGCAGGCTGATCCGCCTCCCCAGGAGAGTGTGATCCGGACGGCAAGTGATGCGACATCCGATGCCGCCATTCGTGATCGCCTGGCAGGTATCTATTCTCAGATCGACGGCTTGTCGGACGTTGACGTCAGCGTAGCCGACGGCGTCGTCACGCTGGACGGTATCATCACAGACCAGACCGGCGCGCAGCAGGCGGAAGACATCGCCCATCGGGTCGATGGTGTTGTGGCCGTGCAGAACAGCATCTCGGCGAGCGTCGATGTTGGCGAGAGGATTTCGCCGTTTTTTCAGCGCCTGACCGACATGCTCAAAATGGCCGGCAACACGGCGCCACTATTTCTTCTGGCGCTGGCGGTGTTTGGCGTGATTGTTGTCCTGGGATGGTGGGCGGCGTCCTGGACCCGGTTCTGGCGACGCGTCTCGCCCAACCCTTTCATCGGCGACCTCCTGGCCCAGGCGGTGCGCGTGTCGGGATTTGTGCTGGGCGTTGTCGTCGCGCTCAATTTGCTCGGTTCTTCCACCCTGATGGGGACGATCCTGGGCGGCGCAGGCGTTGTCGGCCTCGCGATAGGATTCGCGGTGCGGGACTCGCTGGAGAACTACATCGCCAGCATCATGCTCAGCCTGCGTCAGCCCTTTCGGGCCAATGATCACGTCGTCGTGGACGGGCATGAAGGAAAGGTCGTGCGCCTGACCTCGCGCGCCACCATCCTGATGACGCCGGACGGCAATCATTTGCGCATTCCCAACACGATCGTCTTCAAGGCCGTCATACTCAATTATACAAGCAATCCGGAGCGCCGGCTCGATTTCCAGCTGGGCGTGGATGCCGAAGATGATCCGCAGGCCGCGATCGAGACGGGCAGCAAGGCGCTGGCGGCCCTCGAATTCGTGCTCGCCGACCCGCCACCAAACGGCGTCATCATGTCAGTCGGCGACAGCAATATCATCCTGAAGTTCACGGCATGGATCAATCAGGAACAGGCCGATTTCCTGAAAGCGAGAAGCCGGGCGATCCGCGCGACGAAAATGGCCGTCGAGGCTGCCGGATTCACCCTGCCGGAGCCGATCTACCGCTTGCGCATCGATCAACGCCCCGCCAGCATCAATGTCCTCACAGACCCGGATCCAGCCGGTCAGCCGGCTCCACGTCCGCGCATACAGCCCGTGGCGGGGGAGGACGCGTCCGTGGAGCCCGATGACCATATTGACGAGAAAATCGCGGAAGAACGCCGCGATAGTGATGCCGAGGACCTGCTGAACACCCAGAGGCCGATTGAATAGCCAGGAAAAACGGGAGCCGGACGCCGGCTCTCAACCGGGCCGGATCATTCCACCGGCGCGATCGCTGATTTGACGGCGTCTTTCCGGGAATCGAATTCCTTGCCGAGGATCTCCGTTTCAGAGCTCGAAAACACCTGACGCCCCAGGTCAAAGAATTCTTCCTCTTCTTCTTCCATGTGGTGAGACAAAAGCTCGGCGAAGGCGTGAAACTTCTGGCTCCACTCGACATTGTCCTTCGGCATGGTGTCGAGCTCTTCGATCAGGGAATTGAGCATATGGTGCTCATTCTTGGCCTCGAGGGATTCCTCGTCCTCGCCCTTGCTTTCCAGCCTGGCGTAGAATGTCGCTTCCTCGACCCTGTTATGAGCCCAAAGCTCGATCTTGAATGTCTCGAACAGCTCGTCCCGTTTTTTCCCGGCGCGCTCGGTCGTCGATTCAATTTCGTCGACCAGCTGCCGGGCAGCATCATGATCCTGCCTGATACGTTCAAAAATGTCGGGCATTTGCGCGCTCCTTCCAATTGGCTTGCCAAGGTAACGCGACGGGCGGTCTTCAGTTCCATTTTGCGACGTCGGGATGCGCCCAGGCCCAACCGGGTACACCAACCGCCTCGACAGGCCCTCCACACATGACAAGACCGGTCAAATCAGGTGTACTCTGCCCCGGACTCTCGCTTCGCCCGGCTGACAGCCTGCGGCCGCGACAGCCCGGTTTTGTTTTCCGGCCGTCTGGTATCGGCACCGGCAGCGACAGGCGCGGCATCGATGAAAACACTCGCAATCATTCTCAATCCCAGAGCCGGAAGCGCGCGCGCATTTGGCGACGGCGAATTGCGCGACGCGATCGAGGCGGCTGCCGGCTGGGCCGAGCTGGAATTCTTCGACGCCAGCGATGACGTGCCCGGCGCGGCGCGGGCGGCCTGCGCCAGCGGTGCCGACGCCGTGGTCACCGCCGGTGGCGACGGTACCGCCGCGGCCGTGCTCGACGCGGCCCGGGACTCCGGCTGTGCCTCGCTGATGGTGCCGCTGCCACTCGGCACAGCCAACATGCTGCCGCGCCGGCTCTATGGCGATCGTGATTTCAGGACCGTGCTGACCGAATTGCCGGATTACCGGGCGGTGACGCTGCACGCCGGAGAGGTGTCTGGCCACACATTCTATGTCGCACTCATGGCCGGCATGCCGGTGCATTTTGGTCAGGCACGCGAGGCGCTGCGGCCGGACGGGGCGGGGCGACGCTTGAACCTCGCCTTCAAGCGTCTGCGCCAGGGCCTGGCCAGCATGGCCCGCCCGCACATGCGCCTGAAGCTCGATGATGGAGAGCGCCGCGTCTCGCGGTCCTGCGCCCTGGTCGTTGCGCCGGGCGGTTTTTCAGCGGTGCGCGGCGGTGCGGATGCGCCGGGGCCGGCGGTGCTGGAACATCTGCTGATGCAGCATGGCGACCCGGCCGACTTCGCACTGAAGACCGCATCCTTCCTCGCTGGCTTGCCCACCTCGGATGAAGCCGTGCTGATGAGCAGACAGCCCGCGACCCTGTCGGGACCGAAGCGCATTGAGCTCATGCTCGACGGCGAAGTGATCAAGGCGGCGACGCCCATCGAGATCTGTCTTGTAGAAAACGCCGCGACCTTCGCGGCCCCAGCGGACTGAAACCTGCCCTGATGACCCGACTGGTCCAGATTTCCGATATTCACTTCGGCGCGGAGGATCCCGCACTCGTGAATCCGCTGACGGACGCCATCAACACAATCGCGCCGGATCTTGTCGTGGTGACAGGGGACGTCACCCAGTACGGCCGCCGGCGGGAATTCAACGCGGCGCGCGCGTTTCTCGATGCGCTGGAACCACCCATTGTGGGCGCACCGGGCAATCATGACACGCCCTATTTCGATCTGTTTGCGCGCCTGGCTTCGCCCTGGGCGCGGTTTGAGCGCCAGCTCGGGCCGCGTCTTCAGCCGCGCGCCGCGGCCAGCGGTGTCCAGGTGGAAATGCTGCCCACAGCCCGCGGGGCGCAGGCCCGTCTGGACTGGTCGCTGGGCCGCGTCAGGGAAGCCGACGCGCTCGAGGCGGGCGAAGCGCTGTCCGGTTTTGACGGGCTGAAAGTCCTCGGCGGTCACCATCCGCTGGTGGCACCGGGTGGTCTGCAGGGGCGGGCGAAGACAACCGGCGGCGCGCAGGCGGCGCAGCTTATCGTGCAGGCCGGAATCGACCTGTATCTCAGCGGGCATCTCCACCAGGTGTTCACCGAACCGGTCGAGCGCAGCGACGGTTCAGTGTGCTGGTTCGTCGGCGCAGGCACCGCCCTGTCCCGGCGCACCCGAGGCGAGCCGGCGAGCTTCAATGTCATTCAGGCCGGAACCGCCCCTCAGCTGACCGTATGGTCTGCGGGCGACACGCCGGTGTTCGCGCCGGGCGAGGTGATCATGCTGGACGGGCTTGGCGCATCCGGGGGACGCTGATCCGGCATGGACGCCCTGAACGTGGACCGGAAATAGCCGCACACGTCGCGATGACGGGCGGGGTCGGGCGGGCGCGCAGACGCGGTTGCTGCCCGGTCCGGTTTTGACGACATGATGGCGCACGGAAAAGGGCGGCGCGTTGCCGCGCCGCCCTTCCACCCGGGTTTGGTCAATCCTTTTGACCCGGACCTTATGACCCGGATTCGTCGTCGGGCGACTCGAGTTCAGTCTCGTCATCATTATAGTCGCTGTCGCTGAGCGGATACTCGCTCGCGGCATCTTCATTGAAGTCGGGCAAGGCTGCGAAAGCAGCGCTGTCATGGACCAGAACGATGCGGCCTTCATCGTCCACCGTCGTGAGGGTGTAACCACCAGCCTCGACCAGGGTCTCACGACCACCGATCTCGAGGAAACCGCCGTGCTCAACCACGATGGCCTCGACCTCACCGTCCGATGTCAGACGCACACGCTCGACTTCACCCAGCTCGGCACCGTCAGAGGCATAGACCGTCGTATCGATCCAGCCATGATCATCGGTATAGGGGCCGCGGTCCAGATCGGCATTGTCCCAGGCGTTCGCCGCAGCTTGCACCAGGTCATTGTCGGCATCTTGCTGCACGGTCCGGGCCGAATCGGAGCGGGTCGTGCTCATTGCCACTTCAGCCTCGGCCTCGTTGTCATTATAGTCGTCATCGCTGAGCGGATACTCACTCGCCGCGTCTTCATTGAAGTCGGGCAAGGCCTCGAAAGCGGCCCGGTCGAAGCTCAGCTCCACGCGGTTTTCGCCATCGATTGTTGTCAGCGCATAATCGCCGGCCTCGATCAGGACCTCACGGCCGCCGATCTCGAGGATGCCGCCGTATTCAACCACGATGGCATCAACATCACCTTCGGCGGTCAGCCTTACGCGCTCGATTTCACCCAGCTCCGCACCGCCGGACCCGTAGACATTGGTCTCGATCCAGGCATGGTCATCGGTATAGGGGCCGCGGTCCAGATCGGCATTGTCCCAGGCCCGGGCAACGGCATGCACGGCGTCATTATCGGCGTCCTGCTGCATGGTTTGCGGATCCTGGGCGTAGGCCGTGGATGCCGCTACGAACATGGTTGTCGCGATCAAAAACTTCTTCATCTTGCTTTCTCCATTTCTCGTCGAAAAGGACTCCATTTGAATGCGACTTGCATTCAGGAGGTAAACGCTTGGCCGCGGATAAAGATCCAAAATAATTGCAGCGCCGGAGAAAGTTTTTGATTTATTCAGCCAGTGACAAGGTTCTCGATGCCGACCGAGTCTGATGCGTCGCGGCGAACATCGGACATAAGGTCAGACGCCCTCCGCAAAGTCATCTCGGGCAAATACGCGTCTCCACGATCCACCAGATCCAGACGAAAATTATGGTGCTCGTGGCAGACCGTGCGGCGGGGTTTATAGCCGGCCAGGCTGGCACAACCGATCGCGTCCAGGCTCCGGGCAAGCGCGTCTTTTTCCGCCTTGCTGTGGTTGCGAACGAGCACGTCCAGCATGCGCTGCAATAACCATTGGGTCTGGGGGCGAAAATCACGCCGCACATTCAGATCATCATCACACCGCGCCGACTGACCGACACGCTTTGGCAAATTCAGCTTTCCAGGATTGGCCTCACCCCAGTCACCCACGGCATCAGCCGTCGCCAGGGCATGCGGTAGAAATTGCGCGGCGGCAAAACTCAACAGTGCCACCAGCGTCTTCGGCAAGCCAGCGACCGCACGACCGGCGCCGATTTGCGGGCTCTGCGGTGCGTTGACGGCGCTCAGCCAGGTGAAAGTCTTCGGTGATTTTGTGATCAGGGCCGCGCCTTGCGGCGCGCTGTCTCGCAGCGTGGTCAGGGCCGCTGCAATCGCAAAGTCAGCGATCGACGGGCGATCGTCAAAAATGAATGCGGAACACGAAAGATGGGCCTCCAGCAGCGCCAGGAAGCTCACCAATAACCCATCCGTCGAGGCGACGGTTCCGGAATTGAAACCGCGACGCGACAATTGTGCGAGAACCCGGGCGTGCAGGCTCTTCGCAATCCGGGACCGGCGGTCATCATCAGCCTCCGGATAGAGCGTGGCCGCCATGATGCCGGCGATCGGTGCATCGGCACCGCGCCAGACCCTGTGATTGATGGCATCGGTCAACCAGGTGTCTGAGAATCCTTCCAGCAGGCGGCAGGCAAAGGCCTGTTCGGCCCTGTCTGGCGTCAGCGCCTCACCACGCTCGCGGCGCTCGACAAAATCCATGATCGCCCGCGAGTCCTGAACCGTATCATTGCTGGGCGTTATGAATACCGGCAGATCGATTTTCTGGATCCGCGGTCTGACCTCGCTCTTGATGACCAGGCGCGACGCCACGGTTTCGCGGAATGGAATATTCTTCCAACGCAAGTAAAGCCGCACCTTGGAACTGGCGATGGATTCCGGGGAGGTGATCAGGCGATAGGAGCGCATGGCATGGACTTTCAGTATGTTGAAAGGGATGTTCGAAACAGAACGCTTCAGCTGCCACTTCGTTCCATTGCTACCTGAGGCCGCAGCACGGCGCCGGTCCGTGTTTTCTGGCGCTGCGGCGCTTCAGAAACTGACACGCGCCAGGCAGACCAGGCGCGCGCGAAAAAGAGGCGTCGGCGCGCCCCGCAGGATGCCGATTCTGCGAACGCGGTTTCAGCGCGGTCAAAATTCTCTGTGAAAAGTGCCGGCTGACAGAGCGGGACGGACAAGGTCCAGGGGAGGGACGATTCTCCGTCAGCCGGCAAGGGGTAAACGCGTCAGTGTCGCGGAAGTTCCGTGACAATCTGCAGGATCTCGAACGCGGCGGGTGACCAGCCGTGAAAGCCCTGTTGCAAGCGCGCATCCCGCCGATATTGGCCAGGCACGGGGCCACGCGATGCGAAAGAGACCGGCGCCATGGAGGGGGCGGCCGCCAGGTTTGGCATCGCCGCGGCGGCGCGCACCTGTATCACACTTCCGGACCGGGCTTCTGTCCCCGGCCGGGTGCCGGCACGCGGGTAAAAAAGCAGCGGATATCCACCGCCCTGCAAGACAGAAGCGCCTGTGGCGCCGCAACTTTTTCAAGTGAATGTGGAACCACCCCCGCACTGAAGCGTTTTGTTTCCAAGCGAAGATTGGAGCCAAGCGTCATGCCATATTCTGGATTAGCAGGCATCGCCATCGTATCGGCCACAATCCTGGGTGCTTCAGCCGCGTTTCCGGGGCTTGATCACGCAGAGGGCCTGGTTGGTGGCCGCACGCTGGATGGCGACACGATCTACAATGCCCGCATTACCGATGCCAGCCAGCGGGCCACAGGCCATATCGAGCGGATCTATCTGAATGAATCCGGCCAGATCGAAGCCCTGAAGGTCTTCTGGCGGGCCGGCCTGATGGAACAGGGTTTTGAGTTCTTTCAGCCGATTGACCGCTTCTCCTACAATACCGACCGCAATACCCTCGTCGCGGACGCCCGCATCGAGCGGATGCGCGACTGGGCGCGGCAGGATGAAATCGATGAAGCCGCAAACCACGGCATTCCGGTCGACCGGGTTGGCAGCGGTGTGCTGAACGGCTCGCTGGTCCAGACCCGGAATGGGCAGATTCTGGGACGCGTCACCGATGTCATCGATGATGACCAGAACCGACCCGCCCAACTCGAACTGATTTCACGTGAGACCGGCCCGTTTCTGTCTCGCGTCGAACGGCACCTCGTGCCAGCTCATGGAGCGCACTGGTCTGCAAGTGACCGCGTGATCACGCTCCCGTCCCCTGCAAGCGCGTAAGCTTGCATTCAACACGCAACCCGTTTTGGAGGTATTCCCATGCTTGGTTGGACATTCATGTTCCTGGTCCTGGCCCTCATTGCCGCCCTGTTTGGTTTTGGCGGCATCGCGTCGGCATTCGGTGGAATTGCACAAATCCTGTTTGTCCTTTTCCTGATCCTGTTCGGCGTCACGCTTGTCCTGCGACTGATCCGGGGCGCCGCACCGCGCTCGTGACGCCGTCACGACGCTTCATTCTCAAACAAGGAGACTAATTCGATGAAACGCTTGCTCATGTTACTGCCCGCCGCGGCCCTCTTCTTTGCCGTTGGTTGTGATTCCAATGACGGCCCGATGGAAGAACTCGGCGAGGAAGTCGATGAGGCCGCAGAAGACATTGAAGACTCTGTGGACTAGCCCCGGACGCATTCGGGACCGACATAAAGAGCCCCGCATCTCGAGATCGAGATGCGGGGCTTTTACGTGGAGAATGTGAGGCGTTTCAGGTGGCAGCATCCTGAACCGTTTCGCCGGCATCCTCGATATCCTGGCCGGCGCCGCGGATCGTGTTGCAGGCCGTGACTGACAGCGCAAACAGCACAATCAGGGCAGGTTTCCACAAATGCTTCATGGGGATCTCCTTTGAATTGGCATGAAGCAAGGGGAACGCGCGACCGGCGCTTTTGTTCCAGACCCGGTCCCGCTCGCCTCAATCGGCCGGGCCGCGGCTCTCAGGATCAACTTCCGTCAGTGGAAAGCCCAGCGAGACCGTCGTGCCATCCCCCGGCGTGCTGGCGATGGCGGACTCGCCTCCGAGCTGGATGGCAAAGGCCTCGAAGAGCGTACTGCCCACGCCGCGCCGTTTTTCATTCGGGTCCATGCCCGGACCGTTATCCATGATGCTGACCTGGATCCAGTGCTCGCCATCTTTGTCGATATCACGCACGGATACGCTCAGGACCTGGCCTGGCCGCTTGTCCCTGAAGGCGTGCTTGTAGGCGTTTGTCATGGCTTCCGTCATGAACATGGCGAGCGGAACAGCCTGGTCGGTTGAGATATCGCGATTGCCGGCTGTCGATTGAAAATCAAGGTGAACGCCGCCGCTCTCCCCCGGCCCGGCCGCATGGGTCAGACGCGCCAGTTCGGCCAGGAAGGGTGACACGCGGATGAAGCGCAGATCACCCACCTCGTAGAGATTGCGATGAATGAGGGCGAGCGCATTGATCCGCGACTGGGCTTCCTTGAGGGCCCGGATAGCGTTTTCATCGCGCACGCTTCCCAGCTGCAGATTGAGCAGGCTGGTGATGATTTGCAGATTGTTTTTGACCCGGTGATGAACCTCGCGGATGAGCATTTGTTTCTGGTCCAGCTCATCGATCAATTCGCCATCGCGTTCCGAAATGCGCGCTGCCATCTGCTGGAAGGCATCTGCCAGATCGCGGATTTCGCTCGGCGCGTCTGACGCGCGGACCGGCACAACATCATAGCGGCCATGCCCGTAAAGCCGGGCGATGCGTCCCAGGTAGGCGAGCCAGCGCAGAACCAGATAATCGGCCGCGATCCAGACCGTCACAAGCGCCAGGGCCCACATCAAGACGGGTAGCAGGAGGGTTCCGGACAGGTCGATCGACCGCCAGGAAAAGAAATGGGGTTTCGGTGCGGCCACGAGGACAAAGACATCACTGTCGATCAGGGGGGCGAGCGCCAGAATCCGGCCGTCCCGGCCTTCGAGCCGGCGTTCAAAGACCACAACCTCGCCAAGCGCCGCAGCAACGAGGCGCTCGCTCTCGATTCGACTGATCTGCAAGCCCATCCGCTCGGTGACGACCCGTCCGGTCCGGTCGACAATTCCGGCGATCCGGCCGCTTGTATCGTGGGCCGGTGCGATACCCAATTGTTCGAGAATCGAGACCCGTATCCCCGTGACCATGACGGCGAACAACTCACCGTCGCGAAACATCGGATATCCGGCGGCCAGAACGGATTCTCCGCTGGCGGGTCCATAGAGCGATTGCCCGATAACGAACTCTTCCCGGACCATGACATCACGAAACCAGTCACGGTCGGACAGACCGAGATCCGGGTTGTCAGGCACGCCCGAACACAGGGTTCGGCCACCCAGGTCAACGACGGCGAAATTGGTATAGGCATCATTCGCCAATGCGAGGCTGGCAATCGTTTCATCACAGGCATCGCCCAGCGCGGCAATGGCCGGGAGATTGACCATGACCGCCATCAGATCAGACGTGCTGCGCAGCAGGATTTCCTGGTCATGGGCGAGCAGACGCGCCGCCGCGACCAGCTCCCGCTCCATGGTCTCGCGGGCCTCATGGGCGTCGATCGTGGCATGTATGCCGGCCAGCACGAATATCGGGGACAGGGCCAGCGCGACCAGCAGGAGGAGCCGTGTGCGCAACCCGAACAGGCGGCGCGGCGGCTCTGATTCAGGGGTCTTAGTGACGCGTTCCGGCAAGGGCGTGTACCTCCGCTATGATGTCGTCAGCGGCGGTCAGCGCACTTTCCAGATTGACGCCGGCATCGGCCTTGCGCTCCATCAGGCCCGTCAGGGCCGCCCGCGCCCGATTGACCCGGCTCTTGATGGTCCCGACAGCACACCCGCAAATCTCGGCCGCTTCTTCATAGGCAAACCCGCCGGCTCCGACGAGGATCAGGGCTTCGCGTTGTTCGTCCGGCAGGGACGCCAGGGCGTGTTTGAGGTCGGCCAGCTCCATCACGGCGTCCTGGCCGGCATCGATCGGCGCGATCTCCTCAAGATGGTCACTGCCCGATTCATTCTTGCGCCAGGCCTTGCGGCGTTCCGAATAGAAATGATTGCGCAGGATCATGAACATCCAGGCTTTCATATTGGTCCCGGGCTCATACCGGTCCCGGGCCTTCCACGCCTTGATCAGGGTTTCCTGGGCCAGGTCGTCGGCCTCATGAACATCATTGCACAGACTGCGTGCAAAAGCGCGCAGGTGCGGAATCATGCCGGTCATTTCCTTGCGGAAATCCGGAGCCTCGCCGGACGAGCGCACGGTCCTAGCCCTGTTCATCACCATCGTCCCCGGCTGTGTCGTCGAGCTTTGCCAACAAATCCATGAAGTCGTCGGGAACGGGTTCATTGACCACATCATCATAGAGGTCACGCAAACGGCGCCCGATGGCTTCGGGCGCATGATTTTCCTGGGCTGGGGCCACGTTTCCTGCTTTCTCATTTCGACGCGAATCTGCCATACGCACCACACTATCAATCAAGGTTTTACCGAGCCGGTTCGCACCATAGCTTACCCGCGTCCCGGACCATAACGGCCCAGCGCCGGATAAGTTCCACGATCTCCGAAAAAAGTTTTTTGCAGAAAGTCTGGAACCAAACCCGGCCGGGGCGGTTATGTTGGGTAGTCGATCTTTTCAAGGGACATCTCAGATGAGCTATGTTGACGAACTGGCACCGCACCTGCCGTTTTTGCGCCGCTATGCGCGCGCGCTCACCGGGGCCCAGAAGAGCGGCGATGCCTATGTCCGTGCAGCACTGGAGGCCACGATTGCCGACCGCTCTGTGCTGGATGACACCCTGCCCAGCCGTGTCGCGCTCTACAAGCTTTTCCACACCGTCTGGAACGCAACCTCGGGCCAGCTGGACACACCATCACAGGAGGGCCCGGACACGGCGCAAGGCGCTGAAGCCCGGCTCAAACGCCTGTCGCCCCGCAGCCGCCAGGCCATGCTGTTGACCTCAATGGAGGGGTTTAGCGTCGGGGAAACCGGCGACATCCTCGGCGCAGACGCCGACGCTGTGGCCGAACTGGTCAAGCAAGCCTGGGGCGAGGTCGATACCGTGCTCAAGGCCGGCGTCTTCATCATCGAGGATGAGCCGATCATTGCCGCCGACCTGAAAAACATTGTGACCCAACTCGGCCATGAAGTGGTTGGCATGGCCCGCACCAAGACCGAAGCGCTGGACCGGGCCCCGGCCGCCAGGCCGGGCCTGGTGCTCGCCGATATCCAGCTGGCCGACAATAGTTCAGGCGTTGAGGCTGTGCATGAGATTCGCAAACAGCATGAATGCCCGGTGATCTTCATCACGGCCTTCCCGGAGCGTTTGCTGACCGGGGAGCGTGCCGAACCGACCTATCTGATCACCAAGCCCTTCATGCCGGATGCGGTGAAGGCGGCGATCGGACAGGCCCTCTTCTTCGCCTAGGCTGAGACGGTCATCACGTTTCACACAGGAAGAGAGAATGGTGCGCCTCAGAAGCGCCATTTCGAACCCGACGGATTCGCAAGTGCGACCGCGCGCCGGGCGGTCAGCCCGCCCCGTCGGAGGCGCGAGCGCAGCGCGTTGCCGTGAGATTGAAGGAATGGTGCACCCGACGAGATTCGAACTCATGACCTCTGCCTTCGGAGGGCAGCGCTCTATCCAGCTGAGCTACGGGTGCGCACTATTGGGCAGGCTTAACCGATGCGTCTCGCCGGCGCAATCGGCTAGCGCGGAGCGGATTCAGTCGCCACCCGATCCAAAATCGCCGAAATGATCGCTGCCATTATCGTCACGGCGGCGGCCGGCGCTATCGTGCTGGCTGAGCCCCATCATGCCGATCCCGACCCCTGAATCGACGCCATCGACACCGCGATTGCGGAAATAGAGTTTCGGCCCGGCCCGCGACAGCCAGCGATAGGTCAGCAGCGCGACAATCGCGCTCAACAGGATCAGCACCAGCGCAAACCCGGCCCCGGCCGTGCCCTGCGGCTGCAGGAATATGCCGAAAAACCAGGCCAGAAACACAAACAGCGGCGCCGCCACCAGAAGCGCGAAACCGCGCCGGATCAGTTTCATCATCGTCCAGGGCTCCCCGCCGGACAGGCCAAAGCGCCCGTCAAAGCCAGTATTGGCGACAAAAGGGGCAAAAACGGGACGGGCTCACAAAGCGCGACGCCGGGACACGGTCCAGCGTCCAGCCGGTGCGTGTCCCGACCGGGGTGCACGAGAGCCGGGCGGGAACCGGGCTCGCGCTCCGCATCCACCTCAGGACTCACGCGCCAGGCGCGGCAGCCCCACCAAAAACCTCATGCCGGGACTTCGCCCTGCGGGGTTCAGCGCGTCAAGGCGCATGCCCGCGAAGCGGCGCCGAAGGCGGCCTTGACGCGCTGAACCCCGCAGGGCCCACTGGCTGGCAAGAGGTCTATGGGGTGGTGTGCGCCGCGGCGCGCGAGATTGGAATTAAGACAAGAAAGGGAGCTGCGGCCGACGGAAATCCGCAGCTTTTGGCCGAGTTCGAGAACCGACCACATATGACGTTGATGTGCAATTTGACTCCCGCAACAGACCTACCCTCGGTTGCGTCTGCTTCCCGCGAGACTCTCGGCAAGCAGACATGATAAACAAAGTTGATTGGTTTGGAGTTTCTTTAGGGGGATTCAGTGCAACTGAAGAACGTTCACGTTAAAAACTTCCGCTCTGTCGAGGATTCAGGATTGTTCAATGTTGAACATCTGACGTGCCTCGTAGGAAAAAATGAAGCCGGCAAAACTGCCATCTTGCAAGCGATTGCGGGGCTAAATCCGCATCCAGCGACACCATTCTCATACGAACGGGAGCGCGACTATCCCAAGCGTTACCTGGCCCGATACGAAGAGCGACATGGCGACAAAGACGCGGAGGTCATCCGCACTACCTGGCAGCTAGAAGACAATGAAATTGCAGCTTTAAAGGCGGAGCTAGGCCCAAACTGCCTATCTGGCAGGACCGTCACGATTTCCCGAACCTACCACAGCTCCGGCACAAACTGGTCATTGCCAATCGACGAAGCGAAGGTCCTTAAGCATCTTATCTCAGCGAGCGGTTTTTCTGCTGCAGAGAAGAGCCAAGTTGGGCAACCCGCCACCGTAGCAGAGCTGGTCGGGAAGCTGTCAAAGCTAACCGACAACGTGAAGCACAAGGCCCTCCATGACCTCCTGAGTGGCTATCCAAGGCAATCGGTCTTTTCCAAGGCCAGGGAAATTTTGGAGCCGCACTTTCCTCAGTTCATGTATTTTTCCAACTACGACCGCATGAATGCGATAGTTCACCTAGAAACGCTTCGCGCGCGCGAAGAGGACCAAACGCTTTTCAGCGACGAAACCCTCCGCGGAGATCGTCTTTTTCTCGAATTTTTGGAGTACGCGAACACGTCTCTTTCCGACATTTTGCATGCGGCCACCTTCGAGAGTTTCAACGCCAAACTCCAAGCTGCCTCCAATGTCCTCACAGAGGAAATTCTTGAGTACTGGACACAAAATCAAGACATTGAGATTCGAGTGAACGTTGCTCAAGGTCGACCTGGCGACCCTGCGCCGTTCAACTCCGGCGCCGTCGGCCGAGCGCGCATATACAACCTTCTCCACAAGGCTGACACATCATTTTCCGAACGCAGTGCCGGGTTCACATGGTTCTTTTCGTTTTTAATTAAGTTCGACCGCGTGAAGAAAGATGCGACCAGTAAGGTTTTCCTCCTTCTTGATGAGCCGGGCCTAACATTGCATGGGCTCGCTCAAGGCGACTTGCTTCGGTATTTCACCGAAAAACTCGAGCCACACCATCAGATTATCTATTCGACCCACTCCCCGTTCATGGTCCCTCACGACAATATTATGGCGTCGCGAATCGTTGAGGACCTCGTGAAAGTCGACGAGCGCGGTCGACGCACCCCGAAAGGAACCCAGGTTCGAGAAGACGTATTGAAGGCCGATAGAGATTCGGTTTTCCCTCTCCAAGGGGCACTTGGTTATGCTCTCACTCAGTCACTTTTCATTGGCAAGCACACGGTTCTCGTAGAGGGCCCCAGCGACATTCTCTATTTGCAGGCGCTTTCGGCGGAACTGCTCCGTCGCGGTCGGACTGGCCTTGATCCAAGGTGGATCATGTGTCCCTCCGGTGGGATCGATAAAATTCAGTCGTTCGTTTCCCTTTTCGCAGGCAACGGCATCGATGTAATTGCGCTCTCGGACTACACAAAAAGGGATAGAAACAAGCTTGAGGCACTAAAGAAATCCGAAGTTATCAAGTCTGGCGGTGTTCTATCGGTAGCCGATTTTGTAGCGCAGGAAGAAGCCGACATCGAGGACCTCTTCGACCCGGACCTTTACTGCGACGTCGTCAATAACTCATATGATTTAAAAGGTGTTCAGGCGCTCGATCCCACTAAACTCCTCTCGGCAGATCCAAGCACGGAGCGTCAGGTGAAGAAAGCAGAAGCTCACTTCAACGTGCTTTCAGAGTCGATTCCACTGTATAACCACTTCACGCCAGCCAATTGGCTGTTAGCAAATCCGGGCAAGCTATCAGGTGATGCAACGCCAGTATTAGCGACGCTAGAGCGGGCTGAAAGACTGTTTAAAACGCTGAACGAACTGCTCGGCAAATAGCGCCAGAACCCAAGGCGCAATCACAGTGGTGTTCACCAAAGCAGGGCGCGCATCGCGAAAGAAATCTTATGCCCGCGCGACTATCCCGGCATGGCCGGTGCGCGCATCAAGTCGGGACACGCACCGGCGAAGCCGGACCGCGTCCCGTCACCAACCCTCACCCCTCCCCCAGCAACCCTTCACTCAACCCCCACAACCGTTCCGCGCTCGCATCATCGCAAGCATGCGGATCGACGCCCACATAGCGGGCCATCGGGCTGTCGGGATCTGTGACCGCGGCGATGTCGGCGTTTTCGCAGTAGACGCCGGGCTTGCCGGCCAGGCTGGGCGATGTCGCGGCCCAGACGGTGGTGGAGGCACCCTGCTCCGGGGTCTTGAAGCCGGCCTTGGCCATTTCTGACATTTCGCCATCCTCACCGAGCCAGCCCAGCGCGATCATTTCTTCCTTTGGCAGATGGCGTTGCAGCGGCGTGAAAATCCCGCCCGGATGCACCGCGAAGGCGAGGCCACCGGTCGGTTTCAGGCGGCGCGAGAGGGCGTTGGCAAACAGGGCATTGGCCGTCTTGGCCTGGCCATAGGCGCGCCATTTGTCATAGGGCGCGCGCTCGAAATTGATGTCGTCCCAGATGATGTCCGAGAGCTTGTGGGCGGTTGAGGAGAGCGCGACGACGCGCGCGGCCGGGGCCTGTTCGATCAGCGGCATGAGGCCACGGGTCAGCGCGAAATGGCCCATATGGCAGATGCCGAACTGGGATTCCCAGCCCGGTCCGACGCGCGCCTCGGGGCAGGCCATGATACCGGCATTATTGATCAGCAGGTCCAGCCGGGGCAGGGCCTCGCGCATCGCGGCGGCGAAGCCGCGCACCGAGGCCAGGTCGGCCAGATCCATCGGTGCCGTGGTGATATCGCCCTTGAGGCCGGCGAGGGTCTCTTCCGCCTTCGCCGGCGAGCGGACCGGAACAATGATCTTCGCGCCCTTGCCCGCCAGCGCCCGCACCGTCTCCAGCCCGATACCGCTATAACCGCCGGTGACGATGGCGGTCTGGCCGGTCAGATCGATACCGTCCAGCACCTCGGCGGCACTCGATCTGGCGTGAAATCCGGATTGCAGCGGGGTCTGGTCTGAGACGGACATGGTGTTCCTTTCGGGGGCGGGGCGTATTGCGGCATTAGGCGATCACCCTGCACCCTCCTCTTCCTTGATGGAAGAGGTGCCGGCAAAGCCGGCGGAGATGGTGACGGCCGTGGAGCACCACGATCCTCACCGCACCCGTCTCGCCGCTACGCGTCGATCCACCCTCCCCATCAAGGGGAGGGAGGGCGAGGCTTTGTGACTTATCCGCCCGGCGGGCCGCCGCTTTATAATCCCGGCCGAATGACGCTCTTTGACATTGTCGGCCCTCCCCCCAATTCCCCGCTTGCCGGTAGCCGGGACTGGCTGTGTCCAGCCGTGCGGCAGGGCAGCTCAAGCCTGGCAGTCCATGACAGGCTGACAGCCGTGCCATCACCCGCAGGCAAGCCGCTTCCCCCTGTCCCACAAGGCAAATCCGCCCCGCGATGACAGAATGACAGACTGGCAGACAGCGGCTTTCGGTGACAGTCCCTGTAGTCATAGTTGTAGCAGGCGATGCCTGGTCGCCAGAAAAATTATGGCCGCGCCCTACGCGTCTTCGCGATGATAGGTCAGCGACAGGAAGACGTCTTCCAGATCCGCTTCTTCGGTCCGCAGATCCGCGATACGGGCGCCACTGGCATGAAAACGTTCGATCATTTCAGCGACCGAGACTTCGCCGAAGCGATAGGAAATCGCCAGTGACCCGTCGGGCCGGATTTCCGCATCCAGGCCGTCAAGCGATGCGGGCACCGCGGCCAAGGCTTCGCCGGGCGTGATCACCAGCGTCTTCTTGTCCATGCGCCGGAGCAGGGTTTCCTTCGGCTCGCAGGCGATCACCTTGCCCTGGTCGATAATCGCGATCTCGTCGCACAATTCCTGCGCTTCCTCGAGATAATGCGTCGTCAGCACAATCGTCGTGCCCTTGGCGTGCAGCTCGCGCACGAAAGTCCATAACTGCTTGCGCAGCTCGATATCGACGCCGGCCGTCGGCTCGTCGAGCACCAGAACCGGCGGCGTGTGCACCATCGCCTTGGCGACCAGAAGACGCCGTTTCATGCCGCCGGACAATTGCCGCACATAGGCATCGCGCTTGTCGCTCAGCCCGAGCACTTCGAGCAGCTCGTCAGTGCGGCGCTCGTTTTTCGGCACGCCGTAAAATCCCGCCATCAATTCCAGCGTTTCATAGGGCGTGAAGAACACGTCGGCGCTGATTTCCTGCGGCACGACCCCGATGGCAGCGCGCGCGGCGCGGCTGTCCTGGTCGATATCGACGCCCCAGGTGCGGGCGGTGCCGCTGGTCTTGTTGGTCAGGCCGGCGAAAATATTGATGAAGGTGGACTTGCCGGCGCCATTCGGTCCGAGCAGGCCAAAGAATGAACCCCGCTTGACCTTGAGATCGATTCCCCTGAGCGCTTCCTTGTCCGGCGCCTTGCCGCCACCGCGATAGGTTTTGCGCAAATCGATCGCTTCAAGCGCATATTCGGGCAGTTTTATTGTGTCGGACATGTCGCCTCGGAATTGACGGCCAGCGGGTGAAGGCCATAACTAGGCATCCTCTTACCCCCTGTCCATGAGGGCTGACGCATGGCCGACGCCGCAAATACGATTCCACCGTCTGAAATCATCCCGATCACCGGCCATCGTGTCGCCTGCGATGGCGGCGGCGGCGCGCTGGGACACCCCCGGGTTTTCCTGGAAATGGGCCAGGATGATTTCGTCGAATGCCCCTATTGCGACCGCCGCTTCGTCAAGGCCGGCTCGGCGCAAGACCGCAAAGCCTGATCATTTACGGCCGCAGGGCTGAGACCTGACCGTCCGGGGAGGCGCTGCATGTCCACGATGTCGAGCCAGAAGGCCGGTCTGATCACCGGGATCGCCCTCGCCGTCGGCCTGCAATTCCTGCCCCTGCCCGACGGGCTCAGCCGCGAAGCCTGGCTGCTCGCCTCGCTCGGCTTGCTGATGGCCAGCTGGTGGGCCACCGAAGCGATACCCATCGCCGCCACCGCCTTGATCCCGATCGCCATTTTCCCGCTGCTCGGCATCACCACCACCGGCGGCGCCACCGCCCCCTATGCCAGCCCGATCGTGATGCTGCTGCTGGGCGGTTTCATCGTCGCGCTCTCCATCGAGAAATGGAATCTCCACACCCGCATCGCGCTGAATATCGTCGCCAAATTCGGCGGCCATCCGGCGGCCCTGATCGGCGGTTTCATGCTCGCCTCGGCGCTTTTGTCGATGTGGATTTCCAACACCGCCACCACGCTGATGATGATCCCGATCGCCCTGCGCGTCGCCCAGGAAGTCGAACGCGAGGGCGTCAGCTCGAAATACTTTGCGCCGGCGCTGGCACTCGGTGTCGCCTATGCGGCCTCAATCGGCGGCATGGGCACGCCCGTCGGGACACCGACCAATCTCATCGCCATCGGCTTTTTGCGCAATGAGTTCGGCCAGGCGCTCGATTTCGCGACCTGGATGGGCATGGGCCTGCCCGCGGTCCTGCTGATGATCCCGGTCGGCTGGTTCGTGCTCACGCGGCTCGCCTTCAATCTCAAGGGCGCCGGCGAAAGCAGCGCCGCCGAAGAGATGGTCCGCAGCGAGCTGATCGGCCTCGGCAAGATGACCATCCCGGAAATCCGCGTCGCCACCCTGTTCGGCACCGTCGCCCTGCTCTGGATGGGCCGCTCCCTGCCGGCCGAACTTCTGACCTGGACGCCCTTCTTCTCCGGCGAGGGCTGGAACTGGGGCTGGAACCCGCTTCTGGCCTGGCTCACTGATACGCTCGGCATCTCCGTCGCGATCCAGATGACCGATACCCAGATCGCCGTGATGGGCGCGCTGGCCACTTTCCTGATCCCGGCCGGTGCCAAGGGCGAAGCGCGCGGCGAAGCGCTGATGAATTGGGACGGGCTCGCCCGCCTGCCGTGGAATGTGGTGGTCCTGTTTGGTGGCGGCCTGTCGCTGGCCGCAGCACTGTCATCAACCGGCCTGGCGGACTGGCTCGGCGGTCAGCTCTCCTTCGTCTCCGACTGGCCGATCCCGCTACTCATCCTGGTGATGGTCGCCACCGTCGTTTTCCTGACCGAGCTGACCTCGAATGTCGCCACCACCACAGCCTTCCTGCCCGTACTCGGCGTGCTGGCCGTCAGCGCCGGCGTGCCGCCGGAACAGCTCGTCCTGCCCGTCGCGATTGCCGCTTCGACCGCCTTCATGCTGCCCGTCGCGACCGCGCCCAACGCCATCGTCTACGCCTCCGGCGCCGTCACCCAGGGCCAGATGATCAAGGCCGGCTTCCGGCTCAATATCGCCGCCATCCTGATCATCACGGCGATCGGGATTGTGGCCGGGCAGTTGGGGTTCGGGGGTTAGTCGGGGTCGGGAGCCGTTGCCTTCACCCCAACACCATAACGGTTGTCATCCCGGCCGGATGCCCGGCCTTGAGCCGGGCGCAGAGCCGGGACCTACCCGCAATTCCAGCTGGTTTCAGGGGTAGGTCCCTGATCTGCGCCCCGCATTCGCGGGGCATCCGTCAGGGATGACAAGGATTTGGTTTTTCGTTGAAATTCGACCCTCACAACTCGCCCCGCTCCCTCGCCATCGCGGTGTATTTCGCCTTGAGATACGCGCGCACATCCTCCGCAGGGATCCCCGGGCCGCTCTCGGCGCCCAGCCGGACCGCCTCGCGCAGCTCTTCCAGCTCGGACACAAACTTGGCTTCCCGCTCCTCGACCATGCGCAAGCCATCGCGCAGGATCTCGCTTCTGGAATTATAGCGACCGGATTTGACCAGCTCCGTCATCAGAGCTTCGAAACGCGGACCGAGAGAATAACTGCTGGGCATGGCGGGGCACTCCTGCTGATCGGGGTGATAAATATTATCACAAATCGCCCGCTCGCGGAATGACCGCGTGGATGGCATGCCCCGCCGCAACTCCCCCATGACCTGCGCGCCGCAGCGCGCTAGTCTGCGCCAAACCGAAATCCCGAGGATTCTCCCATGGCCGTTCAAAGACCCGTCGATGCCTCCAGCCATGTCTATCTGATCGACGGATCGGGTTATATTTTCCGCGCCTATCATGCCTTGCCGCCGCTGACCCGCTCGGACGGGACGCCGGTCGGGGCGGTGCAGGGCTTTTGCAACATGTTGTGGAAGCTGCTGGAAGATATCAATAACGGCGAGAAACCGACCCATATGGCGGTGATTTTTGACCATTCCGGCAAGACCTTCCGCAATGATCTCTACCCGCTCTACAAGGCCCACCGTCCGCCGGCGCCGGAGGATCTGGTGCCGCAATTCGCGCTGATCCGCGAAGCGACGCGGGCCTTTGGTGCGCCCTGCGTCGAGGTCGAGAATTTCGAGGCCGATGACCTCATCGCCACCTATGCCCGCCAGGCCGAGGCGAAGGGTGCCAATGTCACCATCATCTCCTCCGACAAGGATCTGATGCAGCTGGTCTCTGACAAGATTTCCATGCTCGACACGATGAAGAACAAGCGCATCGATGCCGATGGCGTGTTCGAGAAATTCGGTGTCGGACCCGACCGCGTGATCGATGTCCAGGCCCTGGCCGGCGACAGCGCCGATAATGTGCCCGGCGTGCCCGGTATCGGCATCAAGACGGCCGCGCTCCTGATCAATGAATATGGTGACCTCGACACGCTGCTGGAGCGTGCCGGGGAGATCAAACAGAATGCCCGCCGCGAAAAACTCCTCGCCCACGGCGATGATGCGCGCATGTCGCGCACCCTGGTGACGCTCGATTGCGACAGCCCGCTCAATGCGGGGCTCGATGAGTTCGGCATTACCGATCCCGATGCGGAGACCCTGGTCACCTTCCTGAAAAAGATGGAATTTCGCACCTTTACCCGCAAGGTCGAGGAAACGCTCGGCGGACCCGCCGCCGACGAAACCGGCTCAGCGACAGCGCCCATCGACCGCTCGCAATATGCGTGCGTCACCACCATGGCGCAGCTCAAGGACTGGATCGAGCGCTGCTATACCGCCGGCGTGATCGCCGTCGATACCGAGACCGATGCGCTGTCCTCCAATGCCGCCGGCCTGGTGGGAATCTCCATGGCCACAGCGCCGGGCCAAGCCTGCTATATCCCGCTTGCCCATATCGATCCGCAAGGCACTGGCGACATGTTTGATACCGGCAAGGCGCCGGAACAATTGCCGATGCAGGCCGCACTCGATGCGCTGAAGCCTCTCTTCGAGTCACCGGCGGTTCTCAAGATCGGCCAGAATTTCAAATATGATCTCGGCGTGCTGACCCGCTATGGCATTGATGTCGCGCCAATCGATGACACCATGCTGATCTCCTATGTGATGGATGCCGGCCTGCACGGCCATGGCATGGACGCGCTCGCCGAAATGCATCTCGGCCACACCTGCGTCCCGTTCAAGGAAGTCTGCGGTTCCGGCAAGAACCAGATCACCTTCGACAAGGTCCCCCTCGACAAGGCGACGGAATATGCCGCCGAGGACGCCGATGTGACCTTGCGCCTGTGGGAGATCCTGAAACCGGCCCTGGTCGCCAAGAAGAAGGCGACCGTCTACGAGACGCTGGAACGTCCGATGCCCGCCGTGCTCTCAGGCATGGAAAATTGCGGCATCAAGGTCGATCCCGACCAACTCAAACGCCTGTCCTCGGAATTCGCGCAGAAAATGGCCGGTGCCGAGGCCGCTGCCCATGAAGCGGCAGGTCGCAGCTTCAATGTCGCCAGCCCCAAGCAATTGGGCGAGATCCTGTTTGACGAGATGGGTCTGCCCGGTGGCAAGAAGACCAAGACCGGCGCCTGGTCGACCGATGCCGCCATGCTCGACGATCTCGCCGCCGAGGGCCATGCCCTGCCCGTGGCGCTGCTGGAATACCGGCAATTCGCCAAGCTGAAATCAACCTATGCCGACGCGCTCTTCGCCGCGATCAACCCCAAAACCGGCCGCGTCCACACCTCCTTCTCGCTAGCGGCGACCACGACGGGCCGCCTGTCCTCCAACGAGCCCAATCTGCAGAATATCCCGATCCGCACCGAGGAAGGCCGCCGCATTCGCGAGGTTTTCATCGCCGAGCCGGGCAATGTCCTGGTCGCGGCGGATTACTCCCAGATCGAGCTGCGCCTGCTGGCGGAAGTCGCCGAAGTCGACACCCTCAAACAGGCCTTCCGCACCGGCGCCGACATCCACGCCATGACAGCCTCGGAAGTGTTTGGCGTGCCGATCGAGGGCATGGATCCGATGGTGCGGCGCAAGGCCAAGGCGATCAATTTCGGCGTCATCTACGGCATTTCCGCCTTCGGCCTCGCCAAGCAGATCGATGTCAGCCGCGAAGACGCCAAGAATTTCATCAACGCCTATTTCGAGAAATTCCCCGGCATCATGGCCTATATGGACAAGATGAAGGAGGAGGTGAAAGCCCGCGGCTATGTCGAGACCATTTTCGGCCGCCGCTGCCACTTCCCCGGCATCAAGGACAAGAACCCGAATATGCGCCAGTTCGCCGAGCGCCAGGCCATCAATGCCCCGCTACAGGGCGCCGCCGCCGACATCATCCGCCGCGCCATGATCCGCATGCCCGACGCTATTGCCCGCGCCAATCTCGACGCCCGCATGCTCTTGCAGGTCCATGACGAACTCATCTTCGAAGTACCTGAGGCCCAGGCCGATGACATGATTGCGCTGGCCAGGAAGGTCATGAGCGAGGCCTGCCGGCCAGCGCTTGAGCTCAGCGTACCGCTGGATGTGGATGCGAAGGCCGGGAAGACCTGGGGCGAGGCGCACTGAAACACGCCCCCTCCAATGCCACTCTATAGCCTTCCCCCGGACTTGTTCCGGGGCCAACCGGAGCTGAATTGAGCCAGCACGACCCACCCTCCGGCAGACCCCGGAATTCGCTACGCTCCTCCGGGGGAAGGTGGTTTGGGGCTTGTGGAACCTTTTGGGGGCCCGCGTCTAATCGCCGTCCTTTAAGGCTCCGATTTCGTCCGCCCATCTTTGCACCACCCGCCTCATCCGCCCTTCGGGCAGTTTCTCCTCGCGGAGAAGGAAGACGCACGCCCTCTCCCTGGGGAGAGGGTGCCCCGCAGGGGCGGGTGAGGGGGGCAGCGCCGAGCTCTCCCATCGGGCCCCCAACCGGGACGCCAGACCGGACCATCCCGCTTTCCCCGCCCCGCTCCCGCGCCTAAACCACCAGCACCACAAGCGCGGGGACACGCCATGAGCACCGACACGACTGAACGCCGCAGGGCGTGGACGTCCATCACCATCTTCCTGGTTATCGTCACCGCGCTGAGCGCCGTGTTTCACTGGGCCATCGTCAATCTCAATCCGACCAGCCTCTATGTCGGTCCGCTGATGTGGATGCCGGCGATTGCCGCCTTCGCCACCCTGCTGATACAGGGCCGCTCGATCCGCTCCCTGCCCTGGAAATGGGGGCGTTGGCGTTTCAACCTGCAGGCCTTTGCTGTGCCGATCGCCTATGTCGCAATCGCCTATGGCCTGATCTGGGCGTTTGGCCTGGGAGGATTTCCCGACACCGAAACCCTGGCGGATTGGGCGGCCGAATCCGGGCTCACAGATATACCGCAATGGCAGCTCATCGCGGTGATGGCGGCGCTGATCGGCACGGTCGGGGCGATCCGGGCGATGAGCACGATTGTCGGCGAGGAGATCGGCTGGCGCGGCTTCTTCATCTGGGAATTGCGCAAGGTGATGCCGTTTGGAGCCGTCGCCCTGTTCAGCGGCGTGATCTGGGCCTTCTGGCACTGGCCCATCGTGGTCTTCTATGGCGGCGGCGAAGCCTGGCTGCAAATGTCGGCCTTCACCATCATGATCACGGGCATGTCAGTGGTCATGACCTATTTCACCTTCAAATCGGGCAGCCTCTGGCCGGCGGTGATGTTTCACGCCGCGCACAATGTCTACTTCGACAAACTGTTCAATCCGCTCACCACCGATACCGGGCAGACCAGTTTATGGACCGGCGAATATGGTCTGATGATGCCGGCCGTGACGACGGTCCTGGCCGTCATCTTCTGGCGCAAGGCGAAGGCAGAGGGGCTATAGCCAACCAGCCCGCCCGGAATGGCAGGCTTGTAGCAGGCTAACGCCAGCCCGGCGGCAGCGGTGCAGCCAACCCGTGGCCACTCAACGCGACCCCGACCGGATCAGGCGTCGACTTCCGCCTCCAGCGCGTGCTCCTGGATAAATTCACGCCGCGGTTCAACGACATCGCCCATCAGCTTGGTGAAAAGCTCGTCGGCGGTATCAGCGTGAGTCACAGAGACCTGCAGCAGGGTGCGCACATTCGGATCCAGCGTGGTTTCCCAGAGCTGTTCCGGATTCATTTCGCCAAGGCCCTTATAGCGCTGGACTTTCATACCCTTGGAGCCTGCCGTGACGACAGCATCAACGAGTTGTGTCGGGCTGTAAGTCGTCACCGGACCGTTTTTCGAGCTGAAAACCGCCGGTCCGATATAGACATCGGCAATCGCCAGGCCACGCTCCGACAGACGCCGGGCATCCGGGCTTTCGCGCAGCGGCGCATTGAGCACCACCGTCTCGGTGACGCCACGGACATCGCGGGTAAATACCAGATTATTATCGGCATTCAGCTCACCAACCCAGGTATTCTCACCCTCGTCAGCAAAGCCGTTGAGCCGCTCGGCTGCAGCCTGGATCGCATCCGCCGTTGGCTCGGGAACCAGCGCTCCCGACAGCGCCGCCGCTTCCAGCGCAAAGCCGGGCGCACGGACCTGGAGCCGGTCAACCGACGCCTTCACGGCACGCGCCGTACCCACCCGGTCGGCCAGATCGGCACCGGTGATAACCTCGCCATTGGCCAGACGCAGATCGGCCTCGCTGGTACCTTCCTCGATCAGATAGGCATCCATTTCGGCCTGGTCTTTGACATAGCGTTCCGAGCGGCCCTTGGTGATCTTGTAGAGCGGCGGCTGGGCGATATAGAGATGCCCGCGCTCGATCAACTCGGGCATTTGCCGATAGAAAAACGTCAACAAAAGCGTGCGGATATGGGCGCCGTCGACATCAGCATCGGTCATGATGATGACTTTGTGGTAGCGCAGTTTGTCGTAATTGATCTGGTCGCGGCCGATCCCGGTACCGAGCGCCGTGATCAAGGTTCCGACCTGTTCGGAACCAAGCATGCGATCAAAACGCGCCCGCTCGACATTGAGGATTTTACCGCGCAGCGGCAGCACGGCCTGATTGCCCCGATGGCGACCCTGCTTGGCAGAACCACCGGCGGAATCACCCTCGACGATGAAGATTTCAGACTTGGCCGGATCCTTCTCCTGGCAATCGGCAAGCTTGCCGGGCAGGGAGGAAATTTCCAGCGCCGATTTGCGCCGCGTCAACTCACGCGCCTTGCGCGCGGCCTCGCGGGCCGCCGCGGCCTCGATAATTTTGCCAACGATTTGCTTGGCTTCAATGGGATGCTCTTCAAACCATTCCGCCAGCGCCTCGCCGACAATGCCTTCAACGGCCGGGCGCACTTCGGACGAAACCAGCTTGTCCTTGGTCTGGGACGAGAATTTCGGGTCCGGCACTTTGGCCGACAGGACGCAAGTCAGGCCTTCGCGGGCATCATCACCTGTGATGGAAATCTTGGCCTTCGCCGCCAGACCGGAGGACGCCGCATAATTATTGACGATACGCGTCAGCGCACCGCGGAAACCGGCCAAATGGGTACCGCCATCACGCTGCGGGATGTTGTTGGTGAAGCAGAGAACATTCTCGTGATAGCTGTCATTCCACTCCAGCGCCGCCTCGACCATCACGCCGTCGCGCTCGCCCTGGATCAGGACCGGCTCGGGGAAGATCGGGGTCTTGGTGCGATCGAGGTGGGAGACGAAGGCCGCGACGCCGCCCTCATAGACCATGGTGTCGGACCAGACCTCTTCCTCGCGCTCATCGCGCAGGGTGATCTTGACGCCCGAATTGAGGAAGGCCAGCTCGCGCAGGCGGTGCTGCAGCGTGGGCCGATCAAATTCGGTCATTGTAAAAGTCTCTTCAGACGGCATGAAGCGCACTTCCGTGCCCGTCTTGCCCGGATCGACATCGCCCATCACCTTGAGGTCTTCGTCCGCTACGCCGTGGCGGAAGCGCATATAGTGCTCCTTGCCCTTGCGCCAGATCGTCAGATCCATCCAGACGGACAGGGCATTGACGACCGAAACGCCAACACCGTGCAGACCGCCGGAGACCTTGTAGGAATTCTGGTCGAACTTACCGCCGGCATGCAGCTGGGTCATGATGACCTGCGCGGCCGACATGCCTTCGCCCTTGTGGAAATCGGTCGGAATACCGCGCCCGTCATCGCGCACACTGGCCGAACCATCGGCATGCAGCGTCACCAGGACTTCGGAACAATGGCCCGCCAAAGCTTCGTCGATCGCGTTGTCGACGACCTCATAGACCATGTGGTGCAGGCCCGAGCCGTCATCGGTGTCGCCGATATACATGCCTGGACGTTTGCGGACGGCATCAAGGCCCTTGAGGACCTTGATCGATTCCGCGTCGTATTCGTGATTCGGTTGTTCGGTCATGGTGTTATTCTACCGCACACGGAGTCCTGTGGCCATACGCGCGCGCACGCGTGAGTCTTCTGTCAGCGCAACAGAAGCACGACCGCGATCGCCAACATCACGCTACCGGTCAGGATGTCGGCACCGCGCCGCACAGCCGGGGTTTTCAGCCAGTCACGCGCCTTGTGAGCTGCGGCAATATAGACCCCGGCCGTGGGGACGGCGAGGGTCAGCATAATCAACAACATAAGAGCGTAAACCGGAGGCGTGATCGCCTCCAGTGGAATGAAGGCGGGCACCAGTGTGAGGTAGAAGATAATCGGCTTCGGATTGGATAATGGCATCGCCAGACCGGCCAGATACGTGCCGGCCCATCCGCGCCGGGAACCGGCCGCGAAGACCGGTTTGGGCCGCGCGCCGGTCCAGGCACTCCAATACGCATTTCCCGCCATCCACAACAGATAGCCGGCCCCGACCAGCTTGGCCGCCAGCCACACCGCTTCGAGCTGCTGCGCGACCGCAGAAAGCCCCGTAACCGCCAGCGTGAACCAGAAGATATCACCCGTCAGAATACCCACCCCGTACATCGCCGCGTACCAGGGGCCGGCATCGAGCGTGCGTGCGATCATTGCCGCAATGCCGGGTCCCGGCGTCACGAACAGGATCAGCAAGGCGCCGGCGAAAAGGAGAAGATTGTCAACACTCATGCCATTGGCCTCAATCACCGGCCGGGGCCGGTTGCGCAATCTGCCCGTGTTCGACTTTCAGATATTGGGCTGCTGGCCCGAAGGGCTCGAACAAGACACGCTCGACGCCCGTCAGCCAGGCCTGGGAGCCGGTCGCAAGGATTTCGCGGGCCAGACCCTCACGCCGTGCCGCATCGAGATGGGCGCACGCCTCATCGAACAGGAGGAGTGGCGCGAGCGAGCTTCGGACAGCAAGGACCCGGGCCTGGGCCAGCGCAAGGGTGAGGATCAAGGCTTTCTGCTCACCGGTAGAGCAATCGCCGGCGGGCTGGTCCTTGTCGCGATGCCGGGTCGCCAGCTCGGTTCGATGCGGCCCACGCGTCAGGGTGCGCCCCACAGCGCCGTCGCGGCCCCGCCCCTCTCTCAGGGCACGCGCAAACCGGTCCTCCGCCTCAGGCGCGGCGACGCCGGAGGCGAGATCGGCCTCGACGACACCATCGAGCGCGAGGTCGGCCTGGGGAAAGGCCCCTTCCGGCCGGGCATCGATCTCCGCCTGCAACCGGATCAGTGCTTCAAGCCGTGCGGCCGCGACAGCGACACCATGGCCCGCCATCTCGGTCTCAAGCGCATCGATCCAGACCGGATCAGCGCCACCATCATCAAGCAGGCGCTGGCGCCGTATACGGGTCTTTTCATACGCTGTCGCCGCCTCGGCATGCACCGGATCGGCAGCGTAGACGAGGCGGTCGAAGAATTTCAGCCGATCGGCTCGGGGACCGGCAAACAGCCGGTCCTGGGCCGGGGTCAGCCAGATCATGGGGATTAGCCGGGAGAGTTCGACCTGCTGGGCGGGGTCACCATCAATACGGGTTTCCCGCCGGCCGCCGCTGCGCGCTCCGACGCCAAGCTTGAAGCGGCCATCACTGTTTTCGATTTCCGCAAATACCGCCCAGGCCGGGGCCGCGACGCCGTCCTGCTTGCGCGCAACGCCGTCGGCACCGGCCGAGCGCAGGCCCCGCCCTGGCGCGAGGAAGGAAAGCGCCTCAAGCAAATTGGTCTTGCCCGATCCGTTTTCGCCAAACAGCGCGACCGGCCTGGCATCCACTTCAAGGTCGAGGACCTGATAGCCGCGAAAATCAGTCAGCCGCAAACGACGAACCGCCGCCGGGGCGACCGGCGGCGGTGAGTCTGATTGCTCTGTATCAGCAGGCTTGCTCACACGCGCAGCGGCATCAACACGTAAAGCGCATCGGGGTCGCCGCTATCGGTGACGAGTGCCGGTGACGCAGCGTCAGCAAAATGGAATTGCGCCTGGTCGCCTTCGATCTGCGATGCAACGTCCAGCATGTAGCGGGCGTTGAAACCGATCGCAAAACCCTCATCGCTATAGGAGACGGCCAATTCTTCCTCGGCCTGCCCGCTTTCCGGATTATTGACTGCAAGGACCAGCGCGTCCTCACCGAGCGACAGCTTGACGGAACGCGACTTCTCCATCGAAATCGTCGCCACGCGGTCCACCGCTTCAGCGAAACGCTTGTTCTCAACGGACATCATGCGGGTATTGCCGCGTGGAATGACGCGCTCGTAATCGGGGAAAGCCCCGTCGATCAATTTCGAAGTCAGCACTGCGCGGCCCAGACGGAAGCGGATTTTGCCCTCTGACACAGAGATCTCGACATCATCACTGGCATCTTCCAGCAAACGCCGGATTTCCTGCACTGTCTTGCGTGGGACGATGACACCCGGCATGCCGGCCGCGCCATCCGGAAGGTCGACTTCTGCCAGCGCCAGCCTGACGCCGTCGGTCGCCACGGCACGCAAGGTCTTGCGGCCATTCTGGTCGGAGGCATGGAAATGGATACCGTTGAGATAGTACCGGGTTTCCTCGGTCGAAATCGCGAAACGGGTCTTGTCGATCAGCCGTGCCAGCGCTGCAGCCGGCAGCGAGAAACTATGCTCGAGATCCTCGGTCGGCATGACCGGGAAGTCCCCCGGTGGCAGCGAGGGCAGCGAGAAGTTCGACCGGCCAGCCTTGAGGACCAGGCGTGGATCTTCACCCGTCATTTCGAGGGTTACGTCAGCGCCGTCAGGTAGCTTGCGGGTAATGTCGTAGAGGGTGTGGGCCGGTGCGGTGACCATGCCTTCGCCATCACAGCGCGCCTCTGTGGTCTCCAGGATCTCGATATCGAGGTCTGTGGCCGCGAAACTCGCGCCATTGGGACCTGCTGAAATCAGCACATTCGAGAGGATGGGAATCGTATTGCGCTTCTCAACCACGGCCTGAACATGGCCAAGGGCCTTGAGGAGCGTAGCGCGCTCGATCGTCAGCTTCATATCTCGCGTTCCGCTTTGACGTCTTCATGGTTCAGTGGCGCGCTGGCAAATCAGCCGACACCGGAAAGGGTGGGTGAAAGAGGATACATGAAAAAACACAACCGCAAGACAATTATCCAGCCGCGGGCGCTTTTTCCAGCGGAAATCAGCCCCGCAACTCCCGGGTCAGGCAATCGACGTCCTGCCCGACCGGGTCCCCGGCCTCAATCATCGCGATGATCTTGTTGACCGCATGAATGACAGTCGAGTGATCCCGACCGCCGAAACGGCGCCCGATATCCGGCAATGAGCGCGTGGTCAGAACCTTTGCGAGGTACATCGCGACATGGCGCGGGCGAACCACGCTCTGGGTGCGGCGCTTGGAACAGATATCCGTCGTGGTTACACCGAAATGGGTTGCGACCGCCTTCTGTATCTCATCCACCGTCAAGCGCTTCTCGGCACTCAGCGACAAGTCGCGCAGGGCCGTCGACACCGCCTCCATCGTCACCGGCAGACCCAGCAGCGCTGTGCGGCAAATGACGTTGTTGAGCACACCTTCCAGCTCACGCGGGCCGGTCGTGATGCGGGCCGCGAGGAAATCGCGCACCGGCTCAGACACGTTGAGGATCGGGTAGTGACACTTCGCCTGGGCAATCTTGCAATCAAGAATCTGGCGCCGCAAGTCCAGGTCCGGCTTGCTCAACGGGCAGGCCAGGCCGCCGGTGAGCAGGGAGCGCAAACGATCATCAGCAATCGCCAGTTCCGCGGGCGGTCGATGGGAGGCCAGGACAACCTGCTTGTTCTCGGCAATCAGCGCCGCAATGGTGTTGAGAAACTCGTCCTCCGTCTTCGGCTTGCCGGCAATGAAGTGGACATCATCGATCAGCAGAAAATCGACCCCGCGGACCGTCTCCTTGAAAGTTGTGGTGTCACGCGCGCGCATTGCCGTGACGAAGCCGGACAGGAATTCCTCAGCGGTCAGATACAGCGCCTTGCGGGGCCTCGACGCCTTGGAGACTGCGCTGGCGACGGCATGCATGAGATGCGTCTTGCCGACTCCATAATCGCCGTAGAAGAAAACAGGATTGAAGGGCGGCGTGGCCGCCGAAACAATGCTCCGCGCAGCGGCAGCAGCCACTTCATTCGCAGGCCCGACACGGAATGAATCGAAGCTGAAACGCGGCTCGACCGCATCATCCAGACGTGGATTCACGACCGGCGCTGCCCCGATCGGCGCTTGCGGCGCCGGACGATCGCGCACCACGTCCGATTGTGGCTCCGCCTGCCCCTCGGCCAGGACGATCAGGTCGCGATGCATGGAATCGAGTTCGGTCCAAATTGCCCGAATTCGTGCACCGACATGATCTTCAATCCAGTCACGATTGAAGGTGCTGGGAGCCAGGACAATGATCGCCCCGGCATCAGACATACGGACACGCAGGCGGGCAATTTCCTGGGAGTAGAGGGCGTCGCCAAGCTCGGTCCGCAAGCGCGCACGGACGGCACGCCAGATAGCTGCGATATCGGTCGCACTTTGCGCCTCGAATGCCGCCGCCTTGGTATCCGAAATTGCCAATTTCTTATATGCCATCGTCCGCCACACTTGTGATCTGCCCCACTTCGAGGTGAGAGCTAGGTGTTTGTTATTATGGCACATTCGCACGCATTCAACGCGTCGAAACGCCGCGTTGAAATCGGAATATTTTCCGCATCGGAATGATCGCCCTCAGAGCCTCAAAGGTTACCGCTTCCATAAAGACGGTCAACATGATTCAACGTCCGGATTTCGACATTCTTCGCTTGACAAGGGAAATCCGTGATCAGGTCGAAGCTTGGCAAATGCGATTAATTTTTTCGTCTGCAGCTGGTTCAATTTCACCACAGAATTCTCCCCGAAACACGGGTTCGCATTGCATAAATAGGGCTGCTTAAACAGCTCCGTATCAGGAATAATATATGAGCTGCTGACAGCCGGTCCCGCGACCAGGCCAGACTCGGCCCCCTTGGGCACCGGGCAAAAAAATACGCCCGGGACGCGAGTCCCGGGCGTATTCAATTCATTCAGCCTTGATGCGTGATCAGGCCGCCATCGCCTTGATGCGAGCCGACAGACGCGAGACTTTGCGCGAGCTGGTGTTCTTGTGAAACACGCCCTTGCGAACTGCGCGCATCATTTCTGATTCAGCAGTCACCAGCGCGGCTCTCGCCACAGCCTGATCGCCGGCCGCAATCGCGGTCTCGACTTTTTTGACATAGGTCCGCACGCGCGAGCGGCGAGCCTTGTTGACGGCAGTGCGGCGCGCGATCTTGCGGACCATCTTCTTGGCCGAGCTTGTATTGGCCATGGGTTCTAACCTCTTCATGCGACCGGGACGAGAGCCCGATTAAATCCGTGAGCGGCGGCGTATAGGCCCTAGAAGCCGGGGCGTCAACTGCCCCTGCCGCCAGTTTGACTACCGATGCTTGAAATGCGCAGCGCGCTTCTCGGCGAAGGCAGACATGCCTTCACTCTGATCTTCAAGTGCGAACTGGGACTGGAATACGCGACGTTCGAAGCGAACGCCTTCCGTCAATCCGATTTCATAGGCGCGATTGACGGATTCTTTCGTCATCATCGCCACCGGCAATGATTTGACGGCAATGGCTTCTGCGGCTTCCATCGCAACGTCCAGCAAGTCTTCCGCTGGCACGACTCGCGACACCAGGCCCGAACGTTCTGCCTCTTCCGCATCCATCATCCGGCCGGTCAGACACATATCCATGGCCTTGGCCTTGCCGACTGCACGTGGCAGGCGTTGCGTGCCACCAGCGCCTGGCATGACGCCGAGATTAATTTCAGGCTGGCCGAATTTGGCTGTCTGCGATGCGATGATGAAATCGCACATCATGGCAATTTCGCAGCCACCGCCGAGCGCATAACCGGAGACCGCTGCGATGATCGGCTTGCGGAAGCGGGCAACCGCCTCCCAGGTCTCGGCGAAGGGGTCCTGCATGTAGAGACCAACAAAGTCGCGGGCCTGCAATTCCTTGATGTCGGCGCCGGCGGCGAAGGCCTTCTTCGAGCCGGTCAGCACAACGCAGCCAATTCCACCATCCTTTTCGAAGGCGGTGAGAACCGTTGCCAGCTCCGTCGTCAACTCATCGCAAAGCGCGTTGAGGGCTTCAGGACGCGAGAAGGTGATTACCCCGACGCGTCCCTCGGTCTTTACCTGAATTGTCTTGTAGGCCATCTCGGCGCTCCGTATGCCTGCGCGGTTGCTCCACGCTGAAAAACCGCGCCGCTATAGCGCAGACCAGGCTGCCGGTCGACACCGGCAACAGTCCGGGAGTCAGGCGACACCGGTTAAGTTATTGCCGCTCAACGATAAGACCGGATTCCCGCAAGAGCTCCACGACACCGTTTTCGCCGCTGAGATGAGCCGCGCCCACTGCGACAAAGACGGTCCCCTCACCATCGAGCAAGGTCTGTATGTGCGGAATCCAGTCCTGATTGCGTTGAACGATCAGCGCTTGATACATTTCGGGCGTCTGCTCGCGCATGTCCGCGTTCACGATACGGTCAATGGTCTCGACATCGCCTGCGGCCCAGGCGCGGACCATCTCGTCGAGCATGGCCGGTGTGCGCTCCATTTCGCGCAAGCCTTCGGCGAAACCGCGCACCTGGACCTCGTCCGGCAAATCGGCAAGCACTCGGATTTGCTGCTCCGCCGTCTCGAAATAGCCGACTTCCGTATCGCTGCCGGCAATCGCGGCGAGCAAGGCCTTCTCGACGCCGGCTTCGGGATCCAGCCCGAGCGTCTGCATCTGCGCGACAGAGAGGACAATCTGCGCCAGCCATGGCCGCATCGGCTCCAGCATTTGCGGTGTAGCCCCGACTGTTGGCGCCACATTGGCCAGGAGTGTCACGGCTTCAGCGTCCAGGATTGAGGACAGGGTTACGCCTTGCGGATTCAATCCGAGCTGTATGACCAACGCCTGCAGCCGGGCTTGCGCCGCATCACTTTGGACGTCCGCTTCAAGATACAGGGCGTCGGAGCTGGCGAGGCGGGCGCGCAGATCATCGGTCTGCCAATCCAGGCTGGGCGGCAGAAGATGGAATGTACCGAACAGATAAATATCCGAATCTTCATCGGATAGGCGCCACATTGCCGGCGAGGCCTCAAGGCCGGAATAGTCGACCAATTGCGCCTGGGCCGTGGCGATAGTGCCGGAGAAAGCCAGGCCCGCGGCGGCGAAGACCGCGCCACAAACCGATGTCAGGCGATGAATAAACTGGAACGGACGATGCATGGGTCGGTGCTCCGGATCAGGTTTGGGTTGCTGAGACGATACTAGCCCGTTCTGCCGAAATTGCGGCAAGAAATGAATGGTCCGGGCGCCGCGGCTACGGAGGCTAGCGTTGACAGGTCGGGCAATAGAAAGTCGAACGGCCAGCCTGGACAATCCGCCTGATCTGGCCCTGGCACTGCGGGGTCGCGCAGGCGGCCCCCTCGCGTCCATAGACGCTGAAGCGGTGCTGAAAATACCCCAACGCCCCGTCCGCACCGGCGAAGTCTTTCAGCGTGGATCCTCCGGCAGCAATCGCGTCCTCGATCACATTGCGCACCGCGATCGCCAGCCGTTCGGCCCGCACACCCGGGATGTTGCGCGCCTCCCTGAGCGGGCTGATGCCGGCCCGGTGCAAAGCCTCGCAGACATAAATATTGCCCAGCCCGGCGACAACGCGCTGATCAAGCAGGGCCGACTTGATCGGCGTGCGCTTGCCGGCCAGTGCCTCGCCAAGCGCAGCGCCCGAGAAGGCGTTCGAGTTGGGCTCGGGCCCGAGGCCGGCGAGATTGGGTTGCTCTTCCTCGCTGGCGGTCGCAAACATCAGCATGAAGCCGAACCGCCTCGGATCATTGTAGCGCACGGTCACCCCACCCTCGATCTGGAAAATGGCGTGATCATGTTTCGGATTGGCCGGCGCAGCGTGGACAAAGTCACCGGGCTGCCGGCTGGTGGCTTCGGCTTCGATCGAGAAGCGGCCTGACATCCCCAGATGGACCAGCAGGGTCTCGGCGCCCGACAGGCGAAGCAGAAGATATTTTGCGCGCCGGTCGATCCGCTCAACGCGGCGCCCGGCCAGGCGCGCCGCCATGCGTTCGGGAAACGGAAAGCGCAGATTGGCACGATTCAGCTGCAGCCGCTCGATCAGGCGGCCCTGTAGCGCCGGAATCAAGCCGGTGCGCACTGTTTCCACTTCAGGCAGTTCAGGCACTCGCGCTCCAGTTCAGCTCCCCGCCGGTGCTGCGCAGCGCAGCCAGACCGACAAAATTGACTCAAAATGGCGCCGCAGGATCGAGCTCGCAACAGCGGCGCGCGGGCATAGTCGGCCACAGCACCGCCGCACGGGCAAGGCCGCCATCATGCGACACCCCGGCCCGTCCTGCGGCATCACGGACCGCCGAGGCCACTTTGCGGGACGGTCGGCTTCACTTATTGTCGGCGCATGAGCAATTCTCCCGATACAGCGGCACCGGCCGAAACCGTTCCCTTCGGCTTTGAAGATGTCGACCGCACGCAGAAGGCGGGCCTTGTGCGCAACGTCTTCGACCGGTCTGCACGTCGCTATGATCTGATGAATGATCTGATGTCGCTGGGCGTGCATCGCGCCTGGAAAGACATGGTGATGACCCGCGCCAATCCGCAGCCCGGCGAACGGCTGCTCGATGTCGCTGGCGGCACCGGCGATCTGGCGCGCAGCTTTCTGACCAAGGCGGACCGGGCCGGGAGGCGCCGCAATGACCCGCGCCGCGCCGAAGCTATCGTGCTGGACATCAACGAACAAATGTTGCGAGCCGGCATCAAGCGCGGCGTCGAGGCCAGTCAGTCAGGACGGATCGAATGGGTGACCGGCAATGCCGAATACCTGCCGCTGAAGGATCACAGTTTCGATTGCGTGACGATCTCGACCGGCATCCGTAATGTCACCGACCGCGCAGCTGCGCTCAAGGATATGCGGCGCGTCCTGAAGCCGGGCGGCCGCTTTTTGTGCCTGGAGTTCTCGCGCCCGACCACCCGCGCCTGGGAAAACCTCTATGACGCCTGGTCATTCAATGTGATGCCCGAACTCGGCGAGCATGTCGCCAAGGACCGCGCCAGCTATCAATACCTCGTTGAATCCATTCGACGCTTCCCGGACCAGGAAAGCTTCGCTACGGAATTGCGCGACGCCGGTTTCAGCCAGGTCGGCTACACGAATTTTTCCGGCGGGATCGCTGCGCTGCACACCGGCTGGGCCTGATCACTCAGCGAGCCGTCCGGCTCGCCAGGATCCAGGCCTGCGCCTCGGCAATATTGTCGAAGACTTCCAGCGCCGCCGGATAGCTGTCCGTGCCGAGCCCGATCCAGTATTTCACCAGCGGCAGCTTCATCGAGTCCGCACAAACCTGGGCGCTCAGCGTGGGTTTACCGGCATAGGCCGCTCTGAGTATCTCGCCCAGAGCAACCTTGCCACGCAGCACCGCCTCCACATCAAGATCGCCCAGCATGCCATCGCTATAATCGACAATGCGGTCCCACTCCGGTGTCCAGCCAGGAAACAGGACTGACTGCTTCAACAAGGCCACCGCGTCCTCAATTAACAGCGGTCCGTGAAAGCGGGTCAAAACCCACCGGTTCTCATGATCGAATTCAACAGTATGGCGCATTTCAAGATTAACTCCTGCCCGATGCTAACCTCTGGTTGGCCGGGCGCAAGGAGGCGATGCTGCCCGGCGGCGCCGCGACTCCACGCCGCCCTCGCCAAGCGCGGCGCCGCCCTCTAAACAGCTCAAACATGTTTGCGACCCTTGCCTCTTTCGCGCGATTGCTGCGCGCCCTGCTCACACTGGTGCGCCACGACGCCATCCTGCCGGTCGAGTACCAGGCGCTGTATCCGGCGCCAGCGCGGCTGGCCGGACGGCTGGCACGGTTGTTTGCCCGGCGGGATGCGGCCGATAATCCGGGCGAGCGGCTGGCCCGCGCGCTGGAAACGCTCGGCCCCTCCTATGTGAAATTCGGCCAGATCCTCGCCACGCGCGGCGATGTGATCGGCGAACGCTTTGCGCGCGGCCTGTCGCGGCTTCAGGACCGGATGCCGGCCTTCGACGATGCCGAAGCCCGCGCCATCATCGCGGCCGAGCTAGGCGCGCCGGTCGAGACCCTGTTCAAAACCTTCGGGCCACCGATCGCCGCCGCCTCGATCGCCCAGGTTCACCGTGCGACAACGCAGGACGATGTCGAAGTTGCCGTCAAAGTGCTGCGGCCGGATATCGAGCTGCGCATCGCTCGCGATATCCGCACCCTGTCGCTCGGCGCCGCCCTCGCAGAAAGACTGGCGCCCGCCAGCCGCCGTCTGGAACCGCGCAAATTCGTCGCCACGATTGCCCGATCGCTCAGTTTTGAAACCGATTTGCGGCTTGAGGCCGCTGCCGCTTCGGAATTGTCCGAAGCCGCCATGGCAGTCGAGCATTACCGCATCCCTGAGGTCGAGTGGACCCTGTCCTCAAAACGCATCCTCACTACACACTGGGTGCCAGGCGTGCCGCTCAGCAACCCGGCCCAGGTGGAGGCGCTCGGCCTCGACAAGGCGGCATTGGCCACGACCCTCACGCGCGCCTTTCTCGGCACAGCCCTCGATCGCGGCGTCTTTCACGCCGACATGCATGCCGGAAACCTGTTCGCGTCGGCCAGTGGCGATCTCTGGGCCGTGGATTTCGGGATCATGGGCCGGATTGGCCGGCCCGAGCGGCGCTTTCTGGCGCTCATCCTGCACGGCTTTCTGACGCGCGATTACATGGCCGCAGCGCGGGCGCATTTCGCCGCCGGATACGTGCCGGACGAACATGCCGTAGCGGACTTCGCGAGCGCGCTTCGGGCGGTCGGCGAGCCGATTTTCGGCAAACGCGCCGACGAAGTCCCGATGTCGCGCGTCCTGATGCAGCTATTCGAGATCACCGACTTGTTCGACATGCGCTTGCGGCCCGAACTGGTGATGCTGCAAAAAACCATGGTCCAGTGCGAAGGCGTCGCGCGCGGCCTCGATCCGCAACACAATATGTGGACCGCCGCCACACCGGTGGTCGAGGCCTGGATGAAGCGTGAGCTCGGTCCTGAGGGGCGGATCCGCGATATTGGCGAAGATCTGGAGCGCCTGCATGGCGCCCTGCGCGCGCTACCTGACACGATCGAGCACTGGAACGAAATCGGTGCGCGCCTGAAGTCGGGCGAGCTGGCCCTGTGCACCGCACCGCCGCCGCGGCCCTGGGCGGTCCGACTCGCCTGGCTGGCTGCCGCAGCACTCGCGGGCGCTGCTGCGATGTGGGCCATCTTGTAAAATCCGACGCGTCTCTGACACGCTCCGGTAATACTCTTGTGCTTTAGTGTCAGCATGACATTGAGCAAAAGCCCCACACCCGAGCATCTCGAACTTCAGCGCGAGTTCTTCCGTATCGACGCGGCGACCGTCGCGCGCGTTCAAAGGCTGAAGCCGCGCATTCTCGGTTATGCCGCCGAGACTCTCGAAACGCTGTTCGACCACCTCACCTCCAATCCCGAGGTCGGTGATTATTTCGAGATTTCCGACAATACGCGATATCTGCGCGACGGCATGCTGGCCCATTGCGAACTCGTCTTCTCGGCACGCTTTGACGCCAAATATTATGAGGCCGTCGACCAGATGGGTCTGCGCCACAGCAAGCTGGACTACCCGTCGCACGCCTATTCCTCGGCCTACGCCAATCTGATGTCCGGCATTATGCGCCTCGGCCTGGAAGCCGACCGCAAGCTTGATGCCGAGGATTTGTCCGCGATCACGCGCATCTCGATCTATGATATGGAATTGACCATCGCGGCCTTCTTCCGGCACCAGCTCGACAAGCAGGCGGCACTCTATGCCGACACCGAGAAGGTTCGCGAGATGATGACCGAGCGCCGGCTCGCCAGCTGAGGCCGGACAAGAGCGTCCCGCCTGCAGACCACAAGCCGACAAGGGGCTTGGGATTCCTGCCGCAAACCGCTAGTTAGTCCCGGTATCGACCTGGGAGCACACTCGTGTCCGACAAGCGGATCCTCTTGATCATTGGCGGCGGTATTGCCGCCTATAAAAGCCTGTTGCTGATCCGCGAATTGCAGAAGCGCGGTATTGGCACGCGCTGTATTCTCACGAATGCGGGCGCCGAATTCGTCACACCGCTCAGCGTTTCCGCACTATCGGGCGATCGCGTCTACAGCCAGCTCTTCAACCTCACTGACGAAGCCGAGATGGGCCATATCGAGCTTTCACGCTCGGCCGATCTCGTCGTGGTGGCGCCAGCAACCGCCGATCTGATGGCCAAGGCCGCCCAGGGCCTGGCCAACGACCTCGCCTCGACCACGCTGCTGGCGACCGACAAGCCGGTGCTTATGGCGCCGGCGATGAATGTACGGATGTGGCAGCACAAGGCGACCCAGCGAAATCTGGCAACGCTGCGCGGCGACGGCATCCACTTCATTGGTCCAGACGAGGGCGAAATGGCCTGCGGCGAATTCGGGCCTGGACGCATGGCCGAACCACTCGCCATCGCCGAAGCGGTCGCAGGCCTGCTGCATGTCTGAGCGCCTGGCCGGCCGGCATATCCTGGTGACTGCAGGCCCGACCCGGGAACCGATCGACCCTGTCCGCTATCTTTCCAATCATTCCTCCGGCCAGCAGGGCTATGCGATCGCCAGCGCCTGCGCTCAGCTCGGCGCCAGCGTCACGCTGGTGTCTGGCCCGACGGCATTGCCGGATCCCGGCGGCATGCGCGTCATTCGCGTGGAAACCGCCTGTGAGATGCTGGCCGCGGTTGAAGCCGCGCTGCCGGCCGATGTCTTCATCGCCGTCGCCGCCGTCGCCGACTGGCGTCCGGCAGAACCCTCCGGCACCAAAATCAAGGCCGACAAATCAAGCTTTGCCACCCTGCGGCTGACCGAAAATCCCGATATTCTGAAAACCATCAGCCAGCGCGATGCCGGCCGGCCCGGCCTGGTGATCGGCTTTGCCGCCGAGACCCATGATGTCGAGGCCACGGCCATCGCCAAGCGCATCCGCAAGGGTTGCGACTGGATTGTGGCCAATGACGTCTCCGGCGATGTGATGGGCGGGGCCGATAATGCTGTCATCCTGATCACCGACCACGGGGCAGAGCATTGGCAGCGGGCACCAAAAGCACAAATCTCGGCCCAACTCGCCGACCGGATCGCCCGCGCGCTCTGACTCAGGAGCCAGGTTTTCCCCAGCCCGCATGCCGGCAGGACTGGTCAGCCCATCATTGCCGGGTTTCAATCACCCCATCTGCCACCGCGCCGGACCCGACCCGATGAAAACCATCCACGTCCAGATCAAGCCCTTGCCGCATTATGAGGGCCTGGCCCTGCCAGCCTATGAGACACCGCAATCGGCCGGCATGGATCTGCGCGCCGCGATCCCGGTCGATGAACCGATCGTGATCCCGCATGGCGAGTGGCGGCTGGTGCCGGTCGGCATTGCCATCGCCCTTCCGGACGGTTTCGAGGCCCAGGTGCGCCCGCGCTCGGGCCTTGCAGCCAAGAAGGGGATTTCCTGCGTCAATTCTCCCGGCACGGTCGATGCCGATTATCGCGGCGAGATCCGGGTCAATCTGATCAATCACGGGCCAGAAGACTTCATCATCAATCGCGGCGACCGCATCGCGCAAATGGTGATCGCGCCGGTGATGCAGGCGCTCTGGCTGGTCACCGATGAACTCGGCGAGACCCAGCGCGGCACAGGCGGTTTCGGATCCACCGGCGTGTGATCGAGAAAGCGTGATCGCAGCGCGCGGTGACACCTTGGCCTCGCCCGTCTACACAGACCCCAGCTTCCATCGAGGACTTTTTCCATGACCGATACTCCGGGCCGCGGCCGCATTTACAGCTCAATCGCCGACACGGTTGGCAATACGCCGCTGGTCGAGCTCTCGCGGCTGGCGGCCAGGCATGGTGCGAAAGCCCGCATTCTGGCCAAGCTGGAATTCTTCAACCCGCTCTCCAGCGTCAAGGACCGGATCGGCGTCGCGATGATCGATGCGCTCGAAGCCGCCGGCAAGCTCGGCGAAGGCAGCGTCATGATCGAGCCGACCTCGGGCAATACCGGTATCGGCCTGGCCTTCGTTGCCGCCGCACGCGGTCATCGGCTGATCCTGACCATGCCGGAAAGCATGTCGATCGAGCGCCGCAAACTGCTGGCCCATCTCGGCGCCGAACTCGTGCTCACCGAGGCCGCCAAGGGCATGAATGGCGCGATCGCCAAGGCGAAGGAATTGATCGAGGCGACGCCGGGCGCGGTGATGCCGAGCCAGTTCTCCAACCCCGCCAATCCGGACATTCATCGCCAGACCACGGCGCTGGAAATCTGGAACGACACCGCCGGCGAGGTTGATGTCTTCATCGCCGGCGTCGGCACCGGCGGTACGCTGACCGGCGTCGCCTCGGTGCTGAAAGCAAAGAAACCCGGCATCCACATCATCGCCGTCGAGCCCACTGACAGCCCCGTCATCTCCGGCGGCAAGCCCGGCCCGCACAAGATCCAGGGCATTGGCGCCGGCTTCATCCCCGACAATCTCGACGTCTCCCTGATCAACGAAACCATCCAGGTCACCAATGACCAGGCCTTCGCCATGGCTCGCGAAGCCGCGCGCAGCGAAGGCGTTCCGGCCGGTATTTCCTCAGGCGCCGTCATCCACGCCGCCCTGGAAGTCGCCAAACGCGATGACATGGCCGGCAAGACGATTGTCGTGGTGCTGGCCAGCTCGGCGGAACGCTATCTGTCGACTGCGTTGTTTGAGGATTGACCCATCACGCTCAACGGCACCGGGTCGCAGAAACTCTTCACGTCAAAAATCCGCGCGTCGCAGATGATATCGCCTGGTGTGAGCGGCCGCGATAATTCCAGCCCCTCCAGCGTGCGGGCCCGCGAAAGCGCTACATAGGCCTGGCCGTGGGCGAAGAGGCGACGGGCGAGGTCGAGATAGACCTTGTCGAGGGTGAGGCCTTGGGCCTTGTGGATCGTCATCGCCCAGGCCAGGCGCAAGGGATATTGGGTGAAAGCACCGGCAGTTGTCTTGGTCAGCGCCCGCGTCGCCTCGTCGAAGGCATAGGCATTGCGCTCCCATTTGGCTGGCTCGATCGACCAGACATTCTCGCCAATGCGCACGCGCACGGCTTTCTCGTCAAAGCCGTCAACTTCGGCCAGCGTGCCATTGACCCAGCGGCCCTGGGGATCATTGCGGGTCATCATCACCCGCGCGCCGATCTTGAGCACCAACGGCTCCTCGGCCGGAAACAGGCGCTGATCAAACTGGCCCTCGACCTTGGCATTGAAGGCGTGCGGCGTGGTCGGCAGGCCTTCAAGGCGGGCATTATTGATGCGGAAGGCGGTCTCATTGGTCGCCGTCAGCACGACATGGCTGAGGCTCGCTTCCAGCCCGGAACGGCCGGTGACGCGTTCATTGAGCCGTTCAGCCTCATCGGCCCGCACATCGCCTTCACGCACCACATTGAGCAAATGGATGAAATCCTCATCGGTCTGACGGAAGACCTCCTCCAGCTCGACCAGGGCAAACCCGGCCTCGCGGAAGCATTGCGGATTGAAGAAAAAGGGCCCGCCATGGGCGTTTTCGAGATATTCCGCCTCACCGCCCTGCACCACAGGCGGCAATTGCGCCAGATCGCCGACAATCACCATCTGGACACCGCCAAAGGGTTCATTGCATTCGCGGTTAAGCCGCAGCGACTGGTCGATCGCCCACATCATGTCGGAGCGGACCATCGAGATCTCGTCGATCACCAGCGTCTCCAGCGCCTTGACGACGCGGCTATGGCGCACCTTGCGGATATCGCGGCCGGTGATGACGCGCGGTGGCAGGTGGAAGAAGCTGTGGATCGTCTGCCCGCCGGCCTGCATCGCCGCAACGCCCGTGGGCGCGAGCACAGCGGCCTTGTTGCCGGCCTGACGCAGCAGCTCGCGCATCAGCGTCGTCTTGCCGGTGCCGGCACGGCCGGTCAGAAAGATATTCGGCTTGTCGCGCCGCAACCAGCCCAGAAGATTGATCTGGGTTTCGGAGAGCGTGGGTTCGGCGCGGGTGGTGAGTGGCGTGTCAGACATGGCCGCAAACTGCGTCTGTTCGCCGTTCAAGCCAACCGGATTGCACTTGATCAACGGCGGCTTCTCGGTCACCTGTGCAGTCATGAGCACTCCCATCGATATCGAACGCTTCGCCCGCCACATCGTGCTGCGCGAGATTGGCGGCCCGGGCCAGCAGGCACTGGGCCGCGCCCGGGTAACGATTATCGGCGCCGGGGGGCTGGGCGCTCCGGCGAGCCTATATCTGGCCGCCGCCGGGGTCGGCCAGATCACCCTGATCGACCCCGACACGGTCAGCCTTGACAATCTGCAGCGGCAAATCCTGTTTCGCACCGGCGATGTCGGTCAATCCAAAGTCGAGACCGGTGCGGCGGCACTGCAAGCACTCAATCCGGGCACCAAGGTCCGGCCCGTCCAGACCTCGCTTGAGCCCGACAATGCCGCCGAGCTTCTGGGCGATGCCGATCTGGTGCTCGATGGCTGCGATAATTTCGAGACGCGTTTCGCGGTCAATACCGCCAGCCGGGCGTTGGGTATTCCGCTGATCTCCGGGGCGCTGGGGCGGTGGGATGGCCAGGTCTCACTCTTCAATGCCGGTCCGGACGCCCCCTGCTATCGCTGCTGGGTGCCGGAAATCCCGCCCGATGCGGAAACCTGTGCGCGCGTCGGTGTGGTCGGCGCCCTGACTGGCGTTATCGGCTCAATGATGGCGCTCGAAGCGGTCAAACATATCTGCGGTGCCGGCCATACGCTGGACGGGCGCATCCTGCTGTTCGACGGGTTGGCGATGGAGAGCCGGACTGTGAAGCTGAAGCGCGATCCGGAATGCCCGGAATGCGGCGGCTGAGCGTCAGGGCCGGGCCGTCAGGAGCAGGCCGATACCGATCGCGACGCCCGGCGCCAGACCAAACAACAAGCCCAGCCAGACGCTTCCGGTACTCAGTCCGATAATCAGCCAGAGCAGACAACCGGCACTGAGCCCCGCGGCCAGGCCCAGCAAACTGCGTGGTTCGGGCAGGCGAGACGAGGGGTGGTTTTTGTCAGACAGGTTCATCAACCCAATATGGGGTGCCTGGTCCTGCGCGAAACTGGGGACAGGTTTAAATCTTCGACAGAAACCCGTCCCCGCCTGCCGTCACAGCCCTCTATTCGTAGGACACCGCATTGCCGGCGGCATCATTATACAGCGTCTGCACCATGCGGTCGGTGGTGATGAAACCCCAATTCCAGTCATCATGAAAATCGGCCAGGGGCGCGGCCGCGCGGACAGTTTCAAGATCAGCACCGCCTTCGACCAAGGTGCGGACACGGAATGCGGCTTCGCGCACCATGTCGAGCGAGGCCTGGAGTTCGACACGGGTCGAGAGCGGGCCATGGCCCGGAATAATGCGGGTGTCGTCAGCGGCAATTTCCAGCCCGCGCTCCATCGCGGCGATATAGCCGTCAACCGACCCGCCGGCCGCAAGATCGATGAAGGGGAAGATTCCCGAGAAGAAGGTGTCACCCATATGCAGGACATTGGCCTCACGGAAATACACCATGGCATCGCCATCGGTATGGGCCGCGGGAATGTGGACCGCCTCGACGGTCTGGCCATTCATATGGAAGGTGAGATCCTCGCCAAAGGTCAGGATCGGCAATGTGCCCGGCGTCTGGGCCCACTCATCCTCGGCCGCATCGAGACGGGCGCGGATATTATGATGCGCCGCAATCGTCGTGCCTTGCTGGGCAAAATGGGCATTGCCGCCGGTATGATCACCATGCCAGTGGGTATTGACGATGAAGCGGGGCGCATCGCCGCCGGAAATTTCGACCACGGCGCCCTCGATCAGATCGCCAGTATTGGGCAATTGGTCATCGACCATCACCACGCCATCGGGTCCGTTGAGAACGGCAAGATTACCCGCCACTCCCGTCGACAACATGTAGAGACCATCGCCCAGCGCGGTGGAGTCGACGGTGATTTCCGCCGGCCCGTCCTGGGCCTGCGCCGGGCTGGTCAGCACCGGCAGTGAATTGGCGGCCAGCAAGGCCGCGGCGGTCGATATAGCCAAACGAAAGCGCATGATTTCCCCTCACGATAACAGCCCGGCCTGACGGTCCGGCGCTTCGGAAGAGGATATAGGGTGTGATTTGCCGATTACACCCTCACCGGCGATATCATCGCCTCGCTCGCGGAAAATTTACCCGGTCTTCACCCGGCCGGGGACAGGGATAGGGATGAGGAGTCTTCCATGCGCCATCTTGCTGCCCTACTCATTCTCAGCTGCCTGACGGCGCCAACTCTGGCGCAGCAGGACGATCAGCCGACGCCTTCGGGTCAGGCCGTACCGCGTTTCGTGAGCCTCAAATTCGATGTCGCCAATGGCCGGTCCGGGCCAAGCCGGGCCCATCCAGTCGCCTGGCGCTATGTTCGCGCCGGACTTCCGATGGAAGTCGTGGCCGAAACGCCCGACTGGCGCCGCGTTCGTGATCCGGGCGGGGAATTGACCTGGATGCACCGATCCATCCTGTCCGGCCGGCGCACTGTGGTCACCACGCATGACACTACCCTGCGCGCCCGGGCCGACGAGGAAGCCTCTGCCGAGGCGATTGCCGAGGCCGGCGTCGTCCTCGCCCTGGAGCGTTGCCGGACCGGTTGGTGCCGGGTTGAAGGCCAGGGATATCGCGGCTGGGCAAGGGCCGACGCACTTTGGGGCGTCTATCCCACCGAGCGCGGCGACGAGGCGGGAGCCGAAAATGACGGCAGCCCCGCCTTGAGCGGCTCTGCGGCGCGTGATACCGCTCTGCGCTGATCCTCCCGGTTTTCACGCAAGACCGGGTCCCCATTCCCAGCCCGGCGAACGGCAGCATGTGCTGTCCGGCCCGCGGCGCAGCCGATCGGTTACATGTCTGAACGCCAAAGCTCTTTTAGCTACGAAGATCTGATCGCCGCCGGAGATGGTGGCATGTGGGGCCCCGACCGGTCCCGTCTGCCCGCCCCGCCCATGCTGATGATGGACCGCATCACCCATATCGATGACGACACAGGCGATCATGGCAAGGGCTATATTGTCGCCGAGCTCGACATCAATCCGGACCTCTGGTTCTTCGCCTGCCACTTCAAGGGCGACCCGGTGATGCCAGGCTGTCTCGGCCTTGATGCGATGTGGCAATTGGTTGGTTTCTTCCTGTGCTGGAAGGGCAATCCCGGCAAGGGCCGGGCGCTCGGCGTCGGCGAAGTGAAATTCACCGGCGAAATCACACCGGAAACCAAAAAAGTCCGTTATGTGATCCACCTGAAGCGGGTGATCCAGCGCAGGCTCATCATGGCCATTGGTGATGGCCATGTCGAAGCCGACGGCAAGATCATCTATACGGCCAAAGACCTGCGTGTGGGCCTGTTCCAGCCTGCCGAAACTCAAGAAGACTGATCCAGGAGTTCGCGATGCGCCGTGTTGTTGTCACTGGTCTCGGCATAATTTCTCCCATCGGGAATAATGCCGCCGACGTCACCCAATCCCTGCAAGAAGGCAAAAGTGGCATCCGCCACATGGAAAGCTTCGCGCAGTATAATTTCCGCTGCCAGGTCGGCGGCAAGCCGACGGTCGATCCGGCCGAACATGTCGACAAGCGGATCTACCGCTTCATGTCGGAAGGTGCCGGCTGGAATTATATGGCGATGGAACAGGCGATCGCCGATGCGGGCCTGCCCGAGTCGGACATCTCCAATATCCGCACCGGTATCATTATGGGCTCCGGCGGCCCCTCGGCCGGCACGATCGTCGCCGCCGCGGATATCACCCGTGAAAAAGGCCCCAAACGGGTTGGCCCCTTCGCCGTACCCAAGGCGATGAGCTCGACCGCCTCGGCGACGCTGGCAACACCGTTCAAGATTCTCGGCGTCAATTACTCCATCACCTCCGCCTGTACGACCTCGCTGCATTGCATCGGCGCTGCCACGGAACAGATCCAGTGGGGCAAGCAGGACGTCATGTTCGCCGGCGGTTGCGAGGAGATCCATTGGGCGCTCTCCAACCTGTTCGACGCCATGGGCGCAATGTCGACCAAGTATAACGACACACCGCAACAGGCCTCGCGCGCCTTCGACAAGGACCGCGACGGATTTGTCGGCGGCGCCGGTGCCGGCGTTGTCGTGCTCGAGGAGTATGAGCGCGCCAAGAAGCGTGGCGCGACGATCTATGCGGAAGTCACCGGTTATGGTGCCACTTCGGACGGCTATGACATGGTCGCCCCGTCCGGCGAGGGCGCCGTGCGCTCGATGAAACTGGCGATGGAAACCGTCAACAAGCCTGTCGATTATCTCAACCCGCACGCGACAGCGACGCCGGTTGGCGACATCAAGGAGATGGGCGCGGTCAAGGAAGTGTTCGGCGATAATGCGCCGATGATTTCCGGCACGAAATCAATGACCGGCCACTCGCTTGGCGCGGCCGGCGTGCATGAAGCCATCTATACGCTGCTGATGATGAAGCATGGTTTCGTCGCCCCCTCGATCAATATTTTCGAGATGGATCCTGAAATCGCGGCGCTCAATCTGCCGATCGTCACCGAAACGCGCGATGCCAATCTGCAGACCGCCATGTCGAACAGTTTCGGCTTTGGCGGCACCAATGGCACGGTCGTATTCCAGAAAGTCTGATCCCACATTACCTGTGATCGCAGGCGAGGAGACACATGATGAGTGAGAACCAATTCCCCACCGGGACCCTGATGAAGGGCAAGCGGGGCCTGATCATGGGCGTCGCCAACAAGAATTCGATCGCCTGGGGCATTGCCCAGCAACTGGCCGCCCAGGGCGCCGAAATTGCCTTCTCCTACCAGGGGCAGGAACTGGAACGCCGGGTGCGGCCTCTGGTCGAAAGCCTCGGCGGCGAACCTTTCATGGTGGCCGCTGACGTGACTGACGAGGCCTCGATGGATGCCTGTTTCAAGGCGCTCGAAGACAAGTGGGGCACGATTGATTTCCTGGTCCACGCCATTGCCTTTGCCGGCAAGGACGAGCTGGTCGGTTCCTTCACCGAGAATACCACCCGCGAGGGCTGGCGCCGGGCGATGGAAATCTCCGCCTTCTCCTTTGTCGATGCCGGCAAGCGCGCCTCGCACATGATGCCCAATGGCGGCGCCATGATCACGCTGACCTATCTCGGCTCGGAACGTGTCGTGCCGTCCTATAATGTGATGGGCGTCGCCAAGGCGGCCCTGGAAGCCTCGATGCGCTATATGGCCCGCGATCTCGGCCCGGCCGGTATCCGCGTCAACGCGCTCTCGGCCGGACCGATGCGCACCCTCGCCATGGCCGGAATTTCGGGCGGCAAGGCGCTGATGCGCACAGGCCGCGAATGGTCGATGATGAAAGAGGACACCAAGATGGAAGGCGTCGCCGGCGCCGCGCTCTATCTGCTCTCGGATATCGGCCAGTCCTGCACCGCCGAAACACTCCACGTCGATGCCGGCTTCCACGCTGTGGGCGTGCCGAGCATGGAGGGGGATGACTGAAAGCAGCATGTGCGACAAATCGACTCGGGCCACGAGATTTTCGACAGTTCGGACGAGAAGCTGATAGACTGTAGATCCGGTTAGGGAGAAGCCGATGTTCAATTCGAAGCAGCGCTTAAGAGAGTTCTTAGAAGCGGCAGACGGAGACATCCATCTGGTCAATGCTGCAATTGAATACGCTCACGTCAAGCACCGCCGACCTCCAACCACAATGGAGGTTTTGGAAGTGATTTACAGCATTCTCGGGAAGGCATTTTCGCCGAAGAAGATTTCAGCGTAATGACGAGCAGCATATTAGCGCTAACATTTGTCTTTTTTACTATCCCCGCATTTATTCACTCTTACTGTTTCCAGTATCTTTGTCGCATTAGGCGGCCCATTGATCAGGGGGCGACAGTTACAGTGTCATCATTCATTTTCTGCTCAGTATATGTTAACTTTCTTTATTTCACGTTATTTAACTTTATATTTAGCGGCCACGTGAATGATCTGACTTTGTTTTTACAACATGTCATTCAATCGGAATCTTTGACGCAAGCAACTAACACACCAGTGCCCGACACCACGCTAACGATATATGTATTGGGTCTGCTTATTTTCTCTGCATTCGCCGGCTGCGCGTTAGGCAGGCTATCTACATATGGGGTTCCCGGCCTAGACCTTCTCGGACGCCTTTATTACGGTGGCCTCTACGGGGTATACCGAGGATGGGAAAGTCAAAAGGTTTTCGTTTCTATTGTATCAAAACACAACATCGATAATAAAACTACTGTTTACCATGGGCTACTAGAGGAAATACGAGTTAATCATTCAGGTCGTATTGAATATGTTTCAATCTCGGATCCAATGAAATCTATTGCATTTTTTCACGAAGGCTCAAACAATATACGAAGTAGCTCTACAGTTGAAATTGGTAAATATTCTTTTTCCGACGCAAACGCAGAGCGTCGAATGTTGATCGAAGGCGACAATGTAACAAATATCTTTTTTAAAAAGCAAGATTTTAAGTCTACTTTAGAAAATCAAATATCTTTCTATTATCGCTCCATATCAGATTCTTTTAATGAAAATAGGCACGAATTCATTATTGCGTTCCTTTTTATAACATGTTGCATCATATTAATTGCCGTCGTGCTTGCAAACAATTTGACCTAAACAGTCAAACGTCTATCAGATGAGTTCACATTGCCTCAGAGAGCATATCATCCGGCAACACTATTGGCCGAACGCCGGATGCGCCGGTCAACGCACAATCTCGGCCTGCGCCCCATTTCTCCCTAAGGTCAGAGCCCCTTGCTCAACTTAGGCCAAGTCCCTCCTAGCGATCACGCGCGCCCCACCGATGATAGGTCGCGTGCAGGCAGGAGCAGGGCAAGAGTGCTGCACGATGGCGGAGGCAAACCTCCCATAGCCGACATGATTCGCGCCAAGATTAAGATACACTCCGGCCTCGACCTGAGAACGATCAAGACTTCACCTGACCCAAATCAGGATTCAAGAAACCCCGCCAGAACAATCTGGCGGGGTTTTTCATTGAATCAGGGTGAGTTTAACCTCACTCCCCCGGTTCAGCTTCCTCCACGGCGTCACCCCCACCCATCGGATCTTCCAGCGGCTTCACCCAGCGGTCGAGCCAGTCAATCGACTCGGCGAGGACGTGGAGGATGCTCTCTCGGCCGCGATAGCCGTGGCTTTCATAGGGGAGCATGACCAGGCGGGCAGTGCCGGCATTGCCCTTGACGGCGGCGAACATGCGTTCGGACTGCATCGGGAAGGTGCCGGAATTATTGTCCATCTGGCCGTGGATCATCAGCATGGGCTCATTGATCTGATCGGCATGCATGAAGGGCGAGAGCTCGAAATAGGTCTCCGGCGCGGCCCAGAAGGTGCGGCGTTCGGACTGGAAGCCAAACGGCGTCAGGGTGCGGTTATAGGCGCCTGAACGGGCAATCCCGGCGCGGAAGACGTCGGAGGCGGCCAGAAGGTGGGCCGTCATGAAGGCGCCATAGGAATGGCCGGCAATGGCCAGTCGCTCGCCATCGCCAAAGCCCATTTCGACCGTGACATCGCGGGCCGCTTCGGCAGACAGGACGAGCTGGTGGATGAAGGTATCATTCACCGTTTCCGGATCATCCCCGACGATCGGCATCGTGGCGTTCTCCAACAGGGCATAGCCCTGGGTCACCAGGAAGCGCGGGCTGGTGCCGGCGACACGCGTGAACTGATAGGGCGAGCCTGATACCTGACCGGCGGTCGAGGCGTCATTATATTCCAGCGGATAACCCCAGACGAGAACCGGCAGGGTGTCGCCTTCCTCGTAGTCGGCCGGCAGGTAGAGTGTTGCTGACAGCGGCACGCCGTCTTCCCGCTCATAGGTGATCAGCTCGCGGCTGATCTCGTTGAGCTGCGGATGCGGATTGGCGAATTGGGTGATCTGGACTGTGTCCTGACCGGCGCGATGCCAGCGCACATTCGGCGCCGTGACCGGGTCTTCCCAACTGGTCAGGAAGGACGCGGCGTCGGGCGCGGTGAGGCCGATGATTTCCTCGAAATTTTCGCCGGAATTGCGCCAGATCTCGGTCGTCTCGAAGGTCTCGAAATCAACCCGGTTGAGGAAGGGACGGTCGCCCTCCGGCGTCGCACCCTCACCAGCCATATACATGTAGCCATCATGGACGCCGACAACGCTGCGGCCGAATTCATTGCGCACGCTCAGGGCATTACCCGGATTGGCGTAGCTGTCCTGGTAGTTGCGTTCCTCGGCGAGGCGCGGTTCGACCGACGGGTCAGCGAAATCGACCAGCCAGCGGCGGATGACGCGGGTATCGCGATCATACTCCATGGCAAAGCCGAGCTGGGCTTGTGTGGTGAATTGCGTGCCGTAATAGCGGTCCTCGGTGCGCAGGATTTCCACGGGCTCGCCATCAAACGGAGCGGCCAGTGCCCAGGCGCTGTCGCGCTGATCGGTCTCGACACGCGGATCACCGCCGTCCAGCGCCTCGGCCCAGATCAGGCGGGCCGCGTGGCTGGCCTGCCAGGTGACCGAACGACGTCCGGTGACAACGCCACCAATCGGCACATTGTCGGCCAGAGGCTGGCGGGCGATCGTCGCGACTTCATCGCCATCGGTATCGACCACGAAAACGCGGTCCGGGAAGCTGTACCACGGCACCTGATAGGAAAAGGGCTGCTCCATCTCGCCGATCAGGATGTAATCGCCGCCGGGCGCAGGGTCTGCGGAAAAATAGAGTCCCGGCTCACCGACCTCACGAATACGGGTGCGGCCGGTCGTATTGACCAGCGCCAATTGGCTGGCGGACAGCCAGGCAAACAGCGCGGCGTCATGTTCGTCCCGGAGCAAGTCCTGATAGGTGCGGACCGGCGCTTCATAACCGCTGGCTTCCTGGGTGACCGGCCCGGACGGCACGCGCGGACGCTCGGGCATCGGGCCGCGATCGGGATCCACCAGGCTGACCAGAAGGCGTTCGCCATCCGGCATCCATTCAAACGGCGAGAAAATGGCATTGATGCCGCTGTTCACAAGTTGCCGGGCCCGGGCCTGGCGGACATCCACCACCCACAGGCTGAGCGCGTCATTGCGGGTCATCACGAAGGCGATCTGCGAACCGTCCGGCGACCAGCTGGTGTTGGAAATGCCAACATCGCCGGGCAGGTCGACCGCGCGCTCTTCGCCGCTTTCCAGATCGACCAGCGACAGACCCACCACCGAGCGCGGCCCATGCCGGCCGTTGAGGGTGGCATCGAGGCGAAGGCCGGCCAGGCGCTCCATCGGCCGGGCCAGTTCGGCGACCGGCGGCAGGGCTTCGCGATGCATCAGCAAGAGCGTGTCACGGGCGGGCGACAGCGACGTCCAGGGCGTCGGCTGGGCATCGACGATATCGACGATTTCCTGCGGCGGCAGCCGGTAGGGCTCCTGCGCCAGCGCCACCGCGCCCCAACCCGTCAATCCGGCGACCGCTGCGCAAACGCCTGCTTTCCACCATGCCTGGACTGTCATCATCATTCGCTCCCGTTGCGCGGAGCGGCGCTGGCGCCGCTCCGGATTGTGCCCGGGAGAGTAGATGAGATTGCCACCGCGGCGTCTGACAAGTTTGTAATGTTGCGCCGGATTACACCGTCGAACTCACCGCGCGGCCGCTGCGCGGGGTGGCCACCCATTTCAGCCCCATCACCGGCCGCAGCAGCGGCACCCGCTTGATCAGCTCATAGCCGAGACCGCAGCCCGTCACCGTCATGGCGACAAGGATCCAGAACTCGGTCCAGACGTGAAAGCCCATCGAGCCGATCCAGAAGCCGCCGACCACAATGATGGTCTGGTGCAGGATGTAATAGGGGAAGATGGCTTCGGTGAGATAGCGGCGGGCGGCATTGTCGTGATTGCCGAAGCGGCGGGCGAGGCCCAGCAGGGTCAGGATGATGGCCCAGGCAAAGAAGATACGGTCGAAGCGCGCGGTCCACACCAGCGCCATATTGTTCTCGATGGCCGGCCAGGTGGAATAGCTGACATAGAGGAAGATGAAGGAGGTCACCGTCAGAACACCAGCCCAGGGCAAGACCCGGTCAACCGCGCGCCACAGGGCCTGATTCTTCGCGAAGACATAGCCATAGAGCAGGATCAACAGACTGTTGGCGTGATTGGCCCAGTCCCAGGTGAGGTTGTGGGTGGTCGGGAAATGCTCGACCAGGGTGAAACGGAGCAGCACGAAGGGCAGGATCGGCAGGACGATCATCAGGATCGGGCCGATGACCTGGCGTTCGAACAGGCCGCCAATGGCTTTCAGGGCCTTGCTGTCGGCGATAGCCCGCAGGGCCGGGATCACCGGCGCCAGCAGCATGCAATAGACGAACAGATAGGCGACGTACCAGAGATGATTCCAGGTCGGCGTCTCGACCGACCAGGGGCCGTCCCAAACGAAGGCATAGCCCTGATAGAAGGTCCAGAAGTCCGGGCCGATATCGCCGGATTCTTGCAATTGCACCCAAGTCTGCGGCGCGACAATCACATACATGCCAAACAGGATCACCGGGAAAAGCCGCCAGAACCGGTCGCGTGCGAACCGTGCCGCGCCGAGCTTGTCGGAGAGGAAACGGATGGCGACGCCGGAGATGAAGAAGAGCAGCGGCAGCCGCCAGGGGCTGGACAGCCACATCAGCGGCTCCATCGCATCATTCATGTGCGTGCTCTTGGCGTGCCAGCCCTCCGTGTTGAAGAACATCCCGATATGATAGAAAATCAGCAAGCCGAAGACGATGATCCTGAGCCAGTCAAGATCATAGCGGCGGGTGCTGGTGGCGGTCCCGGACAGGGTTGCGGCTGGGTGTGACATGCTCGATCTCCAATAACATTGCCCCCATCCATCACATCACCGGCTGGACCCGCCAGCCCGCCGGGACCATGACCGGCTCCACGGGACCAAATGCTGACGCGCGGGGACGGGCGGCGGGAAACAGGGCCGAAACGCGCAGTCCCCGGCTTGCCACAGCGCCCGGCAATGGCATGATCGCATCATGAGCACGCTGGAGTTTCAGAACGAGCAGGCGGCCGAGCGGCGCGCAGGGCTGCATGCGCTTATCGCCTTTTCGGCGATGGCGATGGCCTTCTGGGTCGTCAATTCCACGTCCATCATCATGGAAGAGGCGCGAGACGGACATGGCTTCAACGCCTGGAAGGCCTGGTTTCTGGAGGGTAGCAGCACCGCCTACATGCTGTTGCTGTGCTGGGTGGCGGTGCGCAGGTGGGAGCGCCGTTTTCCGATCGGCGCGGCGTCATGGACCCGGTGGCTGCCGGCCCATATCGGCGGCGCAGTGATTTTTTCCGGCTTGCATGTCGCCGCCATGGGCCTCACCCGCGAAGCACTGTTTCCGGTCCTGTTCAACGAGGCCTACCATTTCTTCGGCGATCCACTACAGACATTCCTCTATGAACTTCGCAAGGACGTGCTGAGCTACGCTGCGGTCGTCCTCACGCTGACCGGCTTTCGGACTATTGAATGGCACCGGCTCGAAGCCGCCGCGGCGCGGACCGAGGCGCGCACCCATCACCGGGTCAATCTCAAATGTGGCGGGCGGGTCATGCACCTGACCGCTGCAGAATTCAGTTCCGCCAAGGCGGCCGGCAATTATGTAGAAGCCCGCTTTGGCACGCGAACACACCTCGCCCGCATGACGCTGAACGAGCTGGACAGCCTGCTCCGCGATGCCGGGGTCGATGCCGTGCGTGTGCACCGCTCCTGGCTGGTCAATCGGGCGATGATCACCGAGACCGTGCCGACCGGTGAAGGCGATGTCACCCTCACCCTGAGCAATGGCGAGACCATCCCCGGCAGCCGCCGCTATCGCGACCGCCTCGCGGCATAGAAAAACCCGCCGGATGGATCCGGCGGGCTCTTCATTCATTTCGATACGCGTCAGGACGCAAAGGGGCTTACGCCTCTGCACCATCCTTGGCGAGCTCGAGACCGGTTTCCTGGTCGACGACTTTCATCGACAGGCGGACCTTGCCGCGATCGTCAAAGCCCAGGAGCTTGACGTAGACTTCATCGCCTTCCTTCAGCAGGTCGGACGGATGATTCACACGCTCGGCACGAAGCTGAGACACGTGGACCAGGCCGTCTTTCGGGCCGAAGAAGTTCACGAAGGCACCAAAATCCATGACCTTGACGACTTTGCCCTTGTAGATCTTGCCTTCTTCAGGCTCGGCGGTGAGGCCGATGATCCAGTCGAGCGCAGCCTTGATCGAAGCCGCATCCGAAGACGAGACCTTGATCACGCCTTCATCATTGACGTCGACCTTGGCGCCGGTCTTTTCGACGATCTCACGGATCACCTTGCCGCCGGTTCCGATAACGTCACGGATCTTGTCGGTCGGGATGGTGATGGTTTCGATGCGCGGCGCAAATTCGCCGAGCTCGGCACGCGAGGTGTCGAGTGCCTTGGCCATTTCGTCGAGAATATGCAGACGGCCACCCTTCGCCTGGGCGAGGGCTGTGTGCATGATTTTCTCGTCGATACCGGCGATCTTGATGTCCATCTGGAGCGATGTGATGCCCTCGGACGTACCGGCAACCTTGAAGTCCATATCGCCGAGGTGATCTTCATCACCCAGGATGTCGGACAGCACGGCAATGCCTTCAGGATCCTTGATCAGGCCCATGGCGATACCCGAAACCGGGCGCGTCAGTGGCACGCCCGCATCCATCATGGCCAGGGATGCACCGCAAACGGTCGCCATGGAGGACGAACCATTGGACTCGGTGATCTCGGACACGAGACGGATCGTGTAAGGGAAATCGACATGCGATGGCAGAACCGCACGAACAGCGCGCCAGGCAAGCTTGCCATGACCGATTTCGCGGCGGCCCGGAGCCAGGCGGAAGGAAGTTTCACCGACCGAGTAAGGCGGGAAATTATAATGGAGCATGAAGCGCTCCTTATAGGTTCCCGTCAGATCGTCGACGAATTGCTCGTCTTCGCCGGTGCCGAGCGTGGCAACGACCAGCGCCTGGGTTTCACCGCGTGTGAACACGGCCGAACCATGCGTACGGGGCAGGACACCGGCCTCGGACACGATCGGGCGCACCGTGTCGAGGGCACGGCCATCGATACGCTTGCCGGTCTTGATGATGCCGCCACGAACAATGGAGGCTTCAACCGATTTCATCACGTCCTTGAGGACCGTGCCGGGCAAGCCGTCAGGGTTTTCTTCGGAACGTGCCAGTGCCGCGACAGCTTTCGCCTTGGCAACGCCAACAGCCGCATAACGCGCGGTCTTGTCGACATTGGTGTAGGCAGCAGCCAGCTCATCACCGATGAGCTTGCGAACCTGGGCTTCGTCGGCGGAATGATCTTCCGGCTCGTATTCCCAAGGCTCCTTGGCGGCTTTTTCAGCCAGACGGATGATCGCATCGATCACCGGCTGGAAAGCCTTGTGGCCGGCCATGACGGCGCCAAGCATGATGTCCTCGGAAAGCTCTTTCGCTTCCGATTCAACCATCATGACGGCATCGCCGGTCCCTGCGACAACGAGGTCGAGCGCGCTGTCGACCATGTCGTAGACAGGCGGATTGATGACATATTCGCCATCAAAATAACCAACGCGAGCCGCGCCGATCGGACCCATGAAAGGCAGACCCGACAGGACCAGGGCGGCGGAAGCGCCGATCAGGCCGACAATGTCAGGGTCGTTTTCCATGTCGTGCGAGAGCACGGTCAGCATCACCTGGACTTCATTCTTGAAGCCTTTGGGGAAGAGCGGACGGATCGGACGGTCGATGAGGCGCGAGGTGAGCGTCTCTTTTTCCGATGGACGGCCTTCGCGCTTGAAGAACCCACCCGGGATCTTGCCGGCGGCAAAGGTCTTTTCCTGGTAATTGACCGTGAGAGGGAAGAAGTCGGCCCCTTCCTTGACGGTCTTGACGCCAACGGCGGTGGCGAGAACAGTCGTCTCGCCATAGGTCACCATGACCGAACCGTTGGCTTGGCGGGCTACGCGCCCTGTTTCAAAAGTAAGAGGGCGGCCCTCCCACTCGATCGTTTCTTTTTGAATATCGAACATATCGTCTTTCGTACGGATGCGGTCGCGGATCAGCGGCGCAGGCCAAGCTTCTCGATGATTGCCCGATAACGGGCATCGTCTTTATTCTTCACGTAATCGAGAAGACGGCGGCGCTGGGAGACCATTTTCAGAAGGCCGCGACGCGAGTGGTTGTCCTTCTTATGGGTCTTGAAATGCTCTGTGAGGTTGGCGATCCGCTCAGTCAGGATGGCCACCTGGACCTCCGGTGAGCCGGTATCGGCAGTGCCACGGGAATGCTCTGTGATGAGCGCGGATTTGCGCTCTTGCGTAATCGACATCGGGTTCTCCTAAACTCTGTCGACCCCTGTGAGGGGCAAGTTGAATACACGCACGGGCTGAAACCTTCCGGCCCGCGCCTCGCCGAGCGCCACTGCTTGCCCGTCCAGGGTCGCCAGAGCCATGAAAGAACAATCCTTGCCCGCTATCATGAGAGGGCGCCGAAGGGCTTTCAGCTCTTGCGCTTGACGCGGGAGCAGGACGATCGACCGTCCTAACTTCAGGTTTGATGCCTCCTCGCCGGTGATGGCCAGCGCCGGGATGTCGTCCAGCGCGGTCTGTACCGGGAGCAAAGCTTCCGAAGCGGCGTCCTTATGAGCCATTTCGCGCAATCCGTCCAGCGTTGTGGATTCTGCCTCCACAAAGCCCCCGACTACCAGCCGCCGCAGGGCTACGACATGGCCCTCCGAGCCGAGCGCGTGTGCGAGGTCGCGCGCCATGGCACGAACATAGGAGCCCTTGCCGCACCGCATTTCGAACACGGCGTGATCAGGATCCGGGCAATCGACCAGCTCGAGCGCATCAATCCGGATGGTACGCGCCTCGAGCTCGACCTCCTCACCATCGCGCGCCAGATCATAGGCGCGCTCGCCATTGACCCGGATCGCAGAATAGATCGGGGGAATCTGCTGGATCTCACCGGTAAAATCCGGAAGGACCGCTTCGATGGCACTGCGCTGCGGCCGCACCCCGGACGTCGCGATCACCTTGCCCTCGGCGTCGAGCGTATCGGTGCGTTCGCCCCATTTGACCGTGAACCGGTAGACCTTGGCGCCTTCCATGGTGAACGGGACCGTCTTGGTCGCCTCCCCCAATGCGATGGGCAGGATGCCGGTCGCCAACGGATCGAGCGTGCCGGCATGGCCGGCCTTGTTGGCGTCGAAAATCCGGCGAACCGCCGAAACCGCCTGGGTCGAGGTCATGTCGTAAGGTTTGTCGAGGATCACCCAGCCATGAATGTCCTGACCCTTGTTCTTGCGAGCCATGTCTGTCTCTCAGTTTCGATAAAAAGGGCGTAGACGAGACCACGCACACGCGCCGGGATGATCGGCACGCAACGTCTTATTCCGGGTCGTCGCCATCATCATCAGCCCGGAGGTCGCGCTGCACCTGTGGCCGCGCCAAAAGCTGGTCGACATGGCTGGCGGTCTCATAGCTGTTATCGGCGTGAAAATGCAGTTCCGGAGTGAATTTCAACTCGATCTCACGCCCCAGACGGCCGCGCAGGAAGCTGGCCCCGCGATTGAGCGCCTTGGCCAATGCGGCCGGTTCGCCCGGCCCGAGTGGCGCGACATAGACTTTCGCAACGCGCAGATCGGAACTCATCCGCACTTCGCTGACCGTGATCAGGGCTTTTTCAAGCTCGGGATCGCGCAGATCACCGCGCGCCAGAAGCGTGACAAGGGCGTGCCGGATGATCTCCCCCGCGCGCAATTGGCGCTGGGTCGGACCTTTCGGTTCCTGGACGTGCTTACGGGCCATGTATCACCTCTCCGAGGTCGGCGGCGCAGGCGTCAACGCTGCACCGCAAGGCGCGCGGGTGTACGCTGGTTGCGCCGGGGATGCAAGGGCCAGGGATCGACCGCTTCAGGATTACCGCGTGTTCAAGAAGCGCGCGAAAATGTGACCCCGGCCACCCCGGTCGTGTCTTGCCGTTCCGGGCTGGCTGGATGCAAACAGGGGCCCAGAATGCCTCACAACAGGAGACGCCCATGACACGCACCCTGGCCGCCCTGGCCACGCTCATCGCTCTGTCAGCCAACGCCGGCGCACAGGATGTCGCCGACGCCGAAAGCGTTGCGCGCGCCTATATGGCTGCATATTCGGCCGTGAACCTTGATGCCATGGAGCCCTTGATGGCCGCGAACATGGTGTTCGACGATCCGACGGCTCTGGGTGAAGGGGTCGGTCCCGACGGGATTCATCGTGACGGCCGCGACGCCAGCCTGGCCATGCTGCGTGAGTTCATCACCGCCTATGACCCGATCGAGCTCGGCTTCGTTTGGGATACCGTCTTCACAAGCAATGACCGGGTCATTTTCACCGGTCATGTCAACGCCCTGTACCCGACCGCAACCGAAGGCAAGCATTTCCGCTGGCGTGCTGACCAGGTCAGCGTCATCACGGTCCGCGACGGCCTGGTGGTCCACCATCAGGATTTCGCCAACTACGCTGCACCCGAGCAGGGCCTGGTTCCGGAGCAGTAAATTCGGCGGGCCGAGCCCCACAATATGATTGAGACAGCAAAAAGGGCGGCCCGATGGAGCCGCCCTTTTCGTATTCCGGATCAGAAGCTTCGGTCTAGCCGTTGCTCTCAAGCTTGCGAGGCACTTCGATGATCTCGAAGCACTCGATCTTGTCGCCCTTCTGGATGTCCTGATACTCGATGAAGCCCATACCGCACTCGGTGCCGGCCTTCACTTCCTTCACTTCTTCCTTGAAGCGTTTCAGGGTCGAGAGATGGCCCTCGTGCACAACGGTGTCGTTGCGCAACAGGCGAACACCACAGCCGCGCTTGACGATGCCTTCGGTCACGCGGCAACCGGCAGCCTTGCCGAAGCGGGTGATGTTGAAGACTTCCAGAATGTCGGCATAGCCGATGAAGTTTTCGCGCTTCTCCGGAGCCAGCATGCCTTCCATCGTATTGCGCACATCATCGATGACATCATAGATCACCGAGTAATAGCGGATTTCGACTTTTTCACGCTCGGCAAGGTCGCGGGCCTGTTTATTGGCGCGGACATTGAAGGCGAAAATCGGCGAACCGGACGACTTGGCCAGCAGGACATCGCCCTCATTCACGCCGCCAGCGGCAGCGAGCACGATTTTTGCCTGGACCTCGTCATTGCCGAGCCGCTGAAGCGATTGCTTGATGGCTTCCGCAGACCCTTGCACATCGGCCTTGATCAGCAGCGGCATTTCCTTGGTCTGGTTTTCCTGCAGCTGCGCCATCATCTGCTCGAGCGAAGTGCCGAGACCAGCATTCTGGCCGCCGGAAGCCGTGCGGGTCTTGCGCTGACGGTACATCGCAATTTCGCGCGCCCGGCCTTCATTCTCGACCACGGCGAAGACTTCACCCGGATCCGGAGCGCCATCGAGGCCCAGCACTTCAACCGGAACCGATGGTCCGGCTTCAGCGAGGGTCTGGCCGCGCTCATTGGTCAGGGCACGCACACGGCCCCACTGACCGCCAGCGACCAGAAGGTCGCCGCGCTTCAGGGTCCCGCGACGAACCAGAACCGTCGCGACAGAGCCACGGCCCTTGTCGATCTTGCTCTCGATCACGACACCTTCGGCATCACGGTCCGGATTGGCTTTCAGATCCAGCAATTCAGCCTGGAGCAGGATGGCATCGGTCAGCTCATCAAGACCGAGGCGCTTCTTCGCCGAGATATTGACGGACTGGACGTCGCCGGACATGGCCTCAACGACGATGTCCTGTTGCAGCAGGTCGGTGATGACTTTTTGCGGATCGGCTTCATGCTTGTCGATCTTGTTGACGGCCACGATGATAGGTGTGCCGGCCGCCTTGGCGAATTTGATCGCCTCGATGGTTTGCGGCTTCACGGAATCGTCGGCAGCCACCACGATGATGACGATATCGGTCGCTTCAGCGCCGCGCGAACGCATGGCGGAGAAAGCGGCATGGCCCGGCGTGTCGAGGAAGGTGATCTTGTCGCCCGACTCCAGCTGAACCTGATAGGCACCAATGTGCTGGGTGATACCACCGGCTTCGCCCGACACGACATCGGTTGAACGCAGGGCGTCGAGCAGCGAGGTCTTGCCGTGATCGACATGACCCATGATCGCCACGACGGGCGCGCGCTTGACCTTGCTCTCTTCCGGATCGTCGCTGGCGATAAAGCCGGTCTCGACATCGGATTCGGAGACGCGCTTCACCGTGTGACCGAAGTCTTCCACGATCAGTTCTGCATCATCGGCTTCGAGCACGTCATCCATGCGGACCATCTGGCCCTGCTTCATCAGATATTTGATGACGTCCATGGAGCGCTCGGCCATCCGGTTGGCCAGATCGGCAACCGTAATCGATTCCGGAATGATGACTTCGCGAGAAATCTTCTCGCGCGCCGTCGTGCCGTCGCTGCGGCGTTGCTTCTCACGTTCACGGGCACGGCGGACCGAAGCCAGCGAGCGCTGACGCTCTTCATCGCCCTCGAGAATATTCTGGATCGTCAGCTTGCCGCGGCGACGGCTGTCAGCCTTGGCGCGCGCAGGCGTTTGTTGCTGGCCAGGCTTGACCGGACCGGCACTGACCGGCGGGCCCTTGCGTTTGATACGGCCGCCCATGGCGTCGAGTGTCGCGGCAGGATCGGGAAGATCGGCCCCGTCCATCGGGCGCTGTGGACGCTTGTCGGCGGCGGGTTTGCGGCGCACTTCGCCATCACCCTTTTTCGGACCGTCATCGGCATCGCGCGACGCATCGGCTGCAGCGAGACGGCGCGCCTCGGCTTCAGCTTCCGCAGCGCGCTGCGCCTCCTCGGCCTCACGGGCCTCGCGGGCTTTCAGATCATCAAGGTTCTGGCGTTCAGCATCGGCGCGGGCCGAGCGGTCTGCCTCTTCCTGTTTTTTCTTCGCGTCGCGTTCGGCAGATTCGGCACGGGCACGGGCAATCGCCCGCTGACGCGATACGAGTTCTTCCTCGGACAGTCCCAGCTGACGGGCTTTCGCGGCAAGTGCGGACTCACCCTTGCTGGCGCCTGCGCCACCCTGACCTCTCCCGCCGGCCGGACCGGAGTCCTTGCCAGGGGTCACCACACGTTTGCGCTTCTTCTCAACCACCACGGCCTTCGAACGTCCGCGCGCAAAGCTTTGCTGCACGGTGCCCGCACCGGGTCGTTTCAGAGAAAGCGGCCGGCGGCCGGAGGTGTCTTTGTCGTCTGCGTCGCTCATGCGAGCCTTCCAAGTTCGGCTATCGTTTGACGGGCTTTTCCGGTAGCCGAGTGCCGGAAATCCGCGCTGTTCATACCTGATCCGGTCTGAAGGCTCGCTAACCTAGCGACCTCCACCCCGTATTCAACCGCTGTTGCGGCATGCGCCGCAGCTTCCGGTTCAGGAAGCCGGCGGCCGGAAGCCCGCAAGCTTCCCCATTGTCACGCCGAAAGCCCGCACTTGCGCACCTCCGGTAAGCACTCCATGCACGACCGAGCCGCGTCCCAGCGCCTCGCCCAGCTGCTCGGCGGTAAAACCACCGGCAACCGGAATATCGCCCCAAGCCGCCTGGGTCAGGCGGTCGAGCTTCACCCGCCCGTCCTCGGCGCCGTCAATCGCCTCGATCCGCCAGGCCGGCCGGCCGGCCTTCAGGGCGATGCGCGCCGCGTCAAATCCGAGCGCCACCTCGCCGGCCCGCCGCGCCAGGCCAAGAAGGCTCAGCGCGCGTGCCGACAATTGCGCCTCGATCATATCGGCCAGCCCGCCAGGCACCTTGACCGCTCGACCGGCAGACCGGTTGAACAAGCCCTTGCGGGCCGCGGTCTCGACTGCCGTGCGATCAGCACTGACCCATATGCCTCGGCCGGGCAATTTGGCGGCGATATCAGGGAAGACTTCGTCTCCCGGGCCAATCACGAGACGGATCAGCTCCGCCTCGTCCTTGACCTCTCCGGAAAAGATACAACGCTTCTCCCGGATCGCCTGTGTCGCCGCCTTCGGATTACTCAGCCTTCTGTTCCTCCTCGTCGGCATCAGCTGCGTCGAGGTCGAGACCCAATGCTGCGGCCTCGGCTTCCAGCTCCGCCAGATCCATATTCTCGACGTCGAAGACATGGGCGTCGGGATCTTCATCCTCGACTTCCTCGACTTCGCGCACCGGCAGGTCCTCCTCGGAGATCCAGCCTGCAACAACGCGGGCGCGCATGATCAGCATTTCAGCATCGTCGGCGGAGAGCTCGAAACTCTCCAGCACGCCGGGCTGACGAACGCGTTCGCCATTCACCGACTCGAACCACCCACGCAGATCGTCGGTCACCAGACCGGCGAGATCCTCGACCGTCTTGACGTCGTTTTCGCCGAGCGCGACGGCCATGGGCAGATCAATACCCTCGACCTCGAGCAGCGCGTCCTCGACGCCGAGCTCCTTGCGCTTGGCATCCTGTTCGCCGGCGAGGCGGTCGAGATAATCACGGGCACGTGCCTGGATCTCTTCCGCCGTATCATCGTCAAAGCCCTCAATGGCGGCAATTTCGCCAAGGCCGACATAGGCGATTTCCGACACGTCGGTGAAGCCTTCGGTCGCCAGCAGCTGGGCGATAACCTCGTCGACGTCCAGCGCACCGGTAAACAGGGCGGTCCGTTCGGCAAATTCGCGCTGGCGGCGTTCGGATTCTTCTTCCTCGGTGAGGATGTCGATCGACCAGCCGGTCAGCTGCGAGGCGAGACGCACATTCTGGCCGCGACGGCCGATGGCAAGCGAAAGCTGCTCGTCAGGCACCACGACTTCGATGCGGCGGTCTTCCTCGTCGAGGACAACCTTGGACACTTCGGCGGGCTGCAAGGCGTTGACGATGAAGGTCGCCGGATCATCGGACCAGGGAATGATATCGATCTTTTCGCCGGCCAGCTCAGACACCACGGCCTGGACGCGCGAACCGCGCATACCGACACAGGCGCCGACCGGGTCAATCGAGGCATCATTGGAGATGACGGCGATCTTGGCGCGGCTGCCGGGATCGCGGGCCACGGCCGAGATCTCGATAATGCCTTCATAGACTTCCGGCACTTCCTGCGCGAACAGGGCGGCCATGAAGTCCGGATGGGCGCGGGACAGGAAGATCTGCGGTCCGCGAATTTCCTCGCGTACGTCGTAGATATAGGCCCGGACGCGCTCATTGGTCTGCAGGTTTTCGCGCGGGATGCCGTCGGCGCGGCGGATAATGCCCTCGGCGCGGCCGAGATCCATGATCACATTGCCGTATTCAACGCGCTTGACGATACCATTGATGATTTCGCCGACACGGTCCTTGTATTCCTCGAACTGACGCGCCCGCTCGGCTTCACGCACTTTCTGCGTGATGACCTGTTTGGCGGTCTGCGAGGCGACACGGCCGAATTCGATCGGAGGCAGCTCATCGGAGAAGACAGTGCCGATCTCGGCGGTCTTGTCGATCTTGCGGGCCTCAACGAGAGAGATTTCCTGGCTGTCATTCTCGACTTCTTCAGCAACCGTCATGCAACGGGTGAGCGAGAGTTCGCCAGTCTTCGGGTCGATCTTGGCCCGAATGTCATTCTCCGCGCCGTAGCGGGATTTCGCAGCTTTTTGAATCGCTTCTTCAATCGCCTCGATCACGATCGATTCGCTGATCGACTTTTCGGCCGCTACGGCACGCGCGATCTGCAGCAATTCAAGCCTGTTGGCGCTGACACCAATGCTCATCGGAAGTTCCCCGTTACGATGGACTGCGACATCATTCGTCTCCTTCGGTCGTCGCGGGCGCCTCGGCGCGCGCTTTCAAATTCGCCTCGATCAAGGCGTCCGTCAAAACCAGCTTGGCATCGGTGATCCAGTCAAACGGGATCAATGTTGTGTCCTCTTCGCCATCCGCGTCGAGCAGGACATTATCCCCCTCGATACCGGCGAGAATACCTCTGAAGCGCTTGCGGCCATCGGCGAGGCGGTCCAGCTCGATCTTGGCCTCATTGCCTTCCCAGCGCGCGAAATGCGGCAGGGTGGTCAAGGGCCGGTCGATACCCGGTGATGATACCTCAAGATCGAATTCTCCGGAAATCGGATCCTCGGTCTCCAGGGCACCGGAAATGCCGCGCGACAGGCGCGCGCAATCTTCGACGTCAATGGCGTTATCGGGGCGATCGGCCATGATTTGCAGGCGGGCGCGCTTTCCGGAGAGGACACGCACGCGAACAATCTCCAGCCCGAGCTCGGCGGCAACCGGCTCGGCCAGATTCAGAATGCGGATATCGAGTGGTGTCTTCGTCTTCAAGCCGGCGGCTCCGTCAGCAGTAACAAAAAGAGCGGCCGCCGTTAGGCGACCGCTCGATAGCATCATCCAATGCGATCGAACTTGTGTATGGGCGCTATATAGCCGTCTTGGGGCCGCTTGGCAAGGGAGCGGTCGAGCGACAAATGAAATCCATGAAGACCGGCGCGCAATCGCCGAGATTCTTGGTCTCATAGCGAGTGCGGACATGATCAGCCGGTGGCAGGCGCCAGTCTCCGGCCTGGTTGGCGGTCCATTCGAAGCGCGCGTCGCCGGCAAACTCCACCATCACATGATCGGCATAGGACTTCACATCGGTGGCGATGCGCAATTGTCCGCCCGGCTTGAGAATGCGGGCGAAATCATCACGCGATGATTGCTGGATGAAACGGCGCTTGGCGTGCCGCTTCTTGTGCCAGGGATCGGGGAAGAGCAAAAAGATGCGGTCGAAAACCCCGTCGGCAAAGCGCGGCAATACATCGCGCGCATCACCGCGATGCAGGCGGACATTCTCCAGCGCGCCATCATCGACCCCGGCGAGGGTCTTGGCGACGCCATTGAGGAAGGGTTCAATGCCGATATAGAGGTTTTGCGGATGCGCCGCCGCCTGGGCCACGAGATGCTCGCCACTGCCAAAGCCGATTTCGAGAATCTGCGCGGCCTTGCCAGAAGCCAGACGGGCAGGGTCAATCACTCCGTCCGGTGGCAGATCAATCATCGGCAGGACATCATCGACAAGCGCCTGCTGGCGCGCCGAGAGCGGCTTGCCCTTGGCACGTCCAAACAGCCGGAAATCCCCGGAAGCGTTGAGTTGATCGGTCATCCGCACGACATAGCCAATTGTGTCGCCGCCTGCACGCACAACGTCAGTGAGCCGAATCGTCCTGCTCTGCGGCCAGGGTGCGCACAAGTTCGAGCACGCGCCGCCGGACCTTCGCATCGCTGATCTTTGAAAAGGCTTCAGCGAGCGAAACACCGTCAGAGCTCTGGATGAAATTATAGACGACGGGCGTCTGATCGCCTTCAGCCATGCCGGTAACAATGGGTTTGTCAGCCAGATCCTCGAAGAAGAACTGAACCGGCACTTCGAGCACCCGCGACAGCCGATACAGCCGGCTCGCACCGACCCGGTTGGCTCCGCGCTCATATTTCTGGACCTGCTGGAAAGTCACACCCAGCTCATCACCAAGTTTTTCCTGACTCATTTTCATCAGCTGGCGCCGCAGTCGTATTCTGGACCCCACATGCATATCAACCGGATTGGGAATGCGGGGGCTTACCTTCTGCATGAATTCACCTCTTTTGCGGGCCAAATGCCCGTGGATCACACCCGATAAATAGCATGGGCGGGGCCGCGCGGCATCATTACTATCTGTTCAGCGCCGGAATTTTTAAATATCGCCCTACCACTTTACGTCGTTGTAGAATGATGCCTGCAATCACGAAGCCACTGATAATCCAGAATGGCCAGTCGCCCCAGAACGCATAGAGCGGCGCGGCCACCGGACGCGGCAAATCGACATCCTGCACACCATCGCTACCGGGCGGGATCGCCACCGGCATACGCCCAAACGCGTCAATCACGCCGGAAACGCCCCGCGATGCAGAGCGAATCATCGGCAAACCGGTCTCGATCGAACGATAGCGCGCCTGATTGACGTGCTGGCGCGGGCCACTGGTCTCTCCGAACCAGGCATCATTCGACAGATTGAACAGCCAGGCGGGTCGCGGCGCGCCGGCGCGTACGAAACCGGGGAAAATCCCCTCATAGCAGATCAGCGGCATGACCGGCGGCGCACCCGGCAAGTCCATCACGAATGGGCCGGCGCCGGGCGTATATTGCAGGCGTGCAAAATCGGCGAAGCCGATCGCTGACAACAGGCCGGAGAAGGGAATGCTCTCGCCAAATGGCGCCAGCAAGACCTTGTCATAAAGGCCGACAATGCGCGGCGTGCCGCTGTGATAGCGCAATACGGCGAGGGAATTGAAATAGGTTTCGTCTTCCTGCCCCACGACCCGCCGGCTGATACCGGCCATCAGGACCTGGTCATCGGCAAAGATCTCGCCAATCAGGCTCAGGGTCGCGCCATCTTCGAGCATGTAGATCGGCAGGGCGCCCTCGGGCCACAAGACATGTGTGACCTCCTCAAGGCCTGGCGACGCGGTCAGGGCAAGATATCGATCCCGGGCCAGCAAGGCACCGTCCTCGCTCCATTTTTCACGCTGGGTAAGCGCCGATTGCACGATCCGGAAGCGCACACCTGGCTCCAGGCCGGGGTCGGGCTGTTGCAGGCGCAGGGCGCCGAAGGTGAACATGATCAACAGGATCGCCATGCCGCCCATGGCCGGCATCGTCCGTTTCAGATTGAAGACCGGTCCGACCGCCACCGCCGGCGAGACCAGCGTCAAAATCGTGAGCAGGGTCAGACCATAGACGCCAAACCATGATGCGGTCTGGCTGATCGCTCCACCGGCCGGCCAGGCATAGGCGGGCAGGTTCCACGGCAAACCGCCAAACATGTGCCCGCGCAGCCATTCAAACACCGCGATGCAAACGGCAAAGACCAGCACGCGCCATTCCGAACGCTGCGCCAGCAGGGCATAGGCGGCCATGGCGCCGCCCCAGAAGGCGGCGAGCAATGCGGCCAGCGCCGGCACGGCGATGGGTATCAGGGGGATGTATTCCGGTCCGCGATTGATGAAGGCGTAAGCGAGCCAGAACATGCCGGCCAGGAAATAGCCAAACCCGAACAGGAAGCCGCGGACGAAGGCCGCACGCAGCGGTTTGGGACGCCGGCGCGCACCGTCAACCGTCCATAGAAGCAGTGCCAGGGCGGGAATCAGGATTGGCCAGGCAAAGACCGGCGCCATCGCCAGGGCTGACAGAGCGCCGCCGGTCAACAGGATCAGGGCCAGTCGCCATCCGCTGGCGGCGGCGATCCGCGTACGCAATCGCCCGGGAGAGTACCAGGCAGTGCGGGTCAAGACGGGTCGACCCCCTCATCCGCGGCGACGGCGGCCTGGGTCCAGTGCGTCGCCCGCACGCGCATCCGCTTGATACGGCGCGGATCCGCTTCCAACACCTCGAATTCATAACCCTTGGGGTGCCGGATCACCTCGCCGCGCTCGGGAACACGGCCGGTCAGGGTGAAGACGAGCCCGCCCAGGCTATCGACATCCTCATCCTCGTCGGGACCGGCGATTTCCTCGCCAACGACTTCCTCGAAGGCGTCGATCTCGGCGCGCGCCTCGACATCCCAGACGCCGGGTCCGCGGGCGCGAATCGCCGGGGAATCCTCGTCATCATGCTCGTCTTCGATATCGCCGACGATCGGCTCGATCAGGTCTTCAAACGTCACCAGACCATCGGTGCCGCCATATTCATCGACAACCAGGGCCAGGTGCATGCGGCGCCCCTGCATGCGGCGCAGAAGATCGGTGGCCCGCATAGAGGGCGGTGCGAACAGCAAGGGCCGCGTAATCGCCGGCAAGACCTGGAGGTCGGCCCAGCCAGCTTCGCGCACACCCGCCTCATTGGGGGCGAGATGAGCGATCAAATCCTTGATATGGACGACACCAATCGGATCATCGAGGGTTTCCCGATAGACGGGCAGCCGTGAATGGGCCGCCTTGGCAAAGGCATGCGCCAGCTCACCGAGCGGCGTTGAAACCTCGACGCCGACAATATCGGCGCGTGGCACCATGACGTCGATGACGCGCAAATCCTCAAGCGCATCAGGATCAATCGCGAACGCGGCCGGCGATGCCGGTTTGAGCGGGACGGGCGGGGCCGCCGCTTCCCCGATATCGTCAGGTCCACCAAAAATTCGCCCGAACCAGGACCGGGTATCGGCTTCAGAACTGTCGTCGTCACTACTCATCGGCTTCCGTCCCGCCGCCTGTCGTCTCGAGATAGGGGTCGGCAACCCCCAGCCGGGCCAATGCCCGGCGCTCAATCGATTCCATCACCTCGGCCTCGTCATCTTCGAGATGATCATAACCCTGAAGATGCAGGAATCCATGCACGATCAAATGACGCAGATGATCGGCGAGGCGAAGCGAACGCTCGTGCGCCTCGCGGATGACAACGCCCGACGCCAGCGCGATATCGCCCAGATGATTGGCGGTGTGCTCCGATGCCGGGAAGGACAACACATTTGTCGGCCCCGCCTTCTGACGGAAACGGGTGTTGAGATCGGCCATGGCCGCATCATCAGTCAGCAAAACCGCGATCACACCGGGAAGGGCATCGCTGATTTCAGCGCCGGCGGCGGCAATCGCCTGCTCGACCAGCCGGGTCTTGCCCTCAATGGTGTCCCAGGCCTCATCTTCAACGATGACATCAACAGCATTCATGACGTCCGGGCTCCACCCCGCTTGTTCAGATCATCTTCATAGGCCGCGACAATGCGGGCCACGAGATCATGGCGCACCACATCGGCGCGGGTAAAGCGGATTGCCGCGACACCCTTGGTCTCGGCCAGGATTTCCAGTGCGTGTGGCAGGCCGGACGGATCGCGCGGCAGCAGGTCACACTGGCTTGGGTCGCCGGTGACCGCCATGCGCGAGCCCTCGCCGAGCCGGGTCAACACCATCTGCATCTGGGCCCGCGAGGTATTCTGCGCCTCGTCGACAATGACGAAGGCCCGGTTGAGTGTGCGGCCGCGCATGAAGGCGATCGGCGCAACTTCGATGCGGCCATCGGCACGCATACGTTCCAGCTCGGCCCGCCCCAGCGTATCGGCCAGCGCATCCCAGACCGGCAGAAGATAGGGGTCGACCTTTTCATTGAGGTCGCCCGGCAGGAAGCCCAGTTTTTCGCCCGCCTCGACAGCCGGCCGGGTGATGATGAGTTTTTCGAACTTACGCTGCACCAGCATGGAGGCGCCATAGGCCACCGCCAGCAAGGTCTTGCCGGTACCGGCCGGGCCGACACCGAAGATCAGGTCATAGGCTTTTTCATTCTTCAGCGCGCGAACATAGGCGCGCTGGCCCTCGGTGCGGGCAATCAGGCTGGCGCCGCGCGGCACGCGGATCACACCGTCATCGGGCTGGGTCGGGACATCGCCGCCATCAAGCATGCGCAAGGCAGCGCGCACCGTCGCCTCATCGCAGGTCAGACCATGCGCCAGGCTGGCATAAAGCCCCTTGAGCACACGCTTGGCATCATCGCGCGCCTGCGGATCGCCGGCCGCGATCACGATCTGGCCGCCGCCCGGCGCGCTGAGGCGCACATTGAGCTCTTCCTCGATCAGGATCAGGAAACGGTCACCGGCACCGACCATGGCCCGCAGGCGCTCGACATCATCAAAATGCAGACCTTCGGAAACTTCCCGGCGCGGTTTGGCAGCGCGTGTCTTCGATGGAGGCTTGACCGGACTCACGCGACGTCTCGCTCGGTGCCCACCAGCCGGCCGGACAATGAATTGCGCGACGCCGCCTCGATCTCGACCTGGCCGATACGGCCGATCAACTCGGCCGGACCGTCGACATGGACCGATTGCAAATAGGGGCTGCGGCCGTGCAATTGCCCGGGAAGCCGGCCTGCTTTTTCGAACAAGACCGGCAGGGTGCGGCCGATCTGCGAGCGATTGAAATCCGTCTGCTGTTCGTCGAGCAGGGCCTGCAACGCATGCAAACGCGTCGTCTTCACTGTCTCGTCGATCTGGTTTGGCATGGCTGCACCGGGCGTGCCCGGACGACGCGAATACTTGAAGGAAAAGGCGCTGGCATAGCCGATCTCGCGGACGCAGCGCATCGTATCCTCGAAGTCGGCATCGGTTTCGCCCGGAAAGCCAACGATAAAATCGCCCGAGATCGCGATGTCGGGGCGTACTTCGCGCATACGCGCTATCAGCTCGGCGTATTCGGCATAGGTGTGCTGGCGATTCATCGCCTTGAGGATCTTGTCCGACCCGCTCTGAATCGGCAGGTGTAGATAGGGCATGATCTTGGATTCATCGCGATGGGTGGCAATCAGCGCCTCATCCATATCGCGCGGATGACTGGTCAGATAACGCACGCGCTCAATACCGCCAATCAGGGCGATATGACGCAGCAACTGGCCGAGCCCCCAGGATCCGTCAGCCTCGCGGCCAGCCGGCGGGGCGCCATGATAGGCGTTCACATTCTGGCCCAGCAGGGTGATCTCGCGCACGCCCTTGGCGGCGAGACGGCGGATCTCGTCAACCAGCTGGTCAACCGGGCGCGACCATTCGGCGCCGCGCGTATAGGGCACGACGCAGAAGGTGCAGAATTTGTCGCAGCCTTCCTGCACCGTCACAAAGGCCGAATACCCCTCGACATGACGCTCGGTCGGCAATTGGTCGAACTTGTCCTCGACCTCGAACTCCGTATCCAGCGCCTCACCCCGGGCCCGGTGGGCGCGGGCAATCAGTTCAGGCAATTTGTGATAGCTCTGCGGCCCGACCACGAGATCGACGGTCGGCGCCCGGCGCATGATCTCGGCGCCCTCGGCCTGGGCGACACAGCCGGCGACGGCGATCGTCATGCCACCCTGGTCAGCCTTGGCGTCCTTGAAGGGGCGCAGGCGCCCGAGATCGGAATACAGCTTCTCCGCCGCCTTCTCGCGAATATGGCAGGTATTGATGATGACGAGGTCGGAGCCTTCGGCCTCCTCGGAGGTCTCATAGCCAAGCGGCGTCAGAACGTCCTTCATCCTTTCGGAATCATAGACATTCATCTGGCAACCATAGGTCTTGATATAAAGACGTTTACGCGTCGAGCTCATCGTCACTCTGGTGCAACCGCGACCGGTCGACTTGTTGGCACTCCGGTCCATGCCGGGGAAGCCGCGCGTTATGGGCGAAACTCATCCTCAAAGCAAGACCTGCCGCTTCACTCGGCCTCGGCCGGGACCGGTTTTGCGAGGGTTGCGACATCCTGGCTGCGCGAGGACAGGCCGACGATGAGCGCCAAAACCGTCAGCACGGCGGCCAGCAGGAATGCAGCACCGGGAAGGTAGACGGGGGCTGAGTCAGCGGTGAAGTAACGGAAGACTAACGGCAAGGTTAGCGGACCGATCACCATCGACAGGCTCTGCAGGCTCGACATCGCGCCCTGCAGCTCGCCCTGGCTATTGGCCGGCACCAGCCGGGTACAGATCGACTGCATCGCCGGACCCCCGATTCCAGCCAGGGAACCGAAAGCCATGATGACGTAGAAGACCCAGACTTCGCTGACAAATCCATAGCCGATATAGGCCAGGGCCGCGATCGAGAAGCCGATTCCATAAGCCCGCCACTCGCCAATTCTGGCGACGATAATCCGGGTCAACCCACCCTGGACAATGGCCGACGCCAGCCCGACCGCCATCAGCGACAAGCCGATATCGCTCGGCGTCCAGTCAAAGCGCAAAGTCGAGAAATAAGTCCACAATGCCGGGAAGGCCGCATGCCCCAGGAAGAAGAGAAATGCCGCCGTCAACATGGCAAAAACGACTGGATACTGGCGCATCTGCAAGAGCGACCCGAACGGGTTGGCGCGCCGGATACTGAACGGCCGGCGGTTCTGGGGGCTCAGGGTTTCGGGCAGGATGAAATAGCCATAAATCACATTGATCCCGGCCAGGGCGGCCGCGGCAAAGAATGGATAACGCGGGTCGATTTCCCCGAGCAGGCCGCCCACCACAGGGCCCAGGATGAAGCCGAGCCCAAAGGCAGCGCCCATCATTCCGAAACGCCCGGCGCGGTCCTTGGCATCAGTAATATCAGCGATATAAGCGTTCGCTGTCGTATAGGTGGCACCAAATACGCCCGACAGCATACGGCCGAGAAACAGGACGGCGAAGCTCGTCGCCGTGCCCATGATCAGATAGTCGATCGTAAACCCGGCCATCGCAAACAAGAGGATACGGCGGCGGCCATAACGGTCGCTCAATCCCCCAATGATCGGCGCAAAGATGAATTGCGTGAACGCGAAAACGCCCATCAGCAGTCCGCCCATCACCGCGGCGCTCTCGATGGGCTGACCTGTCAGCTCCATCACCAATTGCGGCATCACCGGAATGATGATGCCAAATCCGATCATGTCGATCAGAACGGTGATGAAGATGAAGACGAAAGCGTGCTTGCCGGGTGGGCGTGCAGACATGAGCGCTCCTCGATCGGGCGCCTACTCCCCGGCGCTCTTGAGCGGTACGCCGTATAACTCCATGCGGTGATCGACAAGCTTGTAGCCCAGCTTGCGCGCGACCGCTTCCTGCAGCCGCTCGATCTCTTCATTGACGAATTCAATCACCTCGCCGGATTTCAGATCGATCAGGTGATCATGATGCTCGTCGCCGACTTCCTCATAGCGCGAGCGTCCATCGCGAAAATCATGACGCTCGATAATGCCGGCTTCTTCAAACAGCCGCACGGTCCGATAGACGGTTGCCAGGGATATCCGCGGATCTTCCGCGGCGGCGCGACGGTGAAGCTCCTCGGCATCAGGGTGATCTTCAGAATCCGACAGGACGCGGGCAATCACCCGGCGTTGGTCGGTCATCCGCAGACCCTTGTCGACGCAAAGTTTTTCGATCCGATCCGCCATGAGATATCCCTTATTCGCTGAGTGGAGTGATAGGCTGTGAACCGCTGGTCTGTCCATCACCGCAGAGTGCTTTTTCAAGAACCAGGGCATCGCTGCCATCAGGGTAGTAAGCCCGCCTTTGTCCGATCTGGCTGTAACCTGCCCGAAGATACAATGATTTCGCCGAGGTGTTGAGCGTCGAAACTTCAAGAAACAGCCGTGCTGCGCCGCGCGCCGCAGCATACGCTTCGCCACAGGCCAGGATTTGAGCACCGGCTCCCCGGCCCCGCTGTGCGGGTACGACACCGATTGTGAGGAGCTCGGCCTCATCAGCCGCGACACGGTATAGCGCCATGCCCACGACGGCATCACCGAACCACGCCACCAGGCCAAGTGTCGTCGGCATATGCATCATCGCCGCGATTTCACCCTCCGACCAGAAAGGCTGAAAACAGAGCGCATGGACTTGCGCCATTTTACCAGCCGAGTCCGGCCCGGTTCGCTCGACCCGTATCGTGCTCAAGGTTGCCGGCCTCCAGGCAATTTCGCATCCGGAGGGCGCGCATAGAAAGGCAGGGGCGGCGCCTGCGTGATATCGGCGCATTCCGCCAGGTCCAGAAGGGCCGGCAGGTCGATTGTCGTCAGGGCGAGATCGGTAAATTGCGGCAGATCGATCAGAGCCGCCCCGCTACCCGCGAGATGTCCGGTATCGCCGGCCAATTCCCGGATCCGGGTGGCCACGCCGGCGACGGGCAATAATTCGGGCTTGGTCGCGATCCCACCGGCCCAGACCTGAAGAATAATATCGCCGCGTTTGGCATCATGCAGCACGGCCAGTGGGCCGGAAATTCTCGCGGCCTGGGCCAAAACAGCCAGATTGCCGATCCCGACCGCCTGCGCATCTATTGCGAAGGCGAGGCCTCGAGCGAAAGCCACGCCAACCCGGCTGCCGGCGAAACTACCCGGGCCCGTCATCACGCCGATCCGCGTGATCTGGGCGGCTTTCAGACCCGCCTCTTCCAACATGCGTGCAATCATGGGGGCGAGATATTCAGCATGGCCGCGCCCGATCGGGTCCGAGCGGCACAAATCCGGCTGCCCCGCGACGCGCAGCGCCACGGAGCAATCAGAACCGGTCGTATCAATCGCCAACAAAGCCATGCGAGCGGTCTAGATGATTTGCGCGGCCTCGTCGAAGCTCAGACGCGGCAGGCGCGGGAAGAGGTTTTTCGTCGTCCCGACCCCGAGATTGATCAGGATGTCCGACTTCCAGTTTTCCGTCGCCGGATTTCCGGCAAAGAATTCGGCATCAACACCGGCCGCATCAAAGCCGGTCATCGGACCGGTATCGAGCCCCAGGGCCCTTGCGGCAATCAGAAAATAGCCAGCCTGAAGCACCGAATTGCGGCGGCCATTGAGCTCGGCACCCGGGCCGGTAAACCATTCGCGGGCCCCGGGATTGTGGGGCATTAACTGGGGAATCTTGTCATAATATTTCTCGTCCCAAGCGAAAATGACCGTCACCGGAGCCTGCATCGACTTGTCGACATTGCCTTCAGCCAGAAACGGCTTGAGCCGCGCCTTGGCGGCCTCGGATTGCACGAAGACAAAGCGGGCCGGCGAATTGTTCGCGCTGGTCGGACCCATTTTCGTAATGTCGTACAAACGCTTCAGCGTTTCCTCGGGGATCGGCGTTGGCTCGAAATCATTATAGGTGCGCGCTTCAAGAAAGATTTGCGCGATGGCATCTTCATCGATGACGGTGTTGGTGGTGGGTTTGCTGGTCACTTCGCCTGACATGTTTCGATCTCCGCAGAATGGATTGATGTTGCGGCAGACATAAACAGGCCGGGAACCGAATTTAATATGCCGAATTGGAAAAAGACTTGCTTCGTCCCGGACGCAGTCGTCAGGCGACCGCTTCAACGGACTGGATTTCCGGGATGTAATGCTTGAGGAGATTCTCGATTCCGGCCTTCAGCGTCATCGTCGAGGACGGGCAGCCAGAACACGCGCCGCGCATCTTCAGCCGCACCGTGCCGCTCTCGGCAAGGAAGGAATGGAACAGGATATCGCCGCCATCCTGGGCCACCGCGGGACGCACGCGCGTATCGATGAGCTCAATGATTTCCTTGACGATCTCGGCGTCGTCGCCGGCATAGGCGGCGTGGCCGCTCTCGGTTTCCGCATCGCCGAGAATCGGTCGACCCGATTGCAGACCGTCCATGATGGCGCCCAGCAGGAAGGGTTTGACATGATCCCACTCGACGGTGCCATCCTTGGTTATGGCAATGAAGTCCTCGCCGAGAAACACGCCCGTCACGCCCTGGATCAGGAAGAGATCAGCCGCCAGCGGCGAGGCCTCGGCAGCATCCGCTGTCTCGAATTCATGCGGTCCGCCGGGAGATATCTCGCGGCCGGGCAGGAATTTCAGCGTGTTGGGATTGGGTGTAGCTTCGGTCTGGATGAACATCGGGCATCTCCTTGTCCCTCAATTGGCGCTGAATCAGACAAGGTTCAACCCCATCATGGACAGGGTTATCAGGACATGGCGTCGATTTCGGAGTTTTCCATATCACCCGGCACCACCGTCACCGGGATGGCGCGGCCGCTGAACAAGCCCTTGCCCCGTGCCAGCGCCATCACAAGCGGGCCGGGACCTTCGCTCGAAACCGACGCGCCCAGCACCAGAAACGAGATCAGGGGATCGTCCTCGATCACCTGGGCCAGGACGGCGCGGCGCTCCCCTTCGCGCAAAACCAGCTCGGGCCGCTCACCCGTGACAGCCTCGGCATCCTCGGCGAGGGATTCGAGCATGGCTTCGGCAGCCACTTCAGCCTCCCGCTTCGCGGTCTCGGCGACCCCGATCCAGTGATTGAAATCACCGGTCTGGTAGGTGGCGAGGATCGCCACCTTGGCACCGAGCGTATGGGCGCGACGCGCAGCGAAATAGAGCGCCTTGCGACACTCGGGGCTGTCATCGGCGATGGTGAGAAATTTTCGGGTGCGATTTGACATTGTCGTGGAGTTTGGCGAGTTCAACGGGCCTCGTCCAGTATTTGGTTTCCCGGACGGGTGAAACAAGGGTGCGATCCGCCATGATTCAACATGAAGACCGGCGCAATGCAGCCAGTGGCCTGCGCACGACACACTTGACTGACGAGGCCCTCGTGCAGGCGAATGACCGCGACGAGGCTGCGCATACCATGGCGTTTGCTGATATTCGCTCGGTCCGGCTCAATGTGGAAATGGCCGGGCCTGCGAGCCAGGTTGTCTGCCGGGTCCAGGACGAATCCGGCCATGAACTCGTCTTCGGATCGATGAGCTGGGTGCGCCCGGGCGCCTGGGAATTGAAGGCCGACACGTTTCGAAATCTTCTTGTCGGCCTGCACCGGGCGCTCGCACCGCACCGCCACGCGATTCAATTCCTTGAGGGCTCGAAGCCCGGCTTCATGTGGACCCTGTTTACCGCCGGAGCCACGGCGGGCGCGGCCTGCCTGGCAGGCTTTGGCTGGCTTTTCCTGTTGCAGGAAAACGCCGTCGGCCTGTTCTTCCTTCCAGGCGTATTGGGCGGCGCCTGGCTGATGCGTGTGTTCTGGCCGCGCGCGCCCAAACCCTATGATCCCGACCGCTATGCGCTGGCCAAACCACTGGAGCCCGCGCCGACAACCGGCACGGACGCAGGCTGAAACGCTAGTCGGGAGCGGCCGCCGGCGCCGTCGAGCGGACGTCAAACTCGACCGGAATCTCGCCCGTGCGCTCGAACACCAGCACGCCAGACACGCTCTGGCCCTCAACCACCGGATCCAGCCCGAACACCATCAGATGATGGCCGCCGGGCGCGAACAGCAGCGGACCTGCCGGCCCGATATCCTGCGGGCCGATCGGACGCATCTGCATCATGCCGGTCTCGGGGTCCATGGTGTGACCATGAAGTTCGACCCGGTCGGCACCATCAATGCGGGCCGAAACCAGACGGTCTGCGGTGCCCGCACCCAGCGAAGCCGCGAAATAGGCGGCGGTGACGTCACGGCCTTGCGGATGCGGCCGCATCCAGGCGGCGCGGACATTGATCACCGGTGCGATGCCATCATCCGGCAAGGGCGCCGGCGCAGCATCGGGCGCCATCTCGGACATGGCATGACCGCCATCATGGCTGACGGCAACATCTTCCTCGACGCCGCCACAGCCGACCAGCAGAGCGGCCGCGGCCACACTCAGGGATAATCTCAACATCACGCGTCTCCAGATTTCGCCAGTCCAGTTACCCCGCCAGCAGACAGCCTGTCAGTGCGGCCATCTGTCCCGGAGCCGGAGCTAGCTCCAATATCCAATGATTTGTTTGGCTTGCTTGAGCACCGGCGCCGCCACGGTGCGTGCCCGCTCTGCCCCGTCGGTGAGAATCCGGTCGATCTCGGCCCGATCCGCCACCAGGCGACGGAACTCATCGGAGATTGGTGCCAGATACTCGACGGCGACATCAGCAAGTGCGGGCTTGAACACGCCGAAGCCCTGGCCGGCGAACTCAGCCAGCACGTCGGCCTTGGTCCGGCCCGTCAGGGCGGCATAAATCCCGACCAGATTGGTGGCTTCGGGACGGGCATTCAACGCCTCAAGCGTGTCAGGCAGAGGCTCGGGGTCTGTCTTGGCCTTGCGGATCTTCCTGGCAATCGTGTCGGCATCATCATGCAGATTGATGCGCGAATTGTCGGACACATCCGACTTTGACATTTTCGACAATCCGTCGCGCAGGCTCATGATCCGCGCGCCCGGCCCCTGGATATAGGGTTCGGTGATCGGGAAGATCATCTCGCCGTCACCATAATCCCGGTTAAAACGGGCGGCGACGTCGCGGCACAATTCGAGATGCTGTTTCTGATCATCACCGACCGGTACATGGGTCGCCTTGTAGACCAGGATATCGGCCGCCATCAGGACCGGGTAGGTGAACAGGCCAACCGAGGCGCGCTCCTTGTCCTTGCCGGCCTTGTCCTTGAACTGGGTCATGCGCTCGGCCCAGCCCATGCGGGCGACGCAATTGAAAATCCACGCCAGCTCCGCATGCTCGGGAACCGCCGATTGTGCGAAGAGCGCGCTCTTGGCCGGATCAACGCCGGCAGCAATATAGGCCGCAGCGGCAGCCCGCACCGCACCGGGCAGCGCCTTGGGGTCGTGCGGCATGGTGATCGCATGCATGTCGACGACGCAATAAAAACACTCGAAGCTACCCTCATCCTGCAAGGCGACCCAGTTCTTGAGTGCCCCGAGATAATTGCCCAGATGCAGCTGACCGGTCGGCTGCATGCCGGAGAAGATGCGCTTCGGGCCGTTATATTCGGTCGGGTTTTCACTCATGGCGTGCCTCGGGTGGAATGAGGTTGAAAGAAGCCTGTGGTCATAACGGCCGCAATGGCAGGCCTCAAGGGCGCTTGAGCGCGTCAAGCAGCTCGGAAACCCTCAACGCGCCGGTCAGCATCGCCGACCCGCCAAATACCAGCGCACCAGAACCACAGACCAGCACCAGCGCCAAAAGCGGAATGCCAAAGCTGTGATCGATAATCCAGGCCGTATGCTGATCAGCCATCGCCAGGAAGGCCGACATCAGGATCACCGCGCCGAGAATGCGCGGCAGACGGTGCAGCAAGCGGGCGTCCGGCTGCAACAATCCGCGCTTGCGCAGGGTGACCGCGAGCAAAATGGCATTGACCCAGCCAGCCACTGAAGTGGCGATGGCCAGACCGAGGAAGTTCAACGGTCCAAAGAAGAGGATCAGGCCAAGCACCAGATTGACCGCGACAGAAACCGCCGCATACCGCATCGGTGTCATCGTGTCCTGGCGCGCGAAAAATCCGGGCGAGAGCACCTTGATCAGTACAAAGGCTGGCAAGCCGAACGCAAAGGCGACCACGGCCAGCGACACCCGGTCAGCCGCTTCGGCCGTGAAAGCACCGTTCTGATACAGGGCGGTGACGATAAAATGCGGAATGACGGCGAGCGCCGCAGCCGCGGGTAGCGTCAACGCCATCGAGACCTCGAGACCGCGATTCATCACATTGGCAGCTCCCGTCACATCGCCGGAACGCAGCCGGCCGGACAATGTCGGAAGCAACACAACACCCATTGCGATGCCGACCACGCCGAGCGGGAATTGGTAAAGGCGATCCGCATAATACAGCCAGGACCGTGCCCCCTCCTCCAGCGTCGCGATCGACGACGTCACGAGAATATTGATCTGCGTCACGCCAGCCGCCACAGCACCGGGAACGCCCAGCACGATCAACCGCCGGGTGTCCGGTGTCAGCCTGGGCAGGCGCAAACTCAGGCGCACACCGAGCTGGCGCACGGAAAACCAGAGCCAGGCGGTCTGCAGCACGCCGGATGCCGTGATACCGATACAAAGATAAAGCGCCATCTGCTCGCCGCCGGCACCGGAGAAAAGCATGGTGCCGATCAGGGTCAGATTGAGCAGCACCGGCGCCGCAGCCGCGGCGGCAAACTTGCCGTGCGAATTGAGCACGCCACTCAGCATGGCCGAGAGCGACATCATCAGCAGATAGGGCATGGTGATCTGCGTCAGCAGAACGGCCAGCTCGAAGGTTTGCGGATTTTCGATGAAACCCGGACCCAGCAGATACATCAGCCAGGGCATGCCGATCTGCGCCACAATCACGAAGATCAGCATCGCGGTGAAGAGCAGCGACAAGACCTGCCGTGCAAAACGCTGGGCGTCCGTTGGGCCGTCGCCTTCAAGCTTGCCTGCATAGAGCGGCACAAAGGCAGAATTGAACGCGCCTTCGGCGAAAATGCGCCGGAAAAGATTGGGAAACTGGAAGGCCGTCAGGAAGACGTCTGTCGTGGCACCGGCACCCAGTGCCGCCGCCAGAAGCATTTCCCGCACCAGTCCAAGAACCCGGCTTGCCGACGTGAACAGGCCGACAATGGCTGACGACCGCAAAAGACGCATGACTACCTCAAAACGCTGGCGCGGGCACGGGCGATACCGCGTTCGGCAGCCTTCTCGTCGAGCGCGGTTTCACTGGCACTCAGGACTGTGATCAAACCGGCATGAAGGCGTTCTGTCACGGCGGCGTCCTCCAGCTTGTGGCCCAGATGGGTGACGTAGAACACATCCGTGGCACGTTCGCCATAACCGTCGATCTGGGCGGAGGTCAGCGACAGGTTCTCATCGGCGATAACATCAGCCAGATCCGCCAACAGGCTCGGCCTGTCGCGCCCGGACGCTTCGATCACTGTGGCATGTTCAGCCAATTCATTGGAAATACTGACATAGGGCTCGACCCGGAAAGCTGCGTCACGATGCTTCATTGGCATGATGCGGCGTCGCCGCACGGGAAACTCTCCCGTGGCCACCAGTCTGAGATAGTCCACCAGGGCATCTCGCTTCGGCGTATCGTCACGGCCGTAGGGCTGGCCTGCCGCGTCCTGGATATGGAAAATATCAAAGACATTGCCCGACACGGTCGTATTGATGGTCGCGCCGACAACATCAGCACCCATATCGGCCAGGGCAGCGGCAATATCCGCGAACACGCGCTCGCGGTCCGGCGACCAGATCATGACTTCCGTCGCCGCCCGCCGCCGGTCGACCCGGACTGCGGCGGCCGAGGCACGACCCGTCTCGAAGACATGCCGGGCGAAGGCTGCGTGCCGGAAACGATCCTCCTCGGAGAATGAGACCCAATAGGCATCATTCAACTCCGCCGCCCACCACTCAGCGAAGGCCGGATTGATCCGGGCCAGGCTGGGCAGCGCCCTGTCACGTGTTGCCCGCGCCTTGTCAGACAGGGTTTCACGCGCCCGCTCCAGTCCGGCCCCTTCGCTTTTGAGCACCTGTTCGGTCGCCGCGTACAAATCCCGGATCAGCTGGCCCTTCCAGCCATTCCACACGCCCGGCCCGACGGCGCGAATATCGACCACGGTCAGCACAGTGAGCAGACGCAAGCGCTCGACTGTGCCGACAGCGGCGGCGAAATCCGCCACGGTCTGCGGATCGCTGAGATCGCGGCGTTGAGCGGTATCGCTGAGCAGGAGATGGGTCTGGATCAGCCAGGCAACGAGCTCGGTTTCGGTATCATCAAGTCCGAGCCGCTTGCAGGCGGTGCGTGCACGGATCGCGCCTTCAATACACTGATCGCCCGAACCCTTGCCGGTATCGTGAAGCAGGACCGCCAGATGCAGGGCGCGCCGCCGCTTGATCAGCGGCATGATCCGGGTCGTCAGCGGATGATCCAGCGGGTGCAGCCCATCCTCGATTTCGCGCAATATCCCCAGCGCCTGCAGGGTGTGCTCATCGACGGTGTAGTGGTGATACATGTTGAACTGGGTGCGCGCGACAATGTCCCCGAATTCCGGTATGTAGCGGCCCAAGAGCCCCGCTTCGGTCATCAGACGCAGAACCGGCATGGGCGCCGGCGAGTCCAGCAGGACCGCGAAGAAGGCCCGGGCTGCGCGCGGATCCTCGCGGAATTTCTCGTCGACATGATGCAAGGTCCGTCCGATCCGGGCGACGGCCTCGGGGTGCAGGTCCAGCCGCCGGGAAGCCGCGACGTGAAAGAAGCGGATCAGGCAGACAGGATCGTCGGCAATCTGGGTCGGATTGGCGAAATCGAGACGGCCATCGCGCAGCACGAATTTGCCGAGATCCGGCGTCTCGTCCGGGTCTTCTCCGGGCAGGAAACGCGCCAGGCCGCGCGGTTTTGACTTCCACGCATCGGATTCCAGCTTGGCGCACACCAGACGCGTCAGCGCACCGACATCCATGGCTGCGCGGAAATACGCCCGCATGAAGCGTTCGACTGCACTTTCATCTTCGCCGTCCTCGAACCCCATCCGGGCCGCGATTTCCGGCTGTAGATCGAATGTCAGTCTTTCATCCTTTCCGCCAGCCAGGGCGTGAAGGTGAAAGCGGATCGTCCACAACAGATCATCCGCGGCGACGTATTTCACAACGTCATCGACCGATAGCAGGCGGCTGCCGACCCAGCGTTCAAACGCATCCGCGCCATAGAGGAATTGCGCCAGCCAGCGCATCAGCTGCAGATCGCGCAGGGCGCCCTTGCCCGATTTGATATTGGGCTCAACCGTGTAGCGCGACCGGCCCGCCTTCTCGATCCGGGCGTCGCGTTCGCGCAGTTTCGCCTCGACGAATCCGGTCTTGTCGCCAGCGATCACTTCCTCACGAAAACGGCTGGCGAGTGCATTGGCCTGCGCCTCGTCACCGGCCAGATAACGCAGGCTCAGCAAGGCCGTGCGTTCGGAGGCGTTTTCGCGGGTGATTTCCAGGGTTTCATCGATCGTGCGGCAGGCGCCGCCGCCGACATCGATCTTGATGTCCCACAGCGCGTAGAGCACGCGCTCCAGGAAGGCATCCGTCGCGGCATCGCCATCATCGGGTTTGATCAGGAGCAGGTCGACATCGGAAAATGGCGCCAATTCACCAGCGCCGAAACCACCCAGGGCGCAAAGCGTAACGCCGCGCGAGCCGTCGAGGTCGCCTGCGGCCATGGAATCAAACAGGGCGTGCAGGCTGACGCTCCCCCCGCCGCCCCGCGCCGGGGGTGCCACCGCCCCGCCGCCGCCTTGCGAGAGACAGTCCCCCGCCTGCTCGCGGACCCGGTCGAGCGCCGCGCGGACATGGCCCACCGCTGTCGGCCGGGCCGCCGGGGAATCCCAGCCCCGCTTGGCGATAGCCGCCGCCAGCTGGGCGCGCAGCGTCAAGGCATTCAGCGAAGCGGGGAGTGCCGGATGGGTCATCTGGGTCTCAGCCTAGTCTACGGTGCGGTGCGGCGTCACTCATTCTTCATCAGCGCCTTGAGTTGATACAGGATATCGAGCGCCTCGCGCGGCGCCAGCCCGTCAGGTTCGATGTCAGACAATCGCAATTCGACCGCCGATTCCCGGGCCTCGACAACCGGTTCGGAAAGCGCAAACAGGGGCAGGTCGGCGAGCGCCGCAGCCGGTGCGCCCTCCGATTCCAGCCGCGCCAGGATCGTCTTGGCACGCCGGATCGCAACCGGCGGCAGGCCGGCACGGCGCGCAACCTCAATCCCGTAGGAGCGATCCGCAGCCCCGGGCCCGACCTCGTGCAGGAAAACCAGCTCACCTTTCCACTCGCGCGCCTTGAGCGAGCAATTGCCCGCCGCTTCGAGGTCATCGGCCAGCCGGGTAAGCTCATGATAATGCGTGGCGAACAAGGCGCGGCACTGATTGACGCCATGCAAATGTTCCGCCGCGGCCCAGGCAATGGAGAGACCGTCGAATGTCGCCGTACCGCGGCCAATTTCGTCGAGGATGACAAAGCTGCGGCCCGTGGCCTGGTTGAGAATGGCCGAAGCCTCGATCATTTCCGCCATGAAGGTCGAGCGGCCGCGCGCCAGGTCATCGGCAGCGCCAACGCGCGAATAGAGCCGGTCGGCGATCCCGATCCGGGCCGAACGGGCCGGCACATAACAGCCCGCCTGTGCCAGCATCAGGATCAGTGCATTCTGCCGCAAATACGTGGACTTACCGGCCATGTTCGGCCCGGTCACGAAGACCAGGCGGGCTGCGGCGGTACCGGCCCCGTCGAGCCTGCAATCATTGGGCGTGAAACGGCCTTCACCGGTGCGCTGCAAGGCGCGTTCGACGACGGGATGGCGGCCGCCGGCGACGGCAAAGACCGAACTGTCCTCGACCACCGGGCGGCAAGCTTCTGTTTCAATGGCCCATTCGGCGAGCCCGGCGGCGACATCGAGCTCGGCCAGGGCGCGAGCGGACTGCCGGATCAGCTCAGCCTGACCCTCGACCCCTTGGCAAAGCCCTTGAAAAACCTCGATTTCCATTGCCAGCGCCCGTTCGCCGGCACTGGAGATGCGCGATTCCAGATCGGCCAGCTCCACTGTCGAGAAACGCACCACATTCGCCATGGTCTGGCGATGGATAAAATCTTCGCGGCCCATCAGCTGATCGGCATGTTTGGCGGTCACTTCAGCGAAATAGCCCAGCACGTTATTATGCCGTATTTTCAATCCGCTAACGCCGGTGGCTTCGGCATAGGTCTGCTGCAGGCCGGCGACGATACGGCGCGAGGCGTCGCGCAATTTGCGGGTCTCGTCGAGCTCGGGCCGCCATTCGGGCGCGACAAAACCACCATCGCGGGCCAGCAAGGGGGGCTCATCAAGGATAGCGCGTTCCAGATCACCCACCAGGGCAGACAATTCCGGCTTGTCGGCCAGGGATAGCGCCGCCAGATTTTCGGCGACCAAGGGCGGCGGGGCGGTGAGCGGGGCGGCGAGAATGCGGGTCGCGAGCGCTTGACCTTCGGCCAGGGCTGCGGCCAGGGCCTTGAGATCGCGCGGGCCGCCGCGGCCGAGTAGCAGGCGGGACAGGGCGCGTTCCGGGTCACCCGCCGATTTCAGGCGATCACGGATGTCGCGGCGCAATTCCGAGGACGCCTCGAAAAAGCTTATTGCATCAAGGCGTTGTTCGATCTGCACGACATCCGTCAGCGGCCGCGCCAGGCGTTCGGCGAGGCATCTGGCGCCCGGGGCGGTGACGGTGCGGTCGATGGCGTCGAGCAGGGAGCCGGTGCGGTTGCCGCTCAATGTCCGGTCGATTTCAAGGCTGGCGCGGGTCGCCGGATCGACGGCGAGGACGCTGCCTTGGGCGATCTGGCGTGGCGGGGCAAGCTTGGCCGGCGCTCCGGCCTGCGACAGGGCGAGGTAGTCGAGCAATGCGCCAAGAGCGGACCGCTCAGCACGCGTAAACTCGCCATAAGCCGTCAGTTCATGTACCGCAAAGTGGCCTTTAAGTTGCCGTTCGGCAGAGGCCGCGTCGAATTTGGCCCGGGCGAGCGGTGTGACCGTCGCGCGCGGCGCCAGTTCGCCGCCCTCCTTGAAGCGGGTTTCCTCGACCAGAAGCTCCACCGGATTCATCGCGGCGAGTTCGGCGGCGAGATTTTCGGCTGCCACCAGCATGACCGCAAACTCACCCGTCGAGACCTCGGCCCAGGCAATCGCGCACTCGCCGCTCGCCAGACGGGCCAGCGCCGCAATGCGGTTGGAACTGCGCGGATCGAGCAATGTGTCTTCGGTCAGCGTGCCCGGCGTGACGACGCGGCGGATCGCCCGGTTGACGACGGATTTGGAACCGCGCGCCTTGGCCGCCTTGGGATCCTCGGTCTGCTCACCAACGGCAACCTTGAAACCGGCCTTGATCAGGCGCGCGAGATAGGCTTCCGATGCTGCGGCGGGAACACCGCACATCTGGATCGGCTGACCCTGGTGTTCGCCGCGCTTGGTCAGGGCGATATCGAGTGCGGCGGAAGCGCGCACGGCATCGTCGAAGAAAAGTTCGTAGAAGTCGCCCATGCGATAAAACAGCAGCGCATCGCCCGGCGCCTGCGCGCGCAGGGCGAGGTATTGCGCCATCATCGGCGTGGCGCCTTCAGGGTCGGGAAATTGCCGATCAGCCGGAACCGGCATTTGTATCATCGCATTCATCGAGGCGGTCCGTGACGAGGTTTCGTCTTGCGTGCAAGGGGGCGAAGCGGCTAGAGGCCTAGTTCTATGGGAAATTCCGGCGCGGGCAAGGATGGCAGTGATGAGCGACAGAATCAGCAAGGTCGATGACGAAGAAGCCCTGGCCTTTCACCGCGAACCGACCCCCGGCAAAATCGCCATGGCAGCCACCAAGCCGATGGCCACCCAGCGCGACCTGTCCCTCGCCTACAGCCCCGGCGTCGCTGCCCCGGTCAAGGCGATCGCTGCCGATCCGGACAAGGTTTACGACTATACCTCCAAGGGCAATATGGTCGCCGTCATCTCCAATGGCACCGCGATCCTGGGCCTCGGCAATCTCGGCGCCATGGCCTCCAAACCGGTGATGGAAGGCAAGGCTGTCCTGTTCAAGCGCTTCGCCGATATCGACGCGATCGATATCGAGGTCGAGGAAGAAGACGGTGAGGCCTTCATCGAATGCGTGCGCCGTTTCGGCAATACATTCGGCGGCATCAATCTGGAAGACATCAAGGCGCCGGAGAGCTTCATCATCGAGCAACGCCTGCGCGAATTGCTCGATATCCCCGTTTTCCATGACGACCAGCACGGCACCGCGATCATTTCCGCTGCCGGCATCATCAATGCCTGCGAGATCACCGGCCGCCGCATGGCCGACCTCAAAGTCGTCGTCAATGGCGCCGGCGCCGCCGGGATTGCCGTGCTGGAATTGCTCAAGGCGATGGGTGTCGATGCCAAAAACGCCGTGCTGTGCGACAGCAAGGGCATTATCCATACCGAGCGCGACGATCTCAATCAGTGGAAGGCCGCCCATGCGGTCGAGACCGATAAACGCTCCCTCGCCGAAGCGCTGGATGGCGCTGATTGCGTGCTGGGCCTGTCCGTCGCGGGTGCCTTTACCGGCGAAATGATCAAGTCGATGGCCGATAATCCGATCATTTTCGCCATGGCCAATCCGGACCCGGAAATCTCCCCGGAAGATGTTGAAGCTGTCCGCTCCGATGCCATCATGGCGACGGGCCGCTCGGACTATCCCAACCAGGTCAACAACGTCCTCGGATTTCCCTATATTTTCCGCGGCGCGCTGGATGTCCGCGCCCGCACCATCAATGAAGAGATGAAGATCGCCGCCGCCCATGCGCTCGCCGCGCTGGCCAAGGAAGACGTGCCGGACGAGGTCGCCGCCGCCTATCATGGCGCACGCCCGAAATTCGGCCGCGGCTATATCATTCCCTCGCCGTTTGATCCGCGCCTGATTTCCTATGTACCGCCCTATGTCGCCCAGGCGGCGATGGATAGCGGTGTCGCGCGCAAGCCGATTGCCGACATGTCGGCCTACCGCCATTCACTGGCCCGCCGTCTCGATCCGACCGCTGCCCTGTTGCAGCGCATCCAGGGCGCGGTGATGGGCCAGGGCCGCCGCATCGTCTTCGCCGAGGGCGAGGAACCGGCCGTGATCCGCGCCGCCTATGCCTTCCAGAGCCAGGAGCTCGGCAAGGCCATACTGGTTGGCCGCGAGGATATTACGCGCGCCAATATGCGTCTGGTCGGTGTGCCGGAAGATGCGATCACAATCGTCAATGCGCGCCTGTCGGAACGCAATAGCGACTATGCCGACTTCCTCTATAAACGCCTGCAGCGTCAGGGCTATCTGCGCCGCGACGTGCAGCGCCTGGTCAATAATGACCGCAATGTCTTCTCCGCCTGCATGGTCAAGCTCGGCGACGCCGACGGCATCGTCACCGGTACGACGCGCAGCTATGACGCCGCCCTGCGCGATGTGAAACTCGTGCTCGATGCGGCACCGGACCAGCGCGTGATCGGCATGTCCATTGCGCTCGCCAAGAACCGCACCCTGTTCATCGCCGACACCAATGTCACCGAATTCCCCGATAGCGACGCCCTGGCCGACATCGCCATCGAGGCGGCCGCGGCAGCGAAAGGTTTCGGCTTCACGCCGCGCGTCGCCTTCCTGTCCTATTCCACCTTCGGCAATCCGGCCGGCGAACGCTCGCAAAAACTCCAGGAAGCCGTCGACGCGCTCGACAAGCTCGGCGTCGATTTCGAATACGAGGGCGAAATGAATGTCGACGTCGCCCTCGACCCCTCACACCGCTTCCTCTACCCCTTCTCGCGCCTCTCCGGCCCGGCCAATGTCCTGGTCATGCCCGCCATCCACTCCGCCTCGATCGCCACCAAACTCCTGCGCGTCGGCGGCGGCGCCACCGTGATCGGCCCGATGCTGCTCGGCTTCGAACTCCCGGTCCAGATCGCCCGCCTCGGCGCCTCGGTCAGCGAGATCACGACGCTGGCCGCGCTGGCAGCCTATGATCCGGAGAAGCATGAGGTCGGGGTGATGGGGGAGTAGTTTCACCCCGGTCATCAACCCCAATCTCCCCCCGGATCTGCCGGCCCTCGCCGATGCGGGGTTCCGGGACCTGCTATGGTCGCGCGAACGGCTGTGCGGGGCCGTCACCAGCTCCGACCGCTTCGCGGCCACCTCTTCCATCAAGGAAGAGGAGGAGATGATGCTCAACGCCTCGACTACCGCCCTCCTCTTCCTTGATGGAAGAGGTGCGCCGGGCGCAGCCCGGGGCGGAGCTGGTGAGGATGACGGGTGCCGGCAGTGGGCGATTCGACGGCTTATCAAGCACTCAGCAGACTTCCCCCGGACGTGTACCTCGCGGCGAAAGCGGGTCGTTTTTTCGCCCTGAAATCCAACACCTCATGTCATCCCCGACGGATGCCCGGACGCGCAGCGATCCGGGCGTAGATCGGGGACCCAGAACCACAAGCGCCGGCGCGTCTGGGTCCCTGATCTGCGCCCCGCATTTGCGGGGCATCCGCCGGCCCTCGCGAAGGCGAGGGTCAGGGATGACATGGCGGTGGATTTAAGGCGTTTGATCAGCCCCGGCATCATATTTCACCAACCCCTTCGCGGCCGGTGAGCCTCGCATCATGATGAACATCACCAGCGCCGCCGCCGGCAGGGCATAGCCCGCTGTTAGCAGGAAGAAATTCACATAGCCCATCGCATCGGCGAGGACGCCGGAGAAGCCGGCGACGAATTTATTGATCAGGGCATAGAGCGATGAGAGCAGGGCGTATTGGGTGGCGGCATTGATCGGGTCGGTCAGCGACGAGAGATAGGCGATAAAGACGGTGCCGACGAAACCGGCGGCGAGATTGTCGGCGCTGATCACCAGGCCGAGCAGACCGACACTGTCCGGCGTGCCGGTCGCGGCCAGCCAGGCATAGGCGCCATTGGTCGCGAACGTGATGAAGGCGCCGATGAACATCGCGCGCAGCACGCCGAATTTATAGGCGATCAGGCCGCCGAGAAAACCGCCGGCGATAGTGGCGATCAGGCCCGGTCCGCTCTGGATACCACCGACAATGGCACGGTCGAAACCGATATCGGAATAGAGCGGGCTGGCCATCACGCCCATGGTGAAGTCACTCAGCCGATAAAAGGCGACCAGCAGGAAGACCGGCACGATCCAGACACCCAGACGGGTGGCGAATTGCTTGAAGGGTTCGATAATCGCTTCGGCGACACGCTGGCCGAAACTGCCCGCGGTCTGCAGGCGCACGGCATGCGCCGGCTCCTTCATCACCAGCACCAGCAGACCGCAAATCCCCATGGTCAGCGCCATGACGGAAAAGGAGACGGTCCAGTTCGTCCAGGAGGAGAGCGCCAGGCCGAAGCCGGAAAAGAAGATCGCGCCGCGATAGCCGAGCACATAGGCGGCGGCCATATTGGCCTGCTCCTCGCGCGGTCCGGATTCAATGCGCCAGGCATCGATGGAAATATCCAGCGTGGCGCCGGAATAGGAGAGGATGAAGGCGCCGGCCAGGGTCAGCCACAAGCCTTGCGACGGATCGGAAAAGGCGATGATGAACAGGCCGATCATGGTGCCGAGAATGGCCACCATCATCCAGGAGCGGCGCTTGCCCAGGGCCGCGGTGAGGACGGGGATGGAGAGGCGGTCAACCATCGGCGCCCACAAGGGTTTGAGCGTGTAGGAGATGGTGATCCAGTAGAAGAAACCGATGGTGGAACGTTCAATCCCGACATCGCGCAGCCAGTATGAGAGTTTGGAGAAGACCATCATCAGCGGCAGGCCGGAGGCGAATCCGAGGATCAGCATCGCCAGCATGATGGGGCGGCCATAGACCGAGATCGCCTGCCGCCAGGACTTCTTCCGTTCGATATCGGCCTGCGTCATATCCCTGAAACTCCTCAGCCGATTGGCATATTTCGCGCCATGCTGGCCTGCTTCCCGGCGCTGCACAAGCGCGCGAGTGTCCGGGCGAGGAGATCGGGGTCGACCGGTTTGGACAGGAAGTCATTCATCCCGGCCTCGAGGCAATTGGTGCGATCATCCTCGCTGCTATTGGCCGTCAGGGCGACCAGCGGCAGATCATGACCGCTCATCCGCGCCATACGCGCGACATCGGGGCCATTCATGCCCGGCATGCGTTGATCGAGCAGGGCCGCATCAAAACCGCCATTTTCGAGCGCACGCAGGGCGCCGCGGCCACTATCAACCTGGGTGACATGAGCGCCAAGCCGTTCCAGCGTGCGGCGGGCGATCAGGGCATTGACCGGGTCATCCTCGGCGACCAGGATTCGCAAACCCTCGAGGGCCAGCGGCTCGGCCCCGGCTTCCGCTTTCGGCCTGGGTGCCGCCGGGCGCGCCGGGGCCGAGCCGGTGATCTGTTCGACCAGGCTGGTCAGCCGGACCGGTTTGACCAGCCAGCCATCGACGCCCTCGGGCAGGTCTTCGATGACGTCATCCTTGCCGGCCGGCGTCACCAATTGCCAGACATGGCGGGCGTGCGCCTGGCTGACCTGGCTCGCCCAGCCGGCATCCAGCAATAATTCGCGGCCCGAGGCCGCTGCCAGGTTTTCAACCTGGTCAATCGCGACGACATCGGCGCCGAGTTCACGCAATTGGTCGGCGAGCGTCTGGCGCAGCACCGGATTCGGGCTGGCAATCGCCAATTCGCGGCCGGCCAGGCTTTCACCCGGCCCGCCGGCAAACACCGGCAGATCGAAAATCACCCAGAATTTGGCCCCATCGCCAAGCCGGCTTTCGACCCCCATCGAGGAATCCATCGCCTCGACCAGGCGGCGAACCATGGCGAGGCCGAGGCCGGCGCCACCTTCAGCGCCGTCGCGCTCGGCAGCGCCGCGCTCGAATTGTTCAAACAGGGATTGCTGGTCATGTTCGGATATCCCCGGCCCGGTATCGCTGACCGAGAGGGAGAGCCGGCGGCGGCCATCGGCGTCCGGGGCGCAGCCAATATCGATCCGGATCCCGCCCTGATGGGTAAATTTGACGGCATTTCCGATCAGATTGAACAGGATCTGGCGCAGGCGGGCCGGGTCACCCTCGATCCGGGCCGGAGCGGCGGCCGACTGGACGATGCCGATCTCGAGCCCCTTCTCCTGGGCCCGCGGTGCGGCGAGCTCGGCTGTTTCGCGCACCAGTTCGGCGATATCGACCTGTTCGGGGCGCAAGGTCAGCTTGCCGGCTTCGAGCCGGGACAGGTCAAGAATATCATCGACCATGGCCAGCGCGTGCCCGGCCGAACTGGCGAGCGTACGGACATAATCAGCCTGGTCGGGGCGTAGCGGCGTCGCTTCGAGCAGGCGCGCAACGCCCAGCGCTCCGGCGAGCGGCGTGCGCATTTCATGGGTGACGGCCGCAAAAAACAGGGACTTGGCGCGCTGGGAGGCTTCCAGATCGGCATGCGCCTCGCGGCGCGAGCTGACATCGCGGCCGACCGAGATCACACCGCGGCCATCGGGCAGGAGCCGCTCATCCCATTCGATCCAGAGCGGGCCCTGACGCGTTCGCATCAGCATTTCATAGCGGCGCGGATCATCGGTAGTGACAGGCGGGGCCACAGAAAACCAGCGCCCGACCCAGTCGCTGCGCACGCCTCCGAAAGCGGCAATAAAGGCAGTATTGACATGCACCACCCGGCCACCGCGGCCGCGCACCAGGATCAGCTCACCGGCGACGTCGAGCGCAGATATGAGAAATTCCGCCGCGCCCAGCTCGGTCGCAGTCGTCGATGGCTCTTGGTCCGTCCCCGGAATGGATGCTGCAGGGCCGGCCCGGCTGTCGGGCGGGGTATCGCGTGTCATGACAGGGGGAAAGCTAGTCGTTCGAGGTTAATGATCTATCGTCGCGGCAGGGGGCGTCTCGCGGAAAGACAGAGACGGGTTCCGGTGACGATGCACGATGCTGAACAGGGTGTCCGGTCCAGGGTGGCCGGGCCGCCAGGACACACCCAGACAAGGCCACACCCAGGCAAGGCCAGACGGCGCGAGACCAGACAGCGCGAGGAAAGACAGCGCGAGGCCAGACGGCGCAGGGACAGACGGCGCAAGGATAGACGGCGCGAGGACAGGCAGCGCGAGGACAGACGACGCGAGGCCAGACGCCGCGAGGGAAGACGGCGCAGGGACAGACGGCGCGAGGACAGACGGCGCAAGGACAGGCCCAGACACCCGGTCTAGGGCGGGCCCTCCCGGACGAGGCCCTCTGGACAGGGTCGCCGAGACAAGTCCTCCCGGATAGGTGCTCCCGGACAAGGCCGCCTGGGCAGGGCTGCCGGAGAACGCCCCGCCACTCAATTGGGCGCGCCTCGCCAGCCTTGGCGCGCCTGTGAAACGGGGCGGGCGGGCCATGTCCCGCATTACACCAGACCGGGCATGCGCTGCCCCTGCGGCGGCGGACCCGCCGCGGGCACCAGACCCCGGCGGCAGGACAGCGCTTCAGCGATGTGGATGCGGCGCACGGCTTCACTGCCATCGAGATCGGCGATGGTGCGGGCGACGCGCAGGACGCGGTGATAGCTTCGGGCGGTGAGGCTGTGCTGCTGGGCGGCCTGGTTGAGCAGGGCTTCGCCGGCCCGGTCGGGCGCGGCGGCGTGCTCCAGAATGTCGGGCGGCAGATGCGCGTTGAGACAACCGCGCTCAGCCTGCACGGCGCGCGCGACGGCCACACGGGCGGCCGCGGCTTGAGTGCCCTCGACCGGCGCAGGCAGAGCCAGATCGGCGGGCGTGACGGCGGGGACCTGGATCTGCAGATCAATCCGGTCGAGCATCGGGCCGGAAATGCGCGCCTGGTAGTCACTGGCGCAGCGCGGCCCGCGGCGACAGGCCGAGCCATCCTGGGCACCGCCGCCACAGCGGCAGGGATTCATCGCCGCCACCAGCTGGAAACGGGCTGGATAGGAGATATGCGCATTGGCCCGCGCGACAGTGATCCGCCCGGCCTCGAGCGGCTGGCGCAGGCTGTCGAGCACTTGCGGGTGGAATTCGGGCAATTCATCGAGGAAGAGAACGCCATGATGCGCCAGCGAGGCCTCGCCCGGCTTGGCCCGCGCGCCGCCACCGACCATGGCGGCCATCGAAGCGGAGTGATGCGGCGAGCGAAATGGCCGGTCGCGCTGCAGACAGCCGCGCTCGAGCAGACCGGCGACCGAATGGATCATCGAAACATCAAGCAGCTCGGCGGCGGAAAGCGGTGGCAACAGGCCCGGCAGACGCTCGGCCATCATCGATTTGCCGGACCCTGGCGGCCCAACCATCAGGAGATTGTGATGACCCGCCGCCGCGATCTCGAGCGCCCGTTTGGCGCTTTCCTGGCCCTTGACCTGGTTGAGGTCGGCGGTAATGGCGCGCTCGACCAGCTCGCCCGGAGCGGGCCGCGAGAGGACTTGCGTGCCTTTGAAATGATTGATGAGCTGGATCAGACTGGCCGGGGCGATGATCGGCAAGTCACCGCCCGCCCAGGCGGCTTCCGGGCCGCAGGCCTCGGGGCAAATCAGCGACAGCCCGGCTGCCTGGGCAGCAACGGCCGCCGGCAGCGCGCCGGGCGCCGGAGCAATCGAGGCATCAACGCCGAGCTCACCAAAGGCGAGGTTTTCCTCCACCGCGTCGCGCGGCACGACACCCAGTTCGGCCAGCACGCTCAGCGCAATCGGCAGATCGAAATGCGAACCTTCCTTGGGCCGGTCAGCCGGGGCGAGATTGACGATCAGGCGCTGCGACGGCATCGACAGCCCCAGCGCAGCAAAGGCGGCCCGCACCCGTTCACGGCTTTCAGTGACAGCCTTGTCGCCCAGCCCGACGATGGAAAAGATCGGCTGCGATCCGCCGGCGACCTGCACCTGCACGTCGACCAGACGCGCCTCCGCGCCCTCAAAAGCAACCGATGTCGTACGAGCGGCCATAAGCCCAAACCTCTCCGCGACTTGCCGGTTCGGGCTCAATCAAGGGCGAAAGTCGGGATGGCGTTCCGCTTTCAAGCCGACCCCCGCAGGTGGGCATTGTGCTAACCAGTTACGGGTATTGAGTTTTCCACAGGCAAGAGAACAAACCACGTCCATAACAAGAACGCAGAATGAAACCATGACGCCCACAAGTCAAGCGTGTGTGAGGGCTATGCCGCCAGTTTTCGCGCCACCGCATCCCAGAACAGGGCGCAGCTATCAATGCCGGAGAAGCGCTTGAGCTCCTGCACGCCGGTCGGCGATGTGACATTGATCTCGGTCAGGCGGCCGCCAATCACATCAATCCCGACCAGGACCAGGCCACGCGCCTTGAGCATCGGCCCGATAGCGGCGCAGATGCGCAGATCATCGGCATCCAGGGTCGAGGCCTCGGCCTTGCCGCCGACATGCATGTTGGAACGTGTTTCGCCCTTCTGGGGCACGCGATTGATCGCGCCGACCGCCTCGCCATCAATCAGCAAGACCCGCTTGTCGCCCTTTTCGACCGCCGGCAGGAAAGCCTGGGTCACAACAGGCTCGCGATTGCTCTCGAAGAACATCTCCAGCAGGGCCTTGAAATTGCCGTCGCCGGACTTGAGCCGGAACACACCGGCACCACCATTGCCATAGAGCGGCTTGATGATGATGTCCTGGTATTGATCGCGGAACGCCTCGATGGCTTTCGCGTCGCGGCTGATCAGGGTCGGCGGCACCAGATCCGGGAAGAGAAGCGGCACGATCTTTTCCGGACTGGAACGCACCCAGGCCGGATCATTGAGCACGAGGGTCCGGCCCTCGAGCATTTCGAGAATATGGGCAGCGGTCTGATAGGCCATGTCAAAGGGCGGATCCTGACGCATCAGGATGACATCAATGTCTTCGGCGAGATCGAGCACGACTTCATCGCCCAGCGTCGCATGATCGCCGCGGACATGGCGCACGGTGACCGGCCGCGCCCGCGCCGTGATGCGACCCTCGCACCAGGACAGGTGCTCAGGCTGATAGACCCAGAGCGAGGCACCGCGCGCCTGCGCTTCTTCCATCAGGGCAAAGGAGGTATCGCCGTCAATATTGACGTCCTGGATCGGGTCCATCTGTACCGCTACACGCATGTTCACTGTGGATCTCCCGGGGCACCCAGCAATTGTGGTGTGGAATTGGGGGGATTGCCCTCGGAATCAAGGCCCGGCATGGATTCGCCGGCACAGGCCTCGGCCCGTCTTTCGCCGCGCGACGGCAGCTCGCTCGGCACGCCCGCTACGCGCACATAGCTGACAACCTCGACCACACCACCGACCAGGGCGGCATGGGCACTGACCCGTTCAAGCTCACCGCGCGAGCGCGCCACACCGAGCAGATAGACCGTGCCGGCATAGGTTTCGACGTTGAAATTGACGCTCCTGACATTGCGGTCAGACAGGAGATGCCCGCGCACGCGCTGGGTGATCCAGGCATCACGGCTGCGGTCGCGCAGGCCGCTGGAGGCGCCAACCTCGATTTCATTGGCCACAGAGCGCACTGCCACCGATGACCAGGCGAGGCATTCCGCCATCATCCGGTCGTCCTGGCGCGGCACGCTCCCGGTCAGCAGGGCAATACCTTCGGTCACTTCGACATCAACGCCGTTGAGCACGAAACCCTCGCTGCGCAACATGGCCGACTTGATCGACAGGGAGGCATTGGTGTCGTCAAGCTCGCGCCCGATCGAGCGCTCGGGCTGAATCGCTGAGCAGGCCGCAAGGCTGGCCAGCACACAGAGACAGGGAAAAAGGAGGCTGAGTTTGTTTCGGGCCGTCATCCGGCAGGCTCCTGTCGGTCTGGAAAACGGATCAGGCGATCCGCACGATAATTCAGGGCAGGTCTCGACCTGTACACGGCCAAGCTAGGCTGTTTCCTACAGAAGATCGAGAGCCTCGCGAGTTTCGGGAATCCAGGCCGCCCGGCGATGCTGCGGCCAACGGCCGGCGGCGACCAGAAACAAGTCATAGCGCATGTGCAGGTGTTCAAAACCGCGATGCCGGGCCCGCCAGATCGAAGCGGCACGAATGATGCGCCGGCGCTGGCGTTCGCCGAAGGATTCCAGCGCGGCGTTCAGAGTGCGCCGCGCCTTGACCTCGACGAAGACGAGATAATCGCCGCGCGTCGCGACCAGATCGATCTCGCCCGCCGCCGTGCGGGCACGATGATCAAGCAGGCGGTAACCCTTGCAGCCCAGCCAGAGCATCGCCAGCCGCTCGGCCCAGCGACCGCGGGATTCAGCGGCCCGGCGCGGCGCCGTCACGCCGTCTCCCCCGCACCGCCATCGCCCTTGAGGCGCAGGGCGCGGGCATAGACATCGCGCTTGCTCCAACCTGAAACATCGGCGATGCGGGCGGCGGCATCCTTGATCCGCATCTCGGCCATCACCTGCCCCAGCGCGGCATCAATGCGCGTCTCATCCCAATGATCTTCGGGGCCGGGACCGACCACGATCACCATTTCCCCGCGCGGCGAACCGGCCTCTTCGTAGTGGGCCGCCAGTTCCTCCAGCGTGCCACGCCGAACTTCCTCATGAAATTTGGTCAGCTCACGGCAGACTGCCGCCTGCCGCGAACCGAGAACCTTGGCCATGCTGGCCAGCGAAGCTGCCAGCCGCGACGCGCCTTCATAGATCACCAGCGAGCCGCGAATTTCCCGGAAGGGTTTGAGCCAGGCCTCGCGCGCTGCCGTCTTGGGCGGCGGAAAACCGGCAAAGGTGAAGCAATCGGTCGGCAGGCCGGCGACGCACAGCGCGCTCAGCACAGCGGAAGCGCCGGGGATCGCCGTCACCATCAAGCCCGCCTCGATCACCGCATGGGCAAGCTTATAGCCCGGATCAGACACGAGCGGCGTGCCGGCATCGGAGACCAGGGCGATAATTTCGCCAGCCGCGATCGCCTCGAGCACACGCGGCCGGACCTTGTCGCCATTGTGATCATGATAGGGCTGTAGCCTGGCCTCAATACCATAGGCATCCAGCAGGCGCCGGGTGACGCGGGTATCCTCGGCCAGCACGCGATCAGCCCCGGCCAGCACGTCGAGACACCGCAAGGTCACATCGCGCAAATTGCCGATCGGCGTCGCGACCAGATAAAGGCCGGGCGCTAGCGCTTGCCCGCCGCGTGCAGGGCGGATAGCTTCGGGCTGAAATTCCTTGGGTGATTGAGTCATGACATCAGATGTAGCATTGCGCGTGTTTGGCACCGCAGGAAGAATGACACAAAAAGGTGGCGTGCGCCTGTTCGCGATCATCGCGGCACTGACACTCAGTGCCTGCGGTACGACAGCGACCACACCGCCACCGCCGGTCGTCGTTGAATTGCCGCCGCAGGTCCCGACCCCGGTCGAGCCGGTGGAAACGCCGGTGATCGACGAAGCTGTTGGCCTGGTCCCGCCGCATATGGCCGGCCGCGACGCAGCGCGCATCGCCATTCTCCTGCCTTTCTCGAGCGAGAACGCCGGCGCCCGCGCCGAATCGCTGCGCTTGCTGCGGGCCGCCGAACTGGCATTGTTCGAGCGTGCCGGCAGCAATCTCCTGCTCATCCCAAAGGACACACAAGGCACCGCCGACGGCGCCCGCGCCGCAGCCATGGCCGCCTTTGAAGACGGCGCCGACATGATTATCGGCCCGCTCTTCGGCCAGTCCGTGACCGTGGTCGGTCAGGTCGCCCGGCGCGCCAACATCCCTGTCATTGCCTTTTCCACCGACACCTCAACCGCGGGGAATGGCGTTTATCTGCTCAGCTTTCCGCCGGAGCTCGAAGTTGCGCGCGTCGTCGAATACGCCTCGCGCCAGGGCGTCCAGCGCTACGCCTATCTCGGTCCGCAAAGCCGCTATGGCATGGCGGTCAACACGGCGCTGCGCGACAATGCCGGGCTGACCGGCGCGCAATTGACCGCAGAGGCCTTCTACACCGGCGATGTCGAAGCGATGGCCAGCGCCTCTTCGCGGCTGGCGCGCGGTGTGTTCGAGCCCATCACCCCGGAAGAGGCGCTGGTCTTGCGCCAGTCCGAGTGGGTGCCGCACCCCGATGCCCCTTTCCAGGCCGTGATGCTGCCTGAGGGCAGTACGCGTCTGCGCACGCTGGGCCCGCTGCTGATTTCCCAGGCGGTCGACCCGCTGGTGGTCCGCTTCCTGGGCACAGGCCTGTGGAATGACGAGGATTTGCTGCGCGAGCCGGCCCTGCATGGCGGCTGGTTTGCCGGCCCCGACCGGGCCTCGCATGAGCGGTTCGAGCAATCCTATGAGGCCGCTTATGGTAGCCGGGCCTCAAATATTGCCAGCCTCGGCTATGATGCGCTCGCCTTGGCGGCGCATCTTGAAGGCGGCGAGCTCGGCTTCAGCCGTGAGGCCATCGAAAATTCTGAAGGCTTTCTCGGCATCGACGGTCTGTTCCGCTTCTCGTCATCAGGCGTGATTGAACGCGGACTGGCGATCTATGAGGTGCAGTCGCGCGGCTTCCGGGAAATCGAACCGGCACCACTGACCTTCGACCCACTGGCCTATTAGCCGTCAGGACAGGTCCGGAACCAGTTCACCGGAAATCCGGTCAGCGAAGATCCGACCGGCCGGGAGCAATCGAATGCGTCCGCCGGACCGTTCGACCAGGCCTTGAGAACTGAGCCTTTCGAAGGCTGGCGCGTCGATGCCCAGTCCGGTCTTGCGCTGCAGGACGTCGAGATCAAGACCGTCTGCCAGACGCATGCCCATCAGGATGCGCTCGGCACGCTCATCGGCGGGACTGAGCGTTTCGGCCTCCCCCACACCACTGCCCGTGGCGGCTATCGCGTCGAGATAGGCTTTGGGTTGTGCCCGGGCCTCGCAGGCCTGACGCCCGGTCTCGCAGGCTGAGCCAATCCGGCCATGAGCGCCCGGTCCGACGCCAATCCAGTCGCCCCCCTCCCAATACAACCGGTTGTGACGCGACTGGTCTGCGGGGGTGCGGGCGTGGTTGGAGATTTCATAGGCGGCCAGACCATGGGCCTCACAAATCTCATGCGTGAGCTCATAGAGATCGGCGGCCAGCTCCTCGGGGCTGTCGAGCTGCTCGCCGCGCGCCGCGCGGCGGCCAAAGGCAGTCCGGGCTTCAATCGTCAGCTGATAGGGCGATATATGGCCAGCGCCAAAGGCCAGGATCTCGCGCAACTCGTCTTCCCAGGATTTCGCTGATTGGCCGGCGCGGGCATAGATCATGTCGATCGAAACGCGATCACAGACCGCCATCGCACGCTCGATCGCCCGCCGCGCCAGCGGTCCGTCATGATCGCGGCCGAGCTGTTTGAGCGCGGCATCATCAAGGCTCTGGACGCCGACCGATAGCCGGTTGACCCCGGCCGCAATGAAGTCGCCGAAATGGTCGACATCCTTCGGATTGGCCTCAAGCCCGATCTCGGCCCCGGCCGCCAGACCCCAGAGCGCGTCGGCATGGGCGATCAGGCGTTCAATCTGCGCGCCCGTCATCAGGGAGGGCGTGCCGCCACCGAAATGCAGGCTCGCCAGCGGCCGCGCGCCGCTGCGGGCGCGCCAATGGCTCATATCGGCGAGGATCGCCTCGAGCAGCGCGTCTTCCTGGCCTTTGGGACGGTAGACGTTGAAATCGCAATAGGGACAGATCCGGGCGCAATAGGGCCAGTGGACATAGAGGCCGAGCGCATCGGCGAGCGGGTTCATCGCCCGAATTCCGCCGCGACCAGAGCCTCAAGGGCGCGGCCCCGATGGCTCATCGCCTGTTTCTCGGCGGCGCCCATTTGCGCGAATGTGCGGTCATGCCCGTGCGGCTGGAAAATCGCGTCATAGCCGAAACCACCCTCACCGCGCGGCGGCCAGACGATCTCGCCAACCACCTCGCCGCGATAATGCACCAGCGTCCCGTCCGCGCGGCACAGCGCCACTACACAGACGAAGCGCGCCGTGCGGTCCGCGGCACCACTGGCCAGCAGCGCTTCCTGGACCCGGGTCATGGCCATGTCGAAATCGCGCGCCTCGCCGGCCCAGCGGGCCGAGTAAATGCCGGGGTCGCCGCCCAGCGCATCAACAGACAGGCCGGAATCATCGGACAGACACGTCAGCCCGGTAGCCTGCCAGGCCGCCTTCGCCTTCAGCGCCGCATTGCCCTCGAATGTCGACTCGGTTTCTTCCGGTTCATCCAGACCCAGTCCTGCAGCGCCTTTCAGGGCGATCCCGCGGCTCGCGAGAAGGGCCTGCAACTCCCTGATTTTTCCGGGATTATGGCTCGCCAGCACCCAGATATCCTGATCGATCATGGCCGGTTTCCTACCAAGAGTTTATCGGCTTTCGAGAAATTAATATCGAAAAACGATATTTTTCACTTGCGTCTCCTTCAGTTCGCGTTTATCGATAATCAACAAGGACGGGAGACATCGTCCTGTTAGCAGAAATGACAACGGTAATGGTTTCGATTCAACACAAAGGAAACAGTCAGATGGTCAGGTCCGAGAATTCCGGCTTTCGTATGTTCGCTTCCATCGCGATCAATATGGTGCTGCTGATTTCAGTCGCCGCCGGTACGTTCTACGCTATTGCGCCGATGGTCGCGTAATGGTTGACATCAGGTGAGGCTGGCGACGGGTCATTCCGCCGCCGGCCCACCCAATGAATTTGGGAAGGGCTGGGCATGAAAACGCTGGGACGCGGATCGATTACATCGGTTCTCAGAATGATACTGGGCGGTGCCTGGTATCTGGGGTGGGCCCTGCTGGCCTTTGCCTCACTGGTTCTGGTTGCCGCGGCAGCCGCTTTCCTGATGGACATTCTCGGCTATTCGCCGGGTCCGGCCTCGCAGGTTTTTGACGCCGTACAGCGGCTCGGCTGGATCTACCCCTTTCTGATCGCGGAGATCGTGGCAGCCATGGTGGTCGTCGACCGCCTGCGCCGGGTCTTTGCAACACTGATCGCCGGCGATCCTTTCGTGCCGGAGAATGCGCGCCATCTGCAAGTGATCGCGATCGCCATCGCCGCCTATCAGGTGCTGCGCCATCTCACCCAGGGCGCGGTCGCCATGATCCTGACCCTGATGGATATGGAAGAGCCGGTCATCGGCGGCGCAGAGCTTGGCGTAATGCCGAATATCAGCCTCGGTGCCTGGTTCGCAGTGGTAACCCTGCTGGTGTTTGCGGAAGTGTTCCGCGAAGGTGCGAAAATGCGCCAAGAACAAAAACTGACGATTTAGGGGGAGCGCCAGATATGCCTATTCGCGTCACCCTCGATCGGATGCTGCTGGAGCGTCGCATGTCGCTCACCGAGCTGTGCGACCGCGTCGGAATCACCATGGCCAACCTGTCCATCCTCAAGACAGGCAAGGCCAAGGCCGTCCGCTTCTCGACCCTTGAAGCGCTGTGCCGCGAATTGGGATGCCAGCCGGGCGACCTGCTGTCATTCGATGATGAAGACGAGGACGACAGTCCCGACGCCGCACGATAGGCGCGTGGGCTGCAATGAAATTCGTTCACCGGTTCGGTGAGCGGATCAGACGGCGGGAGCGGGCCTGCACGGTACGCCCCTTCCCAAGAGAGTCCGAGCGGGCCATTTTCTGCCCCCCAGCGCGCTCCCGCCGTCTGCCTATGCTCTGACCAACAAGCCAAAATCCAAAGATCTAGGCGCGAAGGGCAGCAAGCTGTGCTTCACCCAAAGTCGCCACACCGGCGCGGGCCAGCGCAAACAATTCTTCAAATGCCGTTTCAGGAATCGGCCGGTCTTCCGCCGTTGCCTGGATTTCGACGATACCGCCATTGGGCGACAAAACAAAATTGGCATCGGCTTCGGCGCGGCGATCTTCCTCGTATTCGAGGTCGAGACGGGATTCACCATCGATGACGCCGCAGGAAATCGCGGCGATCTGGCCATAGACCGGATCGGCTTTCAGCAGGCCTTCTTCCATCAGATAGGCGGTCGCCTGTTTCAGGGCGACCCAGGCGCCGGTGATGGCAGCGGTGCGGGTGCCGCCATCGGCCTGCAGCACGTCGCAATCGACGGTGATCTGACGCTCGCCAAGGGCTTTGAGATCGACGACAGCGCGCAGGGAGCGGCCAATCAGACGCTGGATTTCCTGGGTCCGGCCCGACTGTTTGCCGGCAGCCGCCTCACGGCGCGAACGCGTATGGGTGGCGCGCGGCAACATGCCGTATTCAGCCGTCACCCAGCCCTTGCCGCCACCCCGCAGCCAGGGCGGCAGATTGTCCTCGATACTGGCGGTGCACAGCACATGCGTGCCACCAAAACGGGCCAGGCAGGAACCCTCGGCATAGAGCGAGACGCCCGGCTCAAGGGTGATTTCGCGCATCGCGTCGGGCGCGCGTCCAAAAGGTCTCATAGCTGTCTCCATAGGGTGTTCGACTGCCGCTCTAGCGGTCATCCCGCCGCGCATCAAGCATTCACACCGGCGATGATGGCGGCATGGGCCCGCGGAGCATGACAATTGAACAGGGTAATTGAACCTTTGCGCGGTCGGGCCTAATTGAGAGACATGTCCGACACGACACCCAAGACCGGCCTGGCCGCGCTCGATGAGCGCATGCGCGATATATTCCGCGAGATCGTCGAGAATTATCTGCAATCGGGCGGTCCGGTCGGCTCACGCACCCTGGCCCAGGCCGGCAAGCTGGCGCTGTCGCCGGCCTCGATCCGCAATACCATGGCCGATCTCGCCCAGATGGGCCTCTTGTCGGCGCCCCATGCCAGCGCCGGCCGCATGCCGACCCATGCCGGATTGCGCCTCTTCGTGGACGGGTTGTTGCAGGTTGGCGAGCTCAATGCGTCCGAGCGCGGCGCGATCGAAGGCCGTGTCGCGACCACGGGACGCACCGTCCCGGATCTGCTCAACGAGGTCTCCGCCGTGCTGGGCGGGCTGTCGGGCGGGGCCGGACTGGTCGTCACGCCCAAGCGGGACGCGCCGCTGCGCCATGTCGAATTCGTGCCGATTTCGCGCCATGAAGTCCTCGCCGTTCTGGTCTTCTCCGACGGCTCGATCGAGAACCGGCTGATGACGGCGCCGGAAGGCCTGCCACCGGCGACGCTGGTGGAGGCGGGCAATTTCCTCTCCTCGCGCCTGACCGGCCGCAGCCTGGAACAGGCGCGCCTCGATATCGAGCGCGAAATCGCCGAAAACCGCTCCCAGCTCGACAGCGCCGCCCAGGGCCTGGTCAAGCAGGGCCTCGCCGACTGGGGCGGCGGCGGTGAGCATCGTTCGCTGATCGTTCGCGGCCAGGGCCGGTTGCTGGAGAACCTCGAAGCCGCCGATGACCTCGAACGCATCCGCATGCTGTTCGACGATCTCGAGCGCAAGCAGGAGCTGATTGCCCTGCTGGACAGAACTCGCGACGGCCAGGGCGTGCGCCTCTTCATCGGCGCCGAAAACCCGCTTTTCAGCCTGTCGGGTTCAAGTGTGATCGTGGCTCCCTATATGAACAGGGATCAGGAGATTGTCGGCGCACTGGGTGTAATTGGCCCCACCCGTTTGAACTATGCGCGTGTTATCCCCCTGGTCGATTATACAGCCCGCGTCGTCGGCAAGATCCTGGACGGCGCCAGACCTTGAGAGTGAAGAAGCATGACTGACACGACCGACGGCACGCCTCAGGACACTGAGAACGAGGACATCATGACCGACGACGCGATCGAGAACGACGACAATAACGCCGCCGAGGACATCCCCGCCGGGCGCGATGACATCATTTTCAAGCTGAATGCCGAGCTGGAAGCGACACGCGACCGCCTGCTGCGTTCCGTCGCCGATGCCGACAACACCCGCAAACGGGCCGAGAAGGAAGTGCGCGACGCGCGCGATTATTCCGTCTCCAAATTTGCCGAGGACATGCTCGACATCTCTGACAGCCTGTCGCGTGCTGTCGCTGCAGTTGATGAAAACACCATCGCGAATGCCTCTGAGCCGATGAAGAATCTGATCGAGGGCGTCGCGATGACCGAGCGCTCCATGCTGGCCAAGATGGAACGCCATGGCGTTCGCAAGGTCGACCCGCAGCCGGGCGAGGCGTTCGATCCGCACCTGCACCAGGCCGTAGCGCAAATCCCGTCCGATCAACCGGCCGGCACGATCGCGGCAGCCATGCAGACCGGCTTCACGATTGGCGGACGCACCCTGCGCGCCGCCATGGTGGCCGTCTCCGCAGGACAGCCCGCCGGTGATGCAGCGCAAGGTGGCGAACCGGGCGGACATATCGACATGAAGGCCTGATCAAGGCCCTCTCGCCAGCTTCATGCTTGCCTATTGGGTGATGACTCCGCTCTAATCGCCGCCAAAGCGCCGCCCTGTACCGGCGCGGGAATGCGGGGATACGAGGATGATCATCACCCAGTTTGCCAGCCTGGCGCTGCAGGCGGCGCCGGCTTTTGATCCGGAAACGGCAACCCAGGCCTATCTTGCGACCCTCGATGGCGCGGCCCGAGCCCGGTCTGACGCCTATTTCGAAGGCGGCTACTGGCTGATCCTGGCCAATTTCGTGATCGGCCTGATCGTCGCGGGGATCCTGCTGCAAACCGGTTTCGCCAGAACCCTGCGCGACAAGCTGCGCGCCGCCGTGAAATTCAACTGGCTGACGACGCTGATCTTCGCCGCGGTCTACTCCCTGATCACTTCGATCCTGACTTTTCCGATGGCGCTGTATGAAGGCTTTTACCGCGAGCACGCCTTCAATCTCTCGACCATGAGCCTGCCGGGCTGGCTGGGCGAATGGGCGATAAATCTCGGGGTTTCGACCCTGATGTTCGCAGTCTTCTTTACCATTCTCTACGCGGTCATCCGGATCGCCAAGGCGAGTTGGTGGATGTGGGGCACGGCGCTGTCCGTGCTCTTCCTCGGCTTCATGCTCTTTCTCTCGCCCATCTATATCGACCCGCTCTTCAATGATTATCAGCCGATGGAAGCGGGTGAGCTGCGCGACGAAATTCTCGCGGTCGCCCACGCCAATGGCATCCCGGCCGACGATGTCTATGTCTTCGACGTCTCGCGCCAGTCCAACCGGATCACCGCCAATGTCTCCGGCCTGTTCGACACCACCCGCATCGCCCTGTCCGACACGCTGATCGAGAATACGGATCGCGATGAGATCATGGCCGTGATGGCGCATGAGATGGGCCATTATGTGCTCAACCATATCTGGGAAATGTTTGCGATGTTCACCCTGTTGCTGGCGATCGGCTTTGCCGTCACCAACGGGCTGTTCGGCTGGGCCAATCGCGTTCTGGGTCAGCGCTGGGGCATCGCCGATATTGGCGATGTCGCGGGCCTTCCCCTGCTGATCGCCTGCCTCTCGGTCTTCTTCTTTGCGGCGACGCCGGTCTTCAACACCATCATCCGCACCAATGAGGCGGAGGCCGATATTTTCGGCCTCAATGCCGCGCGCGAACCCGATGGTTTTGCGACCACGGCGCTGCGCCTGTCCTCCTATCGCAAGATCGAGCCGGGCCCGCTGGAGGAAGGCTTCATGTTCGACCATCCGTCGGGCCGGGCCCGCGTCTTCATGGCGATGCAATGGAAGGCCGGTCAGCTTGAAATGGGTGCCGCCGACCAGACGCCGGACCTGCGCATCGATCGCGCCGAAGCCATCGCGGCCGAGCTTGAGGCGGCCAACGCGGAATAGAACCTCATACCGGATCACCAAAGACGGAGCTGGCGCTATAGGCGCTCGCCTCGCGCCACGGGCTGGGCCATCATGGCGGCAGTTTTGAATCGGGAGAATGCGGCATGATGGGGCTTCCGGGCTGGGCAGTGCAGGCGATGTCGGTCCTGACCCAGGCTTTCATCCTCGCACTGGGCGTGCTGGCGCTGATCGCGCTGGTCTTGTTCATCATCGACCGCACCCAGACCAGCGATGCCATCCGCCGCAATTACCCTGTGGTCGGGCGTTTCCGCAGTCTGTTCACAACCCTCGGCGAGTTCTTTCGCCAGTATTTCTTTGCCATGGATCGCGAGGAATTGCCCTTCAACCGCGCCGAGCGCGAATGGGTCTATCGTTCAGCCCGCGGCGAAGGCGGCACGGTGCCCTTCGGCTCGACCAAACCGCTGACCCCGGTGGGAACAGCGATCTTTGCCAACAGCGCTTTTCCCCCGCTCGATGACCATGCCGCCGATACCCAGGCGCTGCGGATCGGGCCAACCGCGCGCCAGCCCTATGACGCGCCCTCCTTCTTCAATATTTCCGGCATGAGCTATGGCGCCCTGTCCAAGCCGGCGGTGCGCGCCCTGTCACGCGGTGCGGGCAAGGCCGGGATCTGGATGAATACCGGCGAGGGCGGCCTGACCGAAATGCATCTGGATGGCGGCTGCGACATCGTTTTCCAGATCGGCACCGCCAAATACGGTGTGCGTGACGCGCTTGGCAATTTGTCCGAGGAGAAGCTGCGCGAGATCGCTGCCATACCGCAAGTGAAGATGTTCGAGCTCAAGCTCAGCCAGGGCGCCAAGCCGGGCAAGGGCGGGATTTTGCCGGCGGAGAAAGTGACGGCCGAGATCGCGGCGATCCGCGGTATACCCGCTGGCCAGGCCTCGATTTCCCCCAATCGCCATCCCGAAGTCGCCAATACCGAAGACCTGCTCGACCTGGTCGCCCATCTGCGTGAGGTCACCGGCAAGCCGGTCGGATTCAAGGCCTGTATCGGCGCCTATGGCTGGCTTGAGGAATTATGCCTGGAGATCAGGAAACGCGGCTTCGACACTGCGCCGGATTTCTTCACCATCGATAGCGGCGATGGCGGCACGGGCGCGGCACCCATGGCCTTGATGGACAATGTCGGCCTGCCGATCCGCGAGAGCCTTCCGATTGCTGTCACGATCCTGGAGCGGCACGGGCTGCGCGGCCGGATGCGCATTATCGCCTCGGGCAAGCTTCTCACCCCGGGCTCCGTCGCCTGGGCGCTCGCCTCGGGTGCGGACTTCATCCAGTGCGGCCGCGGCTTCATGTTCTCGCTTGGCTGTATCCAGGCGATGAAATGCCACATGAATACCTGCCCGACCGGCGTCACCACCCATAATCCGCGCCTGCAGCGTGGTCTCGTGGTGACGGAGAAATTCGAGAAGGTTGCCCATTATGCCAATACCGTGCGTGAGCATGTCGAGATGATCGCCCATTCCTGCGGCGTCGCCGAGCCACGCCTGTTGCGGCGCAAGCATGTCAGGCTGGTGCAGGCCAATGGCCGCTCGATCCCGATGACCGCGATCGATTACATGCCGCCGGACGAGTCCGGGCCGGCTGAGCTGCCGGCACAGGACTGATTTCGGGCAAGAAAAAGCCCGCCCCACCGATGATCGGTGAGGCGGGCCCTTTATGTCATGCGTTCGCGTCTAGCAGCCGCGCAACTGGCCATTGCGCCAGTAGGAGCAGCCATCCCGGTCGTCGAGATAATACTGGCCGCCGGTGCGCTGGTCGGTATAGAGGCGCGACTGGTGGCGGTTATTCTGGTCCCACGCACAGGTGCCTTCGCTGCGGCAACCGGCATAGGCACCGCCTGCAGCGCCGATCGCGCCGCCAATGATGGCACCGGTACGGGCATCGCCCGAACCGGTATTATTGCCGATGATGGCGCCAGCTGCAGCACCCATCGCCCCGCCGGAGATGGCACCCTGAGTGGTCGCGCCACAGGCCGTCAGGGCCAGCGCGGTCAGGGAAATCGTGACAATCTTGGTCAACATGATGTCGCCTTTCTGTTGAGACAAATCCGAACCGGACCTGCCATGGTGAATTACCCGCATCATTCTCAAGGCCGGATGCTGACGGCAAGCGCCAGCCGATATCACGCCCTTGTCGAAATCATGGCAATAACGCCCATGGCCGGTATTTTGTTCCGGTCGGGCTCAAAATAAATTCACCCGCCGCAGCGTCAGATTGATGCGTCCACCACCGGCAAAGTGCTCGGGCGGCAGCAGCGTCGATGTGCCGGGGTAGATACGATCGACGCCGTGATAGCAGCGCCGGGCCGCGCCGCCGAGCACCACTACGTCACCCGAGGACACCACAATCGAGCCGGTCTTGCCGCCACGTTGCGGGCCGCCGATACGAAACCGCGCCTTGTCCCCCAGCGAAACCGAGAGCACGGCGGCATCGGTGGCCGCCTCATCCCAGTCGATATGCATGCCCATGCGGCTGTCCGGCGCATACCAGTTCACCAGACAGGCCTCGGGAGGCGCAGGATAGTCCGCGAAATCCGACCAGAGCTGGAGCAATGCTGGCGGGATGTCCGGCCAGGCCTGGCCGTTTTGCGGGTGGCAGGGCTCATAGCGATAACCCTTCGCCTTGTCGGTGACCCAGCCGAGTGGACCAAAATTCGTCATCATCACCGAGAGCGGCTGGCCGGTGCGCGGCATGGCCGGGCGCCAGAAAGGCGCGGTGCGCGTTGCCGCCACAACCGCCTCCATCAATGCCGTCTGGGCCGTGCGGTCGTAATGGCCGGGCAGATAGCGAAAGCCGTCGGGGAGGGTGAAGGATGTAGTCATGGAGGCGAAACTGCCGCAGACCGGGCCGCGCCGCCACCCGGAAAGCGCACGCCGGATCCGCCCCGCGAATTCCTTCAAGCGGGCAAGGCGTTCTCACCGGCCGTGCCAGGCCCCCGGCCGGGTCGGCATGAATCTGCGAATGCCTGCACTGATCCTGCACGCGCACTTGCGCTTGGCGTGATCGCTCCCTAAATCGCCTACCAAGAGCGGGGGTATTCCCGCTGAACACGAACCACGTCCGGTGGCGGCTCCGCCGGACACTCAACGACGATCCCGAAGGGGGCAGTCAACCCGGGTAATGGACGCTTGGTCTCAAGGTCCCTGTCCGCGTGGCGGTCCCGCTGTGAGAAAAACGGAGAATATATCTATGAGCAAGGTCATCGGCATCGACCTCGGAACCACCAATTCCTGCGTATCCGTCATGGATGGCGGCACGGCAAAGGTGATTGAAAACTCCGAAGGCGCCCGCACCACCCCGTCTGTTGTCGCGTTCACCGCTGACGGCGAACGCCTGATTGGCCAGCCGGCCCGCCGCCAGGCTGTCACCAACCCCGACTTTACCTTCTTTGCCATCAAGCGCCTGATCGGCCGCACGATGGACGACCCGACGGTCAAGAAGGACATCGATATGGTGCCCTACAAGATCGTCCCGTCCGACAATAACGCCGCCTGGGTCCAGGGCCGCGACAAGAAGTATTCGCCGTCGGAAGTCTCGGCCTTCATCCTGCAAAAGATGAAAGAGACCGCCGAAGCCCATCTCGGTGAGAAGGTCGACCAGGCCGTCATCACCGTGCCGGCCTATTTCGACGATGCCCAGCGCCAGGCCACCAAGGATGCCGGCAAGATTGCCGGGCTTGAAGTCCTGCGCATCATCAATGAGCCGACCGCAGCGGCGCTCGCCTACGGCCTCGACAAGAATGAAGGCAAGACGATTGCCGTGTTCGACCTCGGCGGCGGCACGTTTGACGTTTCCGTGCTGGAAATCGGCGATGGCGTGTTTGAAGTGAAAGCCACCAACGGGGACACATTCCTCGGCGGTGAAGACTTCGACATGCGTATCGTGGGCTATCTCGCCGACGAGTTCAAAAAAGAACACGCGATCGATTTGCGCAAGGACAAGCTGGCCCTGCAGCGCCTGAAGGAAGAAGCTGAAAAGGCGAAGAAAGAACTTTCTTCGGCCACCAGCTATGAAGTGAACCTGCCCTTCATCACCGCTGACGCCTCCGGTCCGAAACACCTCAATATCAAACTCTCCCGCGCCAAGCTGGAAGCCCTGGTTGAAGACCTCGTCAAGCGCACGCTCGAGCCCTGCAAGAAGGCGCTCAAGGATGCCGGCCTGTCCCCGGCCGACATTGATGATGTCGTCCTGGTCGGCGGCATGACGCGCATGCCGAAAGTCCAGGAAGTCGTGAAAGGCTTCTTCGGCAAGGACCCGCACAAGGGTGTGAACCCGGACGAAGTTGTCGCCATGGGCGCCGCCATCCAGGCCGGCGTGTTGCAAGGCGATGTGAAGGACGTGCTGCTGCTCGACGTCACCCCGCTCTCGCTGGGCATCGAAACGCTGGGCGGTGTCTTCACCCGACTGATCGAGCGTAATACGACGATCCCGACCAAGAAGAGCCAAGTCTTCTCGACCGCCGATGACAATCAGACCGCGGTGACCATCCGCGTCTCGCAGGGCGAGCGTGAAATGGCTGCCGACAACAAGCTGCTGGGTCAGTTCGACCTGGTCGGCCTGCCACCGGCACCGCGCGGCCTGCCGCAGATCGAGGTCACGTTCGACATCGACGCCAACGGCATCGTCAATGTCTCGGCCAAGGACAAGGCAACCGGCAAGGAGCAGCAGATCCGCATCCAGGCCTCCGGTGGTCTCTCCGACGCCGATATCGACCAGATGGTCAAGGACGCCGAGGCGAATGCCGAAAGCGACAAGGCCGCCCGTGCGCTGGTCGAAGCCAAGAACGGCGCCGAAGCCATGGTGCACCAGACCGAGAAACAGCTCGAGGAGTTCGGCGACAAGGTCCCGACCGCCGACAAGGAAGCCATTGAGGCCGCCCTTGCAGAGCTGAAGGACGTCAAGGACGGCGAAGACCTCGAAGCCATCCAGCAAAAGACCCAGGCCCTCGTCCAGGCTTCGATGAAGCTGGGTGAGGCCATCTATGCCGCCCAGCAGAGCGAGGGCGGCACTGAAGGCGAAACCGAAGAGGCAGCCGATGACGATGTCGTCGACGCTGAATTCTCAGAGGTTGACGACGACGCCAAGAAAGACGCCTAAGAAACGGTATCCGGGCCGGCACCGCGTCAGCGGTGCCGGCCCGCACCGGACTTGAGAGCGTAATCATGTCGAACCCCGATCCGATGACCGCGCCTTTTGGCGCCTTTGCCCTGTCTTCCCGCGAGGAGTGGCTGCGCCGGCTGGCGATGTCGCTCCCGACAGACGGGCTGCGCCGCGGCGCCGAATCCGCCATCCGCCGCGTGCTGATGTCAGGCGGTCGCGACATCGCCGATGTCGAGGTCTTTCCGGGCCAGTTCGCCCGCCTGCACATGCGCGATAATCGCTGTGAGAAACGGGTCTTCGTCGGTTCCCGAACCTGGGACAATGCTGAACGCGCCGCCATTCGCGAGCGCATCGCCGCCAAACCGGCGGGAAAAGATTTTGTCTTCGTCGATGCCGGAGCCAATGCCGGCTTCTACACGCTGTCGGCGGTGGCCGACGGCCAGGCTCTCGGGCGAAGCGTCAAGGCGGTCGCGATCGAACCGGACGTCGAAAACCGGCGCCGGCTGGAATTCAATCTCGCGGCCTCGAATGCGGCCAATGTTACCGTTCTGCCCTATGCGCTCGGTGCCGAAGAAGGCGAAGCCGTGCTGGTCCAGTCCGACCATAATCGCGGCGAAGTCCATATCGAGGCCGGCGGCGAAGGCAGCAGCATCCGTCTGCGCCCGCTGCGCGCCGCCTTGCATGAAGCCGGTGTCGACCATGTCGACATCATGAAAATGGACATTGAAGGCTTTGAGGAAATTGTCCTCGAAGCCTTTTTCGGGGACGCGCCCCGAACCATATGGCCCCGCATGATCCTGCTCGAGACCCGCCATGTGGCCGGCCTCACAGCGGGGGCGGCCGGCCTGTGCCTGCGAAATGGATATGAATTGGCCTTGCAGATGCGTCAGAACGCGGTGCTGGTGCTGAAACCGGGTGAAATTTAATGAGCAAGCGTGACTTCTACGAAATCCTTGGCGTCGCCAAGACGGCTGATGAAAAAACCCTGAAACTGGCTTACCGGAAGCTGGCGATGGAGTTTCACCCGGATCGCAATCCGGGCGATGACGCAGCCGAGGCCAAGTTCAAGGAAGTCGGCGAGGCGTATGCCATTCTGTCCGATGGTGACAAGCGTGCCGCCTATGATCGCATGGGCCACGCCGCCTTCGATCAGGGCGGTGGCGGCGGCTATGGCGGCCAGGGCCCGTTTGGCGCCGGCGGTGCTGCGGAATTTGCCGATATCTTCGAACAAGTGTTCGGCGATGCCTTCGGGCGTGGTGGTGGCCGCCGTGGCGGCAGCCATACCGGCCCGGCGCGCGGCAATGATCTGCGCTTCGACATGGAAGTCAGCCTTGAAGACGCCTTCACTGGCAAGGAAACCACCATCACCGTTCCGACCGCAATGAATTGCGAGCGCTGTGATGGTCATGGCAATGAACCAGGCACTGATCTGGAATCATGCCCGACCTGCCATGGCGCCGGTCGCATCCGCCGCTCCCAGGGCCTGTTCACCATGGAACAGACCTGCCCGCAGTGTGGTGGCCGCGGCCAATATGTCAAAACCCCCTGCCAGGACTGTGACGGCGTCGGCCGCGTGCGCAAGAACCGCACCCTGACCGTCAATATCCCCGCTGGCGTCGAGGACGGCACCCGTATCCGCCTCGCCGGTGAAGGCGAGGCCGGAGCGCGCGGTGGCCCGCGCGGCGACCTCTATCTCTTCCTCTCCGCCAAGCCGCACGAATTGTTCGAGCGCGACGGACCCAATCTCTATTGCCGCACCCCGGCCTCCATGGTCTCCGCTGCCCTGGGCGCCACCATTGAAGTGCCGACCATTGATGGCGGCAAGGCCGAACTGAAAATCCCGGCCGGCGCCCAGACCGGGCGGCGCATGCGCCTGCGCGGCAAGGGCATGCCCCGCCTGCGTGGCGGACCGCGCGGCGATATGGTGATCGAGCTCTTTGTCGAGACCCCGCGCAATCTGTGCGAACGCCAGAAGGAGCTGCTGAAGGAATTCTGCTCGCTCTCCGGCGAGGGCTGCAACCCCGACAGCGATGGCTTCTTCACCAAGGTCAAGCAGTTCTGGAGCGACGTCACCACGGATGACGGACGGCCGAACGCCTGACCAGGGCCCGCTCAAAGGGCAGGTGACACGCGCGCCCGGTGCAGCCTAATGTGGCGGGCATGACCGACAGCGATGCCACACCCGAGCAGGTCCTGGACCTCGAGCGCTTCACCCCCGCCGAGACCGCGCTCTATCGCTGGTCGCCCTTGGGTTTCTGGGGCACCACACTGACGGTTTTCGCAGTCAGCTTTGGCTCCTTCGCGTTGATCGCCGAGATTACCGGCCGGCCGCATCTGGGCTATGTGAATGCTGCCGGGGCCTGGCAGTTGAATACAGTCAGCTGGATCGGTTTCGTTCTGTCCATGATCCTGACAACCGGGGTCGCGCTGACCCAGATCGGACGCCGCCGTTGGGAAACGGAACGGGCCAGCCTGCTCGCCGCCATGGACCCACAGGGCCGCGCCGCCGCGAATGCCCTGTGCGAAGGCGTCCCGGCCTCCTGGCGCCGCTCTTACTGGGCATTGACCATTTTCGGTTTTATCGGTGGGCTGATCTTCAACATCATCATGACCGATGCCGAAGCCGTCACGCCGCTCGAATACGTCCAGTCAATCGGGCTGTGGTTCCTCGTCTTTTCGCCCTGGCTCTATGCTGTCGGCCTGCGGGCCGGACTGAGCCTGGCCCGCGAAGGCCGGGAAATGCGAAAACTGATCGACCGCCATGCGGTGATCGATCTCTATCATCTCGAAAATCTGGATATTTTCGGCCGTATCGGGCTGGCCGCAGCGGGTTCATGGCTGGTGATGGCCGGCGTGCTCCTGCTCTTCATCGCAGATCCCCGGCAGGCCTGGATCGCTGTGCCGGCGATCGCCCTGGCAGCGCTGGGCGGGGTGGTGGCGCTGACCAATGCGGTTCGTCCGATCCAGCGCAAGGTACAGGCGGCCAAAGCCACCGAACTGGTCGAAGTGCACCGGCACATGGCACAGGCGCGCGAGCGGGCCTTTGCCGGCGATGATGCGGCGGCCTCGGCACTGGCTGGTCTGACCGATTACGAAGTCTGGGTCGAGCGCCGCCCGGAATGGCCGATCTCGACCTCGGTCACGCTGCGTTTCAGCCTCTATATCCTGATCCCCATCCTGCCGATTCTAGGCTCTTATCTGTTTGAAAAGTTTGCTGATCGCATTCTTTCCGGAGGCGTGTTTTGAAATCAGTCACCAAAGTCACCGTGCTGGGCCCGACGGGCCGCCTGGGGCGCGCCATCTGCGCCGCCGTTCTCGATGCTCCGGATATGGAACTGGTGGGCGCCATCGTTCGCAGCCAGTCGGCCTATCTTGACGAGGATGTCGGCGAAATGCTGGATCGCGATACAGCCGGTTGCCGCACCACAGTCCCCTTCGAGGACGCGCTTGAACTGAGCGATATCGTCATTGATGCGAGCCTGCCCGCCATGACCGTCTCAGTGGCCGAGCGCATGGCTGTCCAGGAACGAAAGTGTGGCCTGGTGACCGGGGTGACAGGCTTCACGACCGAACAATCCGAACGCCTGGCCACCGCCGCCCAGCGCGTCCCTTTGCTGGCCGCCGGCAATTTCTCCCTGGGCATCGCGGTCATCGAGGCCCTGGTCGAGCAGGCGGCCATCCTGCCGGCCAAGGACTGGGATATCGAGATCTCGGAAACCCATCACCGGCTCAAGGCCGATGCGCCCTCGGGTACTGCGCTTTTGCTCGGGCATGCGGCCGCGCGCGGCCGCGGTATCCATCATGAGGCAATGGCCGTCTGGGCCCGCGAAGGCGTGACCGGGCCACGCCGGCCCGGCACGATCGGCTATGCCGTCTCGCGCGGCGGCGGCATTATTGGCGAGCATGAAGTGCGCCTGCTGTCCGACATGGAGGACATTTCCATCAGCCACCGCACGCATGACCGGCGCGTCTTCGCCCGCGGCGCAATCACAGCCGCACGCTGGATGTGTGACGCTGGTACGGGCCGCGAACCCGGCCTGTATTCGATGCAGGATGTCGTTAAGGCTTAGGCAAGCTGTTTCACGTGGGACAGGGCGGGTCAGCTCAGGAATGCCCGAAATGACGCCCGGGCGCGAATTTCACGCGTCATTTCGGAGCCTTGAGCTTAATGTCGGGAGATGTCATGAGCGCGGCCTGTCTCGCGCCGCGCCACTGGCCGCCAATCCTGCACCGGTCGATAGCGGCGTGACCTGCCTTTTGTCAGCCTGACGTCACCAGACAGGTCAAACGCGCAAGCGCGTCCATCCCGGCAATTCTACGCTTGATCAGCCCGTCGAACCCTGACACCTTGCCACTCTGCCCGTTGGCGTCAGGAGATTGTCAGTGCGTCGCGCCGAAAGATTGATCCGCATTATCCAGGCCCTGCGTCAGGCCGCGCCGGGTGCTGTTACGGCCCAGGAAATGGGGGGCAAGTTTGATGTCTCCGAGCGCACCATTTATCGCGACATTGCGCATCTGATCGGTTCCGGTGCGCCGATCGATGGCGAAGCCGGTGTCGGCTATGTGTTGCGGCCGGGCTTCGACCTGCCGCCGATCACCTTCAGCTATGAACAGCTCGACGCCCTCGCCCTGGGCGCCCGCTTTGTGCGCGCCACCGGCGATCGCGATCTCGCTTCGGCAGCCGATGAAGCCCTGTCGAAGATCGAGCACGCCCTGCCCGACACCCATCGCGAACGTCTGAAGTCGGCGCCGCTCTTTGCAGCCTTCCTCGACGACACGGTGCGTCCGGAAGCGTTCGGGCCGGTGCGCAATGCGATCACAAACCGGCGCAAATTGCGGGTCCGCTATAATTCGCTCAATGATGAAGCGACAACGCGCATCATTCGCCCGCTCGCACTGACCTGTTTCGGCCGCATCTGGCTACTGACGGCCTGGTGCGAGTTGCGCAATGATTTTCGCCACTTCCGCACTGACAGAATCGAACGCGTGACCGTCCTCGCCGAAAGCTTCGAAGACGAAATCGGCAAACGTTTCGAGGATATGCAGCGGGCCGGCTGAGCCGCGCTCCCTACCAGCTCCCGGTATTTTCCATCGAGGCCCAGGGCTCTTGCGGTGGCAGGCTTTCGCCCTTTTGCAGCAATTCAACCGAGATCAGATCCGGTGAGCGGACAAAGGCCATATGGCCGTCGCGCGGCGGGCGGCAGATGAGATAGCCCATCGCATCGAGATGGGCGCAGGTGGCGTAGATGTCGGCGACACGATAGGCGAGATGGCCAAAATTGCGGCCACCCTCATAGGTTTCCGGATCCCAGTTATGGGTCAGCTCAACGCAGGGCAGCCCGGTCGGGATTGGCCCGCCTGTATAGCCGGCGCGGGCAATGTCTTCGGGCGTCGCCAGGAAGATCAGGGTGAAACGGCCGGGCTCGCTGTCGAAGCGGCTGATTTCCTTCAGGCCAAGCCCGTCACAATAAAAACGCAGGCTGGCATCAACGTCGGAAACGCGGACCATGGTGTGCAGGAATTCCATTTATTCGAGCTCCGCTTCTGGCTTGGCTTCGGGTTTCGGATCAGGCGTCGGATTGGGCCGCGCCTTGACGGCCCATTTCGGACGACCGCGCCTGATCACGACATCATCGAGCGGTTCGCCGCGGGCGCGCGCCAGGGCTGGCTGGAAGGCTTCCGGCGAACGGGCGTGATGGATGCGCGCGACAATGGCAGCACACAGCGCCCACAGGCCGCAAAACCCGAAGAACATGTAGAACATCCACGGGTAATAGCCGACATCATACCAGGGGCCGCCATCCAGCATTGAGGTAAAGACCGGCCAGAAGGCGACCAGGGCAATTGCCGCCAGCGGCGTGGCCAGGGTCGCGCTCAGCAGGGCGATCGGCATATAGAGTGCCCAGCGCGGCTCATGCGCTCCGACATAGAGCTTCACGAAGACCGCCTCCTCGACACCGGCAATCGTGCCGGGCTTGGTGAGAACACGCTCGGCATATTCAGCGCGGGCATCAGCGGTCAGATTGATCCGCGCCGACAGCCATCGCGACAGCAAGGCGGCGGAGACGGTGAATATCACCAGCGCAACGATAAACAGGGTCAGGTCCATGACCCTCTTTTACCCCCTCGCTGCCTCATAGGCGAGCATGGCGCGCTTGCGGTCTACACCCCAGTGGTAGCCGGTCAGAAGACCATTGCTGGCGAGCACGCGGTGGCAGGGGATCAGCCAGGAGACCGGATTGGCCCCGACGGCAGCGCCGACAGCGCGCGAGGCCTTGGCCGATCCGACCGCATCAGCGATGGATTTATAGGTCGTCGTCGCGCCAGCCGGAATCGAGAGCAGGGCGCGCCAGACCTGGCGCTGCCAGGGCGTGCCGTAAAGCGCCAGCGGGATCGGCTCGCCGGGCGTGGACGCAAATACACGCTCGGCCCATTGCCGCGCGACATCATCATCGCGGCGATAATTCGCGGCGGGATAGCGCGCCTGCAGGTCGGCGAAACCGCCTTCCGGATCCGGATCGGCAAAGGCCAGCGCCGACAAGCCGCGCGGCGCAATCAGAAACACCGCTTCGCCAAACGGTGTCGGTGCGGCACCCCAGACAAAGTCCAGCCCGGCCCCGCGGCGGCGCGCCTCACCTGGCGTCACTGCTTCATGGGCGATGAAAAGATCATGTAGCCGTCCGGGCCCTGACAGGCCGGCCTCGAAGCTCGCATCAAGCACGCAGGCGCCCTCATCAAGCGCGGCGCGGGCAGCGCCGTGCGCCAGGGCACCCACAAATTTCTTCGGACTGACCCCGACCCAACGCGTGAAAACCCGCTGGAAATGGTGCGGCGAAAGGCCGGCAGCGCGGGCCGCGGCATCCAGATCGGGATGGTCCTGCCAATGATCGCCGAGAAAGGCGAGGGCGGCCGAGACGCGATCAAAATCGCGGGCAGCAGCGTCGAGGGTGTAGATTTCAGCGGTCATGGGGCGGAGTTTAGGCCGGTTACGCCAGCTCGCCACCCGGTTCTTGCGGCTCGAACCGGCGCGCGACATCAATCGCCGCCCCCAGCGCGGCGGCAAACTCATCGCGCTCCTTCGGGCTGAGGAATGTGCCCAGCACCAGCCAGCGGCCGTGCGAACCAATGGCGACCTGGGCGTCATGCTTGCCGGCATTGCTATGACGCAGCATCGACCAGCCGGTCGGCAGGCGGTAGCGGCGGACATGGCCGGTCGGGTGCTGGCGCGTCACCTCGATATCGCGCGCATCAACGCGGACATATTCGCGCATCCGGCCATCGCGATAGGACACCCGGAAAGCGAGCCAGACCAGCAGGACATCGAGCCCGAAAAACGGCATGACCGGCCAGGCCCCCATCGAGACAAAGAGAATGCCGGAGAAGAACGAGACCGCCGCCAGTGTCAGCATCAACACGGTGAAGGCCGGGTTGGGCAGGGAACGATTGGGCGCGAGCTCGGCATCCATGGTGAAGGGGCCGGTAGCCGCTTCATGGCCATCGCTGGAGGCGGGCCAGGTTTCGACAAGACTTGTCATGACACCATTCAAGCCCGGCCTGGCCCGGCGCGACAGGTGGCGTTTCATCGCAGGCCAAGCCGGGGCGGCCCGCCAAAAAGAAAAGAGCGGACCGTCTGGCCCGCTCTTCTCCTGCATCATAGATTGATTGAGGCCAGATGGATCAGGCCCGATCGAAGCGATCCAGATTCATCACCTTGTCCCAAACCTTGACGAAATCACGCACGAAGGAGGCATTCGAGTCCGAAGACGCGTAAACCTCGGCCAGGGCGCGCAATTGCGAATTGGAACCGAAGACGAGATCGACGCGTGTCCCGGTCCATTTGACCTGGCCGGTCTTGCGGTCACGCCCTTCGAATAGCACATCGGATCCGGCGACCGGCTCCCATGTCGTGCCCATATCGAGCAGGTTGACGAAGAAGTCATTGCTGAGCGTACCGGGCCGGTCTGTGAAGACGCCATGCTTGGTGCCGCCAAAATTACCGCCGAGCACACGCATGCCGCCCAGCAGAACCGTCATTTCCGGTGCTGTCAGGGTGAGCAATTGGGCCTTGTCGACCAGCAATTCCTCGGCTGGCCGGTCGGCCGTCTTGCCCGGATAATTCCGGAAACCGTCCGATCTGGGCTCCAGCGGTTCAAAGGAGTCGATATCGGTCTGCGCCTGTGACGCATCCGTGCGGCCCGGCGTGAAGGGCATGGTGACATCATGCCCGGCCTTTTTGGCCGCCGCTTCAACCGCTGCACACCCGCCGAGCACGATCAGATCGGCCATGGAGATTTTCGTCTCGCCGAAGGCTTTGCGGATCTCCTCCAGCTTTGCGAGCACCTGTGAGAGCTCGGCCGGCTGGTTGACCGCCCAATCCTTCTGCGGCGCGAGCCGGATGCGGGCACCATTGGCGCCGCCGCGCATGTCCGAACCGCGGAAAGTCGACGCCGACGCCCAGGCGGTCTGGACCAGCTGGGCCGTGGTGAGACCGGAGGCGAGGATCTTCGCCTTCAGTGCGGCGACATCCTTGTCGCCGATCGGCTTTTGATCGGCGTCGGGGACAGGATCCTGCCAGATCAGCTCCTCGGACGGGACTTCCGGCCCGAGATAGCGCGAGACCGGACCCATATCGCGATGGGTCAGCTTGAACCAGGCGCGGGCAAAGGCGTCAGCGAAGGCCTGCGGGTTTTGCTGATAGCGGCGCGCAATTGGCTCATAGATCGGGTCAAAGCGAAGCGAGAGATCGGCCGTGGTCATCATTGGCCGATGCTTCTTCGACGGATCGAAAGCGTCGACGACCATATCGGCCTCTTCGCAATCCTTGGGATGCCATTGATGGGCGCCGGCCGGGCTCTTCGACAGCTCCCACTCATATTTGAACAGCACGTTGAGATAGCCCATATCCCACTTCGTCGGATTGGCTTTCCAGGCGCCTTCAATACCGCTGCCGATCGCATCGGCACCCTTGCCGCTGCCAAAACTGCTCTTCCAGCCCAACCCCTGCTGCTCGATCGAGGCCGCCTCGGGTTCAGCGCCGACCAGGCCGGCATCGCCGGCACCATGGCATTTGCCGAAAGTATGGCCGCCGGCGACCAGCGCCACGGTCTCTTCATCATCCATCGCCATGCGGGCAAAGGTGTCGCGCACATCACCGCCGGATGCGACCGGGTCGGGATTGCCGTTCGGGCCCTCCGGATTGACGTAGATCAGGCCCATCTGCACGGCCGCGAGCGGGTTTTCCAGATCGCGGTCGCCGCTATAGCGCTCATCGCCAAGCCAGGTGCTCTCGGGCCCCCAATAAATGTCCTGCTCCGGCTCCCAGATATCACTGCGGCCACCGGCGAAGCCGAAGGTCGGGCAGCCCATTGATTCCAGGGCGCAATTACCGGCCAACACCATCAGGTCCGCCCAGGAAATCTTCTTGCCGTATTTCTGCTTGATCGGCCAGAGCAGGCGGCGCGCCTTGTCGAGATTGACATTGTCGGGCCAGCTATTGAGCGGTGCAAAGCGTTGCGAGCCGGAACCGGCGCCGCCGCGGCCATCGCTGATGCGATAGGTGCCGGCACTATGCCAGGCCATGCGGATGAAGAAGGGACCGTAATGGCCGTAATCAGCCGGCCACCAGTCCTGGCTATCCGTCATCAGGGCGTAGAGATCCTGCTTGACCGCCTTGAGATCGAGGCTCTTGAACGCCTCGGCATAATCGAAATCGGGGTCGAGCGGGTTGGCAAGGCTGGAATTCTGGCGGAGGATTTGCAGGTTCAGCTGCTCGGGCCACCAATCTCCATTATTGGCCGTACCGGCCGCTGTGTGTCGCTGGGATGCGCCCATTACCGGGCATTTGCTCTCGCCGTCCATATTGATCTCCGATCAGGGTCCAGATTGAATTGAGGGGGTCCTACGCTCTGACGCTATGATTGGATGATGCAGCGCCTTTAGCCATAACTCCAATCGATTTCATGCTCACAGGGTATAGAAAAACTCTTGATCTGAGACGATTTGGGCGAACCGGACCTCGGCAGGCCAGGCCTGCAAGAACAGGTGACGCCGCGCATCCATTTGCCTAGTCAGACGACATGATCGAAATCACCGCCCTTCTCGCCTTCGCCTTCACCGTGCTGGTGATCGAGCTGACGCCCGGCCCGAATATGGCCTGGCTGGCCGTGCTCAGCGTCAGTGAAGGCCGCCGGGCGGGCCTGGCGGCGGTGGCGGGCATTGCGCTCGGCCTGACCGTGATCGCGGCAGCGGCGGCGCTGGGGCTCGGCGCGGTGATTGAGCGCTATGACTGGCTGTATCAGGGCCTGCGCTGGGCGGGCGTGGGTTTTCTGCTCTATCTCGGCCTGGAAGGCTGGCGCAAGGCCAATACCCGCCAGGAGGCCCCGGACCATCAGAGCAAGATGCGCTATTTCGCCCGCGGCTTCCTGATCAATGCGCTCAACCCCAAGGCCGCGCTTTTCTATGTCGCCGTCTTCCCGCAATTTATCGATCCGGCCAAACCGGTCGCGATCCAGGCGGCCCTGCTGGCGGTGATTTCCGTCGCAATCGCCACGGCCATCCATATCGCGATTGTACTGCTGGCCGGCAGTGCCCGCCATTTCCTCAACGACCCCGCCCGTCACCGCGTCTTTCAGCGCGCCTTGTCGCTGCTGCTGGTCGGCGTCGCGATCTGGCTGCTGGCTGCGACAGCGCGCTAGCGCAAGAAACGGCATGACGCTGACCTCCGGCCTGCGCTAGACAGGGCACCATGAGCAAGACGCCAACCAGAAAACCCGCCAAACGCGCCCCGCGTGGTCTGACCCGTGAGCAGGCGCTCGATATCTTCGCCCGCCTGGCCCAGGACCGTCCCGACCCGAAGACCGAGCTGGACTATGTGAACCCCTTCACTCTGCTCGTCGCCGTCGCGCTCTCGGCGCAGGCGACCGATGTCGGGGTCAACAAGGCGACGAAGCGCCTGTTCGAGGAGGCCGATACGCCGGAGAAAATGCTGGCTCTGGGCGAGGACCATGTCCGCGACCGCATCAAGACGATCGGCCTGTTCCGCAACAAGGCGAAGAACGCGATCCTGATGTCGCAACAGCTGGTCGACCGCCATGGCGGCCAGGTGCCGCATGACCGCGCCGCGCTGGAAGCGCTGGCCGGGGTCGGGCGCAAGACCGCCAATGTCGTGCTCAATGAGGCCTTCGGCGAGGAGACCATTGCCGTCGACACCCATATCTTCCGCGTCGGCAATCGCACCGGACTGGCGCCGGGCAAGAATCCTGACGAGGTCGAGGCGCGGCTCATGAAGATCGTGCCGCCCGCCTATATGAAGGGCGCGCATCACTGGCTGATCCTGCACGGGCGCTATGTCTGCAAGGCGAGAAAGCCGGAATGCTGGCGTTGCCCGATCGCCGACCTCTGCCGCTTCAAGGACAAGACGCCGGCGCCGAAGGGAGCCTAGCGTTTCGGCACGATCAAGGTCTCGTACTGATACGCCACCCGCACCTGATCGCGGATCTGCGATAGCGCCTCCCGATACGGCGAGTCCGCACAACCCGGATACCAGACAATATCCTGCCGGGCGGCCGGGCCTGTCAGCCCCAGCCGGAAATCGGGCAGATCCGACATCATGGTGCGGCCACAGGCGGCTGGATTATTCATCGTGATATCGGCGGGCAGGGCGGCGGCACCGTGTGCCTGCAGGATCGCGGCAAGGCGCTGAAAACTGCCGGCCTCCAGGCGACCACTGGTCTGGCCGTCATGGCGGGTGAAACGCTCGCCATTCAGCGTATAGCGATCATCAGGCGTGACGGTGATGGTGTAGATCGGGCAGAAGCCGTAACATGCGCCCTCGACAATCTCGATCTCGGTCCAGGCCGGCCCCGTTGACCCCGGGCCGGTCGGGCCGGGGCCAGATTGCGTCGTGGCGCAGGCCGACAGGGCAAGCGCTGTCAAAGCCAGAAGAAGAACACGCATCATCAACCCCGTTGCAGAACCAGACGCCATGCAATCGCGTTGTGACGGCCAGATTATGGCGGGTCGGGTCTAAATCAGCGCCTTCAGCGCCCGCGCGAAGGCGGCACCCATCTGCGGCCCCTGTTCGGGATAGAGATAGGGTTCGATCAATTCCAGCTCGATCAGGGCCAGCTGGCCATCGAGGCCGCGCAGCATGTCGACGCGGGCATAGAGGAGATCGCCGTCGACACAATCGATCACGGCTTGCGCCAGCGCCCGCTCTTCATCGGTCGGGATATGGATCTCTTCACGCCCGCCATATTCCGACTGCACCCGGTAATCGCCCTTGGCTGGCACCTTGCGGGCGCAATGGGAAAACTCGCGACCGAAGAAAAGAAAGGCGTATTCGCCCTCTTCCGACACGGCTGGCAGAAAAGGCTGGATCATGCATTCGGCGATTGGCAGCTTTTCCGCCTCTGGCAGGGTTTCACCACGCCGGATTCGGGCCTGGCGCCAGGCGCCGGCGCCGACCACCGGCTTGACGATGATGTCGTCGCTCCCCAGCGCGTCAAATGCACCCTCAATGGTCGCCGCGTCAGCACGATCGGCCCAGAGCGTCGGGATCATCGGCGCGCCGCGCGCCGCCAGGTCCTTGAGATAGGTCTTGCGCTGGTTCCAGCGAAAGATTTCGATCGGATTCAGCAGGCGAGTCTTGCCAGCCATGCTTTCCAGCGCAGCCGCGAAGGCTTCGGGTTTCTGCATATAGTCCCAGCAGGTACCGATCACCGCGCCATCATATTGCGAAGCGTCAAGATCCGGATCATCCCAGATACGCGTGACCAGCTCGATACCGGCTTCACGGCAGGCTGGTGCCAGGGCGGAGATCTCGAGATCATATTCCCAATAATCCTTGCGGGCTTCGGGATTGTCCTTGAGCATGCAGGCGGCGGAGAGAAAAGCGACATGTTTCATGGGGCGCTCGTAATCGGGAATGGCAATGCCCGCAAGTCTTGCTGTATGGCGCGGTCGGGGTTAACCCAGATTGAGCCCGCGAGGCAGCCCGCCAGCCCAGCCGGGCTTAACCTTAATGATCGAGAGACCCGCCATGACCGCGACCCGCTTTGACGTTCTTGCCGTTGGAAATGCCATTGTCGACGTGTTGTCGCCGGCCACCGACGCCTTCCTCGCCGCCGAGGGTATTGCCCGCGACGCGATGACGCTGATCGATGAAGAGCGCGCCCGCACCCTGTATGAGCGGATGCAGCCGGGCAAGGAGGCCTCGGGTGGGTCAGCCGCCAACACAGTGGCCGGCATCGCCTCGCTCGGTGGACGCGCCGCCTATATCGGCAAGGTCGCCGATGACCAGCTGGGCGAGATTTTCAGTCATGACATCCGCGCCATCGGCGTTGATTTCGCCTCCACCCCGCTGAAGGGCGGTCCGGCGACCGCGCGCTGCCTGATCAATGTCACGCCCGACGCCGGCCGGTCCATGTCGACCTTCCTGGGCGCTGCAGCCCTGGTGACCGAAGAGGATGTCGAAGCTGGTGCCGACGCACTGCGCGCGTCGAGCATCGTCTATCTGGAAGGCTATCTGTTTGATCGCGAGGAGGCCAAGCGCGCCTATGTCCGCGCCGCCGAACTGGCCGCAGCCGCCGGCCGCAAGACCGCGCTGACCCTGTCGGACACATTCTGCGTCGCACGCCACCGCGCCGCCTTCCGCCATCTCGTCGCCAATCACATCGATATTCTGCTCGCCAACGAGGCCGAAATCACCGCGCTCTACGAAACCGATGATTTTGACGCCGCGATCGAGATGTGCCGCCGCGACGTCGCGATCGCCGCCGTGACGCGAAGCGACAAGGGTGCCGTCTTGTTGCGTGACGGGGAAACAATCACCATCGAGGCCGAGCCTGTGGCCGAACTGATTGACACGACAGGCGCGGGCGACCTGTTTGCCGCCGGCTTCCTGCTTGGCCTCGCCCAGGACAGAAATCTGGCGGAATCCGGCCGGATGGGGGCTATTTGCGCCGCAGAAATCATTTCTCACTTCGGTGCGCGCCCTGAATGCAGTCTTAAAACACTCGCCGAAGAGGCCGGAATCCCTTTTGAGTAAGGCTTGGCCGTAAATTCGATTCAATTCTTAATGAAAATTGTCCGGCATTTTAACCACAATTCAAGTGGTTGCCCCCATTCTGCTCCCTGAGAACTGGCGGACTTCGTGTCATGCCAGAGGTTTTGATGGTGTAGGCGCGATCTGAAAAGGTCGCGATCAGGGGCAGACATGGCACCCATCCGCAAGGCGATATCGCGTGTAATGCGATCACTGGTGATGAAGTTCACGCTTCTCACCGGCATGCTGATTTTTGCGACCACATTGATGCTGATGACGCTGGAGAATATCGCGGCCCAGCGCGAAACCCGCAATCTGCTGGCCGAAAGCTCGATCGCAAGATTGCAAGCGACCACCGACCGGATGGCCGTCGCATTCGCCGGCAATGATGTCGATTTTATTCAGGGCTACCTCACCGAAATGCTGGCCGGGCTCAACCTGTCCGCAGTCTATGCGATCAATAATCGTCGTGAAGTTCTGGGCAGCGCCTTTGCTGAAGGTCTGGAGCCGGAACGCCTGGTTCAGTCCGACCTGGCCGTCATGGCGCTGGGCGCCGGCGATCGCCGGGCAGCCCTCGGTTCCACGACGCTGGAAGTCGCCGTTCCGATCTATACGTCTTCACGCCGCCTGGTCGGGGTTGTATTTGCCAGTCAGGAGCTGACGGAACTGGTGCGCTCGCGCAATGCTGCCATCCAGCGCCAGACATTGATCGCCCTGTTCGCGTTGGGGATTTTCCTGCCGCTGGCCGCCCTGATCGTGGGACGGGCGCTGAAACCGGTTCAGACCCTGACCGATGCTGCGCGGCTGGCCTCGTCAAAAACCCTCGACATGCGCATTGATGTTCGCTCCGGTGATGAGCTGGAAGTGCTCGCGAATGCCTTCAACCGCATGTTTGCGCGCCTCGACGGAAATCTGAAACGTATCCACCGCCTGGCCTATGTCGACCTGGTCACCGAATTGCCCAATCGCGAACGCTTCCGCAAGGAGACCGAACGGGTCTCTCGCAAGGCGCTCGAAGAAGGCAAGACCGGCGCCGTCCTCTTCCTCGATCTCGACCGTTTCAAGCGCGTCAATGACAGCCTGGGCATAGGCGAAGGCGACCGCATGCTCGAAATGGTCGCGCGGCGCCTGTCGGAAGTGACCCGTGGGTGCGATCTCGCAGCCGGCCGCAATGGCGAACCGAGCCTGGTGGCGCGCCTGGGCGGTGATGAATTCACCGTGCTCCTGCCCGAGATTGACGAACCGGCCGACGCAGCCCGGATTGCCAATAAACTGGTCGATGCCATCCGCCTGCCGTTTGAAATCTCCGGTCACCAGGTCTTCCTGGGTGTGTCGATCGGGATTGCCGTCTTCCCGCAGGACGGGGCCGATCCGGAATCCCTGATCCGCCATGCCGACCTGGCCATGGCACATGCCAAGCGCGATGGCGGTTCCTCGGCCCGCTTCTTCGAATCGGCCATGAACCAGTCCGCCTTCGAGCGCCTGGTGCTGGAAAACGAGCTGCGCGACGCTGTCCTCAAGGACCAGCTGGTGGTCTTCTACCAGCCCAAGATCGACATGAAGACCGGCGCTGTCGCCGGGGCCGAGGCCCTGGTGCGCTGGCAACACCCGACCGCCGGCCTGTTATCGCCGGGCGCCTTCATCGAGGCGGCCGAGGAATGCGGCCTGATCGGCGAGATTGGCGACTGGGTCTTGCGCGCTGCCTGTATCGAAGCCGCCCGCTGGCGCACACTGGGTATCGAGATCCCGGTGGCCGTCAATGTCTCGGCGATGCAATTCGAGCGTGAAGGCTTCTCGGAATCCGTGCTGCACGCGCTGGAACTGGCCGACCTGCCGCCACACCTGCTCGAGCTGGAACTGACCGAGTCGATCGCGATGGAAAATCCCGAGCGCGCCATCGTTCAGGTTCAGCCCCTGCGGGATCGCGGCGTCAATTTCGCCATTGATGATTTCGGCACCGGCCATTCTTCGCTCTCCTATCTGACGCGGATGCCGTTTGACGTCTTCAAGATCGACCAGAGCTTTGTCCGCGACATGACCACAGATCCGCACGCCCGCGTCGTGGTCGAGACCATCCTGGCCATGGCCAAGGCGTTGAAGCTGCAAACCGTCGCTGAAGGTATCGAGACCCGGGAACAGTTCGAAATGCTGCGCGCAGAGGGCGCGACCCTGGCCCAGGGCTATCTGTTTGCCCGCCCGATGCCGGCCCATGATTTCGTCGAATATACAGAAGGTGGTTCGGCCAGACGCGCGGTTTCCGAATAAGCCGGGCTGAGACGGCCAATGGTCTGAGGGCTTGATCGCGGCGGCGGCTGCGGCCACATCTGTCTCTGCAGTTTGACGGAGACGCCGATGTCCAGACCTTCATCCACTGACGCCACGCAATGGCGCGGCACCACCATTCTCGCCGTGCGCAAGGGCAAAACCGTCGTCATCGCCGGTGACGGCCAGGTCTCCTTCGGCCCGACCGTGATGAAGGGCAATGCCAAGAAGGTCCGCCGTCTCGCCGACGGCAAGGTCGTCGCCGGTTTTGCCGGCTCGACCGCCGACGCCTTCGCCCTGTTCGAACGCCTCGAAGCCAAGCTCGAGCAATATCCTTCACAATTGGCGCGCGCGTGCGTCGAACTGGCCAAGGACTGGCGCACCGACCGCTACTTGCGCAAGCTCGACGCCATGCTGATCGTCGCCGACACCAGCGCCACCTTCGTGCTGACCGGTGCCGGCGATGTACTCGAACCGGAACATGGCGTCGTCGCCGTCGGTTCCGGCGGCAATTATGCCAGCTCGGCCGCCCGCGCCCTGCTCGACTATGAAGCCGACCCGGAAATCATCGTCCGCAAGGCCATGGCCATCGCCGCCGAGGTCTGCATCTACACCAATGAGAATTTGACGATCGAGACGCTGACGGCGGGGTAGCGGGGGGGCGCCTCACCCAAAACCCGTGCCGAGATCCCGCCACCCGCAGCCGCTGGCTGCGGCCCCTTCGACCTGCCGCTACGCGTCAGCCCACTTCCCCGTCAAGCGGGGAAGAAAGCCAGGCGCCACGCCTTTCCTCCCTGGCGAAGCCGGGGAGGTGACGTCCTTCGCCCTGGCGAAGGATGTCGGAGGGGCGGCGAGCAAAGCGAGCCGGGTGGCGGGCGCAGAACTGCAGCGACCAACCCATTCCCCAAGCAGCTCAATTCCCCCGGACCTGTTCCGGGGGAAGGAGTGTGGGAAGAGATGCGGTCAGGTGGTTTGAAGCGCTGCCCAACCAGACACCACGCCCCCAAACCGTCATCCTGACGAAGGTCAGGACCCAGTTTCAAACTCAACCCAACGAGAATAGCGCGAACTCCCGAAGCGAAAGAGCCCTGTGAACTGGGCCCTGACCTTCGTCAGGGTGACGGAATATTAGGCGGTGGTGAGGAAACGGCGAACGGGAACGCGTGACCGCTCAATTCAATGGTGTTTTTCCGGCAACTTCCCGTTAGAGTGACGCCTCTGAAGATTGAGGTGGCTGCAATGGGAATGGATTGGGGGAAGTTCTATACTGGTTGGCGGCCCAACGACGCCCGGGCTCTAGAGCCCCAGCCCGCAGTGCTCCCCGAAGAAGATGCCCAAGAAACACAACCTTTCGCGAGAGAGATCGCGTTCGAGGGGCAGTCCTTCATGATCGAATACATTGATACAAAGAACAGGGAATCGCGCCGCCCGATTTCCGTCCTCTCGGTAAAGTACAACGATCATGGCGACCCGTCCCTCTGGGCCATTTGCCACCATCGCAATGCGCCGCGCTCTTTCCGGATTGACCGTATCCAGTGCTGCATCGATTACGATGGAGAAGTTCACGAACCGGCACCTTTTTTGCTCGAAACACTGGACTTAGACATCAGCGTGAAAGCGCCTGTGGCCGATGTCGATTCTGCCAGATTGCGAGCGGCCCGTGACAGAGCCAGGCCCCATGCGATCCTTCTAGCCGGCCTGTCGCGGTGCGACGGTTACATGCATCCGGACGAATTGGGGGTGATTTGCCGACATTGCGGACAGCTAAGCGACAGACTCTCGCTAGAGGAATGCGACCGCTTAGGGCGCACCTACCGGCGCTTGAAACCGACGCTCAGCCAAATGGATGAGGCGCTAGATAGCCTTCGGTCAGGGCCAGTGGATACCTTGGAAAAGTTTCTGATTGCGGCTCATGAACTAATTCGCGCGGACGGTAAGCTGACACCTGAAGAAGCTGAGCTTTACGAACAGTTTCACTATGAGTTGACGGGCGTTCACTGGCTCTCATGAGCCCGAATAAACTGCGCTCTATGCGCACCTAGCTGAGAGTTCTTCTCTCAGCTAGGTGTTCGGGACTCAATGCCCCCTCTACGCCTCCACGGCATGAAGCGTATCGAGCGACCGCCAAAACCCACTAGGGTCGCAGAGGCAATGAAACCCAGTTTAGAAGGGCGAAGGCAGCGGGATTCACTCGACACAATACCGCTCTCACTAAAGCGTCGCCACTCTGCCCCCTACCCCCGCGCAAAAATCCCCGCCTCATCCCGAAAACACTTGAACTCCAGCGCATTCCCCGCCGGGTCGCGCAGGAAGAATGTCCCCTGCTCGCCCGGCTCGCCCTTGAAACGCACATAGGGCTCGATGATGAACTCGACACCGGCCGCTTCGAAGCGTGCCGCGAGGGCTTCCCAGGCGGTCCAGTCCATCAGCAAGCCGAAATGGCGGACCGGGACGGCCTTGCCGTCGACACCGCCGGTGGCGACCGGCTGGCATTCTTCGGGGGCGAGGTGGGCGACGATCTGGTGGCCGTAGAAATTGAAATCGACCCAGGCCTCACTTGAGCGGCCCTCCTCGCATTGCATGATGGTGCCATAGAAGGCGCGCGCCGCGGCGAGATCGTCGACGGGGAAGGCAAGATGGAAGCGGGGGCGTTGTGGAGCGCTCTTCATGTCGGTAAATGCCTTTCAGCACTGGTTTCATCGCTATTGCCTGATTACATGGTGGTCGAAGCCAAGCCAAATGCGAAACCGATCATGACCGAATTTACCCCCCGCGAAATCGTTTCCGAGCTCGACCGGCATATTGTCGGCCAGGGCGATGCCAAGAAGGCGGTCGCCATTGCCCTGCGCAATCGCTGGCGCCGGCGTCAGCTGGATCCGGGTCTGCGCGAAGAGGTGATGCCGAAGAATATACTGATGATCGGGCCCACGGGCGTCGGCAAGACCGAGATCTCGCGCCGCCTGGCACGCCTGGCCGGCGCGCCCTTCATCAAGATCGAGGCGACCAAGTTTACCGAGGTTGGCTATGTCGGCCGCGATGTCGACCAGATCGCCCGCGACCTGGTGGAAGTCGCCATCACCCTGGTGCGCGAAAACCGCCGCGAGGCGGTCAAGGCCCAGGCCGAAGCCCGGGCCGAGGACCGCGTGGTCGATGCGCTGGTCGGTCCCGGCGCCAGCCCTGCGACGCGCGAGAGTTTTCGCAAGCGGCTGCGCGAGGGTGAGCTGGACGACAAGGATGTCGAGATCGAGCTCAATGACAGTCCCGGCATGCCGATGATGGATATTCCCGGCATGCCCGGTGGCGGCGCCGGCGTGATCAATCTCGGCGATATATTGGGCAAGGGTTTCGGCAAGAAGACGAAAACCGTGCGCATGAAGGTGCGCGAAGCCTATGAGCCGCTGCTGGCCGAGGAAGCCGACAAATTGCTCGATGATGCCGCCATCACCGCCGACGCCATCAAGCTGGCGGAGGAGGACGGCATCGTGTTTCTCGACGAGATCGACAAGATTGTCGGCCGTTCCGATGCCCGCGGTGCCGACGTCTCGCGCGAAGGCGTGCAGCGCGATCTCCTGCCGCTGATCGAGGGCACGTCGGTGACCACCAAGCATGGCGTGATCAAGACCGACCATATCCTGTTTATCGCCTCGGGCGCCTTCCACCTGGCCAAACCCTCCGACATGCTGCCCGAGCTGCAGGGCCGTCTGCCAATCCGCGTCGAATTGAGCGCGCTCAGCGAAGCCGATCTCAAACGCATCCTGACCGAACCGGAAGCCAGCCTGATCCGGCAATATGTCGCGCTGATGGGCACGGAAGGCGTGACGCTCGATTTCACCGACGAGGCGATCGACGCGCTCGCCTCGCTCGCCCACCAGGTCAATGCCTCGGTGGAAAATATCGGCGCCCGGCGTTTGCAGACGGTGATGGAAAAACTGGTCGAGGAGATTTCATTCACCGCCTCCGACCGCGATGGCGAGACGATTGTGATCGATCCCGATTATGTCGCGGAGCATGTCGGCAATCTGGCGAAGAATGTCGATCTGTCGAAATTCATCCTCTGATTTACTTGCGAAGCCCGGAGTGCCTGCCGGAGCTCCTGTCGAGAACCGGATCCGGTCGTCTGGAGCACGAATCGCCTCCAATAGACGGGGCGCGCGGGACTATGGCGGGACAGCCGCCAGTCAGCCGGAGGCCTGTGGCCGACCAGGAGCAGGCTTGTGGCAAGGTTGCAGCAGGCCTGCCAAGTGGTCGATTTACGGCTTCACGCGCCGCATGGTGACGTAAAAAGCGCCGCCGCCACCATGGCGCAAATGCGCCGCCGCATACCCTGACACCCACTGACGAAACTCAGGATTCCCCAGCCATTCCGGAAGCTTGCGCCGCAGCACGCCCGGCTCTTCATGGTTTTCCCAGGGCTCGCTCTCGCGTTCACGCGCCTTGAACCCCTTGCCGGTGATGACCAGCACGGTTTTATAGCCATCGCGATACGCCATCGCCAGAAAATTGCGCAATGTTCTCAGCGCCATATCCTGCGTCAAACCATGTAGATCAATCCGCCCGTCAATCTCCAGACGCCCTTTTCGCACCCGTTTCTCACCGCCCCGGTCAACCGGCAGAGCCGGCAGTTTTGGCTGGGTATGGGGGTGGGGAAAATGGCTGTGCTTGAGTGTCAGCTTCTTGTCAGGTGCGGGTTTTTTGACTTCCGGTTCAACGGGTTCCGGATCGTCCAGCCGCTCCATCCGCTCCGGTGAAAGCGGCCTGGTCGACTGCGCAATCTTGCGCCAGATCGCCTTTTCTTCCGGACGCAGGGAGCGTTTGCGAGCCATCCGATCAGGCCGGCGGCGTCGCGTCGACGATGCGCTGGGCGACGGAAACCGGAAGTAAAACAGTCCATTGCGCCTGGGCCCGCGTCGTCCCGGCGCGCCGTTCCTCGGTCTCGCCCCAGCCCCAGAAGAAATCACCGCGCAGCGGCCCATTGATCGCGCCGCCCCCATCCTGGGTAATGACCAGCCCTGTCCAGGCAGGCATATCCGGCAGATCAGCGGCCAGCCAGACCGGGACGCCCCAGGCATGAAAGGCCGGATCGACCGCAATCGAGGCCATCGGCGTCAGCGCCACCCCGGACGAGCCGCGCGGCCCCAGTGACGGGTCGGTAAGGTCTTGTGTTTCAAAGAAAACATAGCGCGGATTGACCGAGAATAATTCCGCCGTCGCGGCGCTGCCATTGCGGTTCAGCCAGGCTTCAATGCCCGCTTTTGAGGCCGCATGCGCCTGCAACTCACCACGTTCGATCAATTCGCGGCCAATTGAGCGATAGGGCAGACCATTATGCGCCGAAAAGGCCGCACGGCTCTGATTACCCCCGGCATCGACCAGGCGGCCCGACCCCTGGATCTGCAGGAAGAACACGTCAATCGGCCGGCCCCAGGCGAAAATCTCGCCGCGATTATCCACCTCGATCTCGGCCCGGTTATAATAGTGGACCAAAGACCCGTCATTGACCCGGCCAACAATCCGCCGCCCCGCCAGATCGGATTCAAACAGACCCAGATCCACCGAAACCAGATCCCCGGGCCGCCGCCGCAAGGGCTGGCTGAATTCATTGTCCGCTTCGTCGCGCACTTCGACATAGGGTTCGTAATACCCTGTCAGCAAACCGGTATCGCCAAGGGCCGCCCCCGCCTCATCGAGCGCGATCGCCCGTACCGGTGCAAAGAAAGCCTCAAACGTCGCCCGCGCCGCTTCGGCGCTCGGTCCGGTCATGGCCGCCGCCGTACAGGCCGCCCGCCAGTCACCGACCTGGCCGGCCCACGGCGCTCTCGGACTCAAGGGTTCGGAATCATTGCGATTGTCGAGCCGTTCGCAGGAGCGCAGGAAGGCCCCCAGCGCGGGTCGCATATCGGCATCCGTCCAGCCGGAGAGCGCATCCCAATGCGCCGGCAATAATTGAAGGCCGGCCGGGAGCGCTTGTTCTACAGGGGGTTCCGGCTCGGGTTCGGGTTGGGGAAAGGGCGCCGGCTGACACGCTGCCAGTGACAGCGCGATCAGACAGGCGGCCGGGCTATACCGCCGCCACACCGGTCAGGACCCAGTTCGGATTGACATTATCGGTACGGCGCTCAAACACCCAATTCTCGCGCACCGTGTTCAAAGTGGCCAGGTCACCGGACACGCGCTCACCGTTTTCGCCGAGGGTTTCCGTAGCGATTTCAGCCTCGAAGCTGACCTTGACCCGCGCCGTATGCCCCTCATGGGAGGCTTCGCTGATCTCGGCGGATTTGATGCGCTCGATCTCGGTGCGGACACTTTCCTTGCGCTCATTCCGCGCCGCGATGGCATCGGCATAGCGCTGATAAACCTTGTCAGCGAGCAGTGGCCGCAACGCCGCCAGATCGCCCTTGGCAAAGGCTTCGACGATCATCGTATAGGCCGCCCGGGCACCACTGGCGAAGCTCTCGGGGTCAAAGCTGGTATCTACCGCCGCGATCGCCTCGAGGCCTGCCGCAGCACGCCCTTCAAAGGCCGGACGCAAATGGCTTTGCGGCACATCAGACAGGGATGGACGGGTATTCGGATCACTCGCCGGGGGTGCTTCCATATGCCCCTCGCGCCGGCCGAGGGTCGAGTAGAGGCGGAACGCGATGAAAATCGCGATGCCGGCAAAGATGAGGGTGGATAGAAGTTCAAACATGTGATTGTCGCCGCTCGATTGGGCCGGTAGGGAATGCTGATCAGATATAGCCGCTATTTTTCCAGCCGTCAGCCATGTCGCTGAAACCCGGCATGCTTGCTCCGGCCCGGCCCGCATGCTAACCGGCGCGCCTTGTTTCGTGTGGCCATTCTGGTCACGACCGTATCACCGACGCCCGTCCTGTGGGGATTTTCATGACCGACACGCCATCCACGCCTGCCGAGAATACGCCGCCACTCCCGCCGCAGCTGCGCATTCTCGCGCAATATGTCAAGGATTTGTCCTTCGAAAACCCGGGCGCGCCGGAGTCCCTGCGCAATGCCCAGGCTCCCGGAATTGATCTGGCGATTGACGTCCAGGCCCGTACCGTCAGCGAAGGCGCTTTCGAAGTCGTGCTTAATATTTCCGCCAATGCCGCCCGTGAAGATGGCGGTGTCATCTTTATCACCGAGCTGGCCTATGGCGGCCTGTTCCAGCTGGCCAATGTCGCTGACACGGATCGCGAGCCCTTCTTGCTGATCGAATGTCCACGTCTGCTTTTCCCGTTCGCACGCCGTGTCCTGGCCGACGCGACGCGCGATGGTGGCTTCCCGCCGCTCATGCTGGATCCGGTTGATTTCGCGGGTCTCTATCGTCAGCAAATGCTGAAGCGTGCTGCAGCAGTCCCGGGCGCCGACACCAATGGCAATGGCGCCCCTGAAGCGGGCAATTAAAACGCTTCGATCAGCTTCGGCCGATCGTCAGTTTTTTCCAGAGCGCGTTTTCGCCCAGCTCCTCGATGAAGGCGGCATGGGCGGCGCGCTCTGATTCTGTCTGGCCCCGGTTGAGCGGACTTGGCCGCGCAGCCTGCGGCGGGAAGGCGACCTCGCCCGGCCCGGCCTCGCCCTGACCACTGAGGTCCAGCGCGCGGGTGCGCCCGCCGGAAAGCTCCAGATAGACCTCGGCGAGCAATTGGGCATCAATCAGCGCGCCGTGTTTTTCGCGGCTTTCCAGCGAGATATCGAAGCGTTTGCACAAGGCGTCGAGGGAAACATAGGAGCCGGGGAATTTGGCCCGTGCGATCCGTGCCGTATCCTTGAAGCGCGCCTCGGGATAGCCCGGACGCCCGAGCCGCTCGAGTTCCATATTGATGAAGCCGCGGTCGAAAGGCGCATTGTGCGCGACCAGTCCGGCATCACCGACAAATTCAATGAATTCCTCGGCAATCTGCGAAAACAGGGGCTTGTCCGCCAGGAAGGCGTCGGTCAATCCGGTGATCTCGACGACTTCTTTCGGCGTCATGCGCTGCGGATTGACATAGGCGTGCCAGGTGCGGCCGGTCGGGATGAAGTCGATCACCTCGACACAGCCCAGCTCGGTAACGCGATCGCCGGATGTGGCGTACAGACCAGTGGTCTCGGTATCGAAAACGATCTCGCGTATCATAGTCCTCAGTCCCCGGCCTGTTCGCGGATCGATTTCAGGATCTGCTCCAGCTGACGCCGGGCATCATCCAGGCCGCCGGACGTCTCGACCCGGTAATCCGCCCGCGCCAGCTTGCTCGAATCATCGAGCTGTCGCGCGATTATGGCGTCCAGCTTCGCTTCCGTCATGCCCGGTCGCTGCAGGACGCGCGCCCGGCGCTCCGCCTCGGGCGCGTAAACCACAAGCACATGATCGACATGTTCATGGGCGCCGGTTTCGAACAGGAGCGGAATATCAAACACGACCAGATCAGCGCCCCGCTCATGGGCGTTGTGGAGGAAGGTTTCGCGTTGCTCGAGCACAAGCGGGTGAACAATGGCCTCCAGTCGCGCAAAACCGGTCGGATCCTCATGCAGCGCCGCCGAGAGCCGCGACCGGTCGATTGCACCATCCACCACTACGCCCGGGAAGGCTTCGCCGACGGGAGCGACCGCCTTGCCGCCCCTGGCATAGAGCGCATGCACACTGGCATCGGAATCGAAGACCGGAATGCCGGCCTGCGCCATCAGCGTCGCCGTCGCGGATTTGCCCATGCCGATGGAACCGGTCAGTCCGATGATCTTCATGATGCCGGCTCCAGCATGGCCTGCAACAGGGCGTGGGCATCAATCCGCTCCGGGGGGCTGATGCCAAAGAAGGCCTCGAAACTCGGCCGGGCCTGACCAATCAACATGCCGAGCCCGTCAACCGTGCCCAGCCCGCATGCAGCAGCATCGCGCAGGAAGCCGGTTTGCAAGGGCTTGTAGACACTGTCCGCGGCAATAGTATCGGCCGGCGCCCGGTGCCAGTCCATTGCGAGATCGCTGCCCCCCGAGAGCCCGAGCGAGGTGGCATTGACCACGAGTGCGACGCCATCAAGGCCCTGGTCGCGATCGTCCCAGTCATGAATTCGGGCGTTTGGCGCCAGGTCACGCGCCAGATCGGCCGCGTTCGATCGGCTCCGATTGCTCAACCGAATCTCCGGCACGCCGGCCTGGCCAAGGGCATACACGATCGCCCTGGCGGCACCGCCGGCACCAAGCACCAGCGCCGGTCCGCGCGCCGGCTCAACGCCGCGAGCCTGAAGGGCGCTGAGAAATCCCGTCGCATCGGTATTGTCGGCATGAATGATTCCATCCCGAAATGTCAGGAGGTTGGCAGCGCCAATGGCGCGAGCCGCCGGACTGACCTGATCGGCAACAGCCAGGGCGGTCTGCTTGTGAGGCAAGGTCACATTGAGCCCTGCGCACTGGGTTCGGGCCAGGGCGCGAAAGAAGGTTTCAGCATCGCTGCGGGCGATCCTGAAAGGCGAATAAATGGCATCCAGGCCCGCGGCCTCAATCCACGCCGCCATCAGGCTGGGTGAGAGTGAGTGGGCAATCGGATCGCCAGCCACGCCGGCCATTTGGGCTGCGCCGGTGGGTTTCATGACGTCAGCAGGCCGTGCTGGCGCAGGGCGCTCAGTACCGGCAAGAGCGGCAATCCGAGGACGGCGTGAAAATCTCCATCGACCCGGTCAAATAATTGCGCACCCAGACCTTCAAAAGCGTATGCCCCGACGCTGGCGGTCAATTCATCACCGGCCTGGGCCAGATAATGATCCAGAAAAGCATCGGAAAAATCGCGCACCCAAAGCGTTGAGCTCTGTTGATGCTGCCACACAGGCTTTCCGGCTTGAGCGAGCGTCAAGCCTGCATGGAGCTGATGCGGCTGGCCCCGCATGGCGGCCAGACGCTGACGCGCCAGATCGCGGCGGGGCAGTTTGTCGAGCAGCGCACCGTCGAATTCCATGGTCTGGTCAGCCCCCAGGACCAGCGCCTCGGGATGCCGGATCGACACCTGGACAGCCTTGGCCTGGCCCAGCAAGGCAGCCATGGCCAAAGGCGAAAGCGCTGAATGTTCCTGCTTCAACGCGTCCTCGTCGACATCAGATTTGATGATCTCGAACTCAATTCCGGCATCCTGCAGGATCTGGCGGCGGATCTGGCTTCCGGAAGCGAGGATGAGCCGGGCGGTCATTTGCGGCCCCGTTTTTCATTGAGCATATTGATAATCTTGGCTGCCGTTTCCTCAACCGAGCGGCGTGTCACATCGATATTGGGCCAGCCATGCTTGGCGTAGAGCCGCTTGGCTTCGACGATCTCGTCCCGAACCGCAAAGTCATCGATATATTCCGTCGACCGGTCCTCATTCAGGGTCAAAAGCCGGTTGCGCCGAATCTGGACGATGCGTTCCGGTGAGGCCGTCAGGCCAACGATCAATGGATTGCGCAGTGAAAACAGGAATTCCGGCGCAGGTACACCGCGGACAAGCGGAATATTGGCCGCGCGATAGCCACGATGGGCCAGATAGATGCTGGTCGGGGTCTTCGAGGTCCGGCTGACGCCCAGAAGAATGATGTCGGCATTCTCGAAATTATCGCCCTGGCCATCATCATGCGCCATGGCGAAATTCAACGCGTCCATCCGGTGATAGTAATCAGCGTCCAGGGCCCGCTGCGCCCCCGCCCGACTGGCCATGGCCCGCCCGAGATAAGTGCTCAGGGTTGCCAGCATCGGGTCAAGAATGGCGATCGCCGGCACACCCAGATCAGCGCAGCGGGTTTCCAGATCCCGGCGCAATTCGGAATTGACGATCGTGTACATAACAACGCCGGGATAACCCTCAATTTCCTCCAGCACGCGATCCAGCTGACGCGGTGAACGCACGAGGGCATACAGATGTTCAAGCGGGTTGGTGTGTTCGAACTGCGCGACCGAGGCGCGCATCACTTCCATCAGCGTTTCCCCGGTCGAATCGGAAACCATGTGGATATGGAAAGACGTATTCAACCGTGGCCGTGATGTCGTTGGCATGATGATCGGGGCCTCGAAGATGTTTACGAATTGTTAACAAGTATGGCGATTTTCCCCAAGCGATCGTTCCGGATCGCTGGAGTGTGGGTTTCACCGGGTATGACCCGGTACTACCCACACGTCTATCCACAATGGTAGCCCTGTGAAAAACCGTCTGATAACCTGGATTTACCGGCGCTATTTGAACAAGATTTCACAAAGAATTCAACATATGTATCTCGCCTAAATCGCTGTTTTTTAATGATTCAGCGAATTTTTCCGCGTTACCAACAGAGGCATGCAGGCACCTGATTAACGGGGAAAGACTTGTCCGGTATGACCGGATAAGTTTCTGAGTTCACGACATTCACGGTCCTACAATTATCACTATAAAAAAACATATATATATATGGGTGAAAGCGCCGCATTGAATGATCGGGCAGAGAAGACTAATCAGGCCCAATGACACGCTCGCCCCAAAAACCCCTGCTCGCCGTTCTCGCCGGCGAGACCCGCACACCACCACCTGTGTGGCTGATGCGGCAAGCCGGCCGTTATCTGGCAGAATATCGCCAGGTCCGGTCAAAAGCAGCCAATTTCATTGAATTCTGCTTCACCCCGGAACTCGCTGCCGAAGTGACGCTGCAGCCGATCCGGCGCTTCGGATTCGATGCAGCCATCATGTTTGCGGACATTTTGCTGATCCCGATCGCACTGGGTCGCAAGGTCTGGTTCGTCACTGGAGAGGGCCCAAAGCTCGAGCCGTTCAATCCGGCAGAATTCGAGGGTTTGACCCAGGGGCGTGTTGCCGAGGTCCTGGCACCGATTGGTGAGACCTTGCGGCTGGTCAAACCTCAATTGCCCGACAACACCACGCTGATCGGCTTTGCCGGCTCACCCTGGACCGTTGCGACCTACATGGTCGAGGGCGGCGGATCGAAGGATCGCTATGCAACCCGCGTCGCGGCCTGGAGCGACCCGATTGCCTTCGATGGCATGCTCGACCGGATTGCCGATGCGACGGCTGAATATCTCATCATGCAGGCCAATGCTGGCGCCGAAGTGCTGAAACTGTTCGACAGCTGGGCGGAAGGTCTGCCGGAACCCTTGTTCGAACGCGTGATTATTCGACCGACACGGCGGATTATCGACCAGGTCCGCGCTGCCGGAATTGATGTTCCGATCATCGGTTTTCCGCGCGGTGCCGGAACGCTCTACCCGCGTTATGCGCGCGAAACCGGTGTTACAGCACTGGCGCTGGACACCGCGGTTCAACCTGAATGGGCGCGCTCGGTTCTGCCAGATAATTTGCCGGTCCAGGGGCATCTGGACCCGTCCGTCCTACGCGCCGGCGGAGCGATGCTCGACAGCGAAGTCGACCGCTTGCTTGAAGCCTGGGCTGGACGGCCGCATATCTTCAATCTCGGTCACGGCATCACACCGGACGTGCCGGTCGCGCATGTCGAGCAATTGCTGGCGCGGATCCGGCGATCCGCCTGAGGTCCGGCCGGATGACGGAGTTGAAAATGGCCAAGACGCAGAAAAAACTGGCAATCGTGCTGTTCAATCTGGGCGGACCCGATGGACCCGAGGCGGTAAAGCCATTCCTGCGCAATCTGTTTCGGGATCCGGCTATTATCGGCGCGCCAACACCGGTCCGGCAGTTTCTGGCCTGGATGATTTCGACCCTGCGGGCCAAGTCAGCGCGCGCGAATTACGCGAAAATGGGCGGTGGATCACCGCTCGTGCCGGAAACACTTCGGCAGATCGAGGCTTTGGCCCCCTTGATGGCGGAGCGCTTTCCGGACCGTGAAATCCGGATCTGGCCAGCCATGCGTTATTGGCACCCCTTGACCGAAGACGTGGCGCAAGAGGTGGCTGGCTGGCAGCCGGACGAAACGGTTTTGCTGCCGCTCTATCCGCATTTTTCCACGACCACGACCGGGTCTTCACTGGGCGCATGGCGAAAGGCTGGTGGGCCTGAAACCCATACGGTTTGTTGCTATCCGATCGAAACCGGATTCATTGAAGCCCATGCTGAACTGATCCGGGCCAGTTGGGAGGCCGCCGGCCGGCCGGAAAACACCCGCTTGCTGTTTTCTGCCCATGGTTTGCCGGAAAAAGTGATAGCGGCGGGCGACCCCTATCAATGGCAAATCGAGCAGACCGCCAGCGCTGTTGCAGCCTTGCTGCCTGAATTGGCCGACTGGCAGGTTTGCTATCAGAGCCGCGTCGGCCCGCTGAAATGGATCGGACCATCGACCGATGATGCCGTCCGCCAGGCGGGCAGCGATGGCAAGGCGATCCTGCTGACCCCGATTGCCTTCGTGTCCGACCACATCGAAACCCTGGTCGAGCTGGACGAGGAATATGGCGAGCTTGCCCAGGAAAGCGGCGTGAGCAGCTACACAAGAGTGCCTGCCCTGGGAACGGCACCCCAATTCATTGATGCGCTGGCCAATATCATTGCCGGCGCCATGTCGGCTCCAACGCGGCTCGGGCCTCCGGGTGGTCAACGCCTCTGTCCAGTCGCATGCCCGGCATGCCCGATGGCACCAAAGGAAGCCTAGTTCGTCATGATCCTAGCCGCTTATGACTGGTTACGAGCGCTACATATCCTGGCCGTCATCGCCTGGATGGCGGGACTGCTCTATCTGCCTCGCCTGTTTGTCTATCATTGCGCCGCTATTCCCGATGGCGAGCTCGATACAACGCTCAGGCTTCAGGAAACCCGCCTGCTGAAACTCATCATGAATCCGGCCATGATTGCGGTCTGGATTTTCGGTGTTCTGTTGGTCTGGGCGAATGCCGAGCGTGCCGGCAGCTGGACCGTCTTTCTCAGCCTGGCATGGATGGGGAAATTCGTGCTGGTTTCTGTCATGACGGGCCTCCACCATGTTCTGGCCCTGCGATACAAGCGTTTTCAGACCGGCACGAATGAGTGGTCCGACCGCTCATACCGAATTCTCAACGAGATGCCGTTTCTTGCGGCCATCCTGATCGTGCTGATTGCCGTTGTGGCCTTGCGCTAGAGCGTAAACTCTTGGCGCTGGGTGGGCAGGCTCGCCGGTGTGCTTGACGGTCGGGCTTCAGCGTGGCAATTCTTCTGTGAATCCACACGTGGATCCTCTCCTGCTCGGTCAAGCCAGCGCAAAACATGGCGCGCTTGGCCAATCCTCACTCATCGGGCCCATACTCTTTTGGCACCCGACTTGCTTGTTTCAGCCTGTTCCCGTCCGGGAATTGGTTTCCCCTGCCTGAAAAAACAGATTGATCATGACCGACCAAACAACCACGCCGGCATTGCTCGAAGGCCTGGAGCGCATGACGCTTCAGGACCTGAAACTCAAAAAGCCGACCGAATTGCTCGAATTCGCGGAAGCGCTGGAAATCGAGAACGCGTCTTCGCTGCGCAAACAGGCGATGATGTTTGCCATCCTCAAGGCCTTCGCCGAACGCGGCGTCGAGATCCATGGTGGCGGTGTTCTGGAAGTGCTGCAGGATGGTTTCGGCTTCCTGCGCTCACCAGAGGCCAATTATCTCGCCGGACCGGATGATATCTACGTTTCGCCAACCCAGATCCGCAAATTCGGTCTGCGTACCGGCGACACGGTTGAGGGCGAAATCCGCAGTCCACGCGATGGCGAACGCTATTTCGCGCTGCTGAAGATCAGCACAATCAATTTCCAGGACCCTGAAAGCGCCCGTCACAAGGTGCATTTCGACAATCTGACGCCGCTCTACCCCGAATCCCGCTTCGTCATTGAGTTGGCCGATCCGACGGTCAAGGATCGTTCGGGCCGGGTGATCGATATCGTGGCGCCGCTCGGCAAGGGCCAGCGCGGCCTGATTGTCGCGCCGCCTCGCACCGGCAAGACTGTCCTGCTTCAGAATATCGCCAATGCGATCGAGACCAATCATCCCGATTGTTATCTGATGGTCCTGCTCATCGATGAGCGTCCGGAAGAAGTCACCGATATGCAGCGTACCGTGAAGGGTGAGGTTATTTCCTCGACCTTCGATGAACCGGCGACGCGCCACGTCCAGGTCGCCGAAATGGTGATCGAGAAAGCGAAACGCCTAGTCGAACACGGCCGTGACGTCGTCATCCTGCTCGATTCCATCACCCGCCTTGGCCGGGCCTACAACACAGTCGTTCCGAGCTCTGGCAAGGTGCTGACGGGCGGTGTGGACGCCAACGCACTGCAACGTCCGAAGCGTTTCTTCGGCGCGGCCCGCAATATCGAGCATGGCGGCTCGCTGACCATTATCGCGACGGCACTGATCGATACCGGCAGCCGGATGGACGAAGTGATCTTCGAAGAGTTCAAGGGCACGGGCAATTCGGAAATCGTGCTCGACCGCAAGGTGGCCGACAAGCGCGTCTTCCCGGCGATCGACATTCTCAAATCCGGCACCCGGAAAGAGGAGCTTCTGGTCGACAAGTCTCAGCTCCAGAAGATGTATGTCCTGCGCCGCATCCTCAATCCGATGGGTGCCCAGGACGCGATCGAATTCCTGCTCGAGAAACTGCGTCAAACCAAAACCAATGACGAATTCTTCGATTCAATGAATACCTGACCCTGTCATCAACTGACAAAAAGCCCGCCAGATGGTTGTTCTGGCGGGTTTTTTTGTGTCTGTATCCGAGCCGGGCACACCCAGGTGTCTGGCGCGCGGCTGTTTCGGAGCGGATCGCGGATCACAGCGATACGAAACTTTGGGCTGGGCTTGGTGCCTGATTGGCGCTTGGATCCGGTCTGAGTTTTCTGGAGGATTGTCCTGTGTCGCGCAAACCCGATTTGACGCTTTTTCATGCCCCGCAAACCCGGTCCATCCGTGTGCGTTGGCTGCTGGAAGAGATGCAGCTGCCCTATCATTTGCACACCGTGCAATTTGCGACACGTCCGGCCGGGGATGAGACCTATGGGCTGATCCACCCCTTGCGGAAGGTTCCGGCGCTGCAGGACGGCGATGAGGTCGTGCTCGATTCCATCGCGATCATGCAATATCTGCTGGGGCGCTATGGCCCGAGTGCGTGCGAGATCAGGCCGGATGAAGCGGATTATGGCCGCTATCTGCACTGGCTGAATTTTGGCGAGAGCGGGATGACCATGGCGGTCTCGCTCCTGCTGGCTCACACCCAGCTTTTGCCTGAGGGCAAGCGGGATCCAAACCTGGCGGCCTGGGCGCGGCATGAAACGGGGAAATTGCTCGGCTTTGCCTCTGAACACGGTATTGCGGATCGGGAATTCATCGCCGGAGATCGCTTCACGGCGGCCGATATCTCAATGATCTATATGTTCTATCTTCTCAAATTGATCCGTGAATTCGGGGACGCGCCGGACAATCTGAAAGCCTATTTTGATCGTATGACGGCGCGTGAAGGCTGGGCGATCGCGAGTTCGAGGGACTAGCGCTTCCGGTTTCGCGCCCGGCTCGCTCAATCCAGATGACGGTGGAGAAAGTCCAGCGTGCGTTGATTGGCGAGCCCTGCGCTTTCAGCAGCGTAATGTTTTCCGCCGGGACGTGCGAAAGCGTGTTCCTTGCCTGGATAATCATGCAGGGTGATGAGCGGATTTGAACCGAGGCCCTCATGCAGACGGGTCTGGGCTGCTGGCGGGACGAATTGATCGGCGCCGGCAATGTGTAGCATCAGGGGCGCGCTGAGCCCGGCCGCCTCGGCAAGCCTGTCCTCGATGCTGACGCCGTAATAGCCGACGCTGGCATCGCTGTCCGTGTGGCAGGCGGTTCGGTAGGCCAGTAGTCCGCCGAGACAATAGCCAAGTGCGCCGGCCTTCCCGGTACAGGCGTCGAGGCTGCGCAATGCGGACAGGCTGGTGCGAATATCCTGCAATCCGGTGTCCTGGTTGAACAGACCGAAGAGTTCAAAGGCGCGGTTGAGTTCGGCTTCGGTCTTGTCGGTGATCTGGATTCCGGGCTCAATTCTCCAGAACAAGTCCGGGCACAGGGCTGTGAAGCCCTCCGCCGCGAGCCAGTCCGAAATGGCCCGCATGGAGGCGTTGACGCCGAAAATTTCCTGCAGGACGAGGACGCCGGGGCCGCTACCTGAAGCAGGTACAGCGAGATAGGCCGAGAAATTGCCATCGTCAGATTCGATCTCTATGTCCTGGCCACTCATGGCGTGCCTCCATTTCATGCGATAAGCTGAGTAGAATATTTTGGGAGATCATGATGAAGGTCAATGTTGAAATTGATTGCACGCCGGCCGAGGCGCGGGCCTTTCTCGGCCTGCCGGATGTGACGGCGCTCAATGAACGCTTTTCTGAAGAGATGATTCGCCGGATGGAGGCGAATATGGGCTCGCTTGAGCCCGATGCCCTGATGCGGCAATGGACCACCTATGGCGGACAGATGAGCGATACTTTCATGAATCTGATGCGCCAGGCGGCCGTGACACCAGCTACTGGGAACAAGAAATAGTCACGTGAAAACAACTATCTATGCCCTCGCTACCCCACCTGGACGGTCCGGGGTTGCCGTCGTGCGGCTTTCCGGGCCCCGATCCGGGGATATCCTGACCGCTCTGGCGCGCGGACCGCTTCCCGCGCCGCGCCAGGCGAGCCTGCGTTATTTGCGGGCGCCGGATGGCGACGTGTTTGACCAGGCGCTTGTGCTCTGGTTTCCCGGCCCCGCCAGTTTTACCGGTGAGGATTGCGTCGAGCTTCATCTGCATGGCGGTGCCGCGGTGATCGATGGCGCCATCGGGGCGATCGATGCGGCCGGGGGCGTGCTGGCGCAAGCCGGTGAGTTTACCCGGCGCGCCTTTGAAAATGACAAGCTCGATCTGACGGAAGCCGAAGGCCTGGCAGACCTGATCGAGGCCGAGACCGAGGGGCAGCGCAAACAGGCGCTGGCGCAGATGTCGGGCTCGTTGAAGCTTCTCTATGAGGGCTGGCGTGAGGCCTTGATTGCGGTGCTCGCCTCGATTGAGGGCGAGATTGATTTTCCCGATGAAGCGGATGTGCCCGACGCCTTGTCGCATCGCGCCTATGAGCCGGTTTCGGCTTTGCTCAGCTCGATCGAGATGCATTTGGCTGACGGCCGACGTGGCGAACGCGTGCGAAACGGGTTTTCGATTGCCTTGATTGGTGCGCCCAATGCCGGCAAGTCGAGCCTGCTCAACCGGCTGGCCGGTCGGGACGCAGCGATTGTGACCGATATCCCCGGTACGACGCGCGATATTGTCGAAGTGCGGCTGACCATGGCGGGTTTTCCGGTGGTGATCAGCGATACGGCCGGGCTCCGCGAAGCCGTTGATGCCATTGAGGCGGAGGGTGTGCGCCGGGCGCTCGACCGGGCGGAGCATGCGGATCTGCGGATTGGTGTCGCTGACGCCCGGTCCCAGGCTGAATTGCTCGATTTGAAGGGCCGTCTGCTGGATGGGGACTTGCTGGTCCTGAACAAGCGCGATCTCGTGCCGGATCTGAAGGGCGGGTCGGGGTTCCGGGTCAGCGCCAGCACCGGCGCCGGGATTGATGCCCTGGAAGCGCGCATCGAAGCGATCGTCCGCGAACGTCTGGGCGCGCGCGAACTGCCGGCGCTCAGCCGCGCTCGCCATCGCCAGGCGGTGGAAGCAGCGCAGAACGCCCTGGTCCGTTGCCGGGAGCGGCTCGCCGATGCCCCGGAATTGGCGGGTGAGGATGCCCGACTTGCGGTGCGAGCCCTGGGATCGCTGACTGGCCGGGTTGATGTCGAGGATATTCTCGACCGGGTTTTCAGCCAGTTTTGTATCGGGAAATAGGGTTTAGCGAGTCTGTTTCACGTGAAACACTGGGCGCTGCGGCTCGACTCCGGGCGTTGGCAGCCCTATGTAGCGGGCTTCGCGGCAATCTGATCCGCGACCGGAAGAGTGATCATGAAATCCTGGGACGTCATAATTATCGGCGGCGGCCATGCCGGTTGCGAAGCGGCTTCAGCGTCGGCACGGCTTGGCGCGCGCACGCTGCTGCTGACGCACAAGCTTGAGACCATTGGTGAGATGTCCTGCAACCCCGCGATCGGCGGTCTGGGCAAAGGACATCTGGTCCGGGAAATCGATGCGCTTGACGGGGTTATGGGCCTGGTCGCTGACGCGTCGGGGATCCAGTTCCGGCTGCTCAACCGGTCCAAGGGGCCGGCCGTGCGCGGGCCGCGTACCCAATCTGATCGCAAACTCTATCGCCAGGCCATGCAGGCCGTGCTCAACGAGACACCCAATCTCGAAATCCTCGCCGCACCGGTGGAGGATCTCATCCTGGAAGGCGGTCGCTGCGTTGGAGTGATTGATGCTGCGGGCCAGGCCTATCGGGCGGCCAGTGTGGTCTTGACCACCGGGACGTTTCTGCGTGGCATGATCCATCGCGGTCAGGAGCGTATTCCGGCTGGCCGGGTTGATGAGAAACCATCGATCGGTCTGGCGGAGACGCTCTATGGTCTCGGCTTGCGGATGGGCCGGTTGAAGACCGGGACGCCGGCGCGTTTGCGCAAATCCTCCATTGCCTGGAATGATCTGGACCAACAGGCGGCCGACGAAATACCGGTACCGTTTTCCTTCCTGACTGACCGCATCACAGTGCCCCAGATCAGTTGCGCCATCACCCATACGACCGAGGCGACCCACCGCGTGATCGCCGACAATCTCCAGCATTCGGCCGTCTATAGCGGTTCGATCGCAGGGCGGGGGCCGCGCTATTGCCCCTCGATCGAGGATAAGGTCGTGCGTTTCGCCGATCGGTCCGAACACCAGATTTTCCTCGAACCTGAAGGTCTCGACGATGACACCGTCTACCCGAACGGGATATCGACCTCGATGCCGGATGCGGTTCAGGACGCGTTCCTGCGGACCATTCCCGGCCTCGAACAGGTAGAGGTCAAGCGGTATGGGTATGCGATCGAGTATGATTATGTCGATCCACGCGAGCTCGATACCACGCTCCAGGTCCGTGCGGTCGCCGGTCTTTGGCTGGCCGGGCAGATCAATGGCACGACCGGCTATGAGGAAGCAGCGGCGCAAGGTCTTGTCGCCGGCTTCAATGCCGCCCTGTCAGCGGCGGGCAGCGCACCTTTCATTCTCAGCCGCTCCGAGGCCTATATCGGCGTGATGATCGACGATCTGGTGACGCGCGGTGTGAGCGAGCCCTATCGCATGTTCACCTCGCGGGCCGAGTACCGGCTCATCCTGCGCGCTGATAATGCCGACCAGCGGCTGACACCGAAGGCGATTGAACTCGGCGCCGTGTCAGCGACGCGGCGCGATATGTTCCACGTGAAACAGGAAAAACTGACCCGTGCCCGGCAGCGGGTCGCCGAGCTCGATATTACACCCCCGGAAGCTCAACGGCATGGCCTGACGGTGAATTCCGATGGCCGCCGGCGCACGGTCGCCGACTTGCTGGCCTATCCGGCCATTGCCTGGGCTGATGTCCGGGCGATCTGGCCGGAATTGTCCGAGTTTGACGGGCAGGTCGCGGAGCAGATGGAAATCGACGCCGTCTATGCCGGCTATATCGATCGCCAGCAGGCCGATATTCTCGCCTTCCGGCGCGATGAAGCCGTCAAAATACCCGCAGATCTGGACTATTCCAGCGTTGGCGGACTGTCGAACGAGGCGCGCGAGCGATTGATCGCCTCCAAGCCGGACACATTGGGCCAGGCCGCGCGCCTTGAGGGCGTGACGCCCGGGGCTTTGACGGCGGTGCTGGCGCATGTGAAGCGCCAGAAGAGAGAGGCAAGCTGATTGACCCGGGACGAATTTGAAGCGGCCACCGGTGTTTCACGTGAAACAGCGCAGGGTTTTGATCGGTGGCGCGAGCTCCTCGTGGACGCCAATGCCCATACCAATCTGGTCGGCCGGTCAACGCTGGACGATTTCTGGGAGCGGCACGCCCTCGATAGTCTCCAGCTGATGCAGCTCATCCCGTCCGGGACGCGCCGCATCGCCGATCTGGGAGCCGGCGCCGGCTTCCCGGGGCTGGCGCTGGCCCTGGCCTGTCGCGATCGCGGGCTCCAGACCCGCATCGTCATGATCGATTCCGTGGCCAAGAAGACCGCATTCCTCAATCGCGTGATTGGCGAACTGGGCGTGGCAGCCGAGGCGCGAGCGATTCGGGTCGAGGCGATGGACCCGTCCGAGGGCTTTGAAATCGTCACGGCCCGCGCCTTTGCGCCCTTGAATAAATTATTGGGTTTCGCCGCCCCGTTGTTGAAAAGCGGGACTGTCGGCCTGTTTTTCAAGGGTCGGCACTACCGTGACGAATTGACCGAGGCCCATAAACACTGGACATTCGAAACCGAAGTCATACCCAGTCAGACCGGTGATGGTGTGATCCTGCGTATCAGTGAGGTACAGCGTGTCCGATGATCTTCCGCGCCAGCGTGCGCCCCGTGTGATCGCTATCGCCAATCAGAAAGGCGGGGTCGGCAAGACCACAACCGCCATCAATCTGGGCACCGCACTGGCGGCGGTGAAGCAGAACGTTCTCATCATTGATCTCGACCCCCAGGGTAATGCGTCGACCGGACTCGGCGTCCCGCCGGCGCGGCGGACAACGACATCCTTTGATGTTCTGGTCGGCAATATCCCACTACGCGAGGCCCTGGTGCCGACGCTGGTACCGGGCCTGTCCATTCTTCCATCCGACGTGCTCCTGTCAGGCGCCGAGCTTGAACTGGCGACCGATCAGGGGCGGTCCTACCGTCTCAAGCGCGCCGTGGACCAGTATTTTCAAGCCCTGCAACATGAATCAGACGGTTTCGATTATATCCTGATCGACTGCCCGCCATCACTCAACGTCCTGACAGTCAATGCCATGACGGCGGCCGATTCCATTCTCGTGCCGCTCCAGTGCGAATTCTTCGCCCTTGAAGGGCTGACCCAGCTCATTCGCACGGTTGAACGCGTCCGTGGACATTTGAATGCGAAGCTGGAGATCCAGGGCATCGTGCTGACCATGTATGATTCCCGCAATAATCTCTCCGCCGAAGTTGCGGCCGATGTGCGCGGTCATTTTGGCGATACGGTCTACAAGACGGTGATCCCGCGCAATGTGCGCGTCTCCGAAGCGCCATCCGTCGGCAAGCCTGTTCTGCTGTATGACCTAGCCTGCACAGGGTCCCAGGCCTATCTCGGCCTGGCCCGCGAAATTGTCCGTCAGGAACGTAGCCGTAGCCGGCTGAAACAGGGTGAAGTGGCATGACCGGAACTGACAAGAATCGCCGCCTCGGCCGCGGACTCTCGGCTCTCCTCGGTGAAACCGAGGGCGAATCCTTTGAAACCGCGCCGTCTGAAGGCAGCCCGACGCCTGCTTCACGGGATGGTGTCCGGATGTTGGCGATCGAACTGATCCGCCCGAATCCCGACCAGCCTCGCAAGGCCATGGCAGAGGCCGAACTGGAGGCGCTCGCAGCCTCGATCGCCGAAAAGGGTATCGTCCAGCCAATCCTGGTTCGTCCAGCCAAAGGGCAGGGCGAGGCTTATGAAATTGTCGCGGGCGAGCGCCGCTGGCGGGCTGCACAACGGGCACGTCTGCATGAAGTGCCTGCCCTTGTTCGCCACCTCTCCGACCAGGAGACGCTGGAAATCGGCATTGTCGAGAATGTCCAGCGGGCTGATCTCAATCCGGTTGAAGAAGCCCAGGCCTATCGCCAGCTGATTGATCGTTACGGCCACACACAGGAAGACATAGCGCGCGCCGTGTCCAAGAGCCGTAGCCATATTGCCAATATGGTGCGCCTGCTTTCCCTGCCTGCCATCGTCCTGACAAACTTGGCCGAGGGCCAGATTTCCGCCGGACATGCCCGCGCAATTGCGACGGCGCCCGATCCAGCAAGTCTCGCCCAACTCATTGTTGATAAGGGTCTTTCTGTTCGTGACGCTGAAGCTCTCGCACGCCAGGCTCTGGACCGGCCGGCCCCGTCCCGCCGCCAATCTCCTGCCAAGGGTGAGGCTGACAAGGATGCTGACACGCGTTCGCTCGAGGCCGATATCTCGGCCCGTCTCGGACTGGATGTTGATATCCGGCATGGCAGCAATGGCGGCGAGGTTCGCGTCCGGTATACGACGCTGGAGCAGCTTGATGATGTCTGCCGGCGGCTCAGTTCAGCCGAACACTAAAAGCCCGTCAGGCCCGCATACGCGCGGCCCCGCGTGCCAGACGCAGTAGAAGGTCACCGACCAGGGTATCAGCCGGACTGGCGGACCGCTTGACGGCTCGCTCGGCATCAAAGGCCAATTGGCGGGCTGCATCGAGCCTGCGCCCCCGCCAGATCTGCATCTGACCGCGAAATTGTGCGGCCTGCGGGCCGTAACGTGGTGCACCACTGCGGGCCATGGCCGTTTCATCCCCGCCTGCAGCGGCAACCGAGCCGAGCTGGTCCAGGCGGCGCTGAAGGGCTCGCAATACGCCCACAGCACTGGCGCCGCCGCCCAGGGCGCGGACATAGGCGCTGTCTGCCACCGACATTGAGCCATCCAGCACAGGACCGATAATCGCGTCGAGCGCGGCATCGCCCTGGTCTGCAGCGATCATTTCGACATCAATGAGCTCAACACGATCATCGCCTGGCGCCCGCTGGCTTTTCAGGCCTTTGAAAAGAATAAGTTTTTCAATCTCTCCCCGCGCGAAGGCCCGATCGCCTTCCAGCCGTGGCAGCCAGGCTGATCGAGCGTCGGACGTGAGGCTCAGGCCCTCTTCGGCGAGCATTTTGGTGGCAATATCCGCCAGTGATTGCGCTGAGTCGGCATAGCAGGCGATAGCCATCGCCGACCTGGCTGGCTCAAACAGTTTGCGCAGCTTCCCGCGGGGGGTGAGATCGCCGGATTCGACCACCAGACACGCTTCTGCCTGGGCCTGACCCTTTTCGAGCGCCGCCACGAGCTCCAGGATGGGGCCGCTGCCAGTCTCGCCGGACAAGCGCACGCGCACCAGCCGTGCCCCACCGGTCAGCGACATCGCCGCCATCGCGTCTGACAGGCTGGCGGGATCGGATTTGAGGTCGTCTTCGGTCAGCTGGGTGACCGCGAACGGGTCATTCGGGTCGGGAACCAGAGCTTTGGCCAGGGCATCGGCGCGTTCATGGACCAGGCCGCGGTCGGGTCCGAAGACAAGATAGGCCTTGATTGCAGGGTCGGGACGCGCGATGCGCGCATCGGCATCGCGTGGCGATGTTTTTACCACGCCTGCCCGTCCTGCATCGCCCGCGCCAGTTGCGTGATGATGCGATCAGCCGCGATATTGATGGCGCGATCCTCGGCATCTGCCTCTGAAGCCAGAGCTCCATAGACGCCGGCGGGAACATCATAGGACGCATCGCTCCGCGCGACGCCGGTCATGACGGGATCAATCGTTCCGTCTTGATATAGCTGCCAATTGACGGTGATGCGCAGGGCGTAGCGGCTGGCAATGGCGTCGGCACCGACGCCAAACGGGGTTGATGTCACACTCGTCGTGGCGCGGATGGTGTAGGGCCCGGACGCCGATCGGGCGCCCATGCCGTCCAGCAGCGCTTCCTGCAGACGGAAGTCGACCCGCTCGCGCCCGGTTTCGACACGAATATCGGCCAGCTCGCTGGAAACCCCGTTGGTGCCATACATGGGCGTGAAACCGCAGGCCGACAGCCCGGCAGAGGCGATCAGGAGCAGAGTGGAGAGTGCGAGACGCAAAGGGCGCATTTGATTTTATCCTGCGACGATATTCACGATGCGACCTGGAACCACGATCACCTTGCGTATCGTAAGCCCTTCGAGCGAACGCGCCACCCCTTCTTCGGAAATGGCCAATTGTTTGACGCTTTCCTGATCCAGATCCTTGGGAACCGAGATCTCGCCACGCCGTTTGCCATTCACCTGGACAGGCAAAACCAGGTCAGTCTCGACCAGCACGTCGAGATCGACGTCCGGCCATGGCGCATCGATCACCAGGCCTTCACCGCCCAGTCTGTGCCAGCATTCTTCAGCCAGATGTGGGATGAAGGGCGAAATCAGCCGGGCCAGTATGCCGAGCGTTTCCGCTCTGGCCTCAATCATGCCGGCACCACCGTCCTCAGCCTTGCGCAAGGCGTTCACAAGGTCGTGGATCTGTGCGACGGCCGAGTTGAAGCGGAAGCCCTCAATCGCCTCTGTGACGCCTTTCAGCGTCTTGTGGGCCATTTTGCGCAGCACTAGGGCGTCGCCCTCGACATTGGTCGCGACACTCAGTGGTCCTGGCGCGTCCTCGGGCAATGAAATCACGACGGTCCAGAGGCGCTGGATAAACCGCCAGACGCCTTCCACACCGCTATCGGTATATTCGACATCGCGTTCCGGCGGCGAATCCGAAAGGACAAACCACCGCGCCGCATCCGCCCCGAAATCCTCAACGAAAGCGTCCAGATCGACGACGTTCTTTTTGGATTTCGACATTTTCTCAATGCCGCCAATCGTGACGGGTTTGCCGGTCGCTATTTCCACCGCACCATCATGCTTGCGGTCGACCTCTTCGGGCGACAGCCAGCGGCCATCGCCGGATTTGAACGTCTCGTGCGTGACCATGCCCTGGGTAAACAGGCCGGCGAATGGTTCGCCGCTCGCCATGTTCAGCAAATCAGTGTCATTCAGCGCCCGGGTGAAGAAGCGCGCATAGAGCAAGTGCAGGATGGCGTGTTCAATACCGCCAACATACTGGTCGACGGGCAGCCAGTGTTCAGCCTCGGCGGCATCAAACGGCTTGTCTTCCGACCAGGGCGAGGTGAAGCGCAGAAAATACCAGGATGAACACACGAAGGTGTCGAGCGTGTCGGTCTCGCGGCGCGCCGGCTTGCCGCAGGACGGGCAATCGGTGTGTTTCCATGTCGGATGGCGCTCGAGCGGATTGCTCGGCTGGTCGAAGGTGACGTCTTCCGGCAGGACAACCGGTAATTGGTCAGAGGGTACCGGCACGACACCGCAAGTGTTGCAATGGATGATCGGTATGGGGCAGCCCCAATAGCGCTGCCGCGAAACCAGCCAGTCGCGCAAACGGTAACTCGTTGAACCCTCGCCAAGTTCCAGAGATTCCAGCTCAGCAATCGCGCGCTGCAGTGCCGTATCGGTGTCCAGACCATCCAGGAAGCGCGAATTGATGATTGTCCCCGGCCCGGTATAGGCCTCGTCCTCAACCTTGTAGTTCGCGGCGTCCTCGCCTGCTGGCAGCACGACCGGATTGACGGCAAGTTCGTATTTGCGGGCGAAATCGAGATCGCGCTGATCCCCTGCCGGAGACCCGAATATCGCACCAGTCCCGTAGGATGACAGCACGAAATTGGCCGACCAGACCGGCAATTCCCAATTTGGATCAAAGGGGTGGCGTACAGTAATGCCCAGATCAACACCGCGTTTTGGCGCCTTCTCTATATCTTCGGCGGTTGTGCCCATCCGGGCGCATTCGCGCATGAAGACATCGACCTCCGGATTGTCCTCGGCAATCTTGCGCACGATAGGATGGTCAGGGGCCAGAGCCAGGAAGCTGGCGCCGAACAGGGTATCCGGCCGGGTGGTGAAGACATCGATCGTTGCCCCGAACTCATCGGCGATTTCAGTCTCGGTCAGCGGGAAGCGGACGGTCGCACCGCGGGAGCGCCCGATCCAGTTGGCCTGCATGACACGGACTTTTTCCGGCCAGCGGTCGAGCGTCTCCAGCGCATCGGTCAACTCGTCGGCATAGGATGTGATCTTGAAGAACCACTGATCCAGTTCCCGCTGTACCACCAGGGCACCGGAGCGCCAGCCACGGCCGTCTATGACCTGCTCATTGGCAAGCACGGTCTGGTCAACTGGATCCCAGTTGACCTTGGCCGTCTTGCGGTAGACCAGTTCTTTTTCGAAGAATTTCAGAAAGATGGCTTGCTGGTGCTTGTAATATGACGGGTCGCAGGTCGCGAATTCCCGGCTCCAGTCCAGAGCCAGACCGAGGCGCTGCAGCTGACCGCGCATCACGTCGATATTGGCGTGAGTCCATTTTCCAGGATGCACACCGCGGTCGCGGGCCGCATTCTCGGCGGGCAGGCCGAATGCGTCCCAGCCCATAGGGTGCAGGACATCAAAGCCACGGGCGCGCTTATAGCGGGCGATGACGTCGCCCATCGTGTAATTGCGCGAATGGCCAACATGGATGCGTCCCGATGGATAGGGAAACATCTCAAGGACATAGTATTTGGGCTTACCGTTTTGAGCCTTCGGCCCGCCCGCCCGGAAGGAGTCACGCTCCGCCCAAGCCGCCTGCCATTTTGGCTCGGCTTCACGTGGATTGTATCGGCTCATAGGCTTGGCTCGCAGCGTTTGACCGCGTACCCGGTGCCCTAATCTTCCAGTCGCGCGATGCGCAGCTGGCGAGCTCGGGTCAGGATAGCGTTTTCGATTTCGTAGGCGGTTTGCGGGTTGGTCTCTGCATCAATCCAGCCACCGGTCTCTTCGCGAACCTGGCGGAACACATTGACCGCAAGCGCGTCGGCACGCAGGCGCGTATCGAGGATATAGACCGTCAGCTTGAAACGCTCAGTGGTCATCTGCGGATTGGCATACCAGTCCGTGATGATGACGCCGCCGAACGGGTCGACCTCGGAGAGCGGCATGAAGCTGATCGTGTCCAGGCTGGCGCGCCACAAATACCCATTGACGCCAATACCTTCCGGTTCAACCGGACGGTTGCTGCGAAGCGGGTTCGGCAAGCTCGGCAGCTGGAAGCCGGATGAGCGCTGATCCGTTTGAGCGCTGGCGCTGGTATTGCCCTGGGTTGAACAGGCAGGGAGAAACAGGAGGGCGGCAAGCAGGGCCGCACCGAGAATCCGACTGTCGGACATGTGCCGTAACTCCTTCAATGCAAGACGGCGAAAACACTCCCCACACACTCGAATCTTGCAAGCTCAGGCGTATCGGGAAGGTGTGTATAACACGCGATTTGTGTCACGCCAGCGCTGAAAGGCACCCGAATGAGCGTGGCATGTGTGCAACATGTGACCAGGAACCCATTGTTCAAGGGTTTGTGGCGCTTGACCGGAGGCGGTCTCTCGCATCCATTAACGGCGCGACGTCCGGGGGGACGGGGCCGAACGGCGGGACCGCGAGGTATGAAACGGACTTCCAGCGCGATCATTGTCGCCGCTCTGTCCGGAGCACTCGCGGGCCCGCCGGCTTTCTCTCAATCGATCTTGAATTCGACTGATGGTGGCCAGGCCGAGGTCCGGATTGATATCGGGGCTGTCTGGCTTGCCGGCAATGATGCGGCCCCTTCCGGCGAATTTCTCTACGACATTGATGCTGAACTTGCCTTTGAATCCTTTACGGATTCCGGCCGCCGCTGGGGTTTTGTCCTGGGTGGCCGTGTCGAGCAGGATTCCGGACGGCGAGGCTGGGGCGGGCGGGTCGGTCATTGCCCGGCCGGGTCTGTTGATTGCGCGTCGGCCCTGGTCGAGGGCTCGGGGCGGGCTGTCCGTGCTGGCGTTTCCGGTTTTCAGTCTGGCGTGAGTGAGTCCGGGGGCGGGGTACGGCTTGCCCTGCAATCCGGCTATGGGTTCCTTGATATTGGCTGGGGCGAAGTTCGCGTTGGCTATGGCGCGGGCGCGGCCGACCTTGATCCGGAGCGCGGACCGTCGGCCTTTCGTCTGAGCCGGGCTGATGGCGGCCGGGTCGATCTGACCGGACTTAGCGGGGCGCGGACGCGCAATCTCAGCTCTGGCAATGCATTCAAGCTGGTCTACCGCTCTATTGCTATAGGCCAATCGTCCAGCGTTGGTTCTCTACGTATAGCCTCATCCTTCACCCCCCGTATCCGCGACTGCGGTGTCGATCATTGCGCCTGGCAGGCCGGACCGGCTGGTCTGGTGAGCCCGGTATTCGATAATGTGTGGGAATTTGGCGCCCGCTATGAAATTTTGCGCGGCGAGAATGAATTCGCTTTCAGCCTCGGATTCAGCGACGGCGCGGAGGCGACCGGCATAGCCGGTTTCACCGGTGTGAGGACGCAGGATGCCGGCTTTCACTGGAGCCGGGGCCCGGTCAGTGCCGGCGCGCGCTGGCTGCGGTCAAACAATGGCATCGCCGCTGATGGCGCTTATGAGGCCTGGTCGGTGTCGGCGGCCTATGAATACGGCGCCTGGCTGACGGCGTTCGAGCTGGCGCGGTTCAGCGATGATCTGGTCCATGTTGACGGTCAGACCCTGCAATTGAGCGCGTCGCGCCTGATTGGCGAGCGCTGGGTTCTGGGCGGCGGTATCCAGGCGGCCAGCCGGGATGAACCGGTCGCCACGCCCTTGGGACGGGCGCAAATCGAGCTCAGCGGAACTGCAGTTTTCGCCGAGCTTGGCTGGCAGTTTTGACATATCCGCCACAGCTCGACGGATTCTTTTGCGACGCCGGTAGAATCCGCTTGGGGAGTCCGGGCGCTTTCTGTAGTTTGATGGACCAAGGGAGTGTAGTTCCATGTCCAAGTGGGGAAATTGCCGGATCTCGATGACCAAGACTGCGATCGCTGCTGCGGTCGCAACGGCAATGCTCACTCTTGCACCCGGCGCTTTCGCTCAGGATTCTGCGGAAGAAGCGCAGATCCAGTCTGCGGCGCCGGTCGACGCAGTCGGCGTTGATACGCCCTGGTACGAAGCTTTCACCCTGTCGATGAATGAGCGCATGCTGCCAGGTCTCGATCTGGAAAACACCGTCGACTGGGAATCCCCTGGCGGTCGTTGGGGTGTTCGTGTCGGCATCCAGGAAGGTCCGGATGTCCGCAATGAACTTAACGACCTCAGCGCCGGTGCCTTCATCAATCTGGGTGACCGTTTTCGCCTTGGTGGCCAGGTTCGCCTGATTTCTCCGGAAGACCCGATGTTCCGCTTGATGGAAAGCGATGCACGTCAGCCCGAGATCAAGTTTGAATCGGCGCTGCGCTTCTAGTCTCCGGGACTTCCAGTCTCAGGCCAGGGCGCCGACGCAGCAAAATCCGGCAAATCCCAATCCGATCAATCGCCGGCCCGTGTCTGCATTGACGCCGCCCAGCGGATAGACCGCCAAGTCGACATTGCGTGCGAGGGCGGCTGCAGCGTGGATCCCGTGCGGGCGGCTGGCCGTCGCGCTCTGGCTGGCAAACACGGTTGAATGAAACACACCGTCAATCCCGGCCCGGGCCGCGCGCGTGCTGGCGGCCGGCGAATGGACTGACGCGGTAAACGGGCGACGGTCTCCGCGCAGCCGCCGCGCCCAGGCCTTGCCCAGATCGCGTTCCGGCCAGTGAATGCCGTGAGCGCCGATCAAATCGGCGAGTTCGCAATCACTCGAGACGAAGAGATGGAGGCCCCGCGCCGCGGCCAGTTCAGCGAGTGCCGCTCCGGTGTGAAACCGCTCAGGTGCGCCGAAATGACGAAAGACCAGGCCGCTTCCCGGCGCGAGCCGGCTGGCAAAGTCGAGCGGATCCGGGGTTCTGACCGGATCGGTCAGTGCAAACAGGGCCGGCAAATCTGTGCGTAGACTGCCGCGAACCCGCTGCGCCAGTCTTGCCAAGCCGAGCTGTGCATCATATGGCCGCGTCATGGATATATCTCCCGATATCGCGGCACGCCGCACTCACTTGCTCGCACAGCTTGGCGCGGCTGCGCAACAGGCCGGACGCAATCCGTCCGATATCAGCCTGGTCGCAGTCTCGAAACGTCAGAACGATGAGGCCATCGCCGCCGCCCTTGAGGCCGGGCAGCGCGTTTTCGGCGAAAACCGCGTCCAGGAGGCGTTCGAGCACTGGTCCGGGCGGCGAACGCGTCTTGCCGATCTCGAACTGCGCCTGATTGGCCCGCTCCAGAGCAATAAGGCCCAGGACGCGGTCGAGCTGTTCGATGTCATTGAAACCCTTGATCGGGACAAGCTGGCCATTGCCCTGCGCAAGGCGATGACCGTGACGGGCCGGACACCGCGTCTTCTGGTCCAGGTCAATACCGGTGAAGAGGCGCAAAAGGCTGGAATCGCGCCGGCAGAGCTGCCCGGATTCCTCGCCCGGATGCGCGGTGAGCATGGTCTGCGCGTCGAGGGGTTGATGTGTATTCCGCCGACGGCGGAGCCCGCGGGTCTGCATTTTGCCTTGCTGGCCAAGCTGGCGCGTGAGAACGGCTTGAAAGAGCTGTCCATGGGCATGAGTGCTGATTTCGAAACGGCCATCGCGCTGGGTGCGAGCTCGGTGCGTATCGGCACGGCCTTTTTCGGCGCCCGCGACTAGGCCTCGATCACCAGGTCATCGCCCGGCTTCGCCTTTGACAACAGCCATTTGACATCGGCCGGATCAAGCGCGACGCAGCCCTCGGTCGGTTCATAATCGCCCCGCTTGCAATGCAGGAAAATCGCCGAGCCCGCCCCTGCAACGGGGGGATCATCATTATGGCCCAACACCAGGATGAGATCATAAAGCCCATCCTCACGGAAAAGTGTCTCATGAGAGGCCGCGTAAGGCAGTCGGACCGGCCGGTTATAGGCAGCGTCCAATGGATCGTCGCACCAGCCATCATCGGTGCGGATGGGACGGGATGGCAAGGCTGACTCTGGCGGCGTCATCCGGTCAGCGCGATAGAGAATTCGGCGCAGGGCGTAGCGGCCAGTCGGGGTGGCGCCATCGCCTTCCTGCTTTGAGTTTTGCGGGCAAATTCCCGCCCGGCCGAGCGCAGCGCGAACGCGTTTGCCGGCCAGCTCCATTGAGCCTGATCCTGAGACCATCCAGTCCATGGCAAGCCCTCGAACAGTGCCGGATGGTCGGCGAGGGACGCCTAATCATGACCATTGGCCACGCCTGGCGTCCCCTTCGCCTTCCCCACCACGGCTGGGTGTCCGCAGCACGGACTCAATCCGATGGAAGCAATAATCAGGCCATAAATCAGAGGCTTGCCACAAGGGCATAACCCCGCAACCCGGCAAAAATTGCCGGGTTGGACTTGCCGGTGGGCAGGATTTGCCTTGCGCCGGGAAATCGGCATGATCGGCCAGATGAGCTCAAGAAAAACCATCCTGATCGTCGATGATGACGATGACCTTCGCGAAGCCCTGGTCGAACAATTCGATTTACATGAAGAGTTTCAAACGCTGGCGGCAGGGTCCGCTGGTGAAGGAATGACGACGGCGCGGGATCAACGCGCCGATCTGATTCTGCTGGACGTTGATCTGCCTGATATGGATGGCCGCGATGCCTGCCGGCTGATGCGCAAGAACGGCATCACGGCCCCGATCGTCATGCTGACTGGCCAGAACACCGATTCCGACCAGATACTCGGTCTGGAATCCGGCGCGAATGACTATGTCACCAAGCCCTTCAAGTTCTCTGTCCTTCTGGCCCGGGTACGGGCGCATTTGCGCAGCCACGAGCAAAGCGAGGACGCGGTCTTCCAGGTCGGGCCCTATGAATTTCGCCCGTCCATGAAGCTCTTGCTGACGGCGGATCAGAAGAAGGTCCGTCTGACGGAGAAAGAGACCAATATCCTGAAATATCTCTACCGCGCTGGCGCCAAGGCGGTGCCGCGGGAGGAATTGTTACATGAGGTCTGGGGTTATAATCCGGCGGTGACGACCCACACGCTGGAAACCCATATCTATCGCCTGCGTCAGAAAATCGAAGCCGATCCGTCGCATGCCCGCCTTCTGGTCACCGAGAGCGGTGGCTATAGACTGGTCCACTGAGGATTATCGGGCCTGGCCCGGCCGACTTGCGGACAGCAGGCTGCTACAGCTTGAGTTCGAGGACCACGGGCGCGTGGTCGGAGGGCTCTTCCCAGCTGCGTACATTATCCCAGACCTTGAGGGCGTCGCGCCCCCCGGCGACGGCCTGGTCATGCAGCTCTGGCGAGACCCAGATATGGTCGAGTCGGCGGCCGCGATTGGCGGCTTTCCAATCCTTGGCGCGGTAACTCCACCAGGTGTAGATCTTCTCATCCATCGGGATGAGTTCGCGCGCGACATCGCTGAACCGGCCAGCCTGGCGAATTCGTTCCAGGGCATCGACCTCGACCGGCGTGTGGCTGATCACCTTGAGCAATTGCTTGTGCGACCAGACATCATGTTCATAAGGCGCGATATTGAAATCACCGACCAGAACGAGGGGTGTCTTCGCCGCCGCGCGGCCGGCGAAATAGCTTTCCAGCTTGTCGAGGAATTCCAGCTTGTGCGCAAAGCGAGGATTGATCGCCGGATCCGGCTCGTCGCCGCCGGCCGGGATATAGAAATTGTGCAATTCAAAGCCGGCCACGCCGACCCGCTGATGCCGGGCTTCCGAGCGCGGGCATAAATCCTCGTCGGGCAGATCCTCGAGCGGGAGTTTTGACGCGATCGCCACGCCATGCATGCCCTTCTGTCCGCGGACGTGAAAATGTCGAAAGCCCATCTCGCGGAAAGCGTCCTCGGGGAATTGCTCGCTCAGGCATTTGATTTCCTGCAGGCATAATACGTCCGGATCGGCCTCCGCGACCCAGGCCGCTACGCTGGGTGCGCGCAGACGCACGGAATTGATATTCCAGGTCGCTATCGAGATACCGCTCATGGCTGTGTTCTTTCGTCGGACTGATCAGAGAATATTATAGCTGGCACCGGCGAGCCCGACAGGCCAACGGCCGCGGGCAAACAGACGCCAGCGCGCCAGGAAGGGGTGAGGAGGATCCTCATCTTCCGCTTCCGCCATGATCACGAGCGCGGCGCCATTGGCCGCCTGGGCCAGCGCCCCGGCAGCGGCATGGACGAGTTCCATATCCTCGATATCATCGATTGACGCGGCCTCCTCGACCGCATCGCGCGAGGAATCATGGGTTTTGCTGCCGACCTGGGACAAGGCGACATTGACGGCTTCCTCGTCGAGACGCTCCAGCACGCGCGTAATCAGTCCCGCTCGCAACATTTCCTCGGCTTCCCAGCCGACCGGATCGCGATCGAGGCTTTCAGCGGCGATGGCCGCCTCGCTCCAGTCGGACAGCAGGGCCGGTTCGGCTTCCGGAAAGCCCAGCCCGTCGAGATAAGCCCGGGCCAGGGTGCGATCGCGCGGATCAAGCGGTTCGCCGAGCCGGGAGAACCAGGTATTGGCGTTCAGGCTCTCGGCAAAGGCGCGTGCCTTGTAGAGCAGGGGAATTTCCTCGAGCAGACGTGTGAAATCAACGTCGTCGGAATCGTCATGAAATTGCATGCCGGTTGTTTAACCCCCAATCAGCGGGCTGCACAGCGGAAATGCCGGTATGAGGCTGGGCTGAAACGAAAAGCGCCCGGTCTCAAGGGGGGGAGAGACCGGGCGCTATGCTGTGCGCGATTTGTATCGTCGCAGCGCCGGGAGGGGATCTAGCCGACGCAACTGAGTTTTGGATCCGCAAGCGGGGGGACGAAGCCGATCCATCTCTTCTCAGTCAGCGTAGTAATAACGCCACGGCTGGAAAAAATATACAAATAAAATATTAGAAAGGTATTGCCTGTGGTCAAAATGCCGCAGCGATCAGCGTCGTCCGCGCCGGGAATCCCGCCGGCTTTCCGGCTCGGGAATTGAGAAGAGTCGCGGGTTCAATGCCAGACCCGTCTCGGTTTCCAGCAGGCTGACACGGGTGACTTCGCCGAGGGCATCGGTCACGAACCATTCGCGTAGTTCGAGTTCTGGCCGGGCAAACACAAATTCGATATCACCATCCATCTCGCCATCCGGGTCGCGGACAATCACGGACAGGAAGCCGTATTCACTGCGAATATCGACGATCTCGGCATCATTGGCGATGTCGATATCGGATTTCAGCAACCACCAGAGCGGGGTCGAGCGCAGAGGTACGCGATCAACCGTTTCCAGGGCCCGATCCTCGAGCGCCACGGTCGTGCCGTCGGCAATCACCCGGATTGGTGAGGGATCATCATATTCGAACAGCAGGCGTCCCGGACGCGCGATCGACACGATCCCGCGCGCGGCGCTGCCATTGGGCGAGATCTGGATAAAGTGTGCCCGCAGTGTAGTGATCGCGTTGAGATAGGTATTGACGTCGGCAATCGCGGTGGCGCGGTCGAAGGCCGGCTGCGCGGCCCCGGCTGGCGCGGTCTCAGCCGGCCCGGCTTCTGGCTGCATGGTCTGCGGCTGCACGGCCTCTGCCTGCACGGATGCGGGTTCCGGCAGCGCATCGGCTGCGGCTGGCGATGCCTGCAGGAGCAGGGCGGAAATCAGGTGTGTAATCATGACGCCAAACTGCCGTGTGATTGCGGCGCGAGCAAGGCCTCGACGTTCATTTGTGCGTCACGCCACATTGTGTTCGGGCAGGTAGATTTCGCGGCGTCCGGCGTGGTCGGACGGGCCAATCATGCCCTCCTCTTCCATGCGCTCGACCAGGGTTGCCGCGCGATTATATCCGATCTGCAAGCGGCGCTGGATATAGCTGGTGGAGCATTTGCGGTCGCGCGCGACCAGGGCAATGGCCTGATCGAACAACGCATCGCCGCTACTGGCCTCGCCGTCCAGCCCCAGGGCGCCGCTCTCGCCATCATCGCTGTCGGCCGTGACGGCATCGAGATATTCCGGCGCGCCCTGTTTCTTGAGATAGGCAGCGACTTCCTCGACCTCGGTGTCTGAGACGAAGGGTCCGTGCAAGCGCCGCAGACGTCCGCCACCGGCCATATAAAGCAGGTCACCCATGCCGAGCAGCTGTTCGGCGCCCTGCTCGCCAAGGATGGTGCGGCTGTCGATTTTCGAGGTCACCGAATAGGAGATCCGGGTCGGGAAATTGGCCTTGATCGTGCCGGTGATGACATCGACCGAGGGGCGCTGGGTTGCCATCACGACATGAATGCCCGCCGCACGCGCCATTTGCGCCAGGCGCTGGACGGCGGCCTCGATTTCCTTGCCCGCGACCATCATCAGATCGGCCATTTCGTCGATCACCACGACGATATAGGGCATTTTCTCGGCCTGGATAATCTCGGTCTCGAAGATCGGTTCGCCGCTTTCGCGGTCATAGCCGGTCTGGACTGTGCGTGAGAGCGGCTCGCCGGCTGCCTCGGCAACCGCGACGCGTTCATTGAAGCCGGCCAGATTGCGCACGCCGATCTTCGACATCCGCAAATAGCGGCTTTCCATCTCGCGGACGGCCCATTTCAGCGCCACGATGGCTTTTTTCGGATCGGTGACGACCGGGGTCAACAGGTGTGGAATGCCGTCATAGACGGATAATTCCAGCATTTTCGGGTCGATCATGATCATGCGGCAATCTTCCGGCGGCAGCCGGTAGAGCAGGGACAGGATCATCGCATTGATACCCACGGATTTACCCGAACCGGTGGTTCCGGCGATCAGCAGGTGGGGCATGCGCGCCAGATCAGCGACAAAGGGCTCGCCGCCGATCGTCTCGCCCAGCGCCATTGGAAGCTCGGCCTTGCTCTCCTCGAACACTTTCGAATTCAGCAGCGCGCGCAGGAAGACGGTTTCGCGCTTGGGATTGGGCAGTTCGATGCCGATTGCATTGCGTCCGGGCACGACAGCCACGCGCGCTGCGGTGGTGCTCATGGAGCGGGCGATATCATCGGCCAGATTGATCACGCGTGAGGATTTCACCCCGGGAGCGGGCTCGAACTCATACAGGGTCACAACCGGACCCGGGCGGACCTGGACGATCTCGCCCTTGACCCCGAAATCAGTCAGTACGCCCTGCAGCAGCACCGCATTCTGGCGCAGGGAAAGCTCATCGACGGCGCCATTTCGCTGTTGTGGTTTGGCGAGAAGGTCGAGACGCGGCAGTTTGAAGCCCTGGGTCCTGGCAAACGCCAGGGAGCCCTGGGCCTCGCGGTGATCGCGTTCTGAGGTGGCCGAGCGCCGGGTCGGGGCGACCTTGACGCTTGAACTGAAGGCGGGTTGTGGCGCGTCGTCGAGCTCGTGCTCATCGCCATGATCCCCGTCGGCGGCCCGCATGGCCCGGCGCAGGACCGGTTCTTCGCGGATGATCTCATCGCGGGCATCACTCCGTGTGCCGGTATCGCTCAGCAAGCGGGCCAGGGACATGCCATGGCCGCGCAGGGCGTCGAACCAGACGCGCACGGTCGCCCAGGCGAGGCCGGCCGCATCATACGCCGCAGAGAGGTCACGCGACCGCAGACCGAAGGTGAAGAAAATCCCGGCAATGGCGAAGACCAGGCCGAAGGCCGCACCGATACCGGTTGCCGCTGGCAGATCGAGTGAGGCGGGCAAGCCGCGCAATCCGCCCAGCGCCATATCGCCGAGTGCACCGCCCAGCCCGCTGGCAAAGGGCCAGGCATTGGGCAGGGGGAGTGCGCTGGCCGCCGCGGCAAATCCGGTCGTGCCGATCGCGGCAGCCAGCCAGCGCCAGCCGGCGATGGACGCCGGGCGGCGCCGCGGCCGTCGAAGCAGAAGCACGCCGCCCCAGATGATCAGCGCGATCGCCGGTCCGGCGGCTGACCAGCCCAATGATTGCAGCATGACATCGCTGAAGCCGGCGCCAGGCCGGCCCATCAGATTGCGCACATCACCCTCGGCCGAGACATTCCAGCTCGGATCGAGCGCGTTATGGCTCAGCAAGGCGGTCAGCAGAAAGCCACCGCTGACCAGCATCAGTCCACCGAGGATCAGATCGGACGCACGGGTCAGCCAGATTCGGCCCGGCTGCGGGGCTTCGGTGTCGGATTTGGATGCGGCGCGTTTTGTCATGCCCCGTTCTAGCCCGGCAAGGGTATCCGGGTGGTAAACAGAGGTTAATGCGTCTGCGGCGCGATGCCCGCTTTAACGGGCGGGAAAATTGCCTATTCTTGGCCCCATGAGCGAACACAATTTCTTCGACGGCGATGCAATCATTGTCGGTGGTGGCCTGGCCGGCCTGACCCTGGCCCTGGCGATGGACCAGGCCGGTCTGCGGGTAGCGGTGGTTGATACATTGCCGATCGACACCCAGCTGGCCCCGGAATTCGACGGCCGTGCCTCGGCCCTCGCCTTTACGTCCTGGCGCCTGTTCGAGGCCCTGGGTATCGCCGATGAGTTGCGGCCCTACACGACCCGTATCGAACACATCATGGTCTGCGATGGCCGCCCCTATGGCGGCACGCGCCCTGGCGGGCCGGGGCCGCACAGCCTGCATTTCGATCGCCGCGAGATCAGTGAAGGCCCCGAGGGCGAGCCGCTCGGCTGGATGGCCGAAAACCGGCATACGCGCATGGTGCTGGCCCGCGCCGTGCTGGAGCGACCGAATATCATTTCCATCGCGCCGGTCATGGCCGAGCGTTATGAGGCGCGCCCTGATGGCGTCGATGTCATCCTCGCCGACGGCCGGCGCCTTTCCGGCAAATTGCTGGTGGCGTGCGACGGCAAATTCTCGCGCATCCGCGCCCAGGCCAAGATACGGAGCGCAGGCTGGAATTACGGCCAGAAGGGCCTGGTCGCCACCGTGCGTCATGCCGAACCCCACAACGGCGTCGCCTATGAGTATTTCCTGCCGTCAGGCCCCTTTGCCATCCTGCCACTTCCTGACAATCGTTCATCGCTTGTCTGGACCGAGCCTTCGGATGTCGCAGACGCGCTGCAGGCGGCGGATGCGGATGTTTTCCAACAGGAACTCGAGAACCGTTTCGGCGACTTTCTCGGCGAGCTGCGCCCGGAGGGTCCGCGCTGGGCCTATCCGCTGGGGCTGAAATTCTCCGAGAATTTCTGTGCCGAGCGGATCGCCTTTGTCGGTGACGCCGCGCGCGGGATTCATCCGCTCGCCGGTCAGGGCTTCAATCTGGGGATTCGCGATGCCGCTGCCCTGGCAGAGGTTTGTGGTGAAGCCAAGCGGGTCGGACTGGATATCGGTGCGCTGACGACGCTTCGGCGCTATGAGGGCTGGCGCAAGTTCGACAGCGCCTCACTGGCGGCCGGGACCGATATCTTCAACCGGTTGTTCTCGAATGATATCGAGCCCTTGCGGCAATTGCGCGGGATCGGCCTGTCGATCGTCAACCAGATCGGTCCGGCACGGCGCTTTTTCATGCGCCAGGCCGGCGGCGATACCGGTGATCCGCCCAAACTCCTGCGCGGCAAGCGGCTGGACGCCGCCTAGCGGCGGGTCAGAACGGGTTGAGTGTATAGCCGTCCTGCTGCAGCAGAGCGTGCGCGGTCATGGCCGAGAGCGCCATGGTGACGCCGGGCATTAAATCCTCGACTTCGATGTCATGATAGACCGCGCTCTGGCCGCAGACATAAATCCGGACACCGTGCTCGATCAGTCTCGCGACAAGCTCGGCATTGGCCGGCTCCATGCCAGGCATGAAATGAGAGCCGGTGGTGACGTCTTCGACGGCCCCGCCATGCACGACAAGAGCAATGTGCAGATCTTCTTCCGGGATTCCGGCGGCGATATGCATGTTGAGGAAGCGCGCCGCACTGTCGAGCTTCCGGTTGACTTCGCCGACTTCCGCCGGCCTGGAGAGGTCAAATGCGACCCGGAAAACGGTGCCATCAGGTATCGGCATCTGGTTGCTGACGGGCGCCACAGCGCCGTAGCCTTCAATCAGGGGGCCGGTCGTGAAGTCATCCGGCGCCGCCAGGCTGGTCGCGCTGCACAGCGCGCTCGCCGCAAGCGCGGCCATAACCGTGAAGAATTTCATGAATCACCCGATGATCAGCTAGGCCTGCCAGACTAGTGCGTCCCATGGTGCGGCGCCAGCCTTGCTTATGGGCGCGCGTCAGCCTCGCCGAGCGCATAGAGATAATCCCATGTAAACAGGCCGCTATCATGGCCATCATCGAAAACAAGCCGCACCGCATAACGTCCGACGGGTTCGGCGGCGGTGATCTGGACGTTTTCCTTGCCGGTCACGGTCACTTTCTGATCCGGCCCATGGCCCTGGACTTCGGCGCTGGGGCTCTCGGTCCGCAGGGTCTGGAAGGGAATGGAAAACGAGATGCCGTCATCGAAGCGGACATGTAAGGCCTTGTCCGCCTTGGAGAAGCGCAATTGCTCCGGCCAGGGCCGCGCCATCAGGCCTGCTCCAGCTGTCGGGCTTCCTCGGGCAGCATGATCGGGATCCCGTCGCGGATCGGATAGGCCAGGCCCGCGCCTTCGGACACAAGTTCCTGCGCCTCCCGGTCATAGACCAGCGGCCCGCGCGTGACGGGGCAGACCAGTATCTCGAGCAGTTTCGGGTCAACCATGCGATGGGTCGATGCGGCGGATGAGTCACTCATCATGGCCTCCTCAGGCAAACAGGATTGAAGACAGGCGCCGGCGACCATCGCGAGCGACCTCGCTCATCGGTCCGGCGGCTTCAAAGATTTTCAGCAACAGCGTTCGCGCTGCCTGTTCATTCCATTCGCGATCAAGCGCCGTGATCGCAAGCAATTGATCGGCAGCGCCGGCATGGTCGCCGCTTGCGAGAAGCGCTTCGGCGAGATCATAGCGGGCCTGCAGGTCGGTCGGCTTGGCCGCGACTGTCTGGCGCAAGCCAGATGTCACAGCATCGTCGGCCGGGGCGGCATTCGCCAGCTCAAGCGCCGTCCGTGCGGCCTCGACGGCCGGGTCGCCAGCGCGATCGGCCGGGACTTGCCCCAATATCTCGCCTGCCTTGTCGATATCGCCAGATTTGAGCCAGACGCGGGCTAGACCCGCCAGGGCGGAAGCATGGCCGGGGTCGAGCTGGAGGACTGAGGCGAAGTCCTGTGCGGCACCACCGAGATCGCCGGATTCGAGCCCGGCCATGCCGCGATCAACGATAGCCTTCAACTCGGCTTCGCTCGGGCCCTTGCCGGAAATCCGCTGGATGAAGTCCTTGATCTGGCTTTCCGGCAGCGCGCCCATGAATCCGTCAACAGGCTGACCGTCCTTGAAGGCAAATACGGCCGGGATGGACTGGACGCGCAATTGTTGCGCGATGCCCGGATTCTCGTCGATATTGATCTTGACGAGACGCACGGCGCCCTCAGCCTGGCGAACAACATGCTCGATCATGGGGCCAAGCTGGCGGCAAGGGCCGCACCAGGGCGCCCAGAAATCCACCAGGACCGGGACGGTTTTCGAGGGCTCGACGACATCCGCCATGAAATTGCTGTCGGAGGAGTCCTTGACCAGATCATCGGTATCGGTGTCGGGGGCTCCGGTATTGAACAGGGTCATGGTGCGTTTCCTCGCTGCGTCTTGCTCAGTAAATGGCCCTGCAGCGCCGCCGGTGCAAGCCGTTACTGCGTGCCAACTTCATCATCAAGCAATTCGGTGAAGTCAATCAGTTGCGGCGCGTGACCGGTCGATTCGGCAAAGCGGACCAGGTCGGCCGGAGCCATCCCGGTGGTGGCGTCATTGAGCAGTGGGTGTGAATAGACAATGGGCCATTCCATCAGAGCCCGGTCGAGGATGAAGCGCACCCGACCATCAGTGTCGTTCAGCAGCGCCAGCGCGGTGACCGAGCCGGGGCGCACACGCAGCGTTTCGAACAGCAGTGCCTCCGGCCCGAAGGAGAGGCGGGCGCTGCCGAGCGGCCGGTGCAGCCGGTTGAGGCGGATCTCGGTTTCAGCCAGGGCGGTGACGAGAAACACCTGCCCCTTGCGGTCCTTCAGGAATAGATTCTTGGTGTGACCACCGGGCAGTGTGGCCTTGATATCCCTGCCCTCATCGACCGTGAAGACCGGCCGGTGGCTGACAGTCTCATGGCGGATGCCAAGCCCATCGAGGTGGGCGAATAATTCCGGTCGTGAAACGCTCATCCCTGTCTTGAAGCCCGCCGGGCGGGCCGGATCAAGCCCTTGTGCACCGCGACGGAATCTCCCTCTTGCAATCCGTCTTTGTTTGCGCGATATACCCCGCTCCCTGGCGGGGCTAGTCCCCGCATAGACATGAGCGGGCGTAGCTCAGGGGTAGAGCGTCACCTTGCCAAGGTGAATGTCGTGAGTTCGAATCTCATCGCCCGCTCCATTCTCTTCCAGATTTGTGATGAGTATGGTGTGACCTGCCGCAGCGACGCGGCGGGCCGTTCGCTCTGGCGCTGGCCGATCAGTCTGCTTCGGTACACAGGCCGCAACTGACCAGCGCCCGGGCACGGATCCCTGTCTGGTCGCGGGCGTGCCCTTCAGGGGCGTCGCGGGAATCGCGTGGTCGCAGCCATATCAAGCGTTGAGCCTGATGCCTTGCCCGATCTGTTGAGATGGAACCAGGGGTGCGATGTGGCGCACGCCTCGCGATCCGCAGCCGCTGCGGCCCGATCGGTTGAATGGTCGGCAGATGACGTTCTGGATGATTTCGGTCGCACAAGAATTACCCCTCAGCATTGATTGGCTCAAGCTGAGGGGTTGATAAGGCGCGAGCAGGACCGGGCCCGGGCAATAGCGGGGCAGATCCGTTCACAATGCCGACAGGTATCGGCCAATATTCAAACGGCCAGTGATCTCAGCAGGTCGATAACCCTGCGGCGGACGGTCTGATCGCGAATTCCGGAGAATGCCGAAGCCAGAGCAAGGCCGTCAGGGCTTGCGATGAAGTCGTAGAGTGTTTCGGAGTCAGGACCCTTCAACTCGGACGCCCCATCGGTATCCAGACCTTCGAAGAAGTAGGACACCGGGACTTCCATGACGCGGGCGACATGAAACAGACGGCTGGCGCCGATGCGGTTGGTGCCGCGCTCATACTTTTGAACTTGCTGAAATGTCACGCCGAGCTTTTCTCCGAGCTCGGACTGGCTCATTTCCAACAGGCTGCGCCGCAGGCGAAGGCGAGCACCGACGTGCTGGTCAATACTCGTTGGGCCTCTAGCACTCATAACAACCTCATTATCGTGGCTTTATAACTTCGATCTCGCAAAACTCGCCGGGATGGCAGAATTCCGCACGAAACCAAGGGTTATCCTTAGGGTCAAAAATCTCGGCGATCCAGTCGCCAACGCATTTTGTACGTCCGACGCGCTGGCTGCCTGGCAGGTATTTCAGCCAGAAACGCACATCTTGCTTCACACCATAGTCCAGCACCACGAGTTCGTCCGGATACAGCGCAGCCAGATAGGTCGGCGCCATGGCGATCCCGCCGCCATGTCTGATAGTTTCCAACAGGATGGAGCTGACATCCGTCCTGAAGGCATAATTTATGTAGGCATCAACGACTTCATTGCGGTTTTCCCAGAGCGAGAGGCCGCGATCATACTGTTCCAGCTTCAGGAAACGCAGATTGAGCAGGTCGTGCGTCGATTTCGGCACACCATAGGTATTGATGAATTCGCGTGAGGCGAACGGCATGTAATGCATCGAGCCCAGGGCCGAGGTTGGCGCGTCCATATCCTTGTCTGGCGTGAACGTAATCGACAGGTCAGGCGCCGGGCCTATCCCGGCATCGGCCCGGTGCAAGTGAAGATTAATGCCCGGGTTGACGCGCATGAAGCGTGGCGCGTGACGCGCCAGCCAATAGGTCGACAACCCGTCGGACGCATGCAGCGTCACATCGCCGGCGCTGGCCGTATCGGTTCCGGAGATGCGCGATTCCAGCTGCTGCGCCGAACGCTGCATCGTCCGCACATAATCCAGCGCCGCCTCGCCGGCCTGGGTCAGCACAATGCCGTCCGCACGCCGGTCGATCAGCTGGGCGCCGAGCCGGCTTTCCAGTTGCCGCATCCGTTTGCTGACGGTGGGCTGCTGGCAGCCGAGCGCCGCAGCCGCCCCGCTCATTGATCCCGTCGTGGCGACAGCGTGAAAGATCTGGAGGTCGTCCCAGTCAAATACGTTGCGACGCAGGCTGATGGCTGTTTGCTGACTATCCACTATTCCAACTTCGAAGAGGCCGCGTGCATGGCAGCGGTGTTAAGCCAATTGGGTCAGACCAAAACAGGAATGCCCGATGCGTAGTTCAGTCGATCAGCCTAGCCCATCCCGGTCCGGCGTTCAATTTCAGGACCAGCGACTCCATGCAGCTGTCGGGCCATATGGTTTCACGCAGGTTCACAAACACCAGATCGACGAGTTCCACCAACTCGCCGATGAGCTCATTGAGGGCGAGGTCGCCGGGCCGGACGCGCTGTGGCAGGTCCAGGCCTGGACCGGGCGTGCGCTGCAGCTGCGTCGCAGGAATGGCAAGGCCAACGCGCTCCTCGCGTCGATCCCGCTGACCGCACAGGGTGTCGAGGCCCTGCTGGCCGGCCAGTTCGGCTTTGCCAATGCGAAGCGCGAATGGGTGTGCGGGCCGTCTGAAAACGCTCACGCCCTGTTGTCCTGGGGCATGGCAGGGCGCTCGCCGATGGATCAGGCCGCATCCTTACGCGGCCTGCTCGCCGTCTGGTTCGGAGTCTATTGCGATATCCGCGTTTACGCCCGCGCCCGCTCGGTGCCGGGTGAAAAGCTTATGTCCCGGCTCGGATTCGTGCCGCTGGGCCGTCCCGACGGCACGACACTGCTGTTTGGCAGTACGGGCTTTCCTCATCGAATCGCCGAGAAACTGGCGCTTCGCAACCAGAAAACCTCAGAGGAGCACTACGCATGAATGCGGAGAGCCGAGACCGGTTGCGCGTGACTGTCGCGCGCAGCTTCGATCATGTCGTCATGGCGATGACCTTGCGGGGTGTGACCTATCTGGGCGAGCAGCGCGCGCCTTATAACGAGGAATATGACGGCAATGACCTGGTTGCGGCCTCGCACCTGATTGCCTGGCGCGGCAGTGAGCCGGTCGGTGTCCTTCGGCTGCGCTGGTTTGCCGATTTCGCCAAGGTCGAACGCGCTGCGGTGTTGCCGACCTTCCGCCGCCACGGCGTCATGCGGGCCCTGATGCAGGAAGCCCTGCGCTACAGCGCCCGTCGCGGCTACCGTCAGGTGCTTGGCCATGCCCAGCTCAACCGGGTCGCCTATTGGCGCTCACACGGTTTCCGGGTCCGTCCGGGGCGGCCGAGCTTCATGTTCTCCGACTATGAATACGTCGAGATCGAGCACCCGCTCGAGCGTCCGGCCAATGCCATCACCATGGACTCCGATCCGCTGGCCATTATCCGTCCGGATGGTGACTGGGACCGGCCCGGGCCGTTTGATCGGTCCCTGCGGCGGGCGCCGCGCAAGCACCGCCGTCCGGAGGAGCTCGCATGACCCGCTATCTGCCGACCCTCGTCCTGCTCGATTGTCAGCGTGAATCGCTTGAGCCCGGCGAGGGCGAGGATGATGGGAGCAATGGCGCTGTTGCGGACCGCATCCGGCGTTTGTTGACCTCGGCGCGCCTGTCCGGCTGGCCCATCCTTCATTGCCAGTATCAAAGCAACCGGCCGGCGATCAATTGCGGCCTCACCGTGCCTGGCGCACCGATAGACGGCTTGCGTCCACTGTCCCGCGAGGCCGTCTTCATCCGCACCGGCCTGTCGGCTTATTCGGACCCTGATTTCGGCCGCATGGTCCGCCATTATGCCGGACCGCCGTGTTTTCTGGTCGGGTTCTCGGCGCCGTTTTCGCTGATGGCGACCATGTTCGATGCCGTTGCGCGCGGACAGCAGCTGACCGTGATCCCGGAAGCCGTCGGTGGCCGGGCGGTCGGGCTGCGCTCGGCCTCCAGTGTTCGCGACATTTCCTTCGATCTGATCGACCGCCTCAGCAGCACAATGCCGCTGGATGAAGTTGTGGAGACCTGGCTGCGGTCTCCCACAGCCCCAACCCTGAAAACGATTGGAATTGGCAGATGACCCAGAAATCACTCGACACGTTCTTCCCGGATATGCGGCAGGCCGATAATGACCGCGACCGCCTGCAAGTAGCCGATCTGGCGCTGGCTTTCGTCGAGACGGAATTGCGGGCGCTCGACAGCAATGATGATGATCTGACCTATCTCGTCGAAGTGCTGCGTTACGGCGTCCAGCGCGCCATGGACGATGGTGAATCCGATGTCACCCAGTGCTTGCTCGCCACCGAGACGGCCAGCCGCCCGCACTAGTGCCGGCGCTGCTCGCAAATCTGTGATGTGCGGGGGGTTGGAATACGGTTTGATCCTCCCCATGTCTGTGCTGGCAGCGGCTTGCATGCCCTGCCGGTAAATGCCCTGGAGACGTTTCCCCCGAACGGTTCCAGCGAATGATCAGGCCTCTAACGTGCGTCCCCCCAGCCTGCCGAATGAGGTCTGTCAGGCACCGTCGGGCTCCCTGTCCCTGCCCGGCGGTGCCGCATTATCTGACCCACCCCAATTGGAATAGCGCAATTGCGTTTTCAGCGGCATAGCCGGGTTGCGCCGGTGGCAAACAGGTCTAGGCTCAGGTTTGGATCAACCTGAGCTGAGGAGCGCCGTATCATGGGGGCGGTCGTCGGAATCGCGCATGCCTACACGCGTGCGGAATTCATGGAAGCGGCCCGGCGCCGCTGGCAAGATCAATTTGGAGCGGAGTGCGGCGAAACCGGCAACGCTTTCATAGCGCAAATCTATGACGATGCCCTGTCGGATGACCTGGAACGGGTCTCCGTGGAGGATCTCGCTGCGCTCAGCGTTGAATTCTGGCTCTATGGCGACCGGCGTGTCGGCGATGACATTCTGGTCCGTATGCGCACGGCAACCCGCGCTGACGGTGCCGACCTTGGCCGCGATGTTCTTGAAATAATTGGCAATGACCGGCCGTTCATCGTCGATTCGGTGATGGGCGAGATTGGTGCCCAGGGCCATGACGTTGTCGCCATGTTCCACCCGATCGTCCAGGTCCGGCGCGATGCCGAAGGCAATCGCGTCGCCGAGGGTGGCCGTTGCACGGCTGAATCCATGATCCAGGTGCATTTGCCCGAGCTCGACGAGCTGTCCCGGCGCACCCTGATCGAGGGTGTCACGGCGACGCTCGACGATGTGCGTGTCACCGTCGAGGACTGGTCGGACATGCGGGCCCAGATGGACGAGTCGATCGCTCATCTGCAACAGGCGACAACCCTGGCCTCCCCCGAGGAAATTGCCGAGTCGCTGGAATTCCTGCGCTGGCTGCGCGATGACCATTTCGCATTCCTCGGCTGCCGCATCTATGATTTCGACGTCAGCGAAGACGGCTCGATGGCCGATCGCCATCCGCGTGTGCGGATGGATTCCGGGCGTGGTGTGTTGCGTGATCCGGAGCGCCACGTCCTGCGCAAGGGGTCCGAGCCGGCTGTCCTGACCCCGGCTATCGAGACGTTCCTGCGCGAGCCGACGCCCATCATTGTCGCCAAGGGCAATATGAAGTCGCGCGTCCATCGCCGCGTTTATATGGATTATATCGGCGTCAAACGGTATCGCGAAGACGGGGCCGTGATCGGTGAATCGCGCTTCGTCGGCCTGTTTACAGCCGAAGCCTATGACCAGAGCGCGTCCCTGGTGCCGCTGATCCGCCGCAAGGTGCGCCGCGTTCTTGAGCGTGCCGGCAAGGCGCCGGGTACGCATAATGCCAAGAAGCTGCGCAATACGGTTGAGAATTTCCCGCGCGACGAGCTCTTCCAGACCGACGAGAATGACCTGCTGGAAATCTGCCTCGGCATCCTGCACCTGCATGACCGGCCGCGCACCAAGCTCTTCATTCGCCGCGACCAGTTCGACCGTTTTGTCTCCGCCCTGCTCTTCGTGCCGCGCGACCGTTATAATTCCCAAGTTCGCGAACAGGCCGGTGAGCTGATCCGCGAAGCTTTTGGCGGGCGCCTGTCCGCCTATTACCCGCAATTCGGTGACAGTTCGCTGGCGCGGGTCCACTTCATTATCGGCCTCAACCCGTTCGATCACCCGGAGCCGGATATTGCCGAGCTCGAGCGGCGCGTGACGCGGCTGTCGCGCACCTGGGAAGACGATCTGGAAACCCATGTCCGGCGCACAGCGTCGGAAGCGATCCGATTGCGCATGCCGGCCTATCAGGACGCCTTCAAGGCCGGTTATCGCGAGCTCTATGATTCCAGCGAAGCGCTGGCCGATGTCATGAAACTGGAATCACTCGATTCCAGTGACAAGGTTGCGGTCCGCGTCTATCGCGAAGCCGATGATGAGCAGACCGAATTGCGTCTCAAGATCTATCGCGTCGGCAAGCCGGTCTCGCTGTCCCGGGTCATGCCCGTACTGGAAAATCTCGGCGTTTACGTCGTGCAGGAAACCGGTTTCCCCGTTGACCGGCGCGGCCGCAATGGCGAGCTGGTCGACCGGGCCTATGTCCATGATTTCGAGATCCGTTCCGACGCGCTCAAACATCAATCCCTGGAAGAACTGGGCCCCAAGCTCGAGGATGCCCTGCTCGCCATGGCCGAGGGCCGCGCCGAGGATGACGGCTTCAACCGCCTGATCGTCGAGATCGGCGTGACCTGGCGCGAGGCGGCTTTCCTGCGTACCTGTGCGCGCTATCGTCAGCAGACCGGTCTTGATCCGTCGCAGGCGATCCAGGAAGAGGCGCTCGCTGCCTACCCGGATATCGCACGTGGTCTGCTTGAACTGGCCCGGGTCAAGTTTGACCCCGGCTTCGACGGCGAACACAAGGCCCGGATTGAGGCGGCCACTGAGGTCGGTCAGCAAATCCTGACCCAGCTCGATGCGGTTCGCAGTCTCGACCATGACCGCGCCCTGCGCCGCATGTTCGCGCTCATCCAGGCGACGCTGCGAACCAATTTCTATCAAGCCGATGCTGCCGGCGATGTGAAGCCGCGGATATCGATCAAGATCGACAGCGCCTCGCTGGTCGATCTGCCCCTGCCCAAGCCCTATCGCGAAATCTTTGTCTGGTCGCCGGATGTCGAGGGCATTCACTTGCGTTTTGGCCCGGTCGCCCGTGGCGGCCTGCGCTGGTCAGATCGGCGTGATGATTTCCGCACCGAAGTGCTCGGCCTGGTCAAGGCGCAGCAGGTCAAGAATGCCGTCATTGTGCCGGTTGGCTCGAAGGGCGGATTCTATCCAAAAACCCTGCCACGCGACGGTTCGCGCGACGAGATTTTCGAAGCCGGACGCGAAGCCTACAAGACTTTCATCCGTGGGATGCTCGATGTCACTGACAATATTGTCGATGATGTTGTGGTTCATCCTCAATCCACCGTGTGCTGGGATGATGATGACCCGTATCTGGTTGTTGCAGCCGACAAGGGCACGGCGACCTTCTCCGATACAGCCAATGGCATGGCGACCGACGAGTTCGATTTCTGGCTCGGCGACGCCTTCGCCTCGGGCGGATCGGCCGGGTATGATCACAAGAAGATGGGGATTACCGCGCGAGGTGCCTGGGAATCGGTGAAACGCCACTTCCGGGAGCTGAACAAGGATATCCAGACCGAGCCCTTCACCGTCATCGGTGTGGGCGACATGTCCGGCGATGTATTCGGCAACGGCATGCTGTTGTCGAAACAGATTCGCCTGCTCGCGGCCTTCGATCATCGCGACATCTTCATCGATCCCGATCCGGGTGATTGCGAGCAGATGTGGAATGAGCGCAAGCGCTTGTTCGACATGCCCCGCAGCTCCTGGCAGGACTATGACAAATCACTGATTTCCAGCGGCGGCGGTATTTTCTCGCGGGCTGAAAAATCTTTGCCCCTGTCCGACGAGATCCGGGCCCTGGCCGGGCTGACAACACCCACGGCCAGCCCGGCGGAACTCATTCACGCCCTGCTCAAGTCCGAGGCTGAACTGCTGTGGTTTGGCGGTATCGGCACCTATGTCAAAGCCAGCCATCAACAGCATGGCGAGGTCGGCGACAAGACGAATGAAGGCGTTCGCGTCAATGCGGCCGATTTGAAGGTCAAGGTCATCGGCGAGGGTGCCAATCTCGGTACCACCCAGGCGGCGCGGATCGAATACAGTCGCCTCGGCGGCCGGGCCAATGCCGATTTCGTCGATAATTCGGCCGGCGTCGACAGTTCGGACCATGAGGTGAATATCAAGATTCTGGTTCGGCCCATGGTCCGCAGCGGCGCGATGAGCCTTGCTGACCGCGATGTGTTGCTGGAATCGATGACCGATGACGTTGCCGATCATGTCCTCAAACACAATTATGATCAGACCCTGGCGCTCTCGATGGCGGAGCATTCCAGCATCGCCGATCTCGATGCGCATGAGCGTTTCATGGCGCGGCTTGAAAGCGTTGGGCAGCTCAATCGCGAGGTTGAGGGCCTGCCGAATCTTGAAGCCATGCGCAGTCTGAAGGAGCGCGACCTGGGGCTCACCCGCCCTGAATTGGCGGTCCTGATCTCTTACGCGAAAATCACCCTGTTCGACCAGCTTGTTGCGTCGGATGTTCCAGACGACCCGCATTTCCATTCCATGCTGGTCAATTACTTCCCGAAAGGCCTCCACAGCTATACTGACGCCATGGAGGGCCATAGGCTGAAACGGGAGATTATCTCCACGGTTCTCGCCAATGAAATGATCAATCTGGGTGGGCCGACCTTCATCCACCGGGCGATCGATTCAACGGCGGCCGCGGTGCCGGCCATCGCCCATGCCTTCGAGGTCGGCCGCCAGATTTTCCGCTTCAGCGAACTCTCGACCGAAATCAACAGCCTCGACAACAAGGCGCCGGCTTCCGTGCAGATCGAACTGCATGGTGAGATCATCCGGCTCTTGCGTCGTCAGGCCTATTGGCTGGTCCGGCGTAATCGCGGACGCGCAGCGTCGGCCCTGGAAAATATCGGTACCGTAATCGGTAATTATCAGGCCGGCGTGCAGGAATTGCGTTCCATGGCGCACGAGATCATCTCCGATCACGAGCGCAAGGGTGTCCGGGCCCGCAAGCAGAAATTTGTCGCAGCGGGCGCTCCGGCCGCCCTGGCAAAGGCTGTCGCCGAGTTGCGGCCACTGACTTCATCGACCGATGTGATCGATATGGCCGTGGCCAGTGACTGGCCGCTCGCTTCGACCGCCTATATCTATCATGCGATCGGGGCCCGCTTCCGCTTCGACCGTTTGCGCGGTCTGGGGCAGGAAGTGTCCTCCGAGCTGCACTGGGACCGACTGGCCGTGCGCCGCCTGATGGAAGATCTCTATGCCAGCCAGCAGACGCTGGCAGCGTCGGCGATGCGGTTTGCCGCCCAGGCTGGCGGTTCTCTGGCCAGTGGCGTCGAAAGCCCGTCACGGGAATGGGCCGATTCACTGGTCGAGGCGTGGAATACCGTCAATGGCGATGAAGCGGACCGGGTTGATCTGGTTCAGCGCCAGCTCGATGAATCGGGATCCTGGACCTTGTCCAAGCTCTCGATCGCATCGACCCAGCTCGGTGAAATGGCGTCAGTGGCCCAGCCCTAGAGCCAAATCAGTTGCAGCCAACCGGGCACGGGGTTCGACACAGGGTCGGGCCCCGTGCAAGGGCTGTTGCATGCGCTCTAGGGGGCGAGTTCCAGGCTGAGGGTTTCCAGCCAGTCGCTGCGCGCCTGTTCGGCCGCATCAATATCGAAATTGATGCGCGGGTCTGGCGGCGGATTCGGCTCATCGAATGCGTGGGTCAGGCCTTGCCAGACCTGGACATCGACGCGGTGACCGGCCGTTTCGGAGCGCTCGAACAGGCGTTCGCAATCTCCCGGTGGCGCGATCATGTCATTCTCCGCCAGAATGGCGTGCAGGGGAATGTCGCGGGCATATTCACGGCCATTGCTGCGCATTGGAAAGCCGCAATAGGGGTAGAGCGTCATCGCTGTGCGCACACCGGCGAGATCCGGAACCGGCCCGAGACCGTGTTCCAGGGCCTCCGGCGCGACCTGGCGGCCGGCATCGTCGAGTGCTTCCAGCACGGTCCAGCCACCATGGCTCCAGCCGATCAGGGCCAGCCGCGACGCGTCAATTCGGCTGTCCTCGCGGGCGAGATAGAGTCCGGCAAACACGTCGGCCGCGCGTTCGCGACCCCATAGACGCAGGCCTGTGCAGACCTGGCTCATCGCTGCAAACCGGTCGATCCCGCGCGCCGCATTCGATCCAATGATCAGAACGCCATATCCGGCATCCAGGGCCGAGCGGGCATAGTCCTCCTGGACCTGACGCAAGCCGCCGCAACCATGAAACATCAGAACGGCGGGGACCGGCCCCGTCGCCATCTCCGGAATTCGGATATCGGTGAAGGGCCGAAGCAATTCGGCCTGCTCTTGCAGCGTCCGCTGTGGCACGCCAAAACCACTCGCATTGGAGCTGGCATAGGCACCCAGCCCGGTTGCGGCAATGGCCAGGGCGGCAGGAATGGCGCGGAGGAAAAAACTGAACATCATGGCGCCAATGTGCCGTTGCGGCCCGCCGCGTCAATGTTTAGTTGATTCACATTGGCCCCGGCGGGTCCGTATCAATGGCGGAAGTGACGCATCCCGGTGAACACCATCGCCAACCCGGCTTCATCGGCGGCGGCGATGACTTCGTCATCGCGGATCGAACCGCCTGGCTGGATGATCGCTGTTGCACCGGCCTCGATTGCGGCTTTCAGGCCGTCGGCAAAGGGGAAAAAGGCGTCAGAGGCGCAGACCGAGCCCTGGGTGTGCGCGGCGTCCCACTCATTCTCCACCGCTGTCGCCTCGGCCTTGCTCAGTGCCAGGCGTGCGGCTTCGAGCCGGCTGGTCTGGCCCATGCCTATGCCGGCTGTAGCGCCATCGCGGACATAGACGATCGCGTTGGATTTGACGTGTTTGACCACTTTCCAGGCGAACAGGAGGTCGTTGAGCTCCTGCTCGGTCGGAGCGCGTTTGGTCACGGTTTTCAGCTCGGCGGGGAGGACGCGGCCGGTGTCGCGTTCCTGGACGAGAAGTCCGCCAGCGACCGTCTTGACCAGCCAGCCTGTCTGGTCCGGGTCTGGCAGCGCGCCGGTCAGGAGCACACGCAAATTCGGCTTGGCGGACAGGATCGCCAGGGCGTCCTCATCGGCATCAGGCGCGACGACGACTTCGGTGAATATCCGCACCACTTCATTCGCAGTTTCGGCATCGAGCTTGCGATTCATCGCCACGATACCACCAAAGGCTGACACCGGGTCGGCCGTCAGCGCGTTCTCATAGGCCGTGGTCAGCTTGTCGTGAAGCGCGACGCCGCAGGGGTTGGCGTGTTTGACGATTACGACTGCGGCCGTGCTTTCAGGGTCAAACTCGGCGGCCAGCTCAAAGGCCGCATCCGCATCGGCGAGATTGTTGAAGCTCAGCGCCTTGCCCTGTATCTGGCGGGCCGTGGTGATACCGGGCCGGATTTCCGACGTGCGGTAGAGCGCAGCGGCCTGGTGCGGGTTTTCCCCATAGCGCAGGGGCTGGAGCAGATGGCCACCAAAGGCGCGGTAGCTCGGTGTCGGGATGTCGAGGGAATCGGTAAACCAGTTGGAGATCGCGGCGTCATAGGCTGCTGTCCGGCCATAGGACTTCGCTGCGAGCCGCTTGCGCAGGTCCAACGATGTGGACCCGGCCTGCGCTTCGATGGCGTCGAGCACTTCGTCGAGGTCCTCGCCATCGACACAGACCGCCACCCAGGCATGATTCTTGGCCGCAGCCCGGATCATCGCCGGCCCTCCAATATCGATATTCTCGACACAGGTGGCGTATTCGGCACCCTTCGCGACGGTGTCCTCGAACGGATAAAGATTGACGTAGAGCAGGTCGATCGCCGGAATGGCGTGCTGCGCCATATCCGTAACGTCCTGATCGTTATTGCGCCGGCCCAGCAGACCGCCATGGACGCGCGGGTGCAGGGTCTTGAGACGGCCATCCATCATTTCGGGAAAGGCAGTCACTTCGGCGACATCGAGGGCGGCAATGCCGGCATCGTGCAGCGCCTTCAGTGTGCCGCCGGTCGAGAGAATTTCTACATCCGCCGCCGCCAGGCGCTGTGCCCGCTCGATCAGGCCGGTCTTGTCCGACACGGATATCAGGGCGCGTCGAAGCGGAACTAGATCCAGATCGGGCATGGGCAGGGCTCCATTCATTCGCAATCAATTGGGTTGGTCGCGGAGGTAGCATGACGGTCGGACATGTCAATCAGATCGGCGCGGCCGGGCCGAGGCCGCACACCTGCTTCAGGGCCAGTTTCACAGCCTCGACATCCTGGCTTTCGGCGGCTGAGAGCAGGGTGGCCAGCCGGGCCTCTATCTCGCGCGGGTCAGTGCTGGGGCCATCAACGAGCCAAACGCCCGGAACCGTGGTGTCTTGTGTTCGTTCAAAGGGATAGACCAGGCTTTCATGCCGCTTTTCGCCAGGCCGGAGGCCGACGACGGAGAGCGTGCCGGGCGCGTCCGGATCGCGGCCGCGCAGGCGTAGAAGCTGGCGGGCGAGGCGCAGGATCGAGACCGGTTCGCCCATGTCGAAAACATAGAGCGCGCCATTCAATGATGCATTGGCGGCCGTCTGCGCCGCTGCGGACAATACCAGGCCGGATGCTTCCTCGACCGTCATGAAATAACGAGTGGCTTCCGGATCGGTCACCGTGATGGCGCGACCCAGCTCGATCTGACGTTCAAAGAGTGGCACCACCGACCCGGTCGATCCCAGGACATTGCCGAAGCGGACAACGCAGATCCGTGTCGGGCTGCCCGGCACAGCTGCGGATTGGGCGAAGAGTTCGGCGGCGCGCTTCGTGCCGCCCATGATATTGGTCGGTTCGACGGCCTTGTCGGTCGAGATCAGGGCCACAACTTGGGCTCCGTGCTGGACTGCCGCCTGGATGGTCTGGATCGTTCCGAGCACATTCGTGCGCACCGCTTCGCCCGGATTGCGTTCGCTCATCGGTACGTGTTTCAGCGCCGCCGCGTGCAGAACGACGTCTGGCTTTTCTTCGGAAAAAACCTGATCCAGTCGCACCGCGTCGCGGACATCGCCGAGGACAGCTCGCCATGCCACTCGCGGTGATCGGGCGGCGAATTCGAGGTCGATCTCGTAGAGATTGGATTCCGAGGAATCGAGCAGGATCAGCTTTTCTGGGCCGAGATTGGCTGCCAGTCGGGCCAGTTCCGATCCGATCGTGCCGCCCGCGCCTGTCACCAGTACGCGCTTGCCCTCAATCAGGGGGCGGGCCGGCTCCAGGTCGGGCGCCCGCGGCGGCCGGTTCAGCAGATCGGCGGCTTCGACCGGCGAGAAAGCGCCGGGCCCCTCCGCCGGCCGCGCCCGGGAGAGTTTGGCGCCCGAGCGCGCCGCGATCCGGACCAGGGCATTGACCAGCTCGGCATCCGTATGAGTTCCCGCCAGCACCAGACGCGGAGGCAGTTTCTCGGCTTCCGACAAGCGTTTGAGTGCGGCCGGCAGAACGCCCAGACCTCCCAGCACCGGAACGCCATGTATGGCGCGGCCGGCGAGGGCGAGATTGGGCTCGATCAAACCTTTCGGCCGGAAAGGGGCAGAGCCATTGCGCCGCGCCAGGTCGCGCAGGGCGGTATCGAGGTCTTCCTCTGTGCCCACCAGAATGGCGGCCGGCTTGCTGCGATCTTCAAATTGCAACACCGATTGCAGGCCGCGCGTGCGCCAGGAGGCCACGATCAGCCGCGAGCCGAGCATCAGGCCGATCAGGATCGGAATCTCGATCAACTGGCTGGTCCGCGGGAAGCCATCAAGCCGGTTGATCAGGAAGAGGATCGGCAGGAAGACCAGATTGGCAATGACAATCGCCATCAGGATGCGGGCGGCATCATTGAGCGCTGTGTAGCGCCAGAGGCCGCGATGCAGGCCGTGGACCGGGAAAACCACCGCGCAGGCGAGCGCAAACACCGCAACCGATTGCAGCATGATGGAGTCGGGCGGCGGGTGGCCCTCGAACAGATATCGGATGTGGATCGCCGCCCACATGGAGGCTGCGCCAGCCCCGAGATCAAACAGGGCGACCCAGATCATCGTCATTTTGCTGCCCGTCGATACGGGCATCGGCGCGTCGGGGCGTGGTGTACTCATGGATATTCCCCCGCAGCGCCGCCAATACGGCCAAGGCGCTGAAACGCCCAGCGTACACGATTTGGTGGCCGGTCGCCTGCCCCGAACGGTTCTGCTTCGCCCTGCACGACAATCTGGGTGGCACGCTGGGGCGGGGCTCCGGCTGCGAGATAGACGGAGCGTTCGAGGCGGATTGGCTCGCCATCACACCGGAAACGCCATCCCGCGCCGGACGGTTGGACCAGCAGCACGCTCATCGAGTCCCGCGCCAGTGAGGCGCGGACGCCGGGATGGAGATGGAAGCGGATGGCAAAACGCCAGCGTATTTCGACATCATCGGGCGCCCCGTCATCAATCGGGCGGAACAGGGCGTCCTCACCGCGGACATCGCCGCCATCGGCCGCCAGGAAGATCCGGCGCCGGTGCGAGAGCCCGTATTGTTCCCGATAACCTTCATGGCCGCCCTCAAGCCAGACGCCCAGCTCTTCTTCATTGCGCCGCGCCGTGACCGGTCCGGGCGAGGTTGCGAGCCGGGGTCCGAGAAGTGTGCGCCGCCAGCCGGGAGACAGCAGGCGTGCCGAGGAGGTTTCTTCCAGGGTCAGGGTCGAGTGGGCCGCGGTCGCCCGGACGGCTTCTCGCCAATTGGCGGGCTGATCATCAGCCCAGCCACAATTGACGACGAGCCGGCCGCTGGCGGTGCACAATTCGAAGGCAAGCGCGGAGGCGTGGGCCTCGACGCTCAGCGCGCCGCGCGGCGGTTCGCCCACATCGAGCAAGACGGTGGCGCCGCCCGCATGGGCGCGCTGATAGCCGGAATGAGGCGCGAACCCAAATGTCCGCGACTTGATGTCACCGCGTTCGAGCACAGCCGCCAATGCGGCCCGGTCACCCTCGCCGCCGCCGTGAAAACTTGCCAGTCCGCCATCAACCGTCTGGAAAAAGCGCGCCATCGGCGCCAGACGCTCGACGGCGCGCTGCAGCGAGGCCGGTAATTCCGTCTCAAGTCCGGCGGCGACATCGCGCACAGTAACCAGATCAATCAACGCTTCAGCGACGGCGCGCGGCGCTCGGGACAAATGTCCGCCATCGGGCAGGACCTGTCGGTCGATTTCATGGCTATAGGCTGAGATCGCGGCCTTGAGCATTGCGGCCTCGCCGGGCAGGCACAACCCGGCCAGGGTCAGCACTGCGGCGCAACGAAGCCGGATGATGCCATCCGGTGCCAGAGGCAGCGCCCGTTGCAGATAGCGTGTCTGCCGCACAAGGCAGCGCAGCCGTGCGGCGTGACGCCGGACTTCGTCCTCGTCGCCGCCGGACGGCGCTGCGAACAGCAATTCGCCGCTGCGCAACCAGTTCATCAGCCGGGAAGACAACACGTCCTGCGACCAGGCAAAGCTGTTCCAGCGGCCAAAGCCCTGGATCCAGGCATCGACGAGCCGGCGCGCTTCATCGCCGGACTCGTCCGCGGCCGCGCAATCCCTCAACCATCCAAAACCATGCAGGCTGCGGGCGAAGGCGCGGGACGGCGTCGAGCGTGACCAGATGCCGGCCTTGCCGGAGGTCGCATCGAGCTGGTCCCCGGCCAGTGCAAACCGGCCGGCCAGAATTTCGGCACCGCGCCCGGCATGGCCCGAATAAAAATCCGCCGGACAGGCGCAGAGGGCCTCGGGAATCGGCCCAAGCGCGCGCATTGACCGCAGCAAGCCGATGGCATTGACGGTCGACGAGGCCTCGCGCCTCAGTGCCTGGATGGCGGCAATCGGATAGTCAGACAGACGGACAGCGCCAGCCATTGCCGCTACCCACGCAACGCTTGGATATTCTGCCGGTACAGGTCGGGGCCGCCCTTGAAAACGGCGGAGCCGGCGACGAGCGCGCTGGCGCCCGCATTGATGCAGGCGCCCGCATTGGCCGGGGTGACGCCGCCATCGACTTCGATAATCGTCGACAGCCCCCGGCGCTCGATCTGTTCGCGCAGGGTTTCGATCTTGCGCAATTGGCTGTCGATGAAGCTCTGTCCGCCAAAACCCGGATTGACGCTCATCACCAGCACGAGATCGAGCTCATCGAGCACATAGTCGATCATATCGGGTGAGGACGACGGGTTGAGCGCCGCGCCGGCCTTGGCGCCACGTGCCTTGATCGCCTGCACCGTGCGGTGGAAATGCGGACCCGCCTCGGGGTGCGCCGTGATGATATTGGCGCCAGCCTCGATGAAGGCCTCGATATAGGGGTCGACGGGCGTGATCATCAAATGGACGTCGAACGGCTTTTCGCTATGCGGCCGCAGCGCTTTGATGACGCCGGGCCCGATGGTCAGATTGGGCACGAAATGCCCATCCATCACATCAATATGGATCCAGTCGGCGCCGGCCGCGTCGATCGCGCGAACCTCGTCGCCGAGCCGGGCGAAATCCGCCGACAGGATGGATGGTGAAATGTAAACCGGAGCGCCCATGACAGATCGGATAACAGTGCTGTTGCACGCGTGCAAGACACGCCCGCCGATCCCGCTGAAACAGTGATCAATCAGGCGCGTTTTGAGAAGCGGGCGATGAAGAAGCCGTCCATGCCCCCATGGCTGCGCCAGACCGCTGGTGTAACCCGCATGAATCCACCCTTGGTGACGGATTCGGCGAGGTCGGTCAGCTCGGTCCGGGTGATGGCGAACGGGGCCAGGCTTTCATAATTGGAGATCGTATTGGCCAACGCTTCGCCCTCCTGGGGCTGAAGCGAACAGGTGCACACGATGAGGCGCCCGCCCGGCTTGATCATCCGGATCGCTGATTTGATCAGCTCGAACTGGAGCGATTGCAGCTTGGCAACGTCCTCGGGGCGCTTGATCCACGCGCCCTCCGGGTGCCGGCGCAGTGTGCCCGTGGCGGTACAGGGCGCATCGAGCAGAACGGCATCGACGCGATTATCGGGGCGCCAGGTACGGCCATCATCGACCACGAGTTCGGCTTCCAGACCCGTACGCTGAAGGTTTTCGCTGACCCGCTTCATGCGTTGCGCCGAGACATCGACACCGATGACCTTGGCGCCCATGGCCGCGAGCTGCATCGTCTTGCCACCGGGTGCGGCGCAGAGGTCGACAATCGTCTCGCCCGGTTTGACCCGCAGCAGCTGTGCGGGAAGCGCGGCAGCGGCGTCCTGGGCCCACCAGGCCCCTTCGGCGAAGCCGGGCAAGGTGGTCAGATCGGTGATGCTGGCGCGCCGCAATGTGCCATTGGGCAGAATCGTGGCGCCCAGTTCGGCGGCCCAGTGTTCGCGCTCGGACGGATTTTTGACCGTCAGATCAAGCGGCGGGGTTTCAAGCAGCGCATTGGCGATCTTGCTGAGCTGGCCCGGGCCATAGGCGGTGCGCCAGCTCTGGACCAGCCATTCCGGAAGGTTTTCCTGCGGCGCGGTTGCGCCGGCGATCGCGCCACCTTCGCGGTCGACCTTACGCAGCACGGCATTGACCAGACCTTTGAGGCGGCGCGATTTATCGTCTTCATCGGCCAGCGAAACAGCCGAGGAGACGGCCGCGTGTGGTGGCACGCCCATCCACAGCAATTGCGCGGCGCCAGTCAGTAATATGGCCTGGATCGGGGCAGCATTCTCCTCGATCGGTCTGGCGAGAAATTTGTTCAGCACCAGCCGGGTCTGACCGAGGCGGCGAAAGGTCGTCGAGACGATCGCGCGGGCAAAACCGCGATCGCGATCACTCATGGCCGCAAAGCCCGGATCGCGATCCAGGGCAGATTCAATCGTTTTGTGCTGTTTGAGCACAAGCGAATAGGCCCGGGCAGCCACCCGGCGGGGATCCAGTCCATCACTCATGCGCGCCAGCTAGCACGGCGGCCGGGCCACGTCTAATAATCCTGGCGGCACCCCTCGGTTGCAGTTCCGTGCTTGGCGCGGCCTTCCCGGCGCTGTAACGAAGAGGGATGCAAGATGCCCCGGAATCTCCCGCCGCCGCCCAAGCCCCTGACAAGCTGCTGACACCTGCGGCGCAGCGCGCCCTGGCCGAAGCGAAGGCGAGGCGGGCCGCGATTGATGAAGCGGCCAATGGTCCGGCCGAAACCGGTGGCCCGAAAGGCCTTGAGCCAACCCGGTTTGGAGACTGGGAACGCAAGGGCATGGCCAGCGACTTCTGACCGCGGCCAAAGGTCCTGCCGAACGCCGACCGCTTACAAGCCACCTACCCCTGAGAGCTGCTTTTGAATCGATGGATTCGCCTGCGGGGTGCGCTCGCTTTGAGCGGGGTCTGGTCCGGGCTAGTGTGCCGTAATGAAACGCTTGCTCGCCTTGATTCTGGCGGTCGCGGCGACCAACTCGGTTGCTCTCGGTCAGTCACAAACAGAACCCCGCCTGGCCGGGGGGGCGGAGCGTATCTGTAGCGCTGACGAGATCCGCCAGGCGCTGGAAGGCAGTTATACCGGCTCGCCTTGCCGCTTCACGGAAATGCCCGACGCGGAGAGCGCAGCGCTGCAAAGGCCGGTACCGCAGCAGATGGCGGCCCGGCCGGCCGTGATGCCGACTGCCCCGCAATCCGTCTCGCTTCGGCCGGCGGCTGGCAGCCAACCCGTCCTTGCACGCTCCGATCCGGTTCGACCCGTGAGTTACAGTGCGAATAGACCAGCCAGCCGGCCATCGGCGGCTTCGCAGCGTCATCACGACAGAACCGTCACAACCTCACAGCAAAGCCCGGGCCTGCGGGTGCAGGGGACGCAGCTGGCGGGCCGGCAATGGCCGCCACAGCAGCCTGTTTCGGCTTCCGGTCGCTCAGCACACCAGACGGCGCCCCAGGCCGAAACCGTCCACCTGGGCGATGATTTCTTCAGTGGCACCCTTGTGGGCGGTGTCGAGCGGCCCTTCGCTCCGGTCTACAGCTATCGCGGCGTGATCCTGATTGCGGCCGACGGCCAGGTCCGCACTGGACATGCCGGTCCCGGTCATCGGGTGCGGCAAGTGCGGGCGCTCGATCACGCGACGGTGCCTGCGCCTGTGCCGCATCTTGCGCAGCGCCGCGTCTATCCCTGACCCCTGACCCGCTGGATGCGAGCTAGGCCGTTCCCGGCGATGGCGATGCTGCGGCCATTTCCGTGATGATCGCACGCGCTGCCGCGGCCGGATCGGTCGCAGCATTGATGGGCCGGCCGATCACCAGATGGGTCGAGCCGTCCTGCAAGGCCGATCCGGGTGTCGCGACGCGTTTCTGGTCATCAGCTGCGGCGCCTGCAGGCCGTATCCCCGGCGTGACGATGAGGAAATCGCCGCCAAACTTCTGGCGGATCTCGGCGGCCTCATGGGCGCTCGCGACGACGCCATCGACGCCGGCTTCCAGGCTCTGCTCAACCCGGCGCATCACCAGATCGCGCGCCCCGAAGGCATAACCCATTTCAGTGAGCATTTCGTCGTCATAGCAAGTCATCACGGTGACGCCGAGAATTTTCAAACCGCTATCGCCGCGGCCCGCGACGGCGGCGCGCATCACGGCCGGTTCGGCATGGACCGTCAGCAGGTCGGCGCCGGTATCGGCGAGGCTGCGGGTCGCTTTTTCGACCGTCGCGGGAATGTCGTGCAGCTTGTAATCGAGGAAAACCTGCTTGCCGGCCTGTTTCAGGCGCGCGCTCAATTCCATGCCGCCAATCGGGATGAGCTGCAGCCCGATCTTGTAGAAATTGACGGTATCGCCGAGCGCTTCGATAAGCGCCCATGCGTCGGGGATAGTCGGCTTATCGAGCGCGACGATCAGGCGGGGATCAGCTTGTAACATAAGCCGCAGGTCTAGTCGGTATTGCTGCTGAAGATCAAGCGCAAACCGAGCGCACCAAACGCCGTCGCGGCCAGGCCGTTCAATGCCCGCCGCAGAGTCAGCGAATGGGCGAGGCGGGCCTGCGCCGCACCGGCCGCCAGCGCGATGGCAACCAGGACCATCGTCCCCATCGCGAAGAATATCCCGCCGAGCATCAGCATCTGGATCCAGACCGGGCCTAGTTCGGCATTGGTAAATTGCGGCAGGAAGGCGAGGAAGAACAGCCCGACCTTGGGATTGAGCAGATTGGTCATCAAGCCGCGCAGGAATGCCTGTGAAGCCGAGGCCGATGCTTGGGCATGCGGCGCGGCGTCAAGTGTCTGGATCGTCCGCCAAGCCAGCCACAGCAGATAAATCGCACCGCCATAGCGGATGACCGAGAGCGCATGTTCGGAGGCTGTCAGGAGAGCGGCCAGCCCGATTGCCGCCGCTATCGTCCAGATCGCACCGCCGGTGATGATGCCGCCCACGGCGCCCAGCCCGGCGCGCAGACCGCGCGAGGCTGTGGTCGCGAGGGTGAAGGCCATGTCCGGTCCCGGTGTCAGCGCCAGCGCCAGACCGCCGGCGAGAAAAAGCGGCAACAGGGAAAGGTCGAGCATGGATCAATCTCCGGCGTCCGGGCTTGCCGGGTCCACCTCGCCGCGGCGGACACTGCCGCTGCTGCGCTCCATCATCCACATCGAGACCGGGGTCGGCAGGACCTGGTTGAGGCCGGTGAGGAATTTATACCAGAGCCCGGGCACGCAGATCGGCTGATTGCGTTGCAGGGCATTATAGCCGGCCTCCGCGACCTGCTCGGCGGTCAGCCACCAATAGGACGGCATTTTCGACACCAGGTCGCGCGTTTCATTGACGTCGTGGAATTCGGAATAGGTAAAGCCCGGGCATAGCGCTGTGGCGTGGATGCCGTATTCCTTGCCTTCAAAGTGGAGTGACTGGCTGAATTTGATCAGCGCCGATTTCACGGCAGCGTATAGCGTATGGCCCTTCGAGCCGGGCATCAGGCCGGCGACCGAGGCGACATTGAGAATGCGGCCATAGCCGCGTTCCTGCATGCCGGGCATCACCCGGTGCACCAGCTCGGCATAACTGCCCAGCATCAGCTGCAGGAAATCAGCCTGCTGTTTCCAGCTGGTCTGGGTATAGGTGCCCGGAAGGCCGAAGCCGGCATTATTGACCAGCCCGTCAATCGTGCGCCCGGCTGCTTCCACCGCAGCGATGATTTTTTTTGGTGCGGCAGGTTTGGACAGATCGGCCGCGATAACCAGGCTGTCGACGCCATACTGGGTCTTGATTTCCTCGGCCAGGGCTTCGAGCCGGTCCTGGCGCCGCGCTGTCAGCGCGAGGTCCCAGCCATTGGCGGCGAATTCGCGTGCCAGCGCCTTGCCAATGCCCGAAGAGGCGCCGGTGATCAGAACAAGATGACGTCGCATGAGGCGGACTCCCGAAGGCTGGTGGTGGCGCACAAGGTGCGAAGAGCCGCGGCGAAAGTCCAGCGGGCTATGCCGGTCCGTCCGTCGTTCCGGCGAAAATGTGAAACGGGAAAGCCTCGACCAGGCGGCGAGAGAATTCCAGCCCGCGGACCGGGTTTCCGAGCCGGTCGAGGGGCGGGCTCCAAAGGCCGATACCGCAAACGCCCGGCACAACCAGCATCAAACCGCCCGACACGCCCGATTTTGCTGGCAGGCCCACAACAAAGGCAAACTCGCCTGAAAAATCATACATGCCGCAGGTCAGCATCAGGGACAGCGTATTGCGGACCGTGGCCGGCTCCGCGATACGGTGACCTGTCAGCGGGCAGACGCCGCCATTGGCCAGGGTGGCGGCTGCGACCGACAGGGCGCGGCAATCGAGCGTCATGGCGCAACTGCGAAAATAGAGATCAAGCGCACGATCGACGATGCTGCCTTCCGGGAAGACACCATGGCTGTCCATCAGCCGCGCCAGCGCGAAATTGCGCTCTGCCGTGCCCTGCTCTGACCGGTAGACGGCTTCGTCGAAGCCGCAGGCCTGGCTGCCAATAGCCGAATTCCAGAAACGCATCAGCATGTCGAAACGCTCGGCAACAGGGCGTCCCGGGCGGATCATGGCGCTGCACATGATGGCCCCTGAATTGATCATCGGGTTGTGGGGGCGATTGTCGTGGTTGAGCGTCAATTCATTGAAGCCCAGACCGGAAGGTTCACGGCCGACATGATGATGGACAAAACGCTCGCCGTTCAGGGCCAGGGCCAGCGCGTAATTCAGTGGTTTCATTACGGATTGCAGACAGAAGGGTGTCTGTGCATCGCCCAGGGCCATCCGCTGACCGTCAATACTGCAGACGGCAAGGCCGAAACTGTCCGGGTCCTGCTTCGCCAGTTCGGGGATATAGCCGGCGACCTCGCCGCCCGTGGCGGCCTGGGCGTGGGCGTAGATATTGGCGATCCGGTTTTCAAACACGGGGAAATTCTCGATCGCCAGATCGCCATCGAGAATTTGCAACAGGAAGCGGCTGATATCCGGGGTCAGCCCGGCTTCGATCGCTGCGGCGTCGAGCGCCATATCGCTATCGAGAAAACTGCGGGCATCGGTCAGCCGCGGCATTTCGATATCGATACCGGCGCGCAGCAGGTGATGACGCAGGTCTGCGGCGGTGACGAGGCTTTCTTCACGGGCGCGGCGTAGCAGGCGCGCCAACAATTCACGTGCCGTCGCAGCGTCAGGCCGGTCGTGCTCGAAACGGGCGCGGCGACCGGCAAAACCGGAGAAAGCTGATATGGGGCGTGTAACCATGCTGGTAGATTGCTGTGCGCCAGCTGTCTGTCCAGCGGTGAATGCGTATTATCTACCGCTTGCCTTGCGATTTATCGGCCGGACCACTTGCGCACAAAGGGCGGGGGCGCTACGCGGGCTGCACACAATGCGAAGGGATGCGCGGCCATGAAAACTCCAGCCAAAGTGAAGAAGATCGTCCTCGCCTATTCCGGCGGGCTCGACACATCGGTGATCCTGAAATGGCTCCAGGATGAGTATGACGCCGAAGTGGTCACCTTCACCGCCGATCTCGGCCAGGGCGAGGAGCTGGAACCGGCACGACGCAAGGCCAAGGCTGCGGGCGTGTCGGAGATTTTCATTGATGATCTGCGCGAGGAATTTGTCCGCGATTTCGTTTTCCCGATGGTGCGCGCCAATGCGGTTTATGAGGGGCTCTATCTGCTCGGCACCTCGATCGCGCGGCCGCTGATCTCCAAACGTCTGGTCGAAATCGCCCACGAGACAGGTGCCGATGCGGTCGCTCATGGTGCCACCGGCAAGGGCAATGACCAGGTCCGTTTCGAGCTCGGCGTCTATGCGCTCGACCCGGATCTTCGCGTCATTGCGCCCTGGCGCGAATGGGACCTCAATTCGCGCACCAAGTTGATTGCCTATGCTGAAGAGCACGGCATTGAAGTCGCCAAGGACAAGCGCGGCGAGGCACCGTTTTCGGTCGATGCCAATCTCTGGCACACCTCCTCGGAAGGCAAGATGCTCGAGGATCCGGCCGAGGAAGCCTCCGAGCTTGTCTATCAGCGCACGGTGCGGCCTGAAGATGCGCCCGACACTCCGGAATACGTCACCATCTCCTTCAAGCGCGGCGATGCCTGTGCCATTGATGGCAAGGCGATGAGCCCGGCGACCCTGCTGACGCGGCTCAATGAGCTGGGTGGCAGGCACGGCATTGGCCGGCTCGACCTGGTCGAAAACCGCTTCGTCGGCATGAAATCACGCGGTGTCTACGAGACCCCGGGCGGTACGATCCTGATGTCGGCCCATCGCGGGATCGAGCAGATTACCCTCGATCGCGGTGCAGCCCACCTCAAGGATGAGCTGATGCCACGCTATGCCAAACTGCTCTATGAGGGCTTCTGGTTCTCGCCGGAACGCGAAATGTTGCAGGCAGCGATCGATGCCAGCCAGGAATTCGTCACCGGCGATGTCCGCCTCAAACTCTACAAGGGCTCCGTCAATGTCGTGGGTCGCAGCTCCGATCACTCGCTCTACTCGCAGGCGCACGTCACCTTCGAAGAGGACGAGGTCTATGACCAGAAGGATGCGGCCGGCTTTATTCGTCTCAATGCGCTTCGGCTTCAGTTGCTGGCGCGGCGCAAGCGCCGGCTGGGCCGTAATGATTGAGGATCGGCACGTTTTCGCACCCGCCTGGTGAGTCAAGCGCACGCATCTTTAATTCATCGGGCCAGTTAACGCTTTACAGACAGCACGATACGAGTGATTTTGCGCCGCCGGTTTGACCGGGGTATCACGATGTGACGCTCCTGGACGGGCAATAGACTGCCCCGTGGCCCGTCTGTAGGGCCGCGCATGAGTGAGAACTTCATGCTGTCAACGGCTGTCCAAGATGTCTTCGTCGTCCTCGCGCTGGCTCTAACGCTGTTCGTTATGGCCCGGAATCTGAGGGCGATCAGCTTTGCCGGAATTTCGCGTGAACTCGGCCTCATCGCTGTGGGGATGGCGATCTGGGGCGGGTATCACCTTATCCATCTCGTCTTTCTGCTGGTTGGTCCGATCTTGGCCGACGGCGGCCAGACAGTTCAGATCGGCACGGTCCTGGAGACCTGGGTCCGTTGGGCTTGTGAGACGGTGGCGACGATCTTCTTTCTGCTCGGGGTGGTTCAGCTGACCTGGCGATTCGGGCGGTTGATGGAGAGCCTCGAGCAGTCGGCATCGGCGCTTGAGCATGAGGTCAGTGTCCGCACGACGCTCGAGAGCGAACTCAAGACTGCGGCGGAGACCCAGCGGGTGGCCAGCCAGCATGAATCTGACTTTCTGCTGGGGTTGAGCCATGAATTGCGAACCCCGCTGAACGGGATTATCGGGCTTGGCAGCCTGCTCGGGAATACCGCGCTTGATCCGGCGCAACGTAAACTGCTGGCCACGATGGAGCAGTCTGCCCAGACCATGCTGGCGCGCGTTAGTGTCGTGACCAACCTGTCGCAGTTGAAATCGGACCAGGTCGAAGTTCGCAATCAGGCCTTCTCACCGGCGGACATCCTCAAATCGGTCGAAGCCCTTTTTGAGCCCGCCGCGCGTGACAAGGGTCTGGTGTTTGCCGCTGAAATCACGCCCGCTGCGACGAAGCAGGTGATCGGCGATAGCCGATTGACGCGGCAACTGTTTTCAACGCTCGCCGCGCTCGTGATCAAGCACAGCCCGCCCGGCATCCTGCGCGGCCTGCTCGAGGTCGAGGAAGAGGGCGAGGGGCTTGCCTGGGTGAAGTTCACGGCGACGGTGGAGCAATTATATTTTCCGCCCAAGGTGATCGAGCGTGTTCGTGCCGAGTTTGCCAATATGAGCGGTGATGGCGGTGTCGGGCTGGCGATTTGCTGGCGCCTGGCCACATTGATGGACGGCACGCTGGAGATCGAGAGCAGTGCGGAGGCCGGCACGGTGATCACTGTCTGCCTGCCGATGCGGCGGGACGTTTAGACGGCGCCCGCTCCTTTAGGGCTGGATGCGCCCAGGGCACCGCTCTATGCTCCGCGCGAACCGGACACGAGGCCCGCATGAAACGCTTGTTTACGACGCTTGCACTTCTGTCGATCCTGGCCGCTTGTGCCGGGCCCGAAACCATGACGGGCTTTGACCGTCCGGGCTTGTTGGAACGGGCCCCGACCGACCGGTCTGCCGATCTCCAGCGCGCTGACCGGCATATTCTGGTCGTCCGGCATGCGCGCAAGATCTCTTCGGACTGCAATGCGCTTGATTGCCCGCTCAGCCCTCAGGGTGAGGCCATGGTGGTGCGGCTGGCCGAACTGATCGGTACTCCGGCGGTTGACCAGGCCTATTCAAGTGCCGCCTGCCGGACCCTGCGGACCGCCGAGGCGGGAGGCCAGCCGGTCATCGCCCACCAGGCGGGGGACGGCCTGGAGACAGGTTGTGCGGCGCAGGACGTGATCACGCGCAGTCGCGCCGCCGCCTTTGCCGATGCGGCCGCTTCGGATGCCCGCTGGACACTGGTCGCAGAGCATTCCAACACCAGCTGCCTCTGGCTGACGCAATTTGCCGGCCTGGACGCATCCCAGGCCGTTGGTTGCAGCGACGGGCGTCTGGCCGATCAGGCCTATGGCGACATATTCTGGCTCTACCAGCTGGAGGGTGGCTGGCAGGTGACGGTGCTGCCGTCGGCCTTTGAGGTCGATATCGAGGAATAGTCTAGCTCAGTGGATAGCGGGTGACCGGTTGATAGATATTGGCGTCGCCGCGGCTTAACCAGCTGGCATAGAGGCTGAAATGTGAGATCCGCACCGGATCGCACCGGAAAGTGCCGAGCGCCTGCGTGAAGCCTGCCAGTGCGTCCACCGGCGTTTTCCTGAGATAGGCCAGGGTGATGTGGGGCACGAAATTGCGTGTCTCCGCGGCGATCCCGGCGCGTCGGGCCGCGCGTTCGCATTTGGCTTGCAGGGCCAGCAGTGCCGGGTCCGGCTCGGCGCCAATCCACAGCGCATGGGGATCCAGCCGGCCGAACCAGCCGGCCCCCTTGAGCGTGAGATCAAAGGCCGGTGCCGTGATCTTCCCCAGCTCGAACTCGAGATCTTCAGCCTTGCGCTCATCAATATCGCCGAAAAAGCGCAGCGTCAGATGCAGATTTTCACGCGGCCGCCAGCTGGCGCCGGGCAGGCCTGCTTGCAGTGCCAGAAGCGGATCGCACACACTGTCCGGCAGTCCGATCGCGGCAAACAGGCGCTGACTCATGGTGCCGCCTCTCGCCGGGGCAGGCCGAACAGCGCCGTGGCGATGAAGTCCGCCAGCGGAGCGGCCATCCGGTCAACGCCCTCGGCCGTCGGGTGCAGCCCGTCGCGCTGCAGGAATTCAGGGTGCAGCACGACGGGCGCCAGAAGGAAAGGGTAGAGCGCGATATCTTCGGCCTGCGCAAGGTCGGGATAGATCGCATCGAATTGCTCGCGGTATTCCACGCCCATATTGACCGGGGCGCGCATGCCCGCGAGGATGATGTCGAGATCGCGGGCCCGCGCCCGATCGATCATCGCCGCCAGATTGGCCCGTGCCTGTGCCGGTGGCTGGCCCTGAAGGGCATCATTGGCCCCAAGCGCAATGAGGACGCCGTCGGCCTCGGGATCCACCGAGAAATCAAACCGGGCCAGACCGCCCGCCGTCGTATCGCCTGAGACGCCGGCATTGACCACGACAACCTGGTCGAGACCCCGCGCCGCGAGGGCCTCATCGAGGCGGGCCGGCAAGGCCTCGCTGTCATTCAGCCCGAAGCCGGCGCTCAGACTGTCCCCGAGCACGACCAGCCGGTAGGCCGGCTCGTCCGCCGCTGCGAAGCCCGGCGCGGTGAGGGCAAGCAGGCCGATCACGACAAGGTGAAGCATGTGACGCATCTTAAACAAGGCCTTTGCCGAACGACATTCTATGACATATATCGAAATTCGATATCAACGCAAATCCCGGATCCCTAATGACAGATACCAGCTTGCCTCCCGTCCTGTCGCTACGCGATGTCGAACTGACGCTGATGGCCGCATCGGGGCCGATCCATATTCTCGATCATGTCAGTCTCGACGTGCGGGCTGGCGAGAGCGTGGCGATCATCGGCCCGTCGGGATCGGGAAAATCTTCCCTGATGGCGGTTTCCGCCGGGCTGGAACGGACCACATCCGGTGAGATCACCCTGCTCGGCGAGCCTGTGACCGGCCGCAATGAGGGCGAGCTGGCCCGCTTGCGCCGCGGCCGTGTCGGTTTTGTGTTCCAGTCCTTCCATCTGATGCCGACCATGACGGCGCTGGAGAATGTCATGGCGCCGCTCGAGATCGCGCGACAGGACCGGGTGCGTGAGCGCGCCACCGAAGCCCTGTCCCAGGTCGGGCTGGAGCACCGGTTGACGCATTATCCCGGCCAGCTTTCCGGCGGCGAGAAACAGCGCGTCGCGGTGGCGCGGGCGCTGGCCGTGGGACCGGAGATCATTTTCGCTGACGAGCCCACCGGCAATCTCGATACGGCCGCGGGCGGGATGATTGCCGATTTCCTGTTCGAGGCCGCGCGTCAGCACGGTGCGGCGCTGGTCCTTGTCACCCATGATCGTGACCTCGCCAACCGGGCCGGCCGCATTATTGAAATGCGTGACGGGGCGATCCAGTCATGAATGCGGGTCTGGCCCTGCGCATCGCCGGACGGGAATTGCGCGCTGGTACACGTGGTTTCCTGGTTTTCCTCGCCTGCCTGACGCTTGGCGTCGCCGCGATTGCGGCGGCCGGGTCGGCGAGCGCGATGTTCCGCCACGGCGTTGCCGGTGAGCTGAGCCGGATCCTCGGAGGCGATCTGTCCTTCTCTGTTCAGCGTGCCGGCTTGCCGGATGATCTGGTGGCGGAGATGGGCTTGGCCGGGCAGGTTTCGCAAATCGCGGACATCAATGTCATGGCCAGTGTCCACGATATCCGCCGGCTGGTCCGGCTGCGGGGCGTCGATCCGGCCTATCCGTTGCTCGGCACAGTCGTGACCCTGCCTGATCGGTCGCTCCATGACCTTCTGGCCCCGCAGGACGGGATTGCGGGCGCTGCTGCCGATCCCGACATTTTCCGGGTCTTCAATGCCCGGATCGGTGACCGGATTGAACTGGCCGGCGAGGTTTTTGAATTGCGTGCCGAACTGGTGAGCGAGCCCGACCGGCTCGATCTCGGTTTCGATTTCGCGCCGCGCCTTCTGGTCGCGCTGGACGTTGTCGAGGGTGCGGGCCTGATGCGTGACGGCTCGATCTATCGCTCGGGATTGCGGGTGCGGCTCGATAATGACAATGCCGACCTGGAAGCGCTCGAGGCGCAGTGGGCGCCGCGCTTGCGCGAGCACGGCATCGACATCACCACGCGTGATGATCTCGGCGACCAGTTCGACGATCTGCTCGACAATCTCAGTGTTTTCCTGGCCGTGGCCGGTCTGGCCGCCTTGCTGGCGGGCGGGCTGGGGGTGGCGCAGGCCGTCTCCACCTTTTTGTCGACGCGAACCGGGTCGATAGCCGCGCTCAAGGCGCTGGGTGCTGACGGGGCCACCATCCGGCTGGCCTATCTGTTGCAAATTCTGGCTCTGGCGCTGGCCGGCTCGCTGCTCGGCGCCGCGCTGGGGGCACTGGCACCGATGGCCCTGGTCCGGGCGTTCGGCGATGCCTTGCCGATTCCGGTCCAGGCGGGGATTTATCCCGGTCCGCTGGGGCTGGCTGTGCTGTTCGGCATGCTCTCGGCGCTGGCCTTCGCCTTGCCGGCGGTCGGACGGGCCCGGGCGACACCGCCGGCAGCCCTGCTGGGCGGCGAGGTGCGAGGGCAGAGTGCGACGCCATGGAGCGAGCGGATTGCCGCCATGCTGACCGGGATGGTCTTCGTGGCGTTGGCGGTGCTGTTCAGCCCGTCTCCCATGGTGGCCGGCGTTATGCTGGGCTTTGCCGTCGTCGTTTTCGTCTTGCTCTGGGGCGCGGCCTTCGGTCTGCGGCGGCTGGCCGCCGGGCTGGCGCACCGGGCCCGTGGTGGCTTGCGTCTGGCCCTGACCCAGCTGGGCGGTCCCGGCTCGGTGGCACCGGTCGCGGCGCCGGCGCTGGGGCTTGGTCTGGCCTTGCTCGCCGTGGTGACGCTGGTGCAGCACAATCTGGTAACCCAGATCCGCGATACCGCCCCCGCCAATCTGCCCAGCCTGGTCATCGCCCAGATAGCGTCTGATCGCGGCGATGAATTCGATCAGATCGCGGCTGAGGCCGGCGCCCAGATCACCGACACGACGCGCTACCGCCGGGCACCGGCCCTGCTGGGCCGGATCACCGGGCTCCGGGGCGAACCGCTGGACCTCGAGACCGTTGCGCCGTCAGAACGCTGGCTGGTCGATGGCGAAACACGCCTGACCTATCTGGCCCGAATGCCGCCGGAGGCCGTGCTTGAAGCCGGCGAATGGTGGCCGGAGGATTATGCCGGACCGCCGCTGATCTCGATCGAGGGGGATGCGGCGCGCGGGCTCGGTGTCGGTGTGGGTGACAGTGTGACCTTCCGGATCCTGGGGCGTGAAATCACAGCCGGGATTGCCAGCCTTCGAACGATCGACTGGGGTGGTTTCGGGGTCAATGTCGCCATAATTTTCGCGCCGGGGACGCTGGAAGCCGCCAATCCGACCCAGACGGTTCTGTTGCGGGCGCAACCGGAATTCGAGGACGCGATCGCCCGGGCGGTTGGCGCGGCCTTCCCGGATACCGTGATCTATCGCGTTCGCGAGCGCCTGCAGGCCGCCGCCGGGGTGTTCGCGCAGACAACGGTGGCGATCAATGCGGTCGCTGGTGTTGTGGCACTGGCGGGGGCTCTGGTGATGCTGGGCGCCTTTGCCGCGGCGGCGCGGCGGCGCGTTACCGATGCGGCCCTGCTCAAGACCCTTGGGGTGACGCCGGCCGGGGTTTTGGCGATCTTCGCGCTGGAATTCGGGCTGGTCGGCGTGATGGCGACCGTGCTGGCTCTGCTGCTGGCGATCCCGCCAGCCTGGTATGTGATGACCCGGCTGGTCGAGGCGGTGTGGGCGCCGGACTGGATGGCGGTTGCGGCGGTGAGCGCGGTGGCCATCCTGTCGGCGGCGGCTGGCGGCGCCCTCGTTGCACGGGCCGCGCTCTCGGTACCGGCGGCCAGGGCGCTCAACTCGACCCAGAGCTGAAATGCCAAGAGGGGGGATGCGAAGCCTTCCAGTCCCGGCTTGCAATCGTGCCGCGGCGGCCCGATATTGTCTGCAAATCGCCTGATCGGGCGGAAACAGGAATGAGAGACCGAAACGATGAATGATTTCTCCCGCACCCATGCCGGCGCGCCACCGATGGACATGTCCATCGATGCCGGTCTGCGCAGCTATATGCTTGGCATCTACAATCTGATGACAATCGGCCTGCTGGTGACAGCGGGCGCCGCGATCCTGTCAGCCCAGCTTTTCTTTGTCGGCATCGGCACTGAAAGTTTCGGTGTGACGCCGCTGGGCGCCACGGTCTTCAATACCCCGCTGAAATGGGTCGTGATGCTCGCGCCGCTGGGCATGGTGATGCTGATTTCATTCCGGCTGAACAAGCTTAGCTCGGGCATGGCGCGGACGCTGTTCTATGTCTTTGCCGGCGTAATGGGTATTTCACTGTCCTCGATCATCGCGGTCTATACGGCCGGTTCGATCGCCAACACATTCTTCGTCACGGCGGCGGCGTTTGGCGCGTTGAGCCTTTATGGCTACACCACCAAGCGTAATCTGACCGGGATGGGTTCCTTCCTGATGATGGGGCTGTTCGGGCTCATCCTGGCTTCGATCGTCAATATATTCCTCGCCTCGAGCGCCATGGAATTCGTGATCTCGGCCGTTGGCGTCCTGATCTTTGCCGGCCTGACCGCCTATGACACCCAGCGCCTGAAGATCAGCTATTACGAATATGGCGGCACGCCGGAACTGGCGGCCAAGATGAAGGTCCACGGAGCGCTTTCGCTCTATCTCGACTTCATCAACATGTTCCTCTTTCTGCTGCGCTTCATGGGCAATCGCAACTGATCGCGGGCGGATTTGCAAGACCGAACCCCCGGAGCCTGGCTTCGGGGGTTTTTCTTTGTCCGGCACCCGGTGATCAGTCCACGACCGAGAAGCGTTTCTTGTCGAAGACCCGCAGGACCTGGGGCAGTTCATGACCGCGTTTGAGGACCTGACCGTCAACCGCCACGACTTTGTACATGCCCTGGCGCTGGGCGTCGGCGGGGGTTTTGATGATGGCAAACATCGGCACTTCGCTGGCCCGGCGGAAGATCGAGAACACGGCGTTGGCCGCCAGGCCATCAATCGCGTAATCCTTCCACTCGCCCATGGCGACATAGCGGCCATAGACGTTGAGGATCTCCGAGAGTTCGCGCCGGTTCCACATCACCGGGGCGGGCGCGCGTTTCGCGATTTGAGGGCCTGCCGCCACTATTTTCTCCTGTCGGTTGAATCAAGGGCGAGTCGGGGGTGCCAGCTTACAAACATTTCACCCAGTGCCGCAAAGCTGCCATATTTTCGGCCCGTTCGCGCCCTACCGCACCGCCACGGTCATCGGGTCGATCGGCCGCACACGAGCTCTGGGTCCTGGTTTTAAACAGCCCCCCCAGCCCCCCGGATCAAGAGCAGCGCGCCGGTCGACACGCTTCCCCGAATTTGTATCTTTGTGACCGGCCTTCGCGCTGGCCAAGTGGCTTGCACCGCGCTAACGCTAGGGTCTGCAATACGTGAGCCCTTCCCATGCTGGTTGCCGACCATTTGGTGAAAGAATTCGGAGGCCTGCGGGCCGTCGACGATGTGAGCTTCACGCTCGAGCGCGGTGAAGTCCTCGGTTTTCTCGGCCCCAATGGTGCCGGCAAGACCACGACCATGCGCATGCTCGCCGGCTGTCTCGAGCCCGATTCCGGCAGCGCGCGCATTGCCGGCCATGATTGCGTACAGGACCGGATTGAAGCGCAATCGCGTCTCGGTTATTTGCCCGAGGGCGCGCCAGCCTATCCGGCGATGACGCCGCGCGCCTTTGTCGCCTTCGGCCTGCAAGTGCGTGGTTTCTCAGGCGATGCATTGAAGCGGGCGACTGATCTGGCGCTGGATCGCGCGAGGCTTGGCGTCGCGGCCTCGCAGCCGATCGGCACATTGTCCAAGGGCTATAAGCGCCGTGCCGCCCTCGCGGCCGCGATTGCCCATGATCCGGCCGTGCTGATTCTCGACGAGCCGACCGATGGCCTCGACCCCAATCAGAAAGACGGCGTGCGCGAACTGATCCGCGAAATGGCGCCGGAAAAGGCGATCATCATCTCGACCCATATTCTCGACGAAGTGCCTGCTGTCTGCAGCCGCGCCATCATCATTGCCCAGGGCCGTCTCCTGTTCGACGGTACGCCTCATGCGCTTGAAGCAGTGACATCCCACGCAACGATCGAAGCCGCGTTCCGCCATCTGACCATCGGTCCGCGCGCGACCATGGAGGCTGTGTGATGGGATCGCTGATTGCCGTTTACCGCCGCGAACTGACGGCGTATTTCCAGACCCCGCTGGCCTATGTCTTCCTGGCCGTATTTGCGTTCGCGGCGCCGGCCTTCGCCTTTCATATCGGCCGCTTCTTCGACACCAACCGCGCCGATCTTGCGCCGCTGTTCGACCATTTGCCCTGGCTTCTGGTCATCCTGATGCCGGCATTGGCGATGCGCGCCTGGGCCGAGGAGCGGGATCGCGGGACGCTGGAATTCCTGATGGCGCTGCCGATTCCGCTCTGGGCCTCGACCGGTGGCAAGTTTCTCGCCGCCTGGACGGTAGCCGCCGCGGCCATCGCACTGACCGCACCGATGTGGATCGCCGTCAACTATCTCGGCGAGCCTGACAATATGGCCATCGCGACCGCCTATCTCGGCGCGCTTCTGCTGGCTGGCGGGTATCTGGCGATTGGCCAGGCCCTGTCGGCGACGACGGCCAACCAGGTCGTCGCCTTCGTTCTCGGTGCAGGCGCCTGTTTCCTCCTGACCATGGCGGGCCTGCCGCTGGTCTTGTCGGTTCTGGGCGAGAATGCACCGGCCGCCCTGTCGGAATTCATCGCCGGGCTCAGCGCGCTTGAACATTATGATGCGTTTCGCAACGGCGTGATTGACCTGACTGATCTGCTCTATTTCGCCGGCCTGATCCTCGCTTCGCTGGCGGCGGCCGGCGTGATGATTGCCGAGCAGCGTGGGGGTGGGCGATGAAAAAGGCGCTCTATCTACCGCTGATGCTGACGAGCATCGTGGTGATCTTCCTGGCCGGGACATTCCTGTCCGGTCAGACCTTGTCCGGCGTGCGGGTCGACCTGACGCAGAATGGCCTTTACCGGCTCTCGCCAGGCACACTGGCCGTGATTGACCGACTCAATGAGCCGGTCGAATGGCGCTTCTATCATTCCCGCGCCGAAGCGGCGCAATATCCCGCCATCCGTAGCTATGCGACACGGGTGCGCGAATTGCTGCGTGCCTATGAAAAGCAATCCGGCGGCCGTATCCGCCTGATCGAGATTGACCCGGCACCTTTCTCCCAGGCCGAGGATGAAGCGCTGGCAGCGGGGCTTGCCGCCTTGCCGACCGATACGGGTGAGCAGATATTCTTCGGCCTGGTCGCCCGCAATTCGGTTGATGACCAGGCGGTGATTGACCTGTTCGACCAGGCCGATGAAGCCCGTCTGGAATATGATCTGACGCGGCTCATCTCCGATGTCGACCGGCCCGAGCGCCCCAGCCTGGCGATCCTGACCGGCTTGCCGCTCGACCCGTCCAGCGGGGCCCCCAACCGTTTCATCGCTGATCTCAATGGCGCCTATGATCTGCATTGGCTTGAGCGCGATTTTGACGCCATCCCGGATGCCGCCGCGCTGATGATCATCCATCCTGGCCGGCTCGATGAGGGCCAGCTCTACCTGATCGACCAGTTCGCCCTGCATCGCGGACGTGTGCTCCTGTTCATCGATCCCATGGCCCATATGGCCCTGCGACCGGGTCTTGACGGTCTGCCGCCGGTTGATGCGCAACGGGCCTCGGATCTACCCATGCTACTCGCCAATTGGGGTATTGCCTGGGACAGCGAAACCGTGGCGATGGACCGTACGCTTGGCCTGCCGGTCGAGATTATCGATACCGATGGCCGTGCCCGCCGCCGCGCCTATCCGCTCTGGTTCTCCATAGGCAGCGCCCAGATCAATGGCGAGGACCTGGCGACCGCCACGCTCGATCGCGGGATTAATTTCGGATCGCCTGGCGCCCTGGTATTTCTGCCCGATAGCGGGTTTGAGGTGACAGCCCTTCTGACAACGAGCCCGGATGGCGCCCTGGTCGATGCCGACATCGCCGCGAGTGCTCCCGGGCCGGATGATTTGCTGCGTGACTATCAGCCTGGCCATGAGCCGGTGGTGCTCGGGGCAAGGCTGCGCGGAGATGCCGGCTCGGCCTTTCCCGACGGTCCGCCTGCCGCTGACACCATGTTCAATCCCTCCAATCATCTCAACCGCTCCGCAACGGCGCTGGATTTGACAATCGTGGCCGATGTCGACTGGCTCGATGACAGCTTCTACCTGCGCAGCGACCCGGCGGCTGGCAATATGATTGTCGCTGACAATCTCGCCCTGGCGATGAATCTGGTGGATATGGCCGCCGGTGACCCGGCCCTGGTCGGGCTACGGTCGCGCGCACCCTCGGCCCGGCCCATGACGCGGGTTGATGCCCTGCGGGCCCAGGCAGAAACGCGCTATGTCGAGATCCAGGACAGGCTCGAGGCGGAGATTGAGGCGGCCGAGACCCGTCTGCAGGAATTGCTCGGTTCCGGCCAGGCCTCGGGTCTGGCCGATCCGGGTGCCCGGGCCGGTCGTGACGAGGCGATGGCGCTGCGCCAGCAAATCCTCGGCACCAGGGCGCATTTGCGCGAGGTTGAGCGCGAGTTCCGCCATGATATCGATGGCCTCAATTCCAGTCTGCAATTCTGGACGATTGGCGTGCCGCCGGCCCTGGTGGTCCTGCTCGGACTCGCCGGGGCGCTGACCCGCCGCCGCAGGAGCGTCAAATGAGCCGGCCGATGGATCGTCAGAGACTGCGCCAGCTGGTGATCGTCGGCGGTGCCGCGATCTTGCTGCTGGCCGCCGGTGCGGGTTCGGTTGCGCTACAGATCCAGCGAGACTGGCGTCCCGATGTCAGCGGGCCGGTTCTGCCTGACTGGTCGGCCAGCGTCGCCAATGCACGGGAAATCGAAATTACCGGGCCGGAGGATCACTTCACCCTGACGCGCAGCGGTGCGGGCTGGGTCATGCCGAGCCGCGACGGCCATCCGGTCATTCCCGAGCGTCTGGCCGAGCTGGACGCCTTCCTCGCCGATCTGAGCTATGTCGGCGCTCGCACGGCCGATCCGGCCAAACATGCGCGGCTGGAACTGGCCGAGGCCGGTGAGCCCGGTGCCGGCACACGGCTGACGGTGCGCGGCGATGATGGCTTGGTGTTGACTGACATCATGATCGGCGCCGCGCGTAATGGACGCGTCTATCTGCGTTTTCCGGACCGGCCGCGAAGCTATGCCGCACAGCTGTCAGGCGGGACCGCGGCGATCCCCGCCATCGCCCTCGCCGATGGCTGGATTGATCTCGATTTCCTCGCCCTCGACCCGACCGATATCGCCCGAACCCTGATCACACCCGAGCGGGGCCCGGCCTATGTGTTCGAGCGGGCCGGCCGTTCAGCGCGTAATTTCTCGCTGCGCGAACCGGGCGGATGGCGGCCGATCACGGCCGGTGCCGGCAATGGCCCGTCCGCGGCCCTGTCGCGAATCCGTTTCCGCGATGTGCGCCAGGCCGACCGGCTGCGCGGGGAACCGGTGGGGCGCCATGTCGAGGAGACCTTTTCCGGCCTGCGGGTCAGCCTCGAAATCCTGGCCCTGGGCGAGACGCGCTGGGCCGTTATCAGTGCGGTTGCGGTCACCGATGGCGGGCGGGCGGCGGCTGATGCGATCAATGCCCGCACAGCGGGATGGGCCTATTTGCTGAGCGATCTCAGCCTCAACCGGCTCTTGCGTCCGCTTGACGAGATTGCCGATTACACAGGAGCGAGCCATGCGTCTGAACCAGCTGACGATTCCGGTCAGTGATATTCCACGATCCAGGGATTTCTACCAACGGCTCGGTTTTCGGCTTCTGGTCGATTCGCCGCATTATTCCCGCTTCCTCGCCCCGCAGGGCGACACGACGTTTTCACTGCACCTGACGTCGGAGCCGATTGTGCCCGGCGCCGTGATCTACCTGGAATGCGAGGCGCTCGATGATGAAGTCGCGGCGCTGCAGGCGGAGGGCTTTGAGTTCGAGGCCGAGCCGGCCGATACGAGCTGGCTCTGGCGTGAGGCCAAACTGCGTGACCCGGACGGCCATGTCATCAAGCTCTATTATGGCGGCGTCAACCGGATCGATCCGCCCTGGCGGGTCAAGCCGGAGGCCTGACCGCACGCCGGCTCAACTGTCTTCGACACTGTAGCCGGCTTGCTCGCCCTCGCCGACGCGCATCAGCCGGTCTGCGGCAGCGCGGGCGAAGCGCAGGGTCAGGGCCTTGCGCCGGGCCGGGGCCAGGGTGAGGACAGGGCTTTCGCGGATGATGGCACCGCCAAACCCGTCAGCGATGATCAGGCCGGCATGCTCCGGGATCACTTCGCGCGGAAAGCGTTGCGAAACGGCGAAATAGATCCGCTCGCAATACCCCGTGTAATCGGTCCATTTATTGTCGGCGCGGAAATCGGCGATGCCGGATTTGACCTCGATAATGGTGATCTCGCCCTTGCGCCCGATCGCGGCCAGATCGGCGCGGCGGCCATCGGGCAGGGAGAATTCCGGGATCGCACTGAAGCCCATCTGCCAGAGCAGGCGGGCCGCGCCGCGCATCAGCGCCTGGGCATCATCGATCTGCGGATTGCGGTCGGAGGCGACGTCGGAAAGGGTCATCCCGCCAGTTTGTTCGTTTTTTGTTCGCCTGACAAGTTGCTGCCGCCAGTTCGCGGCGGCATTGGTGCGTGCACTGGAGGGCAATCCCGGTTAGAGGCGTCTCAGCAAAACCGGATATTCCCCCATGACCACAATCGCCAATCTGATGCCGCCGACCCTGTCGGACTTTGAAACCCTGGCGCGGGGCGCCTGGGAAGGCCTGCCCGAGGCCTACCGTGCCATGTGCGGCCATGTGGAGCTCTTCGTTGCCGACTTCGCCGATGCGGAAATGCTGGAGGCGGTCGGGCTGGAAGACCCGTTCGAGCTGAGCGGGCTCTATATGGGCGTGGATCTGACCCAGCAATCGAGCCTCGACCCGACGCCGGAAGCCTCACGTGTCTTCCTGTTCCGCCGGCCGATTCTTGATGAATGGGCGGAGCGCGAGACCGTCACCCTTGGCGAATTGGTCAGCCATGTCCTGGTGCATGAAATCGGGCATCATTTCGGATTGTCCGATGAGGACATGCACAAGATTGAGGCCTCAGAGGGCTAGACGGTCCGGGAGTCCTGAATTGCAGGTTTGGCCGTAACCGCTTGACCGGACACCCGCATATCCGGACTCGGGCCGCAAAACCGGCCAGAACCCGTTAATAAGACGTAAAAAAACGCCCGCTGGTTGACCAGCGGGCGTTTTCTGTTCGGTAAGGAAGAGAGGGCTTAGCCCTTCTTCTTTGGCTCGCGCTTGACGATGCCACGACCGGTGGTGCGCTCGGTGATCCGGGCCGACTTGCCGCGACGTTCGCGCAGATAATACAGCTTGGCGCGACGAACCTTGCCCTTGCGGACAATTTCGATCAGCTCGACATTGGGCGAATACATCGGGAAAACGCGCTCGACGCCTTCACCGAAGGAGATCTTGCGGACGGTGTAGCTCTCATTGAGGCCCCCACCATTGCGAGCGATGCAGACGCCTTCATAGGCCTGGACGCGTTCGCGTTCGCCTTCCTTGATGCGCACGTGAACGCGCAGCGTATCGCCAGCGGCGAAATCAGGCAGGACCTTGTCGCCGAGGACGCGGGTCGCTTCTTCTTGTTCGATCTGCTGGATCGTGTTCATCGCGCATTCTCCTTGCGCCCCAGGAACCGGGACCAAAGGTCCGGTCGGCGCTTCTTCGTTATCTCTTCTGCCATCTCGCGGCGCCAGGCCTCGATCCGGCCATGATGCCCCGAGAGCAGCACTTCGGGTGTCTCCCTGTCCTCCCAAACGCGCGGTCGCGTATAGTGAGGATATTCAAGGAGGTCGCCCTCGAAACTCTCATCTTCGGCCGAGGCCGGGTCACCCAGCACGCCGGGGAGTAATCGCACACAGGCTTCGATGAGAAGCTGAGCGGCGACTTCGCCCCCGGCCAGCACGGCATCGCCGACACTGACCTCTTCCATGTCGCGTGCTTCAATGACCCTTTGATCGAGGCCTTCGAAGCGTCCGCAAAACACGGCAATACCGGGACCAGCCGCCCATTCCCGCACTCGCGCTTGAGAAAGAGGCCGTCCCCGGGGTGTCAAATAGATCAGCGGCCGTTTCTCACCACTCCAGCGAGACTGCACCGCATCGATCGCCGCTGCCGCCACATCAGGCCGGAGCACCATACCAGCACCCCCGCCAGACGGAGTATCGTCAACGGAGCGGTGCTTATGACGGGAAAACTCCCGGATGTCCACAGCTTCAAGCGCCCAAAGTCCACGATTCGCAGCACTCCCGATCAGCGACACATCAAGCACGCCAGGGAAGGCCTCGGGGAAGAGGGTGAGGGCCGTCGCGGTCCAGGGAGTTTGGGTCGGGGTTTCGGTCATGGCGCGGGGGTGTAGCAGGGATGGGGCAGCTTCGCCAGTTGTCGGGAGTGCACCAAAATCTCCACGCGGCTCGCCGCTGGAGGTTTGAGGTGTCCTCCCCGTGTTGGGAGGTGTGCGGGACGCCGGCGAATGCCGGTTAGGGCAAGAGTTAAGTTGAGACATCCGTGACGTCCCACACGTGGAGTTTTACTCAGGTCCCTCGCGGGCCCTGCCTCGAAATGACCGTGGAAGATTGGTCGAGCCCTAATGCCTCACTTCCCCGATCATGGCCCCACCGGAACTCGGGCTGTCACGCCTCCGTGCGGATGGGCTCCACGCTCCCGATTGCCGCAAGTGACTGGCTCACGCCTCCCGTGCAACCGGAACAGCTGGAGTATGCGCGCCGGTTGATGGGGTGGGGATAACATCACTCAAAATTCGTCATCCTGACGAAAGTCAGGACCTCGATATCATGGGCTCCGACCCTGCCACGTCGAGGTCCCGGCGTACGCCGGGATGACGTGGGATCATTGTCGGGCGTGGGGGATAAGTCGCCAAATCGGCTACCGCCGGTGCCCGGCATCCTCACCAGCTCCGACCGCTTCGCGGCCACCTCTTCCATCAAGGAAGAGGTGGGCGATTATCGAGGCCGGTCAGCACAAACCCCCTCCTCTTCCTTGATGGAAGAGGTGCGCCGGACGCAGTCCGGGGCGGAGCTGGTGACGGCCTCGCGCTTGCGTTTCCAAGCTGGCGCCTCGGCGGCCCTTTAGCCTTCGCCGCCCGCTTCTTCTTCCTTCGACCCCACCTCTTCGGGCGGATCAATCGTGATCAGGCCGTCCTTCAGCGCGATGTGGGGGACAAAGTCGCGGGTGAAGGGGAGATACCAGTCGCCGGTGCGATCGGGCGTGCCGGTGATTTCAAGCAAATCGCCGGAACCGAAATCATGCACGGCCTTGAGCTTGCCCATGGGCGCGCCATCGAGGCCCTGGACGGTGAGGCCGATCAGGTCGGAATGGTAGTATTCTTCCTCATCCAGCTCTGGCAGGGCGGAGCGCGGGACGAAGAGCTGCGTGCCGCGTAGCGCAGCTGCGTCCTCGCGGCTCAATTCCTGCTCGAAAGCGACAACCCAGCCATCCTTGACCGGGCGCCAGCGTTTGGCGCGCAGGATTTCCTTGCCGGCGGCATCGAGGAAGGGGCCATAGCTGAAGGCGGCTTCCGGATCGCCGGTAAAACTCTTGACCTTGCACTCGCCCCGCACGCCGTGCGCCGCCGCGATGGCAGCGACAAAGACGAGATCGGCGGCGGGTTTTGCGGTCATGATAAGGGTCTTTCAAGCCGCCACGCCAAGCCCCGCCCGGCACAAGGCCGGGCGGGGAGGCGAAGGACGGTCTGTCATGCGAACAGGCAAAAAGCCTATTCGGACTTTTCTTCAGCAGCAGCTTCAGCGGCAGGCGCTTCGGCTTCAGCTTCAGCAGCCGGTGCGTCTTCAGCAGGAGCTTCTTCGGCTGGCGCTTCCTTGGCGGCCTTGGAGGCAGCCTTGGCTTCAGCAATAGCGGCCTTGCGGGCTTCTTCCTTCTCGGCCTTTTCAGTGGCCAATTCCTTGGCTTTCTGGCCTGGCTCACCCTTTTTCGGGTTGGAGCTGGCTGTCCAGGCCCAGGCGCTGGCATCGGCGTCATGGATGAAGCGGCCCACGCGATCGGTTGGCTGGGCGCCCTTGGCGATCCAGGCCTTGGCCTTTTCCAGATCGAGCACGACGCGCTGGGCGTCTTTCGGCAGCATTGGATTATAGGAGCCGATCTTTTCGATGAAACGGCCATCGCGCGGGGCGCGGGCGTCAGCAACGACGATACGGTAATAAGGGCGCTTCTTGGTACCGCCACGGGTCAGTCGGATTTTAAGAGACATTGTATCTAGTCCTTCGGGTTCATGTCTGGTGGATTCGGGTTTGAGATTATTTCTTCGGGAAACCGATCGGCAGGCCGTCGGGTCCGAGCGGGGTGCCACCGAGGCCGGGCAGGCCGGATGGTGAAGCGGGTCTGGATGATCCAAGGCCGGGGAAATCCTTGGGAATCTGGCCGAGCGAGGGCTGCTGGCCGCCGGCAGCGGGGCCGCCCATGCCTTTCGGCATGCCGCCGCCACCCATCATGCCAGCCAGACCGCCACGGCCACCCTTGGAGGCCTTTTTCATCATGTCGGCCATTTGCCGGTGCATCTTGATCAGCTTGTTGACGTCGGCCACTTCGACACCGGAACCGGCGGCGATGCGTTTCTTGCGGCTGGCCTTGAGAATTTCCGGCTTGGCGCGCTCGGCCTTCGTCATCGACAGGATGATGGCTTCCTGACGGGTCAGCATCTTGTCATCCATGCCCGAGGCCGCGGCTTGCGCCTTGGCAGCCTTGTTCATGCCCGGCAGCATGCCCATGATCGAACCGAGCCCGCCCATCTTCTTGAGCTGGCTGAATTGTTCGCGCAGATCGTCGAGGTCGAACTTGCCCTTGGCCATCTTCTTGGCCATGCGTTCGGCTTGCGCCTGGTCGATATCCTGGCTGGCCTTTTCGACCAGTGAGACGATATCGCCGCGGCCGAGGATGCGGCCGGCGACGCGGCGGGCATCAAAGGCGTCGAGACCATCGGTCTTTTCGGACACACCGAGGAATTTGATTGGCAGACCGGTGACATGGCGCATCGACAGCGCCGCACCGCCGCGGCCATCACCATCCATCCGGGTCAGCACCAGGCCGGTCAGCGGCAGGCGTTCATGGAATTTCGCGGCCGTATTGACGGCATCCTGGCCGGTCAGTGCATCGGCGACCAGAAGGGTTTCATGCGGACGCGTGATATCGGCAATGGCTTTCGCCTCGCCCATCATTTCTTCATCGATCGAGGTGCGGCCGGCGGTATCGAGAATGACGACGTCGAAGCCCTGAAGACGGCCGGCGCTCATCGCGCGCCTGGCAATGTCGACGGCTTTCTGGCCCGGCACGATCGGCAGGAAGGCGACATTGATCTGGGTCGCGAGCTGCTGCAATTGCTCCATCGCGGCGGGACGGCGCGTATCGAGCGAGGCGAGCAGGACTTTCTTCTTGTGGCTCTCGGTGATCCGCTTGGCGAGCTTGGCCGCGGTGGTGGTCTTGCCCGAGCCCTGCAGACCCGCCATCAAAATGGCAATCGGCGGCTCGCCTTCGAGATAGAGGCCTTCCGGCTCGCCATCGCCGCCGAGCAGGTCGACCAGCGCGTCATGGACGATCTTGACGACTTGCTGGCCCGGCGCGACGGCACGGATGACGTCTTCGCCAATGGCGCGTTCGCGGATCTGTTTGGTGACGGATTTGACGACCGGCAGGGCGACATCGGCTTCCAGCAGGGCGACGCGAATTTCGCGCAGGGCCGCATCGACATCCTTCTCCGACAGCGCGCCGCGCCCGGTGAGTGTGTCGAATATGCCGCCAAGCCTGTCTGTCAGTGTGTCGAACATGCGTATCCGGTCCTGCCTGTTTCAATCAATTCCACGCCAAAGGCGCAAAGCAATTCGACCCCGCTGAGCGAAAACTTCGCCGGGCGGGGATCTCGCCTGCCTCCCCCGTATCCCGGCTGGCCGGGACGGATGTGCAGGTAAGACAAGCGGTAAGGCTTGCGTGATAAGTGGCGGCGTTTACGCGCGGGCGGGCGATGAGTCAAGCTGGATGAGAGGAAAACCGGGCCATGCGGTCCTAGCGGTCGGCAGTCTCGCCGGCAAATTCATTGCTCGCGGTGATCATCGGGGCCGGCTGCGGGTCCGCAAACAGATTGCGCGGGCGCGGGTCGGGTGCGGCGGCCAGGACGGCGCCATAGACAGAGGCCAGCATGACGCCGACTGTCAGCCACAGCATGGCCGACTTGATCACTGATCCGTTGTGTCTCGCTGTTCTGCTCATACCGGTCCCCACGACATATCGGCTGATCAAATTCGAACCTGAGTCCGTTAATGAATGATAATGGCCCCAAATTGGCTGAAACTTTGTCCCCAAAAAGGTTCAAATTGGACCTTTTGCCACTTTTCCGGGCGATCCCGCGGGCGGCTTTATAGGGCGATTGGCCCGATTGAAGCGTGATCTTGGGCACGCCGGAGGCTCGGTGGTCCGGGCCGGGTCAGGCGGGACCGGCCTGTCCGGACTCAGTGGCAGGGCGCAGCCTCTTGAGCAATTCCGGCCAGCGCCAGACAAACCAAAGCCCGGTCCAGATATTGCCGAGCACGAAGACGGGAAGGATCCAGAACAGGGCTGGCAGCCAGCGCCGTTCGGTCGCACCAATCACCAGTGCGCTGAGAAAAAAGCCGAAATACAGGTCGGTGAGTGTCACGATGCCCCAAGGCTCGCCGGTCAGCCAGTCCCCGGCAGCGCCAAAATTCCCAGCCCTGACCGCCCAGATGATCAGGGCGGTCAGAACCAGCGTTGGGACAAGCAGGAGCAGGCGCGAGATTGAGGGCAAACGACTTCTCCTGCTTTGGGACGCAAGGAAGATACGTTGCCGGGTTCAGAATGGATCACCGGTTTCCGGAAAAAATTCAGGCGCGGTGTCTGTCTGGCCAATTAGACCTTGGCGGGCGCCCGGAAAACGTCCTCGTCGAGTTCGCCTTCCCATTTGGCCACCGCCGTTGCGACGGCGGCATCACCGGTCACGTTCACGGCCGTGCGGGCCATGTCCATGATGCGGTCGACCGGCAGGATAAAGCCGACGATGATGGCGGTGTGTTCCGGCGAGACGTCGAAGGTCTGCAGCACGATCGCCAGCAGGAAGAGCGAGGCCGATGGAATGCCGGCGGCCCCGATCGAGACGATGGCGGCTGTCAGGGCGATCATGACGTAATTCATGAAGGTCAGGTCATAGCCGAAGGCCTGGGCGGTGAAGAGGGCCAGAATGCCGAGATAGAGCGCGGTGCCATCCATATTGATGGTGGCGCCGAGCGGCAGGACCGAACCGGCGACCGACTTCTTGATGCCGAGATTGTCTTCTGCCGCGGCAATCGTGACGGGCAGGGTTGCCGAAGACGACGCTGTCGAGAAGGCGACGGCAATCGGATCGGTCAGGCCACGGAAGAAGCGCGCCAGCGGCAGGTTGAGCACGATGCGGACCAGGATGCCATAAGTGACCAGCGCATGGGTGATCAGGCCGAGATAGACGGCGACGATCAGGACCAGCACGGATTGCAGCGATTCCAGCCCCTGGCTGGCCGCGGTGTAGGAGACCAGGGCGAAGACGCCATAGGGCGCCACTTCCATCACATAATGGGTGATTTTGAGCACGACTTCGGAGGCCGAATTGAACAGGTCAGCGACCGGCTTGCCGACCTTGCCGGTGGCGAGGATGCCGACACCGAGGAAGATCGAGAAGAAGATGATCGAGAGCACATTGCCGTCGGCAAGGGCCGCGATCGGATTGGTCGGGATGATTTCGAGCAGGCGGTCCGTGATGGACGGCGCGTCAGTGGAAACGGGAACGGCTTCGACATTGCCGAGATCGGCGCCGCGGCCCGGCTGGAAGATCGTGCCAAAGGTCAGGCCGATGATATTGGCAAAGAGTGTGGTGACGAGATAGAGGCCGATCGTCTTCAGCCCGAGCGTACCGAGCTTGGCCGGTTTACCCATGGCGATGATGCCGGAGACCAGTGTGGTGAAGATCAGCGGCACGATCAGCATGCGGATCAGGCTGATGAACGCGGTTCCGACCGGCTGGACCCACGTACCGATCCACTGGGTAGCGGCTTCCTGTCCCAGGATTTGCGACGCCGCGACGCCGAAGGCAACGCCCGCGAACAGGGCAAGCAGAACGCGCTGCCAGAGTTTGATCCCGAACCACCAGCCCATGAAATACCCTCCCCGAGGCGCGTCATCAGACGTCGCCGGACTTTCCCTGATCGCACACTAGTGTCTGTGACGGATCGGTCAATTGTCTGAGGTAGAAGGGGGTGGCCGGAGCCGGCATGCGTCGGGCGCCGTCAGCTGCGGTCGAAGCCGAGTGTCAGTTTCGACAGGATGCGGTGGGCCGAATAGACCAGCCCGATACCGCCCAGCAGATTGGCCAGTGCAGCGAGGTCGCCGGTCAGCAGGACTTGCCCGCTAACCACCAGGGCCACCGATACGCCCAGCGGCACCATGAGGTGGCTCCAGGGCAGGTCGGCAAAATGCCGGGCGCGCGAAATCGTCCGATTGGAAAACCATGTCCGTCCACCCCGGAGCGCATGGCTTTCCGGATTGGTACGTTTGGGGAGATGTTCGAACGAATGATCAATCATGGACATAAGCTCATTATACGGAGCTTATAGGGAATTGCAAGGCCTGTGGAAAACTCACGAAAACAGTACTGTTGCCGGGGGTTTTCGTGAGTTTTCTACAGCATATCGAATTGTGGCGAAGGTGTTAAAAATGCCTAAATGGCACTTTCCGCAGCCAAAACCTGGGCCACGGCATTGACCACCGCAGCAATGCGGACGGCGGCCTGGATCTGCACGCTCGTCAGGCCATGCTTGCGCAATTCGGCTTCATGGCTGTCGATGCACAAGCCGCAACCATTCACGGCCGAGACGGCCAGCGACCATAGTTCGAAATCGGCTTTGTCGACGCCCGGATTGGCCAGAAGATTCATCCGCAGGCGGGCGGGCAGTGTGCCGTATTCCTTGTTCTTGGACAGGTGGATGAAGCGATAATAGACATTATTCATCCCCATGATCGCGGCGGCGGATTTGGCGGCCGTGGCGGCGGCCGGGTCCATCTGGCCTTCGACCTCGGCGCGGATCGCGCGCAGGACGGTCGGCTCACCGACGGCATAGGCCGTCGCGAGGAAGCTGCCCCACTTCTTCTGATCGTCGAGATCGGTTTCGCGGGCAAGCGAGGAGAGGTTGAGTTTCAGATCCTTGGCGTAGTCGGGCAAGGCGTTCTTGAGGTCTTCGAGGCTCATCATGATCTCCAAAGCGAATAAGTCTTAATTGCAAAGTTCGGGTCTGAAAAAACCCCGGTCGCGCCGCTCGGTGTGACGGGACCGGGGTTTCGCAGGCGGCGCTCCGGGGGGAAGAGGCGCTGCCCGGGTGTCAGATTAAAGCGTGTCGCCACCAACCGGACGGTTGCATGGGCAAAGCTCGTCTGTCTGCAGCGCATCGAGGACACGCAGCGTGTCTTCCGGATTGCGGCCGACATTCAGATTGGTGACATAGACGTGCTGGATGACATTGTCCGGATCGACCACGAAAGTGGCACGATAGGCGACACCGGCGTCCGAGCGGATGCCAAGTGAATCGATCAGGGAGCCGGTCGTGTCGGCAAATTGCCACATCGGCAGCTTGTCGAGATCGGGATGCTCGCGGCGCCAGGCCAGCTTGCAGAATTCATTGTCGGACGAACCGCCCATCAATACGGCATCGCGATCTTCGAAATCACCATTGAGCTTGGCAAAGGCGACGATCTCGGTCGGGCAGACGAATGTGAAATCCTTGGGATAGAAGAAGATCACTTTCCACTTACCGGCAAAGCTCTCCTGGTTGATGTTTTCAAAGGCCGACTCGCCATTTTCTTCATGCGCGTTGAAACCCGGCTTCACGCCAGTGATTTCGAAATCAGGAAGTTTTTCGCCAATGCCCAACATGTAAATCTCCAATTGTTGTCGCCGGTCATGAGTGCCGGCGTCAGATAGCGCCGACCTAATGCCCTTGACGAAGATATAAGGCCAATGGATTATCTTTTGCTGATCCATAGGCAATTTCAATACATGTCCCAACTCCCTACCCTGCGCCAACTTCAATTCCTTCTGGCCCTCGCGGAGCACGGCAGTTTCTCGCGCGCCGCCGACGCGGTTTTCGTCACCCAGCCAACGCTGAGTGCGGCGATCAAGGAGCTCGAGGCGATTCTCGGGGTGGTGCTGGTCGAACGCGGCGCCCGGGGCGCCACACTGACCCCGGCGGGCGAGGCGGCCCTGTCACGGGCGCGTCGGGTGATGACCGAGGCCGAGGATCTGGTCATCGCGGCCCAGGCTGCGGGCGAGCCGTTGTGTGGACCGCTCCGGCTCGGCGTCATCCCAACCATCGCGCCCTTTCTTCTGCCGCGCGTCCTGCCAACGGTGCGCGAGCAATTCCCCAAGCTTAAACTCTATCTACGTGAGGACCTGACACAGCGTCTTTACGATGCCCTGCTCGAACGCCGGCTCGATGCGGCGCTGGTGGCGCTGCCCTTTGAGGCGCCGATGATCGAGACCCATGTGCTCGGGGCCGATGAATTCCTGTTCTGTTGCGAGCCGTCGCATTCTCTGGCCCGGCGCCCGACGTTGAAATCCTCGGATCTGGCCGGCGAACCCCTCCTCTTGCTCGAGGACGGGCATTGCCTGCGCGATCATGCGTTGGCCGCCTGCTCGGCCGGCCTGGTGCGCTCCGACTTCGCCGCCACCAGCCTGCATACGCTGGTGCAGATGGTCAAAGCCGGTCTCGGCGCCACACTCCTGCCACGCATGGCCGTCGAAGCGGGTCTGGTGGATCGGCTGGATTTGACGGTACGGCCCTTCGATCCGCCCGTCGTCGGGCGCGAGATCGGCATCGCCTGGCGCCGCGGCTCGGCCCGGGCCGAGGAGGCGCGGCAACTTGGTGAGGTGATCCGGGGGCTGTTGACGCCGCCGCAACAGGTGGCGCGGCCGGCTTCAGGCGTTCTGGATAATCGCCTGTAATCTGGCAGGTTCCAGCAGGTCGAGCTTGTCGACCGGGCCGACGAGCTCGAACCGGTAGTCGCCATTCTTGATGCCCGAATCATGCGCGGTCATCAGCACGACGCGCCCCTCATAGCCCGCAGAGGCCAGCATGGGCAGGGTTTCGCGATACTCGTCATGGGGCGGAATCCGGCGATCCAGAAACACCAGATCATATTGTTCAGGTCGGGATTCGATGAAAGCGCGCACCGTGGAGTGACCATCGAACTGCAGCGTGGTGTCGAAGCTCGTCGACAGCTCGCGCAACAGCATCAATTCAATCGGATCGTCATCGACGACGGCAATGCGCATAATCTCTCCGCACTCGAGGAGCTGGTGGAGAGCGTGTACTGGTGAGCCTCGCGCGTTCAGGCAATGCATAAATTATAGCGTTAACGCGGCACCGGACCGGCCTGGGGCGCGCCGGCGCCGCGTGGACGCCTAGAAAAGTTCGAGAACCTGCTCGGGTGGGCGGCCGATCATGGCGCGCTTGCCGTGGATCACGACCGGGCGCTCGATCAGCTTGGGATGGGTCGACATCGCCTTGATGATGGCGGCTTCGTCCTCGCTCGCCTTGAGGCTGAGATCGCGATAGTCCGGCTCATTCTTGCGCAGCCATTCATGGGCCGAGGTGAAGCCGAGCATCTTCATCACGTCTTTAAGCTCAGCCACGGATGGCTTGTCTTCCATGTAGTTACGGATGGTCAGCGTGCCGCCGCGCGCTTCCAGCAGCGCGAGAGTCTGGCGGGATTTGGAGCACCGCGGATTGTGCCAGATGGTCGTCGAATCGGTCATGTAAATTTCCTCAGTTCCGCCAATGAAAGCCGTTCCGGCCTCATTTGTAAAAGTCCAAACCTGCAATTGGTTGCGTTTGTTATAATCTCAAGGGTCGTTGCCGCTGCCCGCCGAGAGCAGGGCGCGCGCCGCATCGAGATGCAGGCGCTCGACCATGTCGCCATCCAGATTGATCACGCCCTTGCCGGCATTGGCCGGGTCGGTGAAGGCCGCGACGATACGGGCGGCCCGTTCGAGCTCGATCGGGCCGGGCTGGAAGCAGTGATGGGTGGGCTCGACCTGGCCGGGATGGATCAGCGTCTTGCCGTCAAAGCCAAGCGCGCGGCCTTGCCGGGCTTCACGCTGGAAGCCCTCATGATCGCGAAACTGGTTATAGACCCCATCGAGCGCGTACAGGCCATTGGCGCGGGCCGCGCACAGGATTTGGGCCAGATGGGGCAGCAGCGCCACACGATCCTGGTCTGAGGCGCAGCGCAGCGCCAGGGCCAGATCATTGACGCCGGCCATCAGCCCGCCAAGTCCGGTTCCGGTGGCGCCGGCAATGGCGGCCAGCTGCAATACGCCGCGCGGCGTCTCGATCATCGCCCATAGCGGTACCGAAGACCCGTGGGCATTGAGCGCCGAACGGGCCGCGTGCAGATCACCCACTTGCTCGACTTTCGGCAGGATAACCGCCTCAGCCTGACAGGCCGCGCGCAGGTCGGCCGCGCCCCAGGGCGTGTCGGCGCCATTGACCCGTACCGCACGCAGCGATCCGGAGGACTGCCAGCGGTCCAGGGTTTCGGATACCCGCGCACGCGCGTCATCCTTGTCATCAGGACCGACGGCATCCTCAAGGTCGAGCACCAGCATGTCAGCCCCCAGATGTGCCGCCTTTTCGATTGCGCGCGCATTATTGGCGGGGACAAACAGGGCGGATCGGATCAGGCGCTTCATCTCGGACTTTCGAATGTCTGGGAAAGGGATATAGCATGACGCCATGCCGATGGCCCTCCTTCTTTCCAGCCATGTTGCCGCTTCCATGGTGGGTGGCAGCATGTCACGGGCGGTGTTTAATCTGTCCGGGGTCGACACCATGCTGGTGCCGACCGTGAATTTTGGCCGTCATCCCGGCTGGGGCCCGCCCGGCGGCGGCATCCCGGGGCCTGATGTCTTTAGCTCGATGATCGACGCCATCGGCGAACAGGGCCTGTTTTCGCTCACCGATATCCTGCTGACAGGCTATTTCGGCGATGCAGGCCAGGTGTCCGTCGCTGCTGACACGATTGACCGCGTGCGGCGCGCCGGGCGTCAGCATGAAGGCGCACGCGCCTTTGCCGATCATGTGTCGATCGTGGTCGATCCGGTACTCGGTGACGCCCCCGGCGGGCTCTATGTCGACCCGGCTGTCGCCGCCGCGATCAGGGATCAGTTGATCAGCCGCGCCGATCTGGTGACCCCCAATCTGTTTGAGTTGGGCTATCTGACCGGACGCAGCCTGACCGACCTGGCCTCCATGGCGCGGGCAGCACGCGCGCTCGAGCGGCCGGTTCTCGTGTCGTCCCTGCCCCGGCACGGCCAGATCGGCGTGATCTATGTCGACCGCAGCGAAGCCTGGATCGTGACCCATGACCGTTGCCCGGACGCCCCGAAGGGCACGGGCGATCTGCTGACCGCCGCCTTCGCGACGTCCATGCTGCGCGGCGCCAGCGCCCGCGAAGCGCTGGAATTCGCGACCGCTGCCACGGTCAGTGTGGTGATGCGGGCCAATCAGTGGAATAGCCAGGAAATGCCGGTGGTCGCCGCGGCGAGTGTGTTGCAAAAACCGCTGATCACCCTCCAGGCGCAGCCCATATAGGGGCAGGCCGCTTGCCTGCCAGCCCCGGAACACGTTAGCCCCAGAGCCATCATGACCGACACATTTCCAGACATAACGGGCCATATCGCCCCCGGTTTCGAACCGGTCGCAGAAGCTTTTCGGGCCAATTGGGCCGACCAGGATGAGCTGGGCGCCGCTTTTGCTGTCCGGCTGGGCGGTGAGCTGGTGGTCGATATCCATGCCGGCTGGGCGGATCGCAAGAAAACCCGCGCCTGGCAGACCGACACACTGGTCCCGGTCTATTCAACCGGCAAGGCGGTCGCGGCGCTGGTGATTGCGCGCCTGGTCGATCGCGGCCTGCTTGATTATGACGCGCCGGTCGCCGATTTCTGGCCTGAATTTGCTGCCAGCGGCAAATCCTCCATCACCGTCGCCCAGGCCCTGTCGCACCAGGCCGGACTGTCGGGCTTGTCCGAGGAAATGGATGCCGCCGACTGGTTCAATGCCAAGCTGATTGAAGCCAAGCTTGCCCGCCAGACCCCGCTGTGGGAGCCGGGCACCGGCTCGGGCTATCACCCGGTAACGTTTGGCTTCATCGTTGATGCGCTGGCCCGGCGCACAGACGGCCGTTCGATTGGCGCTATCCTGCGCGAGGATATTTGCGGACCTGGCAGGATTGATTTCCATATCGGTCTGCCGGAAAGCGAGCATGGCCGCGTCGCCGAACACGCCATGCCGCGGCAATTGCCGGATCTGGGTGTCGTCACACCGGCACGGGAACTGGCTTTTCTCAAGCCCTGGTCTTCTCCGGGCCGCCGCGGTGCATCGGAATGGCGCATGCATGAATTCCCCGCCGCCAATGCGCATGCCAATGCGCGCGCCCTGGCGCGGTTGATGAGTGTCTATGCCGATGGCGGCAAGCTGGAGAACAAGCGCTTCATCTCCGGCGAGACGCTGGATGCGCTGGTGCGCGAACGAGTCTGCGGGCCAGACAAGGTCTTGCCCTTCGACCTGTCCTGGGGGGCGGGCGTGATGCGCAACACCCATACCCAATTCTATGGTCCGGAACCGGCCGCAATCGGACATTCCGGCTGGGGCGGATCCTGCGCCATGGCCGACCCGGTACGCGGCATGAGCGCCGCCTATGTCATGAACCGGCAGCAGCACCATCTGGCCGGCGATCCACGCCCGACGCGTCTGATCGAGGCCTTGTACGGCTGCGTCTAGCCTGTTCGCAAAGCCTTTCAGCTAAACGAACCTGGTCTCAGGCCTGATCGGTGCCGGCCGGCCGTTCAAGCCAGCTTGTGGCCTCTTTGACAGAGGTGAAGATACGCAACTGGATGGGCCAGTCATCACCGACCAAGGCCAGCCAGAGATCGGCGATCACGCGCTTGAAATCATCACTGCAGACAATCGCCGTTCGCGGATCAGGACCGGAGCGGTGCCCGGCATTCCATCCGCGCATGAAATCCTGCACGTCTTTCAGGCTGTCCAGGGTGACTTCATTGAGATCGGTGCCCGGCCCGATCACGAAGATGACGTCAAAGTCAGGCCGCCAGTCCGCACTCGCGGCAATTGCGGTGCAGGCGGCTTCAATGCGGGGCAGGACAAACGGGCCGTCCAGCCTGACGACCACGCAGTGGCCGGCGGGCCTGACATCAATCGAAAACGTCATTGCGACCTTCTCCCCCTGATCGACCCTTTCCCGGGCACCCACAGCGCCTCACTATGAAGTGTTCTGGCACTGCAACTCAAGTGCAAACTGCCAGATTACACCTCATCAGAAAGCCCGGGTGCGCGCCGCGCAGTTTTTTCCTCAGGCCGGAAAACGCCGCCCCAGCCATTCCAGCAGATGGGCATTGAGCATGTCCGGCTGTTCCCACATCGTCCAGTGGCCGCAGGATTCGAGAATGTCGATATCGACATCCTTGCACAGCGCCGGCATCCAGGCAGCCAGCTTGGGCGGCAGCATGAAGTCACACTCGGCCGCGACCAGCTTGCACGGCATGGCGAGCCGGTGATCCACCCCGCCCATGCGCTGCCAGTTGGTGTCGAAATTACGGTAGAGATTCATCCCCGGGCCAAAGCCGGTCTTGCGATAGGCATCGGCATAGACCTTGCGGTCTTGCGGGGAGACGACGATGCGGTCTTCCTCGCGGCCGGTGAATTGTTCGAACAGGCTCGGGATATGGGTGATCTCGGGGTAGAGCGACTCGAACTGTTCCGCCGTTGGCGGCTTGCCGAAGATGAAGGCGAAGAAATCGTCCTCGCGGCCCTCGAACCGGCTCTCCGCATAGCCGGGCTGCTGGAAGCGCAGGATGTAGTGATCATCGCCGCCGACCTCGCGGAAATAATGCGTCGGCGCTTCGGCGCCGCGCGGCAAATGCGGTGTATTGACGCCGATCACGCCGGCGACCCGCTCCGGGATCAGCATCGCCGCATGCCAGACGAGAATCCCGCCCCAGTCATGGCCGATGAAGACCGCTGTTTCGTGCCCGAGCGCATCGAGCAGGCCGGTGAAGTCGGCCATCAGCGTGTCGACATCGTAATTCCCGGCGCCTTCCGGGCAGTCCGAGCCACCAAACCCGCGCAGATCCGGCGCGATCACCCGGTAGCCGGCCTTGGCCAGTGCGGGGATCTGGTTCTTCCAGGAATAGGCCAGTTCCGGCCAGCCATGGACCAGCAGAAGCGGCTGCCCGTCTACCGGTCCGGCCAGATGCACGGAGAGTTCGATACCATTGGTGTGGATACGGGTCGGGGCGGGGAAATCGCTCATGAAGCCTCCATTTTGGCCCAGACTAGCGAAGCCTCAGGCCTTTGTCGCCACTGCCGCCCGGTCGCGCCGCAACTGGCTCCAGGCGAAGGTCGCGACGCCGCCCCAGATCAGCACGAAAGTGACCAGATGCGCGGAGGTAAAGCTTTCCCCGCCCATGACAGCGATGGCGAATTGCAGGCTGGGCGCCGTGAACTGCAGCAGGCCCATGGTTGAAAGACGCAGGCCGCGAGCACCGATAATGTAGAGCAACAGGGGTACGATGGTGACAAGGCCGGCGAGGATCAGAAGGCTGGCCTTGAGCGGACTTTGCAGGAACTGCCCCTCACCCGACATCTGTATCCAGACAACGGTCCCGAGCGCGACGGGCAGCAGGAAGGCGGTTTCCCAGAACAGGCCGATCCGCCCGTCGACGGCGACGGTTTTGCGCAGATAGCCATAGGCGGTGAAGCTGCACGCCAGCGCCAGCGATATCCACGGCACAGTTCCCGCCGCGATGATCAGATTGAGCACGCCCAGCGTCGCCAGCACGATGGCCGAGATGCGCCAGGGCCCGAGCGGTTCGCGCAGGACAAACACGCCGACCGCCACACTCATCAGCGGGTTGATATAATAGCCGAGCGACGCTTCGAGAACGCGGTCATTATTGACGGCATAGATGAAGAGCAGCCAGTTGACCGAGATCAGTGCCGATGTCGCGGCCAGGGTCAGCAGGACGCGCTTGTCCTTCAGCGCATCAAGGGCCGGGCGCAGCTTGCCGGCAAACCACAGCGCCGCAAACAGCATCGGTAGCGACCACACCACCCGGTGCGCCACGATCTCCAGCGCGCTGGCAAAGCCGACCAGCTGGAAATACAGCGGCGAGACGCCCCAGATCAGATAGCCGGCCAGGCCAGCAAACAGGGCGCGACGCATTTCAGTTGGAGTGGGCTCGGTCATGGGGCGGGCTTTCACGCGGGAACAAGCCACGCACATAGGCAGTTCGTCTGGCCCTGGCGACCCGATTCATGCGGTTGCCGGCTATGCAGATCCGCCGCAGCCCCTGGCCCTGCACCGCCCTGCGAGCCAGGGCGGGCGCGGGCGGGCAGAGTGGAGTTGGCCGGCGCCGTGGTCAGCCGCGTTTCAGCAGGCCGCGATTATTGAGGCCTTCGGCGATCTGCACCGCGTTGAGCGCTGCGCCCTTGCGCAGATTGTCGGCCACGATCCACAGCGCCAGACCATTCTCGACGGTCGGGTCTTCGCGGACACGGCTGACGAAGGTTGCGAATTCACCGACGGATTCGACCGGCGTCATGTAGCCACCATCCTCATGCTTGTCGATCACCATCAGGCCGGGGCTCTCGCGCAGCAGGGCCTTGGCTTCCTTGGCACTGAGCGGGTTTTCCAGCTCGATATGGGCGGCAATGGAATGGCCGACGAAAACCGGCACGCGGGCGCAGGTCGCGAACAGCTTGATCTTGGGATCGAGGATCTTCTTGGTCTCCATCACCATCTTCCACTCTTCCTTGGTGGAGCCGTCCTCCATGAAAACGTCGATATGGGGGATGACATTGAAGGCGATCTGCTTGGTGAAGGCGACCGGGTCGGCATGGTCATTGACGAAAATGCCCTTGGTCTGGGTCCACAGCTCGTCCATCCCGGCCTGGCCAGCGCCGGAGACCGATTGATAGGTGGCGCAATTGACGCGCAGGATCTTGGCGCGGTCATGCAGCGGCTTCAGCGCGACCATCAGCTGGATGGTGGAACAGTTGGGATTGGCGACGATGCGTTTCTTCGTCACGCCGTCGAGCGCTTCGGGATTCACTTCCGGCACGACCAGCGGCACGTCCGGATCCATTCGCCAGGCGGAGGAATTGTCGACGACAATGGCCCCGGCCTTGGTGATCTTGGGCGTCCATTCCTTCGAGACATCGCCCCCGGCTGACATCAGGACGAGATCGACGGTCGAGAAATCGAAGGTGTCGACATTGACGCATTTCAGCGTCCGGTCGCCATAGGAGACTTCCTTGCCCATGGATTTGCGGCTGGCGAGGACATGAATGGCGTCGGCCGGAAACAGCCGCTCTTCCAGAATGGTCAGCATTTCCTTGCCAACAGCGCCCGTCGCACCGAATACCGCTACCCGTACACCCATGATGTCGTCCTTTTTCGTGCCCAGATTGATCCATGCCGATCAGCACGGACATAGACCCGGGATCGCCTTGTGGCTAGGGCGCAATCAGGGCTCAGGGCCGCCGTCTCTAGCGCATCCGCGCCCAGATCCGCCAGGCGACGAAGCCGACTATGACCACAGACAGCAATTCCAGCGCATTGACGCCGAAGAAGAGCGGCGTGATCAGGCGCTGGAGCATGCCCCAGCGGCCGTCATAAATTGTCTCGCCCTGGCGGACAAAGCCGACATAAACGCCGCCGGCGATGACAAGCGCGGCACCGAAGCCGGCCAGACGGATCATGCCTGCCGGGTTGTAGCCCTGGCTGCCTTCGTCGCGGCGCGTGCGATTGCGGTGGGTGCGGTCGAGGAAACGGCGGCGTGTCATGAGCAGGCTCCGGAATCGGCAAGCGTTGCGGCGTCGAAACCGCAGCGCCCGGCCGGGCCGGACGCCGCACGAATTCGATTATGACAAGCTGCCTTGAAATGACCACACCGGATTCATTTGATTTCTGGGTGGACGTGTGCGTATAACCCCTTCTAACGGGCGGCCACATAGGCCGGACGGAATACTGATCGCCTATCCGGTGCCTCGTTCATCGGACCATTCGACTTCAGCCTTCCCCGACTTCACGTCCGTAACACCCACACCGGGACGCTGGTGTGTACAATATGGATTGTGCCCGGACGCGGAGCATGAATACAGGGAAGGTTCCCCATCATGGCCACAGGTACGGTCAAATTCTTCAATCAAAGCAAAGGCTTTGGTTTTATTACTCCTGATGAGGGCGGCAATGACGTCTTCGTGCACATCTCTGCTGTGCAAGCGTCGGGTCTGCCGGGTCTCAGCGACGGTCAAAAAGTCGCTTTCGACACCGAGCCGGATCGCCGCGGCAAAGGCCCTAAGGCAGTGAACCTCCAGTTCGCTGACTAAGGTCTGAAAAAAGGATCGCAAGATTCTGTGGCGCGGGAGCTAGCTCCCGCGCCATTTTCATGTCTGCATTCCGGGTATCGAACCGTCGGCCAACCTATTCGGCAGCCATCGCATCGCGAACCCGCACAGCGGTCGCCGGGAAATCCGTGAACACGGCATCAGCACCCAGATCATAAATCCGGCGTAACTCGGTCTCGATATCGGCGCCGTCACCGACCGGATCATCATCGCGGAAGGTCCAGGGATGGACCGGCAGGCCCAGCGCATGCGCGCGGGCAATGAAGCCGGTATCCATGCCATTGCCGTCGACCAGCAAGGCCTTGTAGGGCCCGACCCCATCGGCGAAGGCGATCATGTCTTCCAGCGCTACAGTCGGGATGAGCGGATCCAGATCGGGCTCCAATTCCTGCATCTGGAATACGAGCATCAGAAGCGGTGTATCGATCTCGCCGTTCAGCCGCGCCAGGAAATCGGGCTCGAAACACTGGATGGCAATCGGCGCATCGGCCGTGTCGAGCCCCCGCAAGCGCAGGATGCGAACGAGTTCCGGCAGCGGGTCGAGGCCGGCGGCGATGAATTGAGACGGCGATTTAACCTCCGGCTCGGTGGCAACGCCGTGCGCAGCGGCCAGATCGAGCACGTCCTCGAAGGTCGGGATCATGTAGAGCCCGTCAAACTCAGTCGGACGCCCGGCGCGGACCTGGCGCGCCCGCAGGGTGCGGATCTCGGCGAGGGTGAAATCATCCACCCACCAGTCATCGCGTCCGCCCTCGATGCGGCGGCGGTCAGCAAATTCGGGGTGATCGGCGATATCGGTGCTGTCAGCGAGATAGCGGTCATGGCGCACCACAAACACGCCGTCCGAAGTCAGGACGAGGTCGGGCTCGATAATGTCGGCGCCTTGTTCGATCGCCAGCGTGTAGGCCTCGATCGTGTGTTCGGGCAATTCGCCATTGGCACCGCGATGCGCGATCACGAGGGGGGGCTCTCCCGAAAGCGTTTGCCAGACATGGGCGCTGGGGGCGTCGGGCGCCGCACAGGCCGCCAGGCCAGCCGAAATCGCCAGGGCCCAGATAGAATACCGCATTCGCCTCTCCCGTTTTTCACCGCAACACACTAGCGTGCCTGTACTGATTGCGGGAGAGCGAAATGACCGAACCGAAACCCTTCGACACCCTGGCCGACGCGGCCGAACGCTATGGCCGCGCCAGCCTGGATAATTATGCCCAGGTCCGCAATGTCGCCGAGAGTGTCCAGGCGGGCTTTTGCCGTTATCTGTCAGGCGGGGAGAAGGTTTGTGTCTATCTGGTGCCGCCCGAAGGTGCCTGGTCGCCGCAACCCTATCAGAGCGGCGCGTTTTCAGTGTCCGGGACCGGATTTCTCCCTCTGGACCCGATCAGTTTTGGCCTCGCCGTGCGGGTTTCGCGCACCGGCGACTGGCTGCGCCTGGTGCTGAGCTGCGCCAAGATGGGCCCGGAAATGGAGATAACGATCCAGAATGGGGGTCAGTTCGCGCTGACACTCCCCGCCTCGCCCGAACAATTGCAGCAATTATTCGACGTGTTGTTCGGCCATCTGACCGCCTGGTTCGTGCAACAAGCCGATCTGTATGAGAATGGCGAATATGGCGGCCGCTCGATCGGGTTCGATTTCCTGCACAGCCCCAATGGTGATTCCGTCCCGGTGGTCTAGTGCGGGCGGCGTTTACTGGAAGAAGCCGCTCAACCAGGCCATTGAAACCATCTCCGGGGCCGGCACCATGCCGGCGCCAACCGCACCCAGACACCCGAGCGCCGACAGGCCAAGCGTTGTTGTGAGCTGACGGCGCAGCGCAAAACCGGCCGTCGCGCGCACCAGGCCCAGCACGCGACCGGCGCCGATCAGGGCGACAGGGCCGCCAATCAGGGTCGCAGCGCAGAATGAGACCAGGGCCATCTGGACTTCATAAGACAAGGCTTCCATTTCTACCTCCCTGCGTTTGGGCGTGCTCGACAGGCGACGGACTTCCCGAAACGCGTTATCAGATGCCTCATGATAGACGCTGCTTCTGACCTTCCCCTGACTATCGCGATCATCACCGGTTCAGGTGTCGCGGCCCAATGGCTCGCCTGGCGCCTGCGCGTGCCTTCGATCGTGTTGATGATGGGCGCCGGGCTTCTGCTCGGTCCGATCGCGGCGATGACGCTGGGGCAGCCCCTGCTGACACCGGATGAGAGCTTCGGTGATTACTTGCGGCCCATGATCGCCCTGGCCGTGGCGATTATCCTGTTCGAGGGCGGCATCACGCTCAATTTCCGCGAACTGCGCGATACATCAACCGCTGTTCGCCGCATGGTCATCCTCGCCTTTCCGCTCGGCTGGGCGCTGGCGACTCTGGCCTTGCACTTCATTGCTGGTCTGGCCTGGGACGTTGCCGCGATGATCGGTGCCCTGCTGACCATTACCGGTCCGACCGTGGTCCTTCCCTTGCTGCGCCAGGCGAAACTGCCGCCGCGCATCGCCTCGGTGATGAAATGGGAAGGCATCGTCAACGATCCGATCGGCGCCCTTGCGGCCGTTTTCGTGTTCGAGGCCATCCATCAGACCCAGCTCGGCCACAGCGTCGGCTCGGCGGCGCTCGCGCTATCCTTCGGCATCGCGATTGGCGCCTTGCTGGGGTTCGTCTCGGGCATCTCCCTCTCGCACGCCTTCCGCCGCGGCTGGGTGCCTGAACCAATGAAGGCACCGCTCGTGCTCGCCGCTGTCCTGGTCTGCTATGCGCTGGCCGACAAGCTTGCGGCCGAGACCGGCCTTGTCGCCGTGACCGTGTTCGGCCTGGTGGTTGCCAATTCCCGTCTCGCCTCGATCGAGGAAATGCGTCGCTTCAAGGAAGGCATCGCCTCCATCCTGGTGGCGAGTGTCTTCGTCGTGCTTGCGGCCTCGCTGACGCCGGCAGCGCTGGGATCGCTCGGCTGGCAGCATTTTGCGGCCGTCGCGGCGATTATTCTGGTCGTGCGGCCGGTGGCCGTCTTCCTGGCGACGCTGGGCTCGGGCCTGACCATTGCCGAGGCCAGCTTCATCGGCTTGATCGGGCCTCGCGGCGTCGTGGCCGCTGCCACGGCGGGGCACTTGTCCGTGAGCTTGATGCAGTCGGGCCGGGAGGATGCGGCCGTCCTCGCGCCCCTGGTATTCCTCGCCGTGTTCGCCAGCGTCTTCGGGTGCGGCTTTGCCGTTGCGCCGCTGTCGCGCTGGCTTGGATTGTCCGAAACGGGTCCGGACCGGCTTTTGATCGTCGGCGCCAATCCCTGGAGCCTCGGCCTGGCCGATGCGCTGAAGAAGGCGGAGGTGCCGGTCACGATCGCCGATACCAGCTGGCGGCGTCTGCGCGCGGCGCGGCTGGCCGGGCATGATGTCTATTATGGTGAAGTCCTCTCGGAGACCGCCGATTGGCGGCTCGAGCCCTCGCGCTTCGCCAGCCTGCTCGCCGTGACCCCGAATGACGCCTATAACGCCCTGGTCTGCATCGAATACGCGCCGGAGCTCGGCCGCAGTCATGTGTTCCAGCTGTCAGGGTTTGACGGGCCGGTTGAGTCGGCGAAGCTCGATGATGACCCCCAGGCAATCGCCTTCACCGCCCGGGGCCGGACCCTGATCCGGCGTGGCCGCGGCTATGACGGGCTGGCGCGCGACTGGTGGGGTGGCTGGCGCTTCAAGGCGACCCGCCTGACCGACGAATACTCGCTTGAGCAATGCCTTGAGGATGCAGGCGAGGATGCCGACTTCGTTCTGGCCCGCAGGCCCAATGGCCGTGTCGCCCTGTTGGGGGACAATACCAGAATGCCGGACGCCGCCGGCACCGTCCTGATCCGCTTTACGCGCAAGGCTGCAGCGGCGGCTCCCGCGGCTGACGTCACGGCTGATGCGGAACCCGGCACCGAGAGCGCCTGATCAACCCGGGCTGCTGACGGCTGACCGACCAGCCTAGCGCGGCTGCGATCCGCCGGGCTGGGCTGCTCCGCAATAGGGCCAGTTATCGGCGTTCGGGTCGCCGCCAGGGCAGACCGAATCGGCGCCTTCATACAGGCCGATACAGCCGGACAGGCTCAGCGAGCCCAGGATCAGGGCCAGAATGGCAATGGAACGCTTGATGGACATGACAAATCCCCTTTGCGCCCATGTTGGCGCGCGAAGGCTTTTGTAGCAAGTCTGCAAGCGCTGTTCTTCATCGGGAATTAACTCCAATTCCTGCAGATGAAGGCTCCGATATTCAGCAAGGACAGCCCATGGCCCGCAGGCCTGCCACACCGCTTGAGGCGACACGCGCCAACCGGCCCGGGCCGGGTCCGGCGCGCAAAGCGTCAAGGCGTCGCCCATCGCGCGGCGGCGGACGGCTGTGGCGGTTTGTCGTCAGCGTATTCCTGCTGCTGGGCCTGGGCATGGCCGGCTGGCTGGTTTCCATCGCGCGCGATCTGCCAGACACATCCGGCCTGATCGAGGTCGAGCGCGCGCCCAGCCTGGCCTTCTATGATCATGAGGGCCGGCTGATCGCCCGGCGCGGCTCGGCGCATGGCCGTCTGGCAGTGATCGAGGAGCTGCCTGACTATGTCACCGATGCGGTGATGGCGGTCGAGGATCGCCGTTTTTACAGCCATTTCGGTGTTGACCTGATCGGTACCGCGCGCGCCCTGCTGGCCAATATCCGCGCCGGTCGGGTGGTGCAGGGCGGCTCGACCCTGACGCAACAGCTGGCGAAGAACCTGTTTTTGACCTCCGAGCGCACCGTGCGGCGCAAGGTGCAGGAAGTGATGCTCGCCTTCTGGCTCGAGAGCCGCTTCACCAAGGACGAAATCCTCGAACTTTATCTCAACCGGGTCTATTTCGGTGGTGGCGCCTGGGGCATTGAAGCGGCGGCGACGCGCTATTTCGGCAAAACAGCGAGCGAGCTCAATCTCGGCGAGGCCGCTCTGCTGGCCGGGCTGTTGAAGGCGCCTTCGCGCTACAGTCCCGTCAATGACGCCCAGCGCGCGGCGGCACGGGCGACGGTGGTGCTTGATCTGATGGCCCAGACCGGGCGGATTACCGAACAGGAACGCATTGATGCAGCGCAAACCCCGATCCGGGTCTCGCGCGGTGCTTCCAGTCCGGGCGCACAATACTTTATCGACTGGGTGGCGCAGGATACACGCGCGCTTGTCGGCAGCCATCATGGCGATCTGATCGTCAGAACCACGCTCGACGTCAATGCCCAGCGCTCCGCCGAATTGGCCGTGTCCGGCATTATGGATGATCCTGAGCTTGCGCTGGGGGCCGGCGAGGCCGCGCTCGTGGCTCTGGCTCATGACGGCTCCGTGCGCGCGATGGTCGGTGGGCGCAACTACGCGACGTCACAATTCAATCGCGCCGTCCTGGCCCATCGCCAGCCGGGCTCGGCATTCAAGGCCTTTGTCTACGCCTCGGCCTTCGAGGCCGGGCTGACACCGGACGATATCCGCGATGATGCCCAGATCCGGCTCGGTGACTGGTCGCCGCAGAATTATAATGACGAATATCGCGGCCCGATGAGCCTGCGCGAGGCTTTCTCGCGATCGTCCAATTCGGTTGCGGTTCGGATCGCCGAGGAGACGGGCCGTGGCCATGTTGCCCGGCTCGCGGCGCGGTTCGGGATTGAAAGTCCGCAGCGGGTCGACCGGTCGCTGGCGCTCGGTGTGCATGAGGTGACGCCGCTGGAAATGGCGTCCGCCTATGCGCCGTTCGCCAATGGCGGTTATCGCGCCCCGGCCTATGGCATCGCCTCGATCGAGACGCGTGAGGGCGAGGTCCTGTACGCGGCAAGCCCCGCCGCTGGTGAAGTGGTGATGGATGCCCGCACATTGGCGCAGATGAGCGACTTGCTGCAGACCGTGGTGCGCTCGGGGACTGGACGCCGGGCTGCGGTAGCCGGCCTGGCCGTCGGCGGCAAGACCGGCACCACCAATGATTTCCGTGACGCCTGGTTTGCCGGTTATGCCGGCGACCTAGTTGCGGTGGTCTGGACCGGCAATGATGACAATTCCCAGACGCTCCGGGCGACCGGCGGTGGCCCGCCGGCGCGCATCTTCAGCGCCTTCATGAGCGGCGCACCGCGCAGTGGCCTTGATGCGCATCCATCCAGATTGCCGCTGCAGATGGCCGAGCCCGTGGCTGAGGCACCGTCTGTCGTCGAGCCGATACCGGCCGAAGACCCGATCGCAGCCTTCCTTGCCGGTCTTGGGCGCGACTAAACCCCGGCGAAAATCGCCTGAAAACCATCAAACCGCCCGCGACGCGTCACATTCAGCCTGTTAGATTGCGTTCTGACACCAAGGTTGAATGAAAGGGACGCGATGAAACGCGCTTTGATGGCCGTCGCACTCGTGGCGATGCTTCCTGGACTGGCTCCGCTCAGCAGTGTGCACGCCCAGCATCTGCCGCAACTCGCGCGCGCCGACGCTGATGCGGCCCTCGCCGCCATCCGGCTGGACGGTGCGGATAATGAATTTGTCTCTTTCGAACGCGCGGACTTCCGGCGCGGGACCTACACCTTCACCAATGTTGTGATTAATCTGGAGCGCGATGAGGCGACGCCGGCTGGTGTCGTGCATGCGGCCCGCATGATCCTCGATTCCCCCCGGCTCGACAGCGCCGGCAGGCTGCGACTCCACGCCTTCGTGCTTGAGGATATTGAGCAGGTTCTCGACGAGGGAGAGATCGGTTTCACGCTTGGCCGGGTGAGGCTGGAAGCGCCCAATGCGGAAATGTCCGCCAATCTTGGACGCGTATTGCGCGGTGATCGTGGCGCCGAGGTTGGCGCGGACAAGGATTTGTATCGCTTCGGCGTGCTCTCCGTCGATGATGCCGTCGAACCGGATCGGGAGCCGGACGCCGGGGCCTCATTTTCCTTCGATCGACTTGCCTTCGTCGGCTATACCGACAATGCGCTGCAACGCTTTGAACTCCTCGGGCTGACCGCCACGGTGGAGAGCGACGCGGGCACCAATAATCTGGAATTGGCCGAACTGTCCGTGGATGGGCTCAGGATATCCAGCCCGTTCAGTGTGCTGGACCTGTTCGCGGCCGACCCCGCAGAATCGGGTTTCTTCAGGAGCTATCTCGACATGGAGATGGGCGAGCAGCTCGACCTGTTCGACCGGCTTCGGGTCCGCGATTTTCGCGCCGCCATTCCCGGTCAGCAGGTGAGCCTTGACGAGTTCGTCGTCACCATGGAGTCGCAGGATGACGTGCTTGATACACAGATGCGTCTGGGGTCGCTGCGCATCGTGCCCAACCCGCAGCACCCCGCCGGGGAGCGGCTTTCCGACAGATTTGGCCAATTGGGCTATGAGACCCTCGATCTAAGCCTGGAGGGGCATTCCGTCTATGATCCGCAGAGCGGACGCGTCTTCACCACCGGCGAGAATTACCTGGCGCTGCGGGACGGCTTCCGGCTGGATTTCACCCATGATTTCAGCGGATACCCCGAGTTCCTGGCCAATCAGCGCCGTTTGCTCGGAACCTCGTCAGCGACCGTAGACGGCAAAACCGCGCCTGATAGCGAAGGCCTTTCGGCGGCTGCCGACCCCCTGGTGATCAACCGGATCGCCCTGAGACTTGAAGATGACTCCATGCTGGAGCGCGCCTATGCGGCAGGCGCGGTGGCCCAGGGCATTACGCCAGCGGAGATGCGGTCCCAGGCGGGAATTCTGGTGATGGTCGGTCTTATGTCGGCGCCGCCGGAGATGCCACAGATACTGGTCACGCAGCTGGCGTCGGCGGTTTCCACCTTCCTCGCCCAGGGCGGCACGCTGGAAATTGTGATGCAGCCGCCTGTACCCGTCAGCATTGGCGAGATCCGGGCCGGGAGCGAGGCCGGGGCGATTGATTTCGAAGCCCTGGGACTGGCCGTGAGCGCTGAGGCACCGCCGGGGCGCTGAGGTGTGAGGGACAATCCTTCCGGCGGGCGGTCAGACCGCCCGCCGGGAATTGATCAACGGTTCTTGCGCACCGCAGCACCTTTGTCCGCCATGAAGCGTTTCATCATGGGTGCGACCTGCTCGCGGAAGCGCCGGCCGTTGAAGACGCCGTAATGGCCGACTTCGGGCTGGACCCAGTCTTCTTTCAGACTGTCGGGCAGTTGCGAGCACAGTGTGTGCGCCGCCTGGGTCTGGCCGATGCCGGAAATATCATCATTCTCGCCCTCGACAGTGAGCAAGGCGACATCGGTAATGCTGGACGGCACGACAAGGCGGCCCTTCACGTCCTGCGTTCCGGTGGCCAGCTTGTGCTCCTGGAAGACATCGCTGATCGTCTGCAGGTAGAATTCCTCGCTCAGATCCATCACGGCGAGATATTCGTCATAGAAGGTGCGGTGGCGGTCGGCTTCATCGCCATCGCCCTTCACCATATTGGCGAAATAGTCCTTGTGGGCGTCGACATGGCGGTCGAGATTCATGTTCACGAAACCGGCCAGCTGCAGGAAGCCCGGATAGACGCGGCGCATGGCGCCGGCATTGGGCATCGTCACCGTATGGATCAGATTGTCGGCAAACCAGCTGAAGGGCTTTTCCTGGGCCAGCTTGTTGGGAACCGTCGGTGACAGGCGGGTGTCGATCGGCGAGCCCATGAAGGTCATGGTCAGGGGCCGGGCGGGATCCTTGTCCTCGGCCATCAGGGCGATCGCGGCCAGGGTTGGCGGGCCGGGCTGACAGACGGCGACCACATGCGTGTCCGGGCCCAGCTCGGTCAGCATGGCGCGGACATAGGTGGTGAAGTCGTCAAGATCGAAACGGCCATCGGTGACCGGGACGCTGCGCGCATCCTTCCAGTCTGTGATGTAGACTTCATGATCGGGCAGGAAGGCCTCGACCGTGCCGCGCAGCAGAGTGGCGTAGTGGCCGGACATCGGCGCGACGAACAGGACTTTGGGCTGGGTCGTCTTGACGCCGGCCGCCTTGAGCGCCTGCGGGTCGCGCACAAAGTGCAGCATATTGCACCAGGGCTGGTTCCACACGACGGTCTCGGTGACGGGAATTCTGTGGCCATTGACCTCGACCGGCTCCAGATTCCATTCCGGCTTCACATAGCGCCGCGTCATGGTCTCGAACAGATCGGCGGCGGCGGCCATGGTGCGCCCTGCATAGGTGTCGCCCATGGGATTCCAGGGCGCCTGCATCATCTGGCGGGTGGCATTGGCAGCGGCGCGCCATGGCGTCATGGCCAAACGGTTTAACTCGTACACACTATAAAGCATGAGTCCTCCTGGGACCGACATTGCCGAAACCGGCAATGCTCATGAGGATGAACCTTCTTCCTCAAGGAATTCTTGCAGCCGGGCCGCCATCGTTTGCGGGTCGGAGCCATGGGAAAAGACGTCTACGAAACGCCCTTCAGAATCCATCAGATAGACGATGGAGCTGTGATCCATCAGATAATCATCGCTGGTCTCGTCCTCGCCGTCTTCGCCGGCACTGCGCCGGAAGGCGACGCGGTAGACGCCAGCGACATTGGCGATCTGTTCCTGGCTTCCGGTCAGTCCGACCAGATCGGGCGGGAAGGCCGGCGAGGCGACATATTGGGCCAGCTGGTCGACTGTATCGCGCTGCGGGTCGATCGTGATCAGGATGGGCTGGATCCGGGCGCGCTGCTCAGGCTCGAGCTGCTCGAGCGCTGCGGCCATGATCTGCAGGGAGAAGGGGCATACGTCGGGGCAATACGTGTAGCCGAAATAGATCAGCATGGCGCGGCCGTGGAAATCGGCTTCAGTGACGGTCTGCCCGGTCTGATCGACCAGTGTGAACGGGCCGCCAATCAGCGCTTCGCCACTGGTGCGCGTTGGCGCACGCCGCGTCTCGCGCTGGCTCTCATCCGTGAGCATCAGCGTGAAGAACCCGATCACCACAATCATGGGCAGGGCAATGATCAACCAGATCCAGGCTCGTTGCATTTGCGCTCCATCAACTATCCGAAGGCGGACAAAGCATGCTATGCCGCCCCGGATATAATTTGCTGCAGATGCGAAGCTAGGACGGCTCGATCCGCCTGTCCATCGACTTCGCTGTATGACCGGAGCCAGCCAATGCTCGACGCTGATTGGGACCCGTATGGCAGTGACGCGCATCTGACGCCGGTGTTCGGGCGCTTGCGCCTGCGCACGCTGGTCATGCTGCGCTGGCTGGCGGTGGCGGGTCAGACCCTGACCGTTCTGCTCATACATTATGTCGTTGGCTTCGATCTGCCGATCGGCGTCTGTCTCGGCGTCATCATGGTCAGCGCCTGGATCAATACCTGGCTGACCCTGTCTGTGCCGCCGCAGCAATTCGCCAAGGATTGGGAGGCCTTCGCCCAGCTCAGCTATGACGTGCTCCAACTTTGCGCCCTTCTTATCCTGACCGGCGGGCTGCAAAATCCCTTCATCGTGATGCTGACCGCGCCCGTCACCATCGCTGTCGCGGCCCTGCCACAGCGCTGGGCGCTCGGCGTGGCCCTGATCGCCATGGCCGGGACCGGGGTGATGTGGCTGTGGAGCCTGCCCCTGCCCTGGCTGGCCGGCGAGACGATCCATTTGCCCGAGATGTATGTGCTGGGCCTGTGGTGCGCGATTTTCATCGCTGTGGCTTTCACCGCCGTCTATTCCTGGCGCGTCAGTCAGGAAGGACGCCGCATGGCAACCGCGTTGGCGGCAACCCAGAGCGTCCTGTCCCGCGAGCAGCGGCTGTCGGCACTCGGAGCGCTGGCCGCCGCGGCCGCGCACGAGCTCGGTACGCCGCTGGCCACGATCCAGTTGACGGCCAAGGAAATGCTGCGCGAGGTCCATGATAATGACCTGCTGCGCGAGGACGCCGAGTTGATGGTGACCCAGGCGCGCCGCTGCCGCGATATCCTCAAACGTCTGAGCCAGGAGCAGGCTGTCACCGATGAGCGCCATGACCGGGTCGATCTGCTCGCCGCCCTTGAAGAGGCCAGTACGCCCTTGCGCGGACTGGGTCCGATGCTTGATGTCAGCCTTGCCGAAGCCGGCGGGATGGGGCCCGCCCCGATGCTGCGCCGCATGCCGGAAATGCTCTATGCGATTGGCAATTTCGTCGAAAATGCTGTCGATTTCGCGGCCACGCGTGTCACGGTCGAGGGCTGCTGGGATGCCGAGAGCCTGCGCGTGACGATTTGTGATGACGGGACCGGTTTCAAGCCCGAGATTCTGTCCAAGATCGGCGAGCCCTATGTCACCACACGTTCCGGCACGCCCGGCCAGGGTGGGCTGGGCCTGGGCGTATTCATTGCCAAGACGATGATCGAGAAAACCGGCGGCCGGGTAGCGTTCGACAATGTTTCACCCCAGGGCGGCGCCCAGGTTACAATCGTCTGGCCGCGCAATCGGGTAGAGGCGCCGCCGATCCTTCGTTAGTAATAACAGACAGACAGATACCGAATCGCGAGGACGCCGCCGTGGACGATATTGAATACGACATGCCTGAAGACCGCACCCTGCTCATTCTCGACGATGATGCACCCTTCCGCACCCGTCTCGGGCGGGCGATGACCAGTCGCGGTTTTGTCGTCTCCGCTGTTGGTACGGTTGATGAGGCCGAGGAGATTGCGCGCCAGAATCCGCCGGCCTTTGCCGTGCTGGATCTGCGTCTGACCGACGGGGACGGGCTGGAAGTGGTGAAGGCCCTGCACGCCTCACGCCCGGATTGCCGGGTCGTCATGCTGACCGGTTATGGCAATATCGCCACGGCTGTCGCCGCCGTGAAGGCCGGAGCCATCGATTATCTGTCCAAGCCTGCCGATGCCGATGATGTCATCAAGGCACTGCTGGCGAGCCCGGAAGACAAGCCGCAGCCCCCGGAAAACCCGATGTCGGCCGATCGCGTCCGCTGGGAACATATCCAGCGCGTGTTCGAATTATGCGATCACAATGTGTCGGAGACGGCACGACGACTCAATATGCACCGGCGGACACTGCAGCGGATATTGGCCAAGCGCGCACCGCGTTAGGCCTCGCCTCAGCGCTGCGGTTCAACCCGGGCATAGCCATAGATCGGGCCGCCATTGGCACCCTGTACGATGGCGACCGTGCCATGGCGGCGATAGGCTTCGCCCATATATTCGGCTTCCCCGCCCGACCATCGGCCGAGATAGGTCAGGCTTTTCACCATATTGTAGTGAAGCATCTCGAGGCCTTCATTCTCGCCAGCCCCAATCTCGACGCTCGCCCAGCCTGGCGCATAGGCCACCAGCCAGACATCGAGATTCGTCTCCGGTGCGTCACCATCAAGTCGCACGATGAATGAGCCGAACGGGCCGTCATCCAGGCGAATGGAGGGGCTGTCGGGCATGGCGTCCAGACGCGCATTGACAGCGTCGGACACCTTGTCCTGATCCCATCCCGGGGCGTCGGTGACGCCGTCGACCACGAAATGCGGCGTATAGAGGCGGTTGACGCCCAGGCGCGGCAGATAGGTGCGCTGGCGCTGGACATATTCCGGGCGGGCATAGGTGTCGGTCCAGCCATACATGTCCCAATAGCTCACGCCGAAAGCGAGCACGAAGACATTGTCACGCTGGTCGAGTTCGCCGAGATAGCGATTGGCTTCCGGGCACAAAGGGCAGCCCTGGCTGGTGAAAAGCTCGACCAGGACGGGGCGGGTCTCGGCCGCTGCGGCGTCAGGCCGGACCTGTCCGGAGGCAGGCAGGACGAGAAGGCAAATGGCCAGGATGGAAGCAAGGATGCGCATGCTGATTACATAATCACGCCCGCCCGCATCGGCCAATCACTTGGCTGTGACGCGGGCGGGGCTTGATCATGAGGGCCTATGAGCGGGCGAGATTGCGCAGCACATAGTGCAGGATGCCGCCATCGCGATAATATTCCAGCTCGTTCTCGGTATCGATACGGGCGCGGACCGAAGCGGTCTTCACCGTGCCGTCCGGGAAAGTCACCTCAACGGTCATCAGGGCGCGCGGCTCGATCTCGGCAACGCCCAGGATGCTGACGCTCTCATCGCCGGTCATGCCGAGACCTTCCCAGGACGCACCGTCCTCGAACTGCAGCGGCAGCACACCCATCCCGATCAGATTGGAGCGGTGGATCCGCTCGAAGCTCTCGGCGATGACGGCCTTGACGCCCAGAAGACGGGTGCCCTTGGCGGCCCAGTCACGCGAGGAGCCGGTGCCGTATTCCTTGCCGCCGAAGACGACGAGCGGGATGCCGGCGGCCTGGTAGTCCATGCAGGCGTCGAAGATATCGACCTGCTGGCCGTCTTTCTTGGTGAAGCCGCCTTCAACGCCGTCCAGCATCTTGTTCTTGATGCGGATATTGGCGAAGGTTCCGCGCATCATGACTTCATGATTGCCGCGGCGCGAGCCGTAGGAGTTGAATTCCAGCACCGGAACCTGCCGCTCCTGCAGATAGCGGCCGGCCGGGCTGCTGGCCTTGATCGAACCGGCAGGCGAGATGTGGTCGGTGGTGATCGAGTCGCCGAACAGACCCATGATCCGCGCATTGACGACATCGCCCGGTGCATCCGGTTCCATCGTCATGCCTTCGAAATAGGGTGGGTTCTGGACATAGGTCGAGGTGTGATCCCAGGCATAATTGAGGCCTTCTGGAACCGCGATGCCCTGCCAGGCCTTGTCGCCCTGGAATACATGCTCATAACGCGTTGCGAACATGTCCGGCGTCACCGAGGTGCGCACGGTCTCGGCGATTTCGGCCGAGGACGGCCAGATGTCCTTCAGATAGACGTCCTTGCCGTCCTGGTCCTGGCCGAGCGGCTCCTTGGTGATGTCGATCTGCATCGAACCGGCGATCGCATAGGCGACCACGAGTGGCGGCGAGGCGAGGTAATTGGCACGCACATCGGGGCTGATCCGGCCCTCGAAATTGCGATTGCCCGACAGGACTGAGGTCGCGACCAGGTCATTCTCGTTGATGGCCTTGGAGATCGGGCCCGGCAGCGGACCGGAATTACCGATACAGGTGGTGCAGCCATAACCGACCAGATTGAAGCCGAGCGCATCGAGATCATCCTGCAGGCCGGCACGCAACATATAGTCGGTGACGACTTGCGAACCGGGCGCCAGCGAGGTCTTGACCCAGGGCTTCACCTTGAGGCCGCGCGCCACGGCATTGCGGGCCAGCAGGCCGGCGCCGAGCATGACGGACGGGTTGGACGTATTGGTGCAGGACGTAATGGCGGCAATCACGACATCGCCATTGGTGATGCGGTAGTCCGCGCCTTCGACCGGGGCCGATTTGGCCATTTCATTGGCCTTGTTGAATTCCTTGCCCATCGCCTCGGTGAAAGCCGGCTTGGCCTCGGTGAGGATGACGCGATCTTGCGGCCGTTTCGGCCCGGAGATCGCCGGCACGACGGAGCCCATGTCGAGATGCAGCGAGTCGGTGAAGATCGGATCGGCTTCGTAGTCAGGCCGGTACATGCCTTGAGCCTTGGAATAGGCTTCCACCAGGGCGACTCGCTTGTCGTCGCGGCCGGTGGCGGTCATGTAGGTGAGGGTTTCCCTGTCGACCGGGAAGAAGCCGCAGGTCGCGCCGTATTCAGGCGCCATATTGGCGATTGTGGCTTCATCCTCCAGCGAAAGATGGTCGAGGCCCTTGCCGTAGAACTCCACGAATTTACCGACCACGCCCTTCTTGCGCAGCATCTGCACGATGACCAGGACGAGATCGGTCGCGGTCGCGCCTTCCGGCAGTTTGCCGGTCAGTTCAAAGCCGATCACTTCCGGGATCAGCATCGAGACCGGCTGGCCGAGCATGGCGGCTTCGGCTTCAATCCCGCCAACACCCCAGCCGAGCACGGCCAGGCCATTGATCATCGTGGTGTGGCTGTCCGTTCCGACGCAGGTGTCGGGATAGGCGATGGTTTCGCCATCTTCTTCCTTGGTCCAGACGCATTGGGCCAGGTTTTCCAGATTGACCTGGTGGATGATGCCCGTTCCCGGTGGCACAACGCGGAAATTGGCGAAGGCGGACGCGCCCCATTTGAGGAATTTGTAACGTTCGCCATTGCGCTCATATTCGCGCTCGACGTTCTTCTCGAAACTGTCGGCATGGCCGAAATTATCCACCATCACCGAGTGATCGATCACCAGATCGACGGGAACCTGTGGATTGATTCGCTGCGGATCGGCGCCCAGCTTGGTGGCGGCATCACGCATCGCGGCCAGATCGACGACGGCGGGAACGCCGGTGAAGTCCTGCATCACGACGCGGGCCGGACGATAGGCAATCTCATGGGTCGATTTGCGGGTCGTCAGCCATTCGGCCATCGCCTGGATGTCGGCCTTGGTGACGGTCTTGTTGTCTTCAAAGCGCAGCAGGTTTTCCAGCAGGACCTTGAGCGAGGCCGGCAGGCGGGAAATTCCGGCCAGACCGTTTTGCTCGGCGACCTTCAGATCGTAGTAGGCGTAGGTGTCGCCGGCCACATTGAGGGTGCGTTTACAGGAAAAACTGTCGAGAGAAGCCATTGGGGATCGTCCTCAGGGTCGGTGGGGTGTCAAACACCCGGTGGGGAGGGTAGGCCAGCTGGATATGGCCACATGTTTGCTGGGGTTCTACCCCTTGTCCCCGTTTGCTGCAATGCGGCACGCAGTCCGTTGACCTCGGCCCTGCATTTGGGCGACATGTCGTCATGACATCGGCCTCGCTTTCCCAGCCCGTTACCCCGGCACTGAAATTTCCAGAGCTCCGCCTGAGCGTGAGCGGCCTGTCCCTGTCGCGCGGCGATGCATTGCTGGCTCGGGATCTCTCATTTGAACTCGGACCGGGCGAGGCGGTGCTGCTGACCGGTCGCAATGGCACCGGCAAGACCTCCTTTTTGCGCGCCCTCGCAGGCTTCATCGAGCCCGATGCCGGCGCGATATCGCTCAATGAAGCGCCGCCGGCGCTCGCCGCCGCCGACACCATCGCCTGGCTGGGCCATGCCGACGGGCTCAAACCCGGCGAGACGCCGCGCACTGCCCTGCGTTTCTGGGCCGATCTCTACGGCCAACCCCGCACGGCGATCATGCCGGCCCTGCGCGCGCTCGAGATTGATCATCTGATCGACCGCCCCGCCGCGCGCCTGTCACGCGGTCAGCAAAGACGCTGCGGCCTCGCCCGTATCGTGCTGGCCAATCGCCCGCTCTGGCTGCTCGACGAACCCGCCGGCCCGCTCGACGGCGAAGGCCGCGCCTGCCTCGCTGCCTTGGTCGCGACACACCGCGCCCGCGGCGGCCTGGTGATCGCCGCCACGCACCAGCCGCTCGACTGGCCCGATGCGCGCAGCCTCGAGATGGGGCGGCTGTGATGGGTGTTCTGACAGCAATATTCGCGCGCGAAGCTCGCCTCGCCTGGGCCGGCGGTGGCGGAGCGGCCGGACCGGCGGCCTTCTTCCTCGCCGCGATCACCCTGGCGCCGCTGGCGATCGGCCCTGCCGCCGATCTGCTGGCTGCCGCCGGCCCCGGCATTCTCGCCTTCGCGGCCCTGCTCTCCGTGTTGCAATCGGCCGAACGCCTGTTCGGCGATGATTTCGCCGACGGCACGCTGGATCTCTACCTGCTCACCCCGACCAGCCTGGCCGCTCTCTGCCTGGGCAAGGTGATGGGCCAGGCCAGCGCGACGCTATGGCCGCTGCCGCTGATCGGCGTCCTCGGAGGTCTGATGTATGGCCTGCCGCCCATTTCGGCACTGGTGCTCGGCGCCGCCCTGCTGGCTGCCATCCCCGCCCTTGCCCTGATCGCAGGTTTCGCCGGCGCCCTCGCTGCCGGCATCAAGCGCGGCGGCCTGCTGATCGCCCTGATCGCCACGCCGATGATGGTCCCGGTCCTGATCTTCGCGGCGGGCGCCGGACGTTCGGCTTTCGCCGGCGATGAGCGCGCGGTGGCCAATCTGTTGCTGACACTGGCGATCAGTCTAGGAACGGTTGCGCTCGCACCCTTCGGAATCGCGGCGGCGGTGCGGGGGCGGTTGGGATGAAATCGCCTCAGATTTGGCCAATTTGCGCGCAAGAGTTTGGCTCTCGGGAGGCGAGGTGATGGCTTTATCGCGGAATGCACTGGTGGGCGGGCTGGCACTCGCCTCGCTGGCAGGGAGCGAGGTCTTTGCCTGCTCGGTTCTACCGGACAACAGGAGTTATTCCGAGCATTTGGCGGATCGTCGCGGCCCGCTCTTCGCGCAGTGGGTGCGGTCGGCGGCCTTCATAGAAATAGCGATCCCGGTCTCGGCGACACCGATGGTGGATGGTGTGCCTCTGCGACACGGGGCGGAGCACGAATACACCTTCACCGTCGTTGAACGCTTGGTTGGCGATGGGCCGAGCACGTATCAATTGCTGCTTTCGTCATCTGAGTTCGCGCTGGGGCCGGACGATTCGGGGGATATGCAACCCGAATACTGGGTAGAGCGCTACCGATCAGAAGCAGAGGCCGTCAGAGACCATCTTTGGGACTGGGACGCGGGACGCCTGCCTGACATTGGCCTACAGCTCTACGGCGCGGGCGATTGCTCGAGTGTGATCGAGTTTGTGATCGGCACGCCGCTTCTGGTGCTGCGCAGCGCTTCGGGTGTAGCGATGGGAACTGTTCCGCTCTTCGAATCGAATGAGCCTTGGCTTACCGCGGTCCGTTATCTGCTGGCCAACCCAGAAGCGGCCTATGGGCGCCACATGTCGCTTGAGGAATACCTGCGGCGCCAGAACGCAGCCACCGTGTACGAAGTCACGGATTGCACACTGCCCCTGCTAACGCGGCGCCGTGTGATGGGCGACGTATCAGAGTGGGAGATCGAGCACGACGAAGTCATTTCCGGGCCCCCGTCGGCGCTGGAGTCCTACCTGATCCAGACCGAGGCGAGGTTCCGGTCCTATTGGAATTTCTCTGAGTCGAGCTTGGCCGAAGGGCTAGAATACGCTGCGGAGATGTGGGCAGACGTCGATTCAGCGCGGTTCAGTGAGTTTCCATTCGACTCAGACACCTGCCATCCAACCGCGCGCTACGTCCGAACGTCGTGGGGCACCTATTTCCCGATAGCCAATGGCGGGGATGTCGACTTCAGCGGCTACGCGTCGCAAGTGGAAATCACCGGCCCGCTGACGGCTTCGCTTGCCGACGTCATCCGTTGGACCACGGAAGGCGTGCAAGAGTGATCCATCGCCCTGCGACCACCCGGCAGTTGCCGCCCGGCCTCCCGCAAAGTAAGTGAGCGCCATGCTGTCCTATTTCGCCAACCCGCAACGTTTCGACCAGCTGGCCCGCATCGCCATCCCGGTGTTGGGCGTCTTGACGCTGATCCTGCTCGGCGCGGGTGTCTACATGTCCTTCTTCGCCTCCCCGCCGGACTATCAGCAGGGCGACACGGTGCGGATCATGTATGTGCATGTGCCGGCCGCCTATATGGCTTCGGCGCTCTATGCGGGGCTGGCCGGGGCGAGCTTTGTCTATTTTGTCTGGCGCCATGCGATTGCCGATGCGGCCGCTGCCGTGATCGCGCCGATCGGGGCGGTGTTCACCGCGCTGGCCCTGGCGACGGGGTCGATCTGGGGCAAGCCGATGTGGGGCACCTGGTGGGAATGGGATGCCCGCATGACCTCGGTATTGGTGCTGTTTCTGGTCTATCTCGGCTATATGGCACTGCGTTCCGCGCTCGAGGACGCCCAGCAGGCAGCGCGCGCCAGCGCCATTCTGGCGATGGCCGGGGTGATCAATCTGGTAATCGTGAAGTTCTCGGTGGAGTGGTGGTCGAGCCTGCACCAGCCGGCCGCCGTTTTTCGCGCCGATGGCCCGACCATCCATTCCAGCCAGCTCTGGCCGTTGGCGTTGATGGCGCTGGGCTATACCATGCTGGCCGGCTGGCTGGTCTTCTATCGGCTGCGCACGCGCGCCATCGCCCGGCGGGCTGATGCGCTACTGCGCCAGAAAGAAGCCGGGGGCCGCCGATGACAGAATTTTTCGCGATGGGCGGTTATGCGGTCTGGGTCTGGTCGGCCTGGGGGCTTTCGGCGACGGCCTTGATCGCGCTTGTCGTGACGGCTCTGGCCGAGCGCAAGGCCGCGGCGGAACGTCTGCGGCGCCTGGAGACCGGTGAGGCATGATGCAGGCCGTGCGCCTTCTCGCCCTGTCGGGGATTATTGCCCTGACCATAGTCCTGGGCTTGCGCTGGTATCAGGATCGGCCAGTCCCGCCCGAACCCTTGCCCACCCTGACGCTGGCCGTGCTTGAGGGACGCGCCGCCTTCGATCCGGCAGCGATTGAAGGCCCGTATCTGCTCAATGTCTGGGGCTCCTGGTGTCCCTATTGCCAGATTGAACACCCCGTCCTGATGGCGCTGCAGGCCGAGGGGATAGCGATCTATGGTATCGCCTTTCGGGATACAGCTGCGGCGGCCAATGCCTCCCTCGACACGCATGGCGACCCTTATGCTGGCGTGATGCTCGATGTCGACGGGCTTTCCGCCCGGGCGCTTGGCGTGGCGGGAACGCCGGAAACCCTGGTGGTCGGAGCGGACGGGCAGATCCTGACGCGCTGGTCGGGACCCATATCGGCGACCGTCCTGCGCAACCGGATCTATCCAGCGCTCGAGCGCGGGGCGCTGCGGGAATAGTTCGGTCTCAGGACTCGGCGCGTTCGCCAGCCTCCTTGGAGGCCTTTTTCTCGGCTTTTCTGGCCTTGATTTTGGCCTTGTCCTTGGCCCGCTTTTTGGCCTTCTTCTTCTTTTCCTTGTCTTTCACCTTGGCCTTCATCACCGCTTCCTCACCCTTTTCCAGGGTCAGGGCGATACGGCGCAAGGTTTCCAGAAAATTGGCGCGCTTGTTCTTGGGCAGGGCAGAGATGATGGCGCGGTCGGCCTCAACCGCGCCCAGCGTTGCGGCTTCAAGCAGGGTGCGGCCGGAGACGCTGAGATGGATCGCATTGGCGCGGGCATCATCGGCGAGTTTTTCGCGCTCCAGAAGACCGTTGCGCGCCATACGCGAGACCAGTTCGGCCAGGGTGGAGCGATCAATTCCGGTGATCTTGACCAGCTCGGTCTGGGTCAGGCCCTCATTCTGCGCGGTGGCGTGCAGGACAGCGAACTGGCGCTGGGTGAGCTTCGCGCCAGCCATCGCCTTGGTGAAGCGCTCGGCGGCGAATTGCTGGGCCCGGTGCAGGAGGTGACCGGGCGAATCCGCGAGGTCGAAAGCCTTCGGGCTGTGCTTGTCACTCGGCATGGCAGTCTCCGGATGTCATCTGGCTCATCCTGCCTCGGATTTATAACGCAAGGATGACGTTTGTCCGATCACGGAGTGTCGCATTTCTTATGCGGCTTCTCCGCTCTCCCCGCCGTCATCGTCTTCTGCCCGCTGGTATTTGAGCAGGAGCGGCATTTGCAGCGCTGCGAATGCGAGGCTGAGCACCATGACGCCGAGCTTGGCATTGGCCCAGAAGGCTTCACTGATCTCGAATTCCGCAAACCAGCGCGCCGATTCCGGCACGACGGAATCATTGATGTGCCGCCACATGGCTTCGTTGAGCAGGGCGAGAAACTGGAACCAGAGCGCCCAGCGTACGGCCAGCATGGTCCAGGCCTCTTCGGGCAGGTTGAAGACGGTGGCGAAAAAGACCTTCCAGACATTATGGCCCAGCGCGACGCTGACCAGGATGAGGAAGGAGTAGAAGAGATTGATGATGGTCGGCTTGAGATAGAGGAAAATCGGATCCTGCAGCAAAATGCCGATCGTCCCCATGCCCAGCACGATGACCGTGGTGAAGATCAGCATGGGGGGAAAGCGTTTCTCGACCCGGATCGCATAGCCCAGGCCAATCACTGCGGCGATCATATAGGCGCCCGTGCCGATATAGATCGCCTGGTCGCCCGCATAGGCGCGGGCCAGGTTGTAGACCACGATCCAGACCCCGATGGGACCGAAATCAACCAGCATGCTGGCGGTCTGTTTCGTCGTGGTCTCGGTCTGGCTCACGGGGTTCTCCTCGGTATTCACAATGTCTGCATCACGACAAGTCCGGTGACCAATAGCACGGCCAGCGCAATACGCTTCAACCCGAAAGCCTCCTTGAGGACCAGCGTCGCGAGCAGCGCCCCGAATACGATACTGGTCTCACGCAGGGCCGCCATAGGTGCCACCGGTGCGATGGAATAGGCGTAGAGGGCCAGGCCGTAAGTCGTCAGATTGAACAGCATCGACGTCGCGGCCGGGCGGGTTTCCTGCAATGCTGCGGCCCAGAAGCGCGACCCGCGCCGGATGATCGCTGTGGTGCCAATCGTGACGCCTGAAAGCACGAAGAACCAACCTGTGTAGACCATCACGTCTCCGGAGGCGCGCACGCCGGCGGCATCAATCACGGTATAACTGGCCGTCATGCAGGCGGCTGCGAGGGCGAGCAACAATACCTGCGCCTTTGGCGCCCCGTCCCTTTCCGGCCAGGCAAAGCCGACCAGCGCCGTCGAGGCAATCGCCAGGCCGAGCAGCTGCCAGAGCGAGACCGCCTCGCCAAGAAACAGATAGGCGGCGAGCGTCGCCAGTGCCGGCGCACTGCCGCGCATCACCGGATAGACCAGATTCATCTCGCCGCGCTCGAAGGCGGCGATCAGCAACATGTTGAAAGCCCAGATCGTGGCGGCGCCGAGCAAGAGGAAGCGCCAGACTTCCCAGCCGGGCAGGGGTTGGAAGACCAGCCAGGGCAGCATCAATAGCGCGACGAAAATCAGCGACAGGGCGCGAAACACCAGCCGGTCCCGGGCGCGCTTGGTCAGAAGCGTCATGCCGGCATGGGCCAGCGCCGAACCGAGCATTGCGAGGGCGCCAGCGGTCAGATTGGCCTCCAAGTCCTAGTTCTCCAGCCCGGCCAGCGCTCGCGAGAAGTCTCGGGCGTTGAAGGCCTGCAAATCATCCTCGCCTTCGCCGATGCCGATATAGTGGATTGGCAGCTGGAATTTCTCCGCGACCTGGACCAGCGCTCCGCCCTTGGCGGTGCCGTCGAGCTTGGTCATCACCAGGCCGGTGATCTGGGCTGCATCGAGGAAGGCCTGCGCCTGGGAAACGGCATTGGAGCCGACCGTCCCGTCGAGCACCAGCACAGTCTCATGCGGGGCCGACGGATTCTTCTTGCGGATGACACGGACGATCTTGCGCAGTTCGTCCATCAGCTCGGCCTTGTTCTGCAGCCGGCCCGCGGTGTCGATCAGCACCGTGTCGCGCCCTTCGCGTTCCGCCTGCTCCAGCGCGTCAAAGGCGAGGCCGGCCGCATCGGCGCCAATCTCGCGCTTGATGACGGGTGATTTGGCCCGCTCGCCCCACACCGAGACCTGTTCGATCGCGGCTGCGCGGAAAGTGTCACCGGCAACCAGAATCGGGTCGCGGCCCTCGCGCTTGAGCTTGACGGCGATCTTGCCCAGCGTCGTCGTCTTGCCTGAGCCATTCACCCCGACAAACAGGATCACGTGCGGGCCATCCGTGCCGGTCAGCTGCAGTGGTTTTTCCAGTGGTTGGAGGGTTTCGCTGATCACTTCGGCGAGCGTCTCGCGCACTTCCTCGTCAGAGATTTCCTTGTCGAAGCGGTCGCGCGCCAGCCGGTCGGTGACGCGCAGGGCTGCCGCCGTGCCGAGATCGGAGGCGATCAGCAGGTCTTCGAGTTCATCCAGCGCTTCGCGATCCAGCTTGCGCTTGGTGAAGATCGCCGTGACGGATTCGCCCAGCTTGGACGAGGACTTGCTGAGACCCGAGACGAGGCGCGAGAAAAAGCCGCGCTTCTTCTCGCCGGCTGGCTTGTCGTCGCTCATGATGTCAGCTCCCCGTGCAATTCACGTCCGTCATGATGCGTGACCTGGATATTCACCAGCGCGCCGGCGCGTGGAAACTCACTCTCCGGCAGGCGGATGGCGGCAAAATTCCCGGCGCGTGCGAAGCCGGGCTTCTCCATCAAGGCATCCGTGACGGTGCCGATCATGGAGTCGAGATGGGCGGCGAGCACCTGGTCCGCCTTGTCGCGCAGGCGCGCGGCGCGAGCCTTGATCACCGACTTCTCCAATTGTGGCATGCGCGCGGCCGGCGTGCCCGGGCGCGGCGAATAAGGGAAGACGTGCAGATAGGCCAGCTGGCACTCATCGACGAGTTTCAGCGAGTTTTCGAACATGGCTTCGGTCTCGGTCGGGAAGCCGGCAATAATGTCGGCGCCGAAGGCGATCTCGGGCCGCGCAGCTTTCAGCCGGTTGCACAGGGCAATCGCGTCTTCGCGCGAATGGCGCCGCTTCATGCGCTTGAGGATCATATTATCGCCGGCCTGCAGGGAGAGATGCAGATAGGGCGCGATGCGCGCCTCGCCGGTGACGGCCTCGAACAGCGCCTCATCGATCTCGATCGCATCGATCGAGGACAGGCGCAGGCGCGGCAGGTCGGGAACCTGTTTCAGGATTGCCTGGACCAGACGGCCCAGCGGCGGCGTGCCTGGAAGATCGCCGCCCCAGGAGGTCAGATCGACCCCTGTGAGCACGACCTCGCTATGGCCGGATGCAACCAGCGCCTTGATCTGATCGACAATCTCGCCGGCCGGGACCGAGCGTGAATTGCCGCGGCCATAGGGGATGATGCAGAAGGTGCAGCGATGGTCACAGCCATTCTGGACCTGGACATAGGCGCGCGCGCGCCCCTCCATGCCCTCGACCAGATGCCCGGCGGTCTCGCGCACGCTCATGATATCGTTGACGCGGACCTTCTCCGTACCGCCCAGGAGGGTGACGGGGTTGAAGGTCTCGGCGCGCAGTTTTTCCGCATTGCCGACGACCCGGTCGACTTCCGGCATCGCCGCAAACATCGCCGGATCGACCTGGGCGGCGCAGCCGGTGACGATAATCTTCGCGTCGGGATTGGCGCGGCGGGCCTTGCGGATGGACTGGCGGGCCTGGCGCACCGCTTCCGAGGTTACCGCGCAGGTATTGACCAGGATGGCATTGTCCAGCCCGGCTTCGCGGGCATGGGCGCGCATGACCTCGCTCTCCCAGGCATTCAGCCGGCAGCCAAACGTCAGGATTTCAAGGCCGTTTTCCGGATCCGTCTCACGCGTGGAGGGCGTGTCGGCACCGGAGGCCGCGGGATTGTCTGTGCGCTCGGTCATGGAGCGTGGATAAGTGGTGGAGCCAGGCCTTCAGGTCAAGCGCGGCTGGCAATCACCCGCCGCATGGCTTCGCCGGCCAGGACCGCCCAAAGCGCCAGAATCGTGTGATAAATGTGCCAGTTGGCGAGGCCAAGGCTTGTCAGCTCGCGGCTGGCACCAATCGCGATCGAGGCGAAGCCCAGCAGAAGCCAGGCAAATAGCCAGATCAGGCCGCTCTGCCAATGGCGATGCACCAACAGGGCAGCGCTCGCCGCCAGGCCCAGAAGCAAAGCCAGTTTCGGCATCAGGGCGAGCACGCCGTCACTGCCCGGCCAGGCCAGCATGACGGCGGTCAGTACCGGTATGCCAACCCGCAGATAGCGCCCGACACCCGGCGCCATGGCGATGGGAAAGGCTTTCCAGGCCAGACCAAGAGCGATCAGCACCATGCCGGCGGCCCCGGCGAACGTGCTCGCCAGGCTGTGCAGCTGTGTCAGTTCAGTGATCTGGCCACTGGCGAAGCGGAGCGCCCCGATCAGCGCCGCCAGGCCGATAAAGGCCAGGCCCAGCCGGACCATGCGAACATCGCCGCGGCTGCGATGCGGCCATATCCGCCAGATGCCGAGGCCGCAGCCGATGACAACGAGAAAGTCTGTGAGCGCGAAAAGCATGGTGTTCTAGTTCCGGTTTCCGGCTTCTTCTTCGTCGATCCAGCGGCGCATCTTGGCCTCCAGCGCGGACAACGGCATGGAGCCATCGGCGAGCAGGACGTCATGGAATGCGCGGATGTCGAATTCCTCGCCCAGACGTTCTTCCGCCTCGCCGCGCAGGTCGCGCATCAGCAATTCGCCGGTCTTGTAGGCCAGCGCCTGGCCAGGCCAGGAGATATAGCGCAGGACTTCGGTGCGGATATTGTGGGGCGCCAGGGCGGAGTTCTCGAGGAAGCAGGCCTCGGCCTCATCGCGGGTCCAGCCCATATAGTGCACGCCGGTATCAACGACGAGGCGGCAGGCGCGCCACATCTCATAGCTCAGCCGTCCAAACTCCTCATAGGGCGTCGTATAGATGCCCATATCGCGCCCCAGCGTCTCGGAATACAGGCCCCAACCCTCGCCGAAGGCGGTGATATAGGTGTTGCGTCGGAAATCCGGGACGTTTTCCAGCTCGGCAGCGATCGAGCCCTGGTGATGATGCCCCGGCACGGCCTCGTGTGCGGTCAGGGCGGGCAGGGTGTAGAGCGGGCGCTGGGTCAGGTCGTAGGTGTTGACCATATAGCCGCCGGCGATGCCGCGTTCCATATCGCCGGGCCAGTAGCGGCCGGTGGTGTAGGTCGGCGCCATGGTGTCCGGCACCGGGCGCACGCCATAGGAGAGGCGCGGCAAATGGCCGAAATAGGCCGGCATCTGGTCGTCGAGCCGCTTGGCAATCCAGGCGGCGTGCATCAGCAGCTCTTCTGCCGTTGTCGCGTAGAATTGTGGATCGGTGCGCAGGAAGTGGAGGAATTCGGCGAAGCTGCCTTCAAACTCGCTCCCGGCGATCACGGCTTCCATCTCGTCGCGGATGCGGGCGACTTCGGCGAGGCCGCGCTGGTGGACTTCTTCCGGCGAGGTATCGAGCGTGGTGTGGTAGCGAACCAGGGTCTGATAATAGGCCCGCCCCTCGGGCACGTCGGAAATGCCCAGGCTCTCGCGGGTCTGCGGCAGGTATTCATCGCGCAGGAAGCTGGCCAGGCTGGCATAGGCCGGCTGGGCCGAGTCCTCGATGGCGGCGGTCGCCTCGGCATGGAGCCGGGCCCGTTCGGCGGCAGGCAGCGCGACCGGCAGTCCGTCGATCGGTTCAATCAGGATTGCGCGCAGGGTCGCCGGATCGCTGAGACCGGCGACCTGGGCGGCAGCCGATTCGGCGATGATGCGAGGCTGGGTGAAGCCGGTTTCGAGCCCGCGCTGCATCCAGTCGATATTCTGCTGAAAATAGCCGGCAATCCCGTTGATGCGGGCAATCCAGGCCTCACCCTCGGCAATCGTGCGCGGGCGGGCCGAGGAGGCTGCATAGGAGGGCCAGAAGAAGAAGCCGCTATCGGAATTGAAAGCGATACGCGCTTCGTCGAAGGGGGCGAGTTCGGTGCGGAAGCGCAGGATATAGTCGAGCACCGCATGCGAGACCTGGTCGCTCTGTGACAGCGAAGCGGCGTCAATCGCCTCGAGGCGTGCCAGGAAAGCGGCTTCGGTGGCGGATTGCGTCGCCAGCGCGTCCGGCGAGATATCCGGCCATTGTCCAGCCGCGACCAGATCGCCGCGACGGCCGCGTTCGTCGGGACTATTGGCCAGTTCGAAGGCTTCAAATTCGGAGACCAGGGCGGCAAAGGCTGTTTCGGCATCTGCGTCGGTCGCGGCGTCCGGCGCAGCCGTGTTCCCGGACGGCGTCGCACCGTCGCTGACCGGCGATGCGGGTGCAGCCGATGAGTTCGGAGTCCCGGCCTGTTGGCCGCAGGCGGCCAGGCTCAGCGCCATCAGGCTGGCGATCGATACGTGCGAAAGCGTGCGATAATTCATGTCAGTCCCCCAGGCGCCGGGGCGCCGCGTCTCGATTCAGATTGCAGTATTCTTGACCAGGCAGTGATGGCCGGCAAGCGGTGTCGGTTCAGCGTTTGCGCCGCGTCAGGCCCAGGTTCTTGGCCACGATATTGTTGACCATGCGCTCGGGCAGCATGCGTGGCAAGGACCAGTTGGTCAGGCGCTTGGGCACAATGGCATAGCGAAAACGTGGCTTGTTTTCGGTCAGGGCCCGGAAGGCGCGATCGGCGATCACCGAGGGCGGGAAGCCCTCCGGGCCGCTCTTGCTCATATAATTGCGCAGGCGGGTCAGCGCCTTGTAATAGACCGAACCCTCATAGGGCGTGATGTCCACTTCATCGGACTTGGCCCAGATCGGCGTCGCTACGGCGCCGGGGCCGAGCACGATCACTTCAATCCCGAACAGCATCATTTCCCGCCGCAAGGATTTGGACAGGCCTTCCACGGCATGTTTCGACGCCGAATAGGGCCCGAGAAACGGGGCGCCCATCTCGCCGGCCATTGATGACATCATCACGATCCGGCCCGGCTCACCGCTCAGGCTCTCATCGGCGCCCAGCAGGGGTCCGAAAGCCTGGGTGGTGCGAACCACGCCGGTCACATTGACGTCGAGCTGGTGTTCGAATTCCTTGATCGGGACGCTCAGCATCGGTCCGGCGACCGCGATTCCGGCATTATTGATCAGGCCCTTCAGCGTCACGCCGTTCAGCGCGGCGCGGACCGTATCGGCGGCGCTCTGCATAGAGGCCGTATCGGTCACTTCCATGATCAGGGGTGTGACCGCAGCGCCGAATTCCGCCTTCAACCGGTCAATATCGGCCTGTTTGCGCACGCCGGCAAAGACATGCCAGCCCTTCGCCGCTAGCCCCGCCGTGCAGGCGTGGCCAATGCCGGTCGAGGCACCGGTGATGACGGCGGATGGCGATGTTTGGGTCATGATCAGCTCCCTGCTCTGGCGACAGGCTAGTGTGATGCGCAGGTTTTGCCATACCGATTTTGCTTTTTCACCGGCGCGGTTAGTCTGTTGTGCGAATCTTTTTGGGGAGAGCGTGATGAAATACGCAATGGGACTAGTGTCAGGCGCGCTGGCGCTCTGTGTCACGGCCGGTGCCTGGCCGGAAGGCCGCCAGGCGCTTGTGGGCGGTACGCTGATCGATGGCTATGGTGGCCCGCCCATCCATGACAGCGTCATCCTGGTCGAGGATGACCGCATTGTCGCGACCGGCAACCAGGACAATACGCCGGTGCCGGATGGATATGCGGTGATCTCTACCGAGGGCATGACCGTCATGCCCGGCCTGTGGGAAATGCACGCGCACCTGATGCTCAACGGGCATTCCGACTATGATCACTGGGACCGTACCTATCTCGACCGGCTCGAAGACGAGATCATGCCGGCCTCCGCCGTGCAGCTGCTGCTGGCCGGAATTACGTCGGTCCGCGATCTCGGCGCGCCGCTCGAACCGTCCATCTCGGTGCGTGACCGCATCAATGCCGGTGAGCTGCCCGGCCCGAATCTCTACGTCTCCGGTCCTTTCATCCAGCACGAGGCCTATCCGGGTACGGAAGCCTTCCGCTGGGGCGTCAGCAGTGTCAGTGAGGCCCGTGCCCATGTCCGCACGCTCGCCGATGCCGGCGTTGATGTCATCAAACTGGTCAATCAGGACCAGATGACCGCCGCTGAAGCGCGCGCTGTCGTCGACGAGGCGCATGCCCGCGGCCTCCGGGTCGTCGGTCACTCCCACCGGCCCGAGGAAATCATTCTCGGGCTCGAGATCGGGATCGATAATTTCGAGCATACCGGCCTGACCACGGCGCCGGAATATCCGCCTCATGTGATCGAGGCGCTGCGGGCGCGCACCGCGCGCGGCCGTATTTCCGGTGGCCCGCTCTACTGGACCCCGACGATTGAAGGCCTGTGGAATTACGGGCGCACGCGCGAAAACTCCGAATTCCTCGACGATAATTGCTGGCATCGCGGGCTTGAGCCCGACACGATCGCCGATATTGCCGCCTCGATCGAGCACCCCGAGCGCTTGTCCTACACCCAATTGACGCCCTTGCGTGCGCCAACCCTGCGCCGCAAGTTCGAGCAATTGCGTGAAGCCGGTGTGGTGATGCTGATCGGCACCGATAGCGGTATCCCGATGAAATTCCACTGCCAGTCGACCTGGAATGAGTTCGATGTCTGGACCCGCGAACTTGATGTGCCGGTGATGGATGCGATCCGTTCGGCGACCTATTGGCCGGCTGTCTTCATGGGCGTCGCGGATCAGACCGGTTCCATCGCGCCGGGCATGACCGCTGACATTATCGCCATCGACGGCGATCTCATGACCTATCCAAATCTTCTGCAGCACGTTGATTTCGTGATGAAGGGTGGCACCGTCTATGTCGAGGACGGGCAGGTGAATGAGGGGCTGCTTCCGGCGAATATGCGCATGGAATAAGGCGAATCCGGTCGCCCTGGGGCGGCCGGAGCCCGACCGTCCCCGGCGGCGGCGCGGCGCAAATGTCTGCAACTTGTCAGCGGTCTGCGCCTGATCGCGTTGACGCTGACATTGTGCGGCCTATTGTGCACTGCGAAATACAAGGCTGACACGCGTTCTGCGTTCGGCGATACCGACACAGCTTTCGAAAGGGTGCCGCATGGCTTCCGACTGGTCCGATCCGCGGCCGATGTCGCCACACCTCCAGGTCTGGCGCTGGCACGCGACGATGGCGTCCTCCATTCTTCACCGGGCAACCGGCATCGGCAATTATATCGGCGCGGTCGCGATTGCGGTCTGGCTGGTCTTGCTGGCGTTCGGCGCCGAGGGCTCGATTGCCTTCCTGTTCGAGGGCTGGATGGCCTGGCTCACGCGCTTCGGCCTGATCCTGCTGACCTATTCGGTGAGCTATCACTGGCTGAATGGCCTGCGGCACCTGTTCTGGGATTTCGGCAAGGGTTTCGATCCGAAAGGGTCGAATCTCCGCTCGATGGCGATCATGTTTGTCGCCATCATTCCGACGGCCGCCCTCTGGCTTGGTTTCGGGAGCTGATCGATGACGGATTACAGAACTCCAGCCGCCAAGGTGCGCGGTCTCGGCGCCTCCGGACACGGCACGGCGCATTTCATCGCCCAGCGCGTCACCTCGATTGCGCTTTTCTTTCTTGTCCCCATCTTCGTCTGGATGCTGGCAACGTCCGGCGCTCCGGACCCGGCCGCGACACGCGCCTTCCTGGCTTCGCCGATGGGCGCGATCGTGACCCTGCTGACACTCACCGCCGGCTTCCATCACATGCGCTCCGGCCTGCAGGTCGTGATCGAGGATTATATCCATAAAGCCGGCATGAAGGCCTTCCTTCTGCTCGGCAATACCTATCTGACACTGGGCCTGTGGCTGGTCACGGTGTTCGCTCTTGTCAAACTCGCGCTGTAACGGACGTTCTTCATGGCCGACTACAAATGGATCGATCACACTTATGAAGTCGTGGTTGTTGGCGCTGGCGGCTCCGGTCTGCGCGCTGCCCTGGGTGCCTCGCAAGCCGGTCTGAAGACCGCCTGCATTTCCAAGGTTTTCCCGACCCGCTCCCACACCGTCGCAGCCCAGGGCGGGATTTCCGCCTCACTCGGCAATATGGGCGAGGATGACTGGCGCTGGCATATGTATGACACCGTCAAGGGTTCTGACTGGCTCGGCGACCAGGACGCGATCGAATATCTCTGCCGCCAGGCACCGGCCGCTGTTTACGAGCTCGAGCATTGGGGCGTGCCCTTCTCGCGCACCGAAGACGGCAAGATCTATCAGCGCGCCTTTGGCGGCATGACCCGCAATTTCGGCGAAGGCCCGGTCCAGCGCACTTGCGCCGCGGCCGACCGTACCGGTCACGCCATCCTGCACACGCTCTATGGCCAGTCCGTGCGCCATGAGACCGAATTCTTCATCGAGTATTTCGCCCTCGACCTGATCATGGAAGACGGGGTGTGCCGCGGCATCACCGCCTGGAAGCTTGATGACGGCACATTGCACCGTTTCCGGGCCCAGACCGTTGTGCTGGCGACCGGCGGCTATGGCCGCGCCTATTTCTCCGCCACCTCGGCCCACACCTGTACCGGCGACGGCAATGCCATGGTTCTGCGCGCCGGCCTGCCGCTGCAGGACATGGAATTTGTTCAATTCCACCCGACCGGAATTTACGGCGCTGGCTGCCTGATCACCGAGGGCGCGCGTGGCGAAGGCGGCTATCTGACCAATTCCGAGGGCGAACGCTTCATGGAGCGCTATGCGCCATCGGCCAAGGACCTCGCCTCGCGCGATGTCGTTTCACGCTCGATGACGATGGAAATCCGCGAAGGCCGCGGCGTTGGTCCCAACAAGGACCATATCTACCTCCATCTCGACCATCTCGACCCGGCCGTCCTGCACGAACGCCTGCCCGGTATTTCCGAGAGCGCGCGCGTTTTTTCCGGTGTCGATGTCACCAAGGCACCGATCCCGGTCCTGCCGACGGTTCACTACAATATGGGCGGAATCCCGACCAATTATCACGGCGAGGTTCTCACCAAGGTCGGCGATAATGCCGATACGGTCGTGCCCGGCCTGATGGCCGTCGGTGAAGCGGCTTGCGTCTCGGTGCATGGCGCCAATCGTCTCGGCTCCAACTCGCTGATCGATCTGGTCGTATTCGGCCGCGCGGCCGGCCTCCGCCTTGGCGAAACCGTAACGCCTGGCGCCAGCCAGCCCGAGTTCAAGCCGGAAGAAGGCCAGAATTCGCTCGACCGTCTCGACAAATACCGCCACGCCGCCGGCGGCACGCCGACCGCCAAGCTGCGGCTGCAAATGCAGCGCGGCATGCAGAATAATTGCGCGGTCTTCCGCACCGGCGAGGTTCTCAATGAGGGCGTCGCGGCGATGCGTGAGGTCTATACCGGCATGGCCGATATCGGTGTCTCCGACCGTTCCATGGTCTGGAATACCGACCTGATGGAAACGCTGGAACTCGACAATCTGCTCGCCCAGGCCGCTGTTACCGTCAATGGCGCGGCCAATCGCGAGGAAAGCCGCGGCGCCCATGCCCGCGAGGATTTCCCCGATCGCAATGACGAGACCTGGATGAAACACACCCTCGCCTGGTGCGACGACAAGGGCGATGTGAAAATCGATTACCGGCCGGTGCATGACTACACGATGTCAAAGGACATCGAGTACATCGTGCCCAAGGCGCGGGTCTACTAAGGGAAGACGATCATGGTTGAACTTACACTTCCCCGCGGCTCTCAGCCGACCAAAGGCAAGACCTGGCCCAAGCCGGATGGCGCGAAGAATGTACGCACTTTCCGCGTCTATCGCTATGATCCGGAAAGCGGCAACCCGCCGAGCTGGGACACCTATAAGGTCGATCTCGATGATTGCGGCCCGATGGTTCTCGATGCGATCCTGTGGATCAAGAATAATGTCGATGCGACCCTGGCTTTCCGGCGCTCATGCCGCGAGGGCGTGTGCGGGTCCTGCTCGATGAATATCGGCGGCCGCAACACCATCGCCTGCACGTCCGGCATTGATGAGCATGACGGCACAATCACCATCTCGCCCTTGCCGCACCAGCCGGTGGTGCGCGATCTGATCCCCGATCTGACGCAATTCTACGCCCAGCATGCGGCGATCGAGCCCTATCTCAAGACCGATACACCGGCGCCCGAGAAAGAATGGCTGCAATCACCCACCGAACGGGCCGAGCTTGATGGCGCTTATGAGTGCATCCTGTGCGCTTGCTGCTCGACCGCCTGCCCGTCCTATTGGTGGAATGAAGACAAGTATCTCGGGCCCGCTGCCCTGATCAATTCCTATCGCTGGCTGGCCGATAGCCGCGACGAAGCCAAGGGCGAGCGCCTCGACGATCTCGACGATCCGTTCAAGCTCTATCGTTGCCACACCATCATGAATTGCGCCCAGGTCTGCCCGAAGGGCCTCAACCCGGCCGAAGCCATCGGCAAGATCAAGGGCATGCTGGTCGAACGCGAAAGCTGATCACTTGAATTTCCTCGGCCCGTCCACCTCCCATGGCTGGATGGGCCGGGACACGGCCGCTCGACGCGACCGGTCGCCGCTTGAGCGCCTTCCTGACCGCGATCGGCCTTGATTATTCATTACGGCGAAATTGCCTTCATCCCGTCCCGCTCTGTCCGCAATGCCGGTCCCATATCGCCGGCGCTGGGGATTTGGGAAGGGACGCATCATTCATGGAAATCGCACTAAAACACCGCTCATTGGGCCTAAAACTGGCTGTGCTCGGCGCTATCGTGCTCTTGCTTGGCATCCCGCTGAGCCTGATCAATTTTCTTTCATGGGAGCGCGAAGGGCGTGCCGACGCGGCCAGTGCTGAAATCGCGGCCCTGTTCGGCGGCGAGCAGATTATCCGCGGCCCCTTCCTGGTCATTCCCTACTCATTGACCAACCGCGTCTGGGTGCAGCAGGACGGCGAGCGCGTCAGCCGTGATGACGTGCGCCATGAGCATGTCTTCATCTCCTTCGACCAGCTGGACTACGCGGTTGAGCAGACCGTCGTGATGCGGCATCGCGGGATTTTCGACGTGCCGGTTTACACCGCCGCCATCCGTGTTGCAGGCGAGATCGAGATTCCCGAAGTGGCAGGGCAGGCCCCGGACGGGGCCGAACTCGATTATGGCGCCGCCGAGATGGTTTTCGCGGTCAGCGATCTGCGCGGGATCAGCGACGCTCTGGATGTCCAGATCGCTGGCCGGACCACACCGGTCAATTTTGAACCGGGCACTGATTTCGATCAGGCCGGCTGGCGCGGCGTACGCGCGCCGCTTGGTCCGCTCGTGGCCGGAGAGGCGCTGACATTCACGGCGCAATGGCGGATGAGCGGCGCGGCCCCTTTGCGCTTCACGGCCTCGGGCCGCGAAACAACGCTCTCCCTCCAATCAAACTGGCCGCACCCCGGTTTCGAAGGCGGGTTTCTTCCGGGCGAACATGAGATTTCCGACCAGGGCTACACCGCGCAATGGACGGTCCCCTATCTCGCGCGCGGCGTTGCCGCGGTCTGGGGCCAGAGAAATGTCCAACTGGCAACGCTTGACGGGCAGGCTTTCGGGGTCCGTCTGGTAACACCCGCCGATGGCTACCAACAGGTCAGCCGCTCGCTCAAATACGCAATGTTCTTCATCGGCTTTCTGATGGTGATGTTTTTCTTGATCGAAACCAATTCCGGCCAGCAAATCCATCCCGCGCAATACGTGCTGGCCGGGACAGCTCAAGTGATCTTCTACCTGCTATTGCTGGCAATGTCGGAGCATGTCGGCGTCGCCCTCGCCTATGGGATTGCCGCTCTGGCGACAACGGGCCTGACCGGCCTGTACGCGATGACGGCCTTTTCCAGCCGCGCCCTCGGTGCGGTCACATTCGCCGCCATGTGCGTGGTTTACGCCATGCAATACGCCCTGATCCTGCTTGAAGACTATGCGCTGTTGATCGGCGCCCTGCTGGCCTTTGCCGGCCTGGCCGGGACCATGTTGCTGACCCGTCACATCAACTGGTATGCGTCCAGCCCCGTGGGGCAAACGCGTATGGCGCCTGAGCAAGAGTGACGCGCACCCGTTTTCCCGCCCGCCCCAACGGGGCTGGCGGGAGATACTGGGTGGCTCTCAGGCAGCCGCCGTGGCCCGCCACCGCCGTTCCAATTGATCCTTTGCCACTGCCTGGCTGGGCGGGTAGTCGATTTTGTTTCAGTCTGGAGGAGGCATTATGCGCGCCTATCTGATCTCGATCTGGATGATAATGGCCGACCGGATCTGGTCTTTGCCGTGTCTGAAGGCCGCAATTATGTTGCGATCAACCGGATCGAGCCGCGCGATTGATAACGGGCGAGGCGTCTGGCACCATCCAGGCGGTCCCGCATTGCGACCGTAATACACCAGGAGACGTTCAATGACCCTTGGAGCTTTCTCGATCAGCCTGACCGTCAAGGATATCAAGGCGTCGAAGGCCTTCTATGAAACCCTCGGCTTTGCCGAAACCGGCGGCAATATCGACCAGGGCTGGGTCGTGCTGCGGCTGGACGGCAAGGTGATCGGGCTGTTCCAGGGCATGTTCGAGAAGAATATGCTGACCTTCAATCCCGGCTGGGGCCAGCACCGCGAAGAATTGTCCGATTTCGAGGATGTCCGGGCCCTGCAGGCGCGGCTGAAGGCGGCCGGTCTGGATGTCGGCGACGCGATCGAACCGGGTTCCGGGCCGGCGCATTTCATGCTCACCGATCCGGACGGCAATCCGATCCTGATCGATCAGCACGTCTGAACGGGCACCCGGCGGTTAACTGCCCCAGGCCGAGCGTTCGCAAATCCCGCGCATCATCGCCGTCGCTTCGGCATCTGTGCCGTCATCGGGGCCGATATCCATCGCGCGCCCGAAAGCGAGCGTGTAGCGCGCTTCGGCCTTGCCCATGAAGCCGTGGAAGATCGTCATGTCCTTCAGCTCCTCATTGATCTGGGCGAGGGCGTAATACAGGACGGGCATGCGCTGGCGCACGGCGAGCGGGATGATCGGGGTCTTGAATTTCCGCGCCAGGCTGACGGCGGTCGGGTGCCAGGGCTTTTCGACCAATTGCCATTTCTTCCAGCTCCATTCCGACATCCGCCCGGAGGGGAAGATGATGATGCATTGTCCGGCCTTGAAGGCCTCGATGGCGCGTTTGAGCATATCGCGTGACTGGATCCGCGAGCGCGACTCGTCGCGCCACTCCACCGGAATGATGCGCTCTTCCAGGCCGGGGCAGACCTTGAGCGCGTCGCGATTGGCGAAGAAGAGCAGGTCGGGCCGCTTTTCCTTCAACGCATCCCAGACCGCGACGCCGTCGGCAATCCCGCCGGGATGATTGGCGACGATCACGCAGGCGCCGGTTTCCGGCACGTTCTCGAGGCCGGTCAGTCCGACATCCAGATCGAGATAATCCGAACACCAGTCCAGACATTCCGTGCCCGTGCGGTGCGCGATCGCATCGACCATGGCGACGGCGCGGCGATAGCCCAGCAGCGGATAGCCGATCCATTTGATGACCGGCCAGAGCGGCGTGTGGATCAGCCGCGGCGCGCGATCCTCGATCAGATCGTCCACGACATGTTTCGGTGCGGCCGGCAGCGGGGAATCATCTGTGTCCATTCGCTCAGAGAAGCCCGGCTCGGGCCCGGGCGCAATCGACATTTGCGGGAGCTGGTGCGGCAAAGGTTAACGCCCTGTTTACGCTTTGGCCCGCCGCTTGCGAGGTGCGCCTCCAAGCTTAACACCTTGTTCACGAATGGGACGCGCCATGATGATGCAAACAGCGATAGCCGCCGGAACGACGCGCAGAATGCCTGCCAAACGGGCCCGTATCGAGGATGACATCGTCGCGGATTATCTCGCCATGCTGGTCAAGCCCGGTGACAAGACGCTGCAGATCGGCGGTTCCGAGCTGGGTACGGTCTTCCTGCAGCGCGGTGCCTTTCACCAGGTGATCGCGCCGCTGGCGCAAATCGACCAGTTGCAGACCCAATGCGAACGTCGATCCATCAAGACGGACCGTCTGAGCCAGCAGCCGGGCAAGGCGCCCGAACGCGACCGCTCGCAGATCGACGCGGCGCTGGTCGGAAGCGATCTCGGATTCCCGGCAATGGCCGGAAACTGGCGTCAGATCGCCGGCCGGATGAAGCTGGGCGGGGTTCTGGTCCTGATGGGGGCCGGACAGGGCTCTGCGGCCCGCCTGGCGGACGCGCTGATGTCTGATGAGGGCTGGGCCCTGCAGGAAATGATCGCCGGTGACGTCGCCGTGTTTCGCAAGACCAGTGTGTCGGACGATGCGGTCACCCGGGCCCGCTTGCTCGAGGCCGGCAATCCGCGTCGCGTGCCGCGCGGCCTCAAGCCGGGACTGGTTGCGGGCGTGATGCGGACGCTGTTTGGCGCCCGCCTGAACGCGCGCACCCGTGGCCTGGCACGCCGCAGCCGCTGAGACGAAATCCGGGTCTAGCCGCCCGGACGGCCGCCACCACCACCGCGCCCGCCTCCACCCGGCCGCTCGCCGCGACCTGATCCATTCCCGCCCCTGCCGCCCTGGCGGCCGGACTGCGGCGATGCGAGCCAGGGCGCGCAGGCCGGGGTTGTCGCAATCGCTGTCAGCGGCTCGGCGATAAAGTTCGCGGCCTCCGCTTCGATCTGTGCGGACTGCTCGGCCGTCATACGGCTGGAGATCCGCGCCTCAACATGATTGTCGAGCCGGTCGAGCCCATAGGTCCGGTCGCGGATATTGCGGCGGTAGACGGCAGCCCAATAGGCTGCGCGCTCGGGCGCTTCCTCACTGTCGATGCCGGAATACTGCATGGCGAGTTCAGCCTGGGCGGCGGGCCAGCCGGCGCGCGCGGCGCGGGTCAGACGGTCGAGCCCTTCAACCCGCATCTCATCGCGCATGATGGCCGGCGTCGCGTCGGCAGCTGCGAGCCGGACCGCACTGAAGCCGGCGAGATATTCGGCGATTTCAAAACCGCTGCCCTGGCCGGCGACACAGCGCAATATGGGCAGGGCCTGCTCATACTCGCCGCGATCAACGAGCCCGACAGCCATGTTGAAGCCACCCGCACTGCCCGGACCGCCGCCGGGCATGCCGTCGCGACCCCGGGGGGGAGGTCCGTCGTGCGAGGCACAGGCGGAGAGCAGAAGCAGGGCGGCGAGGGCGGGGACTGAGATGCGTACCATCCGGTCAGGACTCCGTTGCAGTGCGAGTGACGGGACATGAACGGACCGGCCGCGCAAATCCGTCGCAGGCCTGCACAATAAAAAACACCCGGGCGCGTCAACGCCCGGGTGTTCAGACTTCATCCGTCCGGATGGGACCTAGAAGGGCAGGCTATAGGTCAGCGAGGTGATTTCGTTTTCAACGTAACCCCGGTCAATCTGACGCTCATGGCTGACCGTCAGCGTGCCGCCGACGCTCAGATCGGCCGAGAGACTGCCGGCCACTTCCCACCAGTTGGTATTCAGGTCGACACCGCTCGGCGCGCTGAAGGCAACCCGGGGCGCATCATGGAAGTTCGCCGAATAGGTCTCGGCACCATCACCATACTGCTCCGCGGCACCCATATAGAGGGTGGCAGAGATATTCGTCCCCAAATCCAGACCGAAGGCCGAGCCGATCCGGGCAATCGTATTGCTGCCGGAGCGGGCACTGATGTCCAGGCTGCCAATCGCCGAATAGCTGGTGGTCGCCTGGTAGTTGACCTTGTTCGTCGTCACGCTGGCCATCGGGGTGACCCGGAGGCCGTCAGCGCTGGAGAAGAGGTCATAGCGGATGGCCGCATCGACCGACGATTCGTCGGCGGTTGTGCGGGTTTGTGCCGGAACCAGTGCGCCCCCCAGATTGATGGTGCGGATTGAATTGCTCTCATGGCCGGTAAAGCTCACGGCCAGGCTGGCCGAGAGACGTCCGCCGGAATAGGAGGCGAAGGCCGTGAACTGTTCCGATTCCGCGCTGACACTGGTGTGACCCAGCGCCGTGCCCGCCGTGTTGTCAGAGTCGGCGAAGCCGGCTGCAACACCGATGCGGATGGATTCGGAGAGCGGAACATCGAGACCAACCAGCGAATAACCGCCTTCGATCACGCTATCGGGGCTACCGGCAAAGGTTTGCGCGGTCGCATCAATCATGCCGATCGCGCCGAACACACGCCGCGTCGTGCCATCATCGCTGCCACCGGCCGCAGAGTTCGACTTGACGGTCGCACGGGCCAACAGGCCGAGATCGCTCATACCCACCATGCCATTGGCCTGCTTGGCGTCGGCGAGAATGTCTGTTCCGCCACTGCCATACAGGGCCAGCGTTCCGATCTGCTCGCGCAGGGCGCGACCGAGGGCATCGGAGTGCGACCGGATGGAGCGGTCGAACATCACGCTTTCATAGGGTGAGAGTGTATCGAGGGCGACAGTCAGATCGCCATCTTCCAGCAGGTCGAGTGCGCCGTAGATGTCCGCCAGGTCGGCATAGGAGCCGGCCCGTCCGCCATCGAGGGCTTGGGCCAGACCGATCTGGAAGTTGTTGGTGAAGGTCGCCTGGGTGTCGAAGTTTGACGCTTCAAGCCGGACATTTGCCGACGTGGCGGTGTAGTAGAGAACCGGCGTCAGCACGCCCGGTAGATCGGCGACCGATCCGAAAGTGCCGGCCAGGCTCGCGGCAGTGAGGAATGTATAATCATCACCGAAGCGCGGCAGATAGCCGGCCGTCGGGCTGAGCAGAACCGTACCGCCAAGCGACGCGTCGCCGCTGACGATCAGGCGGTCGGAGACGCCATCGCCGAACTCGATCGCCAGGCCACTCGCCGAGGCGAGTACGAGGCTGCCATTGAGGGTCATGTCCCCGATGGTGCCCAGATCGCCCGGGCCGATCAGGCCCATGACATTGGTCAGGTAAGGCGTGTTGATCGTGCCCGAACCGGTCAGCATGCCGGACATCAGCAGATAATCGCCGAAGGTGGACAATGTGCCGTCGACATTGACGCTGCCCGCCTGGTGCATGATTTCAACGAGGCTGGTGAGATCACCGGTCGCGCCGATATCGAGGCCGGCCGAGGCGCCGCTGATCGTCAGATAGTCTATTTCAACCGTGCTGTTGAGCGAGGTGGTGCCGTCGGCCGCCAGATTGACGTCGAAATAACGGGCATTGATGCCCAGGCCGATATCCGGATCGATATTGTCGGGCACGAAACCGGTTGCGCCATCGAAGCCATTTTCAAGCGTGGCTTCAGGGCGCGGCGTGTCTGAGAACTCGCTCGCTGCGGGAGCCCCGTCCTCCAGAAGTTCGCATTCAGTATCAGGGTCCGTCACGCCGCCGGGCGCAAAGCAGGGCAGGCCCCAGCTTGGGTCGGTGCCCGAGGTCCTGGCCCCGAGAAAGTCCGGATACTCGTTCACCAATTCGCCATCCTCATTGAGCATGAGGAAGTTGGGATCGACCTCAGTGAGCCAATGATTGCCATCTTCCCAGGCACCATCACCGGCGGCCGCGGTGGCATAGCGCACCGGGCTGTTGGCGACGATCCAGTCCCAGAAAAGATAGAGGGGCTGGTAGAAGCTCTCCGTGCCGTAGGAGCTAAAGGCTTGTGCGCCGAAGAAGCGCGAGCCACCGGAGAGCACGCCGAGGACAATGTCCCGGTCGGTAATTGTGTTATTGGCCGCATCAAGGATGAGCGGGCCACCGGAATCGCCGCCAGCGGTGATGCCTTCATTGGTGGCCGCGTTGCCGTAATAGAGGTCGAAGTCGAATGGATTGGTGCGGGTCGGATCGTCAAAATCCAGCCGGTAGAGATTTTGTGGCAGATCCCCGAACGGGTCGCCAAACAGGAAGGTGTTGCGCTCATCGAATGAGGTCAGGGCGCCAATAAAATTCTCGGCAGCCCGGCGGCGCCAGTCGATCCCGAAAATGGCGCCGGCCGTCGCGGTTCCGCTGCGGCCATAGCCGCTCATGGTGACATGATAGCCCGAGCCGGTTTCCGCAGAATAGCTGGTGGGGGCTGGCAGCGCGGAGAAGAGCAGCGCCCAGGTCGGCACTTCGCTCGCCGGGGTGTCGAGCACGGACAGGGCGACATCACCTTCAAGGAAGCCTGCGCCCTCGGGGCGGGCGATCGAGTCCAGATTGTAGATCACCTGGTTGACGTTGAAGACGGCCAGGTCCGGATTGGATGCAAAACCGTTATTGATCCAGTCGAGAAAGCCGGGCAGCGCATTGGAGCCGAACGACCAGGCGGCCGGGAGCGTTGTGCCGAAATCGCTGGCAGGGTTCGAGTTGACGCAGTGTGCGGCGAAAATCACCGTGCGGCGATTGAACAGGGTGCCTGTGCAGACAAAGCCGTCATTGCGAAAGAACATGCCGACGCCGGTAACATCGGTCACGTCATCGAGAATCGAGTCTGGCGTGCCTGGATCGGCGGGTACGATCGTGCCCACTTCAGTCTGGGCCATGGCCGTCGGTGCGGCGAGGAGCAGCGCGAGCAGCGAGCAGCTGGCTCCCATCGCCTGCTTGAAATTCTTCGTGAAACGTTCTTGCGACATGTGATTTCCCCGTGGCCGTTCGGCTGCTGCGATCATTTCGCAATCCCTGTGATTGCAGAAAGGCAGCGTTCATAATTTAGTACCGGACAGAGGAAAGGCCGGTCAAGGAATCTATTGCCCTGTAGCGCAATTAGCGGCGGGGTGTGCATTTGTCGCCACGGGCGATTTCAACGTCTGGTCGAATGGCGTCGGCTGGCTTTGCCTGCGCGCCAGCCTGGAGCCGGCAGGCCGCTCAGTCGCGCGCCGCCTGCAGGGCGTCATTGATCGCTTGCGCGATCGGTACATTGAAGGCGCCGCCCAGCGCTTCTGCCCACTGATAATAGCCTTCGTCGAAGGCGGCCGCTGTCTCGGCCTTTTCCTCAAGGAGCTCCAGTGCGGAGGCGGCAAAGGCATCCCGGGTGAAGGGGATATGTCCGAAGACCAGCAATTCCGGGCCTTCACCCATATCCACCGTCGCGGCATTGAAGATGGTGCAATGAAAGACGACCTGGCCATCAAGCTCGGCAGCAGCCTCGATCCGGCCAATCACCACGCGGGCATCCGGCTCGCTCATATCGCGTATGCTCCAGGCTTGGCCGACTTTGAACTGCATGATGGGCTCCATTTCCAAGTGGGACCGTGCGTAAGCGCGATCGTGGTTTCTGCCAACTCGCCAGGACCGCGACCGAAGGTCACGTCGCGCTGCATCCCGTCGCCTCGACATGGCACGGTCACCGGTTTAAGTCAGCCTCAATGGCATGGCGCGACCTTCGCAGCCATCATCAAGCTTAATCGGGAGCGAGTCACATGACGCGTGAAATCCAACACTTCGTTGACGGCAAGGCCTTCAAGGGGAAATCCGGACAATTTGGCGATATTTTCAATCCCAATACCGGTGAAGTTCAGGCCCGCGTCCAGTTCGCGACCCGCGATGAAGTGGCCGATGCCGTGGCCGGCGCCAAGAAAGGCCAGGCGATCTGGGCCGCGATGAACCCGCAGCGCCGCGCCCGTGTCTTGATGAAATACAAGATGATGGTCGAGGATCAGATGGAAGAGCTGGCCCATCTTCTCTCCTCCGAGCATGGCAAGGTGATCGCCGACGCCAAGGGTGATCTGATCCGCGGTCTGGAAGTGATCGAATTTGCCTGCGGCGTGCCGCATCTGATGAAGGGCGAATACACCGAGAGCGCCGGTCCGGGCATTGATGTCTATTCGATGCGCCAGCCGCTCGGCGTTGTCGCCGGCATCACGCCGTTCAACTTCCCGGCCATGATCCCGATGTGGTTCATGGGCATGGCGCTGTCGACCGGCAATGCGATGATTCTGAAGCCGTCAGAAAAAGATCCGTCCGTGCCGGTGCGTCTGGCCGAGATCATGATCGAGGCCGGTCTGCCCGAAGGCGTGCTGCAGGTCGTGCATGGTGACAAGACCGCTGTCGACGCCCTGATCGAGCATGACGATATCAAGGCCGTCAGCTTTGTCGGCTCCTCCAATATCGCCCACTATATTGCCCAGGGCTGTACCAAGCATGCCAAACGCTTCCAGGCGATGGGCGGGGCCAAGAATCACGGCATCATCATGCCCGATGCCGATATGGACCAGGTCGTGAATGACTTCCTCGGTGCCGCCTATGGCTCGGCCGGCGAACGCTGTATGGCGCTGCCCGTTGCTGTGCCGGTCGGCAAGAAGACCGCCGATGAATTCGTCGCGCGCATCAAGGCGGAAGCCGTCAATCTGCGCATTGGCGTCTCCACTGATGACACCGCCCATTACGGCCCGGTTGTCTCGGCGGCCCACCGCAAGACGATCGAGAGTTACATCCAGATGGGCATCGATGAGGGTGCGGAGCTCTTGCTCGACGGCCGCGGTTTCCAGTTGCAGGGCCATGAGAAGGGCTTCTTTATCGGCCCGACCCTGTTCGATCATGTCAAACCGGGCATGCAATCCTATGAGGAAGAGATTTTCGGACCTGTTCTCCAGGTCGTGCGCGCCGATAACCTGGAAGAGGCTGCGGCCCTGCCGAGCAATCACCAGTATGGCAATGGCGTTGCCATTTTCACCCGCAACGGGCTGGCGGCGCGCGAATTTGCCGCCAAGGTCAATGTCGGCATGGTCGGCATCAATGTGCCGATCCCGGTGCCCGTCGCCTATCATTCCTTTGGTGGCTGGAAGCGCTCCGCCTTCACCGACACCAATCAGTACGGCACGGACGGGATCCGCTTCTTCACCAAGATCAAGACGGTGACCCAGCGCTGGCCGACCGGCGATATCGGTGACCAGGCCTTCGTCATTCCGACGATGAACTAGTCAGGGCGATCGGTCTGATTGAATTCTGTTGGCGTCTGCCGGCCCGCGTGGCGGGCAGGCGCCGGCCCCCCGGTCTAGGCTGGTGAGGCCTGGCAGCCCATCCCATCGCGGAGCCAGGCGCGGGCGGTCTCGATATCCACAAATACGCGGGATCTGGCGGGGATGTCGTCAATCATCGTGCTGACCTGGGTCACATAGGCTTCATCCCAGCAGTCCGGCCGCACATAGGCGATCAGGACATCCGACTCGATCGCCTGAATGAAACCGGAAATGATCTCGCTGGCCAATGACGGCGAGGTATGTTTCTGCATCCGGCTTGAATCGAAGAGCACGGCAGAAACGGCATGTTGTTTCAACAACTCCCGGACCCGTTCCGCGCCCCAGCCGGCTTCACGCCGCAGCACTGCGCCGCTGCTCTCGATCAGGATCAGGCATTCACGTTCATGGAGGCTGATTTTTATCGGCATACGCTCATCCACACACAGTCTGTTCTTGTTGATTGAATCCGAGCCTAGGGCGCGGCCTCCGGGGAGGCCAGTATTTCTTGATGATTCTGGTCTACCTGTCGTGGGGTCAGCGGGCTTTGCACCTGGGTTATTCTGGCACAGGGATGCGGCGCAAAGGTCGGCCCCGGGCGGCGCTTGCCTTGAGGATCCAGCCCGGCGAGGATATTGGTAATGACAATCGGCCCACGCGGGCGAATTCAGTCTGGGGTCCCCATGCCGTCATTCGATTTTCGTACTGTGCCGCACGTTCATGTCGGTGCCGGTTCTGTTGCACGCCTGGCCCAGCTTGCGGCACCTCTGATTGGCGACCGACGCCGGATTTTCCTTGTCACCGATCCCGGCGTTCGCGCCGTCGGCCAGACCGATGCTGCGGTGGCGGCGCTCGAGGCGGCCGGTTTGTCGGTGTCCATTTTTGATCAGGTCGTGGCCGACCCGCCCGAAGCGGTGGTGCTGGCCGCTGCCGACGCGGCGCGGAATTTTGGGGCGGAAGTCATTGTCGGCTTTGGCGGCGGTAGTTCGATGGACTGCAGCAAGCTTGTGGCAATGCTGTGCGGGTCCAGCCAGAGCCTTGCAGCCATGTATGGGGTGAACAAGGCGACGGGTCCGCGACTGCCGCTGATCCTGATACCCACAACGGCCGGAACCGGTTCCGAGGTCACCCCGATCTCGGTGGTGACAGTCGGGGAAAGTTCGAAGATGGGCGTCAATTCGCCTGCCCTGTATGGCGATCTCGCCGTGCTTGATGCCGAGCTCACTTATGGCTTGCCGCGCGCCACCACGGCTGCAACCGGAATCGACGCCATGGTTCACGCAATCGAGGCCTACACGACCCGCCTGCAGAAAAATCCCGTCTCCGATGCCCTCGCTCTGGCCGGTCTGAAAAAGCTTCACGGCGCCATTGAGCGCGCCTGCAGCGATGGCCGCGATACCGAAGCGCGCGAGGATATGTTGCTCGGCGCCTTGCTCGCCGGGCAGGCCTTTGCCAACGCACCGGTCGGCGCCGTCCACGCGCTGGCCTATCCGCTCGGCGGCGTGTTTCACGTGCCACACGGCCTGTCCAACTCACTGATGTTGCCGCCGGTCTTGCGTTTCAATGCGCCGGCTGCCGAGCCGCTCTATGCGCAGCTTGCCAGCCATCTCGGCCTGCACGCCTCGACCCAGGGCCTGGTCGAGGAGATGGAAAGGATCGCCGCATCGGTGGGGATAGAGACCCGGCTGAGCCAGGTCGGTGTCAGCCATAATGACCTGCCGCGCCTGGCCGAGGAGGCGATGCTGGTGACCCGGCTTCTGGTCAATAATCCCCGCGAAATGACGCTCGATGACGCGCAGGCCTGCTACGAGGCTGTCCTGTGACCGAGACGCGGCCACGTGCCGCCTATGCCCGCTGGCGAGATCTGCCAACCCGTTGGGCCGACAATGATATTTACGGCCATATCAATAACGCCGCCTATTATGGCTTCTTCGATACGATCGTAAATTGCTTCCTGATCGAGGAAGCCGGACTGGACATCCATTCCGGCGCTGTCATTGGCCTGGTGGTCGAGACCGGTTGCAATTATTTCGCGCCACTGGCCTATCCTGACCGGATTGAAGCTGGCCTGCGGATCGCGAAAATCGGCCGTTCTTCCGTACGTTACGAGATCGCCCTGTTCAAACCCGGCGAGACCGAAGCCGCCGCACAGGGCCATTTCGTCCACGTCTATGTCGACCGCGAAAGCCGCCGCCCCTTGCCCCTCCCCGACCCCATGCGCGCAGCCCTGGAGGCGGTTCATGCGTGAGGTGGAAAAACCGGTCTGGCTGGCTATTGCCTGTATCGTCACGCTGGGCTTTCTCGCCCTGGCGGTCATCCGGCTCTGGCCGGCGGGGTAGGTGCGCCAGACCGCCTTCCCCCATTGACGCCATCGCAACCCCTCGCCATTAGGCTTGTTGCATGGCGACGCCGATTTCATTGTGGCAGGAGCGGGTTGGCTCCGGGGTGCTGTCGGCGGATGCGGACCAGGAGCGGGCGGCGCGATTGCTGACCGGACTATCGCAACGCCTGCAGGGCTGGACACCCGGCGCAAAAACCCTGTTCGGCAAGACCAGGCCGGCGCCGCGCGGCCTCTATCTCTGGGGCGGGGTCGGGCGCGGCAAATCCATGCTGATGGATATTTTCGTCGATACCGCTCCGGTCGAGACCAGGCGACGGGCGCATTTCCATGAATTCATGCAGGATGTGCATGCGCGCATCGGTGCGTGGCGCGGTCTGAGTGAGCGTGAGCGCAAGCGCCGGCCTGAATATGTCCGGGGCGCCGGCGATGATCCGATCCCGCCCGTGGCGCGGGCTCTGGCCCAGCAGGCGCGCCTGCTGGCGTTTGACGAATTCCAGGTCAGCGATATCGCCGATGCGATGATTCTCGGGCGCCTGTTTGACCGCTTGTTTGAAGAGGGTGTCGTGGTGGTCGCGACCTCGAACCGCCATCCCGACGACCTCTATCTCGACGGGATTAATCGCCAGCTCTTCCTGCCCTTCATCGAGGAATTGAAATCGCGGCTCGAGCTGGTCGAGCTTAATGGCGGCGTTGATCACCGTCTGCGCCAGCTCGAGGCGGCGCCGGTCTATTATGCCCCGCTGGGGCCGGACGCGTCAGCGGCGATGGATGCTGCCTGGGCGCGACTGACCCAGGGCGCGACGCCGCAACACTGCGTGCTCGAGGTTCTGGGTCGCAAGTTGCGTGTTGAACGCGAGGTCGCGGGCGTCGCCCGCTTCAGCTTTGCCGAGTTGTGCGCCAGGCCTTTGGGCGCCGCCGATTATCTCGCCATTGCGGCCCGGTTTCACACGGTCTTGCTTGATGAAGTGCCCGGGCTGCAGCGCGACAAGCGCAATGAGGCCAAGCGTTTCGTGACCCTGATCGATGCGCTCTACGAGGCAAAGACGAAGCTGGTGATGAGCGCCGCTGCCGAGCCGGCCGACCTCTACCCCCGGGGCGATGGCGCGTTTGAGTTCGAGCGCACCGCATCGCGCCTGATCGAGATGCGAAGCCATGATTACCTTGCCGCGCATTGGCAGGCCAGCGACACTGGGCCGGCCAGCTGATCCAACCGCCCTTTCCGGAGACCGCCCATGTCCTCTTCCCTCGGGCTTGATGCCCAACTCACCCGCTATGTTCGCGGCGCCAACCGGGCAGAACACCCGGCGCTCCTGAGATGCCGCCTCGAAACCGATGCGATGGGCGATGTGGCGGTGATGCAGATCAGCCCGGAGCAGGGCGCCTTCCTGCAGATTTGCGCCCGCCTGGTGCGGGCCCGGACAGCTGTCGAGATCGGCGTCTTCACCGGCTATTCGGCCCTGGCGACCATGCTGGCCATGCGCGAGATGCACGGGCCGGATGCCCGGCTCTATGGCTGCGATATTTCGGACGACTATACCGGCCGGGCCCGTTCCTACTGGCAGGAGGCCGGCATTGACGGCCAGGTCGAGCTGCGGATTGGTGATGCTCGCGAGACACTTGGCGCGTTGCATGGCGAAATCGCCGGCATGGTCGACATGGTTTTCATTGATGCCGACAAGACCGGGTACGACGCCTATTACGAGGCGGCTCTGGAGTTATTGCGCCCGGGTGGCCTGGTCCTGTTCGACAATGTGCTCTGGTCCGGCAGTGTCGCCGATCCTGAGCGCTGCGCGGTCGATGCCGATACCGCAGCCCTCAACGCGCTGGCGAGCAAGGTCCGCGATGATGAGCGTGTCGACATGGCTTTCACGACGATCGGAGACGGGGTGTTGATGGCGCTGAAACGCTGACGCCGAACCGGCCTGGTTCGAGAAGATTGCTTGCCCGGACGCGCGCGCAGCGTTAGACCGCACTGCAACAATTCACTTCCCTCAAGAGGAGCTCTCCCCATGGCCCGTAACAAGATTGCGCTCATCGGATCCGGTATGATCGGTGGCACACTGGCTCATATCGCCGCGCGTGAAGAACTCGGTGATGTCGTGCTGTTCGACATTGCTGCCGGTGTCGCCAAGGGCAAGGCCCTCGATATCGCCGAAGCCAGCCCGGTTTTCGGCAAGGACAGTTCGCTGGCCGGCGCCGATGATTATGCCGCCATTGCCGGTGCTGATGTCTGCATCGTCACCGCCGGTGTGCCGCGCAAGCCGGGCATGAGCCGCGACGACCTGCTCGGCATCAATCTGAAAGTCATGAAAGCGGTTGGCGAAGGCATTGCCAAGCACGCTCCGAACGCTTTCGTGATCTGCATCACCAATCCGCTCGATGCCATGGTCTGGGCCTTGCGCCAGTTTTCTGGCCTGCCACACAACAAAGTCGTCGGCATGGCCGGTGTGCTCGACAGCGCCCGTTTCCGTCACTTCCTGGCCGATGAATTCAGCGTCTCCGTAGAGGATGTCACCGCCTTCGTGATGGGCGGCCATGGCGACACCATGGTGCCGCTGCTGCGTTACTCCACCGTCGCCGGCATCCCGGTGCCCGATCTGATCGAGATGGGCTGGTCGACGGACGCCAAGATGGAAGAAATCGTCAAGCGCACGCGCGGCGGCGGCGGCGAGATCGTTGCCCTGCTTGGTACCGGCTCGGCCTTCTACGCGCCTGCCGAGAGTGCGATCGAGATGGCGACCGCCTATCTGCGCGACAAGAAGCGCGTCCTGCCATGCGCCGCACATCTGACCGGTCAGTTCGGCCAGGACGACATGTATGTCGGCGTGCCTGTCGTGATCGGTGCGGGCGGTGTCGAGAAAATCGTCGAGATCCAGCTCAATGCCGAGGAACAGGCCATGTTCGACGTCTCGGTCGACTCGGTCAAAGGCCTGGTTGCGGCCTGTAAGGCGCTCGAGCCGTCGCTCGCCTGATCGCGTCGCAAGTGTGAAATGACGAACGGCCGCCGGAGCAATCCGGCGGCCGTTTCTCTTGGGCCAGTCATTTCGGTTCAGAGGCCGCCGACGAAGTTCGAGCCTTCATTCAACCGCATGACTTCGAAGGCGAAGGCCAGGCCCAGCGTCAGCCAGGCAAAGGGCAGCCATAGCAGGACCGCCGAGGCCTTGGAGCAGCGATCGACCACTGTCATGGTGACCAGCATGTAGAGCCAAAGCGCCAGCCCTGCGAGAAAGCCTGTCGTAATATCACGGCCGACAAAGATGATGCATAATTGCAGGCAGACACCGCCGATCAGGCCGAGGGTCAGCAGTACACTCAGCAGGCGCATGGTGCAGCGGTCAGCCCGCTGCGTGATCCACAGGCTGATCGCGATCAGTTGCAGCATCAGGATCGAGACAATATCGGGGAGGTGACCGCCCGGCGCCCAGTCAGGGAAATTGAGGCTCGCCGCCCAAAGCGCGGTTTCGCTGGACCGGATCCAGCCGACAATGCCCCCTGACACGCTCGCGGCAATGAGCATGTAGAGGAATAATCGTATCACTCCGGGACGATTATTGACGTCCATGACAGCTGGGGTGCTCCAAATCACATATTGCGAGTTCGCCTTGCAATCGCCGAGCCATTGCGGGCGGCGCGGCTGTGCAGGACAATCAAGGCCTAGTTGACCTTTATGGCGGTGTGGTGTCGCTTTGAGGGCATGATCACACCTGTTCTTGAAACCGCCCGCCTCCAGCTCCGTCCGCCGAATGCCGCCGACTTCGAGCCGCTCTGTGCGATGATGGCCGATGAAGTGACCGCTCGCTTCATTGGCGGCGTGCAATCGCCACCACTGGCCTGGCGCAGCCTGTGCGGTATTGCCGGCCATTGGCAGTTGCGCGGTTATGGCTTCTTCTCGGTCATTGAAAAGGCGACAGGCAAGTGGCTGGGCCGGGTCGGGCCCTGGTATCCGCATGGCTGGCCGCAGCCGGAGATTGGCTGGACCCTCAATCGGGAAAGCTGGGGCAAGGGATATGCGACCGAGGCGGCGATCGCCTGTATGGATTATGCCTTTGATACGCTCGGCTGGGACAGCGTCATCCATCTCATTCATGCCGATAATCGCGGCAGCCAGGCTGTCGCCGGCCGGATCGGGTCGGCCAATACCGGCCGGGAGGTCGAAGTCCCGGGTTTTGGCATTCTGGTGGATGTCTGGGGCCAGAGCGCCACTGACTGGCGCGCCAACCGCTCAGCTATCAGTGCTGATCACGCCCGGCCATCCGTCTAGCTGACGGTGACTTGCAGCACCGGCCGCCGGTCAGGGCTCAGCGGATGAAGGGCGGGAGGTCGTCGCGCAGCCAGCCGGTGATCTGATAGCGCCCGGCTCCGGCGAAGGGTGAAATCGGGCTCACCGAATGGATCCGGTGCCCGTCGAACAGCGACAGCATGTTGAAGCGTGGCATCAAGGCCCGCTCGACATCCTGCTTGTCGTCGAGAAACATCAGCAATCCGCCCCAGTCGGTCTGCCAGTCCCGCGTGAAGCCAAAGGTATAGGCGGCCCGGCGTTCATTATTCATGCCGTCATCGCGGTGGCGGGTGAGGAAATGGCCGCGCGAATAGAGTGTTGCCTGGCAGTCCGCCTTGGTCAGTTTCCTGGCTCCGATCACCTGACGGCCGAAATCGAGAAAGGCCGGCGAATTCATGAATTCGGTCAATTGGTGGATTGGATGTCCCGGGTCCCAACCCTCTGAATAGGCCTGGATCATCGGGTAGGAAGAATAGAGGAAGCCGATATTCTTGCGCGCCATCTCCAGCACACCATTGACGATCTCCTGCAGGCGCTCGCGGCCGAAAGCCTGCATTTCCGCCTGGTCGAGACAGACCACCGAGCCGTAATCCGCAACCTGCCCGCTGGCGGGCGCGACAAAGACCATCCGCCAGGAAATCTGGTTGGCGAGGATTTCGTGGACCGCATTTGCGGTTTCTTCCGGCAGGATGTCCGGGATTTGAACCAGACCGGTCTTGGCATAGAGGCGGGCATAATGCGCGACGTCGAGGTCCGGGTTCAGTCTGAAATCAATACGAGGGCTCATCGGCGCGGTCATCCTGCGGGCTGGGGCAATCGGGTCGCTCAAGTGTGTGACGCGCGGCGCTGGCGGGCAAGGCCCCGGTCAGGCGGCATGCCGCCGCAGTGCACCGTCTTCATTTCAATACCAGCCTGATTCACGCAGGGCGGGCGCGTGGGTGCGACTGACAGGCGCCTGGACGCCATTGCTCAGCGTGAGCATGGCGCGGCCGTCCCCGCGGGAAACGGCATCAACGGCGTCGCGCGCGACCCACCAGGAACGATGCGTCTGGCGGCCATCCAGATTTTCAACGGCCGTCATCGCATCACTCAGCCGCATCAGGATCAGCGCATCGCCTGCAGCGGTGTGGACGCGCAGATAATGATCTTCCGACTGCAAGGCCAGCAAGGGCGCGCGTTTCAGGCGTGGCGGCAATTTGTCGAGCAGGGCCCGGCCAACCGCCGGCGTCTGTGGCGCTGTATTGCGCCGCTCCATCAGCCAGCCCAGCGCCGTTACCGCTGCAGAAATCACCCAGACGAAGATGAAGACGACCGGCAGCGCCTGGGCCCTGAAGGGCTGCGAAAGCAGCGCCTGGATGGTGGCCACGCTGATGGTGATCGGAACGCTGATCAGGAATGAGGCGAGCGCATAGTGGGCGAGGCGCGACCAATTGCCGGTGAGGCCTGCCAGAAACAGGGTCACCAGCGCATTGGAAGCCCAGCCTACACACATCAAACCGACCCAGTAGAGCCAAACACCGGGAAAACCGAGGCGATGGGTCTGATAGGGACCGAGCACGGACAGGAAACTGCCCAGCACCAGAATGATGGCGATGGTCGGCAGCAGGCCCTTGTTGGATTCAGTCGGGTTCATGACGTCCATTCACGAAGCGTGGATCAACACCTAGCGCATTTCGCGCACCGCATCAGCCCGTTTGCGCAATCGCGCTTCAATTGCCGACACGACCGGTCTTTCTGCTTCTCAACGGCCCATAACAACCGAGGAGATCGCCATGAATACCGAAGCTTTCCTGACCGCCCCCTTTGTCGTCCAGCTGCATATCCTGAGCGCCGTCGGGGCGCTGCTGATCGGATCGATCCAGATGTTTGCGCCAAAGGGAAACCTGCCGCACCGGACGATGGGGATCGTGTTCGTCCTCCTGATGGCATCCGCCGCGGTCAGCGCGATCTTCATCCGGCAAATCAATGGTGGAAATTTCTCCTTCATCCACATCTTCGTGCCGCTGACGATTATCGGCATTTTCCGTCTCGTCCTGTCAGCCCGCCGGGGTGACAGGCGCGGTCATCGCGGCCAGGTCATGGGGTTGTTCTATGGTGCCCTGATCATCCCCGGCCTGCTCTCCTTCATTCCGGGACGCCTGATGCACACAATCGTGCTGGCGGGTCTGTGATCGGCGCTTCCCATCCTGCTGGTGCTGGGTGTTGTGTCCCGGCTCCCGGTCGAGTGTTGGGACGGACGGTAGTTCGCGCGATAGGTGCATGTGATTGCCAGCCCACGGCGCGGCATGCATGCTTGCCCCGGAAGGCCTCCACTGGAGGTTTGGGGATCGGGGATGAGCATGCAGGAAATCACCAAGACGGCGCGCGCCGAACGCTTCATGCCAGACTGGATTGTCGGCGCCGCGCTACGCTGGTCGCTCATCCCGGGATTATGGGTGTGGGGCCGTGCCTATGCCGCCGACTGGCCTGATGTGGTGCCGGCCGCCGTCAGTGCGGCCCAGATCTGGGCCGTGCCCTTGGTGGCACCGACGCAATTGGCCCAGATCGCGGTCTGGGGCGCCCATCTGGCGGTGGTCATGCTCGCCATCGGGTTTTTGACACGCCTGGTCGGTCTGGCGCTTCTGCTTGCGGCGATTGTTTTCGCCTGGTGGATTGCCCCTCAGGCCTGGACCAGCGCGGCGGTCTATGGCGCGCTGGCCTTCTATCTGTGCGTCCGCGGCGGTGGCGGCCTGTCGGTTGACGGGGCGGTTATCGGCGCGCTTCGCTAGCAGGCATGCCGTTCGGCAAGACGGATTTGCGGGCGGTGTCGTCACAGTGGTTTTGGCATTGGAGGGCTCGACTAGCCGCGCCCGGGCTGCGAAGCCGCAGGAGCCGGAACACCGTTTAACCCGGCTGATCAGTACGACGGCCTGGCTGGCGGTCTGCGAAAAAACACCCGGAACGGGCCTGTCGTAACCGTCTGTTTGCACTCGCGGGTGTTCTCTGGGGGTTCGGAGCCGGAACGCGATGCAGCCTGAACTTAAAATGAAACTCAAACTGGCACTCGCGGGCCGCGCGAATGTCGAGATGGGCCAGCTTCAATTCCTCAATCTTGAGGAGGTGAAGCAGCGCGCGGGCCCTGACTGGCCCCATTTGCGCACCAAAATCTATGATGTCAGCGCTCATTTCATTGAGAAACGGCTTGACGCGGACGATGTCACCTTCCGTTGTCAGGGAGGGTTCTTGATAATTTTCAGTGTCTTGACCGGCGATGCTGCGGCGGAAAGAGTGGCAGAGATTACGGCCGCGCTCTCTGCCTTCTTCCTCGGCGACCAGGCGCTGGAGACGCTCAAACTTGCCGCCGAATCGCGCAGCGTCTCTCCCGAGGAATTTCTCGAAATCATTGCCCGCGCCCAGCCGCAGGAAGCCGAAGTGCGGTCGCCCGGAACGGGGGGAGCTACTCTGGGAAAGAGCGGCAATCCGGGAGGGCCAGCCTGGGCCGGGGATGGCCCGGCCGCCGAAGCGGGCTCGCCCCCGCCGCGCTGGACCCAATCGGCTGCAAAGCCGCGGTCGACTCCGTGGGACGAAATTGTCTTCAAGCCCTGCTGGGATGCGCGCACCAATACCCTGTCCCACCATCTGTGTGTTGCGCGCCGGGTCATCAATGGCTTTCCCGCCTATGGCCGGGATACGTTTACGGTGCTCGACTCCAGGCCACTCAATCGGCTGCTGGACCATTCCGTCGCGATTGCCGCCCAGCGCGGCTTTCAGCGCGTGCATGCCGAAGGCGGCAGTTGCGGCATGATCATCCCGGTGCATTACGACACGATTTCCTCCCTCTCGGAACGGATGAGCTATTTCGCCATTCTGCAATCGGTACCGGTGCCAATCCGGCGGCACTTCCAGTTGCGCATCGACGGAATTCCCGACGGCGCACCAGAGGCGCAAATGCAGGAATTATTTCGCTCGATGATGCCCTTCGGGTCGAAAATCATCGCGCGCCTGCCCTATGGAGTCTCGAAGCTGCGCCGGTTCGAGGGCAGCGGTATCGGCATGTTCGGTACTGAAATTCCGCACCGGCTCGGTGATGGTGAAGTCTCGACCACGACAGTCCAGGCGGTGCTGGGTCTGGTGGAGGCGGCGCAGGATCTCAAGGCCGAGACTTTCCTGACGCAAATCGAGAACATTTCACTGCTCGGGGCTTCGGTCAGCGCCGGCGTGCGTTTGTTCAGTGGTGAGCTGATCGGGCCTGACCAACTTGTCCCGGCGCCGGCACGGCCGCTCGAATTCAATGATATCGCCCACAGGCCCGCGCCGTCATACGATGCAGCGAATGTGGTTCATATCTGAATGAAAACCCGTCCGTGCGAAGGCGTTGCGCTGAAGCGGGCGGGTGTTATAAGGCGGGTTCCATCCGGCCTATCTGTCGATCTCTCCCCACGCGAGGCCCGCACACATGAATATCCATGAACACCAGGCGAAAGCCGTCCTGAAAAGCTTTGGCGCTCCAGTCGCCGAAGGCGTTGCGATTTTCTCCGTCGACGAGGCCAAGGCCGCCGCCGACAAGCTCCCCGGGCCGCTCTGGGTCGTCAAATCCCAGATCCATGCCGGCGGACGCGGCAAGGGCAAATTCAAGGAACTCGGCCCCGACGCCAAGGGCGGTGTGCGCCTCGCCTTCTCGAAAGAGGATGTGGTCAAGAACGCGAAAGAAATGCTCGGCAATACGCTGGTCACCCACCAGACCGGCCCGGCCGGCAAACAGGTCAACCGCCTTTATATCGAGGATGGTGCCGACATTGAGCGCGAACTCTATCTCTCCATCCTGGTCAATCGCGAGACCGGCCAGGTCGCCTTCGTGGTTTCGACCGAAGGCGGGATGGATATCGAGGAAGTCGCCCACGCGACCCCGGAGAAGATCCAGACGCTGAATATCGAGCCGCTCGCCGGTGTCACCGATGCCGATGCCGAGCGGATCTCTGATGCGCTCAAACTGACGGGGGCCGCCCGGACCGATATGGGTTCGCTGGCGAAAATCCTCTACAAGGCCTTCGTCGAGAAGGATATGAGCATGCTCGAGGTCAATCCGCTGATCGTCATGGAAGACGGTCATTTGCGGGTGCTCGATGCCAAGGTCTCCTTCGACGGCAATGCGCTGTTCCGCCATCCCGACATCATGGAATTGCGCGACACGACGGAAGAAGACGCCAAGGAAATCGAAGCCTCCAAGCATGACCTCGCCTATGTCGCCCTCGATGGTGATATCGGCTGCATGGTCAATGGTGCCGGTCTCGCCATGGCGACGATGGACATCATCAAGCTGTACGGGGCCGAGCCAGCCAATTTCCTCGATGTCGGTGGCGGTGCCACGACCGAGAAAGTCACGGCAGCCTTCAAGATCATCACCGCTGACCCGAACGTCAAAGGCATTCTGGTCAATATCTTCGGCGGCATCATGCGCTGCGACGTCATCGCCGAGGGCGTTGTCGCCGCGGTGAAGGAAGTTGGTCTTCAGGTTCCCCTGGTGGTGCGCCTCGAGGGTACGAATGTCGCGCTCGGCAAGAAGATCATCAATGAATCCGGTCTCAATGTGATCGCCGCGGACGATCTCGACGACGCGGCCCAGAAGATTGTCGCCGCCGTGAAGGAGGCCAAATAGATGTCGATCCTCGTCAATAAAGACACCCGCATCATCGTCCAGGGCCTGACCGGCAAGACCGGGACTTTCCACACCGAACAGGCGCTGGCCTATTACGGCACCAAGATGGTCGGCGGCGTCCACCCGAAAAAAGGTGGCTCGACCTGGTCGTCCGGCGTTGATGGCGCGGCAAGCCTGCCGATCTTCGCCTCGGTCGCCGAAGCGAAAGACGCCACCAAGGCCGACGCCTCGGTGATTTACGTGCCGCCTGCAGGGGCTGGCGCGGCGATCATTGAAGCAATCGACGCGGAAATCCCCTTCATCGTCTGCATCACCGAAGGCATCCCGGTGCTCGACATGGTCAAGGTCAAGGCGCGGCTGGAAAAATCCAATTCGCGCCTGCTCGGCCCCAATTGCCCCGGCATCCTGACCCCTGAAGAGTGCAAGATCGGCATCATGCCGGGCTCGATCTTCAAGAAGGGCTCGGTCGGCGTTGTTTCGCGCTCCGGCACCTTGACCTATGAAGCCGTGTTCCAGACCACCCAGGTCGGTCTCGGCCAGACCACTGCGGTCGGCATTGGCGGTGACCCGGTCAAGGGCACCGAATTCATCGACATGCTCGAGCTGTTCCTCGCAGACCCCGAAACCAAGTCGATGATCATGATCGGCGAAATCGGTGGTTCGGCTGAAGAAGACGCGGCGCAATTCCTCAAGGATGAAGCCAGGAAGGGCCGTTCCAAGCCGACCGTTGGGTTCATCGCCGGGGTCACAGCCCCGCCAGGCCGCACCATGGGCCATGCCGGCGCCATCGTGTCGGGCGGCAAGGGCGGCGCGGACGACAAGATCGAGGCCATGAAATCGGCCGGCATCACCGTCTCCCCAAGCCCGGCCCGTCTCGGCACCACGCTGGCGGAATTGCTCAAGGGCTAAGGCTTTTGATTGAGTTGAATGAGCCGCGCCCGGAATCTCTCCGGCGCGGCTTTTTCATGTCTGGCGTCAGCTGTCAGCAAGTTGGCACCAGTCGCCCGCGAAAACCTTCTGTTCTCCACAGAACGGCCATAGATGGTTGTTAACCGTATCGGCTTAGTCCCTTACGAATCTTTTTGCGATTTCAGGCCTTCCCCCCATGTCTGACCAGACCCGCTCTTCCGACAATCAATCCTTCCTGGATACGTCATTCCTGCAAGGTGCCAACGCCGTCTATCTCGAGCAGATGGCTGCCGCCTTCGCGGCCGACCCGGCGAGTGTTCCTGACAGCTGGCGACAATTCTTCGCCGCCATGGGTGATGCGCCCGCGGACTCGACGCGTGCCGCCGCCGGCCCAAGCTGGAAACGCGCCGGCTGGCCGCCGCGCGCCGGTGGAGACATGGTCTCGGCGCTTGGCGATATCGGGGCCGATGAGGCCGCCATGGTCGAGAAGGTCGCCGCGCATGTGACACGCAATGCGCCCGATGCCGACCCGGCCGCGATCCGCAAGGCGACCCAGTCCTCGATCCGCGCCATCATGATGATCCGCGCCTATCGCATGCGGGGCCATCTGGCCGCCGATCTCGACCCGCTTGGCTTGTCCGACCAGGGCGCCCAGCCCGAGCTGGATCCGGCGACCTATGGTTTCGACGGCGCGGCGATGGATGAGAGCGTCTTCATCGATGGCTATCTCGGCCTTGAAATCGCGACGCCGCGGCAAATGCTGGAAATCCTGCGCCGCACCTATTGCGGGCCGGTCGGCATTGAATTCATGCACATCTCCAATCCGGAGGAGAAAGCCTGGCTGCAGGAACGTTTCGAGGGACCGGACAAGGAAATCCGTTTCACCAATGACGGCAAGCGCGCCATTCTTGGCAAGCTGATCGAGACCGAGCGTTTCGAGCAATTCCTGCACAAGCGCTATCCCGGCACCAAGCGCTTCGGCGCCGATGGCGGCGAATCCATGGTTCCGGCGCTGGAGCAAATCATCAAGCGCGGCGGCGCCATGGGTGTCGACGACATCATTATCGGCATGCCGCACCGTGGCCGGCTCAATGTGCTCGGCGCCGTGATGGGCAAGCCCTATCACCAGATCTTCCATGAATTCCAGGGCGGTAACACGCAAGGCGAGGAAGAATTCGGTTCCGGCGATGTGAAATACCATCTCGGCGCCTCCTCTGACCGTGAATTCGACGGCAATAATGTCCACCTCTCACTGACCGCCAACCCGTCCCATCTCGAGGCCGTCGACCCGGTCGTTCTCGGAAAGGCGCGGGCCAAGCAGGAGCAGAATTGTCGCGAACAGGCGGGCACGCCGCGCTCGAAAGTCCTGCCGCTTCTGCTGCACGGCGATGCCGCCTTTGCTGGCCAGGGTATCGTGACGGAATGTCTGGGTCTGTCGGGCCTGCGTGGGCACCGCACCGGCGGAGCAATCCATTTCATCGTCAATAACCAGATCGGCTTCACGACCGATCCCAAGGACAGCCGCTCAAGCCCTTATCCATCGGATGTGGCGCTGATGGTCCAGGCGCCGATCTTCCACGTCAATGGCGATGACCCGGAAGCCGTGGTGCATGCCACGCGTATCGCGACCGAATACCGGCAGATCTTCGGCAAGGATGTCGTGATCGACATGTTCTGCTATCGCCGCTACGGCCATAATGAGGGCGATGATCCGACATTCACCCAGCCGGTCATGTATCGGGTGATCAAGGATTTGCCGCCGGTCCGCAAGAAATACCAGGACCGGCTGATCGCCGAGGGTTCGCTCACCGCGGCTGAAGCCGAGGCGATGGAAAACGAGTTCGACCGCTTCCTTGAGGCTGAGTTCGACGCCGGCAAGAGCTTCTCGCGCGAAAAGGCCGACTGGCTGGATGGCCGCTGGTCAGGCCTTGGCCTGCCCGAGAGCGATGATCGCAAGGGCGAGACCAGCGCGACCATGGAACGCCTGACAGCGGTCGGCATGGCGATGACGACAGTGCCGGAAGGCCTCAATATCCACCGCACGCTGGACCGGGTTATCGGTGCCCGCCGGACGGCGATTGAAAGCGGCGAGGGGATTGACTGGTCGACGGCTGAACATCTCGCTTTCGGCACGCTTCTGACCGAGGGCTTCCCGGTGCGCCTGGCCGGCCAGGATAGTGGCCGCGGCACCTTCTCGCAGCGCCATTCGCACATCATCGATCAGGAAACCGGCGATCGCCACACCCTGCTCAACCATCTCGGCGAGGGGCAGAAGAAATATGAAGTCATCGATTCCATGCTCTCGGAAGAGGCTGTGCTTGGCTTCGAATACGGCTATTCCCTTTCGGCGCCCAATACGCTGGTAATGTGGGAAGCCCAGTTCGGCGACTTCACCAATGGCGCCCAGGTCATCATCGACCAGTTCATCTCGTCGGGTGAGCGCAAATGGCTGCGCATGTCCGGCCTGGTGATGCTGTTGCCGCATGGCTATGAGGGCCAGGGCCCCGAGCATTCCTCGGCCCGTCCCGAGCGTTTCCTGCAGCAATGTGCCCAGGACAATATGCAGGTCGCGAACTGTTCGACGCCGGCGAATTATTTCCATATCCTGCGACGCCAGATCCACCGCAATTTCCGCAAACCACTGGTTATCATGACGCCGAAGAGCCTGTTGCGTCACAAGCGTTGCGTCTCGACGCTCGCGGCGATGGGGCCGGGCTCCTCCTTCCATCGCGTGTTGTGGGATGATGCCGACAAGAGCTCGCGGCTGGATGGCGAGATTTCGCACTCCACGACCGTACTCAAGCCCGACAATGAGATCCGGCGCGTCGTGTTGTGCACCGGCAAGGTCTATTACGACCTGCTCGAAGCGCGCGAAGAGAAAGACATCGACGATGTCTATCTGATGCGCGTCGAGCAGCTCTACCCCTTCCCGTTCAAGGCGCTCCTTGCCGAGCTCGCCCGCTTCGGGCAGGCCGAGATCGTCTGGTGTCAGGAAGAGCCGCGCAATATGGGCTATTGGACCTTCGTCGAGCCCAATATCGAATTCGTTCTCGGCAAGCTGGAAGGCGTTGCGAAACGCCCGGTCTATGTCGGTCGCCAGCCCTCGGCGTCGACCGCGACCGGTATTGCCGCCAAGCACAAGCATCAACAGGAAACGCTGGTCAATGAGGCGCTGGGTTGATCCCCGGCCGCCGCCTTACCGTCCCGTCGCCAACAGGAAAGACATCATCATGACCGACATCACCGTTCCACAACTCGGCGAATCCGTCACCGAAGCCAACGTTGGCAGCTGGTCGGTCAAGGCCGGCGACACGGTCAAAAAGGACGATGTTCTCGTCGAGCTGGAGACCGACAAGGTCGCGGTCGAGGTCCGGGCAGAAAATGATGGCGTGGTCGATACCATCATCGTTGAGGAAGGCGAAACCGTCGAGATCGGCGCCAGGCTTGCGACGATGAGCGCCGGTGGCGAAGCCGCCGATGCGGCACCCGCCGCGGCTGAAGCCGAAGCTGAAACCGAGGCTGCCCCGGACGATCAGCCAGACGCAAAACCCGCACCGGCCAGCGCCGCCGGCAAGACCGTCGAAGCGACCGTTCCGGTGATGGGCGAATCGGTCACCGAGGGCACGATCGGTGCCTGGCTGGTGAAGGTTGGTGACAGTGTCACCGTTGACCAGGCTCTGGTCGAGATCGAAACCGACAAGGTCGCCGTCGAAGTGCCGTCACCCGCCGCCGGCGTGATTGCCGAGCTGATGGTCGGCGAAGGCGATAGCGTCGCGCCGGGTGATGTCGTGGCGAAAATCACGGAAGGCGCGGCGGCCTCTGCCGCTCCCGCCACCTCGGACGAGCCCGCTGCTGCGGCTCCTGCCGCCGGCAGCGACGCTGTGGCCATGCCATCGGCCGCCCGGATCATCGAGGAAAACAAGCTCGATGCCAATGCGATTGCGGGCACGGGCCGCGATGGCCGTATCACCAAGGGTGACGCGCTGCAGGCTGCCGCCGCTCCGGCCCCCGCTGCGGCCAAGCCGGCTCCGGCTGCATCCTCCGCGCCTGCGGCGCCGGCCGCTCCGGCTGCGCCGCGGGAAACCGGGCCGCGCGAGGAGCGCGTGCGCATGACGCGCCTGCGTCAGACGATCGCCAAACGCCTCAAGGACGCCCAGAACGCTGCCGCCATCCTGACGACCTATAATGAAGCCGATATGGGCGCTATCATGGATGCGCGCAAAGCCCACCAAGAAGCTTTCGTCGCCAAGCATGGCGTCAAGCTGGGCTTCATGAGCTTCTTCGCCAAGGCCTGTGTCGCAGCGCTCAAGGAAATTCCCTCGGTCAATGCCGAGATTGATGGCAGCGATATCATCTACAAGAATTTCTACGATATCGGCGTCGCTGTCGGCACCGAGCGCGGTCTCGTTGTGCCGGTTGTGCGCAATGTCGACCAGATGTCGCTGGCCGAGATCGAGAAGGAAATCATCCGTCTGGGCAAACGCGCCCGCGATGGCAAGCTGACGATCGACGAAATGCAGGGCGCCAGCTTCACCATCTCGAATGGCGGCGTCTATGGCTCCCTGATGTCGATGCCGATCCTGAATGCGCCGCAATCGGGCATTCTCGGCATGCACAAGATCCAGGAGCGACCGATCGCCCTCAATGGTGCGGTCGCAATCCGGCCGATGATGTATCTGGCGCTGTCCTATGATCACCGTATCGTTGACGGCAAGGAAGCCGTCACCTGGCTGGTGCGGGTGAAGGAAAACCTGGAAGATCCGCAGCGAATGCTGTTCGACCTCTAGAGCATTTTAAGCAAAATTGGGAACCGGTTTTGCGGTTCGAAAAATGCGGAAATACAAAGAATTAGAGCATTCTCATTGACCTCGAATTCAATGAAAATGCTCTAGTTCGGACACACGAAGCGGGCGCGAATGCCACCAAGGCCTCGCGGGTCTGCGCCGGGGCCGGCGGCAAACAAGGGGTGTGTGATGCAGATTGTGCGCTGGCTTGTCGTCATCCTCGCGCTGGGCCGCGTCGCCTACAGCCTGCCCTATTTGCTGGCAGCCTGGACCGGTGACTGGATCTTGCCGCCGCTCGGTGCCCGCGGGCCGGAAATTCTCACAGCCGTCCAGGACGTCCCCGATTGGCTGCAGGCTATCTGGACCGTATATATCGCCGGCTTTTTGGCGACGGCCGTGCTGCTGGTCGCCGCCTGGCCGAAGGGAATCAAACTGGCCCTGCTCGCCGCCGCAGCGGCGGTTTCCCTGGATCTGGGCTACTGGATCTGGATCATTGCCGAACCGCTTTACGTAAACATCGACCGGCCGGCATTCCGGCTTCACGACGTGATCATCAATATTGCCAGCCTTGCGACCCTGCTGGGTGTGGCGGTCCTGCAATACTGGCCGCGACGTCCGGTCTGATGGCCAACAGAACACCGTGCGCAGCGCCTGGCCAGACCGCAGGCCGGGTCTTACCTTCGCTGCAAGAAGGTTGCATATAGAAGACGTGTCCGATTTCGAGCCCTTTACCAATCCGCGAGGCCCCCATGTCAAAGCCCTATGATCTTGTCATTATCGGCGGTGGTCCCGGCGGTTATAATTGTGCCATTCGTGCCGGTCAGCTCGGCCTCAAAGTGGCCTGCATCGAGATGCGCGGCACGCTGGGTGGGACCTGCCTGAATGTCGGCTGCATCCCGTCCAAGGCCATGTTGCACGCCTCGGAACTCTTCGAGAGCGCGACCACAGAATTTCCCGCCATGGGCATTGTCACCGGCGCCGTGGAGCTGGATCTGCCGGCCATGCTGGGCCACAAGGACGAGACCGTTGACGGCCTGACCAAGGGCATTGAATTCCTGTTCAAGAAAAACGGTGCGGAATATATTCGCGGCAAGGGCAAGATCCTTGGCCAGGGCAAGGTCCAGGTCGAAACCGATAGCGGCACGTCGGTGCTGGACACGAAACATATCGTCATTGCGACCGGCTCGGAAGTCACACCGCTGCCGGGCGTGACGATTGATGAGGCGCGGATTGTCTCCTCGACCGGGGCGCTCGATCTCCAGAAAGTTCCCGGACGCCTGGTCCTGATCGGGGCCGGTGTGATCGGGCTTGAGCTGGGCTCGGTCTGGCGCCGTCTGGGCGCCGAGGTGGTCGTGGTCGAATATCTCGACCGGATCCTGCCGGGCATGGATACCGAGCTGGCCAAGGCGGCGCAGCGGATTTTTGCCAAACAGGGCATGGACTTCCGCCTTGGCACGAAGGTCACAGGCGTCGATAGTTCCGACCCTGACACGCTGAAAGTGACGCTCGAGCCCGCCAAGGGCGGCGAGGCCGAGACGATCGAGGCCGACACTGTGCTGGTCTGTATTGGTCGCCGGCCCTTTACCGCCGGGCTTGGCCTGGAAAATGTCGGGATCGAGCCTGATGCCCGCGGCGTCATCGCGAATGATCATTTCCGTACTTCTGCAGAGAATGTCTGGGTGGTCGGTGATTGCACCTCCGGTCCGATGCTGGCCCACAAGGCCGAGGATGAAGGCGTCGCCTGTGCCGAGCGCATTGCCGGCAAGGCGGGTCATGTGAATTACGGCGTCATTCCCGGCGTCGTCTACACCTATCCCGAACTGGCATCGGTCGGTCAGACCGAAGACGAGCTGAAACAGGCGGGCCGCAAATACAAGAAGGGCAAATTTCCCTTCCAGGCCAATTCGCGCGCGCGTGCCAACCACGCCACTGACGGATTCGTGAAAATCCTCGCCGATGCGGAAACCGACGAAATTCTCGGCGCCCATATGATCGGCGCCAATGTCGGGGAAATGATCGCGGAGATCTGCCTTGCGATGGAATTCCGTGCCTCGTCCGAGGATGTTGCGCGAACCTGTCACCCCCACCCGACGCTGACCGAAGCGGTCCGCCAGGCGGCGATGGGCGTTGAAGGCTGGAGCATGCAGTCCTGACGGCCACCCCGTTTTCTGTTATTGTTATCGCCCGGCTTGGGCTTGCACGCGACCCATTGCGATGGCAAGAATTCGGTCACCGGCGCAAGCGTGTTTTCACAAACCTGTGAGGACAGGCGTCGCGTGATGCGGCATGACAACCCAAATCGCAGCGCAATATCGATGCCACCATCTGGCTGAAATGGTGCGCGAACTGATTGGATGGAACGCAGTTCAATGTCTGACAGAACCGAAATCGTCTCACAGCGCCTGCGGCTGGTCGCCCTCGACCGGGAGTTGGCCGAAATGCAACTCAATGACCGTCCGGCCTTCTTTGCCGCGCTGGGCGTTGAGCGCGAGCCGTCCTGGCCACCCGAACTGATGGATGAATCAGCGATGACGTGGAATCGCGACCAGCTCGCGGCCCATCCCGGCGATGCGGGCTGGTATTCCTGGGTCTATGTCTCACCGATCATGAACCGGCTCCTGGGCATTGGCGGTTTCCAGGGCGCGCCCAGCGCTGAAGGCGAGGTCGAGATTGGCTATTCCATGCTGGTGTCCTACCGCGAGCAAGGTCTTGCCACCGAGGCGGTCAACGCCCTGATGGGCTGGGCCTATGGCCATGAGCACGTCAAACGCGTCATTGCCCGTACCCGAAGCGATCGCAATCCCTCGCACCGCGTGCTCGAGAAAGCCGGTTTCAAGCAAGTGTCCACCCATATGGACCCGGAAGAGGGTTTCGAGGTGACGCTGTGGTCCCACAACCGGGCCCAGCGCGCGGCCTGACAGGCGATGCCTCAGCGCGTGCGTGCGCGCGGATGGGCCCCGTCATAGATCGCCATCAGACGCGTCGCCTCGACATCGGCATAGATTTGCGTCGTCGACAGGCTGGCATGGCCGAGTAATTCCTGGATGGCCCGCAGATCGCCGCCATGGGCGAGCAAATGGGTGGCGAAGGAATGCCGCAGGGCATGCGGCGTTGCCGTCGGACCCAGGCCGAGCCGGACGCGCAATTCCTCCATCATCTTCTGCACCGTACGCGGTCCCAGCGCGCCGCCACGCGTGCCGCGGAACAGGGCCTGGTCGGGTGTCAGCTCAAACGGGCAGATCGCGGCATAGGCCGCCACGGCTTCGCGCACCACGGGCAGGATCGGCACCAGCCGCGTCTTGCCGCCCTTGCCGGTGATCTGCATGCTGTCGGGCAGGGCCTTGTCGCGTCCGGTCAGGCTCAAGGCCTCCGAGATCCGCAGGCCGCAGCCATAGAGCAGCGAGAGCACAGCCACATCGCGCGCCTCGATCCAGTCCGTGCCCCGGGCCCGCCCGGCCTCGGCGATCAGATCGCGGGCACCGCTCTCGCTGACAGGTTTCGGCTTGGAGCGGCCCAGCTTGGGGCCCTCGATCAGGGTCAGGGCGGCATTCTCGACACCCCAGCGCCGTTCCGCATAGCTGTAGAAGGTGCGGATCGCCGAAAGGGACCGTGCCAGCGATCGCGCCGACAGGCCGGTGCGGCGCCGTGCGGCCATGAAGGCGCGAAAATCGGCGGCTTTCAGCGCCGCCAGATCATGCAGCGTGACGCTGCGCCCGAGATGCCCGCCGAGAAAGGCCGCAAACTGGTCGAGATCGCGGCCATAGGCCTCGACGGTCTTCGGACTCAGCCGGCGTTCGCCGGCCAGATGCTGGCCGAACAGCATGCGCGCATTGGCGAGGGGGAGGCTCAGCTCGCGTGCAGCCATCGTGTGATCATCCGTTCGACGCAGCGGGCGAGGAAGTTGAGCAATTCGGTGCCCTGGCCGGATTCGAACAGGGTCTGGTCGCGCGCTGCCACCGCCATCAAACCGTCATGGCCGTTGAAATCGAGCCGCACAATCGCTTCCGATTTCACCCGCTTGCCCTGCTGCCCATAGAGCGCGTGCGCCAGCTCGGGATTGACCGGACCAAGCCGTTCGACCTTATTGCCGAGCACCTCGCCGACAAAGCCCTCGGCCGCGCCGAGAATCGATTCGCCGGCCTGCAACGGCGCATGGCCCTCGATCAGGACGCGGCAGACATCGACACCGAGCGCACCGGTCAGGCGGCTGGAAATCTTGCGGTCGAGCGCGGTCAGATTATCGGTTTCCAGCAACGCCAGCACCGCCATGTGAATCTGTGACTGGGTTGCCAGATTGGCGCGCGCGGTCTCGATAATGCTGGAATTGAGCGATTTGAGCTGGCGCAATTCGGCCAGCAGCTTGGCGCGCGCCGCGGCGCCGAGATCAATCACGCCTTCGCCGGTCTGGCGCTGTACGACTTGCGCAAACAATTCGGCATCCTCGCGTACGAAGTCCGGATTGGAGAGCAGGAAGGCGCGGACGCGCTCGCTGTCCAGCGGCTGGGCAGACTGGCTCTCGGCATTTTGCGTCATGGTGATTCGGCTCCATTGCGATCAGCACGCAGCTTTGCCTGATACGGTTTCCCAAATGCAAACCGGGGCCATGAAATGCAGTGGTGGCGCGGCGATCAGACGCTGACGGAATGGCGCGCCGCGGCATTGGCCTGCAGATAGCCGTCAAACCGCGCCGCGACGACCCGCGCCAGCATGCGGTAATCCTCGGCGATCGCGATGCGGCTGGCCTGGCGGTTTATCACCCCGTCGCTGACGAGATCGTCGAGATCAACCTGTTCCAGGGCGCCGCCAAACCGGGCCGCAATGGCGCCGGGGTCGACTTCCAGGTCGCACATCAGCCGCTCGATGATCTCGCCGCGAATCCGGTCCTCACCGCTCTGCGCGATGCCGCGCGCCGTCGCCAGATGTCCCGATTCGATGGCCCGGCTCCAGCTGGCGACATCGGCGGTATTCTGGGCGTATCCCGCCGGCATCTGGCTGATCGCCGAGGCTCCCAGACCGATCAGGAAACTCGCCTGGTCGGTGGTATAGCCCTGGAAATTGCGCCGCATCGTGCCAGCCGTCGCCTGCCGGGCCATGTCGTCCCCGGCGCGCGCATAATGGTCAATCCCGATTGGATGATAGCCGACGGCCTGCACCGCATCGGCGATGGCCATTGCCTGTCCGATGCGGGCCTCGGCATCGGGCAGATCCTCGTCGCGGATCAGTTTTTGATGCCGTTTCATGTGCGGCACATGGGCATAGCCAAACACCGAGAAACGGTCGGGCTCCAGGGCCAGCGCTGACGTGACGGTCTCGCGGCAGGCCTCCAGCGTCTGGCCCGGCAGGCCATAAAGCAGGTCAAAACTGAGATTGGTGATGCCCGCCGCGCGCAGGGCCGCCGCACAGGCGGCAACGGTTTCAAGCGGCTGGATACGATTGATCTTCGCCTGCACGCCGGCATCAAAGGTCTGCACGCCAAGACTGGCGCGGTTGAAGCCGAGGCGGGCGAGATGAGTGGCCAGCGAGACCGTGAAGATGCGCGGATCGATCTCGATCGCGATCTCGGCGGTATCCAGCACGTCGAAGTGCTGGCGCAGGCTTTCCATGACCGCGGTGAGCTGGTCTTCGCTGAGAATGGTCGGTGTGCCGCCGCCAAAATGGATGTGGGCGATGCGCGGCCGGCCCGGCAGGCGGCTGGCGGCCAGATCGATTTCCTTCAGCAAGGTTGCGGCATAGGTCGCGACCGGTTCATCGCGCGTCGTTGCCCGCGTCGAGCAGCCGCAATACCAGCACATCTCGCGGCACCAGGGGATGTGGAGATAGAGCGAGCCGGCCGCATCCGTGTCCAGCGCGCCCAGCCAGTCACCAAACACGTCGCCATCAATGCCGGCATGGAAATGTGGTGCCGTGGGATAGCTGGTATAGCGCGGTGTGTTCTGGCGGGCATATTTGAGCAGGGTCGGGGAGGGCGTCATTGATCGCTCCGGCTTGGGCGGATAGGTTGATTGACACTTATCAAGCACAGCGCGCGGTGACAGGTGACATGGCGCCGCAGCGCCCCGGGAGGCGTTCCGGCTTTACCGCGAAGGCCCCGTTTTCCCGGCCTTTCCCGGAACTTTTGCCCAGGCCGGACGTTTTACCCTATCGGGATCTTTAACTGCAGAAGGAGCGAGCCATGGTTCTCAACGCGAAACAAAAAACCTTGTGTGAAGGCCATGACTTCGATTTCTCCTCCCTGTCAGCGCTCTTCCTGAACTGCACGCTGAAACCGACCGGCACGCCGTCTCACACCGAGATGCTGCTCGATGTCTCCAGCGCCATCATGGCCGCCAATGGCGTCGCCGTGGAAATGCTGCGCCCGGTCGATTTCGATCTCGCGCCCGGCGTCTATCCGGACATGACCGAGCACGGTTTTGCCCGCGATGACTGGCCCAGGCTCAGCGCCAAGGTGATGGCCGCCGATATCCTGGTGATCGGCACGCCGATCTGGCTCGGCGAGGAAAGTTCCGTCTGCCGCCGCCTGATCGAGCGGCTCTATGCCGAGTCCGGCAAGCTGAACGAAAAAGGCCAGTCGATTTTCTACGGCAAGGTCGGCGGCAGCGTCATCACCGGCAATGAGGACGGTATCAAGCATTGCGCCATGACCATGCACTACGCCCTGGGACATCTGGGCTATGTCATCCCGCCCCAGGCCGATTGCGGCTGGATCGGCGAGGCCGGACCGGGCGCCAGCTATGGCGATGACGGCGCCGGTTTCGATAATGATTTCACCCAGCGCAACACCACCATCATGAGCTGGAATCTGATGCACCTCGCCCACATGCTCAAATCCGCCGGCGGCCTGCCCAATCACGGCAATGACCGCAACGCCTGGAAGGCCGGCTGCCGGTTTGACTACGAGAATCCCGAGCACCGGAGCTAGGGCGACTTCCTCCCCGAACCTCACATTACATTTTCCCCCGGACTTGTTCCGGGGCCGACCGGAGTTGTGTTGAGCTCGCACCACCAGCGAGGGGTAGACCCCTGTGTATCGCGGATGTGCTAGGAAGACTGCGCGAAGGAGGCCGTTAGACCCCTGGCTCTGCAAGGAAGCCGTGTTCCGGCATGGCCCCTTCGCGCGTATCTGCGTTCCAACCTGAACAGTTGCACGACGCCGTTCACAGCGGACGTCGCACCACAGGGACAGACCTGATGACCTTACACCCAATCTGCATTGGAATCGATGTGGCCAAAGCCCATCTCGATCTTTTTCATCCCGTCACCGGCCATCACCGGATCGACAATACCGCCCCGGCCATTGAACAGTGGCTGCAGCCGCTGGGCGGCACCGACCCCTTCATCGTGTTCGAAGCGACCGGTGGCTATGACTGGGTTTTGCGCTGCGCGCTGGGACAGGCACGCATCCGCCATGCCCGCCTCAACCCGACCCAGGCGCGCCGTTATGCCCAGGCCACCGGGCGTCTGGCCAAGACCGACCGGATCGATGCGGCGATGCTGTGCGAGCTGGGCGAACGGCTGGCACCGCCACCGCAAGAAGCCGTAGACGCCAGCCGCAAACATCTGTCGGACTTGCACAAAAGGCGTGATCAGTTGACCGCTGAACGCGCTGCCGAGAAAGTCCGGCTGAGCGAGGCGCGCGGCCTGTGTCAGCCCGTGTTGGCCAGTCTGGCGGCGCACATCGCCTGGCTCGACAGGGCCGTCGGCGAGTTGGAAGCTTCCATCGGGCTCCTGATCGAGCAGGACGGCGAACTCCAGCGCCAGGCCGCATTGTTGCGCACGGCGCCGGGCATCGGCTTCGTATCGGCGGTCACCTTGCTGGCGCTGATGCCCGAACTCGGCTTGCGCCAGCCCGGATCCATTGCCGCCTTGTCCGGGCTCGCGCCGTTCAACTGCGATAGCGGCACCATGCGAGGCCAGAGACACATCCGCGGCGGCCGTGGTCGCGTTCGGCGCGCCCTCTATATGGCTGCCCTCAGCGCGGTGCGAACCAATGCGCGCATCCGCGCCTTCTACCAACGCCTCCTCGACGCCGGAAAACCCAAAAAACTCGCCCTCATCGCCGTCGCCAGAAAGCTCATAACCATCCTCAACGCCATGCTCAGAGACGCCAAGCCCTTCATCGCCTGATACAGTTGCCGGAA